>OY970323.1:0-2067739 GCA_963716985.1 uncultured bacterium | reverse complement strand
TGCTACCGCACTCACGAGTTCAGGCGCCATTAATTTCAATGGCTTAACTTATAACGCCAATGCCCAAACATACACCGCCGCGACCAATTTCCAATTGAGCTCGGGAGTCACGACATTTACAACCAATAACAATGCCTTGACTTTTACAACCGGCACAATCCAAGTCCCTGCCGCCTCGACGTTCACAGCCAGCTCCGGAACAGGCACGATCACAGTGGGCCCCATCAATGGAGCGGCAACCAGCAGTATTGCCACGTTGACCAATACAACGACGGGAATCACCGTATTAAGAGGCACGATCTCGATTGGGACTTTGAACTTCTCAGCGACCACCGGGCAGATCCAGCTACAAAATACCATTGCGGTTACGACGACGAATAGCAGCATTTCCTTTCCGGCCGGCCGCGTTGTTTTGTTAAACAATTCTCCGACTGCGACTGCAACCAGCGTGACGATTAGCCCCTCATCAGGTTTCAGCGCGACTTTTAATTCAACGATCGATTCGGATGGAACGGCCAATACGCGCAATTTGACCGTTACGACGGCGGGTGCGGGGACGATCACCTTTGGCGGTGCAGTTGGTGCAACGACTGCTATTACTTCTTTGAGCGCTACGAGCGCAGCATCAACAGTGACCCAGAGTTCGACCGTTAAAACAACGGGTGCGGTGAGCTATTCAGGCACTGGTATCAGCCTGGGCGGCAACATCACTACGAGTACAGCGACCAGCGGCACGGTAACGATGACAGGACCTATCACATTGGCAGCTGGTGTGGTGATCGATACGACGAATGGCGGAGGAACCGCAGCTGGATCCAATATTAATTTCTCAGGATCTTCGACGACGATCAACGGTGCCTTTGCGCTTGGGTTGACGAGCGGAACGGCGGGGACGATTACATTGGGAGGCGCAGTTGGGGCCAGTACGCCTCTTGCTTCTCTCACCGCAAACAGTGGAACCACAGTGACGCAGAGTTCGACCGTTAAAACAACGGGTGCAGTGAGCTATTCAGGCACTGGTATTAGCTTGGGCGGCAACATCACCACGAGTACAGCGACCAGCGGCACGGTGACGATGACGGGCCCGGTCACATTGGCAGCTGGTGTGGTGATCGATACGACGAATGGCGGAGGAACCGCAGCTGGATCCAATATTAATTTCTCAGGATCTTCGACTACGATCAATGGCGCCTTTGCGCTTGGGTTGACGAGCGGAACGGCGGGAACGATTACATTGGGAGGAGCAGTTGGAGGAATCACGCCTCTTGCTTCTCTCACCGCAAACAGTGGAACCACATTAACGCAAAGTTCGAGCGTTAAAACAACGGGTGCAGTGAGCTACACGGGCAACGGCATCAGCCTGGGCGGCAACATCACTACGAGCACGGCTACAAGCGGTACGGTGACGATGACCGGCCCGGTCACATTGGCAGCCGGAGTCGCCATCGACACGACAAATGGCGGAGGAACGGCAGCCGGGTCTAATATTAATTTCTCGGGGGGTACGACTACGATCAACGGCGCCTTTGCGCTTGGATTGACGAGCGGCACGGCGGGGACGATTACGCTAGGAGGAGCAGTCGGAGGAATCACGCCGATCGCTTCGCTAACCGCAAACAGCGGAACCACATTAACGCAAAGTTCGAGCGTTAAAACAACGGGCGCAGTGAGCTACACGGGCAACGGCATCAGCCTGGGCGGCAACATCACCACGAGTACAGCGGCCACCGGCACGGTGACGATGACGGGCCCGGTCACATTGGCAGCTGGTGTGGTGATCGATACGACAAATGGCGGAGGAACAGCAGCCGGGTCCAATATCAATTTCTCGGGAAGTTCGACGACGATCAACGGCGCCTTTGCGCTTGGGTTGAATGGAGGAACGGGAGGGACGGTGACTCTGGGAGGCGTAGTTGGAGGGTCGTCGGCGCTCTCCACCCTGACTGTAACCAACGCTGCAACAATCAATATCAATAGTATTGGCGGTGCATCTGCTGGCGTTTCGGGTGCTACCGCACTCACGAGTTTAGGCGCCATTAATTTCAATGGCTTAACTTATAACGCCAATGCCCAAACATACACCGCCGCGACCAATTTTCAATTGAGCTCGGGAGTCACGACATTTACAACCAATAACAATGCCTTGACCTTTACAACGGGCACAATCCAAGTCCCTGCCGCCTCGACGTTCACAGCCAGCTCCGGAACAGGCACGATCACAGTGGGCCCCATCAATGGAGCGGCAACCAGCAGTATTGCCACGTTGACCAATACAACGACGGGAATCACCGTATTAAGAGGCACGATCTCGATTGGGACTTTGAACTTTTCAGCGACCACCGGGCAGATCCAGCTACAAAATACCATTGCAGTTACGACGACGAATAGCAGCATTTCCTTCCCGGCCGGCCGCGTTGTTTTGTTAAACAATTCTCCGACTGCGACTGCAACCAGCGTGACGATTAGCCCCTCATCAGGTTTCAGCGCGACTTTTAATTCAACGATCGATTCGGATGGAACGGCCAATACGCGCAATTTGACCGTTACGACGGCGGGTGCGGCGACGATCACCTTTGGCGGTGCAGTTGGTGCAACGACTGCTATTACTTCTTTGAGCGCTACGAGCGCAGCATCAACAGTGACCCAGAGTTCGACCGTTAAAACGACGGGTGCGGTGAGCTATTCAGGCACTGGTATCAGCCTGGGCGGCAACATCACTACGAGTACAGCGACCAGCGGCACGGTAACGATGACAGGACCTATCACATTGGCAGCGGGAGTCGCCATCGACACGACAAATGGCGGAGGAACGGCAGCCGGATCCAATATCAATTTCTCGGGATCTTCGACTACGATCAACGGCGCCTTTGCGCTTGGGTTGACGGGCGGCACGGCGGGGACGATTACATTGGGAGGCGCAGTCGGAGGAATCATACCGATCGCTTCTCTCACCGCAAACAGTGGAACCACATTAACGCAAAGTTCGAGCGTTAAAACAACGGGTGCAGTGAGCTACACGGGCAACGGCATCAGCCTGGGCGGCAACATCACTACGAGCACGGCTACAAGCGGTACGGTGACGATGACCGGCCCGGTCACATTGGCAGCCGGTGTGGCGATCGATACGACGAATGGCGGAGGAACGGCAGCAGGGTCCAATATCAATTTCTCAGGATCTTCGACGACGATCAACGGCGCCTTTGCGCTTGGATTGACGAGCGGCACGGCGGGGACGATTACGCTAGGAGGAGCAGTCGGAGGAATCACGCCGATCGCTTCGCTAACCGCAAACAGCGGAACCACATTAACGCAAAGTTCGAGCGTTAAAACAACGGGCGCAGTGAGCTACACGGGCAACGGCATCAGCCTGGGCGGCAACATCACCACGAGTACAGCGGCCACCGGCACGGTGACGATGACGGGCCCGGTCACATTGGCAGCTGGTGTGGTGATCGATACGACAAATGGCGGAGGAACAGCAGCCGGGTCCAATATCAATTTCTCGGGAGGTACGACGACAATCAACGGCGCCTTTGCGCTTGGGTTGAATGGAGGAACGGGAGGGACGGTGACTCTGGGAGGCGTAGCTGGAGGCACGACGCCGCTCTCCACCCTGACTGTAACCAACGCTGCAACAATCAATATCAATAGTATTGGCGGTGCATCTGCGGGTGTTTCGGGTGCTACCGCACTCACGAGTTTAGGCGCCATTAATTTCAATGGCTTAACTTATAACGCCAATGCCCAAACATACACCGCCGCGACCAATTTTCAATTGAGCTCGGGAGTCACGACATTTACAACCAATAACAATGCCTTGACTTTTACAACCGGCACAATCCAAGTCCCTGCCGCCTCGACGTTCACAGCCAGCTCCGGAACAGGCACGATCACAGTGGGCCCCATCAATGGAGCGGCAACCAGCAGTATTGCCACGTTGACCAATACAACGACGGGAATCACCGTATTAAGAGGCACGATCTCGATTGGGACTTTGAACTTTTCAGCGACCACCGGGCAGATCCAGCTACAAAATACCATTTCAGTTACGACGACGAATAGCAGTATTTCCTTCCCGGCCGGCCGCGCTGTTTTGTTAAACAATTCTCCGGCTGCGACTGCAACTAGCGTGACGATTAGCCCCTCATCAGGTTTCAGCGCGACTTTTAATTCAACGATCGATTCGGATGGAACGGCCAATACGCGCAATTTGACCGTTACGACGGCGGGTGCGGGGACGATCACCTTTGGCGGTGCAGTTGGTGCAACGACTGCTATTACTTCTTTGAGCGCCACGAGCGCCACGATCAATATCAATAGTATTGGCGGTGCATCTGCGGGTGTTTCGGGTGCTACCGCACTCACGAGTTTAGGCGCCATTAATTTCAATGGCTTAACTTATAACGCCAATGCCCAAACATACACCGCTGCGACCAATTTCCAATTGAGCTCGGGAGTCACGACATTTACAACCAATAACAATGCCTTGACTTTTACAACCGGCACAATCCAAGTCCCTGCCGCCTCGACGTTCACAGCCAGCTCCGGAACAGGCACGATCACAGTGGGCCCCATCAATGGAGCGGCAACCAGCAGTATTGCCACGTTGACCAATACAACGACGGGAATCACCGTATTAAGAGGCACGATCTCGATTGGGACTTTGAACTTCTCAGCGACCACCGGGCAGATCCAGCTACAAAATACCATTGCGGTTACGACGACGAATAGCAGCATTTCCTTTCCGGCCGGCCGCGCTGTTTTGTTAAACAATTCTCCGACTGCGACTGCAACCAGCGTGACGATTAGCCCCTCATCAGGTTTCAGCGCGGCCTTTAATGCAACGATCGATTCGGATGGAACGGCCAATACGCGCAATTTGACCGTTACGACGGCGGGTGCGGGGACGATCACCTTTGGCGGTGCAGTTGGTGCAACGACTGCTATTACTTCTTTGAGCGCTACGAGCGCAGCATCAACAGTGACCCAGAGTTCGACCGTTAAAACGACGGGTGCGGTGAGCTATTCAGGCACTGGTATCAGCCTGGGCGGCAACATCACTACGAGTACAGCGACCAGCGGCACGGTGACGATGACGGGTCCGGTCACATTGGCAGCGGGAGTCGCCATCGATACGACAAATGGCGGGGGAACCGCAGCTGGATCCAATATCAATTTCTCAGGAAGTTCGACGACAATCAACGGCGCCTTTGCGCTTGGGTTGACGGGCGGCACGGCGGGGACGATTACATTGGGAGGCGCAGTCGGAGGAATCATACCGATCGCTTCGCTAACCGCAAACAGTGGAACCACAGTGACCCAGAGTTCGACCGTTAAAACGACGGGCGCTATTAGCTACACGGGCAACGGCATCAGCCTGGGCGGCAACATCACCACGAGCACGGCTACAAGCGGCACGGTGACGATGACGGGCCCAGTCACATTGGCAGCCGGAGTTGCCATCGACACAACGAATGGCGGAGGAACGGCAGCCGGATCCAATATTAATTTCTCAGGAAGTTCGACTACGATCAACGGCGCCTTTGCGCTTGGGTTGACGGGCGGCACGGCGGGGACGATTACATTGGGAGGCGCAGTCGGAGGAATCACGCCGATCGCTTCGCTAACCGCTAACAGTGGAACCACAGTGACCCAGAGTTCGACCGTTAAAACGACGGGCGCTATTAGTTACACAGGCACTGGTATCAGCCTGGGCGGCAACATCACTACGAGTACAGCAGCCACCGGCACGGTGACGATGACGGGCCCGGTCACATTGGCAGCCGGAGTCGCCATCGACACGACGAATGGCGGGGGAACGGCAGCTGGATCCAATATCAATTTCTCAGGAAGCTCGACGACGATCAACGGCGCCTTTGCGCTTGGGTTGACGGGCGGAACGGCGGGGACGATTACATTGGGAGGCGCAGTTGGGGGAAGTACGTCTATAGCTTCGCTAACCGCAAACAGTGGAACCACATTAACGCAAAGCTCGACCGTTAAAACGACGGGCGCTATTAGCTACACAGGTAACGGCATCAGCCTGGGCGGCAACATCACTACGAGCACGGCTACAAGCGGCACGGTGACGATGACGGGCCCGGTCACATTGGCAGCCGGAGTCGCCATCGACACGACGAATGGCGGAGGAACCGCAGCAGGGTCCAATATCAATTTCTCAGGAAGTTCGACGACAATCAACGGCGCCTTTGCGCTTGGGTTGACGGGCGGCACGGCGGGGACGATTACATTGGGAGGCGCAGTTGGGGGAAGTACGTCTATAGCTTCGCTAACCGCAAACAGTGGAACCACATTAACGCAAAGCTCGACCGTTAAAACGACGGGCGCTATTAGCTACACAGGTAACGGCATCAGCCTGGGCGGCAACATCACTACGAGCACGGCTACAAGCGGCACGGTGACGATGACGGGCCCGGTCACATTGGCAGCCGGAGTCGCCATCGACACGACGAATGGCGGAGGAACCGCAGCAGGGTCCAATATCAATTTCTCAGGAAGTTCGACGACAATCAACGGCGCCTTTGCGCTTGGGTTGACGGGCGGCACGGCGGGGACGATTACATTGGGAGGCGCAGTTGGGGGAAGTACGTCTATAGCTTCGCTAACCGCAAACAGTGGAACCACATTAACGCAAAGCTCGACCGTTAAAACGACGGGCGCTATTAGCTACACAGGTAACGGCATCAGCCTGGGCGGCAACATCACTACGAGCACGGCTACAAGCGGCACGGTGACGATGACAGGACCTATCACATTGGCAGCCGGTGTGGTAATCGATACGACGAATGGCGGAGGAACAACAGCTGGATCCAATATCAATTTCTCAGGAAGCTCGACGACAATCAACGGTGCCTTTGCGCTTGGGTTGACGGGCGGAACGAGCGGAACGATTACGCTAGGAGGCGCAGTCGGGGCCAGTACGCCTCTTGCTTCTCTCTCCGCAAACAGTGGAACCACATTAACGCAAAGTTCGACCGTTAAAACAACGGGCGCGGTGAGTTATTCAGGCACTGGCATCAGCCTGGGCGGCAACATCACTACGAGCACGGCTACAAGCGGCACGGTGACGATGACGGGCCCGGTCACATTGGCAGCCGGAGTGGCGATCGATACAACGAATAGCGGAGGAACGGCAGCTGGATCCAATATCAATTTCTCAGGAAGTTCGACGACAATCAACGGTGCCTTTGCGCTTGGGTTGACGAGCGGTACGGCGGGTACGATTATGCTGGGAGGTGCAGTCGGAGCAAGCACTCCTCTTGCTTCTCTAAGCGCTAACGGCGGATCAACGGTTACCCAGAATTCAACAGCAGCTACGACTGGAGCAGTGAGCTACACAGGTTCGCCGATTGATATCGAAGGCAATATAATCACGAACGGCAGTACCATCACGATGACCGGACCGGTTGTCCTGAGCTCTTCCGTATTGATGGACAGCACACATGGCGGAGGTTACGGCGGGGCGACGATCAGCTTTTCCAGTACGGTCAATGGAGCTGAAACGCTCACTCTGACGGCTGGGTCAGGATCAGTGACAATCTCCGGCGCCATTGGCGCGGCGACGCCATTAAGCGCTCTTTCTCTGTCAGGAAGCGCAATCACGCTTTCCAATATTGGCATCGTTTCCACCGCGGGTGTCAGTGGCTCAACTTCCCTCAATTCTACAGGCGCCATTAATTTCAATGGCCAGACCTATAATGCCAATGCTCAAACGTATACTGCGGGCACAACGTTCAATATGAACTCAGGAGCATTGACAACTTTTACTTCTAACGGCCAGGCGCTGAACGTTCCATCAGGAACGATTGACCTCTCTTCCGGAACCGCCCTGACGATGAATTCCTCCAATGGCAATATTACCGTTCCTAGTGTCGATGCCACGACAAACGCTTTGAGCACGCTGATTCTGAATGCCGGCACGGGCACAGTGCAGACTGGCAATATCGGCACCGCAACAGCAGGGGAGTTTAACTTAGTCGAGATTACGGGTGGGATTTTGCACCTCGGCACGATTGTCGCGAATACCATTATTATCAACGGTTCCACTACGATCTATATCAATGGAAACATTACAACGAATAATACGGCGATCACATTTTCTTTGCCGGTCATCCTAACGAATAACGTCACAATTTCAACCGGATCTCCGGGCGCAAGCATTTCTTTTTTAAGTACGCTCGACGGCGATATAGCGAATACCCGCTCGCTGATTCTAACGGCAGGAACTGGAACCATTACATTCACGGGAGCCGTTGGTTCGAACGAATCCTTGGCGTCTCTCAGTGCAACGGGAGCAAACATTTCGCAGAGTTCGTCTGTTGCAACATTCGGCGCAGTGATCTATTCGGGCTCGACGCTGATTGACCTCGACGGCAATATCACCACGGGCGGTGGTAACATTCAGATGTTTGGACCAGTTGCTTTAAGCGCGTCGATCGCTCTCAGCTCAGGACCTGATACGGGAAATATTACTTTCTCGAGTACTGTCAATGGAACCGGCGCCGGCGGGCAAAACCTTTCCTTGAGCGCTGATCTTGGAAATATCAGTTTTTCGGGCGCTGTCGGAGGCACAAAGCGGCTTGGGACGATGACCGTTAACACGGCAAATAATTTCACAGCGAATGCTCTCACGCTTGGGGCATTTAGCCAGTTAGCCGGAACGGGTATCACAAGCTTTAATGGCGCCGTGGATATTAATACGGCTGCCGGACTTTCAATTACCAATACAAACACCACTTTTAATAGTACGGTCAATACGACAAGCGGGGGCATAGTCAGCGTTTCTGTCGGCGGCACCCTCATTCTTACTTCTTCCGCGGCATTCACGTTGACGGGCGCTTTTACCGAAAGTGGAGCGGGAGCTGTGCAATCGGCCGGATCGATTACCACGACCGGCCAGTCGATTCAATTTGGAAGCGCGGTGGCGCTGACAGGCGCTACGGCTTTAAGCACAGGAACAGGAGCCAACATTATTTTCGTGAATACGCTCGATGGACCCGGCGATCTTTCTTTGACTGCGGGCACGGGAAGTATCTCGTTCGACATGGCAGTGGGCAGCCTCACGCGCCTCGGCGCTCTGACGATCAATAGTGTGGCAGCTGTGAATGCTTTAGGAGTCAGGGCGGCATCGATCAATCAGACAGTGGCAGCGACAGGAGCATCTACTTATTCCGGCGATATCAATACTAATGCAGCCGGTGGAGTGAACCTCTGGGGGACTAGTTTTTCGATCAATGGAAATTTAATTACGACAACAGGCGGTCCATTTACCATCACCAATTCCGCACTATTGACGCTCGTCGCAGGCAGCTCGACCTCTCTTGCCGGAGCATTCACTCAATCGGGCGGCGGCGCCGTCAGCTTTTCAGGGACGATTCTAACTGCGAATGCGGCCATCTATTTTACTAATCCGATCACGTTAGCTGGCGCAGCGACGTTTAATGCAGGTACCGGAACCGGTGCGATCACTTTTCACAGTACCATCGATGGAACAGCTCCATATACCCAAACGCTCATATTATCCACTGGCAGCACCGGCAATATCAATTTAGTCGGGGATATCGGTGACACAACGCCTCTTTCGGATCTATCGATCAATCAAGCTGGTACCGTATCTACACAAGCCATTACTGCGTCTTCGATTACACAGCTTGTTGGCGGCGCAACAACCACATTTAGCGGAGATATTACCACCCATACAGTGGGAGGAATTAGTCTTACGGGTACGGCGTTTGCCTTTAGCGGCAATGCGACAACGACGACAGGCAGCGGCCCTCTGGCTGTTTCAGGTGCTCTATCGTTTGCTCCTTCAAAGACTTATAACATCGGAGGGGCAGTTTCCCAGACCGGAGGAGCTGTTTCTCTTGCCGGACAGATTACAGCTAGCGGAGCGATTGCAGGCACGGGAATTTCGATCGCGGGAGCTATTACATTAGGAGGAACCGCAACATTGAGTACCGCAGCCGCTTCGCACTCTATCGTGCTTTCCAGTACGTTGGATGGAGCGAATAATCTTACTCTCGCGGCGGGTGGCGGTAATATTACGATCGGAGACATTGCCGGCAGTGTGGCGCGCCTTGGCAATTTAATCTTCAGTAGCGCCCTCAACATCTCCACACAAGCGATCACGGCTGCCCGCATTCAGCAAGTGGCAGGCACCGGAACCACCACTTTGGGAGCGCTGAATACAAATGGCGCGTCGGGTATCAATCTTGCATTGACAAACCTTTCTATCAATGGATCGATCATTACGACAAGCGGCGGAGGTTTTACCGTATTAAATAGCGGCACGGTTACTCTGGTCTCGCCAATCACCACCTCTGTCTCGGGTGCTTTCGAGCAAAATGGAGCCGCCGGCTCGGTCAACCTCTTGGGAACGATCACGACAATCAATCAGTTGATCCAGTTTACAAGCCCGATCACTTTAACCGGCGACACGGTATTAAATAGTGGGTCCAGTGCAGGAGATATTTCTTTAACCACCGTCACAGGCGCTTATGCTTTGACCCTCTCAGCTGGAACGGGAGATATTACAACAAATAACATCGGGGCTGCCCCGTTGACAGGAGTTACGTTTACAAGCGCGCATAACATCACTACAGGGGCCATTTCTGCAGGGAGCATCACGCAAACAGCCGGGAGCGGAACTTCGATTTTTAATGGAGTCCTTTCAACGACAACTGCGGGCGGCATCACTCTTACAGGCACAAGTTTTCAATTTCCCCATTCTGTGACAACGACGGGGACGGGCGCCTTCAATATCAATAATAGCAGCTTGGCGACATTCGGCCCGGGGGTGACCTTCACGATCGATGGAAACTTTTCCCAAACGAACAGCGGAGCTGTTTTTCTCGGAGCGAATATTACTACGGCTCATGGTGCGATTGCATTTGCATCCGCGGCGACGTTAAATGGAGCCACCGTTCTCGACTCGTCTTTAGATAATGGAAATATCACTTTTTCCAGCACTCTGGATGGCACACAAACAATTTCAATGACAGCCGGCGGCGGCGATGTCTCTGTGAATGGAGCCATAGGAACCATTGCTCCTCTTTCCTCTCTGACTGTAACGAGTGCAAATAATATTTCTCTCGGAAATGTAGGTACAGGGGGTTCTGCAGGAGTAACGGGGGCCGCGAGTCTCCCGGCAACGACGAATCTCAACTTCAATGGAACAAACTACAATTTCAACAGCACAACTATTAGCGGCGCTACAGCCAATTTCAAAGCGGGGGCTTTGACTACGGTTATCACGAATGGCAATCCCATTACGTTTGCAGTCTCTCCCACTACTATTGAACTGAGTAGCAGCACAAACCTTACGATCAACTCTGCGGGAGGGGCCATTACTCTCGGAGCCGTTCATGCGGTGGCCAATAATTTACGGACATTGACGTTAAATGCGGTTGCTGGGCCGATTCAAGTGGGTCAGATCGGCTCTTCCAATAACGGGGAATTTTCTTCGGTTTCCTTTACTTGTGGAACTCTAACGATTACCGGCAATCTCTATTCCAATGCGTTCACACTCTCTCCTTCCGTCCAGATCTTCCTGGGAGGCAGCATGACTACAGTCAATACCTCTTTGACCTTTCCCGTCCCGGTCGTCGTAAACAACATCCCGACAGCGACGATATCTACTGGCGCAACCGGGGCCAATATCATTTTTTCGAGTACGATCGACGGCGATGCCTCGCTGACGCGCAATCTGATTCTGGCTGCCGGAAGCGGGAGCATCACGCTGACCGGAGCCATCGGAGGAACGAATCCGCTGGCCTCTTTGGCGATTTCCTCAGCAAACATTGTTACGGCGCATGCGATTACTGTCGGAGCGCTGTCTCAAAATAGCGGCACGGGAACAACGACGTTTAATGGAGCTATCAATACCTCGAATGTTTCGGGGATTACGCTAACTGGAAGCGCCTTTACCTTTAATAATACAGTCACAACAACAACGGGCGGAGGAGTTCAGGTTGCCAACAGCGGCAATCTCACGATGCCAGCCGGGAGCACCTTCACCTTAAGCGGCCCCTTCTCGCAAACTGGATCCGGCTCCGTGTTGATGGGAAATACGATCACATCCGGTGATGAAGTTCTCTTCACGAGCGCTGTGACCTTGACGCATGCCATTTCGATTAGCACTGCAGCCGCTTCAAAACAGATTCATTTTATCGGCACCATTGATAGTGGCGTGGGCGGGCCATTCGATATGACCCTGAATGCCGGCACGGGAGGCAACATCTATGTTGACAAGGATATTGGATCGATCAGCGCGCTTGGCAATGTTTTAATCGTCTTTGCTCAAAACATTACGGTGCAAGCGATCACAGCTTATTCGGCAACGCTTACTGGAGGAACAGGAACGCTCATCCTCAATGGCAATGCTTTGGTTGGTGCCGGAGGAATCAATATCACTGGGAATAACTTCATCAGCAATGGCAATGTGACGACGACCAACGGCGGTAATATAACCTATAATAATTCTGGAACAAGCACTGCCATGGTGGGCGGTATTGTTGTGACCTGCTCTGGAAATCTTTCTCAAATCGGAACAGGGCCTTTATTTTTGTCCAACCTTATCACCGTAGGCGGCAATGTACTGATTACCGGGCCAGTCAGTATTGCCTCTCCCACAACCATTGATGTGAGTGCGGGCACGGGGTCGATTACCATGCTCAATACTGTTGATGGAGCCTACAGCTTGACATTGAAATCTGGCGGAGGCGCGGTTACTTTCGATCAGCCTGTGGGCTCAGGAATTCCAATCGGCGCTCTGAGCATCAGCGGGGCAAATGGTCTAACGACTCAAAGTATTCAAGCCGCATCGATTACTCAAACAACAAGTACGGGAAAGACCTGGTTTAAGGGAGCGATTGCTACATCGGGAGCCATCGCGATTACTACGACTGGCGATATCGAACGCGATGCAGCGATCACTACGACAGCAGGTTCTCTGACCATTACCAATGGCGGGACCTTCATCAGCACGTCGGCGGGTAACATTTCTTTGGGCGGAGCGTTGCTTCAAAACGGAGCAGGCTCCGTTTCTCTTGCAGGATCCGTTGCCACAACGAACGCGAACATTACTTTTAATCGTCCAATCACATTATACGGCTCGACCCAGATTAATTCAGGAACCGGCACCGGGAACATCGATTTGAAGCAAACGGTACAGGGTGCATTTGCCCTTACCCTTAGTAGCGGAGCGGGAAATATTACATTAGAAAATCAAGTGGGTACGGTCGGCACTCCGTTAGCTGGCTTGACCTTTGCCAGCGCCAACCTCGTCTCGACGCAGGTTATTTATTCAACTTTTATCACCCAATCCACAGCAACCGCAGTTACAGGCGCAACGACTTTTAACGGCGCTTTATACGCAACAGGAGGCTCTGGAATTTCTCTGACAGGCACCGCCTTTACCTTTGATAATCCAATTGCTTCCGCAGGCCCGCTCACTATCATGAACAGCGGCCTCGTTACCTATATTTCAGCCGCTACAGGGAATATATCCGGCGCTTTGACAGAGATGGGAACAGGAAGTACTCTCCTTTCCAGTTCGATCACAGCCGGTGGAGCGGTCCAATTCGAAGAACCTGTTGTTGTTTCGGGAATTGGATCTATAGACACTAGCGCCGCTAATCGAAATATTACGTTTGCCAATACGATCGATGGGCCGGGAAATTTGTCCGGCAGTCTCACCCTCTCTTCCGGAACAAACGATATCACGATTGCAGGAGCCGTAGGAAGCATCCACTCTCTGGGTAGTTTGACCATTTCAACGGTAGGCAATTTGACAACGCAGGCAGTGACGGCCTCCTCCTTAACACAATCGGCCTCTTCTCTCACAGGAACTTCTTTGTTCAATGGCAGCATCTCGACCAGCGGAAGCGGCGGAATCCATTTAACCGGCTCTGCATTCACTTTCCTGCAGAATGTTACGACGACAGGCTCGGGTCCCATTTCAATCAACAACAGCGGCACACTGACTACTACTGCAGGCAAGACCATCTCTTCGGGTGACATCTTTACACAAAATGGTTCGGGAAGCGTGCAGTTGGGGTGTTCGATCGTCACCACAAATGCGACTGCAGGTCATGGGGATATTCATTTTACAGGAACCAGTTCCATTACATTGATAGCGCCTATCAGCATTGACTCGAGCATAGGGGGAGGGACGATCCAGTTTTCAGCGGCCAGCACAGTCGATGGCTATGAGCCAATCACTTTGAATGCTGGCAGCACCGGTAATATCGTTGTTTTAGGAGATTTTGGAGGAACAACGCCTCTCGGAGCTTTTACAATCACAAACGCGAACGATGTCACTGTCCAGGCGATTACTGCTGACTCGATTACCCAATCGGCCTCTTCTCTCACAGGAACATCTTATGTTTTAGGAAGTTTGGCGACCAGCGCTCCTGCGGGGCTCACTCTAATTGGCAATAATTTCACGGTAGGTCCTCTGGCAACAAGTATTACAACTACAAATGGGGGATCATTCACTGTTACGAATCAGGGTTTGATTTCTGGATCGGGTCCCACCCTTACGACTGTTTCTGGCGCCTTTATTCAAAATGGTCCGGGTCCGGTCGTGCTTGGAGGACCCCTTACTGCGAATGAAGGGATCTCTTGTACGGGACCCGTTATTTTCGGTTTAGATAGTACCTTAGATAGCTCGGGTGGAAATGGCGATATCGTCTTTAGTAACACAGTGGACGGATATGCGGGGACGGAAAATGTCACACTTACTGCTGGGGGAGGAAACATTACCTTCTCGCAGGCTGTTGGTGGATCTACGCCTTTAAACGTGCTGACTTTCCAAAGCGCGCATAATATCACTGCTTCAAGCAGCATCACTGTGGGTTCGATTGCGGCCGGAACTCCGTTCACAGGAACGGCGGCATTTAGCGGAGCTGTGGCGACGTCGGCGTCTTCGGGAATTGCTCTCACTGGAAATGCCATCACTTTCAATAACAATGTGGCGACCACCGGCGGTGGAGCGGTGAGCCTTACGAACACCGGGCTTTTAACCATTGCCAATGGCTCTGTCTTTTCTATCAATGGCGCCATTACGCAAAGTGGCGCGGGAAGCGTTTCTCTGGGCGGTTCGATCACAACGACCAACGCGCAGCTCTTGACTGATGCGATGACCTTTGCATCAGCGATCACGCTTACGGCGGCCGTTTCCCTGGATTCTCATGCTGGAGTCGGCGATAACAATATTGTTTTAAACGGCGCGGTTGATGGATCGATGACCCTCGATGTGACGGCGGGTCTGGGCAACGTGACTTTGAATAGCACGATGGGTCATACGGCGCCTTTAACAAGCCTGACAATACACAGCGCTGCGACTATACTTGTCGGTGCAAACGCCTCAATTTCGGGTCCATTTACGATTACTTCAGCGACAGGGCCTTCGACTTTTAATGGAACTCTCAGTGCAAGTGCGATCAGTATCAATGGAGCGGCTATCAACTTTAATCACGCTGTCAGCGCCACCAGCGGCGCCATTGGCATCACAAATAGCGGAACATTAACCATCGCTTCATCCGCACCCATCACTTCCAGCACCACTTTTTCTCAGACAGGAGCAGGAAGTGTTTCTCTTGGATCTAATATTACAGCTTCAGGAACCATTGGAATTCCTTCACTTGAAATTGCTTCACCCATCACACTGACAAACGGAGTAATCCTCAATTCGGGGGGCGGAGACTTAACGCTATCGAGCGCGGTAGGCGGTGCTTATGCTCTCACACTTACAGTAGGAGCAGGAGATCTGACGTTATCTGGTAACCTTGGGACGCTTTTAGCTCCTCTCGGCATCTGTACTATTACAAATGTTCACGATGCATCCATTCAAGCTATCTATGCTTCTTCAATTACACAACAAAATGGGTCGGGGACTTCGACTCTATATGGCAATTTGTACACTAACACGATAGGCGGAATTACCCTGATTGGTCATAATTTTGTAAGCAGCGGCACTGTCACAACAGAAAGCGGCAGCAATGGTTCTCTGACGATCACCAATAGCGGCCTTCTCACTGGAACAGGAGCCAGCACGGTGACTTTGGATGGCGCTTTTATTCAAAATGGGACAGGTCCGGTCAATGTTGGCGGAACAATCGAGACGAATCATGCCAATATTTCCCATGCCAGCGCAATTAGTGTTTTGCTTCCTTCAACTTTCACGAGTCATGGTGGTAATGTCATATTCTCAAGCACAGTGAACGGACCCGCCTCTCTTACTATTGCTGCGTCTACTGGAAATGTGACTTTTAACGGGATTGTCGGAGGTTCGTCTCCTCTGGGATTTTTGACCATCTCCAGCGCCGGCACGATCTTTCAAAATTATTCTCTATCCGCAACCGGTGCTGTGGCCGACACTGCAACAACGATTCACCTCAATGGAAATATCACCACCAATGCCAGCGATATTACGTTAACGGGCAATGTAATTGTCGGAGCCGCGCTCGCTTTATCGACAAGTGGAGGATCTGGCAATATCTCGATTACTGGCAGCACGGATGGAGATGTCGCGGGCCGCGATTTTACCATACAAACAGCTACAGGCAATATTACTCTTCAAGGCGTTGGCGCGAGTACTTCTTTCCATAATCTCACGTTCAGCGCCAATAACATTTCAACGGGTAATCTTGGACTGGGAGCGACGGGCACGGCTTCTCTGACCGCGACAACGGACATCAACTTTACGGGAACTTCTTATAATAACGGCACGCAAAACTATTCAGCCGGAGGAAATTTTAATTTTAATAACGGATCGGCCACAACCGTCTCTTCCAATATACGAAACATTACTTTCACAACCGGAACGATTCATCTGAGCAACGATCTTACGATCGATAGTAACGGCGGCACCATTAGGATGACCAATCTTCTGGGTACGGGGAAAAATTTTACGGTCGATGCGGATGTAGGCGATTATTATTTTACGCAACTTGGGTCGAATAGTTCGTTTTTAAATAATGTGTCCCTCACAGCTGGATCAAATGCCCAGTTTCATCCTTATCCAGTTAACTTTCCAAATCCGGGCACAAACGTCTATGCCAGCGGTTCCTTCACTGTCCAAACAACAGCGTCAGTCACTCTTTCTGGTAATTATTCCATCAGCGGCCAAACGTATACTACACCGGTAGCCATCAGTGGAGCTGTCACCTTTACTTGCGGCGCCGGCGGAACAGTCACCTTCAACCGTACAGTCGATGCGAATACCGCTGGCGTCGATACTCTGTCATTCGATTTTGATCCGTGCAATGGATCGGTCGTCTTTAACGCTCCCGTGGGCTCGATTGCTCCTCTTGCCTCTCTGAGCATCAATGCGCCAACCGATGTAACTGTGGCAAGCACGATGGATGTCGGCTCGTTCGCAGTCACCAATGGAGTAGGCACCACTGCCTTTGCGTCTGGCCTTACGTCTACAGCCTTGGGCGGGGTCAGCATCACAACGCCTACGATCAATTTATCGGGCGCTTTTTCAACAGGTAACAATGGTCCATTCGTTCTTGATAACTCCGGTGTGCTTACGATCGCAGCGGGCAGCGGATTTAATATCTCCGGAGCTTTTCAGCAAACAGGCGCAGGAAGTGTCCAAATCGGCGGAACCGTGATCACAAATAACGCTGCGATCGAATTTACTGGCCCGGTTACTTTAGACGGTGATATTTCGTTCGATTCAGCGGTGTCGACCGGTGGAGATGTCTCTTTTGCAAGTACCATTCAAGGTGCGCATAATCTGTCTATCACAGCTGGCAGCTCGAACATCTCTTTTGGCGGAGCTGTCGGCACCGTGGGAACTCCTTTGACGGGGATTCAGATTGTGAGCGGTGACGTCACCGCTTCGGCTCCCATTTATGCACAGACGATCACCCAATTGGCCGGAGCCGCTAGCTTCAATGCATTGACAGTCAACGGAGGTTCAGGAATCAATCTGACCGGCTCGGCGTTTACATTTAATAATGCTGTCACCACCAGCGGATCATTGCTTGTGCATAATTCCGGACTCCTTACTTTTCATAATGCCGCTTATTCGATTGGAGGATCTCTCACGCAAACGGGAGCGGGCTCTACCCAAATCGCCGGAACGTTTTCTCCGGTGGGGGCGATCTCATTTGCGCAAGGCGTCGAACTGATTGGAACAACCAGTTTCGACACTCATACAACCAATCAGAATATCCTTTTCAGCGCGGACTTGACCAATGACAATGCGGGAGCCCATGATCTGTCTCTGAATCCGGGCACAGGAAACATCACATTCTCAGGTGCGGTTGGAACGATTTCTTTTCCCATCGGAGCTCTCGCCATTACCCAAGCTGGCAACGTGACAGCTGGTGTGATCGTCGCTTCTTCGATTACGCAAAGCGCTGGGTCGGGAACCACCACTATTTCTGGCAACATGACGACGAATCAAGCCGGTGGAATCAGCCTCGCGGGAACCAATTTTACGATCAATAGTACGGTGATAACGACAGGTTTGGGACCCTTTTCCATTACGAATAGCGGGCCTCTTTCTCTCACTTTGGGAGGCCTTACTTCCATTTCAGACGCCTTTACCCAAAGCGGAGGAGGGGCTGTTTCCCTTTCCGGTGCTTTAGCAGCCGCTCAAGGCATCTCCTTCGCCAATGCCATCACTCTCGCAGGAAACACAGCGCTTTCAACAAGCAATCTGGATATCACGCTTTCCAGCACAGTGAATGGGCATTATTCTTTCGGTTTGGGTGGAGCCAGAGATGTCATTTTTGGAGCCAATCTGGGCGGCACAACCCCGCTCGGAGCTCTGACCATCACGACTGTCAGAAATATCACCTATCCTCTGGTCAATGCCGATTCGATTGCGCAATCAGCCAGCACCGGAACGACCACGATTACAGGTCCAATGACTACAACAGGAGCTCTGGGCATTTCAATCAGCGGCGGCGCGATCAATCAAAATGGCGCCATCACGACATCAGCAGGATCCGCGGGTCCCGTTACATTTATCAACACAGGCCTTTTGACCATCGGCATTGGCGTGGCGACAAATGCGGCAGGCGCCTATACCCAGAGCGGAGTCGGGGGAACGGTGCATCTTGGCGGTTCGATTAATGCGACGGAAAACCAGATCCATTTTACCGGTGCGACCACGTTGACCGCCGATGTCTCATTAAATGCCGGACCCGCTAGCAGCACGAGTGCTGTGATTACATTCGACAGCACAATCCAGGGGGCCCATGCACTGACTTTATCAGCGCCCGGAGGAACCATCACACTGAGCGGCGATGTAGGAACCCTGGGCACTTTATTAACCGGTTTTACGATTACAAATGCCCAAACTGTGTCGACACAGGGCATTTATTCTGCTTTTATCAATCAAAATAGTGGAATCGGCACAACTACTTTTAATGGAGCTTTGCGTACAAACGGTTCGGGCATTTCTCTTCTTGGAACATCCTTTACATTTAACAATACTTTTACAACAACAGGAGTTGGGTCAGTAACCATTAATAACTCTGGCCCAACAATATTTGCTGTAGGAGCGACAGGCTCGATTGCCGGATCATTCACCCAAACCGGCACTGGTGGAACGACGCAGCTCTCCAGCTCGATCACAGCGGGTGGAGCGATACAATTGCATGGGGCGTTATGCGTGCCTACCTCTGCCACAGGCTCTTTGAGTACCAGCGCTGCCAATCAACCCATTACTCTTTTTAGCACAGTCGATGGGCCAGGTAATTTGACCCTTTCTTCCGGAACAAACGATATCACGATTGCAGGAGCCGCAGGAAGCATCCACTCTCTGGGCAGTTTGACCATTTCAACGGTAGGCAATTTGACAACGCAGGCAGTGACGGCCTCCTCCTTAACACAATCGGCCTCTTCTCTCACAGGAACTTCTTTGTTCAATGGCAGCATCTCGACCAGCGGAAGCGGCGGAATCCATTTAACCGGCTCTGCATTCACTTTTCTGCAGAATGTTACGACGACAGGCTCGGGTCCCATTTCAATCAACAACAGCGGCACACTGACTACTACTGCAGACAAGACTATTTCTTCGGGTGACATCTTTACACAAAATGGTTCGGGAAGCGTGCAGTTGGGGTGTGCGATCGTCACCACAAATGCGACTGCAGGCCATGGGGATATTCATTTTACAGGAACCAGTTCCATTACATTGATAGCGCCTATCAGCATTGATTCGAGCATAGGGGGAGGGACGATCCAGTTTTCAGCGGCCAGCACAGTCGATGGCTATGAGCCAATCACTTTGAATGCTGGCAGCACCGGTAATATCGTTGTTTTGGGAGATTTTGGAGGAACAACGCCTCTCGGAGCTTTTACAATCACAAACGCGAACGATGTCACTGTCCAGGCGATTACTGCTGACTCGATTACCCAATCGGCCTCTTCTCTCACAGGAACATCTTATGTTTTAGGAAGTTTGGCGACCAGCGCTCCTGCGGGGCTCACTCTAATTGGCAATAATTTCACGGTAGGTTCTCTGGCAACAAGTATTACAACTACAAATGGGGGATCATTCACTGTTACGAATCAGGGTTTGATTTCTGGATCGGGTCCCACCCTTACGACTGTTTCTGGCGCTTTTATTCAAAATGGTCCGGGTCCGGTCGTGCTTGGAGGACCCCTTACTGCGAATGAAGGGATCTCTTGTACGGGACCCGTTATTTTCGGTTTAGATGGTACCTTAGATAGCTCGGGTGGAAATGGCGATATCGTCTTTAGTAACACAGTGGACGGAAATGCGGGTACGGAAAATGTCACACTTACTGCTGGGGTAGGAGACATTACCTTCTCGCAGGCCGTTGGAGCTGGTTCGTTTCCCGGCACCACATGGGTAGGCTCGCTCACTGCGAGCGGAAGCACGATCTCGATTGCAGATGTTGGAACGGCGCTCGCAGTGGGAGTGAGCGGGGCAACCACTCTCACGGCAAGCGGCGGAATAAATTTCACCGGGACAATCTATAATGCAAACACGCAAACCTATACCATCACTTCCGCCAATACTTTTGATATGAATGCAGGCGCGTTAACGACATTCTCATCTCATGTGCACGCGATCGCCTTTGTCGGAGTGAATGGTCTGTTACTCGGGACAGGAACCGACCTGACGATGAATACGAGTGGTGCGAATATTTCTCTAGGACCCATTAATGCGCACACTGGAGATCATCGCCATCTGGTGCTGGATGCAGGAGTGGGATCGATTCAAATCGGAGATCTCGGCACGTCAGGGGCAGGAAAATTTGCATCAGCGTCTTTCACAGGAACTAATCTCACTTTGGGGAATGCATTTGCCGATGCATTTACTTTCACTTATACGGGAACGCTCTATGCAGCCGGCAACATCGTTTCAACGGATACGGCGCTCTCTTTTCCAAGCATAGGCGTGGGCGCGGTTGTTCTGAGTGCAAACAGTACAATTTCCACATATGGAGTCGTGGGGGCGGATATCACATTTTCCGGAACCGTGGATGGAGTTGTCGATGATGCTTTTGGTCTGACTTTAAATTCTGGAAGCGGCTCGATCGATTTTAAACAGAACGTGGGAGTAGGACATCGACTCGCGAGCCTTGTGATCGATGCTGCTTTAAATATGACGCTGGAACCGGCTGCGACGATGATCGTTGACTCTTTATATCAATTTTCAGGTTTTGGAACGACCGCTTTCGAGGGCGCGCTCGTCGTTCCAACCGACTTTGGTATTTCGTTAACCGGGAATAACTTCGCCTTCTATAATTTTGTTGAAACATTGAACAACGGTCCTCTAAGCGTCATCAATTCAGGAACCTTGACTTTTGCAGGATCGGGAAGTATCTCCGGAGGATTTACCCAAACCGGCTCCGGCCCTAGTCCGTCTGTAGCGCTTTCAGGATCGATTACGGCAGGTCAGCCGATTTTAATTTCGAGCTCCACGATTCTTTCCGGTACTACAACACTCGATACCTCGGCAGCGAATCAACCGATTACTTTTCAAAGTGCCGTAAACGGTTCAGGTAACATCACCTTCCTGGCAGGAGGCGGCGATATTAATCTAGAAGCCGATGCCGGATTGTCATCGCGCCTTGGAACCATCACCATCAGAAGCTCGCATAACGTTACTGGCCAGTCAGTCAGCGCCAGCGCTGTCAATATGAGCACAACGTTGGGAGGATCCGCGTCGTCCGGAACAGCCACTGTGAATGGAGTTCTCAATACGAATGGGGCCGCCGGCATCACTCTTGTCGGCACTAATTTTGTTTTGAACGGTTCGATAACGACTACCAATGGTGGAAATTTTGTCCTAACTAATTCAGGTTTAGTTACCGACTATGCAATCAACAGTGTCTCAGTGAATGGGTCCTATACGCAAAACGGGACAGGTCCGGTCAATTTCGCTGGATCTCTGACGACGACAGCCACTAGCGTGGGCGCAGGAACAATTTCCTTTACCAGTCCTATTACACTTCTGGCAGGCGGCAGTTTTGATTCCAGCTCCAGCCATAGCGATATCACATTTTCCAGTACCATTCAGGGGCCGGGCAGTCTATCTGTGAGTTCCGGTTCGGGAGTTTCTGGCGGCGATATCTTATTTAATCAAAACATTGGGGCCACAACTGCGATTGGCGCGATCACGATTCCTACAGCCCATAATGTGACGATGCAAACGGTCAATGCCGCGTCCCTGACGCAAAGCGCAGGTAGTGGCACAACAATGATTAACGGCAATGTAACGACCCATACGTCAACCGGCATCAACCTGACAGGAACGAATATCATCCGAGGAGCTAATTGGACGACTTCGAGCGCTGGCCCGATCAGCGTAAATAATAGCGGTACTTTTACCAGCACAGCCTCAGGGACGATTGTTTCCAGCGGACCCTTTAACCAGAGCGGATCTGGATCGGTTCAAATCAGCGGATCGGTGACCACAAGTAATGCCTCGATCGACTTTCATGGGGCGATGACAATAGACGGCAACATGGTGCTGAATTCAGGTTCTGGCACAGGCGCGATCACCGTTCATAATACTGTTGATGGTGATATAGCGGGCCGGACGCTGACCTTGACCAGCGGAAATGGCGATATCTCATTTTTGGCGGGCGTTGGATCCTCAACGCGCCTCGGCATCGTGACCGTTACAAATGCAAATAATGTAACTTTTAATGGCTTAAAAACGACCTCTTTTGTGCAACAATCGGGAGCTGTCACTGGAACCACGACTTTAAATGGCACAACTAATACTAGTGCGGGGGGTGGAATTCAGATTAACGCGAATGCAATCACTCTAAACAATACGGTTCAAACGACAGCGAATGGACCGATTATTTTGACAAATGGAGGCCTTCTCACCATCAATGCAGCCTGCACATTATCCGACGGCTCTTTGGCGCGCTTTACGCAAAATGGGCTAGGGTCCTCAGTTCTTACCGGCTCGGTGACCAGCGATGGCCCCATTTTCTTTAGTAAAGGCGTTGCCGTTTCCAGCAGTCCTTTCTTGACGGCTTCATCTCAGGCGATTACGCTTTCCTCCACCTTGAATGGGCCGGGAAATCTGACTCTTAATTCTGGAGCGGCTGACATTGTAATCACTGGGGCAGCCGGTTCATCTTCACGTCTGGGAGATCTCATCTTTACAAATGCAAACAACATCACCGCCAGCTCGATCCGAGCCGCCTCGATTATACAAAGCGCAGGCGCCGGAACGACTACGATGGCTGGCGATCTCAATACAACGGGCAATATCAATCTCTCTGGAGCTGCCTTTGTTTTAAATGGCTCTGACATCACAACACTTGGATCTTTTACCATTGCCCACACGGCGCCATCGACCCTGATTTTCGGCGCCTCGACCAGCATTTCAGGTTCGTTTACGGAGAGCGGATCTGGCGCGATCTCGCTGGAAGGAACTCTCATTACAAATAACGAGAACATCACATTTAACAATGCACTCAGCCTGACCCATGCAACGACGATCAATAGCAATGGCGGAACCATCCTCATTGTTAGTACCATAACTGGCAATCAGGCTCTCGTTTTAGCTTCGGGAAGCGGAAACACCACCGTATCGGCAGGTATCACAGGCGTTCATTCACTCACGATTCAAAGTGCGAATAATGCTTCATTGCAAGCGGTTTTGGCGGGTTGCTTCGTTCAATCCCAAGGCGGCGGACTCACCACTTTCAATGGTGCTCTAACAACCACGCTTAACAATGGAATCAATCTGACGGGCAGCCAATTTACTTTTAATGCCCCCGTCGCGACATTAAACGGAGGTCCGGTACAAATTACCAATTCCGGTCTTCTTACGATTGCAACAGGAGCTCCTTTTAACATCACAGGAAACTTCACGCAACTGAATAGCGGCAATGTATCGCTTGCCGATAACTTCACAACGGCTGGAAACTCGATTCTTTTCACAGGGGCCGTTGTGCTGGGCCATAACGTTTCGCTCGATACCGGAGCCACCGTAGGGAATATCACTTTTATAAGGGCGGTCAGTGGATCGCACAATTTAACATTGAACACTGGCTTCGGCGCCATTGCATTGGATCAAAATGCGGGCACGCTCGGCGTTCTTCAAGTCAATTCAGCGGGCACATTCAATGCTTTGGCCATCACAGCAGGTTCCATCAGTCTATCGGGAATTTCTACTTCAGCCACTATTTCTGGAGATCTGAATACGAGCCTAGCGGCAGGCATAACGATGTCAGGCGTTGCTTTTAATGTTCTTGGCAATGTCACAACCTTGACAAGCGGACCATTCACCATTACCAATTCCGGTCCCCTTGTTTTGGGCACTAATTTTAACTTTTCAATCGACGGCGCCTTTTTGCAGAATGGCAGCGGCCATGTTTCTGGCGGAGGAACACTCGCCACAAATAATCATCCCGTTGAATTCCAATCTCTATTGACCCTTACCGGGGATCTTTCAATCACGAGCGGCAGCGCCAATGCCGCTGTAGCAGAAGTGGATGGACCTTATAATCTTGCTGTGGCAGCAGGAAGCGGCGATGCGATCTTCAATGGGTTCATTGGAAATCACGTCGCGCTTCAAAATGTCACAGTCAGCTCAGCGCATGACATCAATTTAATGGGAGTTGGCTCAGTTGCCACAGGCGTTACAGGAACATTCAATCTGACTGCTTCGCATAATATCATCTTTGGTAACACAGTATATAATGCGAACACGCAGATTTACTCTGCGGCCAATGAATTCACTTTCAATACCGGCTCGCAAACCAATCTCACTTCATTTGGTGGTCCGATTGCTTTCACAAACGGCACGATTCATTTAGGAGCGTTCAATGATCTTCAGGTGATCACGAACAATGGCAGTTTTTCATTTGTGAGCCTATTGGGGACTACTTTTGAAAATATCATCATCAGCACTGGAACGGGAACCGCGGCTCTCAATACCATTGCCAGCGGCGGAACGATTAACAATCTGATGGTTACTGCGGGAAATATTACCATTTCGGGTTCGATCGATCCGATCAACACGCATCTTGTCTCACTGAAAGACATCTTGAATACCGCAGGGTCCGAGCTGATTATTTGCAATAATACACCTATTTTTGATGCGCAAGGCGGGAATGTCGGATCTTTATCAAGCCCGCTTTTGGTCCATAGCGCAAACCAAATCATTGTCGGAGGAGGTCCGGGACTGAGTCTGGCCGATCTCGATGGATTCTCTATAGATCATACGGTCCAATGGCTTCTTGCCGATCCTCCCTGCAAGATCATCTTTAATGGGGTTGTCATTAAGAATTGTACGATTCCTCCCACACCGCCTCCGGTGGTTGTAACCGTTTCTTTCCCATTTGCCGTCCCAGGATTTGATTCCTCGTCTTTTAACCTGGCAAGCGATTTCTTTTTCCTGCCCTTTTTCTTGGAGGACATATATATCAAAAAACGCGTGCCGATCTATTACCGCCAGCCATTGCCATCGATAACAGTTAAAGAGGTTCCCGAAAAAATCTGAAGCGTAAGTTTTTCTTATGGCACAGGAAGCGCCTTTTTTCAAAAATTTTGAAAATTAGCTTTTAAAAAAAAGTGAACTTTGTAGAATCAGGTTATGCATAAGAAAAATTTTGTTTTATTAGTCCTGTTTGTATTGATTGCATCCGCTCTTTCTGCCCTTCCGCCCGCGACTCCTTCTGCAGGTATCGTGGAAAGACAGCTGGAAAAGGAGTATGAGGGCAAGCCCTTAGAGCCGAAACGAGAAGTTCCCTCCATCCAGATTGACATTCCCAAAGAAAGGCTTGCTTTGCCGGAAGACAAGAAGGTGCTGATTAAAGAGGTGCGCATTCAGGGAAATGAGTCCGTCTCCACAAAAGAAATATACTCTTGGGTTGACTGCGATCTGAATCGCGAAATGAGCATCAAAGAGATCTATGAGCTTTGCCGGCGCATCGATGAAAAATATGCAGAGAAAGGATTTTTCCTTGCGCGCGCCTATCCTCCTGTGCAAGAAATTAGAGATGGTATTCTCACCATTGAGATCATTGAAGGGAAATTGGGGAAGATCTCTATAGAGGGTAATAAGCATTACAGCACCCCCTTCATTTTGAAATATTTTTCTTCTTTGCAGGGACACCCTTTGCGCTACAACGATTTTTTACGCTCCTTGATGCTGCTCAATGAAAATAGCGATCTTGCAGCCGGAGCCGTGTTTGAGAGAGGCGAAGCGTTTGGCACGGCTGACGTCATTTTACGGGTTGATGATGGACGGCCCCTACATTTGTATCTCAACGGAAACAACTATGGAAGGTTTCTTACCACCAACGCGCGCGTGGGCGGCCGTTTTGATGGAGGCAGCCTCTTTTTTTATGGGGATAAAATTTCCGTGGCGCAGGTTGTGGGATTTCCCATTGAAGCCCTTTTTTTTACCGACGTTTCCTATACCGTTCCCCTGAATGCCAAAGGAACCTTTCTTGAATGCTCCTACCTCTTTTCAAAATTCAAGGTCGAAGAGCTAAAATTTCTGGATCTAAGAGGAAGGTCCGACATTGCCACCTTAAAGGTGAGCCACGCGATCATGAGGCGGCTTTTTTGGAGCGTTGATTTTTTCTCCTATTTCGATTTCAAGCAGATCGGAAATTTTGTCTTACACTCGACGGCGTCTTATGACAAGCTGCGCGTTTTGACAGCGGGCTTTCTTTTCGATCATTATGGCCTTGCTAAGGGAAGAGATTATCTCAACTTTCGCATGTCCTATGGCATTCCCCATTTTCTTGGCGGTCTTAGGAGCGTGGATTCCGGCTGCTCTAGAAATGGCGCCGGCGGCCTTTTTCTTAAAATGAATGCCGATTACGACCGCATCCAGCAACTGCCGCGAAACTGTTATTTGTATCTGCATGGATCGGGACAGTGGAGTCCCTATAAATTGACGCTTCCCGAGGTGATTTACATTGGGGGCATTGATACGGTGCGCGGCTTTCCTCTGGCCAGTGCGTTGGGGGATAGCGGCTACTATGTAAACATGGAATTGCGCATTCCTCCTCCTTTTCTTGCCAATAAAAGATTTTTTATGGCAAAGAAAAGTTGGAAGGAGATAGTCCAAATTGCGGGCTTTGTTGACCACGGCGGGGTGTTTCTTCAATCGGAAAAGAGCACATTCGAATGGGGGTCCGGGGTGGGTTTAAGAGTGAATGGCCCTTATTCTCTGACCTTTAGTCTGGATGTAGGCTTTCCCTTGAACCACCGCGATAGCAGCAAGAGCCCCTTTGTTTATATAAAATTAACGGGGCAACCTTTTTGAGAAAAAGTCGCAAAATTATTCTTCTCATTATTTCCGCATCTTCTCTTTGGTCTATGCCCGAACAAAAAGAGGTAGCAGCGGGAAGGGCGGACTTTTCGTCTCCCCATGCGGGCCATTTACGAGTCGAAACATCTGACAAAGCCATCATTAATTACCACAAATTCAACATTTTAGAAAACGAAAGCGTCGCATTTGTCCAGCCCTCGTCCAAAAGTTGCTGCTTGAACCGCGTTGTCGGAAAAGATCCCTCGAAAATTTTAGGCCACCTTCAAGCCAATGGCCGCTTTTTCCTCGTCAATCCCCAAGGAATCTACTTTGGTAAAAACGCAACCGTCAACACCGGCTCTCTTATTGCCTCGACGCTCAACATTCTCGATGAGGATTTTTTAAATGAAAAGTATTGCTTTTTCCAAGAATCGGGAAATCAAAACGCTTCTATCACCAACGAAGGATCTATTTTCGCTGAAGGTTCTATTGCTCTTTTTTCACCCCTTATTAATAACAAGGGCTCTTTGATTGCACATGCAGACAAGGTCGTTCTCGCCTCCGCAGAAAAGGTGGTTTTGGATTTTACGGGAGATGGCCTGATCCGGTTTTCCGTCGAGGGCGAGCTCAAAAACGCTTTAATTGAAAACTATGGAGAGATTCAAGCTGCGAATGGAAGTGTAGAGCTTTCTCTCAAAGCTGCCGAAAAAGCGATCAAGACCGTGGTCAATACCGACGGCATTACTCCGGCAAGCGCGCTCGAAGAGATCGACGGCGTGATCCGCCTTGTCGATGGAAGCCTCATCACTTCTAAAGAGGTGCATCTCAATGGCGAGGAGCTACAAATTTCCGGGAAAATAGACGTTTCCGGAGAGAAGGGAGGCCGGGTCATTTTAGAGGGAGCGGACATCTCTCTTCAAAAATCCAAGATCGATGCGTCGGGTCTTTTTGGGGGAGGAGAGGTCTTTATTGGGGGAAGTTATCAGGGAAAAGGTCCTTTGCGCAACTCCCTTTCCACTTCCATGGATGCGGAATCGTGCATCTTCGCGGATGCGAAAACCGAAGGAAATGGCGGGCGGGTCATTCTCTGGTCGGATGGAAATACGCTTTTCAACGGCAAGATCTACACGCGCGGCGGAGAGAAAGGAGGAAATGGAGGTTTTGTCGAAACCTCCGGCAGGAAAAATCTTGGTTGTATGACCGGATGGGTTAATTCTCTTTCGCCTGCGGGAAAGCCGGGAGATTGGCTTTTAGACCCAAGTACACTTGACATTGTATCCGGCTCTTCGGGAAGCTTGCCTCTCTACTGTGCAGACACATCAACACCTACTACCATTGGAACGACGCAAATTAATGGTGCAGCTTCGAATGTGATATTGTGTGGGGAAACCATCACACAAGAATCCAATGCGCCCATTAATATAACAACTGGTGGAGTAACTCTAACATTTCAGGGAAATGACCTCTTTGCATCCGTATCTCTTGGAGCCAATATACAGACCAATAATGCGGCGATTGTCTTTTCAACCTTCGCCAACCTTTCTGTGATCACCAATCCGGTAACGATTACTTCCGGAGGTGGAGCAGTTGATTTTAACGATAGTGTATTCGTTCAATTGCAAAAAAACTTGATCATTAATACGAGCGGCGGTGCTGTGAGTTTTACCGGACAGGTGCAAAGCCAAGGGACCAACTCTTCTTTAAACATTAATGCCGGGGCGGGAGTGGTTACTTTTTCCGCTATTGTTGGAGGATCCTCCACGTCTGCTGCTTTGAGTTCTCTTACAGTGAGCGGATCGACGATTACACCAAGCAACACAGTAAAAACTATCGGAGCTATTAGCTTCACTGCCCCTACTGCCATTAACCTGAACCAAAATCTCACTACATCAGGCGGAAGCGTTACATTTACCGGTCCTGTTGTTTTGGGAACGAGCCTTATGGTGGACACGACCAAAAACGTTGGTGCCGGAAATAACATTACATTCAGCGGTTCTACAAGCACGATTAATGGCGCATTTGCTCTCACTCTGCAAGACGCAACCGGAGCTTCGAGCTCAACAATTACTCTGGGCGGAGCTGTTGGAGGAACAACCGCGTTAACAAATCTTACCTTTACTAGCCCCGCGGGAACCATCCAGATAGGAGGCAACATCAGGGTGACAGGCGCGAATCCCTTAAATTTCCCGACTCCAGTGAACGTAATCGGGACAAGCGTCATCAACTCAACGAGTAACCTCACCACCACTTTTAGTAGTACGATCAACGGTGCCAATCAACTTACCCTCACCTGCGGAACCGGAACGGCAACACTTACGGGAGCTGTCGGAGCCACAACACCTTTGGCCAGTTTCGCCGTTGTCTCTGCTGCAACGATTAATCAGGATAGCACGGTCGCAACTACAGGAGCGATTAGTTACACAGGCACTGCCATCAACCTGGGAGGAAATCTTACCACATCAGGTGGAAGCGTGTCATTTACCGGGCCTGTTACGCTGAGCACTGCCGTACAGGTGGACACGACTAATAGCGCTCCTGCCGGCAACAGCATTACTTTCACCGGATCTACGAGCACGATTAATGGTACATTTGCTCTTACCCTGCTAGGGGGAACGGGGGCGTTTACCACGACATTCGGCGGAGCTGTCGGAGCCACGACACCTTTAGGTAGCCTTGTTGTTTCTGCAGCAACGATTACCCAGAGCAGCACGGTCAAAACTACAGGCGGTATTAGTTACGCAGCACCGACTGCCACCAATCTGGGAGGAAATCTCACGACAGCTGCAGGAACCGTTACATTTACCGGTCCCGTTGTTTTAGGAAACAACATCTTGGTGGACACGACCAATGGAGTAGGTCCTGCCGGCAGCGGCAATAGCATTGCTTTCAGTGGATCTACGAGCACGGTTAATGGTGCATTTAATCTTCTTTTAGATAGTGGATCTACGAACACGATTACTTTGGGTGGTGCTGTTGGAGGAACTACGGCATTAGCAGGTCTTGGTTTTAGTAGCAGTACAGGAACGATCCAAATTGGAAGCAACATCAGGCTAACGGGAGCAAGCTCCTTAAACTTCCCGGCCGCGGTGAGCGTAAACGGGACAAGCCTCATCAACTCAACGGGTAGTAGTTTCCCTATCTCCTTTAGTAGCACGATCAATGGTGCCAATGCACTTACCCTCACCTGCGGAACCGGAGGAGCAACACTTACGGGAGCTGTTGGCGGAGGGACTCCTTTGGCCAGTCTCACTGCAACTGCAGCAACGATTACCCAGAGCAGCACGGTCAAAACTACAGGGGCGATTAGTTATACCGCACCAACTGCCATCAGCCTGGGCGGCAACATCACCACGAGCACAGCGACCAGCGGCACAGTGACGATGACGGGCCCGGTCACATTGGCAGCTGGTGTGGTGATCGATACGACAAATGGCGGGGGAACCGCAGCTGGATCCAATATTAATTTCTCAGGATCTTCGACTACGATCAATGGCGCCTTTGCGCTTGGGTTGAATGGAGGAACGGGAGGGACGGTGACTTTGGGCGGCGTAGTTGGAGGGTCGTCGGCGCTCGCCAGCCTAACCGTAACCAACGCTGCAACGATCAATGTGAATAACATCGGCGCAGCATCTGCTGGCGTTTCGGGTGCTACCGCACTCACGAGTTTAGGCGCCATTAATTTCAATGGCTTAACTTATAACGCCAATGCCCAAACATACACCGCCGCGACCAATTTTCAATTGAGCTCGGGAGTCACGACATTTACAACCAATAACAATGCCTTGACCTTTACAACGGGCACAATCCAAGTCCCTGCCGCCTCGACGTTCACAGCCAGCTCCGGAACAGGCACGATCACAGTGGGCCCCATCAATGGAGCGGCAACCAGCAGTATTGCCACGTTGACCAATACAACGACGGGAATCACCGTATTAAGAGGCACGATCTCGATTGGGACTTTGAACTTTTCAGCGACCACCGGGCAGATCCAGCTACAAAATACCATTGCAGTTACGACGACGAATAGCAGTATTTCCTTCCCGGCCGGCCGCGCTGTTTTGTTAAACAATTCTCCGGCTGCGACTGCAACTAGCGTGACGATTAGCCCCTCATCAGGTTTCAGCGCGACTTTTAATTCAACGATCGATTCGGATGGAACGGCCAATACGCGCAATTTGACCGTTACGACGGCGGGTGCGGGGACGATCACCTTTGGCGGTGCAGTTGGTGCAACGACTGCTATTACTTCTTTGAGCGCTACGAGCGCCACGATCAATGTTAATAGCATCGGCGCAGCTTCTGCGGGGGTTTCGGGTGCTACCGCACTCACGAGTTCAGGCGCCATTAATTTCAATGGCTTAACTTATAACGCCAATGCCCAAACATACACCGCCGCGACCAATTTCCAATTGAGCTCGGGAGTCACGACATTTACAACCAATAACAATGCCTTGACTTTTACAACCGGCACAATCCAAGTCCCTGCCGCCTCGACGTTCACAGCCAGCTCCGGAACAGGCACGATCACAGTGGGCCCCATCAATGGAGCGGCAACCAGCAGTATTGCCACGTTGACCAATACAACGACGGGAATCACCGTATTAAGAGGCACGATCTCGATTGGGACTTTGAACTTCTCAGCGACCACCGGGCAGATCCAGCTACAAAATACCATTGCGGTTACGACGACGAATAGCAGCATTTCCTTTCCGGCCGGCCGCGTTGTTTTGTTAAACAATTCTCCGACTGCGACTGCAACCAGCGTGACGATTAGCCCCTCATCAGGTTTCAGCGCGACTTTTAATTCAACGATCGATTCGGATGGAACGGCCAATACGCGCAATTTGACCGTTACGACGGCGGGTGCGGGGACGATCACCTTTGGCGGTGCAGTTGGTGCAACGACTGCTATTACTTCTTTGAGCGCTACGAGCGCAGCATCAACAGTGACCCAGAGTTCGACCGTTAAAACAACGGGTGCGGTGAGCTATTCAGGCACTGGTATCAGCCTGGGCGGCAACATCACTACGAGTACAGCGACCAGCGGCACGGTAACGATGACAGGACCTATCACATTGGCAGCTGGTGTGGTGATCGATACGACGAATGGCGGAGGAACCGCAGCTGGATCCAATATTAATTTCTCAGGATCTTCGACGACGATCAACGGTGCCTTTGCGCTTGGATTGACGAGCGGCACGGCGGGGACGATTACGCTAGGAGGAGCAGTCGGAGGAATCACGCCGATCGCTTCGCTAACCGCAAACAGCGGAACCACATTAACGCAAAGTTCGAGCGTTAAAACAACGGGCGCAGTGAGCTACACGGGCAACGGCATCAGCCTGGGCGGCAACATCACCACGAGTACAGCGGCCACCGGCACGGTGACGATGACGGGCCCGGTCACATTGGCAGCTGGTGTGGTGATCGATACGACAAATGGCGGAGGAACAGCAGCCGGGTCCAATATCAATTTCTCGGGAAGTTCGACGACGATCAACGGCGCCTTTGCGCTTGGGTTGAATGGAGGAACGGGAGGGACGGTGACTCTGGGAGGCGTAGTTGGAGGGTCGTCGGCGCTCTCTACTCTGACTGTAACCAACGCTGCAACGATCAATGTTAATAGCATCGGCGCAGCTTCTGCTGGCGTTTCGGGTGCTACCGCACTCACGAGTTTAGGCGCCATTAATTTCAATGGCTTAACTTATAACGCCAATGCCCAAACATACACCGCCGCGACCAATTTTCAATTGAGCTCGGGAGTCACGACATTTACAACCAATAACAATGCCTTGACCTTTACAACGGGCACAATCCAAGTCCCTGCCGCCTCGACGTTCACAGCCAGCTCCGGAACAGGCACGATCACAGTGGGCCCCATCAATGGAGCGGCAACCAGCAGTATTGCCACGTTGACCAATACAACGACGGGAATCACCGTATTAAGAGGCACGATCTCGATTGGGACTTTGAACTTTTCAGCGACCACCGGGCAGATCCAGCTACAAAATACCATTGCAGTTACGACGACGAATAGCAGCATTTCCTTCCCGGCCGGCCGCGTTGTTTTGTTAAACAATTCTCCGACTGCGACTGCAACCAGCGTGACGATTAGCCCCTCATCAGGTTTCAGCGCGACTTTTAATTCAACGATCGATTCGGATGGAACGGCCAATACGCGCAATTTGACCGTTACGACGGCGGGTGCGGCGACGATCACCTTTGGCGGTGCAGTTGGTGCAACGACTGCTATTACTTCTTTGAGCGCTACGAGCGCAGCATCAACAGTGACCCAGAGTTCGACCGTTAAAACGACGGGTGCGGTGAGCTATTCAGGCACTGGTATCAGCCTGGGCGGCAACATCACTACGAGTACAGCGACCAGCGGCACGGTGACGATGACGGGTCCGGTCACATTGGCAGCCGGTGTGGTGATCGATACGACAAATGGCGGGGGAACCGCAGCTGGATCCAATATCAATTTCTCAGGAAGCTCGACGACGATCAACGGCGCCTTTGCGCTTGGGTTGACGGGAGGAACGGCGGGGACGATTACATTGGGAGGCGCAGTTGGAGGGACGACGCCTCTAGCTAGCTTAACTGCAACTGCAGCAACGATTACCCAGAGCACAACGGTAACGGTCGCAACTACAGGAGCGATTAGTTACACAGCACCGACTGCCATCAACCTGGGAGGAAATCTCACTACGTCTGCGGGAAGCGTTTCATTTACCGGCCCCATTACTTTGAACGCAATTGTCCAAGTGGACACGACCCATAGCTCTCCTGCCGGCAATAACATTACGTTCAGTGGATCTACGAGCACGATTAATGGAGCATTTGCCCTTACATTGAATGGTGGGACAGGGGCGTTCATCACGACATTGGGCGGAGCTGTTGGGGGAGCGACTCCTTTGACTAGCCTAACTGCAACTGCGGCAACGATTACCCAAAGCAGCACGGTCAAAACTACAGGAGCGATTAGTTACACAGCACCGACTGCCATCAATCTGGGAGGAAGTCTCACTACAGCTGCGGGAATTGTTACATTTACCGGTCCTGTTACTTTAGGCGCTACCCTCCAAGTGGACACAACCAATAGCGGAGGCTCTCCTGCCGGCAATAACATTACGTTCAGTGGATCTACGAGCACGATTAATGGAGCATTTGCCCTTACATTGAATGGTGGGACAGGGGCGTTCATCACGACATTGGGCGGAGCTGTTGGAACAACAACTCCTTTGACTAGCCTAACTGCAACTGCGGCAACGATTACCCAGAGTAGTACGGCCAAAACTACAGGAGCGATTAGTTACACAGCGCCCACTGCCATCAATCTGGGAGGAAGTCTCACTACAGCCGCGGGAATTGTTACATTTACCGGTCCTGTTACTTTAGGCGCTACCCTCCAGGTAGACACGACCAATGGCGGAGGCTCTCCTGCCGGCAATAACATTACGTTCAGCGGATCTACGAGCACGATTAATGGTGCGTTTGTTCTCACTCTGAAAGATGGAACCGGAGTTTCGAACACGATTACTCTGAGCGGAGCTGTTGGAGCAACAGCCGCGTTAACGAATCTTACCTTTACTAGCAGTACGGGAACCATCCAGATAGGAAGCAACATTACGGTGACGGGAGCGAATCCCTTAAACTTTCCGGCCGCAGTTGCTCTTGCCGGAACGAGCATTATTACCTCGACGAGCAATCTCACTACCACCTTTAATAGTACAATTGACGGTGCGAATGCACTTACCCTCACCTGCGGCACCGGAACGGCAACACTGACGGGAGCTGTCGGAGCTACGACACCTTTGGCTAGTCTGACTATATCCGCTGCAACGATTGTCCAGGACAGCACGGTCAAGACATCGACGACAATTCCCGGACTTGTTAGTTACACGGGATCGACTCTCATCAATCTTTTTGGCAACATTACTACGGCCGGCGGAACCATCACCATGAACGGGCCGACGCAGGTAAATGGAGCCTCAACTTTTACTCTTGATAGCACCAATGCAAATGCAACTCCCGCCGGAGCCACGATTAGCTTTCCCGGTACGCTGAACGGAGCCGTTTCCGCAACAACACCTCTTGTACTCCGATCGGGAACTACAGGAAACGTTACATTTACGGGCGCAGTCGGAGGGGTTCATCCTTTAGTATCGATTACAATACCACAAGCAAATAATGTGACCACGGCAGGAACCGCTCCCATGGCTGTGGGCTTTCTTACGCAAAGCGCCGGCAGCGGAACGACAACTTTTAACGGCACCGTCAATACCACTACCGCTTCAGGCGTTAATTTAACGGGAACAAATTTTGCAGTGAATGCGAATGTGACAACCGCAAACGGAAGCAATGGCCCTGTTTCCATCAGCCATTCCGGCACTCTGACAATCGCCGGCGGCGTGATCATTTCCGCCGACGGCGGATTTACGGATACGGGCAGCGGCTCTACGAATCTTGCCGGGACCATTAATACGAATGGATTTGACATTTCCTTACTTAGGCCTATTACTTTAACGGGATCTACGATCTTAAATACCGGTACGTTGCTCCAGGTGGGAGATATCATTTTTTCAAATACTGTGAATGGAACGCAATCTCTTGATTTAACGGCCGGAGGCGGCAACATTACCTTTACGGGCATTGCCGGAGGAATTTCCCGACTTGGCGCTGTGACCGTTCATACGACGAATAATTTCACTGCCAATGCGATGACGCTTACTTCCATGAGCCAAGCGGCCGGAACGGGCACAACAACTTTCAATGGGGCTCTGGACTTTAGTGGTGTTGCCGGACTTGTTTTGACGACGAAAAACGTCTCTCTGAATAATACGTTGAACACGGCGAACTTGGGGCCCGCAACTTTTACGGTTTCAGGAACGCTGGTGCTGAGCACGTCCGCGATCTGCACAGTCGACGGTCCATTTACCCAAAACCAGTCCGGGGGTACCGGAAGCGTGCAACTTGCAGGGTCCATTACCGAAACGCACAATACGCCCAATAACATTACATTCAATGGGCCCGTAACCCTAATGGCAATCACGTCTCTGGACACCTCTACGGGCGGGGGAAACATTAATTGTAACAACACACTCGATGGACCTTTTGCTCTTTTCTTGACGACAGGCGGAGGTTCGATCACATGCACGAATGCTGTTGGAGGGATTTCTCGCCTGGGAGCGCTGTCCATCGCTTGTAATGGAACGATCAGCACACAAGCCGTCACGGCCGCGTCTATTGCTCTTACGGGAACGAGCAGTAGCACATTCAACGGCGCAATCAATACAAATGGATCCTTGGGCATCAATTTAGCAGGAGCTGCCATTAGCTTTTTAGACAACATCACGACCACCGGGACGGGTCCCATTACGATCGCCAATACCGGCCTATTTACAACCACCGCGGGCAAGACGATCACTTCGAATGGCGCCTTTTTGCAAAATGGCGCAGGAAATGTTTCTCTGGCAGGAAATGTCACGACCACCAATGCAACACCAGCTTTGGCAAGTATTACCTTTGGCTCTAACGTTAGCTCCGGCATCACGCTCACCGCGAGCGCAAAACTAGATAGCTCGACCGGCAATGGGGCCATCTCTTTGCATACGGTCGATGGGGCATTTTCCTTTGACATGACCTCAGGGACCGGAACTATTTCGACCTCCGCCTCCGGCAATATAGGAAGCACTGCACGTCTTGGCGCAATCACCATACAAACGGCGGGCAATGTAACGCTTCAGGCCGTTACCGCGTCCTCGATTTCTCAATTGGCAGGGAGCGGCCTTACCCATTTTATTGGCGCTCTTAATACCAACGGCGCTTCGGGGATTTCTTTGACGGGAAGCGCATTTACTTTGGATGGTACGTTTACTACCACCGGTGCCGGCAACGTGACCATTCACAACTCCGGCACTCTGACCTTTAACGCAGGAGCTAACGGCTCGAATCTATTGGCCTTTTCCCAAACGGGCGCCGGCGCTGTCATTCTCTCCTCTTCGATCACCTCCACCGGAGCCATGCAGTTTTTAGGCCCCCTTTCCGCTGTGGGCACAGGGGTGTTGAATACCAGTTCGAATGCTCTGGACTTCTCTAATACGGTCGACGGCCCCGGAAATCTGTCTCTCAATACCAATACGGGGAACTTAACCTTCCATCAAGCGACCGGGGGAATTGCTAGGCTCGGCGCTTTGACGATTGTCAATAATGCAGCTGTCAGCACACAAGCTATCACAGCGGCTTCTATTGCATTGACCGGAACGAGCAGCAGCACATTCAACGCAGCCATCAATACAAACGGAGCATCCGGCATCAGTTTAACGGCAGCAACAGTTAGCTTTTTAGACAACGTCACGACCACCGGCACAGGTCCGATTACGATCACCAATAGCGGCCTATTCACAACCACCGCGGGCAAGACGATCACTTCGAACGGCGCCTTTTTACAAAACGGAGCGGGCAATGTTTCTCTGGCAGGAAATGTGGCGGCAAGCAATGCAACACCGGCGCTTGCTAGCATTACATTCGACTCCGCCCTCACACTCACAGCTGCGGCTTCCCTGGACTCTTCTGCCGGCAATGGGGCCATTTCTCTAAACACGGTCGACGGTCCTTTTTCTTTGGATCTAACGTTAGGAACCGCTTCTACGGCAAACCTAACGATCGGCGGTGCCATCGGGGGAGTGAGCCGTGTGGGTGCGCTCACCCTTCATAGTGTATATAACGCTCAAGTAAATAATGTAACTGCAACGTCGATTGCAGAGCTGCAAGGCAGCGGCACTACGACCATTGGAACTCCTATTTTAACGGCAACGATCAACACAAACGGAGCTGCGGGAATCAATTTGACAGGAACGAACTTTGTCCGATATGCAGCGATCACGACAACCAACTTGGGCTCGCTCATCGTCACGGTATCCGGGCTCATCACCGGAGTGGCGACGAACACAACAAATATTGACGGCTCTTACACACAGCTCGGAACGGCCCCGTTTCTTTATGCTGCGGGATCCTATATCACGCACCATGGATCGATCTCCTTCGTAAGTCCGCTCGTACTGGTTGGATTGACAATATTCGATACGAGCCTTGGAACTGCCGGAATTACCCTAAGCCAAACGGTGAACGGACTTGCCGGAACAGAAAATTTGGATCTGATCGCAGGGGGAGGAGATATCCACCTCAACGGAGCTATTGGCGGGACAAAGAATGTAAATGCGGTAACAATCGGAAGTGCAAATAATTTCACGTCGCTCGGAATTAAAGCCAACTCCTTGAGCATGTCGAACCTTGCAATGCTTGCTACGTTCAATGGAGCTTTGAACATTGCAGGACCGATTGCTTTGAGCGGATCTCAATTCCTTTTCAATAGCAGCGTAACGACCACAAGCGGAGGGTCCGTTACGATTACCAATAGCGGCACTTTGACGCTTGTCAATGCCGGTCCCTTCAATCTTGCAGGATCTTTCCAGCAAAATGGAACGGGAGCCGTCCATTTGGACGCTAGCATTACGACAAACAATGCTCTGATCAGCTTTGCCTCTCCGATCACCTTAATGGATGCAACGACTTTAAATAGCGGCGGCGGAGATATCGATTTGGCAGCTGTGGACGGAGCTTTTGATTTGACGCTCACCGCCGGTGCCGGCAATGTAAATCTTAATGGGGCCGTTGGCCTTCTAGCACCTCCTACAAAGCTTGAGGTGTCCAGCGCCAATAACATCCATTCTTTTGGCAGTATGGCCATTGCAGGGCCTTTGACCCTTGCCTCAACGGGAACCACTACTTTTGATGGTACGATCTCAACCACAACGGCAGATGGCATTAGCGTGAACGGCAATACCATTAATGTGAACAACACGATCACAACGACCAATTTAGGTCCGATTGCCATTACTAATAGTGGAACGCTTACCATTCCTGTTGGCTCTACCATTACATCGAGCAGCAGCTTTACCCAAACAAGCGGCGGCGGCGGTTCTGCCGTTTCTCTCGGAGCTCCGATCTCTACGGTGGGACTGTTATCATTTGCATCTCCCATCACCCTGACCAATGGCGTGGCGCTCAATTCGGGCGGCAATACGATCACCCTCTCTTCCACCGTAAATGGAGGCTATGATTTAACGCTCACTGCCGGCGTCGGAAGCATAGGTCTAGGAGCGATCGGGGGAACGATCCCTCTGATCGATGTGACGGTACAAAGCGGAAATGTCACTGCGGCTGCCATTACAGCAGCTTCTTTGACACAAAATGCCGGAAGCGGAACCTATAATGGAGCTCTATCAACGAGCACGCTTACGGGGATCCATCTTACCGGATCTGCATTTACGCTGAACAATGTCACGACAACAAGCAGCGGACCGCTGGTTGTGATCAATTCGGGCCTTTTGACGCTGAGCGGAACCACCTATTCGATTGCAGGCGCATGCACCCAAACGAGCGGCGGCGGCAGTCCTTCTGTTTCTTTGAGCGGAGCAATGACTGCCGGAGGGGCCATCTCTTTTGCAAGCCCCGTCTCTCTTTCGAACACAACTTCTCTGGACACCTCTGCCGCAAACCAGAACGTCACATTCTCTAGCACCTTGAATGGCGCGCAAGCCCTTACGTTGACAGCAGGAAGCGGAAGCATACAATTCGATGGAACAGTCGGAAACACCAATCCTTTGAGCAGTTTGACCGCAACGGGCGCCAATATTGTTCAAATGAGCACATTGCAAACGGTGGGAGCGATCCTTGAAACGGGAGCGATGAGCATTGGCGGCAATATTACTACGGATCGAAGCAATATTACTTTGACCGGCGGAAATGTCACCACTACGTCGACTTTGACCATCACCACGATCACCTCTACTCCGGGCGTTGGAAATATTTCCATTACGGGAACGCTGAATCCCAATACGTCAGGCAAAAGCCTGACCCTTACAACGGCAACCGGTCATGCAACGAGCGTAACGCTTGGCAACGTGATTGCCGGAAGCGTCCCTTTTAACAATTTTGCAATCACGAGCGATAGTATCTCTTGGCACGATTTTGGATCTGCAGGTGCGGGAGCTACGGGGACGACTACGCTAACTGCTTCTAACACGATTACCTTCCTGGGAACGGTCTATAAGGCAAGCACACAAAATTATACCGGTCTTGGGCAACTACCTACAGAAGGCTACTTTTTTAATTCAGGAGCAACAACCACCATTTCTTCCGGTGGCAATGCAATTACTTTTAATGGTTCCTGCTCTGCGCCCTTCCCGGGACAGATGGAGTTGAATGCCGGGACCAACCTGACGATTCAAAGTAATGGAGGCGCGATTACGATTCCCTGGCTGATCGGACCGGGCCAAAATCTGACCCTGGATGCGCAAAATGGGACGATTACCTATTGCCAGATCGGAGATGTTGGCCACAACTTAAATATAGCCACATTTACTTCCGTTCCTCCAGTGAATCCTCCTGTTACTGGTCCTGTATATGCGACGACCATTATTATTAATACCGGCAGTATTACTTATCAGGGAACCAATATCATCACTTCAGGCGTTCCCATTTCTTTTTCTAATTCCGTTGTTTTAACCAATGACATTACCCTTTCTACCTGTCCCATAGGCGCCGATATCACGTTCAACCAATCCTTGAATAGCGATAATATTCTGACTCCACGAAAGCTCACCATCGATGCCTGCGGCCATGACGTGTATTTCATTGGGCCAATTGGAAACACGATTCCTTTAGCTGCCATTATTATTCTGAGTGCACGCAATGTGCATGTTGATAATACTGCGGATTTGGGCTACTTTCAGCAAACGGGTCCCGGAACGGGGACCACTTACTTTCAATCAGGTCTTACGGCAACAGGGGCAGATTCTTTTGGATATGGACTCGATCTAGATACTGTCACAATCAATCTTACCGGATCCATTGCGGCAAGCGGCGGAGGTATGAATCTGGCCCATTCGGGCTCTCTTACGATTGCAAACGGAACCTCGATTGCAATTAATGGAACAAATGGATTTCTCCAAATAGGTCCCGGTAGTGTGCTTGTAGGAGGTTCGATCACAACTACGGATCAGCCCATTTATTTTACGAGCGCTGTTTCTCTCAATGGACCTCTTGTGTTGAATTCTAAAAACTTAACCGGAGGGCTGATTACTTTTCATAGCACTCTGGATAGTCCGGGAGCCAATGATGTTTCGATGACTGCCGGTAATCAAAATATTATACTTACCGGCAATGTAGGTGCCACTAATTCTCTTGGCAACCTTACCATTGTTTCTGTACAAGATCTTCATGCTTTTGGAAATATGAGCGCATCCTCGATTACACAAAGCGCCGGCAGCGGAACGACTACTTTTGACGGAGCTGTTTCGACGACCAACTCTTCCGGTATCAATCTTACCGGATCTGCATTTGCCCTGAACAATAATGTGTCGACAATAAATACCGGACCGCTGATCGTGACCAATTCGGGTCTTTTGACGCTGAGCGGAACCACCTATTCGATTGCAGGCGCATGTACGCAAACGAGCGGTGGCGTCAGCTCTTCTGTTTCCTTAGCCGGATCGATGACTGCCGGAGGTGCTATCTCCTTTGCAAGTCCCACCTCTCTTTCGAACCCAACTTCTCTGGACACATCTGCAAGCGGGCAGAACATCACTTTCTCTAGCACTTTAGATGGTCCAGGAGCTTTGAGTTTGAACCTTGGCACTCTAGGTTCTTTGAACTTTGGAGATGTTGTCGGAGGATCTTCTGTTCTTGGGGCGATCCTGATTACAAATGTCAAAAACGCCACTGCCAATGCAGCTGTTACGACCGGTTCTACCCTGACGCAGTCCAACGGCTCGGGCACCACTGCTTTTAATGGAGCTCTGACCACCAATGGCGCCCTTTCTCTTACCGGAAGTGTCTTTACTTTTGGCGCTCCCTTCACAACGAACAATAATAGCGTTACCATCAATAACTTGGGATCTTTGACCTTTCAAGCAGGTGCAATTGGCACAGCGCTTTCTACTTTCTCGCAAACGGTCGGCTCTGCGACTACAACTCTCCCATCTTCGATTACGGCCACAAGCACAATGCAATTTCAAGGGCCTGTCGTCGTTCCGTTGCTTGGCCTAGGTTCATTGACCGGCGGTGGCATCACATTAAACAGTACGGTCAATGGGCCCGGAAGCCTATCTCTTACTGCTTCCGGCATTAGCAATCTGACCCTGGCCGCCTCCTGCAGCTTGTTGAATGCACTAACGATGAGCTGTTCGGGAACGCTCTCCGCGCAAGGCATCTCCGCTTCTTCTATTGCTCTTACGGGAAGCAGCAATAGCACATTCAACGGAGCCCTAAATGTAAACGGATCCTCCGGTATTAATTTAACGGCAGCAACAATTAGCTTTTTAGACAACGTCACAACAACCTCAAATGGTCCGATCACGATCACCAATAGCGGCCTACTCACAACCACTGCGGGCAAGACGATCACTTCGAATGGCGTCTTTTTACAAAATGGATCTGGCAATGTTTCTCTGGCAGGAACTGTCATGACCACCAATGCGACCGCATCTTTGGCTAGTATTACCTTTGGCTCTAACGTTAGCTCCGGCATCACGCTCACTGCAGCGGCAAAACTAGATAGCTCGACCGGCAATGGGGCCATTTCTCTGAACACGGTCGATGGGGGATTTGACTTTGACATGACCTCCGGCACCGGTGCTATTACGGTCTCCGGCAATATAGGAAGCGGCGCCCGTCTTGGCGCAATCACTATACAGACGGCCGGTAATGTAACGGCCCAGCAGGCTGTCACCGCATCGTCGATTTCACAATTGGCAGGAAGCGGCCTTACCCATTTTATTGGCGCTCTTGATACCAACGGCGCTTCGGGGATTTCTTTGACGGGAAGCGCATTTACTTTGGACGGTACGTTTACAACCCATGGAGCTGCTAACGTAACCATTCACAACTCCGGCACTCTGACCTTTAACGCAGGAGCTAACGGCTCGAATCTATTGGCCTTTTCCCAAACGGGCGCCGGCGCTGTCATTCTCTCCTCTTCGATCACCTCCACCGGAGCCATGCAGTTTTTAGGCCCCCTTTCCGCTGTGGGCACAGGGGTGTTGAATACCAGTTCGAATGCTCTGGACTTCTCTAATACGGTCGACGGCCCCGGAAATCTGTCTCTCAATACCAATACGGGGAACTTAACCTTCCATCAAGCGACCGGGGGAATTGCTAGGCTCGGCGCTTTGACGATTGTCAATAATGCAGCTGTCAGCACACAAGCTATCACAGCGGCTTCTATTGCATTGACCGGAACGAGCAGCAGCACATTCAACGCAGCCATCAATACAAACGGAGCATCCGGCATCAGTTTAACGGCAGCAACAGTTAGCTTTTTAGACAACGTCACGACCACCGGCACAGGTCCGATTACGATCACCAATAGCGGCCTATTCACAACCACCGCGGGCAAGACGATCACTTCGAACGGCGCCTTTTTACAAAATGGCGCAGGAAATGTTTCTCTGGCAGGAAATGTGGCGGCAAGCAATGCAACACCGGCACTTGCTAGCATTACATTCGACTCCGCCCTCACACTCACAGCTGCGGCTTCCCTGGACTCTTCTGCCGGCAATGGGGCCATTTCTCTAAACACGGTCGACGGTCCTTTTTCTTTGGATCTAACGTTAGGAACCGCTTCTACGGCAAACCTAACGATCGGCGGTGCCATCGGGGGAGTGAGCCGTGTGGGTGCGCTCACCCTTCATAGTGTATATAACGCTCAAGTAAATAATGTAACTGCAACGTCGATTGCAGAGCTGCAAGGCAGCGGCACTACGACCATTGGAACTCCTATTTTAACGGCAACGATCAACACAAACGGAGCTGCGGGAATCAATTTGACGGGAACGAACTTTGCTAGGTATGCAGCGATCACGACAACCAACTTGGGCTCTCTCATCGTCACGGTATCCGGGCTCATCACCGGAGTGGCCACAAATGTGACGGATATTGACGGCTCTTATACGCAGCTCGGAACGGCCCCGTTTCTTTATGCTGCAGGAGCCTATACCACGCATCACGGATCGATCTCCTTCGTAAGTCCGCTCATACTCGTTGGATTGACAATATTCGACACGAGCCTTGGAACTGCCGGAATTACCCTAAGCCAAACGGTGAACGGACTTGCCGGAACAGAGAATTTGGATCTGATCGCAGGGTTAGGAGATATCCACCTCAACGGAGCTATTGGCGGAAATACGACTTTAAATGCGGTAACAATCGGAAGTGCAAATAATTTCACGTCGCTCGGAATTAAAGCCAACTCCTTGAGCATGTCGAATCTGGCAACGCTTGCTACTTTCAACGGAGCTCTGAACATTGCAGGATCCATTGGGTTAAGCGGATCTCAATTCCTTTTCAACAGCAACGTAACGACCACAAGCGGAGGGACCGTTACGATTAACAATGCAACGCTCTTGACTTTCAATCCTGCCATCACATTCTCGGTCGACGGAACTTTTGCGCAAACTGGAGGTGGGTTAAACACGCTTGGAGGAACCATTTCTACGAATAACCAGCAGATCTCTTTGGCCTCCGATACGACTCTGAATGGAAATCTTCAGCTCGACTCTCATGGAGGAAATGTCCTCATCGATCAAGAAGTGAATGGTCCTTACTCATTTACGATTGATGCAGGCGTTGGGGATGTCACGATCAACCATCCTCTTGCCTTAAGTCAAAGTATGCAAAATTTCTCCGTGACAAATGCTCATGATGTGAATTTGAATGGAGTTGGATCGAGCAGTACCACTGTATTGGGAGCAATGAGCATACAGGCAAGTCATGATATTAATATTAACAATACGGTTTACTCCGCCAATAACCAGTCCTACTCTGCAGCAAACCAGACCAATGTCAATACGGGACAGATCATCCAATTTACCTCCTATGGCACGCCCATTGCATTTCCAACGGGAGCGACGTTTCTTTCGGCCAATAGCGATGTTCGCGTACAAACCAATGGAGGATCTTTTTCCTATCAACAGATCATTGGCACTGTAGGTTTTACACTTGAAGAGGTGTCGATCAACACCGGCAGCGGGACTGCATTGATGAATACCATGGACCCGATCAACAATTTAATTATTGTTGCAGGAAATATTATTATTCTAGGTCCGATCACTGTGCTCAATCCCAATTTCCAGGCTATAGGATCGATTGAAAATGGAACCGGCGTAACTCCTCTCATCCAAGCGACAAACAACGAAACATTCAATGCGCTCACCGGCGATGTGGGAAGCTTTTCTAGTCCCATTAATGTGCAAACCACCGGGTTTGTCTATGGAGGGGCCCATTTCTTGGCCACTTTTAGTGGAATATCAGGAGATAATACGGCTCACGATCTGCCCTCTAACGTGCCCTGTATTCTCATTTGGAACGGGACGATTCTTCACGATTGCCGCGTCAACCCTCCTCCACCGGTGCCTCCGGTGGTTGTAACGGTTTCCTTCCCATTTGCCGTCCCAGGATTTGATTCCTCTTCTTTTAACCTGGCAAGCGATTTCTTTTTCTTGCCCTTCTTCTTGGATGACACATATATCAAAAAACGCGTGCCGATGTATAGCCGCCAGCCATTGCTATCGGTAAAAGTTAAAAAAGTTCCGAAAAATCTGAAGCCTAAGTTTTTCTTATGGAAAAGGAAAGGCCATTTGAAGGATTGAAAAGCTGTTCTACCGCTTATCAAAAATAACCTTAAGGTCTTGTCCAATGTCCTACTGCATCGGGTGAAACCGTTTTATTCCTATCCCAAGTTCGCCAACTTTTTAGCGATTTCATCGCGTTTTTATCGGATTTTTTTTTCACTCTATGGGAGAAAAATCTCAAAAAAGTCTAAAACGGCATTTGTAGTGATGGAGTCTTAACAAAATAATATTTTTTCGCTTTCGAAAAGATTTCGTCTTTCGTATACTCTTGGCATGTTTATACGAAAAACCACTAAAAAAGATTCCAAAAACGGTAAGTCATACTCATCATTCTACCTTGTTGAATCTGTACGCACTGACAAAGGGCCGCGGCAGAAGGTTCTCCTTTATATGGGGTCGGAGATCGATCTTCCGGAGGCAGAACACACTCTTCTTGCGCAACGCATTGAAGAAATCGTTTCAGGGCAACAAAACTTTATACCCTATTCCGATGCGGTGGAGCGTTTGGCTCAAAATTATGCCTCTCAGGTAATTCGTCAACTTTCTGAGGCTGTCATAGATATAAAAAGTCCTGTTGTAACGGCTGATTTCCTAACCATTGATGTAAATACGATAGAAAAATCTGAACCAAGAACTGTTGGGACTGAACATTTGCTCTTGCAAATGGCTCATCAACTTGAGCTGCCAAAAGAACTGAAAAAAATTGGGCTTTCTGCGACTGAAGTCTCCACAGCGCTCGGATCTATCATTGCAAGAGCCACCAATCCTAAGAGTGAGAGAGCCACATACACATGGCTGTGTGACAAAAGTGGGCTTGAAGAGTTGCTCGATTTTGACTTCAAAAAATCTTCACTCCATAAGTTGTATCGAATTAGTGATAAGTTGTTAAAACACAAGGTTTCTCTGGAAAAACATCTTGAAGCAGCTGGGCAACGATTCCACGGTTATCAAAGCACTATTGCATTATATGATCTCACCAACACTTATATGGAAGGACAGGCTCAGCTAAATTCCAAGGCGATGCATGGCCCTTCAAAAGAAAAGCGGACTGACTGTCCATTGGTCACTATGGGGCTTGTCATAAATGAGCACGGGTTTCTAAATCGCACAGCAATTTTCCCTGGCAATGCTTCTGAACCTAAAACACTCCAAGAAATGATCAAAAGCCTCGATGCTCATCAAAGCCTAATCAAGCCTATTATTATTCTCGATGCAGGGATTTCTACTGAGGATAACCTTCGATGGCTGAAAGAAGAAAAGTACACCTACATAGTATCCGCCAGACAGGACGCTCCCTCACTCGAACTTGATGGAGAACTTGTTCCTGTCGATGACCTCAAGGATCTCGTGAAGGCCGCGTTGGTAAAGAGTCCTGAAGGAGATGATGAAAAATGGTTATACTGCGAGTCTGAAGCAAAAGCCGCTGTTGCATCTCAGATGAAGCAATCTTTCAAAAAGCGTTTTGAAGAAGATTTAAAAAAACTCGCAAAGGGTCTTGCCAAGCCTAAGGGGCGGAAAAAATACCCAAAGGTCCTTGAACGAATAGGACGGTTAAAAGAAAAACATAAGCGCATCTCCGGATGTTATGAAATCACAGTAAAAGCTTCGGAAGATGGAGCTCTTGCCACTGCTGTCAGCTGGGAAATTATTGATGCAAAAATGAGCGAAAAACTTACTGGGAGCTACTTTTTACGAACAAATTTGACTGGAATGGATGCAAAAGAGCTATGGGGACTTTACAATACTCTTAGAGGCGTCGAGGACGCTTTTCGCTTCATGAAATCATCACTCGGACTCCGTCCAATATACCATCAAAAAGAACGTCGCGTTGATGGGCATCTTTGGATCACGATATTAGCCTATCATCTCATACAAAACTGCTTTTATCAATTAGGAAAACAAGGGATCAATTATCACTGGGAAACTATCCGTGCGCTAATGAGCAACCGAATAAGAGTAACAACAGAAGCAAAAACAGAGGAGGGTAAAACTCTTTATCATCGGAGCACAACAAAAGCAGAAGGTGAACAGGTGAAAATTTACAAGGCTTTAGGATTGTCAACTCAGATTCTCAAAGCACAAAAAACAATCCTGTAAATTTCAGGATGTAGTGATGGATAGGCCTAACTTCGGACCGATTCTCCTATGAGGGCTGGCGAACTTGGGCTATCTGAAAACAATCCTCGACATTAACACGCAAAAGCCTAACTAAAAGCAACTTAACAACAAGAACTATACAAAATACACCATTTTGTATACATTCACATATTAGATATATACAAAATAAAATGTTGGCGCCGTATGTGGAACAAAATAGGATACTTAGTCAATCAACCCGAAGGTTTCAAAGCCTTCATTCCTCTGCCCTTCCCTATTCAAGAAGAGTTTCGATTTTCATCTCAACAACAGCTATTACACGGGGAGGCAATGCGATTGATTGGAAAACTCGATGGCATCAGCCAACTTCTTCCCGATTCTGATCTTTTTATTCGGATGTTTATCGGAAAAGAAGCGGCGTCTTCGAGTCAAATAGAAGGAACTCAAGCAACGCTGATCGATGCCATTGAAGCAGAAATAATCCCGAAGAATGTCCAAGCTCCCGACGTAGAAGATATCATTCTCTACGTTCACGCTCTTCGCGAGGGCACAGAGCGATTTAAAACATTACCCATCTCCGTTCGATTTATCAAAGAACTTCATAGCAATCTAATGACTGGCGCATGCACAACTCAAAAATCATTTCCCGGAGAATTTAGATATACCCAAAATTGGATTGGTGGCATGTCTCCTTCGAATGCTTTATTTGTTCCACCACCAGTTCACGAGATTCCAAGAGCTATGGGAGACATTGAAACGTTCATTAACGCCGACGATGACACCTACCCGCCACTCATTAAAGCCGCTCTTTTACACGCTCAATTTGAAACGGTGCATCCCTTTACAGATGGAAATGGAAGAACAGGACGCCTTCTAATAACTCTCTTTCTTTGGAAAGAAAAATTACTTCAATTGCCATTGCTTTATCTGTCTGATTTTTTCAAAAAAAACAAGGAATTATATTGCGAGCGACTACAAGGATACCACAGTAATCCAGCACGCGTAGACAAGTGGATTGATTTTTTTCTTGAAGGCATTATAGCAACTGCAAATTCTGCAATTTCGACTGCATCTGACATTACACATCTGCGCGAAAAAGACATGGAAAAAACCCTTAAACTTGGAAAAATCGCGGCTACAACAGCAGTAGAGGTTTTGCGGAACCTATACCAACAACCTATCGTAGACGTAATAAAAATTATGGAATGGACCGGAACCAAAACAAGAGCTGGCGCGCAAAAAATCATAGACAGACTAATAGAATTAAAAATTCTTTCGCAAAAGCTTCCTAGAAAAAATTATGGTAGAATTTATGAATACAGAAACTACATAAAGATATTAAACAAATGATCGACAAAGAACGAATAGCAAGAGCGAAGGCCCTTCCCTATAGTGGAGCTTGCGAAATCCCTTGGAATTGAAATAAGGCCATGTGCTACGGAGGCCACGACAGTGCGACCGCAAGCCTTTCTTTTGATCCCAGAACAAATCTTTTCAAGTGCCTTGGATGTGGAAAAGGCGGTGATACCATTCGATTGGTTCAAGAAGTTACAAATTGTTCTTTTTCCAATTCGGGCTACAAATATTCCTGGCGGGCGTTTCTCCGATTCGCGCAATGCAGAATAGCCGGACATCGTGCATGAAAGATTATTTTTTTTGATCAAAGGCCTTAATTTTTTGTCGTTCTCCAAAAGCTGGGAACAAAGAGCATTAAAACGGCAAAAAATTCAAGTCTTCCGAGAAGCATCCAGAAGATTGAGACGATCTTCGATAGCGGCGGCAGGAAAGCAAACGATTGGGTAGGTCCCCCGGCTCTAAACCCAAGGCCGATGTTGTTGATCATGCAGGCAATCGCTCCCATGGCAGATTCGGTATCGACGCCATTGACCACAAGAATGCAAACGCCGAGAGCTGCAAAGAGAATCACAACGGTAAAAAAGGCAAGCACGGTGATTTCCGTTTTCGCATCGATCTCCTTGCCGCCGATCTTGAGTTTGAGAACTTTTTCGGGGCGGAAAATCTCTTCGAGCTTATGTCGTAATATTTTGAAAAGAATGTAAAACCGCGACGTTTTAATACCTCCGGCTGTCGATCCTGCCATGCCGCCGACGAACATCAGAAGAAGTAGAAAGAGCTGCGGTGCATAGGGCCACAAATCATAGTTGGTCGTTGCAAATCCCGTGGTGGTTTGCGCCGAAACGGACTGGAAAAAACCGTCGCGAAAGGCGGAAGATAGGGAATAGATGCCTAGCTGCACCCCTTCGAGAGACTGGCGGGGAGTTCCGATCAGAGTAAATGAAACTGCCATGCCGCCGAGGAGCGTTACTAATATGAAGAAGAGGAAGTCGGGTTCGTAGATCTGGTAGAGTTTGCGGCGTATTAGATGAAAATAGAGGTTGAAGTTGATGCTGCCGAGAATCATGAAGAGGATCACGACCCATTCCGTATGAAAATTGTGATAGCTGCCAATGCTGCCGTTGGTGACGGCAAATCCTCCCGTGGAGAGCGTGGAAAAGGTAATGCAAAAGGCGTCAAAAAGGGGCATGCTGTCATTGGTCCAGATCAAGAGGTAAATTTGCGCAATCGTAAGACTTATATACAGTTTCCAGAGAATCGAGGCCGTATCCTTAATTAAGGGAGAAAGAGATTCCTTGATGGGGCCCGGCACCTCGAGATGAAAGAGAAATTTTCCACCGACTGCCAATGTGGGAAAGATGGCAAGAAAAAGAACGACGATGCCCATGCCGCCGAGCCATTGGATCATACTGCGCCAAAAAACCACGCCCCTGCTGACCGCTTCGACTCCTTCATAAAGAACCTTGCCCGTTTTGGAATCTTTGACCGGAGCGATGGTCCCATAAAAGACATAGGTTTTCCCCGGAACCTTCGGATTTTGATAATGGATGGGAATTTCTCTTCCCTCTCTGTCATACTCCTTGGGATGAAAAACGCTCGCTCCCGTCGTGGTAAAGCCCGACATGGTTTCAAAATAGGCATCGATGGGAGAGGAGAGTGTTTTCGTGAAAAGAAAGGGAAGCGACCCGACCCAGCAGGAGATAAGCCAGATTAGAACGACGAGTAGTATGCCCTCTTTTCTTCCGAGCGCGCTTTTCGGGCCTCTTCTCGCCAAAAAAAAGAAGAGGGAGAGGGCAAGGGAGATGAGAGTGGTAAAAAAAAATGCAAGCGATGCATGCGGCTGCGGATAGAATTTCGAATCTGCCACAAAGTCGTAATAAAGAGCCACGCCCAAAGGAAGCAGAAGGATGAGAGAGAAGAAGAAGAGGTATTTTCCTAAGAAGAGAGAGATCTGCTTATAGTTCATTTATCTCCTTTTTAAAAAAGATCTGACAATTCATGGACTCTTTCGGCGCTTGTCACCACGATAATCGTATCATTGGGAGAAAGAATGCGCGTGCCTTTGCCAATCATGATGCGTCCTCGATTTTCGATGGCCGCAATCAGCAGGTCTTTGGGCAGACGCGAGCTGATATCGGAGAGGGGGAGTCCTACCAGCTCTGATTCGGGGGATACCTTCATTTCAAGAACCTTGGCCTGGTTGTCGCAAAGAGAAGCAATGGAAATAATTTTTTTCCCATGCACAAGAGAAAGAATGCGATTGGCAAGGTTGACTTTTTCTGAGATAGAGACTGTAATGTCCAAATCTCGAAAGACGGGAACCAAACTCACGTCGGAAATCAATGCCAGCACCTTAGGGCATCCGCATTTTTTTCCTAAAAGTGCGAGCAAGAGATTGGTCTCATCTACGTTCGTGCAGGCGAGAAAAGCTCCTGCATTTTGCACTCCTTCGGAAAGAAGAAAATTGAGGTTCTGCACATCATGATGCAGAACCGTGCTTTCGGGAAGAAGGTCGGCAAGCTCTTCGCACCGTTTTTCATCTCTTTCGATGATCTTGACGTGGATGTCGAGCTTTTCGAGAATGTAAGAGAGTCGAAGCGCTACGGGAGATCCGCCGACGATCACGACGGACTTGATGGGTTTTTCAGGCGATTTGAATTTGAAGAGGTGATGGATACGGTACATGGTTTGCGTCTCTCCGATGACGGTCACCTCGTCTTTGGGAAGAATGCAATCCTCTCCATGAGGAAAGATGATATGCTCTTTGCCGGAAGGATTTCTTCTGCGAATCAAGCTGATGATGATTTCTTTAGGGAGAGAGAGATCTTTGAGATAGGTTTTTTCATTCGGCCAGCTTTCCGGGATGAGAAAGGTCCTCATCTGGATGGTGCCGTGTGCAAAATTTTCGACCGATAAATCTTCGTAGTTGAGAATGCTTTTTAAAATATCGTGTGCGGTGAGAACTTCGGCTCCGATGAAATGATCGACAAAAAAAAGCCTTCCGAAGTCCAGGCGCGAGCGGCTCAAAAAACCGATCTCTTTGACCCTTGCCACGGTATGGGGAAAGCCTAAGTTTTTTGCAATTGTGCAAGAGACGAGATTAGCCTCATCGCTTCCGGTCAGGGCGATGAAAAAAGAGGGATTCTCCTCGATCAGATCGCTAAGCGCTTTCCATTTGGTTCCGGGAGCAACGATCGTGGCTATGTCTGCTTCTTTAGAAAGTTTTTCTAGGTTTTTCAGATCTTTGTCGATGACCGTAACGCTCAATCCCTCGTTTGCAAGTACGCGCGCAAGGTGGCAGCCAAGCTCTCCTGCACCCAATATGACGATATGCATAGAGTTTTTTGCCTCTTTTTTTTCTATCACATACTATTCTTTTTAAAAGGAAGGATCAAGTAGTTTTGCATCTTCCGATTTCTGGAGTAAAACGAAGAGAAGCTATACGTTGCTTTCTTTTGGTTTTTCGGGAATAATTCTTAACAATTTGAGCGCCTATGTCCCATTCGATCGGTTCTGTCATTTCTTTCTGTACGAATGAAATTCGTTTTTTAAAACACTGCATTGAGTCGCTCAAGAATTTTTCTTCCGAGATCGGCATCGTTGTCTTTGATCATTTTTTTGACGGGACTCCCGAAAACAAAGAGGCTCTTTTTTACTGTTTTGAGCAGTTTCCCGAATGTCGATTTTTCTTATCTCCCTTTGTGCCCAAGCTGCTTTCTGAAAAATTTACAAAGAGAATCGGCAAGGATCTTTGGTTCAACTGTTCCAGAATCATCGGGCAGCATTTTGCTACAAGTGAGTATCTGCTTTTTTTGGATGCCGATGAAATTGTCGACGAAAAGAGGTTCTCCGCATGGCTGGACGCAGAGCAGTACCGCGTCTATGATGCGATGCGTCTTGCGAACTATTGGTATTTTCGCACGCCAGAGATGCAGGCCTCTTGCCGGGAAGATTCCGCAGTGCTCGCTCGACGGGGTTCTTGGCAGAAAAAAGCTCTTCTTTCTCCAGGAGACCGCCATGCACTCTACAATGCTGCGAAGAAAAAAATGCGTCATGTCTTGGGGCTCGATGGAGAGCCAATGATTCATCATTATAGCTGGGTGCGCACCAAAGAAGAGATCCTTAAAAAGATGAAAGCATCTGCCCATAAAAATGAAAATGATTGGGAAAAACTCATAGAAAACGAATGGTCGAATCCCTATAGCATCAAAGATTTCGTGCATGGCTATGAGTTGAAAAAAGTCGATCCCTTCATAGAGCTAGATCTTACAAAGACCTTTCGTTTCAAAGAAGAAAAACAGATCTTGCCTTCCAACGTTTATCAAATCTCACCCTTGGAGTTTTTAAAAATGGTCGGGACTCCCTTTTGGAGGAGAGCATTTTATTCGTGCAGGGGAATTTCTCGAGAGGAAAACTTTCATTCTTTGACGGCTTCTTCTGACTCTTCGAAGAGAAATCTTTTGTGAAAAAGATTTTTATTTTTTGCCGAAACGTGTAAAATCTCTACAATGCCTTTACAAATGGATTTTTTATGAGCCAAGTTACTCCTTGCTTATCCTCTACCTTACCGGCTTTTTTTCGATCCGACTCTCTTTCGTTCCCTCTGACAAAAAGAATGTGGAGCCCAGGGCTTCTTCAAAAGAGTCCCCTCATGCGATCGGTCTATCGCATTTCTTGTAGTATTTTTATTCTTTTGTCATTCGTAGGAGAACTGGTCATTGGAAATCCTGTTTATTTTGCTCAAAGGAAGATCTCTGCTGTTTATCATAAGCCTGAAAACTCGAAATGGTCTGAAGTTGGGTATTTAAAACCCGTTATTCTCACAAGTCTTGTTGTGGGAGTCGTTGCTCTTTCTGTGATGGGTCGCAGCTATTGGGCAAATCCGGTTTCTCCCGGAATTACTTCCGCTATTTTAGGAACGCCTCTTCGCGATATGATTTTTGCAGCTCCGAGCCAACAAGGTATAACTTCGCTCGTCAATTATTGGCCCCTCGCCCTTGGGATGATCCCTATTACCGGTCTTGGGCTCAGAGGTATTGGGAGATTGTGTTTCAGAGAGGGCCATCCTGCTTCATCAAGCACTTCTGAACTGCCGGCTGTTGTTCCCGCATTAACGAAAGGGGATGAAGCAGAAGTCATTGAAAATGACGAGAAGCGTAAGAGACAATCTCTTGTCGTCGAAGAAATTGTTGTAGATACTACTAGAGCGAGTGATGCAATGACTGCGTCAGTACGAAAGAAGCCGCCATATTCCGACCATTCGTCACCAACCGCACCTCCTGCTGTGATTATGTCACCTGTCACTCCTGCTGGGGCAGAAATGCCTCCTCATGAAGGTTTGGTATTATCCCCTATCCCACGCTCTGCTGGTTCTGGAGCAGGAGAAAATCCTGATGAGGTTGTGATACCTTTCCTCCCCGGATCTCCGCCTACTCCTGCTGGGGCAGAAATGCCTGAAAATAGCCTTCGCCTTTCTAAATCCAAGGAGCCTCGTCATCGCACTGAGAGTCCTCCCTCGCCGTCTCTTTTTAGTAGCAAAAAATGACCGAAATGGTACCTAACAAGTAGAAAGATATACGCTGAAGATGAAAATCAGTTTCGACACCCACGAGAATTTCCAGGTTCTTTTTCTTGCTGTGTTGTCGTTAGTTGAGGCGTGGATTTTTGATGTTTAGAGAATCCCAATTCATTGCAAAGTTTCTTTGCACCCAATGTTAAGCAGGAAGTTCTCTCGCAGGTGGAAACGAGGGAGTCAACCTGATGTGTTAAGATTTTTTCATCCGGAATTTAAAAAATTCTGAAAAAAAGGAAGCAGTATTGCTAGAATATTTGCCGATAGCGAGTTTTTAGATTCCTGCCATTCGTCGTTAAGAACCAAAACAGCATGCGCAAGGTGGATCTCTCTATCAATTTTTATGTTAACAGTAAGGAATTCTCGGTTAGAGAAAAAAACGTAAAAAGTCGTGATAACGATTCTAACTAGAGAAGTTCCTTTTCAAAAACGAGGTTTTATGACAACAGCATCCAATAGTCCGGGTAGTCCGGCTTTGACCGATTTACATAAAGCGGCAAAAACTTTAATAAAAGAAAAAGAATTCGAACAAGCGACTGATTTATTGCAAACTGCAGAAAAAACAGATGCAGTAGCTCAATATTTACTAGGCATATGTTATTATATTAAAGAGCCACAGCTTGCTTTTGCCCAGTTCGCTTCAGCGGCCAGTCTGCGATATCTTTTAGCAAACCATGAATTAGGATTGTGTTTTTTGAATGGTAATGGAGTGAACGTAAATAGAGACAGTGCTCTTGAGAACTTTCGTATCGCAGCCGCTGGGAGAGATAAAGAAGCACAATTCATGGTTGCTTATTGTCTTCAACGCTCAAAGACTCTCCTTTCCGATGCCAAAAAGACAGAAACAGAAGTTGTTCAATACCTTTTAAGAGCTGTTGAGAAGGACCATCCCGATGCTCGATTTTCTTTGGGAAAATGTTATGAGCAAGGCTTTGGAGTTGCAAAAGATCCACGAGAAGCGCAAAAACACTTCATAGCTGCTGCCAAAAAGGGACATCTGAATGCAAAACTTTGTGTAGCCCTTGCGGAACAAAAAAATTCTGAAATAGATCTCCAAAAAGCCCTTTTCTTTTTTCTCAACAAAGAGCAGCGAGAAAGAGCTGCTTTGGGATGGTCTTATGAGGACCTTGTTGGTTCGTCCAGTGAATCGGAAGCTTTTTTAAGATATAAATCAGCTGCAGAGAAAAATGATTTTGAGACATGCTTTCGATTAGGTCTTTGTTATGCCATGGGCATTGGAGTTGCGCCATCGTATGAGATGGCTTTCAAAAGGTTTTCTGCTGCAAGAGGATCCATTCCGGGAGCACAGCTTTATCTAGGGCTTTGCTTTGCTAATGGATGGGGAACGGAAGTATCGGAAAAACAAGCGAGTAAATATTTGTGTTTAGCTATCGAAAAGCTAGCAGGAGCAGAGTTTTTTCTGGGACTTTGCTGTTTCACAAGACATTTGTACCATTTGAAACAAGAGAACGCTGTGAGACATTTCCAGAAATCTGCCGACATGGGATTTTCCTTGGCAAAACACATGTTAGCGCTTTGCCTTTTCTATGGTATTGGTATTGGAGAAGATAAGGAAAGAGCTTTCTCTTTGCTCGGAGAATCTGCCGCACAAGGATGTCTCGAGTCTCGTGAATTTTTGAAAGAATTTGTAAAGAGAGCAGAAACGTCAGCTCCTGCACCTCCCGCAAGTACTTCTACGGATGTTCCTGTCAAAGAGGAGGCTCCGCGTCTCTCTGATACCGGTAGCGGAGGCGGTAGTTCTTGCCCTTCGAAAGAAACGCCAGCCCCCGCACCTCCCGCAAGTGCTTCTGCGAATGTTCCTGTCAAAAGGGAGTCTTTGCGTCCTACTGCCCTTGGCAGAGAAGGTGGTAATGCTGTGGTGGCGGCTACTTCCGCCACTGCAGCAAATGTTCGCATCAATGAAGCAGATCCACTGGTCTCGCAGGAGGATGCGAAAAAGAAGAGCAAATGCTGTTGCTCTATCCTATAGAAGTTTTTTCTTGGCTCAGAGTGGCGAGCAAAGAAATTTTTTTAAATCTTGTTTTGAAGAGAGCAATTAAGTTTCTTTGCTCTCTTCTTGAGATAGCGAATTTTTTTCAGGAAAATTTCTTGAATTAAACCCTCTAGCTCATGGATGATACTCTTTCCACAGGCACCGGTAGCTCAATTGGATAGAGTACCCGGCTACGAACCGGGCGGTTAGAGGTTCAAATCCTCTCCGGTGCGCTTTTTTTGTTCTGATATTCTTTGTTGTTTTTCCTTGTTTTTGTATAGTGAATTTTAAGAATTCAAAGATCTCATTTTTATGATTTTAAAGAAATTCGTATGCGGCCCTCTGCGAAACAACGTCATCCTTTTAGGATGCGAAAAAACACAGGAGGCAGTGGTGGTCGATCCTGCGGAAGGGGCGTTTTCCTCTGTTCCTTCTTTTGCGGATGCGCACCAACTTCTTTTGACGAAGGTTTTACTCACCCACTCTCATTGGGATCATATTTTTGAGGCATGTCTTTTTAAAAAGGAAAAATCACTTCCGATCTGGATCCATCGTAAAGATGCGCCGAATTTAGAAGATCCCGGAAGCGATCATATTCCAAGTGTAAAAAAAGTTGAGGGGTGCAAGCCGGATCATTTTTTGAAAGATGGAGAGGAGTTTTTCGTGGGCAAAATTTTGCTTCGCGTTTTGCACACTCCCGGCCATACGCCGGGAAGCATCTGTTTCTATCTTCCGGAAGAGAGGGTTTTGCTCTCCGGCGACACCCTTTTCCAAGGATGCATCGGAACGATTGCGCTGCCGACCTCTTCCGCTTCGTTAATGTGGAGGTCTTGCAAAAAGCTCTCTCTCCTTCCTCCAAGAACGCGGGTGATCCCGGGTCATGGGGGCGAGACGGAAATCGGAAAAGAACCATGGCTTTCTAAAGCGGAAGAATATTTTTCTTAAGATGTGAGATAATCATAAAAATCTTTTTCCGTCGTGAGAAGCAGCGCTTTGTTCTCTTCGCAAAGAGCAATTGCCGCTTGGATGATCTCTTCATCGCTAACGTTGGGAAGGCCGATGGCGGAGAGTCTTTCTTTTTTCTGTAAGAGCAGGTGAAGGCCAATGAGATAATCTTCTTTGCTAAACCCCTCCTCGTCTACTCGAAAATAAAGAAGCGAGTGTTTGCAAAGAAGCGCTTGAACGGCAAAAGATACTCCCAAACTTTCTTGGGGTGGCATGCCCACCCGTTCGAGAAGATCTTCTAACGAATGCAATAACACAGGAGTGTGAAGAGGCCCTCTCTCTGCCTCTCCAAAAAGCGCCATCAGATGCAACATTCTGCCCTCCTATTTCTTTCCATAAGAGGTTGGGGATTTTTTTTCAATGAGAGGAAGCGAAGGGGATTTTTTAGTCTGTGGTTTTTTTAAGAACAACTCTTTCTATATAAGATAGATAAAAGTCTAGCGAAAATATTTGGCCTCTTTCCCTACCTCGTCCTCAATTTCTAGAAGGCGGTTGTATTTGGCGACTCTGTCGGATCTACAAAGAGAGCCGGTTTTGATCTGGCGGGCGTTGCATGCAACGGAAAGATCGGCAATAAAAGTGTCCTCCGTTTCGCCCGATCTGTGGGATATAACGGTTTTATAGCCATTTTTTTGGGCGAGGTGGATGGTTTGCATGGTCTCGGTAAGAGTGCCGATTTGATTGAGTTTGATGAGGATGGCATTGGCTGTCTTGGTCTCGATGCCCTTTTTGAGAAAAGAGCTGTTCGTGACGAAAAGGTCGTCACCGACAATTTGCACTTTTTTGCCCAGCTGTTCGGTGAGCTTTTTCCACCCATCCCAATCATTTTGATCCAACCCGTCTTCGATGGAATCGATCGGGTATTTGCGGCAAAGAGAGGATAAATAGTCGATCTGCTCTTGGGAGGAGCGTTTGGCAAAGGAAGAGCCAAGCGCTTCTTTCTTTTTCTCGACGTATTTTCCCCCTTCGAAAAACTCCGACGCCGCCACGTCGAGCGCCAAAGAAATCTCTTGTTTGAGACGATAGCCTGCGGTTTCAATGGCAAGACAAATCAGATCGAGCGCTTCTTCGGCAGAAGAGATTTTGGGTGCAAAGCCCCCCTCGTCGCCGACTGCTGTAGCATACCCCTTTTTCTTGAGAATCGATTGTAAAGTATGGAATACCTCGCTTCCCATGCGCACGGCTTCTTTGAACGAAGAGGCTCCGATCGGGCGGATCATGAACTCTTGTATCTCGAGAAGATTGTCGGCATGCGCGCCTCCGTTGAGAATATTCATCATGGGGCAGGGAAGGCAGATTTCTTTTCCCTGAAGAAGATAGCGGTAGAGAGGCTGTCCTCTTTCCGCTGCTGCTGCCATGGCAATGGCAAGGGAGACGCCCAAGAGGGCATTGGCGCCCAAGCGGGATTTGTTGGGCGTGCCATCGGCTTGAATCATCTCTAGATCTCTTTTCTCTTGCTCGAAGATGGATCGGCCGCAAAGAAGAGAATGAAGTGGTCCGTTTACGTGAGAAAGAGCTAAGAGAACTCCTTTGCCCCTATATCTTTTGGGATCTTTGTCTCTCAGTTCGATCGCTTCATGCGCGCCGGTAGATGCGCCGGAGGGAATTTTTGATCGTACAACGGTTCCCTTTTGCGTGGTCAAAACCACTTCTACCGTTGGATTGCCTCGAGAATCGAGTATTTCAATTGCATGAAGAGAGGAAATATCGCTCATAATCTTTCTTCCGTTGGATGTTCTATGCTTTCCATTAAACTTAAATAGGAATCAAAACGCAAGGAAGAGATGGCTCCCTTCTCTACGGCTTTCCTGACCATGCACCGAGGCTCGGATCTGTGCGAGCAGTCGGTATAGCGGCATTTTTTGCTAAAGGGAATCATCTCGAAGAAATGTTCGATGAGATCTTTTTTCTCCAGCTTCCATATGCCAAAGCTCCGAATGCCGGGAGTGTCGATGCAAAAGCCGCCGTTTGTTAGGGGAATGAGCTCTGCTTTTGTGGTGGCATGGCTTCCCTTTCTTGTCTTTTTGGTTAAGGAAAGTGTTTTGAGATTTTTCTTTTCAATGAAGTTGATCAAAGAGGTTTTTCCCACGCCCGATTGGCCTGCAAATACCGAGGCTTTATCTTTCATGGCGGTAACCAGCTTGTCGACTCCCTCCTCCGTACGGGTGCTGACGCAAAAGAGGGGGTAGCCAAGAGCGGAAAAAGTGCGGACGAACTCCTCATAGATCCACTTTTCTTCTTCCGAAGCTTTCGGAAGAAGATCGATCTTATTGACGATGATCAGAGCGTTCATATTTCCTTTTCTGGCCGCGATGATATAGCGGTCCACAAGAGAGGGCTTTAAGGTGGGCTCTACAATCGAGGTGGTGATGAGCACCTGGTCGATATTGACGGCGATGATCTGCATCTTTTTTCTCACCATATCCTGCCGCGAAAGAAAGGATCTCCTCTCTTCTACGTATTCGATGGCAAGATCATTTTTGGAAAAATGGACAAAATCGCCGACCGCGAGCAGGTTTTTGTGATCGGTTCGTTTCTTTTTCAAAAGGCCTCGAAGGGAGCAGAAAAACTCCTCATCGGAAGTGGCAACGAGTATGGCTTCTCCCTGGATGGAAAGAACTCTTCCGCGCAACAGATCGGCAGAAAGATCTTTTTTTTCAGCTGTTTTCTGATCGCTTTTTTTGAACTTGGAGCGGTCGAGCCTCTGTTTGCGTTTTCGCTTTCTTTTATACTCTTTGCGATCGCGAAAAAAATCTTCTTCGATGTCGAAATGACTCATGCGCGCCTCATCTCATACATCAGGATGCCGCCGGCGACCGAGACGTTGAGCGAATCTACGTTTTTTTTCATAGGGATGCACACCTTTCGGCACAATTTTTCGGCAAATGCAGAAGGGCCATGCGCCTCGCTGCTCAAAATGAGCAGCAGGGGAGCTGTAAAGGAGAGATCGGAAACCGCCTCGCCTTGCAGGTCTGCGAGATATCCATGAAATCCCTTTTTAGCGAGAAGGTCGGCAAGATCTTGCTCGGAAAAAAAACAGAGGGGCAAAAAAAAGCTCGCTCCCATAGAGGCACGAAGGGCCTTTTCATGGAAAGGATCGACGCATCCTTCAAGGAGTAGTGCTCCTTCCCACCCGAGCGCAAGAGCGGACCTGAGCAACGTTCCCATATTGCCGGGATCTGCAATTCTGTCGAGAACCAGAAGGTAGTTTTTACACGATAGATCTTGCGAGGGGGGAAGGGATACCTCTGCGGCAATGCCCTCCGGTGCGCTCATCCCCGTAATTTTTTTCATGACCGAAGAAGATGTGCGATAAAGAGTGTCGCTTTTCCAATCCTCTACAAGGTCGTCGGAAGAGACGAGAAGGGTATGGATAGGTGCGATTTGTGCGACCTCGCGCACCATTTTTTTCCCAAAGATCAACACGCGTTTTGTCTCTTCTCTCCAAGCGCGATTTTCTCTGAGCTTGACGAGGTGTTTGACGATTGGGTGTTGTAAACTCTCAATTTTTTTTGTTATCATGCGAAAAAGGCCCACTCCCATAGTATGAAGCATTTTTCAATATTGCCCAAAGAATTTTCTGAAAAGAGCGAGAAGGGGAAAAGGCGTCTGCACTTTTCGCTTGCGATTCGGGTTTTTTTTGCGAGCCTGATCTTTCTTGTCTTTCCGCTCTTTTTTCATAGCCTTTTGAACTATAAGCACCGCTATCAGGAAGAGGTGAAAGATATCTTGATTTCTCTCGGGTTTTTTGTTGAGGGAAGGGCCCATTTCGTTGAAAAAACGATCGAGCTGCAAAAAGAAATCTTGGAACTGGTTGCCCAATCGCTGCACTGGGAGGAGACAAGAGAGGCGCTCATTCTTCAATGGAAGGATCGCTGGCCCTCGCAGCAGACGCTTCCTTCAAACGTTTTTTATCTGGTGCCAGACGGCCGCAACTGGAGATGTGTTTTTTCCTCCATGAGCGAAAAGAACGATCCATATTTTTCCGGCAGTGAATTTTTGCAAAAGGCATTTTCTCAAACCTCTTTTGCCTACTTCGGCAAGGATCTGAATGATCAAGACCACCACCTCTACGTAACGAAAACGATTTTTCAAAATGGCGTGCCGAAGGGCCTGCTCATCTCTGCCGCTCCCGCTTCTTTTGTGATTGAAAGCTTGCAGATTTCCATCCCTCTTTATTACCACCTGGACCTTTCTTTCATAGATGAGCAAGATAAAATTATCGTCAGCTCTTCTTCCTCGCTCGAAGGGAAAACACTGGGAAAAGACCTTCCCCTTCAGCCCGTGAAAAAGGTGGAGGATGGCTATATTATCAAGATGGGAAAAGGTCAGGATTTGCTGGCAAATCTCGAGGCCCTTCGTATTCCGAAGGGCTCTCTTATGGTAACGATTCAGGAGGGCTCTTTTTCCGATCTGATTGCCAGCCGTTACTGGACGGAAATTTTTCTTCTTCTTGCATCCTTCGTCGTGATCGGAGGCGGCATTGCCCTGTTGATCGTCTGGCGCGTCTCCCGCCCTTTGCGCTCTTTGTATGCGACGATGGAAAGAGTTTCCGGAGGAGATATAAGCGCTCGTTTTGTTCCGGATTCTTTGGGCTTTGAGATCAACGTTCTTGGAAAATCCTTCAACCACATGATCGACTCCGTCATCGAGCATCAAAATAGGGCCGAAGCGGAAATGCTGCAAAAGGAGATTTATCAAAACGAGCTCAAAATCGGAACCGAAATCCAGGAAAATCTCATTGGCTCCCACCTTCCCAATTTTGAAGAATTTGACGTGGCAAGCTCCTATCTTCCCGCAAAAGAAGTGGGGGGAGATTTTTATGATCTTTTTTCCCAAAAAGATTCCATCGCAATGGTGATGGCAGATACCTCCGGCAAGGGCATATCCGCTTGCCTCTATTCTCTATCGATCCGCAGCATGGTTCGCGCATTTGCTCAGGACTCCTCCAACCTCTCCGAAATTCTTTCGAAAACCAATCAGCTCTTCTGCCAAGATAGTCAGGACAGCGGCATCTTTGTCACTCTTTGGATGGGATTGTATGACCCGAAAAAAAAGATCCTTCACTATGCCAGCGCAGGCCACTATCCTTCCTTCTTGAAAAAAAAGGACCGCACCCTCATCGAATTGCAAGCCTCTTCCATGGCATTGGGAGTGGAAACGGAAAATTCCTATCCCTTTCAGTCGATTCCATTAGAAAAGGGAGATCTGCTCTTCCTTTATACCGATGGAGTTTTTGATGCCATCAACCGGGAAAAAGAAGCCTTTGGAAGGAATCGTCTGAAAAACTTCTTGCTCTACAACGATAAAAAAACATCGGAGGAATGGACGGCCTCTCTCATCGAAGAGATCACTGAATTCACCAAAGGCATGCCTCAATATGACGATATCACCCTGATGGTCATTCGCGTCTGTTAAGATTTCCTAAAAAAGCAAGGGGGTCCGCTGGACCTATCGATGATGCGTCAATCTCCTTACGGGACGTTAACACTGACAGGGGCGCTTTCAAGGCCAACCGCATTAAATGCAGTGATTGTATAGGTTGCGTGGCTGCCTTTGTTTCTGAAACGATCGTTATATTGAAATGTGAAGCCATCCAGAGTCGCAATTTTGACTCCATTGCGATAAAGAAAATAACCACTGATATTGAGCCCATAGGTTGGGCCTGCCGTCCACTCCAAATGATTGACCACTTCATATTCAAATCCAAAATCATTCTTTTTCTGTCTGCCGATAAAACCTAGAGGAGGCACTAAAGGGTTGAGCGCCATCGCATCGGCTTCAGAGAAACCGCCGATTGTGGTAACTACCGTATTTGTTGCCGTACTGATGACAGAGACGGTGCTGGGGTTAAAATAATTTGTCACATACACAGTACTTCCATCAGGGGAAATCACAACTTGAGTGGGTCCAACACCAACGGGTATGGGAGGATCAATGACTGTATTTGTCATAGTATCGATAATACTGACAGTACCCGCAGTGGAGTCCGTCACATAGACATGGAGTCCATCAGGGGTAACCGCAAGGCTATAGGGATAAACACCGACAGGTATCGTGGCAACTACCATATTGGTTATCGTGCTAATGACGGAAACGGTGCTGCTATTACTATTTGCCACATAAGCAAAACGTCCATTAGGGGCAATCGTTATTCCGAATGGATTCAAACCGACAGTTATCGTACCGACCACCGTGTTCGTTGCTGTATTGATGAGAGTAACATTGTTAGCGCCATTATTTGCTACATAGAGGAATTTTCCGTCGGGGGTAAGCGCAATTCCAAAAGGGTTGGCCCCAACAGATGGGATCGTAGCAATCACGCTATTTGTTGCCGTACTGATGACAGTGACAGAATTGCCGGTATAATTTGCTACATAGACAAAACGCCCATCAGGGGTAACGACTATTCCGAAGTAGGGTCCGGAGCCGTCAGGAATTGGAGCCCCGACCACCGTGTTCGTCTTCGTGTTAATGACATAGACGTTATTCGTTACAAGGCACGACACATAGGCAAAGCTACCATCGGGGGTCATCGCAATTCCAAAGGGGTGATTTCCAACGGCAATCGCAGGGCCAACTATTGTGTTCGTCGTTGTGTCGACAACGCGGACGTTATTGGTGAAAGAATTTGCCACGTAAAGAGCATTTGCAAAAACATTGCTGCAGGATAACAATAGGAGAACGAGAAAGAACGGCACGCTGCAACAGAATTTTTTTTCAAAGATTTGAAAAATATCAATGAACTTTTTTCCCATGTTTTTGCCTTGTGAAAAGGTTTTCATGTTTTTGTCCTAAAAAAATTATTATAACAGTGGTTTATGTGCAATGTATTTTAATGCCGTTGCAATCACACGAGAGCTCTCTTGGATGAGTCGATGGGGGATCGCGCAAAGGAGGCCCTGCCTCATTTACATGCATTGTCTTCTTGAGACCAAAGAGCTGTTTTCTTGAGCATTTCCAACACTTGGGACGGATCGTCTAGATTTTGTTCGATGGCAATCTTTTCCCCTTCTTTTAAAAGAAGGCCCATTTTTTTCCCGGGAGGGATGCCATGCGCTTTGAGGAATTCGGATTGCAAAACGGGATCTTTTTTTTGGATGCGAAGAACGGCTTTTTCTAAAGTTTTTTTTCTCTTTTCATCTGCAATAAGTAAGCGTTTTTTTTCCTCTAAAGGAAAATGGAGGAAGTGGATTGCGAGTGCAAGAGAGCTTTCCTCTTTTGCATAAAAATGGGCCCATTCTTGAAGAGAGGTTTTTTCGTCCGTGAGGTTTTTGGCCTCATTCATAAGAAGAACAAAGCGGACCTCGCTGTTGGAGAGTTTGAAAAACTGGCACAGGTGGATCTCTTCTTCCAAAGAAAAAGAGGGAAAGAGCTCTAGAATTTTTGCAATCAACGGAGCTGCTTTCGGAAAGTTATCGAGTCGAGAAAGCCTTTTTTCAATTTCATCTTTCGATAGATCGGATAGCTTTGGAAAAATTGCAGTAAGAAGGCCCAATGCAAAAAGAGAGATAAGCCCTTCTTTCAAATGGGGATAGAGATCCATTTTGACAAGCTCCTGCCAGATCCGCTCAACGGCAACGGAGGGAAAAAGCTCGTGAGAAAAACGCTGTATGGCCTCTTTTGTCTTCTTTTCAATAGAAAAGCCGAACCTAGTCGAAAGCCGCACCGCTCGCATCATGCGCAGGCGATCTTCATGAAACCGCGAGACGGGATCGCCAATGGCGCGTAGGAGTTTTTTCTGTAAATCTTTTTTTCCTTCGACAAAATCCAACACCTCTTCTTTAACGGGGTCGAAGAACATGCCGTTGATCGTAAAATCCCGTCGCATCGCATCCTGTCTGGCATCGGAAAATTCGATGTGGGAAGGATGTCTTCCGTCTAGGTAGTCGGACTCTTTACGGAAAGTGGCCACTTCGAAGGAGTGGTTTTCGATCACGACGAGTTGGATGCCAAAGGCAAGACCGATGGGAATGGTTTTGGGGAATAGGGATTGGACAATATCGGGCGTTGCATTCGTGGCGATATCGATGTCGTCAGAGGGGGCTTTTAAGAGAAAATCGCGCACCCATCCGCCGGCAAAATAGGCAAGATAGCCGGCATTTTGGAGAGTTTGAACGATGAAAAGCGCTTTTTTATATTGTTCCATAAAAGAGAAAGTTTGCTCTCAAGATAGAGAAAATTGTGATATAAAGTAAAATCAAGAAAAATGAGAGTTTTTTTATGCCTGCGAACATAGAGATCCTTCCCGATGAGATCGTCAACCAGATTGCGGCCGGAGAGGTGGTGGAAAATCCCGCATCGGTAGTGAAAGAGCTGGTCGAGAACTCTTTGGATGCCGGGGCCAAAAAGGTGGAAGTGCAGCTGATGGCGGGAGGATTGCAAAGGATTAGCATTCACGATGACGGATGCGGCATGAGCCGAGAGGACCTTCTTTGTAGCTTGAAAAGGCATGCCACTTCCAAAATCAGAAAATTTGAAGATCTTTTGCATCTGCAAACGATGGGATTCCGGGGGGAAGCGCTTGCCTCGATTGCGGCCGTGTCGAAAATGAAAATGGAGAGCGCATCTAGAGAAGACAGAGCATCTCTGCTTGTCGTCGAGGGCGGAAAGGTTTTGCGCATGGAGCCTACTTCGAGAAAAATGGGGACAAGCATCGAGGTGAGCTCTCTTTTTTATAACGTTCCTGCGCGCAAGAGATTTCAAAAATCTATCAAAGCCTCCACTGCGGATGTGCATCGGACCTTGACGCGGCTGTGCCTTGGCTATCCGAATAGGGGATTTTCATTGATGTCCCAAGAGACAAAGATGATCGACGTCGAGATGAGCGAGTCTTCTTTTGAAGAGGCTCTGCAAAAGAGGATCAAAGCTCTTTTTGGAGAGGAGTTTTTTTCTGAACTGGTTCCCCTTTCTTTTTCAGATGCTCTCTTTCGTCTGGTGGGATGGATCGGAAAGCCCCTTTTTGCCAAATATAACCGATCTTCCCAATATCTTCTGATCAATCGGCGCTCCGTTTTTTCTCCGCTTGTGGACAGATCTGTTCGCGAGGGGTATGGTACGAGGCTTTCAGAGGGAATGCATCCGATTTTCGTCATGCACCTGGAAATAGATCCCGAGATGGTCGACGTCAATGTGCACCCCCAAAAAAAAGAGGTGCGCTTGAGAGACGAGCTTCTTCTCAAAAAGAAGATAGCGCAAGCCATATCCGAAGAGCTCGACCATTCTTTTTTTTCCGATTTTAAAGCGCCTCAAATTTCTATCGATCCCTTCCAGATGGTGCAAGAAGAAACCTCTCACCTCATGGCTTTTGAGGAGAAAAAGCAACCATCTTCCTTTCAGCCGGACCTTCTTTTTCCTGAAAAGAAAAAGAACTCTTTTGTGGGATTGAAGATCATCGCCTCTTACTATCTTGTGGAATTAGAAAGAGTATATTCCGATGAGGAGAAAAATAGGCTTTTCTTTATCGATCTTGCCGGCGCTTATAGCCGCACTCTTTTTGATTCGATGGAAAAGGCCCTTTTAGAGTCCCATGCGTTCATTCAGGAAAGACAAGCGCTTTTAGTGCCTTTGATGATCGAGCGTCCCTCTGAAGAAATTCTGGAGATTGAAGAAAAACAGAAGCTCTTTTTTCATTTGGGATGGGAGGTGCGTATTTTGGGGAAAAGAAGCCTTTCGATCGATGCAATTCCCTCCTTTGTGTCCGACGCTGATGTATGGAACATCTTCTCCTTGATAGTAGAAGAGCTCGCATCTTATGGAGATGGCGATGCGCAAAAAAGAGTCTTTTTGCAACGTATGGCGGAAAAAGTTTCCTCATTTGCCCGCGCGAGACGGAAAAGCTATTCGATTGAAGAGGCAAACATTCTTGTGGAAAGACTTTTTTCTTGCAAGGATCCCGGCAAAGATCCTCTCGGCCGTCCCAATTTTGCACCCCTTCAGTCGAACCATATCCAAGAGCTCTTTTTATCAGGAGAAAAACGATGAACCAAGACTCGATTCGAGGAAGACGGGCAGTAGAACTTTTGATCAAGAAAAAATGCGATCTTTTTCTGATCGACGATCCGATCCTTATTTTTTATCTAACCGGAGTAGAGCTTTCTTTGGGCCGGCTCTGGATCGGAAGAGAAAAAAAGGCTCTTTTTGTGGACGGCAGATACTTTGAATATGCAAAAAAAACGAACGCTTGCGATGTCTTTCTTTCCAAAGAGGAGAATCTTTTTAGCTTTTTTCTCTCTTTGAACAAGAAGGAGATCAACATTGGCTTTGACAGCAGCAACGTGAGCGTTTTTTCCCATCAAAAGCTTGTGCAGTTTGGCGAAAAAATGAAAACGGAAGGAGTGCATATTCTCTTCAGCGCTCTTACTCTTCCCTTTCGGGAGCTTCGTTTGATCAAAGAGGCGAAAGAGATTGCCTCTCTTCAGAGGTCGGCCGGCCTCAACTGGAAGGGGTTCGAACATGTATGCTCTCTTTTGAAAGAAGGGGTGTCGGAAGCGGAAATTGCCTGGCAGTTTGAAAAATTTTGCAGGGAAACGGGCGCAGAGAGGATGGCTTTTGATCCGATCGTCAGCTTTGGCGAAAATACTTCTTGCCCCCACCACCATCCCGGAGATCGAAAACTCAAAAAAAATGAGATTGTTTTGATTGACGTCGGTGTGATGGTCGACTCCTATGCATCCGACATGACCCGTACGATTTTTTTCGGAACGCCGGATCCCAAACTCAAAGAGTTCTACACCATTGTGCAAAGAGCACAAAGAAAAGCTCTGTCTCTTGTCAAACCGGGAGAGAGGCTGGGATCTTTAGACGAGGCGGCCAGAGGAGAGATTACGACGGCCGGCTTCGGCGATCTCTTCGTGCATCGCCTCGGCCATGGCGTGGGATTAGAAGTGCACGAATACCCCTCGATTCACAAAGATGGGGAGGATCGCGATCTGATTTTAGAGCCGGGCATGGTCTTTACGATCGAGCCCGGGATCTATCAGGAGGGAGTTGGCGGAGTTCGCTATGAGGATACGATTTTAGTCACAGAAGCCGGATTTGAAAATTTTTATAACGTGAACTAAATGCTCTTGTTTTTTTTGACCTCTCTTTTTTTGGCTCTCCTTTTTTTTGCCCTAACAAAAATGCGTTTGCGCCAAAAAAAAATGGACTGTCTTCCCTTCCAGATAGCCCACGAACTGAGATCTCCTTTGACCATACTTCAAGGCTATGCGGAGACCATCACTCTCTTGCCCCATCTTTCCCCCTCGCAAATTCAAGAGATCGGAAGAAAAATGCTCTTGGCATCACAGCGCATAGATCGTATCGTTGCAGCTTTTATGACCCTCTCCGAGGTGGAAAAAGAGCAATGTCCAGCAGTTGCTTGCGACCTTTGGCGATGTTTGGAGAGGTGTAAAGAGCATATTTTAGAGAGATATCCCAAAAGAGTTCTTTTGCTGCCGCAAAAAAAAGAGAATCTTTGGATCGGCATGAAAGAGTCTTTTCTCGAGATTGTCTTGATGAATCTTTTGGAGAATGCAGCGCGCTATTCCCTCGAAGACACTCCGATTCGTATTACTTGGGAAGAAAAAAAGGAGGTCTTTTGCTTTCGATTGAAGATCAAGGAGCGGGCATTGATCCCCAGCACCTGCCCCATATTTTTAAGAGTTTTTATTGCGCGGACAGGGAAGAGTCTCGCAAGCATGGGGGAGCGGGTCTTGGCCTTTTCATCGTGAAGAGGATTTTGGATCAAGCAAATGGGAAGATATTTGTTCGATCGAAAAAAGGGGAGGGGACGATTTTTTCTCTTTTGCTGCCGCAACAATCGATTCTAATCTGTGACCGGAATCATTCTTAGCATGTGATGTCCGGCCATTTAGTTTAAGGTGGGGTGTCAAACTATCTTTATCGTAGTTTTTTTGCTTTTCGGTACCGTGTTGCTTTGCTTTGACCGATTTGTTCTAAAATGCCTTTTTCGGTTATCGGATGAATTCTAGAACTTTTTTTTATTGAGCAGCGAAATGACTGCCGCTTCAATTCAAACCGCGGTTTAAATCAGGCATCGCCCGAATCATGAATTGATCAAACAAAGGCACCGTAAACGCCATATCGCCATATGCTGGGCTATAGATCATCCCCTTCTTGATGAGCTTGGCCCTCGTTGGACTCAAGCTGGTTGCCTTGATGTTTAAGAGATTGGCGATATCTCCTGGGCGATATGGACCGGATCCCAATTCTGCCATGGCACGCAAAAAATTCTTTTCGCTCGGAGTGAGTCGATCAAATCGCACACGAAAGAAATTTTGGTCAAGGCGCGGGATCACTTGAGCAGTCGCTTCTTGAACGACCTGCAAAGTAATGGGACTATCCGTGGCCATATTCCATGCCTGACATCCCCATTCCTGAATAAAATATGGATAGCCTTTGGTCAGACGAAATATTTCTTGAAGCGCAGCGGCATCAAAAATAACTCCTGCTGCAAGTGCAGGTTCCTTCAACGCGATCGCTGCGTCCTCTTGAGACAAGGCCCCGATATCCGGAAAGCTGAAGAGCCGTTCAGCATATGATTTTGCCTCCCCGGCCAGACCAGGAAGACTCGGCAGTCCGGCCCCCAAAAGCAATAGAGGAAGCTGACGCTGCTGAACTTTGTGCATCGCCACAATGAGCGCACCAAGTTCTTTTTGGCTAAAATATTGAATCTCATCAATCAAAAGAGCCACTGCACACTTACGGTCTTCAGCAGCTTCTCCAATGGCAGTGAAAAGATTCGGTAAATCAATTTCCAAATCTCCGCTATCCGCTGATCCTTTTTCAGGTTCGATGCCTATACCAAAAGTGACGTCGCCTACCGTCAAGGTTAAAGCGCTAATGAAACTCCTCAGAACAGCCAATCCGCGCTTCACTTTAGCGCTTAACCCAGCCATGCGATCTAAGTCAAAAAGAAGAGTGCGCAAATAGGGAACAAGCAACGGACCGAGCGCAATATTTTCATGCGCCTCAATAAAAATCGTTCGGTAGCCTTCACTTTTTGCCAAACACTCAATTTCATTGAGTAGTACGGTCTTGCCCACTCCGCGGAGCCCTGTCAGCAACATACTCTTTTCAGACCGCTTTTGCTTGATCCGGCCTAAAAGAATTCGGGCTTGCTCAAGAGCGGGTCCCCTCCCGACCAGTTCAGGCGGTGGAGATCCAGCTCCAGGTGAAAAAGGATTTTTGATTGGATCCATGACATCCTGGTTATATCAACTTATGCAAACTTATACCAGAAATCAGCAATAAGCAGGTATAAGAATGCATAAGTTTCTGCCAATGAAAGACTAAGATCCATGCGGAATTTTTAATGTCTCATATCGTTAGTCAAATCGTACGTCCTTAAAAAGTCATGGCAAAACATGAGACATATGCCCTCATAAGGTATTCTCAGGGGGGTGACAGGTATTTTTTCCATGACTTTTTAAGGACTTACCAAAGTTAATTTGTGTTTTTTTAGCGAACATCGGAAAGATAGCGCGATGTGAATGAAAAGAATTTAACCGAGTCTCTTTTGAACCTTTTGGACCTTTGCCTTACTCCATTTTAGAAATTATGAGGATTTATTCTTTTTCTGCACGCTCAGTTCTAAAAGGGACACTTGTGGGACAGCAAGGTTCAATAAATGCCAATTCTAAACAATACTTTACAAACCGATTTTGTTGCCAATGCACTGAATATTAGATTGATAACAGCTTGGAACCGTTATTGAACGTTGTATTCCGACCGACTATAAATCCCTTGGTCTTTGAATTCCGATGGTCTTATCAATATCTCCTCGAAGGTCTGTTTTTGACATAGATAGCTCAAACACAGAAGATCATTTGGGATTTGTGGCTATCGAAGAGCAGCTCCTTTTATGCACAACAGTGGACGAGCTTTGCAACTGTCTTTATCGTAGGATTTTTGCTTTTCGGTAACGTGTTGCCTTGCTTTGACCGATTTGTTCTAAAATACCTTTTTCGGTTAATTGAGCAAGCCTTCTTCCCGCAGTGGGTCGAGACAGTTTCAAGGCCTTCATGACATCGGAGATGGCGATTTCTTCAGTTAATTCAAAAAGAGCTAGTATTTTTTGCGTTTCATCTTTTTCCCTATAAGGTTTGGAGGGAAAAGATTTCCTTGGCAAAATGCATTTGATGAAATTTTCGCCTTCGATTACTTCAGGAGGATAAAGATGTCTTTTCTCATAACTTTCGAAAAGAGTGATGAATCCAGATCCCAGTTTTTCGATATACCCTGCTTCGCGGAAGATTTTGCATATGATGTTATTGCGGATATAGGTCAATCCCATTTTAAGATTTTGTGTATCGAGAGGCCCGGGAAATACACCGGGGCTGAAAATTTCAATGCGATTGTCGTAAATAGCAATTTTTGTGGGGCCATTGATATGATAATTGCGATGAACAAGTGCATTCAATAATATTTCTCGAATTGCCGATTCAGGAACTTCGAGCTTTTCTTGCCTTTTAGGGCCATCAATAGAAAAGGAGCGGTTAAGTCTACTGATGATGAAAGCATAAGCTTGATCAAATTGCTCGAACAAAGTTCCCGCGCAATCGATACTGGCAATTGCTTTTCTTCCGCCGGTACCTGAAAAATGAGTGCAAAGGATCATTGCTTCGAAAAAGAACTTTTGAGGTTCCTTGCCAAATAATAAAATTCCCCCCACGGTAGGGTAGCGGGAGGCATGCTCTTCGGTCATGAGATTGTAAGAGGAAAGAATTTCATGGGAAAGTGTCTTAACTTTTGAAGATTTTCGCAATCGTATGAATTCTAGAATCTTTTTTTTATCTAAGTCCTCTTCTTTTCCATGATAGACAGGCATCATGTCGAAAGTGCGGCCTCTGGATTGCCATTTCAATTCTTCGATCATGTCTGCAGTCGCCCGCACTGTTGAATGTCCTAGCCTAATGTAAGTTCCCTTATCCAGCCCTTCTGATTTTCTATAGTAGGGTTTGTTCATCCCTGAAGAGACTTCAATAATGAGAAGGGTTTTGTCGCCAATCCTTTGAGAATGAAACCCAGCAATGATAGGGGGCGATGATGCTTCAAAAATGCTTTTGTTTGCATATTCCATCACTTTTTGAATCTCTTCCTCTGGGACTCCAGTGATTGTTCCGTCGGGCTGAACGCCGACGATAAGTCTTCCGCCATCACGGTTGCAAAAGCCAATGATTGTTTTAATAATCTGGTCATTTTCCGGAAGGGTTCTCTTAAATTCCAATGTTGAGGATTCTGCCCCTGGGTATTTCATCATTAACCTCCTCACCCTTATGTATCACTCATGTTAAGAAATTGAGTTATATGAGTCAAATGAAATCTTTCTTACGACTCTTATGTCTCATTTTTGGCTTGGGTGAGCTGAAAAGGGAAGTTTTTACTTGGCGAGGCTTAGATGTTGGGAAAATAATAGAAAGGCCCAATGGCCCGCTGATCTATGACTCCGATGGTCTTATCAATATCTCCTCGAAGGTCTGTTTTCTACATAGAGAGCTCAAACACATTGGATCACTTGGGAAAAGAGAGGTTTTTGGACGAAAGATAGTTCTTGCGCGTGAGAAAGATATGGGTTTCTTTATCTTGTGTCGAGGCGATTTCAAACGGGAGGTTGGATTTTTTCTGAGAAAAATCAAGTGTTTCCCAAAGATCGTCTGTGGCAGAAAAATGAGTTTGATGGAAAATTTTTTCCAAAGTGGCTTTAGAAATTAAACTCTTTGTTTTTTCTTGGGTTTGCAAGATCTTCTCAGCGGTTTGTGCGTTGAAAAGAGCTGTGAGGATCGCAGGGTTTGCAAAGACAATAGAGATGTGGTCCTCTTTTGGAGAAAGCGAACAATAAATGTATTCGTAAAGAGAGGGGACGCCCGGCGTCTCTTTGGCAGGTGGAAGATCTTGTTTTGCATGTGCGTTGGAGAGGGGTTTGGTGCCTTTGAGCATTTTGTAAAAAAGGCGCTGCAGGTCTCTTTGTTTGAGCTCCAGCTTTTCGAAATGGAGCACCTCCTTTTGTTTTTGGGAGCTTTCGATCAGACCGTCTACGAGCGCTTTGGCGGTTTTTTCCGCATTTTTTCCGGCGAAGAGAAGCTCTTTTTCATAAAGATGGAGGATGAGATGGGTCATAAAGGAGTAGAGAGTGGGCCGCGCCTCTTTGCCCTCTTGCAAAAGGGGTGCAATGTTGACCATCTGTTTTTGCGGCTTGATGATCTTTTCTTTTTCTTTGTGGAGGGGTTTTACGGTCTTTGGTTTTTGGGAGGGCGTCAGAGGCTTTGCTGGAGTCTTTAGAAGGGACGCTTCTTTAGGTATTTGTTTGTAGCTATTTTTTGCCGCAAGCGAAGATGCGATTCTAGAAGCGTTCATGTGGCCCTGATAGGAGGAGTGGATTTTTTGATCGGAGAAAACCATCTGCACTAAAGGTTGCGAGGTTATGGCAAGTATGATTAAGAGAGCGGCTACATAGGGCAAGAAGTTCATGGGGCTGCCTTTTTGTAAGGGATCGGGCTTGCGTTGGGAGGGAAAAAGGCAAAGAGTGTTTTTTTTCCCCCGTTTTGGAAAGAGAAGCGGATCATCACCGGCAGCTCGTTTTTTTCTTCGCTCCACTCAGAGACCCAGGTCCAATCACTTTCTGCCCCCTTTTCCTCTTTAGTAAAGAATGCAAAAGAGGCTTTGTCCGCATGGGAAAGCAGTTTCTCTTCCCTCCAAACGGAGGGGATCGAGCCATCCTTTTCTAAGGGCCATATGATTAGATGAAGCTCTTGCTCTTTGGTGGAAAAAATGCGCCCGAGAACGGGTCCGCTAAATTTCGGATCGGGATCAAGACCGTTGTCAAATACGCAAACGAGGCTTATGGCCATTTCTTTCGGGAATCGAGTGGTATACAGGGGCGATGAAACGTTTGCGATAAAGGAAGAGGGAATGAGCTGGGAAAAAAGATGGTCCAAGCGGATCTGCAGATGTAAATTTTGGTGCACCTCTTCTCTTGTTTGTTCGATTTTTTTTTCGACGAGCAAAAAGTTTCTAAGGCCAAGAAGGAGAAAAAAAACGATGGTGGCAATCAGAGAAAAAGCAATGGAGAGTTCCAAAAGGGTGAAGAAGCGTTTTTTTACCTTACTGCAGATTTTTTGATCCGCTTCTTTGCCAGATAGACAAATGCAAGAGCTAGCAGCGCATACATGATGACGCTGAAAAAAGGAAAAAGAAAGGGCTCGCCGCTGCTGGCAACAAGACCTGTGATGGTGAGCAAGGCTACAAAAACGCCGCTGCATGCGTCTCCTCCTACAAGACCCGATGCAATCAAGATTCCAAGTTCGGTTTTTTCTTTTTTGTAATCTTTAAAGTACCGGGACAAAAGACCGCCCACCATTATACCGATACTCAGAGAAAGAGGCAAATAAAGCCCAAGGGAGATGACTAAAGCCGGGAGACGTAAAAATTTTAAGATGAGCCCTAAAATCACTCCGATCAATACCAGGCCGTAGGGCAAGCTTTTGCTAATGACGCCCTTCACGATCATGCTGATCAAAGCCGCCTGGGGGGCGGGCATGCTGCTCGATCCGATGACATAGGCCTTATTGAATAATGCGATGGTGACCCCAAGACAGAGGGCCGGAAGCAAAAGTCCTAGTATTTCGGCGATCTGTTGGGATCTTGGCGTTGCGCCGACCAAAAATCCCGTTTTAAGATCTTGCGAGGTTGTGGCTGCCATGGCGATGGCAATATTGGCCACGCATCCGACCGCGACCGCGGTAATCAGATGCACCCGTTCCGTCCATCCCAAACTTAAAAAGAGGAGGCAGACGAGCAAAAGGATGGTGATGGTCATTCCGGAAGCAGGACTGAAAGAGCTTCCGATAAACCCCACTGTGATCGAGGTGATGGCCACGAAAAAGAAGGCGAGTAGAACCAGGATGATGACGGTGAAGAGGTTGAAAGAGGTGGGGGGAAGAAGCCAAAGGGCAAAGATGATGGTCAGAGGTCCCAAGACCAGCCAGCGAAGAGAGATATCGCGATCGGCCCTTAAGCGATGGCGAGAGCCTTTCAATCCGGAAAAAATTTCTTTGAGTCCCGCATGAAGCGTTTTGGCAAGCATGGGAAATATGCGGAAAATGCTGGTGATTCCGGTGACGGCAAGGGCTCCCGCTCCGATGTAGCGGACATAGTTGGACCAGAGATCTTCCGGAGACATGAGATTGATTGCGATTGTGGAGGGATAGATAATGGTGTTCCCTGCAAAAGCTTGAATGAGAGGAATGATCACCCACCAACTGATGGCTCCCCCTGCCATGACAGGGGTGGCAACGCGAAAACCCATCAGATATCCCACACCCAAAAGCGCGGGGGCGGTATCGATGCTGAAATAGCCTTGATGAAGAAAACGAAAGGTCCAAGAGGGAGTTTCTCTCCACCAATGGAAAACGTCGAAAGCGGCGCGATAGAATGAGCCTAAAAGAAATCCCCATCCCGCTAAAATGGCAGCTTTCGTGCTCGACGCTTCTCCGGCTTTGAGGATTTCTGCGCAGGCCCTTCCCTCGGGGAAGGGGAGAATTTTATCCTCCTTTACGATGATACATCGCCGCATAGGGATCATCAGGAGAATGCCCAGAAGTCCTCCGAGAAGAGAGAGGATAAACGTCCGCAGGATCGAGGGGGTTTCTCCAAGAAAGAGAAGAGCGGGAATCGTGAATGCAACTCCTGCCGCCATTCCTTCTCCGACGGTGGCAATTGTTTGGACAATATTATTTTCGAGGATCGTGACGTTTTTGAAAAAAGAGCGCAAAACGGCCATGGAAATGATCGCGGCAGGGATCGATGCGCTGACCGTGGTTCCCGTCTTCAGTGCAAGATAGGCATTCCCGACGGCAAAGAAAAATCCCAAAATCATGCCGAAAAGAGTTGCGCGGAAAGTGAACTCGGGAATTCGTGTTTCCCGAGTAATAAATGGCTTGGAGCCGGAATCTTTTTTCATTGCAGATAAAAATCATCGAGCTTTTCTTGTTATTTAGCTCTCTATCTTTAAAAGATCAATGGTTTCTTTTGCACGAAAAGATGGTAGGTAAAATAGGGTGTTGTTTTTTTCTTTTTCTCATGATCTTTTGGAGGAGATGCAAGGGGCGTCAAAAAGAGCTCGACGGTCAAAAATCGATAGAGGCTTTGATCGCCTCCCCTCTTTTCACTTCCATAGATACGATAGTAGCGATGCGCTTTCCCAAGAAGTTCGGAGGAAGAGGGGAGAGGATCTTTCCAAAGCGAAAAGAGGGCGTCTTTTTTTTTCAAAGGTATATTTTCCCAGGATATTTGGCTGAAGTAAAAGGCTTGTTTGATTTCCGAAAAGGTCAGATCGGCCATCCGCTCATATTCCATCTTTTGCAGCGTTTTGATCTCTTGGCGGAAATAGCGCAAAGGAGTTTCTAGGACAAAAAGAGCGCCGAACGAGACGAGCTGCAGGGCGATGAGAACTTCGAATAGGAGAAAATTTCTTTTTTCTTTTTTTTTCATAAAGATCCGAAAAAATTGTAGAAAAAAAGTCGTTTTAAAACAAAAGAAGAAAAAATTGTTTTCTAAAACACTCTTTTTTAAATGATTTTTGCCAATTCGAAATTGAGATAATCAGAGGAGACCAAGCGGTAGCTGATCCCATCTTTTTGTCCAAAAAGAGAGAGCCCTTTTTTGAGGCTATGCAGATGGCCGAAGACACAAGTCTGAATGCCATATTTTTTTAAAATACGCGAAGCTTTCGAGGGTGCAAGTTCGTTTCCGATCGGAGGATAATGGGTCATCGCAATGCGTATCGAGCAGTGGGGCGAGAGAGTGGAAAGGCTTCTGTCTAACCGAAGAAGCTCTCGATCAAAAATTTTAGAAGAGAGCTCTTCTTGAATCACTTCCTCCTTCTTGGAAGCTACAGGATTGGGGTGAAATTCGATCAGATCGTGAAAGGAATATTCATCCGTATCCCAAAGTCTGCTTCCTCCAATGGCGACTTGATTCCAATGGAAGCTATCGTTTTGCAAGACGTGGATGGAAGGGGGAAGCGCCTCTTTGACCTTTTTTAGGGAAGACCACCAATAGTCGTGATTGCCCCTCAGAAGAAGTTTTTTCCCGGGAAGAGAATGCAGCCAAAGAAGGTCTTTCTTTGCTCCTTCGATGTTCATCGCCCAGGAAATATCGCCCGGGATGAGAACGAGATCCTGGTCGAAGACGACCTTTTTCCAATTCTCTTCGATTTTTTGCGCATGGTTTTTCCAGTGAGGGCCAAAAATATCCATGGTTTTTTGAGGAATGGAAAAGGCAAGATGTAGGTCGGATATAGCCCAGATATTCATTAAAATTCAAAACCGTCGGGAATGGAGGTTCCGGCAGTAACTACGATGATGGAATCTCGCACATAAAACCCCTGGCCATCATACTTTTCGAGTTTTTTCTTGTTGATTAGTTTGACTCCATTTCCTATGAAGACATGTTCATCGATAATGGTCTTTTCAATCAAACAGTTTTCTCCGATCTCGAAATGCTCGGGAAGGGAGTGGGTCTGATCGTTCGGAGAGATGTAAAAATTATTCCCCATCACAATGCTATTGCGTAGGATGGTGTTTTTTTTAATATAGGACCTGAGTCCGATGACGGAGTGGCTGATTTCGCTCGCGTGGATGATGCTTCCCTCCGAGATGATCGAGTTTACGACATGGGTATTGAAGATTTTTGGCCCCGGCAGATAGTGAATGCTTCCAAAAATGGGATTTTCTTCATCATAGGTTTGCAGGCCTTTATTGGGAAAGTCGATGAGGGCCAGATTGGCATGGTAAAAAGAGTCGACAGTCCCGATGTCTTCCCAATATCCGCTATAGAGAAAAGAAGCCGTTTTGCCTTTTAGGATTTGCGTCGGGATCAGATGCTTGCCAAAATCTTCCCTTAAATCCTCTTCAAGCAGGCTTTTGAGGGTATCTCTTTTGAAAATATAAATGCCCATAGAGGCAAGATACTCAGGCTCTTCCGGAATCTGACGCGCATGTTTCTTATAGAAAGAGGGAGATATTCTAAATCTCGAGAGAATATTCGCTTCTTGGGGCTTTTCATAAAAATCTTTGATCATGCAGTTCTCGTCGGGCCGAAGAAGGCCGAGCCGCTTGGCTTCCGCCTCTTTGACCGGGAGTGTGGCAATGGTGAGATCGGCATCTTTTTCGATGGTGAATGCAAGCATTTTGCGAAAGTCAATATTGTAGAGCTGATCTCCCGACAGTATGAGAAAATAGTCGACGGGAGTTCGTAAAATTGTATGGAGATTTTTTCGAATGGCATCGGCCGTTCCCTCAAACCAGACCTTTTGTCCATCCGGATATTCTCCGGGAGTTAAAAAGTCGATCGATCCCGGAGAAAAGTAATCAAACTGGTAGGTCTGGGCAATATGATGTTGGAGTTCTGCCGTAAGATATTGGCCGATGACGTAGATCTGGCGGATATTGGAATTTAACGAGTTGGAAATGGGGATATCGATCAGCCGATATTTCCCTCCATAGCGAATGGCAGGTTTGCTATGGTTTTGCGTCAAAGGAAAGAGACGCGTTCCTTTGCCGCCCGCAAGCACGATGCTTGCAATATTCATCTGTCTGTTGCTTTTGTCGACCGACATTCTGGCTATTTACATGCTGATCTTCTTTTTCGCAACGTAATGTTTTTAGATTTTCTCTTCAATAAAAAATGAAATAAAAGCTCTCACTGCAGCAAAAATTGATTTTATCTTCTATTTTTTTCGAGGAATAGAGAAAATAGCTGTATGAACTGTCCATGCAAGAGAAGTTAGGGCAGCGCCTGCAAAGAAAGTTGTCGACCCATTGAACAAGGAATAAGCAGTTTCATTTTGTGAGAAATTTTGCGTTTTTAAAATGAAAGAAGCTGCAGCGTAAACTGCTAATGTCAAGGATATGATTGTCCTGCTTGTCAAAGTCGAGAAGTAGTCTTTATATGCATTTTTTCGCGCAGAATCGTCAGTAAAGATATCAAAATAGACCGATGCGATTGCAGCCACAGGCCCTAGTATACGCAAACCGGCTGCTGCGCCCTCTAAAATCCCTACGCTTGCTCCGCCCAATGCGGCACTCACGGAGACAATGGCTATTTTTTTCCAATTCAGGGGAAAGGCACCGGTTGAAAGTACCAATGCCATGAGTAACAGAGAAGTGGCTATGAGTATCGGGACGGATGTTGTAATGATCGGGATTGCGAGCAGCGAAACGAAGAGAGCGGTGTTGCGAATTTTAACCTTTTGTATCTCATCAAAGTTTTCATGGGAGCTTTTTGATCCCAAGATTTCTGGAAAAATATTGGAGATGGTTGACATAAGATTATTTCCCGCGTGAAGTAGACAAGTAACATGAAATAGCTGTATATCCCGTGTCGCAAAGAGAAGCTAGAGAACATCCGGCAAAGAAAAACGCCGTCCATTTTAGTAACAGGGAGCAAGCGATTGCATTTTGTGCACAATGATGTGTTTTTAAAATTGAAAAAGACGCAGCGCATCCTGCTAATGTGAGCGATACGATAGCTTTGGTTTTTAAGCTTGATCGGAAGTCTTCATCTTTCTTTCTTTGTGCGGAATCGTCATTCCAGGCGTCAAAAATAATTGATGCATACGTAGAAACAGCTCCTGCGGTAGCCATGCCGGAAGCAAATCCGAGTCCTAAAATTCCAACGCCGAGAGATGATAATACAGCACAACCTGTAACGACGCACACTTTTTTCAGATTCAACACGAAAGCCTTATCGATCTTTTGAAAACGAGAAGAAAATTAGAATCTTCTTTTCTTTTTGTCAAGATTTTTTCTTTTCGTTTTCTCCCTTGGAAAATAGGGTGACATTTCTAATTTGGATTGACAGCAACGCGCAAACTTATGCAGCACATTCCTTCAAAAGCCAATCTTTCGTTTACTGGAAAAAATCAAACCGGAGTTAATGTAGGGAGAATTTCTGCTTAAGCCGCCGATTCTGTGTCTTTTGTTCTTCAGTCAAAGAATCCCAAATGGGCCTTGTTCACTTCGAGAGGGAAAACTTTCGATCAGTGGATGGCACAAGTCAGCAAAGTCGCCCTCATCATTGAAAAACAAAGTCAGTCGCATTAACAACTGACCGAAGAAGTGAACATGGCCCCCAAATGATTTTGATTCTTTGATGGTAGCTAGGATGGGTGTCGAAAAGAGAGAATGATGTCGCTTTTTTAGGAAGGAGGCGTATGGTTCGAAGGAAATTTTTACTCTATTAATTTTTTAATTCTATGAACTTCAGTTCATAGTGGTTTAATACCTTTTTTTCTCATGATTTTAAGTCCCCATGCCTTGAGCTTGCTCCATTTTTTGCTTCTCGTCAGAACCACGAGCCCAGCTTCGGCAAGCAAGAATCGAAGTTCGCTAGAACCACACCTCGAAATTCTTCCTTGCTTACTTGTTTCTCCGGAAGAATATTGTGTCGGAGTCATCCCAAGATATGCACCGACAGCACGAGAATTGGGAAATCGCTGTGGATCATGAATCTCAGCTTTATAGGTCAGGGCTATAATCGGCCCTACGCCATGAGCTGTCATCAGAAGCTTTACTTCATTATCTGCGTGGGCCAATTGCAAGAGTTCTTGGTCTATTTGAAAAAGCTGTTTTGTGAGCAGATCGAAAATTTCAAGTGACCCTGTCATTATCTTTTGTACCAAAGGATCTATCTTCTGAATGCATTGCTTTACTGTTTCTGTGAATTTTGCAGGGCCAACAGAACCAAGACGGATACCGTATGTTTTCAAAATTCCTCGGATATGATTTTTGATATCAGTACGTTGGCTCACCAAACATCGCCTCATAGAAAGAATAGCGCCTCTATCGATAGCTTCTTGTGGCTTTTCATGTACTCGAGAAAACGTTCCTGTTCTGAGCGCATCTGCGATTCCCCTTGCATCATTCTTGTCAGTCTTGTTTACACGAACAGAAAGAATGGCACTCATTTTTCTTGCATCCATGCAAACTGCACTCAAAGCTCGTTCTCGAAATCCTTGCAATAAGTAATGACTGAGAGAGCCGCTTTCAAAACCAACGAGTTCAATTTTGAAACCCGTTTTCACAATTGTATCTGCCAAAATATGCGGGCGGTACTCGCGGTTGTTTCGTAGACAATTTTCCCCTCTGTGTCTACGATGCAGATAGATGTCGAGTTACTCAAATGGGCAAATTTTTTTTTAACGACTTTCTCTTATTTTGTTGCGAAAAGCTTCAAACTTGCCTTTCTCTTCACCATCAGGCAAAGAACCTATTTTTGCTTCCAAGCTTGCGATTACTGTCTCTTTTTCCAATCCGTCATCTAGGCATAAAGTTTTCCAAACAAGCATAACAGTATCCAAATCAAAAGGTTCGCGCTGGATATAATCAGTTACAATGGAAATTTTTTTTCTCATTCCCTTAGCTAAAAGTGAAAAAGTTTCCCCAACTAAAAGTGAAAAATTTTTCATATCTTCACAAGGCTTGATGAAAAACGGTGTATGGGTGCCATGAGATGCGGGAACTAGTGTAGTCATTATCATATCAAGGGCCGGTCCCTTCTTTTCGAGTGCAGTTAAATAAGCTAATGCGAAAAATTGAGGATTTTCGAATAAACTGAGATGACATTCTTGCAACAGTTTGATATGGTCATTTGCAATAGCATTTAAAACAACAGCTTCACGAACATGGGGCAAAAGGCCACGACGGTTAAACTTATGATAGCAGCACTCTACGTAATCCTCGCAATACTCCCGGTTGGCTAGTTCTTCAGCATACGGAAGTTTTGCTAAAAACAAGAGTATTTGATCCCTTTCTTTTTCAGGAAGACATAGTTCTACGCCCGAAATAAAACCTGCAGAAAAATAAATAGCATCCCTTAACGCTTCATATTCTGTATGCCGTGAATGAATCCATCCTGCTGAAGCCTTTGAAAAATCAATATCCTTTGAAAGATCAAAACCCTTTAAAAGATCAAAACACCTTGAATGAACAAAATCCTTTGAAGCAAGGGCCCTTAATCCTTGGTAACAAAGATCGTTTAATTCTGAAGTCACGGGATACCATATATCGACCCATGCAGAAGCGCCACTAGTAGCATTTATTTTTCTCCAGCCATTTTCAATGACCTGCCTATATCTCTCAGCTAGTTCCATTCCTATTTCCGCACAACTATCTCTCTTGATGGTTACAGGTGGCGCTGGCATTGCTCCAACAATCGGAGCCGGTGCAACCGGAGCCTGGGCTGGCACTGGCAATGCGCCTGGCATTCCATAAGCAAAAGACCCTCCAGCCGGTATTTTAAAAGACATAAAAACCTCCTAGGTGAAAAAAAATTTAGAGGATCGGTTAATTTTTTTCTAGAAAAATTTGATAAATGTTAGCGTTAAGTTATTAGCGTTAAGTTAAAATGTCTATGGGCGCAAAATCCCGTTGGATTTTGTATATAACATTAAATTTTAATGCGTTACGGAGTTCTAATTGTATCACCATTTGGCGCATATCACGAAACGCATTTTACCACAAAAAACTAAACATCAGCGTATTATGCAAATGAAGGTGAGTTACATCGGGGTCAAAAGCCATATTTTGTCTCGCATAAATGATACAATTGTGACTACTACAACAAGTTAAAATTTAACATCATATGTCAAATCCAACTGGATTTTGCGCCCATAGTAAAATGTCCTCTTTCTGGTAATCACAAGTTATTGATAACCAAGAGGAGGCGACTTAATATACGAGCGTATGTCAGTGAATATAAATGATTTAAATGGATTGGATATTTTAATTAAGATTAAAGAAGATCACTTGAAACCTGACTTTATCACGATGGCCTTGTTCACATTTTCGGGCACTTTTCGACCGGCTGTCCCAACTATGCTTTTCTTATCATCCATTGTGCGTTAGCTATGGATTCCTCGAAAAATCGCGGCATCTTAGCCTTTCGCTTGACCGAAATTTTGCCCGTAAAGGTGAACAAGGCCATCACGATCAATAGCAAAAACATCTTAACCAATTCATTGCTAAGTTCTTAAATTTTTTTGAAGAAATTTTTTTACGTATAGACAAAAATACTCCTCAATATCTTGAGCTTTCTGTAGAACGAAGGCGCTTTTTGAAATGCTACGATTTCTTAACTGCTTGCACGCGATTTGAACACCTCTTCTGCGCAGTAGCTGGAGCGGACATAGGGCCCTGCAAAGATGGTGGGAATGCCAAGGGATCTTGCTGCCTCTTCATATTCTTGAAAGGTTTTGGGAGAGATGAATTCTTGAACTTCTAGCTGTTTTTTGCTCGGCTGAAGATATTGCCCGATGGTCACGATATCGCACCCGACAGAGTGAAGATCGAAGAGAGTTTGCACCACCTGTTGCTTTGTCTCCCCAAGGCCGACCATCAGGCCCGATTTGACCTTGCCGGCAAAAGAAGAGTGTTTGGCATGGCGAAGAAGGGACAGGGAGCGTTCGTATCGGGCAGAAGGGCGGATTTTGGGCGTCAGCTCTTTGACCGTTTCCAGGTTATGATTGAAAATGTCGATTTCTTCTCGAAGCAAGAGATCCAAATGGGCCAAGTTGCCGGAAAAATCAGAGCTTAAGACCTCGATCGTAGCTGTTGTTTTCTTTCGAATTTCCCGGACGATGGCAGCCATGTGGGAGGCTCCTCCATCGGGAAGATCGTCGCGCGTTACCATCGTGACCACTACGTGGCGCAGATTGAGCTCTGCGACCAAAGACGCGATCCTTTCTCCCTCCTTGGGGTCGGGAGTTTTGGGCCGGGAAGAGGATCCGATATGGCAAAAAGCGCATGATCTGGTGCAAATGTCTCCGAGAGCAAGAAAGGTGGTCCTTTTTTTTGCATAGCACTCCGCGCGGTTGGGGCAAAGAGCCTGTTCGCAGACGCTTTCAAGTGAGCGGCCTTTGAGCCTTTGCTGCATCGAGCCTAAGCCTGCTTGATCGGAAAGGGAGCGGCGCATCCAAGAGGGAATGTGGGGTTTGTTCATGGCTTTTTCTTGGGGGGGAAATGGATGGGAGTTTGGTTTGCGATCATCGCATCTTCCATCCAGAGTTCTGTAAGCGTGGGGTGTGTGTGGATGGTGTCGACGATCGATTGGATGGTGAGCTCGTTCTGGATGGCTACAGCCATTTCTCCAATCAAAGAAGCGGCTTCATGTCCGATCATATGCGCGCCGAAAATTTGTCCTGTTTTTGTATCGGATATAATCTGCACAAATCCCGTTGTGTCTAACGTTGCCTGTGCTTTTCCCAGAGCCTGGAAGGGGTAGACGAAAGAAGCGGCAGAGGGGCTCTCTTTTTTTGCCTGTTCGAGCGTCAAGCCGACGGTCGCAATTTGGGGATTTGTAAAGACGACGGCGGGGACGGCATGGTAGTGCATATGCTCTGATTGTCCGGCAGCGTTGGCTGCGGCAACGAGCCCTTGATGGGAAGCTACGTGGGCGAGCATCCATTTGCCCGTCACATCCCCGATCGCGTAAATACCGGGAACGCTTGTTTCCATTTTTTCATTGACGACGATCGCTCCGCGATCGGTTGTTCCAAGGCCGGCATTCTGTAGTTCTAGACTTTCCGTATGGGGTTTTCTGCCGACGCAGATCAGTGCAATTTCTCCCTCGATGGGCGTTTTGTCGGTAAGACGGACGGTTAGGCCATTTTCGTTTTTTTCGATGTTATCTACTTTGCTGTTTGTGCGGATGTCGATGCCCCGTTTTCTGAAGATTTTGGTCAGCTCGTTTGCGATTAGAGGTTCTTGGGTAGCTAAAAGGGAAGGAAGCGCTTCGATGATGGTGATTTTGACTCCGAGGCCGGAAAAGAGCGAGGCAAATTCGCATCCAATATAGCCTCCTCCGATGATGATCAAAGAAGAAGGCAGATGGGTCATGCAGAGAATGGATGTAGAGTTATGGATGCGATGGCAATCAAACGGAAAAGAGGAGATTTCAAAGCTCTCCGAGCCGGTGGCAATGATGATTTTTTGCGCATGAAGAAAAAGGTTGTCCTGACCGATGATCTTAAGCTCTTTGGGAGATGTGAATTTGGCTTCTCCTCGAAAAATCGTGATTTGATTGGAGAGAATGAGCTGTTCTAGGCTTTTTCTCAGATCGCACACCACCCGATTTTTTGTAGCGACCATCTGTGCGTAATCAAAGGAGATGCCGCTTACGTGGATATGATATTTTTGGGCCTCTTGAATGTTTGTGAGAGCCTCTGCATGAGCAAGCAGGCTCTTTGTCGGGATGCATCCGACGTTTAGGCAGGTGCCTCCTACGTAACATTTTTCGATGAGCGCCACCTTGAGTCCCATCTGGGCTCCTCTAATAGCAGCTACATACCCGCCGGGCCCGGCTCCGATGACCGCAAGGTCAAAAATTTTTTTTTCCATAAGTTGAAACCTCCGCTCCAAAAATGATCTTAGCGCTGAGAAAAAAAAGACGCCACCTTTTCATTCTACTTGGGGAAAAAATCGATTCAGTATTATGATGCGAAGTAGATAGCTGTTCTTTGACGGAAAGTCCTATGCAACCAAAAAAGCGAATGAAAATGTGTCCTTATTGTGAAGGACAAGTCGAAATTCAAGCGGCCCTTTGTCCTTTTTGCGGGGCAGAGATTGGCCATGTGGAAGAGGAAAGCGGGCCTGCAACGAAAGATGTTCGTTCTCTTTCTCCTCAGGAGACGCTAGCTTCCCTCTACCCTCCGCCTTATCGTGCGAAATCAGAAGAGGGTCTTTTGCAACAGCCAAAAGAAACCCCTTCTTTTTTTCAGGAATCGGTCAAAGAAGAGGCTTTATTTGAAGAAACAAGAAGGCAGGCGGACGTAATCTCTTCAAAATCTTTTTTCCTGCCATTCTTTCTTTTTTCCATCGGAATCAATCTGCTCTTTCTCGCCTTCTTCCTGTTTTTCTTTTCATCGGACGGAGAGGTTGAGCTGCATTGGAAAGGATATTGGTGGGTGATCTATTTCATGGCGGGCCTGCCGCTTTGTATTTTTGGATACAAGAGATTTTCTGATAGCGAAACTCCCTCTGCCTAGTTCGTTTTAGGAATTGCTGTATCATGGCCGCCACTCTCTGTAGGTGGTTGAGTTTTTTGTATTATCTCGCCGGATTTTTGCTCTTTTTTACTCTCTTGCTCTTTGAGCTCTCGCGCTTTCTCCTCCTTGGACTTTTCTAGCCCAAAGGTGATGAGGAGATGATGGGCAAGGCCCCGAAGATTCTGTTCTCCTGGCGGCAAATGGAGCAGAATCCATCGAAAGCAGATAAAAAAGCCGATACACCTGGCCATATGATCGGCAATGAAATAGCGCTCGTCGATCGACCTTTCTATAAAAGAATAAATCATTCGAGGAAAAAAAGAGGGGACTTGCGTAGGGATGGGGGGAGTTTTCACGATTGGTTGTACAACCGGAGGAGCGGGTGGTAAATGATGGCGAGTGATAAAGGGAAAAAAACAGTATTGTTTAATGAGATAGATCGTTACCCCGAAAAGGACAAGCCCAAAAGCGAGCGCCTTAAGATAGGCGAATGTTTTTGGCGGCTCCTTTTTTTTCTGCAACAAATCGGGGAGATTGATCGCAAGAGCTATGAAAAAGTCCAATGTATAGCCTCCGACTTTTGCTACTATTTTGAGAAAGGGATTTTTGATACTGTTTGTTCTTCGTCCTAGATGAGTGACGCAGTAAAGACCGAAGATGTGCTCTTCTTCTTTTTTTTGGAAAAGACCCCAAGGATTGAACCATAAACAATGCTTGAGGAGATTTGCTTTCATAAAATCCTCATTAATTAGTTATGACGAAAAAGTTATAGCTTTTTTGAAAAAGACAAGTCAACAAAATTAAAATTTTAAGGATAATTAAAAAAATAATTTAACATTTTAAAATAATATTTTTTACGCCGTTGCTTTTAGTAAAAAGCTTTTTTGAGAAAAATTGCATGCAGAAATGTCCTGAAGAGAATAGCCAAGATTCTTCAAGGATAAAGCATGCAAACGACGACGGATTAGAGGGGGGGATCGTTGCGTCCCTCTTCCTCAATTTTTTGTAGTTGCAAGACTGTTTTCCAGATCTTGGATTATTTTCTTTTGGTTTTTTCCTTCTTGTTCAAAATCTGTCGATTCACAAATTGACCCGCCATTTTCCAGCTTAGAATTTCACCGTGAGGGCGCGTTTGGTGCGATGGTCCTGCATAAATAACATAGCCTGAAGCAGGTTGTTTTTGGATGGTGCTGGCCCATAGAGGAAACGCATGAAAAAAGTCATTTACTATGGTCTCGGAAGATTTGATTTCAACAGGAATTAAAGCAGTCCCTTTTTTGATCAGACAGTCAATTTCAATCCGACCATTTCGATCGCGCCAAAAGGAAAGCGGCGGCTTTTGACCCAGGTTGAAATATTGCTTAAAAAGATCGGCAATAATCAAATTTTCAAATAGATGGCCTCTAAAAGTGCTCACTGAAAGCTCTTTGGTCGATTGTATACCCAAAAGAGAACAGGCGAGCCCCGTGTCGTAAAAATATAGCTTTGGTGTTTTGACGAGGCGTTTGTTGAAATTATTAAAATGAGGCGGGAGAAGGAAAATGATATAACTCGCTTCCAATAAAGAAATCCATTGATCTGCTGTTTTGCGACTAATTCCACAATTTGTTGCTAAATCAGTAAAATTAGTTAGTTGACCAATACGACCGGCGCAAAGCTGCATAAATTTTTGAAAGTTTCTTAAATTTCCAACATTTACCAGCTGTCTTACGTCACGTTCAACATAGGATTGAAGATAGGATTGATAAAGTTCATTAGGGAGAAAATTGCCTGTATATAGACGTGGATAGCCGCCTTTAAGCAAAACTTCATCTATGGAAGATTGTAAAAGGCTGTTTTTTTTTAGTTCATTTAGAGATAGAGGTAAAAGAGTCAAAAGGCCGACTCTTCCTGCCAGTGATTGTGAAATCGCTTGGTTCATTAGAAAATTTTGCGATCCGGTTAAAACAAAATAGCCGGGTCGGTTTTTTTCATCAGCTTCAATTTGAATATAAGAGAGAATCTGTGGCGCATGCTGAAATTCGTCTAAGATAACTCCATGTTTGTTTTCCAATTCTCGCAAAAATCTCCTTGGATCTGAAATAGCACGCTCGCGAACATCCGGAGCCTCTAAATTCACGAATTGATAATTTTTAAAGACTTTTTTCACTAATGTGGTTTTGCCGGATTGTCTAGGACCTAGCAGGGCAATCACAGGGAACTTGGTGAATTTCTTTAGGGTTTGCGACAGATCTCTTCTTAAGAATTCCATGCGTTTTTTTATGCTTGTTGTTTGTGCTAATTGTATACCTAGGTATACAATTAGCACAATCCTCATTTAATGCCAACAGCAGCTCTCTCTGAAAATAAGAACTCGACTTTGTACATTTTTCGATCTGATAGCCCAAAGTCATTTGCTTCAATCTGTAAAATAAAAAGTTGATAGAGAGTGCCGCTTCGCGCATACTATTTGGTTCAGTAAAACAAAATGGCAGGCTCTCATGGACTCTCTATCGTCAAACATTTTAGCAGTACTCATCCCTTTTTCAGTACTTTTTTCAAATCCTTCTTGGAAAAAAGCCCTGACCTTATTACTTGGCACGCTTTTATGCACTGGCAAGAGAACCGTGTGTGCGGCTCTGCGCGCAATGGGTCTTGAGCATCAGTCGGGTTTTTCAAAGTACCATCACCTTTTAAACCGGGCGGAATGGTCGTCACTCAAGGCAGCGAAAATCCTATTCTTTATGTTGCTTATCTTTGTCTCCGATCAGCATCCTTTGGTTCTGCTCATTGACGAGACATTGGAGCGCAGGCGTGGCAAGAAGATAAAAGCAAAGGGCTATTATCGAGATGCGGTTCGATCGTCACAGTCTCGAGTGGTCAAAGCCATGGGTTTGAAGTGGCAGGTTATGGCGCTCTCTGTGAAATTGCCGTTTATGTCGAGAGCACTTGCATTGCCTTTTTTGAGTGCACTGGAGCCTTCTAAAAAATGTGATGAAGCGAAGAAACGTCGGCACAAAACCTCATTAAAATGGGCGAGTCAGATGGTCTTACAGGTGCGTCGATGGGTAGGTAAGGCGCGATCACTAATTCTTGTTGGCGATGGAGGATATGCTGCGGGACAGTTGGCTCTGAACTGTATCTGTTCTGGGGTGACTCTTGTTTCGCGACTGAAAATGAATGCAGCCCTGTTCGATTTCCCGGCCGAAAAGCGTCCCGGCCAAAGGGGACGTACTGCACAGAAAGGCGTCAAATTGCAAAATTTTAAACAGATGCTATCTCTGAAGGGATTGCCCTGGAAAGAAATGGAAGTAGTCGGTTACGGCGGAGAGAAACGGGTAGCTCGCGTGCTGTCTAACACATGTATGTGGGGAGCCGATGGAGTGACTCCTATTCCCATCCGATGGACTTTGGTGGTGGATCCTACAGGAAAACTTGATCCTCTACCTCTTATGAGCACAGATCCACTCATGACGGCAGAACGTATGATAGAATTATTTATCGATCGCTGGGGACTTGAGGTCACATTCGAGGAAACACGTGAACATCTTGGCGTAGAGACCCAGCGGCAATGGTCGGATCGAGCAATAGCCCGATCGACTCCCATACTGATGGGGCTATATAGTTGTGTATGCCTAATGGCAAATCGATTGGGACAGGTAAAGTTGCTGAAAGTAGAGGCAACTGCTTGGCACCAAAAAGAACAAGTCACATTTTCCGATATGTTGAGGGCTGTGCGCATGGTAATATGGAGGGATAATTTAATTTCCGGGAAGACTAAAATCACACCTTCCGTGGAAAATATTACTCCGGAAATGGTGGATTGGATGGATGATATAGTAAGGCGAGTGCTTCAGGCGGCCTGAGCTAAGCCGCTAAAAGTTGCAAAGTCGAGAACAGCAGCTCTCTCTGAAAATAAGAAATCTGAAACATGCCCGCACTTTGACATGCGGTTACTAAAAATTTAGGAAAATCCGTGCATTTTAAGGTTTGCTTTGGATTGATTTCTATTTGCGAAAGTATCTGTCTACGACAGTAGACACTACGGCTGTCACGACAGACATTACTAAAGCGAAGGCAAATTGCGAGTACACGCCTCCAGGTGTGAGAGACCCGGTGGCCAGAAACTGGAGGGCTGCTGCCATATTAAAGATCGATCCAATGACGGCCAAAGATATCAACATGACAATCAGAGTTTTTCTTACAGTTTCTAGAAAAGGCTCTTGCGTTGATGCGTCTTTCCCCTGCCAAAAAAAAGTCACCCCTGAAGTAGTCTTAGGAAAAAAAATGGATAAACCAGACATAAAAACCCCCCACACTTTTTTATTTAAGAAAAAAAGCTTACAAAACATTAACCATATTAAGCAAGGAATGGTTCTTTGCCTGTCAACGCAAAATGGAAATGTCACCATGTGGTAACAATCACTGAGAATGACCCACCCCTTGCCTTAAATTAACGTCTTATTGACCCACATACTACTTTTTTACTATCCGTGCTTTATGGTCTTTCTCAAAAACTGAGAAAAAATCTAAGCAGCGGAGAGAAATTTATGAAAGGCAAGGAGAAAAGCATGACAGAGATAAGAAATATCATTCATCGTTTGAGACTTGGCCGTTATTCATCAATGGCTGGATCCTACATTGGCGATGCCAAGCGATGAAGAAGTTGAAAAAGTATGGAATAAAAAAACAGAGGTCCAAGAACATTCTCTTGATTCTTATAAAGAACAGATAGAAAAATGGTGCCAAGAGGGGCTTTCCTCTGTTGTCATCCAGAGATTATTGCAGGAAAAATGTCCCTGTGATGTGCAAGTCATCAGGCGTTATCGCGCGAAATATTTCCCCAGGAAGATAGAACCCGTCATGTGGGGTGTGACAAATTGATAGTTGACCACTAAAAACCAATCGCTTCGCTCCTGACGGCTCCAGCCGATTCGTGTACAATATTTTTTTGAAAATTCTTTTTTCTCCAGAACGCCAAAGCTTTCCTTCTTCTGGAAAGTAGCGTCGATCCGACCTGTTCTCTTGTCCACGTGTCGACATCACTTATCTTTATATGTGTCATGGCTGCCTTCACCAAAGCAATATCCACTTTACCGACGCACGCAGCTACTCCCAGAATAAGCGGCGTGAAGCCTCCCTTGCTTTGGTCATTCTCGAGACTTTTCAATTTTCCAAATAGAGATTCTATGATTTCGCTTGAACCAAGCCAGGTTTGTCCAAAAGGGACGACTTTCGACTGTTCGTAGAAGAAATCTATCAGCGCTCCAGCGTATTCGCATGCTTCTGCATTAAAATTTAAGGACTTCATTTCCTCTTCCAAAAATGCATCTATCTGCTCTCCTGTGCTAAAACTCACTCCATTCTCGCGGATATACTGTCTAGTTTTCCGACTGATGAGGTCAAATTGTTTCAATCTTTCAATGAGCCCTGTATATTGACGAATCCAGCCACAGTATTGTTCGAGCAGATCCTTGTCAGGATGGTTCGGCGTATCTATGGCAACCATAATGTCAATTCCCCATCGCGCAAGAATCTCGATATTGAGGAATCGAGACTTCGTCCTTTGGTTGGGTGGCATGAGATGAGCTGCCTGTGTTTGCTGCATCTTATTCTTGGCAGCTGCCGCAGCTGTTGAAAAAGCTTGCCATTCCGAATCATCCTCGAAAATCTTTTTTAAAAAAGTGCCAATTTTATGAATAGTGTCAAAAACGCGGCCAGCACCATGCTTCTGACAAAACAGTTCAATTCCGCCTCGGAGATCTGAACCATCATCAGCGCATACCATAGCAGCCTTTCCAATTTTTTTCTGTGCATTCTCCAATGCCCTGCAGACAATATTCGCGTTGGACTGATCATGGAGCTCTATAATCAGTACTTCCATGTCCTCGAGAGTTAGTGCTTTTCCCTTCTGAAACTTACTCAGACGCATTCCTAAAATTACAAGACATTTTTGAGTACCAATTTGGACTGAATTGTCAATGACTAGTGCCCAGTCATTTGCTTGTTCTTTCGGGCAATTCAACTTATAGAGACCTATCTGCGTTAGCCATCTGCTGATGCTTTTGTATGTTGGAATCGGTTGATCTTTGACAGCATCGAATTGAGAAAATGCAATATGAATCGCCTTAGGAGCTGCGCGAAATGAAATAGTAGCTTGGAGCACTAGCCTAATGCACATGATGATCATCAAGATGGGATACCAACCACGCGGGGCTTTCTCTCCCATCTTTGGAATCAAATTTTCAAGACCCCTGTTTTTTTTTTCGAGCTGCTTCAATTTCAGTTTGGAGTTGATCTGCGCGCCTGCGTTCCTCATCAGCTCGTATTCGCTCGCGCTCTATCTCTTTCTTTGCAGTCTGTATCTTCTCTTGAGCCTCCAGTAATCTCTCCTGCGCAACTTGTATTTGTTGCTCCAGGCCTTCCTTTTGCTGGTCAAGCTCTTTATTACGATCTTTCCAATGATCGCGACTTTCAGCAATCTCTACATTCCTGTCGCGAAGTTTTTTGTTCTGCTGGGTTTTTTCATAATTGTGATGCTTCAGCGCATCTCTGGATGTTCGTAGCCGCTTGATTTTCTGGTGCAATTCACCAGGCCGTTCTTTCTTCATTTTTATCCTATCGGGAAAAATGACTAAACATTGTGACGGTTTTGTTGTTGTGAAGTCAAGATTTTATTGAAAGGTTTGTGTAGTAAAGTTGGACAAAAAATAGGGGGGTAGTACTACGGCTCTCTTGGGCCATTGTTGGACGTCTTCTGATTGTTTGTCACACCCCACCCGTCATGGTCCGATCCACCTTTCCCGGAAGGGATCTGGAATTGGACTTTGGAGAGCTCGGAAAATTTCTCGATGAGAATCAAAATATCAGAAGAATTTGGTTATTTTCATTCAGACTGCGACATTCAAGGAGGGCCAGGGAAATTGCAAGAAGATTTGCGCCCATTGATTCTTAGTTGTTTATGTTTTTCAGGCGGATGAACAATCAGGCCTTGTTCACTTCTTCGGTCAGTTTCTTAGACTGCTGTCTGTGTTTTTTAATGAAGACATTGAACTTGCGTCTTATTGCCCCTGACCGAAACTTTCTCTCTCAAGGTGAACAAGGCCAACAATCAGGCTAAAAGGTTGGTTGCGGTGCTAAAAATTGGGTCTTTTCAAGGAGATCCATTTTTAAAGCAAAAATCAAGAAATTTTTCGTGCAATTTCCCTGCAAGGAGGGCTTACCGCGAGATTGTTTTAGATCAAAATCTTTATGAATTAATGCATGGTCAGCATCTTAAGCAGTTCTGGGATTGCCGTAATCTCATTTGATTTTGCGTCGGTGGCTAGTTGCCCTAGCAGCAGATGATTCTCGGCGGCAAATGCATGGACGATGTGCAGTGGACTTGTCTGTCGAAACTCATCTCCTGAATTGCAGAGAGTTTTCCCATCAATGGCAATGACACCTTCAATGGTTGCTGCAATCGTACGAACCCATTGCATAAAACATTCGTTAAAGTGCTTCGGATCAAGCAAACGGAATACTCGATTCATGGTGTCATGAGAGGGAACTTCATTTAGGCATAATCCCATTGAGCTAAGCCACTCACCACGATGACAAGCCCATCGGTAAACGGCAACGAAATCGTCAGCCGTGCAAATAATGTCCATGACAACAACTGCGATAATATCAATCAATGGGTAGTGTTGGTTCCTCTGCTTAGGATCTATGAAAAAATAACTCTCAATAGGTAAGCCACTGGTTTGACCAGTGGACTCTCAAGGCTTGGCCTTAAAATTCAGTAAAGAAGGAAACGACAAACATATCTATACTCCTTTGGATGGCTTAGCGAGTCAACCAAAAGGAGTATAGAATATGGTGCGCCAAGAGAAGCTGCGCACTTCTACTGGTGAAAGTCCAGGCATAAAAAGTGGATAGCCACCACATTATGTAGCGAATCTTGCAACTCCGGAGGTAACAAAAGAGCTGAAGCGTAGATAGCGAAACATTCGAGCCAAAACCGTGAGGTGAATGCGTTAAGTCTCGAGAGGTATATCGTGCAAGCCGAAACTTTCGTATTAGGAGCAGGCAACAGATGGGAAGCGGGTCAAAATGGCGAAACCCTGCGATCATCAAGCACCGGGATATTAAGCATTGGCGAGCTTGTAGAGAAGTGTGACGGAACTTGGGAAGTCCTTATTGCTCTCCGAAGGGAGTATTTGTGGTTCAAGCGCCATGAACGTAAGACTGCAAAGATGGGATAAGGATGGCGGAGTCCACCATAGTAGCGAGGAACCGAGTAACGATCGGGGAGCAAAGGGTGGATAGAACAGAAACGAACGAAAAGGTGGAAACAATGTCTGTACACAGCAAAGACAGATATACAGTGTCAATGAAGCTGGATCGTATAGGAGATCTTTCGGCAGGAAATCATGATCTGGTGTTCAATAATCTGGGACATCTTATCAACGAGGAAATGCTGATGAGAGCATTTGCACAGCTTGATGGAACTAAAGCTGTAGGAATTGATGGTATAACAAAAGAAGCATATGGCAAAAATCTGGAGGAAAATCTCCGAATGCTCGCTGCGAAAGTGCATCGGGCGCAATATGCGCCACAACCATCAAAGATAGTTGAAATACCCAAAGCAGATGGAGGCAAAAGACCTCTGGCAATATCCTGCATAGAGGACAAATTGGTGCAGATGGCAGCGGGAGAGATTTTGAACAAAATCTATGAACCGCTCTTTCTGCCGAGTTCTTTTGGATATAGGCCCGGGAAAAGCTGCCATGATGCTATTACCGCTTTGCACCAAGCAGTATACGAGTGCAAAGATGGCGCTCTATTGGAGATTGATATTCGGAAGTATTTTAACTCTATTCCACATATGGAAATGGAGGCTATACTACAGAAGAAAATCAACGATCCAAAATTCCTGAGGCTGATACATATTCTGTTGCAAGCAGAAACCATCACAAACGATGGGGTAGTGCAAAAGAATTTAGTCGGATGCCCACAGGGATCGGTCACTTCACCGATTTTATCAAATATCTACCTACATGAAGTGGTGGATAGTTGGATAGAATCCATTCGAACATATCTCAAGGGAAAGATCTTTCCGATTCGTTTCTGCGATGATATGGTATTTGTATTCGAATGCAGTGAAGATGCGGAAAGGTTCTATAGAGCGTTTACCCAAAGGTTGCAGAAATATGGACTTGCGGTTCACGAAGACAAGTCGCATCTGCACTCCTCGGGATCGAAAAGAATAGCAGAAATGGCGGCCAAGAAACAAAAGCTGCCTGTTTTCAAATTTCTGGGATTTACCTTCTTCTGGGAAAAAGCGCAGAAAGGGAACTTCTGGAGATTAAAAGTCCGCAGCAGAGGAGATCGGAAGCACTCGAAACTTCAGGGATTATCAAAATTTCTGAAAGAGAATAAAGCCATGAAAACCTTGATAATGTTTCAACAGATACTGCCAATCATCAAAGGGTGGATCAACTATCATGCAGTGACCGACAACTCTAGAGCGGTAAACGGATTTATCTTCCAATGCGAAAGAGCTATCTTCAAATGGATCAACAGGAAAGGTGGCAGAAAGAAAATGAGTTGGGAGAAATTCGAGAAAGTTCTGGAAAAAGTGGGCTTTCCAATGAAGTGGAAAATCAAATGCATCATAGGAACTCCTAAGGTAATCAAAACCTAAAAGGACTGTTCGGGAGCCGGATGCGGGAAACCTGCAAGTCCTGGTTCTGAGGAGGGGGAAGCGGAGCAATCCGCTCCTCTACTCACCAACGATACAACATCGTCATATAATAGTTTAGCCCATTCCAGGTGGGATTGCAAATTCCACGTGGTATTTATCCCAAAATGCAGGAAAGAGAAATTGTATGGTCAAGTAAGAAAATTTTTAGGTCCCGTTTTTCGAGAATTGGCTCGTCAAAAAGAATGCACAATTATGGAGGGGAAAATGATGCCTGACCATGTCCACATGTTGATTCAAATTCCTCCCAAGTATCCAGCCGCATCAGTGATAGGGTACATAAAAGGAAAAAGTGCAATCGCAGTTGCTCGTCAATTTCGTGGTAAAAAGAGAAATTTCACAGGAGAACAGTTGTGGGCTCGAGGGTATGCAATATCAACCGTTGGATTTGAAGTAGAGAAAATCCGAGCATACATCAAAGATCAGGAGCGCTTAGACAGTCAAAATGAAGAAGAGGGTTCGTTTTAACATCTAAAATTAAAGCTCGTTAGGCCATCTGCAGCCCTTGGGCTGGAGTTTGGACTAATTTCTGGGACCAGGAGGCGCAGAAATCAGTCTAAATTAAACGTCATCTCCTATGATTAACCTGCAGAACAAGAGCAACAAAGGATGTTGCAGTCGAATTATCTGGGGGTTTGAGATTTTTGGACAATTTTCTCAAACCCCCGAATAAATCAAGCAATATGGTTTTCCGACAGAAATCGCTATAGAGCACAAATCAAGATTTGAACTGATTTTGTACCAGATTCAGACGCGAAATTAGTCCAAACTCCAGCTTGGGGCTGCTCACTACCATATCCAGGCAAGTCCAAGTGGCTTGGTAAAAAAAGTTGTTAGGAGTTCCTTGGCAGCCCATAGGGCTGCTCACAACTATCAAGCCCCTCGCTTTGCGAGGGCGTCATGACTTGAACCGAAACGTTTGCTTGAAGCATATTGCTCGGGCATACCTTCTTAAGCTCCTTGTATCCAAAAATAGAATCTGGGTTAGGAAATGGTTCAAGTTATTTTTTCACAGATCCTTACGTGGATCGGGTAAATCGCTGAAAGCAAGAAGTAAGGGTGCGTTTGCTGGTAATGAAAAACTCATAAGTGTCTCCATGCTATAAAAAACCCACAAAGTACACATTTATAAAGAATTACTCGTCAACAGGCTTCAAAAATTTTCTTGCAATTTCCCTAGCAAAAATGACACAATTTCTTAAAAAAAAATTTATCGGAGCTTGGCAAAGCCATGACAGCAATTACATTAGCAACTAGAGCACAACAAATAGCTATCCCTGAAGAAGCGGCAACAACAGATGATTTTCCACCAAAATTGCTGCAACATCTTTTTAGCTTTTTGCCTAAAGAGAGTATGACAGCAGTCTGCTGCACAAGCAAGCAATGGAAAATGAATGCGATAGCCAGTGTTGGCACTAAAGAGTCGTCTTCAATAAACTGTTTTATAAAATTTCTAATTGAAAATCTAGGCGAAAACCTATCTCCCGAGCAAAAGGAAACACTTTTAAAAATTGATGGAGTTAAAATAGTTTCCGGCTCAGTAAATCTACTGGTCATGAAAACATCAATTTTGCAGCAGAAAGAGATCGTTTTAAATGTCTTAAAAACCTTACCGGATGAAGTCTTACAAAGTTTAAAACTGTCTAAAGGTTTATGCATCCCCGATTTCTTTGAGGATGTTTTTGAGTTAACAAAAATTTACAAAGATATCGATCGCGCGCAAACTATCGCTGATAAGTTCGAGCGAGAAAAAGTTTTAGAATGCATTACCGCGGCTTTAGTTCAGCAAGGACAGATTGATAGGGCGATTGCCCTTGCCAACACTATCTCTGGTGTGTCGGGGCAAGGAAAAGCTTTAGGATGCATTACCCGGGCTTTAGTTCAGCAAGGACAGATTGAGATGGCGATCGAGATTGCCAACACTATCTCTAATGAGTTCTTGCGAGGAAAAGCTTTAGGATGCATTACCAAGGCTTTAAGATGCATCGTCGAGGTTTTAGTTCAGCAAGGGCAGATTGATAGCGCGATCAAGATTGCCAACACTATCTCTGTTGAGTCCGAGCGAGGATCGGCTTTAGAGCGCATTACCGAGGTTTTAGTTCAGCAAGGACAGATTGATAGCGCGATCGAGATTGCCAACACTATCTCTGTTGAGTCTGAGCGAGGATCGGCTTTAGAACGCATTACTACGGCTTTAGTTTGGCAAGGACAGATTGATAGGGCAATCATGTTTACCAACACTATCCCTAATGAGTTCGTGCGAGAATTTGCTTTAAAAGGCATTACCAAGGCTTTAGTTCAGCAAGGACAGGTTGATAGGGCGATCGAGATTGCCAACACTATCTCTGTTGAGTCCGAGCAAGGACAGATTGATAGGGTGATCGCGTTTGCCAACACTATCCCTAATGAGTTCTTGCGAGGAAAAGCTTTAGGATGCATTACCAAGGCTTTAGTTCAGCAAGGACAGATTGATAGGGCGATCGCGTTTGCCAACACTATCTCTGTTGAGTTCGGGCGAGGATCGGCTTTAGGATGCATTACCCGGGCTTTAGTTCAGCAAGAACAGATTGATAGGGCGATCGAGATTGCTAACACTATCTCTGATGAGTCCGAGCGAGGATCGGCTTTAGAACGCATTACCGAGGTTTTAGTTCAGCAAGGACAGATTGATAGGGCAATCATGTTTGCCAACACTATCCCTAATGAGTTTGTGCGAGAATTTGCTTTAAAAGGCATTACTAGTGCTCTGTCATAGTTAAAATTTAGGATTATAAGTTTGGCAACGGTCGGCATAAACTCAAGTCAATTTATCCTAAAATTAAAGGGTGACAGAGCACTAGGGCTTTAGTTCAGCAAGGACAGGTTGATAGGGCGATCGAGATTGCCAACACTATCTCTGATGAGTCCGAGCGAGGATCGGCTTTAGAATGCATTACCGAGGTTTTAGTTCAGAAAGGACAGATTGATAGGGCGATCGAGATTGCCAACACTATCTCTGTTGAGTTCAAGCGAGGATCGGCTTTAGAACGCATTACCCGGGCTTTAGTTCAGCAAGAACAGATTGATAGGGCGATCGCCCTTGCCAACACTATCTCTGTTGAGTTCAAGCGAGGATCGGCTTTAGGATGCATTGCCAAGGCTTTAGTTCAGCAAGGACAGATTGATAGGGCGATCGCCCTTGCCAACACTATCTCTGATGAGTCCGAGCGAGGATCGGCTTTAGAACGCATTACCGAGGTTTTAGTTCAGAAAGGACAGATTGATAGGGCGATCGAGATTGCCAACACTATCTCTGATGAGTCCGAGCGAGGATCGGCTTTAGAACGCATTACCGAGGTTTTAGTTCAGAAAGGACAGATTGATAGGGCGATCGAGATTGCCAACACTATCTCTGTTGAGTTCGAGCGAGGATCGGCTTTAGGATGCATTACCCGGGCTTTAGTTCAGCAAGGACAGGTTGCTAGGGCGATCGCGCTTGCCAACACTATCTCTGACAAGAATAGGCGAGGAGAATTTTTATACGACATTACCAAGGCTTTAGTTCAGCTCGAGCAAGGACAGATTGAGATGGCGATCGAGATTGCCAACACTATCTCTGATGAGTCCGAGCGAGGATCGGCTTTAGAATGCATTACCCGGGCTTTAATTCAGAAAGGACACATTGCTAGGGCGATCGCGCTTGCCAACACTATCTCTGTTGAGTTCAAGCAAGGATCGGCTTTAGAACGCATTACCCGGGCTTTAGTTCAGCAAGAACAGATTGAGATGGCGATCGAGATTGCCAACACTATCTCTGTTGAGTCCGAGCGAGGAGAAGCTTTAAAAGGCATTACCCGGGCTTTAATTCAGAAAGGACAGATTGATAGGGCGATCGAGATTGCCAACATTATCTCTGTTGAGTCCGAGCGAGGATCGGCTTTATATGACATTACCGAGGCTTTAGAGGCTTTAGTTCAGCAAGGACAGATTGATAGGGCGCGCGCGCTTGCCAACACTATCTCTGTTGAGTCCGAGCGAGGATCGGCTTTAGGATGCATCGCCAAGGCTTTAGTTCAGCAAGGACAGATTGATAGGGCGATCGAGATTGCCAACACTATCTCTGATGAGTCCAAGCGAGGATCGGCTTTAGGATGTATCGCCAAGGCTTTAGTTCAGCAAGGACAGATTGATAGGGCGATTGAGATTGCCAACACTATCTCTATTGATAGCGCGATCGCGCTTGCCAACACTATCTCTGATGAGTCCGAGCGAGGAGAAGCTTTAAAAGGCATTACCCGGGTTTTAGTTCAGCAAGGACAGATTGATAGAGCGATCGAGATTGCCAACACTATCTCTATTGATAGCGCGATCGAGATTGCCAACACTATCCCTAACGCGATGTGCGAGTTTATAAAGCGAAAAATCGCCTATGCTTTTAAGAACAAAGCAACTGGTCAAACTGTAAAGGCTCGTTCCCTGCGTTTACATTAAGTTTAATGCCGACAGTATGCGCCAGTAATTTTCTCCAAAATCTTGAAAATTGATGCCATAAATCTCGCGCCCATACTTTTTCAATCCGAAATCTATCATTGAGCTGCCCTATAACTGTTTCAACCAGTCGCCGAGTCCCTACCAGCCATTTCAAAAATTTCTTCGGTCTTTCATCTTTCATATTTTCTCTCAGCGAAGTTTGCAAGTACAACCCTTGTTTTTTGAGCAACTCTTTCAATCCAGGTCGTATAAAACCTTTGTCTCCCAACAAAAGCCCTCCGATTTTTTCCACAATCTCAGGACACACATCGCGCTCATCAATGTTTGCCTTGGCGAATGTAGCTGCTGTCACCACCCCTATTGAACTGATGACAACATGGCCTCGAAAACCATAAAAGTGCTCTTTTTTTGTAGCACAATATCCATATGCAGCGTCGCCCTTGAAATTTTTGCTAAAGTGAGCTCTGGCAAATTTGCAAACTGGAATAGGAAGCCCGTCTATTATGTGCAATGAATCAGAAAGAGCATGTAGGTCAGTTGCTAAACTCTCTTGTAACAATCGCTTTACTACATGAAGGTTGGCCGCTTGCCTGACAAAATTCGAACGTGCAGGAATATTTGGAAAGAAATGCAACCAGTGCCTTTTGAAATATTCCCAAATGGTTTTGTCACGGTCCATTCCAAAAAATTCTCCAACGACCTCCATCGTAATAACCTCGCTGTCTTTCAATCTAGGCGAGGGACCTCTTTGACGAAATTTCTCGTCTGCAAGAACCTTCTTCATCTCATCATCTATCAAACAAAAGGTGGTTATGATAAAATCATCAATCGACATGTCCTGAACTCCTGTTGTTGTTTTGTCGCAAAACAGTGTGCAGTAAGGACTTGTCATTTTTCAATTATTTTTTTACGTGTGATTTTTTGCTTTGAAAAACTCGCACATCGCGTATCCCTAATGAGTTCTTGCGAGGATCGGCTTTAGGATGCATCGCCAAGGCTTTAGTTCAGCAAGGACAGATTGATAGGGCGATCGAGATTGCCAACACTATCTCTGATGAGTCCAAGCGAGGATCGGCTTTAGGATGTATCGCCAAGGCTTTAGTTCAGCAAGGACAGATTGATAGGGCGATCGAGATTGCCAACACTATCTCTCGTGAGTTCACGCGAGGACATGCTTTAAAAGGCATTACCGAGGTTTTAGTTCAGCAAGGACAGATTGATAGGGCGATCGCCCTTGCTAACACTATTTCTGATGAGTTCTTGCGAGGATCGGCTTTAGGATGCATTACCGAGGCTTTAGAGGCTTTAGTTTGGCAAGGACAGATTGATAGGGCGCGCGCGCTTGCCAACGCTATTTCTGATGAACCTACCCGAGGAGAAGCTTTAAAACGCATTACCTGAGTTTTAGTTCAGAAAGAACAGATTGATAGAGCGATCGCGCGTAAGTTCTCAAAAACGTCTGGGAAAAACTAAAAACTTGCCGGCGATGCCTGTGATTTTTGTTCAATAAGATCTTTCATCCGGGGAATTTTTTTTGCATTTACAAGCCTGTCTTTCAAATAGTCACAAAAACTGATGCCTAATTTCATGCAGGTTTTCTTGAGACTTGCAAAAGTGTCTCTGGCTTTGCGGCCAGCTTCGCTTCGTGTGCCTCCAGAGATCTTTCTCCGCTTTGCATATTCACGGATATCTCTTTCGCAGTCATTGTTATGAAGAGGAATAAATGGATACTTAAGGACGAGCAAGAGCCCGTCTTTTCTTGACCGGGTATTCGCAAGAAGTGAATTTATGGCTGCACTTTTGTATGCTTTGCCGAAAATCTGATCGAATCGATCTTCAAGAGTTTTCTGCAGGACAAGAGTCGGTTTTTTCTTGTATTCTTTCAGCGCTTCATAAAAATCCCAAATATCTGAACGAACCATTTCAAGCTCTATTTTTTCAACATCTGATAGAGGAATCAGTTTTCGATAATGACGTTCTTCATGGACCCAACAAAGCCCATTTAGAAAAATTGCAAACTGTCTTGCAGCATCACTTATCGTAATCAGAAATGGGTTGACTCCTTTTTCCAAAGCCCCGCCTAAAAGAGCCGCTTCAGTAGCAATTCTACGATCTTTTTCAGATTCGATTTTTTGTTTTTTAAGAAAATTTTCCCAAAAAGCGCTTTCTTGAAATTGTTTACCTTTATGCTTCTCCAGAGCTGCGAGAGATTTTTCTCCAATCCCATGCTCGAAAGCATAATTTATGGCCTCTTCCGTTAGAGCATACAATTCTTCCTTGCCCTGCAAGATTTTTAAAAAATTGATTCGACTTTTAGAACCTGTGCTTTCAAAGTAGGTAAACAAAGGACTGCCGATGGCTGTGCAGTATCCGTTCTTCCCATCGTGTCTTGCACCCGTATCATCTGCATTAAGAAATTTACTGAAAACCAGGCCGGCTTTGAGAATCTCTTCTTTTTCTTGGTGAAAGCTTTCTTTGTTCTGAATCAGAATATTGCTGAGTTGCGCCGGGGAAATGTCGATTCCCATTTCATAAAGCTGTTCTAACAAAAGAGGCTCTGTCACATGGCATTGATGATATTGCGAAAGGCAATAAGCAATCAGTTCCGCCCCAAAATGACCTTGTTGATATTCCGGGGGAAGTTCTCCACGAATACGTGACCCGTCAGGACTCAAATAGACCGCAAGGCGAAATTGTATTTCAAGAGACTCTATGCGGAGATCTTGAACGTTGTAGGTATCATAGCCCTTAAAAATCGATCCGGCAGGAATATTGTTGGGCAAAACTGTCTTTTGCTCTTTTTTTCTTTGTCTGCGAGAAGAAGAACGATGAATATCAGAGTTTTTGGGAGGCGGCTTATTTTTTGCATCATCAGCTGTTCTTGAAGGGGATAATTTTGGCCGTGGTTTTTGACCTTTAAGTTTTGCAATTTCATCTTTGAGATGAGCGTTTTCTTCCGTCAATTCCTGAATGATCCTAAGGCAAACCTGAAGCAATTCGACCAACTTGTTGATGGTTGGATCTAGAACAAGATTCTCGGGAATTTCAGGAATTTGCAGTTTCATTCCTGAAATCATATATGGAAATAGCCTTAAAGACAAAATAAAAATTTAAGTTTACTTGAGGCGTTATGCTTTACCAAGGGTTTTTGAGAACTTACGATCGCGCTTGCCAACGCTATCTCTAATGAGTTTAGGCAGGGATTTTTCCTTTTTCGCTCCATTAATAATTGCGCTGCCCCCCAAAAACTGGACACTTGAATAAGCAATAAAGTCATGTGTAAGATTTTCTCCAAAAAAACAAAAAAAGGAGAAAAATATTATGGCTAAACGAGCTTCATATCAAGCCCAATTTAAAGGAAGAGTTGCTCTCGAGGCATTGAAGGAAAGCAAAACCTTGGCGGATCTGCAGGGAAATTGCACGAAAAATTTCTTGATTTTTGCTTTAAAAATGGATCTCCTTGAAAAGACCCAATTTTTAGCAACGCAACCAACCTTTCAGCCTTGATTGTTCATCCGCCTGAAAAACATAAACAACTAAGAGTCAATGAGCGCAAATCTTCTTGCAATTTCCCTGGTCAAAGGGACGACTTATAAAATCAAAGGTTGATATGTTCGGAAAAAAAGAATTTTTATGCAAATAATTTTTTTTAAATTTTATCTATAAAAACTTGGGTCGTCACAAAATAGATGCACCCAAATCTTTTGTTCTATTTCTTGATGCCTTTTGCTTTGAAATTGAAATAAAATTAAGAAGGAATTCCGCAGCACTTTTTATACTTCTTTCCGCTGCCGCAGGGACAGTTATCATTGCGTCCGATCTTCTCTTCTGCATGGGCAGGGCTTGAAGAGACAGCTGCCGGGACCTCTCCTTCGTTAGGAGGAGCTTCTTGCGTGGGCTGAGGAACAAACGAGCGCTCTTTGTCCATTTGGAGCTGCGAGAGTATTTCTTGTACCTTTTTTTGTTGGGGAGGGATGAGCTCAAAGCGGAAAAAGTCTTCTGCTATCTCGAGCTTGACCCGTTGGGAGAAATGGTCAAAAAGAGCAAAGGCCTCATGCTTGAATTCCAAAAGAGGATCGCGCTGTCCCACAACGCGTAGGTGCACGTCGGCCCTCAGATGATCGATGGAAAGCAGATGCTCCTGCCAGAGATGATCGATTTTTCGAATCATGATGTTGCGAATCACATTGTTCAAAAAGGAGATCGTATCTTCCTCGTTTCCGTTGGGATGAAGGTGCAGGATCATCTGTTTTTGAAACGCGATTTTTTGGACAAACGCTGAGACGATTTTTTCGCTGACCAGCTGCTCGATCTGCTCGAGATCGACCTTTTCCCCGTCAAATGCGCCCTTTTCAAAATGGACCGGAAAATGCACTAAGATCCATTGGCGAAACTCTTCTGCTCTCCAATCCTTTTCTGAAAAACGATTGGTAAAATATTGGGGAATCACTGCGAAAGAGACGATGGTCAGGAGCTCTTTAGCAAGAGAAATGGGATCGTTGCTTGAGAGAAGTTCATTGCGGAAGGAGTAAATTTCCTGCCTTTGCCGATTCATGACGTCATCATATTCCAACGTGTGTTTGCGGATCATGTAGTTGCGCTGTTCGATTCTTTTTTGCGCGGTTTCGATCGATTTGTTTAAAACTTTTGCCGAGATGGGCTCTCCTTCGGGAGGACGAAATCTTTGCAGCATGGATGTTAAGCGGGGAGAGGCAAAGAGCCGCATGAGAGAGTCTTCAAAGGAGACGTAAAACTTGGAAGATCCGGGATCTCCCAGACGGCCGGATCGTCCGCGCAGCTGGCGGTCGATTCGTCTGGACTGGTGGCGCGTGGTTCCAATGACGTGAAGCCCGCCGAGATCTTTGACCTCGCAAGCGAGCTTAATGTCTGTTCCCCTTCCTGCCATGTTGGTGGCAAGCGTGATCGCCCCTCTCTTTCCTGCCTCTGCGATGATTTCGGCTTCTTTGGAATGGTTTTTTGCGTTGAGAATGGTATGGGGCAGGTGGTTTTGTTTTAAGATGCGGGAAAGCTTTTCTGAGATCTCGACCGACTCCGTTCCAATAAGGATCGGCCTTCCTTGATTATGGATGAAGAGTATCTCTTTGATGATCGCATTGTATTTTTCCCTCTCCGTCATGTAGATTTCATCATCTGCATCGTTGCGGTTGCAGGAACAGTAAGTGGGAATTTCAACGACCTCAAGCTTGTAAATTTCCTTAAATTCATTGGCTTCCGTCATGGCGGTTCCCGTCATGCCGGAGAGCTTTTCATACATGCGGAAATAATTTTGCAAGGTGATCGTTGCGTAGGTCTGAGTTTCCCCTTGAATGGCAACCGATTCCTTGGCCTCGATTGCTTGATGAAGGCCATCGGAGAATCTGCGCCCCGGTTGCGGTCGTCCTGTATTTTCATCGATGATGATGATCTTGTTTTCCTGGACGATATAATCGACGTCTTTTTCCATGAGAAGATGCGCTTTGAAAAGCTGCTGCAAATTGTGCGCCCTTTCCTTTCGGTTCGCATCCTCTTCTCGAACGCGCACCTTGCGCTCCATTCTCTCCTGTTCGCTCAAGGAAAGATCTCCTTCGATTTTGGCATATTCGTAGCCTAAATCGAGCATTACGAAATCGTCGCTGCCCTCGTTGTTTGGGTGCATTTCCGCCCATGCATGGATGCCTCGATCTGTGAGCTCATATTCATTGGCTTTTTCATCGACGATGATGAAGAGGTGCGCCAGAGCCTTGATCTTCTCTTCTTTGCTTTGTTCGGAATAAAAGTGGGTCTCCCAGCGGTCGATTGCGGCACGAAGGTCGGGATTTTCTTTCAAACGCATCAAGATCTTATGGCGCGGCGTGCCTTTGCTTACGAGCCAAAGCTTGCGAAACGCCTCTTCTGCCAGCTCCTGCTCTTCTTTGGAAAGCCTGGGCGGGGCCGGCTCTTCTTTTACGACGCCTAAGGATTCCAGTGTTTTTCTCGCTTCCGTTGCCAAACGGTTGCATAGATCTCTTTGCAGTTTGACGAGTGTAGCAACGCCGTCTTTCAAGGTGTCGTACATCTGGCGATTGACATCGGAGGGTCCGGAAATAATGAGAGGCGTTCTTGCCTCGTCGATCAGGATGGAGTCGATTTCATCGACGATGGCAAAGTAGTAGGGCTTGCGCTGCACCTGCTCTTCTAACGAAGAGGCCATGGAATTGTCTCTCAGGTAATCGAAACCGAACTCCGACGATGTTCCATAGACGATGTCGGCTGCATAGACCTCTTTTCTTTTATGCAGAGGAGTGTCGTTGGTTAGAGAAGAGACGCTTAAGCCCAGATATCGGAAGATGATGCCGATCCATTCGCAATCGCGTTTGGCCAGATAATCATTGACGGTAACCAGGTGCACAGGTTTGCCGGAAAGAGCGTTGAGATAAAGAGGAAGCGAAGCGGTTAATGTTTTTCCTTCTCCCGTCTGCATTTCGGCAATCGATCCATAATGCATGGCAATAGCGCCCAGCATCTGAACGTCATAGGGAATCATATCCCATTTTTGATCATATCCAAAGACGTGGATGTCGGTGCCGCAAAGGCGCCGGCAAGCGTTCTTGATCGCAGCATAGGCTTCGGGGAGAAGCGCATCGAGCGACTCGCCTTTCTGGAATCTTTCTTTAAATTCGAAGGTTTTTTGCTTCAGCTCTTCTTCAGAAAGAGCTTGGAATTTCTTTTCCCATTCGTTAATGTCGGTGACAATTCCGGAATATCTCTTGAGCAATCGCCCCTGGGCGGTTCCAAAAATTTTCTTTAAGAATGCAAACATAAGGACTTCTTCATTGGATGATAAAATTTTATAACAAAATTCCATTTCTCTCAAGGAGAAGAGGCGGAAAAGCCGAATTCTTCGGCAAGCGTAAGGTTTAATTTTTATTCTTTGGCGCAAAGATCGATGGCTCAGGAAAATACATTCTAAAAAAAATTTGCTTTAAAGCGTTTAATGTTGCTTTTTATCTAAAAATATTTTAAAATGAAATGGCCTGTTTATTTTGCTTTTTGAAAATAGCTTCAAAGAGGACAGGGGGGAGTTATGGAAAGTAAAAATATCATTCTTCGTCCTCTGAAGGAAAAAGATCTAGAAGAGTTTTTTCGCCTCAAAGAAAAGATGCGTTTGAGCGGGGAGAATCTATTTTTCGACAATTTGAGTTCGGAATTCAAATTCAAACAAAAATTTGTGAAGACGGGCTTTTGGGAAGATCAAGAGGGATCGATTCTGCTTTTGGACCGAAAGGAGCGCATGCTGGGCTTTATTTCGTTTTATAAAATTGGCTTTAGCGAAATGCTCGATTTGAGTTTTTTTATTTTTTCTCCTCAGGATCGAGGGAAGGGATTGATGGGCGAAGCGCTTTTGCTTTTTTCTCGATATCTCTTTTCTACAAAAAAAATCAATCGCCTACAATTGCACATTCCAAACTATAATAGGGCCGCTATGGCGGTAGCGCAAAAATGCGGTTTTTCATTTGAAGGCATTTTAAGAGAGGCGCTTTTCAGCAAGGGCAAGTATGTGGATCTTTGCATTTATGCTATGCTCAGAAACGACGTGAAAGGCTTTGAAAAAACATAAGAGGACCTTAAGGCAATGCCATCGGAAATCAAAGTGATCGATCGACTTTCCGGAAAAGAGTTTTCCGAAAAGGTTTTTGGCGAAAAGGGCCTGCTTTTTCTTTATGAAAAGGAGGGTTTTTTTTCAAAGATAGTGAAATTTTTGATGGCAAAAACCATCTTTCCGTCCGCACTATTTGCCTATTTTCAAAGCAAAAAACAAAGTCGAAAAAAGATCTTGCCCTTCATACGCAAATTTGCGATCGATGCGCACGAATTTGTCAAAGGCATTGACGAGTTTAGCTCCTTTGCAGATTTTTTTGTCCGGCAATTGAAGCCCCAATATCGTCCCATTTTATGGGATGAAAAAAAAGCCATCCTTCCTGCGGACGCGCGCTATCTTGTGTTTCAAGAGATCGGACAGGCGGATGAATTTTTTATCAAAGGATCATCTTTTGATCTGCCCCAATTTTTACAAGATGCCCCTCTTGCAAAAAAATATGAAAAGGGCTCCATGGTGATCGCGCGTTTGGCTCCCGTCGACTATCACCGATTTCATTTTCCTTTTGATTGCATTCCGACAGAGGCGCGAGGGATCCGGGGCGCCCTCTATTCGGTCAGCCCGATTGCACTAAAGGGCGGTTGGAAGATTTTTTGGGAAAACAGACGATTCATTACGTCTCTCTCTTCTCCCATTTTCGGAAACGTTCTTTTCGTCGAGGTTGGGGCTACTTGCGTCGGGAAGGTCCACCAGAGTTTTGTCCCTTACAAAAAATGCAAAAAGGGGGAAGAGAAGGGCACCTTCGAGCTGGGCGGATCTACGATTGTGATGCTTTTTGAAAGGGGGAATATTCACTTTGACGAAGATCTGATCCAAGCTTCTCAAAAAAAGATCGAGGTGCGCGGACTTTTTGGCCAGTCTATGGGCACTTCTGTAGCTTGCGGCAAATAGGACACTCTTCTATTTGGTGGTTCCTTGCAGGGCAAAATTTTCTTGCGTAAAGGATCATTTGCAAATGGATTTTTCCCCAGTCTTTTTTGGGGAAAAGCCGCTTGAGATCTCTTTCGGTCACTGCCCGATTCTTCCCAGAGCTTAGCTTCCATCTCTTTGCGCATCTGTGAATGTGAGTGTCAACGGGAAATGCGGGTGTGTGAAACACATGAGACAAAACGACGCTTGCGGTTTTATGTCCCACGCCCGGAAGTTTTTCCAACTCTTCCAAAGAAGAGGGGATATTCCCTCTGTTTTCTTTAATGAGGATATGAGAGAGGTCTAAAATGGCTTTTGCTTTTCTTTTATAAAGGCCGCAAGGACGAATGAGCTCTTCGAGTTCTTTCTGTGAAAGAAGCAGCATTTTTTTTGCCGTCGGCGCTTTTTTGAAAAGGAGTGGCGCAATTTTGTTGACCGCTTTGTCGGTCGAGTGTCCGGAAAGCAGTACGGCGATGAGCAAAGTATAGGGGTTTTTGTGGATCAGGGGAATCTTTGGGTGGGGAAAGAGCTCGTTTAGAATTTCATAGACGAGTTTTGCCCTTTCTTTTCTCTTCATCATTTTCCCAAACAGAATTTAGAAAAAATGGAGGTAAGGATTTCTTCCGAGATGTTCAGGCCAATGATGGCATTGAGCTCTTCGAGAGCTTTTCTAAGATCGGAGACGATAAATTCATAAGAAGCTTTTTTTTCGAGGCTCTCTTGCGCTTGCCGGCAGCAGGAGATGCTTTGGAGAAGGGCGTGGCGGTGTCTTTCTTTGGTGATGATGATTTCTTCTTTGGAAGGAACGCCCCGCTTCCAAACCTTTTTTTCGAGAGCATTTTTCAGTTCTTCGAGTCCGATTTTGTTCTTGACGGAGATCAGAAGTTCGCTTCCATGGTCAAATCTTCTCTCCGGCATTCCCAAATCGATTTTGTTCCAGAGAAAGAGCGTTTTTTCGGGGTTACAAGAGGAGATGAGCTCAAAATCTTCTTTTGTCAAAGGCCGGCTGGAATCCAAAACAAACAAAATGAGATCTGCCTCTTTCATAGTAGAGAGCGTGCGATCGATACCCTCTTTTTCGACGGGTTCCTTAGTTTTTCGAATGCCTGCCGTGTCGGTGAGGTGAAAATGAAGAGAGCCCACCTGAATGGTCTCTTCGATCAGATCGCGTGTTGTTCCGGGAAGAGGAGAGACGATGGCGCGATTTTTTCCCAAAAGAGCGTTTAACAGGGAGGATTTGCCCACGTTAGGTGGCCCTGCGATGCAAAGCGAAATGCCGTCAGTGGCAATTTTTCCTTCATAAAAACTATCTGCAAGCTTTTGCATTTCAGAAGAAATCTGTTGCAGATCATTCCTGATCTTTGTCAAGTCTTCTTGTCCTAGATCTTCTTCGGGAAAATCGATCCAAGCTTCGAGAAAAGAAGCAGTTTCGATGAGTGTTTTTTGAAAATGTTCGATCTTTTTAGACAGAGAGCCTTCTAATTGCTGGGACGCTGCATGCATGGCCACCTCATTTTGAGAGGCGATGAAGGTTTGTACGGCTTCTGCTTGGGAGAGGTCCAATTTTCCGTTCAAAAAAGCGCGGAGGGTAAACTCGCCGGGTTTTGCTGGCTTGGCGCCGGAGCTTATAAGCAGCTCGAGCACTTTTCTTGTGATCATCCTTCCGCCGTGGCAGTGAATTTCCACAAGATCTTCGCCCGTGTAGGTATTGGGATGCCTCATAAGCAAAAGCAGGACGGCATCCACGACGGTCCCTTCTGCATCGTGTATTTTTCCATAATGGGCAGTGTGGGATTGGAATTGCGAAAGATCGCCGGAGAAAACCTTGCCTGCGATAGAAAGGGCATTCGGACCCGAGAGACGCACGATGGCAATCGCTCCTTCTCCTGGAGGAGTGGCAATCGCAGCAATCGTATCTTCTTTGGTGTGAAAGTCCATATCTCAATCATTGAATAATTTGCAGAATAGCAGAGAAAAGGAGTAATTTTCAAAAGCTCTTTTTTAAAAAAATCATTAATGGATCATGCGCGGCTGCTCCTTGAGAATTCAAGGACAAAAGCGTTTCTTGTTTTTTGAGCCTAATTGCAACTTGTAAAAAAATTTTTTAAAACAAAATCAGAAATGAAGGTTGCATGTACGTGCCAGCTCCGAGTGACCCAAACTCTGTGCCTATGGATGGAGAAGAATCTTTTTTTCCTAAGATGGATCGGCAGGAAAACCTTGATCTTGAAAGTCGCGTTTGCAGCCTAGTGCTCTGTCATAGTTAAAATTTAGGATTATAAGTTTGGCAACGGTCGGCATAAACTCAAGTCAATTTATCCTAAAATTAAAGAATGGCAGAGCACTAGTCCCTATTTCCCATCTGCTAAATATGAAAAAAATGGATTTAGTATCGGACTGCAGCCAACCAACTTAGACAAAAACTGCACAACGCTGAATCAATGGCTCAACAACATGAAAATGATCTGGCAAGAAATGGATCAGCTTTTATCGCCTTTAGAAGGTTATCTAGGCATTGATTCTTCGATCGCGCCCTTGTTTAATGGAGCGGGCCGCTTCATTCATTTTATCAACCAGTTGGGTCTTGATTTTTCTCATTCAGCTACCACAGATATCTATACAACGATTTCAGAATTCATAAAAAAATCTAATCCCAGGCCTGTTGGGCTTTGTGGTCTGATGTTTCCATGCTTAGAAGATTCAGTTCTTGCAAACGAATATGAAAAAGGGAATTTTTCCATTGAGAGAAATCTTTTTTTAAGCCTTCATTCTGGAGTGGGAATAGACACTTATCCCATTGGAGTAGATCAAAATCCTTCCCGCGTTCTTGAAATTCTGAAGCTCACGCAAAAATTAAGCGCAAAGTTCCAAAAACCTCTTTCTGCTCGATTTGTGAGTGATGGGGTAGCAAAAATTGGGCAAAAAACCAATTTTCAAAACTCTTATTTGCAAGATATTGTCATTCGCCCATTATGATTGATTCTTGAGTCTCCCAAATTTTTTTGATGCTCCATTTCTCTGATGCGCTTATCGATTAAAATTATTACCAGCGTTAAGAAACATATAGTTTACAAGATAGTCTATTTTTGTCATAATGTAAACTAAACGGGAATGAACTTAAATAGAGGTGTCTATATATGAACAACTTAGGCGTTCGTCTCCAGCAGGCAAGAAAGGCTGGCGGTCTAAGTCTGCGCGCTCTCGCTGATCTTGTGAGCTTAAGCCATGCCGCTATTAAAAAATACGAAGACGGAGACGTCTATCCCTCTTCAGATATGCTCATAAAGTTGGCAAAGGCTCTTAAAGTTCGCGTTGATTTCTTTTTTCGTCCAATCAAGGTCTCTCTTGAAAATGTAAAGTTTCGAAAACGAAAAAAACTAAATGGAAAGGCGAAAGAAGCAATTAAATTTGAGGTGATTAGTCAGATCGAACGTCGCTTAGAATTAGAGAATCTTTATCCTTCTTCTCCGGTACCTGTATTTGAACTTCCAGCTGATTTACCTCAGAAAATTAATAGCCCCGAAGAGATAGAGTCAGTCGCTGAGAAACTGCGTAATCTTTGGAAACTAGGACTTGCTCCAATCCATGATCTTACCGATGCTTTTGAAAGTCAGGGAATAAGAGTGTTTATCATCGATATTGATGAAGAATACTTTGACGGTCTCTCTACTATTATCAATGATCAGCCAATCATTGTGATTAGCTCAAGATGGCCTGGCGATCGACAGCGCTTCAATTTGGCTCATGAACTTGCTCATTATATTTTTATCAATCGTCTTTCTCCTAAATTGGATGAAGAACAAGCTTGCAATCGATTTGCAGGCGCTTTTCTATTTCCTCGCGAAGCTGTATTTCAAGCGGCGGGAAAAGAACGTCGAGCTATTGAATGGCAGGAACTTCTTCTGTTTAAAGAACAGTTTCAATTAAGCATGGGAGCGATTTGTTATCGCCTTAGAGATTTGGGGATTATTCAAGAGTTCTATTACAAAAGCCTTGTAATTCGTTTCCGACAGAAGGGGTGGCATCGTAAAGAGCCTGGATTAGAAGTCACTTCAGAAAAAGCTCATACCTTTAACCAAATGCTATTTCATGCTCTCGGTGAAGAGTATATTGGGGAACCAAAAGCCGCAGAGCTGTTATCCTGCTCTCTCTCACAATTAAAAGCTCTTCGTCAGGTGCAAAACGGAAATGCTCTTACTCATCAGCGATGCTAATATTCTTATCGACATGGAAGTCGGTAATTTAATGCCTGTCATTTTTCGACTTCCTTATGAAATCGCAGTCCCTGACATCCTTTTTGAATTAGAACTCAGAGAGCGACACAGTCATCTTCTGGAGGCCGGTTTAACCTAAAAACGGCAGTTGAACCGCTCCGCACAACCAAAAATTTTGTGAATCTCCTCTAAAAATCAGTGTTATTGCTCAAATTTATCCGGTCACCCATTGGGTGATCGTGAAAGTAAAAGATAAAATTGATTCCTGAAAGGGAAATTTACAGTTTTTAGGCCATGCGGAGCGGTTCAACTGCCGTTTTTAGGTTTAAAAGAGAAAAGCCTTACTGCTGAATCGGTCAAGAAGACAGAGTTTCTAACTCAACAGTATCCGCGACCTAGCATGATGGATCATTCCGCTTTAGCTCTGGCACTTCAAGAACAATGCCCCCTTTTGACCGGAGATAAAGATCTTCGCGTCGCAGCAAAAAAGGAAGGAGTTGAAGTACATGGAACGATATGGATCATTGAGGAGTTGCTGAACCAGAAAATGATACAGAAGAGTCAAGCTACGGGGAGTTTTGATGCTATGAGAGCTAAGGGTAGTCGCCTTCCGTGGGGAGATGTAGAAAAACTGTTGAGTAGATGGGAATTGCTTGGGGCAAAGAATGAATAAATGATTTATTCTTTGGACTGCCTGCTCTGCCGGAGCGCTAGAGAAATCAGAATGGCTGTATCCGCGGCAGCGCCTGCTTTGATTTGTGCGGTTTTGACGGCTTTTTGGGCTTCAAAAGCGGGTATGCCAAGATTCATGAGCGCCTGAATGGCGTCCGATGCTTTGCGATCGGTCGGTGTGGAAGAGAGGGGATAATGTTTATCGAGTATTTTGAGTTTGTCTCTCATTTCGATCACAAGACGCTCGGCTGTTTTTTTTCCGATTCCCGGAACTTTGCCCAAAAGCCGAATGTCAGCTTCTGATATGGCTCGATAAAAATGTTCATAATCCAGGTGTCCAATGAGAGAAAGGGCCGTTTTGGGGCCGACTCCGGAAATGGTGATCAACAGCTCGAATAGATCTCGGTCTTGCTGTTTGAGAAATCCATAGAGAGTTTGCGCATCTTCCCGTACGACAAAGGAAGAAAAAAGCTGAAGAGAGGAGCCGATCGGAGGCAGTTCGGAATAACTTCTTAAGGGAATCTGCAGACGGTAGGCAACCCCGTTTACGTCCAGAACGACCTTTGTTGGATCAAAAAAAGCAAGGCAGCCTTTTAGATAATCGAACATCTTATCCTCTCATGTTTTTGAAGGTTATGCGCATGGCAAAGAGCTAAAGCTAAGGCATCGGATGCATCTTCCGGAGCGGGAGGAGACGGCAGCTTTAAGAGCATCTGCATCATTTTTTGCACCTGCTCTTTGCTCGCACTCCCATGGCCGACAACGGCCAGTTTAGCCGATTTGGGAGCATATTCATAGATCGGAATGTCATGAAGAGCTGCAGCCAAAAGCACGATGCCCTTCGCGCCGCCTAGCTTCAGAGTGGTCTGCACGTTTTTTTTCACGAACTGCGTCTCTACCGCAATGGAGATGGGCGCATAGAGCTCAATGAGCTTTTGGAGCGCTTGAAAAATGATGAGGTAGCGTTTTTCTAAAGGCAGAGAAGCGGGTGGGCGAATGCATCCATAGTCGAGAGCCATCAAAGAATGGGAGGTTGCGTCGAGAACGCCATACCCGGTAATGCGGGTGCCGGGATCGATGCCCAAGAGGATTTTTTTGGGATTTGGAAGCGTAAGGTTGGTTTTTTCTTTCATCCTATTTGGCAGCGCGAAAAACCCATTCCTTTGTGTATGGGAGGAAGCGTTGTTCCTATTTTGAAACCATAGACGCTTTTTTGATTTTTCGCACGAGTTCTTGAAAATCCATAGGGATCCATTCGGCAAAATAGGATCGATAATCGCGCTCAGGGATTGCGCAAGATAAGGTCAAATGTACTGGCTTTTTGATGATTTTGACGTCTCGAATCTTCTATGGTGTGTTTTTCTTTATTTCTTTAAATATGATACCATAAAAGAAAAAGGAGTTTTCAATGAGCGCAGCGGGTCATTTGTCGCGCATGACTATTGATGTCCCAGAAGAGGATCATAAAAGATTAAAAACTTTGGCAGTCATTTCGGGTAAAAGCATGAGAGAGTTGGTACTTGAATGGATCCATGAACATCTTTATGGTTCCCATATCCCTAATGCCAAAACTATGAAAGCGATCGAGCAGGTCGAAAAAGGGAAAAACCTTGTACATAGCAAAGACATCAACGATCTTTTTAAAAAATTGGACATGTAAAAAGATTGAGAAGCTACGCGTTGTTTTGAAGCTGCTTATAGAGGACCAACCACTTCCGCAAAAATACCATAGCCACAAGCTTAAGGGCTCATTTAGCGGATATTGGGAATGCCATATCGAACCCGATTGGCTGTTAATTTACAAAAAAACCGAAGCGGAAATTATCCTGGTTAGTACTGGCTCTCATGCCGATCTTTTTAACTGATCCTGTTCGTGTTTGAAGCTTGCAGGCTTTTCTTATTATTGTTTGCCGAGCAAGCGCTAAGCGATATTCGCTCTGCATCTTTGAGACGATGCTTAAAAAAATTTTTTAGATTTTTCAAATCGTGAAGCTTTCTTTTCTTTTATTGCTCAATTGTGCCACAATTTTTTGCAGGAGAAAAAAGCAAATGGTCCTTCCTTTTTCACCCAAAAATATTCTCATCCGCATGCCTAACTGGCTGGGCGATGTTGTGATGGCAACTCCTATCATCTACGACGTGAAAAAGGCTTTCCCTCAAGCGCGTCTTACGGCTATGTGTCCCGCGCCTTTTTGCCCCCTTTTGCAAGAGGATCCTCATCTCGACGAGCTTTTTTGCTTCCATAAAGACGATGGCAGTTTTTTTAGAAGAGAGGCGCAAGGGAATATCATCGATAAGCTGGTTCAAGGAGAATATGATCTTGGCATCCTTTTGACCAACTCCTTTCGTTCGGCTTGGTGGTTTTTTATGGGAGGAGTAAAATGGAGGCTAGGCTTTTCGAATTTTTTTCGAAGACCCCTTCTCAATCTGCCCGTTTCTTTTCCGAAAAACATCAAAGAGCAGCATCAAATTCTTACCTACAAGCAGCTTTTGACAAAACTTGAAATCCCGATCTCCGCAACGGCTCCCTACCTCGTTCTTCAAGAAGAAGAGCTTTCTCGCGCAAGAGAACTCTTACGGCGGGTCGGATATCAGAGGGGAAAACGATTGATTGGGATCAATGCGGGCGCATCCTATGGATCGGCAAAATGCTGGATTCCCGAGCGTTTCAAAGAGGTGGCTTTGCGTTTGATCCAAGAGAAAAATGCATTTGTGCTTTTTTTTGGAGATGATCGGACATCTCCTCTGATCAAGTTCATCTGCGATGGATTGCCGAAAGAGTCGGTCAATATGGCGGGAAAAACGACGATCCGAGAGCTTGCCTGTTTGATCCATGAGTGCGATCTTCTTCTAACAAATGATAGCGGGCCCATGCATATCGCCTCTGCTTTAGAAGTTCCCTCTGTCGCTCTTTTTGGCTCTACGAGTGAAATCATGACGGGCCCTTTTGCAAAGGGAGTTGTCATCAACAAGAAGGCGATCTGTTCTCCTTGCTTTTATCGGGTATGTCCGAAGGATTTTCGCTGCATGAAAGAGATTGAAGCAGAGGAAGTATTTCAAGCCATTGCAACCCTGCTTGAAAGGAAGGAAGGAAGTGTTTAGAACGATCTGCCGAAAAGTCAGCCCCAACCCGCTCGAGCTTCTTTTGAAGCGAAGCGTAAGAGCGCGTAAAAAAAAGATCCTTCTTGGCTGGAATCGGGGCCTCGGAGATATTGCTCTTGGCCTTTATGCAATTGTCGCGCGCATTCGTGAATATATTCCCGACGCTCGCATTACTTTTTTAACGAGAAAAAATTTGGTCCAGGGCTTTCAATTTCTCAGCAATGTCCAGGTCATTGAAGCTCCTGAATGGGAAAGGGGAGTTCCTTATTCCGTCGAGCAAACGCTGAAAGAACTAAAGATTGATCCCTCTTCTTTTGATCTTATCATCGAAAAGCCCGACCCCACCTATTGGGTGCAATGGCAGCTGGGCAATCTCTGTCCAAAAATGCACTGGAAGAAATCGTTAGATTCGCTGCATTCTTCTTTTGATATTCCCCAAAAGCCGCTTGTGATCGGCGCGCATCCTTTGGCGGAGGCGGCCTACGGACTTTATCGCAATTGGCCAAACGAGAGGTGGAAGGAGCTCTTTGATAGGCTCGAGATGCACAAAGATGTCCAGGTGTTGCTTTTTGGGCTCTGCTCGGAAATGGATTTTGAACATTCCTGTGTGATCGATCTGCGTGAGAAAACCGATCTTTTTCAGATGCTCTCAATTATCAAGAATCGGTGTACGCATCTCATCGTCCCCGATTCCGGAATACTCTCTATGACCTACTTTCTTGACACTCCTTTCCCAATAAAAATCATCTCTCTTTGGTCTGATCCGAACCAGGGTATTTTGAAGCAGGGCGTCGCATCTCCCAATACGCAATTGATCCATGTGCCTTTGCTTGCCGAAGAAGAAGACATGAACAACATACAAGTCGATGACATCCTCATGCATCTCTTCCCACAGCGTGGCTGCTATGAATCCCGATAAGCTTTTACAACGGTGGGGACAGGCCCATTTGCTCTCTTTTTTTTCGACAAGGGAAGAAAAATCGCGCCTTTTCGAGGAAATCCATTCTTTTGAAAGAGAAGCTTTAGACCAAGAGGTGCAATTCTTCGAAAAGAAAAAAAAACAAGAAGAAAATCGGCCGCCGGTCCCATGGGAAGCGCAAGGAGGAAAGAAAAAGATCTATAGAGACAGAGGGGAAGAAATGCTCTTTTGCGGGAAAGCGGCTGCGTTGATGCTGGCTGCCGGAGAGGGAAGCCGTCTTGGTTTTCCCGGCCCTAAGGGATGTCTTCCGTTCACAATAATCAAACAAAAAAGCCTCTTTCAACTCTTTTGCGAAAAAATTTTGGCAGCGCAAAAAAGGTATCAAAAAGAAATATTCTTGATGATTATGACCTCTTCTTTGAATCAAAAAGAGACGAATCTTTTCTTTGAGACGAACCATTTTTTTGGCCTCAAAAAGAGGCAGGTCGCTTTCTTTTCGCAAGATCTATTGCCGCTTTGCGATCTTCATGGAAAGTGGTTTTTAGAAAATGGATCTCTTGCCGCAAGAGCCTGCGGCAATGGAGGCCTTTATCGAAGTTTGCAGAGGGCGGATCTCTTAAGAATATGCAGGGAAAAAGGAGTGGAAAACCTCCTTGTTTTCCCCGTGGACAATCCTCTTTCCGATCCTCTTGATGCCGATTTGTTGGGCTACAGGGAAGAAAATGAATGTGAGGTAGCAATCATGGCGATTCAAACTCCCAAAGGAGAAGCTTCTATGGGAGTTTTGGCAAAAGCGCCGTCGGGAATACGCGTTGTGGAATATATGGAAATTGCACCGCAAGAACTACACTCTTTCCCCTTTGCCAATACCGGCCTTTATTGCATGAGTCTTGCCTTTTTGGAAAAAGCCGACTCTCTTCTTCTTCCTCTTCATTGCGTTCGGAAAAAAATCCGATGGAACCGCGGGGAAAAAGAGGTGTGCAAATTTGAGCGTTTTCTCTTTGATGCCTTTCCTTCTTCTCAAAAAACGGGAGCGCTTATCTCTTCCAAAAGCTCCTGCTTTGCGCCTTTGAAGCGAGCCAAGGGCAAAGATGGCCTATCCTCCTCTCGAAAAGCCTTTCTTTTAAAAGAGCGTAAAATTTTTTATCAGTTGACGAAACGACATCCTCTTAAAAAAAAGTTTGAGCTTTCTCAAGAATTTTATTATCCAACTCGTAAGCTTTTCACTCTCTATCAAAAAGAAGTTTCTTTAGAAGAGGAGTATTTTAAAGGCATTGACTTGTGAAACCTTCTTCTTTGTGATAAAATAGATCTTATAAAAAAAGTTTTTTAAGGAGTTTTATGAAGATCGGATATTTGGGAGCCGGAACATGGGGAACGGCGCTAGCGCAGCTTTTGGCCCAAAATGGCCATGAGGTCGTTGTCTGGGATTATAATCCGGAACTGATCCGTCTATTGGATGAGAAGAGAGAACATCCCAAATTGAAAGGAAGAACTCTTTCGAAGAAGATACGCTACGTAGATTCGATCGAAGACGCAATTGCAGACGCAGAGATTCTCATTGAAAGCGTCACTGCCGGAAGCATCCGCACTGTTTTAAACCAGGTGGTTGCTTTAAGAAAAAATTTATGCCCTCTCGTTCTTACTTCTAAGGGAATCGAACAAAACACCGGGCTTCTGCTCCCCGAGATCGCGCTTGAGATTTTCGGCTTTGAAAATCGTTCATTGATTGCCTGCATCAGCGGCCCCAGCCACGCGGAAGAGGTGATTCAAGGGCTTCCGACCTCTGTGGTCTGCTCGTCCTATGACCCTTTGCTGATGCACAAAGTACAGCAGATGTTCGCAGCTCCCCATTTCCGCATCTATCCCAATAGCGATATACTCGGCATATGTTTTGGCGGAGCGATGAAGAACGTCGTTGCAATTGCGTGCGGCATCTCCGAGGCTCTGCATTTTGGAGATAACGCAAAAGCTGCCTTAATGACTCGAGGTCTTCACGAAATGCGCAAGCTTTCGGTGGCCAAAAATTGCCAGCCTGAAACTTTGAACGGCCTTGCCGGCCTTGGAGATCTTTTTGTCACCTGCGCCTCCCAGCTGAGCCGCAATAATCGTTTTGGCCATCTCATTGCACAAGGATATAGTTTAGTTGCTGCAAAAGAAAAAATTGGTATGGTGGTGGAAGGGGCTTATACGGTCGTTTCCGCCTACGAGCTTGGGAAAAAGCATGGGATTTCGCTTCCAATTACCGATGCGACCTATGCCATGCTTTATCATGGCATGCTGCCCAAAGAGGCCGTAGAGTCCCTGTTGCAAAGGACCATTAAGGAAGAACATCTTTAAGCGATGAAAGGACTCAAAGTACTCTCTTCTGATGAGATGAGGCGTGTGGAATCTTTGGCTTTTTCTCAAAAGGTCAAAGAAGAAGACCTTATGAAGGAGGCCGGAAAAAAAAGCGCATCTCGCATCTTGCAGTTTTTTTCTTCCACTTCTTTCGAAAAACAGATCACGCTCCTTGCCGGCAAAGGAAATAATGGCGCCGATGGGTTTGTAGTAGCGCAGCATCTTTTAAAGCAGGGATTTTCCGTCCAAGCGTATCTTGCCTCTGATCTTTTTTCTGCCTCTGCCCTTTGTCAAAAAGAGGCCAATCATTTCCTCAAAATGGGTGGTACAATTCTGGAAATTCATCGAGAAGAGGATCTGTTTTTTCCGGAAAAAGGCCTCATCGTCGATGCGCTTTTAGGCACCGGTTTTAAGGGAGAGGTGTCAGGTGTGATCAGAGCCATGATCGAAAAGGCCAATCGATCCTCTCTTCCCAAAATTTCTATCGACATTCCTTCCGGACTCGACGGCAATAGCGGATGTGCGAAACCCGTGGCCATTGATGCGGATCTAACGATTACCTTTACGCTTCCTAAGGTGGGTTTTTTTATCAATGAGGGATGGGATCATGTCGGCAAGCTTTTTGTAGAAGATATTGGACTGCCTCAAGAATTTCTCGAAAAAGCCACAGAGACTTTTTTTCTTGTCGATGAATGTTCCCTTGCAAAAGATCTGCCCAAAATCGAAAGAAGCTCGAATAAATATGAGCGGGGATCGGTTGTTGCGGTTGCCGGCTCATTGGGGATGGAGGGAGCTGCCAAACTAAGCGCTCTTGCATGCCTTCGATCGGGAGCGGGCATCGTAAAACTTTTTCTTCCTCACGATGTGCTTGTCGAAAGCTCTTCTTTTCCCGATGAGCTGGTCAAAAAGTTTTGGAAAAGCAGCGACTTGAAAGAGCTGAAAGAGGAGTGCCAAAAAGCTGCCGCTATCTATCTCGGCCCGGGCCTTGGCAGAAATGCCTCAATCGATCATCTGGTGACGACTCTTTTACCCGATCTACTCGGTCCCTGTGTTCTGGATGCGGACGCTCTCTTTGTTCTTTCCCACCATCCGCACCTCTCTTTGCCCAAAAAGAGCATATTGACTCCCCACCATCAGGAGATGGAGCGTCTTTTGGGCAAAAAGAAAGAAAAGAGAGATCTGGCCTTTCTTGCATCCTGTCAAAAATATGCAGAAGAAAAAGAAATCATCCTTGTTTTGAAAGGTGCCCCTACCTTTATTTTTCACCCGCACGAAAAGCCCTTGATTTCGATGCGCGGCGATCCCGCTATGGCAACTGCCGGATCGGGAGATGTGTTGACGGGGATCATCGCAGCTCTATGTGCGCAAAAACTTTCTCCTTACAAAGCGGCACTTTTAGGAGTCTATCTTCACGGATTGTGTGGAGAGGTGGCTGCCCTGGAAAAGGGATCTTATTCCGTGATCGCCTCCGATCTGATCGAAAATCTGCCCAAAGTTTTCAAAAAAGCGATGCACAAAGAATAAAAGCTTTGCTGCTGGAGAAGAGAGTTTTTTGAAAAAAGTATTTCTTAAGCGAAAGGGCTCTGCGAGCTGCTTGTATGAAGGTATTTGATAATAGATTGATAGGTGTTGGGCAGGATTGAGGATTGGAAAAATTTTCGGAAATGGTTAGGAGAAGCTTGTTCTATCGTCAAAGATAAAAATTATCGAAAGAGGGGCCTCGTAGCATTCGAACAAGTAAATAGATTCTCGGAACAATCAAAAACGACAATTTGAAGGGAACGACAATCGGTTGTAAATACTCACTTACGGCCCTTTTCAACTAATTTTTCTCGCAAAACATAAGGATCTAGGTCAAGATCATTTCCCCAGGTCAGAGTGTCAGTTTTGGGATCGACATGCACTTGGTTAAAAAATTCTACGGATTTCCAGGCTTTGAACACGCCTTTGCCGACAAGATGATTCAAATCGACCTCTCCTTCCAATCCATCATCGAAACGAATCCAAACGTGATAATTGGGTCGCGGTTCGCAAGCTACTATCTTTGATCTATTAAACTTCATACTTTCCCATTTAATCGAGAGGGGGAATTTTTTGAAGTTTTTTGTTGTTTGCGGCATAATTCCAATCTTCTTGCAATTCTTTTTGATGAATTTTAGCCCATTCTATTACTAGGCTTAGAGCTCTTGGAGGCAGATTCCCTTTTACCAAGGCAAGGGGGGAGATTTGAACAAGAGCTTCATAGTCTCCATATCGAGCATGAAAATGGGGAGGAATGTGGTCATTGTAATACATAAGAATCAAGATTCCAAAGAATTCAGAAATTGTCGGCAACTTCTTACATCCTTTCCATAAACAAAACAATTATAAGAGCTTTTCCGAAATCTTCCCATCGAAAAGTTATGAATTCGCCCAACCGCCTCCAAAAAACCACCCCGCAAACGCGGGGTTTTTTTGCAACTGCTCATAAAGTTGAGGTAAATCCCAATTTTTGGGCTTTAAGCAACGGTTTATCCATAGAGGACGGAAGCGTTCAAAAAAAGTTTACGCCTCAACTTTATGAGCAGTTGCGTTTTTTTGTGGATGGAGAAAGCCAACTGCTTGCCTTCCGTTTGTGACTCGAATTCAGAAAGAGTAATGGTTTTGAGATCAAATCGCTTCCTCTTGGTTTTTTTCTTGATTAGGTGCTTTTTTTTGTAAGATAATGCTTGATCGACACATGGATGGATAGGTGTTTTGTGATAAAAAAAATCTTGATAGCAGTTTTGTGTGTATTTTCCCTTTTATTGTTAGATTTTTCGCCTGTCTATGCAAATTATGCTCAAGTTTTTTCTTTTAAAGAACTAGCGAGTGAATTTGAAAAATTGAACGAACAAACTTTAGTTGTTTTTGATGTGGATGAGGTTTTAATAACGAAAGAAGATCAAGTTTTTCATAAAAATGCAGACAAAATAGTCATGCCTTTATTGGATCAAGCCAGGCAAAAGGCGATAACTCAAGAAGAAAAAAAAGATCTCGAAAATGCATATAGTTTAGGTTTAGTACTGCCAAAAAGTGTGCTCATAGAAAAAGAAATTCCCTCTTTTATTAAAAATCTTCAGCAGAAGCACGTTAAGGTCATTGCATTAACCGCTTTGCCTTCCGGAACAATTGGTGTTGTTCCCAAAATTGAGCGCTGGCGTATTGATCATTTAAAGTCAGTCAATATTGACTTCTCACTTTCTTTTCCAAAAGTTGAACGTCACTCTTTCAACGAAATTACAAAACCGGGAAAATCTGCGCCTCTCTATGAAGAGGGTGTTCTATTCTCAGGGGGATACACCAAAGGAGAAGTTCTCAAAGCATTTTTAAAATGGCGTAAATTCAATCCTTCTAAAATAGTCTTCATCGACGATGTACCTCAAAATCTGGATAGCGTAAAGGCTGAATTGCAGTCCTTGAATGAAAATATCGATTTTAGGGGTTATCAATATACCGGTGCAAAACGATTTTATAAAGAACCAGATGAATTTGTTATAAAATATCAGTTTGATTATCTAAGACAAAATAAAAAATGGTTAAACGACGCAGAAACAGAACAATGTTTATCTAAAAACAATCTTAAAAACAATTTAAAGATTTTGATCTTGGGAGGCACGCGATTTTTAGGAATTCACTTAACCGAAGAATTCCAAAAGCAAGGACATGAAGTCACCCTTTTTAATCGTGGAATTCATAATCTCGATTTATTTTCTGATGTTGAAAAACTCCGCGGCGATCGTGACAGCGATCTTCAAGCCCTTTTAGGACGTCATTGGGACGCTGTGATCGGCTATTCGTTTAATTTCGTCCAGTTGGTAGCTTAAGCCGCTTGCTTTTCCATGCTATTTTTTGCCCGTCTCTTGGGATTCTTTTCTGTTGAACGCTATCTAGGATTCTGCCGAGATTCCCCACAAGCTTGATTTCTCCAGAAACTGACATTTAAATATTTAAATAAAAAGGACTTGCTCAGTAAAATTTTTTTGGACAAAAAAATAAAGAAAGAGCAAGCCTTATGGAAACAGCATGTCAAACGGAAGCAAAAAAGCCCAGAAAATATTGCATCATCGGTCGATCCACGCAGGCTAAGGTTATAGATGAAGCAAGAGGCCTATCTCAGCGCAATCTAGCTAAAAAATATAACATTCCCAGAACTTCCTTGCAACACTGGATCGATCGGAAGAAAGCACTTAATGGAAGGCGAGATCCGGCTGTCGTACATTTTTTCGAATCTCCCTCCGGACAAACCTGGTTGCATAATATGGTTTTAGCCACTTGTATGCATTTCCATCTGAATGGAAATAGCGGTATTCCAGAGCTCCATGATTTTTTTGAAAGAGTTGATATAAACACATTTGTAGGGACCTCTGAGTCTGCATTGCAGAAGGTTTGCAAGACGCTCGGCCAACAGGTGGCAGTATTTGGGAAGGAAGAGTTCGAAAGGCTTGCAAAACAAATGCCACATAAAAACATCCCAGGAGCTCTTGATGAAAACTTTATAATGGATGATATGACTCTCATCTTGATGGAGCCGATCTCTGGCTATATTTTAGCAGAGCAGCTTGAAGAACAAAGAGATGCTGAGACCTGGCATAAGGTCACGCAATCTGCTCTCAAGGGATTGAATGTCACTTTATATCAGTTAGTGGGAGATGAGGCATCAGGACTCAAAAAACTTGCCACCCATTCACTGAACGTCATAAAGGGCTCGGATCTTTTTCATGTCCAACAAGAGATCACCAAGGGACTTACAAGCCACTTGGCAAGAACTGTCCAGCAAGTGAAGAAGCAACAAGAGGATTTGCAAAAAGAAAAACTTGAAGCGTTGAATAAATTTGGAGATCAGTTGAAACGTGCAGGTGGGGTTGAAGAGCTATCTAAGAGAGGGATAAATGTGGGAAATCGGCTTCTTGAAATAGAAAAAGAGGAAAAAGCGAATCGCAAGAAAATAGAGGCAACCGAAAAGCAGTATAGAATGGCTCAGGAAGCAAGACGAGCCATCACTCATGCTTATCATCCCTTCAGTTTAGATACAGGAGATAAGCAGGCTCCAGAGGAGGTTAAAGCGAAGATTGAGACTGCCTACGAGACGCTTGAAACTGTAGCCAAAGAGGCTGATTGCACAGACAAGCAAAAGAAAAAACTGGAAAAATCCAAGGGATCGCTGCTCTCTATGATTGCCGTGCTGTGTTTTTTCTTTTCCTTCCTTGCAGTCCAAATCAAGTCTATGGGACTAGATGAGTGGCATGGGCAGTTATTCGAGAAGCTTGTTGCGATAGAGTACTTAAAGCTCTGTTTGCAAAGAACTAAAAAGAAGGTCCGAAAAGAAGCGATAAAGACAACTTTACGCAAATTGGAAGAAGGCCTCAAACAGAATCTGTTATGGGGCGGAATAAATTGCTCTATGCAGGTAGAATGGTGGCGTAGAGCCTTGGAATGCGCCCAAATTTTTCAACGATCGAGCTCATGTGTGGAGGGTAGAAATGGCCAGTTGTCATTAAAATTCCATGCATTTCGGCGATTGACTGCACATACACTCACGGTCTTAACAGTGTTGCACAATTTTTTTATACGACGAGCGGATGGCACTACTGCGGCAGAAAGGTTTTTCGAACAAAAACCTCGAGATCTGTTCACATGGTTATTAGATAAGGTGGAATTGCCGAGACCCAGAAAAAATCACAAGAGACGGGCAAAAAATGGCATGGAAAAGCAGGCGGCTTAAGCTACCAACTGGACGAAATTAAACGAATAGCCCTGTGATCGACACATCTGGTTATCTTCCTCGGATTGTTGAAAAGTCTGCCAAAATTTTATCCGATTCTGTTAACTCATACGTATTCATTTCGTCAATCAGTGTTTATAAAGACTTCTCTGAATGCGATATTGATGAAAATTATCCTCTCGCCGACTTAGAAGATCCTAAAAATGAGATAATCACAGACAAGACTTATGGTCCACTAAAAGGAGCATGCGAAGCCGTTATTCACCGTTACTTTCCTAAAAAATCGTTGATCATAAGACCAGGTCTCATTGTAGGTCCTTACGATCCGACTGATCGTTTCACTTACTGGGTAAGACGCATTGCAGAAGGGGGCGAAGTGTTGGCTCCGGCTAATCAATTAGTGCAATTTATCGATGTGCGCGATCTTTCAAAGTGGATTGTTCGGATGGTAGAAAAGAGATCAACGGGTATCTACAATGCCACAGGCGCACCTATAAGTTTGGAATGTTTGCTCCAAGAATGTGAAAAAGCAAGTCGTCATAAAGCCCATATCATTTGGGTGAGTGATGATTTTTTGCTAAAAAAAGGTGTAAAGAGTTGGGTTGAATTACCTCTCTGGATTTCTAACAAAGATCAGATGCCTGGTTTTTTTAGCATCAGCTCTCAAAAAGCTATTGAAGCAGGGTTGATATTTCGCCCTCTTGCCGAGACTGTTTTGTCGACTTTGCAATGGGATGCTACTCGAGGCAATATAAAGCTTCAGGTGGGTCTGGAACACGTTAAAGAAAATGAATTATTGCTGGATTGGAAAAAACAACCATAAGTTTTTTTTAACTTTACCCAGTCAACAGTTTTGAATTCGTCCAGTCGCCCCCATTCTCCTGGATTCTTTAAGTCAAGCATCGTTGGGCTCTTTCACTTGTTCTGTAAGTCAAGAGGCAACTGTTTCCAAAATGGAAACAGTTCAAATCGAAAAATCATTAGGTAGTGTCAGAGCGTCCTCTTGATGATCCATATGTGAACTCCATTGACAATTTGAAAACAGTAAATTTTATTTTTTATTGGAATATTTGCCAGTCAAAACTTTTGAATGCGTCCAAGGACCGATGCAATTTTTAGCGATTGCGGTAGTAATGGCTTCTTTGTGGAGGTTGATATTTGGGACCATAGAGCGTGAACTCTAAATAGACTGAGTTGTTTTTGTAATGAGAATGAAATGCTCCTTGATAGGAAAAAGTGATCTCTCCCCGAGGAGCTGTCCAATTCATCCCGAGAGAAACTCCTCTTAAGGTTCTAGAAGGATAATATCCGGTAATATTCATAGGACAGGAGTCGTAAAGCCGGGCATCTTCATGCTCTCCGAAGAAACGATTTTCTCGAATGATGCTGAGCTGTAGATAGGGTTTGAATGCATGGTGATTCTTTTGGGCGCAATACCTAAAATCCAATCCTCCCTCAGTTGATAAAAGGTCGGAACTTTTTTCATCGATATGCAAATTCAGGCTTTGGGCTCCTTTTTCTTTAAACACAAACTCGCGAATATACAAATAATCGACAGTAGCAAAGGGGCAAAGAAACCAACGAGAACTATTTGTGATTATGACTCCCAATTGCAGATAACCGGCTCCTTCAGCACCCGCGTGATCTCCTTTCGCATGTCGATCAATGTTGGGTCCAAATTGGATATGACGATTCGTTTTATAAGAGTTATATCCGCCAATCATTCCTCCCTCTAGATAAGCATGAGGTACTCCCCATTGCCCATAAAGAGTAAAATAGACGGAGTCGGTATCGGCAAAACTTCCTTTTTGGTGCCAATGCAAATGGTTCCTATCATAACCAATTCCAATACCGGCAGAGGAGGCTTCGTTGAAATAGTTGTCGAATCCCAAAAAAAATCCTGCTGTATTCGCACAATAACCAGCCTCTTGCTTATGTCGTTTTTGTTGGACGGAAGCTCCTAGGGGTGTTACCCAAAGAGTGATCCCTTCCTTTTTGTTGCAGCAGCGAAAAAAATCCTCCATGTGATGGGAAAGGATATTGCGCATAAAAATCGTGTTATTTTCCTGGACCACAGCAAGGGCGGTAAATAGAGACGGTTGTAGCTGAAACAGAGCTTGTCCCACTTGATCGATGGTGTTGAGCGAAAGAATAGAATTGATCACGTCGGCCAAATCATCTGTTGCGGTTGGAGCTAGACTATCTAAACAGCTGGCAACAGCTCCGGCATTTCCGCTAGGGAAAAAATCTGCGAATGGGGTCCGCTGCAAATTTAATAAAATTTGATTTGAGGAATAGATGAGATTCATATGAAAAAAGAGAGGGGCTGCCAGAACAAAAGAAGGAAGCGTCACCGTAGAAAAAGTTCCTGAAAGAGAATTTGCTGTTGCAATCAGATAGGTGGTGGAAGAGTAAAAGCCGGAATCTGCGACAATAACCAAAGAAGAGTTTGGATTGATGGTCAAGTTTCCGGAAACGTTGACCTGATCACTTGTTGTGGGATTGATTTCATTTTGGAGCTCGGATCCCGAGTTAAAAGTTAAGTCTCCTGTAATATTTATGGTTCCTATACTGTTCCCCGGAGCAAGAATGCCGCTGATATTCACGCCGCTGAGTCCAATGCCTGCAATGATAGGGCCAGAGCCTTTAAGCGTACTGCCGGCATTCACCGTAAGACCGCCAGGGCAGGTAAACGAATTGTTGATGACAAGAAAGCCGCCTGCCACTAGTGCCGTTCCTATCGAATTTACGCCGGAAAGAGTCTGTGTTCCGGTGCCATTTTTTATCAGAGCGATCGTGCCCGATCCATTTGTGATCGTTCCGGCATAATTTGTGACAGCAGGTCCGTTGATTGTCAATGTGCAGACGCCCGGCGAAGAGGAAGTAATATTGCCGGCGGGCCCTGAAAGTGAGGAAAACGTCTGATTATGCCCATTCAGGTCAAGCGTTCCATTGTTCATGATAAGAGATCCTGTGCTGACAGCATTGTCTGCCCCGTCCTGTAGTGTTCCCGCTATGATCGTAGTGCTTCCGGTATAGCTATTAGATCCGGAAAGAGTCTGTGTTCCGGTGCCATTTTTTATCAGAGCGATCGTGCCCGATCCATTTGTGATCGTTCCGGAATAATTTGTGACAGCAGGTCCGTTGATTGTCAATGTGCAGACGCCCGGCGAAGAGGAAGTAATATTGCCGGCGGGCCCTGAAAGTGAGGAAAATGTCTGATTATGCCCATTCAGGTCAAGCGTTCCATTGTTCATGATAAGGGCAGATCCTGTGCTGACAGCATTGTCCGTCCCATCCTTTAGTGTTCCTGCTGTGATCGTGGTGCTTCCTGTATAGCTATTAGATCCGGAAAGAGTAAGAATACCTGCTTGCAAAACAAGGGATAGGTCACTTGTGATCGTTCCGGAATAGCTTGTAGGAGTACTATTATTTATATTCAATATGGCCCCTGCAACGCTAGAATTAATCGTGCCTCCCGAACCGGTAAGATTACGAAGTACCGGTTGCAAACCATTCAGGTCAAAAGTTCCTCCATTTATGGTAAAAGTGCCGGTGCCAAGACTGCTTGCATTTCCAATCACAAGCTTTCCCGCACTCACGGTTGTTCCGCCCGAAAAAGTATTATTATTTGATAAGGTGAGCGTTCCTGTGCCACTTTGGGTAATACTCAAAGCTCCTACTCCATTGGAGATCATTCCACTCATAGTGAGCGATCCTGTGCCATTGCTTATCATAGAGCTGAGTGTCGCTCCGCCAGTAATACTGCCTGCAATCTGAGTGGAATAAGAAAGGTTGCTCGTGGATATAGTGAATTGTGTTAAGGCAGATATTTGGATGGGAAGATTACTGGCAAATGATGCGCTATTATTGACTGTATTGATGGTTATGGTGGAGCTCGGCAGAGTGTTAAAATTAAAAGAGCCGCTGCCCCCAAACGAAAAGTTGTAGCCGTCATTTACATTGAAAGTTCCGATGGACAGCGGAATATCTACGGTAATGGTTTGAAGTGCTACGGAAACAGGGAATGCGGCCGTGTCTCCCGTGCTCTGGGGGACTGAAGGCGGAGTCCAATTCGCCGGAATCGACCAGCTTCCCGTTGTGTCGGACCAGGTGGAAGAGACGGCGGAAAAGGTAAAGATTGGAAAAATCCCCATTAAGAAAAAGAAGATCTTTTTCACAATATTTTCCTTAATTTTACAAGCCAAAGAGCTGCTTTCGTGCTATTTTATCTATGTATCATTAAGAAAAAAAATTGCCAATAGATTAATAATGGTTCTGTGAAAGCATTGTCCATCAAAGGTGCTACAATGATCTTTGTTTTGAGGGGAGCGCACCCGGCGGCTCTTTTGAGGGCCATCTTCACGGATTGCGCGGAGAGATGCTTGCCATAGAAAAGAGATCTTATGCTGGGATCGCCTCCGATCTGCTCGAAAATCTGCCCAAAGTTTTCAAAAAAGCGATGCACAAAGAATAAAGAGTTGCTGAAAAAAGGCTATTTCTTCAGCAAAAAAGCAGTATATGCTGCATGCGCGATAGACAGTAAAGTAGCCGCCGCCAAGAGATTCGTCCACCCGTTTGAAATGGAGTAACAGAGGGAATTTTGCTCGCAAAATTGAGTTTTTACGTAGGATGAAACATGGGTGAAATATCCGAGTCCCATCGATAGGGCGCTGCTTGTTAATAATGTCACTAAGAGTCGATCCTTTTCCCTTGAATTGCTGTGCAAGGCATCAAAAATAGGTGCTACAAGCGTCGAGACAAATCCCGCAACAAATAAGCCAGATACAAATCCTCCTCCTAGAATCCCAACACCCGTTCCTACTAATGCAGAGCTTCCTACCACAATCGCAATTTTTTTCCAGTTGATGGGAAACACTCTCGCGGAAGATAAAGCTATCAAGAAAAGTAGTAATGAACTGAAAACTTGTGCCGGAATGGATTTTGTTATGATTGGAATTGCTAGTGCTGAAATGACCGAACCGTTGCCCCAAATATCCCTTTCTTTTTCTTCATAGAGGGGGCTGAAAACCTTTGCAAGCGCTGATGAAATAGGTGTCATGATATTTACCCCCTGCTTTTATAGGAAATGATAGTATACATCCTATGCGCCAAGAAACCAAGAGATAGCAAAACAGATGTGGCTGAGGTATATACAGCTCCTTTTGCAAGGAAACATTTTAAAGTGTCTTGTACACAGGATTGAGTTTTAACGTTGAGAGAGACATTGGTTAATTCCAATAAGACAAGTGTTGTTGCTGCAATAGCCACTGCCTTGAAAACATGGCTGTGAAATTTTTTTTTTCATCCTTGGAATTCCAGACATCAAAAATACTTTTCGCAAATGCAGCAGCTGATCCAGCTGCGCAAATACTAGATGTCAAACCGAATCCTAAGAGTCCAACTCCGGCGGCTGTCAATATACCGCACCCGGCAACAATACAAACTCCTTTTACATCCATGAAAATCCCCATTATTTTTGTAAAAGAAAAAAGTTTAGAGGTTTTTTTCTTTTTGTCAAGCTTTGCAGCGATCAAAACAGGATTGCAATTACAGTGGTTTTCTGAAAACTTTAATGCGTGCGATGCGCAGGAGACTTATTCGCATGTGCGATGACAGTATAAGCTACACTTGCAAAGGATAGCAAAGAAGAAGATCCCCAAGATGGCTGTCGACCCGTTTAAAAGGGAACAGGATAGCGTATTTTGTGCGCAATATTGCGTTTTTAAAAGAAACTACTGCGAGAGAGCCTAATCCCAAGAGGCCGAGGCTAACCGATACGATGGTTCTTCTTATGAGTGTTGAGTGGTAGACCATTTCTTTTTTTTGGATATTGGAGCTGTCATGCCATGCATCAAAAAAGATGGAGGCAATCATAGAAACAGTTCCCACAGTGCATAAAGCGGATGTTATTCCCTCTAAAATTGCAATCCCCATTCCAGCCAAAATCGTGCTCCCTCCAACAATGCCTATTTTTTTCCAATCCACGGGAAAGAGGCGTGTTGAAAATAACGCCAACAAAACAAGTGATAGGGAACTGCATAGTTGTATCGGAATGGATGTTGTAATGATAGGAATCGCGAGCAGAGCAACCATTAGGGCAGTGGTGCGAGATTTTATTTTTTGCGCTTTATCATATTTTTCATAAGAACTTTTTGATCCCGAAATTTCTGAAAAAAATGAGGAGATAGATGGCATAAGATTATTTCCTTTGTGAAGTGGTTGTATGATATGAAATCATAGAACCTTGTAATAATCGCGATACCAGTCGACGAAATGACGGATCCCTTCTTTTAAGGGAATGGAAGGAGAAAAATGGAGCTCTTTTTGACTCTTCGAGATGTCGGCGCAGGTCTCTAAGACATCTCCTTTTTGCATGGGCAACATTTCCTTATCTGCTTTTTTGCCAAGAGCGTTTTCTAACTCCGTAATGAATTCTAAAAGAGCGACGGGCTTATTGTTGCCCAGATTGAATAGGGCAAAGTCTGTAGGAGTGTCAAGGGCGGCTGCAGTGCCCCGGATGATGTCGTCAATGTAGGTAAAATCTCGTTTCATCTTCCCGAAGTTGAATACCGGAATCGGTTTGCCCTCAAGGATATTGCGGGTGAATAGAAAATAGGCCATGTCGGGGCGTCCCCAAGGGCCGTAAACGGTAAAATAGCGAAGGCCGATCAGAGGTATTTTGTAGAGGTGGTGGTAGGCATGGGCGATGAGTTCGTTGGCTTTTTTTGTAGCTCCATAGAGATTGGTGGGTTTTTCGGTGGGATCTTCGGTGCTGAAAGGAACCTTTTCGTTGAGCCCATAGACGGAGGAGGAGGAAGCAAATATGGTGCGCACATGGGGAAAGAGACGGCAAACTTCTAAAAGAGAGACAAAACCTGCCAGATTGGAGCGGACATATTCATTCGGCTCGATCATCGAATGGCGAACGCCTGCTTGTGCGGCGAGATGAACGCAGTGGGTGATTTTTTCTTTCTCGAATATCGAGAGGAGCAGCTTTTGATCGTTGATATCTCCGGAGATAATGGGTATTCCCGCTTTTTCTAAAATGTGGGCGCGATTCTTTTTGAGATGGGGATCGTAATAGGCATTAAAATTATCCAAGCCGATCACCTGGTCGTTTCTCTTTTTCAGAAAAAGACTTAAGTGATAACCAATGAATCCGGCAGCTCCGGTGACGAATACTTTTCTCATACTTTTCTCTTAAAAGAAGCTATATGTTATACAAGAAAATTGCAATCCTGAAAAGGATCTTCTAAAAGAGGGATTATGCGAATTATTTTTTTACTAGCTCCGGTTTTTTTTCTTTTTGGCTGTTCTTCCACCTACTATGGAAAAGATCGATTTGGCGCCGATGAATTTGTCATGGATTCTTACAAGATTCGAGAGGGAAAATTTTCTATTTTGGAGATGGAAGGCAAATCTTTTTCCGAGCTCGATCCCGGACTTTTGGAGGAGTATAAAGATACCATTCACGAAGAAGATGTGTTGCAGATTGCTCTTTTTCATCCGACGAGGGCCGATCTTGTCCTCGCCGTTCAAACGATTGGAAAAGAGGTGGGCTATCGCGTGGTGGGCGGAGAGGTTTGCCTACCCGATCTTTCTCCTGTGTTCGTGGGGGGGCTTACGCTCAAAGAGGCAGCTTTAAAAATCCAAAAAGAGTACGGCTCGCTCATCTCCAACGTGGAAGTTTTTGTGAACTTTCGCGAGAGAAAGGTGAAAAAAATCGAACTGGCGGGACAGGTGGGGGTGAGCCACATTCCCGTGGATGGGAAGATTCGCCTTTTTGATGCAATTGCAATTGCGAAAATTCCGGCGGAGGCGAACCTCTTCAAAAGCTATGTGGTCCGAGAGGGGCAAATGGTTCCCGTGGACCTTTGCAAGCTTCTCAAAGAAGGGGATATGTCGCAGAACATCGTGATGAGAGGCGGCGACAAAATATATATAGCAGAGCACCATGCGGCTACCGTGATGATCATGGGAGAGGTGGGCGTCGAGAGGTCGGTGGCCCTGCCCAGCGGAAGAATTTCTCTGCGGGAAGCCCTTGCTGAAGCCAGAGGAATTCCCTACACCGGAGACAAGAGCTGTATTTTTGTGATTCGCGGAAGTATTCAAAGGCCGAAGATTTATCAGCTGAGCTGGGAGCATGTCCTCCACCTTCCGAACGACAGCCTTCTTTTGATGCCGGGCGATATCGTCTATGTTGCGTCCAAGCCAATCACGGAATGGAATCGGTTTATTTCGCAGCTTCTTCCCTCTTTTTCAGGCCTGGAGATTGCAAGCAAGGGGGCGGGCAGTGTAGGGGTTTTAGTTCCATGACCCCCATTGTTGATCCTCAGGAATATTATGCTTTTTATTTTTCCGATCTTTTGCATTTAGTACGGTCTTCCAAAAAAAGAGCTCTTCTTTTTGGCTCTCTCTTTGCTCTTGTTTTTCTTGCCTCTTTGGGAGCGTTCCCTCCGCTTTATAAAGCAGAAGCGCTCTTCAAAGAGTCCTTCGATAAAAATAAAACCGTCTCAAGTTTTATAGAGAACCTGCTTCCCTCCGGCATGGATTTTTCTAAAGAGGAGCTGCAGGCGATTACCTTAATGAAGAGCAAGCAGATTCTCAAGCGAGTGGTCGAAAGATTAGGTCTTCAGGTGCAAAGAGAGGAGGGGGTGCTTTCTCGCTATCAAAGGAATTGGCGGCTCTATTTCCGCCCCGTGCCGAATAGATTCTTAGAAGATAGGGAGGAGGCATTTTCTTTTTCCGGCGTCTCTTTTCTTTTAGAAAGCAAAGAAAAATATTTTCTTCAGTTCGATTCTTTGAAAAGCTTTCTTGTGTTCAATTGCAAGGGACGGCAAGTTGGCGCGGGAAGTGTGGGAGAAGAAGTTTGCCTTGGCTCTTTTCGATTCACGCTCGAGTCGATCCCTAAAAAAATCTCTCTTCACAAGAAGTATTCCATTGTGTTGGTCCCATGGCTAGACGCAGTCCGGCAAATCCTCAAAAACATTTCGCTTGCCGCCGATAAAAACAACGCTTCCTTTGTGCGCTTGACCCTTTCCCATCCCAATCGCAATGCGGCAATCAGCATTCTCAATCAGATCATGAAGGAGTATGAAAGCTATTTAAAAGAGGAGAGCGAAAAGGTGGTGCAAGAGCAGATTGCCTATCTTGAAAAAAGACATGAAGATCTCTCCTCTCGACTGGAAAAGACGCTTGGCAAGCAGGTGGATTATTTGGAGAAAAATTTAGGGGCCAAGGGATTTGTCGATCTTCAAAATGAAACCAAAAGTTATCTCTCTTTGCAGCAAAGATATTTAGAAAAACTCTCCGATCTTGATTGCAAAATCAACCTTCTTCAGGAAAAAGGGGAAAGCATTTTGGGAGAAGAGACTGTTCATTTCTCGCAAAAGATTGAAGAGTTGAAAAGACAAAGAGATCCCCTTGATTTGGCATTGAATAAGAAAAGAGACAGCCCTCCCCTGGTTTTGCAAACGATGGAGCCAGGAAAAGAAGGGGCGTCGTTGAGGAATTCTTTAGCCGAAGAGAAACCTTTCCAAAGAAAAGAAGCGATCGACAACAAAACAAGCCATTTGAAAGATCTCAGGAAAAAGAAAGAGGAGACGCTCTTTGTTCTTCAGGAATTAAAAAAAGAGACCCCTCGGATCGATGGAACTATTGAGTTTGCCGAGCTGAAAAAGCTTTTAGAGTCTTGGAGAGCGGATGGCAGAGGAGTGCGGAAAGAAGATTTGCAAGGACTCCTCTCTCATCTCTACCATCTGCTTTCTGTGGAAGAAATGACGATCCAGGAAAATCCATTCTCTTCCCCCAAGCTAGATGAATGCTCCTCTTTGGACTTAGAGGGCGCTCGAAATTTGTTTCAGGAGTATTCCGCAGCATTAGAAAATTCCAGGTGCAAACAAGCAGAATACATCCGCATACAAAAGGAGTTTTTAGACCCCCATTTTGAAATCAGCTCTCTTGCCTCGATTTTCGAGGATAGCGTGACGCAAGGTCTCATTAAGGAGGCAAGCCTGCTTTCTTTGCGCCTTTGCGATGAAAAAAATTATGCTCCAAAAGAGAGGGAGCGTTTTCGAGAAGAAATCCTTGTGCGCAAATCCTTTCTCTCCCATCACATTCAGGAACTTGTCCAAAAGGAGCTATTGCAATCTTTGATGCTGGAAGAGAAGCTGCAATTTCTGCAAGGGATCATCCTGGACCGTTTGAATCAGGAAATATCCATACTCGACCAGCAAAGAAAGGAGTTTGTAGGTCAAAAAATCGAGAGTTTGCAAGAGGAGAAGAAGCAGCTGCTTGCGCGATTGGAGAGATTGAAAGAAGAAATGTCCGATCTTCCCAAAAAGTGGAAGAAGGAAAAAGAGCTGAAGTTTGAAACGAATATAGGACTGAAGGTGGTCGAAAAATTGTGCGAGAGCATCGAAAACAAGACGCTTCTTTTGCATCTGCAGAACGCGGGAGCAAGAGCGATCGATCCGGCCATTGCTTTTTCGCAGCCGAAAGCGGTTCCTTTCATGAGCTCTCTTATCGTCTCGATTCTATTGGGAGTCTTTGTTGCTTATCTCTCTTCGCTCCTTCAGGGCATGATGCGAGGATTTCCGGTTACTCAAGAGAGATGGAGGGATTGGGGATTTGTGGTCTTGGGAAGGATTTCCAATTTATGCGAAGAGCTCCCCTTATCTAGACTCGCTGAAAGGGATTTGGAGCTCCTTCGAAAAATGGTTGTTTTTCTTGGAAAAAATCAGCAGGCAAAAGAGCTGTGTCCTACGATTTCTATCCTTGCGAATCTAGGCCCTAATTATGCGCACTCTTTGGCTCATCTTTTGACGAAGAGCGGGCGCAGTGTGTTGTTGATCGATACCTCTTTTGACGAGAGTGGGAGATGCGGCTTTATGCACTATCTCTCTTGCGAGATCAAAGAGTGTCCCATAGAGCATCATGCAAACTTTGACCTTCTGGTGAGCGGCAAGGAATATCCTCATGGAGCAGAAGTTTTAGGCTCGAGGGGATTTTGTGCAATGATCGCTTGCTTAAAAGAAAAATATGATGCTATTCTTTTGTTTAATAAGTCTTCTTTGAAGAATATGGAGCCGCAAGTTCTTTTGCCCCTTTCTGATTTCCTTCTTCTAACTTATGAGAAAGAGACCCTGCCTGAATTAAAGCCATTTACAGACTGGGCAAATTTTGATAAGAAGAGTAGATTGATGCTGATTGAGAAAAAAAGTGAGGATTGAGTTTTGACAAAACCTGTGGCGCGGAAAAAAGTTCTCGTGACAGGAGGTGCGGGTTTCCTGGGATCTCATCTCTGCGAAGAGCTCTTAAAAGAGGGAAATGCGGTTGTCTGTGTGGATAATTTCTATACGGGCAGCAGAAAAAATATTCTTTCTTTTCAGGAGCATGCGGATTTTTCTCTCTTGGAACACGACATTTCTTCCCCCCTTTTTCTTGAAGGAATAGAAGAGATCTATAATTTGGCCTCTCCCGCGTCTCCCGTCCATTATCAGGTGGACCCCATCTTTACTCTGAAGACCAATGTGTGCGGCTCTCTCAATCTCTTAGGACTTGCCAAGCGTTTGAAAGCAAAGATTTTTCAAGCATCGACGAGCGAGGTGTATGGAGATCCGGAGGTGCATCCGCAAAAGGAAAGCTATTGGGGACATGTCAATGCGATCGGGGTGCGCTCCTGTTATGACGAGGGAAAGCGCTGCGCGGAAACGCTTTTTTTTGACTATTGGCGCCGCCATCAAGTACCCATCAAAGTTGCACGCATTTTCAATACCTATGGGCCGCGCATGCATCCCAACGACGGAAGGGTGGTTTCCAACTTCATCGTGCAAGCATTAACGGGCCGGCCGCTCACGATTTATGGAGATGGCATGCAGACCAGATCCTTTTGCTATGTGGACGATCTGATCGAGGCATTTCTTCTTTTTATGAAAACACAACACTCTCATATTGGCCCATTGAATCTTGGCAATCCCACAGAGTTTACCATTCTAGAGCTTGCAGAAAAGATCTTAAAGATTACCGGGTCTTCTTCTGCCTTGATTTTCAAAACTCTTCCGGAAGATGATCCCAAGCAAAGAAAGCCCGATATTTCTGCGGCCAAGCATCTTTTACAATGGCAGCCCAAAACAAATCTTGAAACCGGTCTTACAAAAACGATTGGTTACTTTGATAAGGTCCTTTCTTGCGAAAAGTATCCGCAAAGATCTCTGACGCTTTCTTAATAATGCTATTTCGTAACTCATTCCACTCTTTCAGGATCTTGCATTAGAAGCTTCGGGGGCACGATCTTATCCCGGGATATAGAAACAGTCTAAATTCAAATTTTCTTTCTATGGGCCTGGAAGGGACTTTCTTGATAAAAACAGATTTCTTATGCTTCTTAGGCTAATATTTTTAAGAAGTCATTTGATTTTTTTGCCAAAACAATCTAAAATAATGGAAGAAAGAGATTACCGACGACTCATTAAAATCGTTGGGTGGTCTCTTTCGAAGTCCGGGTTTGACTATAGCCTATGTGACGAAAATGGAAATTACGTTTGCTCCATTAAGATAACGCACGGCAAGAACACAAAAGGGGGCGAGGTCATAGCTCTCTGTGTGAGAAAGACCGAAAAAGCATTTAAAAAAAGAGGGATGAAATGGCCTCCAAAAAAGAAATAGAGAAACATCTTAAAATAGCTCTAGATGAGATTGGAGAGATTAAACCTTGGTTTGACAAAGAGGTTAATGCTTGGGTTTTTAGCCATCGTTCTTATCCAGTCGAATATGGAGGAGATTCTCCCGAAGACGTACTGAAAGGATATCCGCTTTATCTTCGTGAATTCATTAAACAAAGGCTAAACCACAACCTTTCTCCGGTCACGGAAAAGCAAACGAGAGGTCGCGGAGGAAAAAGAGATGGGGCGGGAAGGCCAAGAGGCACTAAGAAAGAGCCAAAAAAACGGATTTCCTTGCCAAAAGACATCGTGAGATGGTTTGAGCAGCCGGATGCAATATCTCAATTTCGTCAGTTTGCAGCTAAAGGCCATCATTAAGGTTTCGGTTCTTTTTGGCTTCTTCCTGAAGCTTGTCGATCTGGCCAATGAGAGCTTTTAAAGTAGGCTCTTGTTCAGGCGTGAAAGAAGATTGCTTGGAGTCATTTCTGTCCCAACCATAATCTTTAAACAGGTTTCTCATGATCGTCACATGCTCTCTTCTACACTAAAAGTGCCTGAAGAGCAGGCTGCTATCACCCAACGTGACGATTGGAAACGATCAGTCACAAGCCTACTGCCTTGTGCAGTAGGTAGTTGATTGCCATAATCTAGAATCTGTAATGATTCCCTTCTCTTTTAATAGAAGCTTTAGAGCTGAGAGGTAAACCGGATGCATTGTCTGAACTTCCGCCTTGAGCTCCGCCCATCGTTCCCAGGGTCCTCCTTCTTTTTCTTCCCAAAGTTTACAAAGAAGTTGCGGTTCCACATTTCCTAACCCGGGCACTATTCCGTTAATCGGCCTCGCAAGCGCCTCTTTGAGCTTATGTTCGCGCCCATAAAAAATAGAAATTGATCGCTCTCCTCTTGCCTGGATGAGACGGTCGAGATAACCTAAATCACCTGAAGAGTCTTTAATACCTACTATGCGTTTTTCCCCAAAAAATAGAGCCATCTGATCAATGGGCAAGGAAATGTTGGCAGTCAGGGCCGGATTGTTATAGAGCAAAAGATCGCCGCATGTAGAAGAAAGCAGAGCATCTAGAACGGCAACAATATTGTCGCCCAAAAGAAAAGAGAAGGGATCACTATGCTTGCGCGTGCATCAACCGCGTGCGCGGCTTTCATTAGTTCTAAAGAATCAGCTAGTGCTCTGTCATAGTTAAAATTTAGGATTATAAGTTTGGCAACGGTCGGCATAAACTCAAGTCAATTTATCCTAAAATTAAAGGGTGACAGAGCACTAGGCTCATAGAAGTGATTCCAACAATGAGCTGCGCTTTTGTGCCAATATGAGAGGCAACTTTTTCAATGAGTTCAAATCCCGCCGAGCACTGGACACAACGCATAATTTCAAGGCAAGCTTCTCTTTTTCCAGGAATAAGCGATGCACAAAGTCTATGGTTGTTTGAATCGGAGGCAGTCCTTGGCTCTGCAACTGATGGAAGTAAGATCTTTTATCTCTGAGAATCTCATCGAATCGATCACCACATCGGGTTTTAAGAGCCACTCATTTTAGGATAGCCTCCGTCGATTTTCCGGCATGACAACAATATTCGTCCACTGAGAGGTTATATCGTTGGTTTTGCAAAGCCTGTTTCCATGCCAAATAATGGGCAGGCTCACTATCTATGAGAACTCCGTCGCAATCAAAGGCGATCGCTTTCAAAGAAAAATCTTCTCGGTTCATTGAGCCTCGGATACAACAACTGGCACAAAGGGTTTTAGGCACAAACGTTCAATTAAATATTCAGGTGGATAGTTTCTCAGAAGGCCTCCTTAATTTTTCTGATTGAGTTCTCGATATTTTTTGATCATTTGTGCAGCGAGGGGAGCGGCATCTCTGCCATGCTCTCCAAAGCGCAGGTAGACCACGACGACGAGTTCGGGCTTTTCCCATTGAGACGATTCTGGATCGAAGCTGATCGCTCCGAACCAGATGTCGTTATATTTTTGTGCTTTGGACGTGGGAAGACGGTCGGACTTAAATGTGAATTCCGCTGTGCTTGTTTTGCCGATGAATGCATGCTCTAGATCTTTATAGTCTTTGAGAAGAGAGGGATTCTGCGATAGCCTTTTGATGAGGGAGGCCCTTGCGGTTCCTTTTTCTCCCCAGACGACTCTGTCCATCGCTTCGAAAAGAATTTTGCGGACGGAAGAGGGCAGAAACACTTCATTCTGTATTTCTAGCGGCGCATTTTTGAGGATTTGCGGTTTTAAGATCTTTCCTCCATTGGCGAGTGCCGATAGCATGACGGCTGTTTGCAGGGGAGTTGCGAGGAAGGTGTGCTGGCCGATGGCAAAAGAGTAAAGGCCCGTTTTGTTTTCAAAGAGGTCGGAAGGAAGAGTGCCGCTGGACTCTCCGGGAAGATCGATGGATGTTTTTTCGCCGAAGCCAAAATCTTTTGATGCGCGAAGAAGGTTGTCGGGGCTTTCCAGAAAATCAGAGGCCAAGATGGAAAAATAGGGATTGGAAGATTGCTCGAGGGCAGAGGTAAGGTCGATTGTTCCCGCATTGCGATGGATGCTCTTGGGCAATCGTCCTCCTTTATAATATTGGGGGTAGGGTTTTCCGCGAAGGTCGCGTCCCAAAAATAAACCATTTTTCTTATCTGATTTTGCATCGTAAAAAAGCTCTTCGATCATGGTAAAGGGGTTTAAGAGCGATAGCGAGGGGTCCGGCAGCGTTTGATACTTCTCTTTTAAGGCTGCATAGGCTGTGACTATTTTAAAGATCGATCCTAAAGGAGCTGTATGGCGATAGCCAAAAGAGACACCATAGCTATGCGGATAGTAAAAAGAAGAGGCCAGATCTTTTTCGCATTCGTTTTTGGTCAAGGAGGGGTAGGGGAAGAGAAGACAGCGGTCGAGCTCTTGAAAGGAGCGCACCGAGCGAATATATTCATAGCTTAAGGGAATAGAAAGGGAAGAGAGAGCATTTTTTAAAAGAGCCGTTGGTTCCGAAGAAAAGGAGGGGGAAAGAGAGCGCAAAAGCTGAAAATAGGGAGTAAGCTCGGGTTTGTCGATGGTTTCTGTTTTTAAGAGAAAAAGGAGGAGAGAGAGTCGATTTTCCTTCCAAAAGGCCTCGAAAAGCTTCCTTTCTTGCTCATTTAGGTAATCGATGTAGGGCCGCGCATATTTTTTTTCTCTTTTTTCCAGATCTCTTTTTTGTTTGAGAAAGCTCTTTTCATTGCTTTCTCGCCAACGTTTGAAGGAAAGGTCGTGAAAAAGGGAGAAAACAGGTTCTGCAATCTCCTCTTCCAAAATGCATTTTGCCTTGGAAAGATTCCAGTATTCCCCCAATGTTTGTCCTCCCACTTTGTCCAAAAGCTCATTGGAAAAGGCGGGACTATTGACGACAAGACGGCAGAGGTCGATCAAAAAGAGCTTATTTTGATTTTCCGCAATATCTGCAACGAAAGAAAGCATTCTTTTTTTCAGTTCTATGACGTCGGGAAGGTTATAGCGCAAATTTTGCAGAATATGCAGCTTTACACTCTCCGGGAGTAGTTGTCCTGTGGGCAGATGTCCTTCTTCTTCGACGAAGAGCAGATCGAAGAGATGGGCGGCATTTCTTTGGCCGGAAAAATAAAGAAGCGATTCCACCGATTCTTGAATGGCGACGGCATTTTGGAGATTTGCAATTCGATTCAGGGCGGAGAAAAGAGGGCTTTCTAATGGCAAGATCGTTGCGCAAAAGAGGTCCCATGAGAGCTCCCTTTCTTCCGAAGTAAAACTTTTTTTCTTTTGATTATAGTGCTCATAGCTCAATTTTTCTTTGCCATCCCACAGATTGGCAATGTAGGAAGGATGTTCGAGCCAGTGAAGCACTTTTTTTTGTTTCTTTCGGCGAATGGAGGGGTTGGAGGAGGGGATGAAATCATTGGGGTTGAATCGAGGATAGGAGGCAAGGGCCAGGATCTCGCCGTTGTTGGGATTGAGCGCAACAATCGATCCGCCCTTGAGGGGGGGCAGCTTTTGGACCACTCTCTTTTTTTGGACGGGATCGTAAACAAAGCGATTCTCTTCCCGATTCTTTTCCTCTTCTGCGAGCAGTGCTTCGGCAAAGTTTTGCAATTCCAAAGATATACTGCAAATGAGAGGTTTTCCAGGTATGGCCTCTTTGCTTTGCGGGAGCTGGTGAAGAAAATTTCCATTGATATCCACTTCAAAAATTTTCTTTCCGGCAGAGCCTTGCAGGTGCTCTTCAAATCTTTTTTCGAGGCCAGACTTTCCCACGAGGTCGTTCATAGACGCCGCACGCTCTTTCAGATAGGACAGGTCTTGAAGAATCTCTTCGCGATTTCGATATCCTTCGGGAAGAGGAGGATCTTCGCCGTTTTCCTCATCTTCAAGAAATGATTGAAGCATCTGAATTTTTCCGGATAGGGTCCAATACTCCTCTTCGCTGATGGCGCCAAGATATCCGAGGATGTCGGAAGCGGCAGGACCGCCTGGATAGTAGCGCTCGAACGAGAGGATGGCGTGGAGGCCCGTCCAGTGGCGCTCTAGCATGTGGAGTTTGTAATATTCCTTTTCAGAGATGTTTTCCTTGATGATGAAGGGAATATGGGGAAAAAGAGAGGCTTTTGCATGGATGCTATCTTCCAGATATTCGGCATTGAGAGCGAGCTCTTTTGCCAAAAACTCCGTCAGCTTTTTGATATATTCTTTTCTTGGAAAAGCCTTGATTTTCTCTCCACTGTCTCCCTTTTTCCATGCAACCGATGGAATTTGGCGGATATGGGAATAATAAATAGTAGCGTCATAGCGGATATGGTTGACCGCAAGGGGCATGAGGTTGCGGTCCGAGATGGTCCCTCGTGCGGCCGGAAGAGAGATCATGCGCACTTGCGGCTTTAGCGACTCTTTCAAACGCTCTTCTTTTTGCAAAACGCAAAGATGCCATATGCGCAAAAAAATCACGATCAACAATAAAAGAATCATTTGAAGAACGCGGTTGGTCTTTGTTGCTGATTTGATCAAGGGCATGGGAAAAGAGGAGCTTTTTGTCTCGCTCATATACATTTTTATAATCTGTCCGTGTTTAATGCAAATGTCCTTCTCGAAATTTCCCTTGGAAAAAACAGGATGATCGGTAAAAATGGTCTTTCGAAATTTAATTGGGCGCCTGTAGTTCAATGGTAGAACAGTAGCCTTCCAAGCTACGAGTGTCAGTTCGATTCTGATCAGGCGCTTTTGAACACAATGAAGAAGAAGGAATGTACAATTGGCAACGAAAGAAAAAGAGACTCAGTTAAAAGTAACCATCAAAGATCTGCTTACGGCCGGCGCCCATTTTGGCCACCAGAGCCACCGATGGAATCCTAAGATGAAGCGTTTCATCTTCGAGGAAAGAGGTGGGATCTATATCATCGACCTTGCGAAGACGATGCAGCAAATTCGAACGGCGATTCAGCTAGTGGAAGATGTAGTCACTCAGCATAAGCCCATTTTATTTGTTGGAACGAAGAAGCAGGCAAAGGTAGTGATTCGCGAACTGGCCGAATCTTGCGCCGAGTTCTACGTTTGCGAACGATGGCTGGGCGGAATGTTGACCAATCTTACGACGATCCGCCAATCGATCAAAACGCTGGAGCGCATTGAAAAGCGGATTGCGGCAGGAGGAGAAGGATTGACGAAGAAAGAGGTTTCCCAGCTCTCTAAAGAACAGTTGAAGCTGGAGCGCAATCTCTCGGGCATTCGCGGTATGAGAAAAACTCCGGGCCTTCTCGTGATTGTAGATTCCGAACATGAAAAAACAGCCGTTTTGGAGGCGAAAAAATTGGGCATCCCCATCATGGCTCTTGTCGATACCAACGGAGATCCCGATCTGATCGATCACGTGATTGCTTGCAATGATGATTCGTTAAAAAGCATCAAAATGATCTTAGGAGCGCTTGTTGACGCCATTATTGAAAAGAAAAAAGAGCTGCGCATTCCGATCAATCCCGTTGAAGAAGAGGGATTCGAATCCAAAGATAACGGCGAACCTGTTGAAGAAGAATCCGCTAAAGAGGGAGAATAAAAATGGCTGCAAACATAACTCCTGAAAAAATTAAAGAACTGCGCGAGAGGGCCGGCGTCGGGATGGTCCAATGCAAGGAAGCTCTTGTCCACGCGAATGGAGATATGGAAAAAGCTATTGAATATCTCCGCAAGACAGGTGCTGCTTCCGCGGTAAAAAAAGAGGGAAGAGAGACCCGGGAAGGAATCATCGGGGTTGCGGAAACTCCTCAAACTTTAGCGCTCGTTGAGATCAATGCCGAAACTGATTTTGTAGTGAAAAATGAGAAATTTAAGAAATTTGTCGACGAAATCTGCGAAATTGCAGCGCACCACAAACCCGTTTCCCTGGAACATTTTTTGCATAAAACTTACGCAAAGGATGCAAAGACTTCGATCGATCAATATCGCAATACTCTGATCCAAAGCTTTGGAGAAAACATTCAAATCAAGCGCATGGAGATTATCGCAAAAGCGGCCGATGCGTCTTATGGCGTTTACTCCCATATGAATGGAAAAATTGTTGCGATTGTCGTTTTGCGAGGAGACAAGGGACAAGCAGAACTTGCGCGCAACATCGCCATGCATGTCGTAGCCGAAGGTCCCGATTATCTGAATCCGGAAAACGTTCCGCAAGAGCTTGTGAAAAAAGAAGAAGAGATTGCCAAGATCCAAATCAAAGGAAAACCTGAGAATATTGTTGAGAAAATTGTCGCCGGCAAGATGCAATCCTTCTATGATCAAGTGTGTCTTCTTCGACAAAAATATGTTAAGGATCCTACAATGACCGTTCAGCAGCTAGTTGAAAGCCACGCAAAAAAGATTGGAAAGCCTTTAGCGCTGATCTCTTTTTGGAGATGGAAAGTCGGAGAAGGTACATAAAACCGCATGTGCTCGAAAGCAGTCTATCAACGGATCTTGCTCAAGCTCTCCGGCGAGGTGATCACCGGATTTCAAAAGCCTGAAAATCAGGAAGCTGCCTGGCTTAAAGAAATGATCACTTCGATTCACGAAGTGCATGCATCAGGTGTCCAGATTGGCATTGTGATTGGCGGCGGGAATATTCTCCGCGGGGTTTCTGCCCATACGTATGGGTTGAAGCGCGTGGTAGCTGATCAGATTGGGATGCTCGCCACCGTGATCAATAGTTTGGCCCTGCGAGAGACTTTAGAAAAGGTGGGCTGCCCCTGCAAAATTTTGAGCGCGATTGCCTGCGATGCGATCGTGGAAGGGTATGCCTGGGAAAAAGCAATTGACTATTTAGAAAAGGGCAATGTAGTGATTTTCTCCGGAGGAACCGGCAATCCTTATTTTTCTACCGATACCGCGGCTGTTCTCAGAGCTCTGGAAATGGGTGCAGAAATCGTATTGAAGGCCACAAAAGTAGATGGGATCTATGACAAAGACCCTCTGCGTTATAAAGACGCGCAGATGAAACAGGAGATTTCCTATAGTGAGTTTCTGCATGAGGGGCTCAAAATTATGGATGCAACGGCTGTGGCGCTTTGTCGGCAGCATCAGCTTCCCATACATGTCTTCAATCTCTTTAAGAAGGGCTCGTTAAAGAGCGTGCTTTCAAAAGAAACAATAGGGACCTTAGTTTCGGGAGAATAAAATGGATATAGAGAAAGAAACAAAGGCTGCCATGCAGGCGGCGATCGAGCATTTTAAGCAAGATCTAAAAACTCTGAGAACAGGACGTGCGAATCCTGCAATTTTGGATCACGTACGAGTCGATGTCTATCATACTCCTATGCCATTAAAGAGTCTGGCCAATATCACGGTGCCCGAGTCAAGACAGATCGTCATTACGCCATTTGATCGCCAGAATTGCAATGCTATTGCGAAGGCCATTGATGGTGCGAATCTCAACGTGCAGACACAAGTAGATCACAATGTGGTGCGCGTTCTTGTTCCTCCGATGGACGAGTCGATTCGAAAAGAGATGGTCAAAGAGTGCAAAAAAAGAACAGAGAATACCAAGATTGTGCTGCGAGAAATTCGACGCAAATACAATGAACAGGTGAAGAAGGAAAAATCGAGCGGGGACCTTTCCGAAGATGGCGTCAAGAGGCTCGAAAAGAAAATTCAAGAGCTGACCGATCAGTTCTGCAAGGAGAGCGATACGATTTGCACTTCCAAGGAAAAGGAGATCATTGAGATCTAATTCCTTGTGGGAAAAGAGGAAAGAGTTTAAAATTAGTCTGTCTTTTAACTAAAGGCCAATCACCACTCCCTGAAGGGAGATGCTTGCGTAATCAAGCATGAAGTTGGCCAGCCTTAAGTCTCTACGTTTGAGACTACGTTAGGAGCGAATATATAGGCACCTTGGGATGCCGCATCAGTTCCAAGCTCTGCGGTTAGTGGTTAAACAGGCGTACGGGTTAAACCAGTGCCGCTAACATTTAAAACCGTTCCATAACTTTGGCGAGGGGAACTTTACCCGGGAAACCGGAGATTGCAGGTAACTGCTAGGGGGAATTAACCCCCCGTTTGTAAACTTTAACAATAAAGGAGCAGAGCTTCTCTTCCATCTCTAAAGGAATGAGGGCAGCTCTGTCGATAGAATGATGGCCCCATCGTCTAGCCAGGTCTAGGACACCGGATTTTCATTCCGTCAACAGGGGTTCGAATCCCCTTGGGGTCAATTTTATGTTTAGAGACTTTAGCTCAGCTGGTAGAGCAACTCCCTTTTAAGGAGTAGGTCGAAGGTTCAAATCCTTCAAGTCTCATCTAAACCGCTACTAAAAATCTATGCAAATACGGGTATTTTAAAAATTTGCATTGATACGCCAACCAAGCAGTTTTGTTGGCGATTCGCGTATGGTTTTTCACCCATAATCTACCGAAGCCTTCCGGCTGTCTCTCAATTGTTTTGAGGATCTTTTCGTCGGTAAATGCACTGCATGTGCCGCTTTTTTCTTCTTACTTAGCGCCCTATAAAAACACCAAACGTGTTTTTCCGTCTTCCACACGGGTTGGGAAAAAGCGGACTTGGAGTTTTCTGTATCTATTTCTAGATATCGAGGAGGCTTTTCTGAAAAACCATCTTTTCGTCTTGCGATGACGAAAGCTGCCGCATGATGTTTCGACAGCCCATATCTTTTTGTGAATTTTACCTCTCCTATGATTGTTGTATAGGCGGGATTTACATGGTAGATTTCGATTCCCTCTCTAAAAGCTTTAGATTCTATGTGGCTTAGGATTTGGCTGTAGGAAAAAGAGGAGAGGAGCCGGCTATATTTGTTATTGGATTCTCTCAGGGTTTGTTTTTTCTTTTGGAAGTTCAGATCTTCCAGAACAAGGGGTTTTTCTTTTTGAAGGGCATATTCTACGATCTCTTTGCTGACATCTCCGATAATGGCAAGACGAGCGTTTGTGCTTTTGCCATAGGTGGAACAGGGAATGCTCTTTTTTTCAATGATGTTTCCGAATCGATCCGTTTCTGCTAGGGCCAGATGATTGGCGTTGATATCGATCCCGATCGTACCCAATGCATTTTTGCTTTTTTTTGCGGGAGATCTTTGTTCTAGGCTGATGAAGAACCTCCAGCCTTTTTTGTCTTTTAAAAATCGATAGTTGAGGGCTCTTCCAATATCTGTATAGGGCTGTTTTGCCAATCGGAGATTTCTTCTCTTTTCGTTTTCTTCAAGAGCCTGTTCGATCTCTTCTTTTCCGTAGGAAAAATCGATTCCCTTGATCGCAAGGGTTTTTTCGGAAAAACCATTGGGCAGACGAAGGTGGAGAGTGAAGAGGCCTCCTTCTTTCGACAGTTGGCAGCTTTGATTGCCGGCTGTTTCATCTTTGGATCCTATGAGGAAAAACTGATTGTTTCTTTTTTCTTGCCAGGTCTTTTTCCACTCGGAAAATTGAGTAAAACCATTTTCTTCGAGATGGAATTGTTGATGAAAAAGATTCTTCCCCCCGAAACAGATACGGACCTTTCCCTCTTCTTGATCTTTTTCCAGATTTTTTTGAGTGGTTTTCAAGATGAAAAGCCTGCGCTTTTTTTGATGCTTTTTAGAGGGATCTTTGCAGCTTTTTACATGCTTTTCCAGTTTTTGGATTTTTGTTTTCAAAAGAGAGATTCTTTCTTTCAGTCCCTCTTGGTAAGATCGGATTTTTCCTTCCAGAGAGATCCGGCAAGAATTGAACTGTCTTGCCGTGATGGAAAATTTTTCAAGATAGATGGATTTGAGATCGTTGAGTTTTTTGGCCTTGGAAAAATCTGCAAAAAGAGTTCTTTCCACTTTTGAGAGAAGAGTTGCTGTTTGAGATAGAAAAAGATCCTCTTTTTCGGTAAGAATCGGGAGCCTTGTTTGGTAGGTGAAGGTTTTTTTACAATCTTTCTGCTGCATTTTTCAGAGACTCTATAAGTTTTTTATTCTTTTTTGATCTTGATCCGTAGAGTCTTGCCGAGAATACCGTTATGATCTCCAAAACATCTTGGACAAGGTCATCTTCAAAAGAGGTGTTTTCCGAAGCATTGATGATCACTACCTCCACGCCAAATTGCTCACAGAGTGAAAAGATCAGCTCCGATCCAAATCTAAGGAGGCGATCTTTGTGGGTCAACACCAGCCTTTGAATATCAGAAGAGCATATTCTTTTGATCAAAAGCTTCAAACCTTTTTTTTGATAGTTGAGACCCGATCCGAGATCTTGGAGAATTTCACAAGACCAGCCATTGGCAGCACAGTAGGATTCAAGAAGCGCTACTTGTCTTTGGAGATCCTCTTTTTGATCATAGGAAGAGACTCTGGCATATCCGAGCGTGATTTTGTTGTCCGGACTGCCCCTTCGCTTCAGGCCGGTGAGTTCACCGTCATCATATCGTCTGTGACCTTTGACGGTTCTTTTGGAATGGATCTTGCCCTCTCTTTCCCATCTTCGAAGGGTATCCTTTGAAACTCCAAGGAGGGAAGCCGCCTTGCCAATACTTATTTTCATTTTTTCTTAATACCTATGCAAATTTGCATAAATTTTCTCAAATTTACGCATATTTTATCAAGCTGCTACAAGCCCTAATCGCTGTTGGTGGTTGGGTTTTTTTGGGATGCGTGATTTATACTTCTTCTCACGGGATGAAAGCTTTTGAGGGAAGAATAACAATTGTCGAAAAAAGAGCCTCGTTGAATCTAAAGATCGCTTTTGTAGCTCTTTGCGTACTGGTAGCGGCCGATAATATTATAATTCTAGAGAGATGAAAGTTCTCTCCTCATCAATTGATCGGTTTGGATGAGTAGCATATCCGAGACAAGCGGTGGTAACAACGCTTGTATAGCCTGGATGTAAACGCCGTGGCTGCTAATGAGGACACTTGAGAATCATTGGTAGGAACAACCAGAACGGCAAGCAAAATTAGGGGCCTGAACATAAGAGAATATCTGCAGTTCCGAAAGAGTCTTCCTTCCAGAAGTTGTTGGAGGGGTTGTTGTGGTTAATCCGACCTATTAGTACGTCAGGGAAGGGCAATGATTTACGTGAAGAAACGATCAAAAGCAATGTAGATACCACCGGGATATGGGATCAAGCACCTAATGAAAGAATTATAGGATAAAGTCGGGAAGGTCCATCTTCCGGCAAGAATTAGCGATAAGCTGCAAAGACCTCTTGTAATAGTGTACAAGCGAAGACAAGAAGAGGAGGATGGATCGGCGCATGAGTTCGTAGTAGCGATGAGGAAAGTGTAACGACTTTTCAAATGATGAAAAAAAAAGATCATTCCGCATGCAGATTAATACCTGATGGTGCGGGCGAAGGAACTCTCGGTACTTGATGGATATGAGATTGTTGGCAACAAGGGGACTCAGAGCCTCAGGAAGGTGTCAGCAAATAGCATATCGAAGTAGGGGTGCAAACAATATTAGTAGGGATGATAAGCGCTAACGTTATCTAACCCACTAAGAAATGGAAGGCGCCTTTATGAAAAGTCAAGAACGCCAACCGGATTCGGGAAATCCGACCGTCCGGGATGAAAACGGGGGCTCTGGGAACCAGTTAAACTGCGCCCAGAATCTATCCAGACAGCTATTCTATCTTTTTTTGTGTCCTTTCCAAAAGAGCTGGGATGGGCCGTAACTTTAGGTTCAATAGGATTGCTTCCTCCGATCATTTCCGCATGGATTTATCCCGACGGCGCATCTTCAAAAAGCTAAGAATTGCCTATTCTGGAATGCGCATGAATTGGATCATCGCTCTTTCCTACTGAATTCAAGGAAAAAGTCCTGGTGGTTCATCTATTGTTTGCAGAGCAGTATGAAGATCCAGTGCTCTGCTATTGCCGCAGCACTTTATCGATCAGCTGTGAGCAATAAGGCAAAGAAGAAGATGTACGAGACTATCAGGAAGTGGAGATTGCATCTGGCCACTCGGAAAACGTTGGAAGAACTGGCCAGAGAAATCAATCCTATAGTACGAGGGTGGATCAATTACTATGGCAGATTTTTCAGATCTGAAATGAGACCAGTCCTTTATCACGTAAATGAGGAATTAACGAGATGGGTAAAAAGGAAGTATAAAAAGATGAGAGGACACTTTGGAAGAGCCATGAATCTGTTGGGGAAAGTTGCGAAAAACAATCCTCAGCTATATGGGCATTGGAAAATGGTGAAACCTCCTTGCTGAATAATAAGAGCCGTATGAAACGAGAGTTTCACGTACGGATCCGTGGGAGCCTAAGGGGGAAGTTCCCTTGGGCTACCCGACCAATGATTGACAGCCCTCTTTAAAATTTTGCCATTCTTTAATTGGGGAAAAACAAAGAACACTATTTGCTGCTATGCTCATTTTTATCCTCCTAATGAGATAATTTCCAGATCGCAGCGCTTCCAAAGAAATAAATTACGCTCGCGATGCTCACATAATACAAGGCGGAAGAACCATAACATGTTGCTTGGAAAAAATTACTATCGGAATTCTGTTGCATTTTTCCACATTCCGAAGAAGAGGCTTTTTGAAAAACTACAGTGCTTATCAAACTGATGGTACAGCTAATCAGTAGCCCAATAGCTGTTGCACTATTTTCTTCAACACTCCTAACATTTTTTTCCTTATAAATGGCGTTTACTGCCAAAACAGTCAATCCGGCAGCACCAGCAAAAAAACCTACGATAGGGCCTCCCATGAGGGTTCCTCCAACAACACATCCACCGACCCCGGCTATCCCAAACATAGATCCTAATGAAGGAGAACTTTCTGTAGCTGTCATTATTACACTCCATGGTTCAAATTTATGGGAAAAATAATGAACCCGGAATAGCTTTCTGTCAAGGAAGGTCAGATTGGTCGCAATTCAGAGTAGTAGGGAGACGCGTAGTGCTCTGCTACTGCACTACGCCTTATCGATCAGCTTTCGTTAAAAAAGAAAAAGGACAAAATGCTTGAACGATCCTTCTAATGAGATAATTTCCAGATCGCAGCGCTTCCAAAGAAATAAATTACGCTCGCGATGCTCACATAATACAAGGCGGAAGAACCATAACATGTTGCTTGGAAAAAATTACTATCGGAATTCTGTTGCATTTTTCCACATTCCGAAGAAGAGGCTTTTTGAAAAACTACAGTGCTTATCAAACTGATGGTACAGCTAATCAGTAGCCCAATAGCTGTTGCACTATTTTCTTCAACACTCCTAACATTTTTTTCCTTATAAATGGCGTTTACTGCCAAAACAGTCAATCCGGCAGCACCAGCAAAAAAACCTACGATAGGGCCTCCCATGAGGGTTCCTCCAACAACACATCCACCGACCCCGGCTATCCCAAACATAGATCCTAATGAAGGAGAACTTTCTGTAGCTGTCATTATTACACTCCATGGTTCAAATTTATGGGAAAAATAATGAACCCGGAATAGCTTTCTGTCAAGGAAGGTCAGATTGGTCGCAATTCAGAGTAATAGGGAGACGCGTAGTGCTCTGCTACTGCACTACGCCTTATCGATCAGCTTTCGTTAAAAAAGAAAAAGGACAAAATGCTTGAACGATCCTTAAAACGAGAAAACCTTGCATGATAAAACAAAATGCCAGGTCGCAAAGAAGAATGATACCAAAAGAACCCAATACAGCAAGCCGTACATCGGGGTTTGGAAAGCCTATATATGCAAAAATTGCGGCTATAATCAAAAAACCAGCATTTGCAATTAACAGAATTTTAGCGTTTTCCTTAATGCTTTTGGGAAGTATTTGCCCCCATGCTTGGTAGCTTTCTTTAAAATTTTGCCATTCTTTAATTGGGGAAAAACAAAGAACACTATTTGTTGTGCTCATTTTTATCCTCCTAACGAAAAAATTTCCAGATCGCGGCGCTTCCAATGAAATAAATTACGCTCGCGATGCTCACATAATACAAGGCGGAAGAACCATAACATGTTGCTTGAAAAAAATTACTATCGGAATTCTGGTGCATTTTTCCACATTCCGAAGAAGATGCATTTTGAAAAACTACAGTGCTTATCAAACTGATGGTACAGCTAATCAGTAGCCCAACAGCTGTTGCACTATTTTCTTCAACACTCCTAACATTTTTTTCCTTACAAATGGCGTTTATTGCCAAAACAGTCAATCCGGCAGCACCTCCCACAACACCAATGACAGGACCTCCCATGAGGGTTCCTCCTACGACACATCCACCGACCCCTGCTATTTTCAAAATTGAACCCAATGAAGGAGAACTTTCTGTAGCTGTCATTTGCACCTCGCGATTAAAATTTATGGGGAAAATAATGACTTCAGAATAACTTTCTGTCAAGGCTGGTCAGATTGGTCGCAATTCAGAGTAGTCGAAAGGCACACAGTGTACCGTTTTTTCATCATGGAATGGGGAGCGATTCTCTTATTTTCCAGACTTGCCGTAATGCCGCTGAGTTCCGACATGGCGATAGAAGGGAGATTGGGCACAAACTGCTTTTTAGGAAAATGTCTAGAGTGATAGCGAGACGTTTGGCAGAAAGAGAATGCCTTGCATAGAGAAAAGATCCGCTCGATCTGGCTCTTGGAAAAACGAGGATTTTTTCTATGCTTTTTTAAGATCAGAAATGAACATGATTGTAGTATTGTGTGCTATTGGGACGGGTGTTTTGAGAGAGCATGAGAAAGAAAATTGGGGCTTATTATTGTAGATCTCTGAGCGAGCTTGCGGTCATTATCGCTGCAGTCTCTCCTTCAGGATCTGTAACCAAGGTGAGAGAACGCGTTTGATACGCCTTGTTGGAGAATGGTATTTGAGGGACTTTCTGTTTGCGATAATGATAAAGAGCCTTTTTTGCCGCAAAGAATACAATACCGACGCCAATTGCGCATGTTTTCCAGTCAAAGCTTGACTTTTCTGCAGGCCTTGCTTCTGGCTGTTGCGCCCTTGCTTCTGGTGAAATTATACGAATATTAACATCTACAACTTGCGGCGTCTTTGCTTCTATCGGTGTAGCAGCTGCTGCTGGATTGGGTACTATTGGAACAGGAACAGCGGGTGGCTGTGCTTCTGGTATTTGGATGCCGTTTGGTTTCTGATTAATGGATGATTTTGCTACCGAACAGAAATATTTGGTACCAAGGATTCCGAGGGCCAAAACAGAGGTAACAATGACCGCGTCCACAGCAAATGCTTTGTAAGACGTGGGCGTCCATGATTTTGCGGCTTTCTTTTGAAGTTTTTTATTTGCCTTTCTAATGCAGACGTTTTGGATGGTCCCGATGGTGTGGTAATAGACAAAGCCGACGGGAATGTAGATAAAAGCTGTGAAAAAATCGCAACTGCTCATAAAGTTGAGGTAAATCCCAATTTTTGGGCTTTAAGCAACGGTTTATCCATAGAGGACGGAAGCGTTCAAAAAAAGTTTACGCCTCAACTTTATGAGCAGTTGCAAAAAATCGATAGTAAAGGCGCCAATTTTCGCAATTGTTTTAGCAAATGGGTTTGCAATTGATGTTGTTTTGGCCGATAGGTTTGTTGCTGCATGCAGTCCATAAGAAGTCATTCCGACTTCTTTTTTCAAGAGGGAGTCTGGGAAGGCCCAGGGATTGAGCCATGGATTGTTTTTGATGTTTGGGAGCATGAAAGAACCTATTGTTTGCGATTTATTTTATTAATATGAAGTATATTATAATATGTTTTCTGATTTATATCAACAAAAGCATTTTTTTACTTTTCTCATATTTTAAAATATAAGCTTGTTTTTAAATAAAAATTTTTGAGTCAGCCTTTGTAGAGTCAAGGGAAGGTCTTTGCGATCCAATGCGGCTGTCTGAGCCGGCGGATTCTCTTTTGTTGGGAGCATAGGAAAAAAAATTTTGTTTCATTTAAGCGGGATCTTGGGCGGTAGAAGAATTTTTTTTGACCTCGATGATCGATCCTGTGAGAGAGGAATCTTTTAAGAGCTGACCTAAGGCAGTCGCCACCGTTTTTGGAGAAATCAGATCATCGCTATTTTCATGAGGAAAATTTGCCTTTCTCATGGGAGTGTCGGTCCGCTCGGGGACCAGGGCATTGATATAAAGATTGGGCCTTTCTTCTGCGAGCGCTTGGGTGAAATTAACCACGGCGGCCTTTGTCGCAGAGTAGACGGACTGGTCTTTTCTTCCGCGAGAAAAGGAGGAGGAGGCGATATTGATGATATGGCCCTTTTCTTTGATTTGCACAAGCTTGCAGGAGTAGATGAGCCCCGAAAGATTGACATGGATCATCTCTTCAATCTCTGCATAGGAGAGGCGATCCAAAGGTTTTACTTTTAGAAGTCCTGCACTTTGGATGAGTCCGTCGATCGGACCGAATGTCTGATGAAATGTATGAAAAAAGGATTCGATGCTTTGCGGATCTCTCAGATCCATGCGATAGGCGGAATGGCGCGAAACGCAGGAAACAAGCGCCCCCTCTTGTTGGAGGTGAGAAAAAATGGCGCTGCCGATTCCGCCGCTGGCTCCGATGAGAAGGAAATGCTTGTTTTTTAGACTGCCGGATAAGGATCTGGGGATTTTTGGATGAATGCGCAGAAGCTGTTCTGCGAGGAAAAGATCGAGCTTGGAAGTAATTTTGATATTGGCCTCTTCGCCCTCTGCGATGGCAACTTTTTTCCCCATATCCACGACAAGTCTGCAATCGTCGGAAATGTTGGACAGGTTTTTTTCAAGGGCATTTCGGTGAGCGGAAAGAATGAGAGGATAGGAAAAGGTTTGCGGCGTTTGGCCGCGAAGGAGTTTTTTTCGATCGGGAATGGAAGAGAGTGTTTGTTGATCTTCGGAATAGATGATGGTATCGGCAGAGGTAATGCAGGTATCGACGGCGCCATGCAAAAGTGCCTGTTCGATGTTTTGCAGCAGTATTTTTTGGGAAACAAAGGGGCGCACGGCATCGTGTATCAAGACAATGTCCGGTTTGGAGCAGTGGATCAGCCCTTGGTAGGAAGATTCTTGGCGTGTTATTCCGCCCTCTAGGACTTTGACGGGAAGTCCTTTTGTTTCTTGCAAAACAGCTTCCTTCCAATCCTTCGGGCAGAGGAGGAGTATCTCGTCAAAAAGAGCGCTTTTGACAAGGGCCTCTAAGGCATAAAAGTAGACTCTTTTTCCCGATAGGCGATGGAACTGCTTGGGAAGATGGCTTCCAAAGCGCGATCCGGACCCGCCCATAAGAAGAAGTGCAGAGATTTTTTTATCTTTAAACATGCTTCCTTTATAGCAAAAAGCGCTCTTCAGAAAAAGCAATTGAGTGAAAAGAGAATATTCCGTAGTCTTTTCCTTCTTGCCTGAATAGCTCAACCGGCAGAGCGGCGCATTCGTAACGCGTAGGTTGGAGGTTCGAGTCCTCTTTCAGGCATTTTTTTAAGAATTTTTTTGACAAAAAATTTTTGAACAAATCAGCAGGGAGCTTCAATGGAAAAGCATTTTACGGCAACTGCGTTTGTTTTTGATCGGAAGAAAGTTCTTCTGGTTTTTCACAAAAAACTCAACTCGTGGCTTCCTCCCGGCGGCCATGTGGATTTGAATGAGACGCCCCCGGAAGCTGCATGCCGAGAAACCAGAGAAGAAACGGGCCTGGAAATCGCAATCGTGCCGGAGGAAAATCACTGGATCGAATCGAGGGAAGCCAGTAGCTTTTGCAGACCCTATCTTTGCCTGCTCGAGAATATTCCTGAGCACAAAGATAAACCTGCCCATCAGCATATCGATTTCTTTTATCTCGCGCGGCTTTTATCAAAAAAAGAAGGAAATCCTGAGCTCAAGGAAATCAAGGAGCTTCGCTGGTTTTCTCAAGAAGAGGTCGAAGGGCTTGAAGAGGGCAAAGAGATTCTTTTCAGCATCAAAAGGATCTTGACTGATCTTTTCCGATCCAACAAACTACCTCTCTAAACGATTCGTTTTTTTAGAAGATCTCTTATCAATAAGGACTTCCTAAATTTTCCTTGCGCAGAAGGAATGTTTTGCAATAGATGTTGTAGTAGAGAATCTCGGTTCTTTTGCGCGCATTTTCGAATGTACGAGGGCCTTTAAGCGATCAAAAAACTTGCGATGGAGAAAATATAGCTTTAGAGTCAGCAAAGAAGCGCCGGCGATCAAGATTCGACTCCAAAATCCTTCAAGAAGGAAGTGTTTTATGAGAACGATCACTTTTCAGGGTAAAAAGCTCACATTAGTTGGAAGAAAAATTTCTTTGGGAGAATTCGCTCCCGATTTCCACGTTGTAGCGCAAGATATGCAAGAGAAGAGTTTGGCCGATTTTCAGGACAAGATCAAAGTGGTCACCTCCTTTCCTTCGTTAGATACTTCCGTTTGCGATCTGCAGGTGAAGGAGTTTAATCAACGGGCGGGGGGATTGTCGAGCGATGTGGTGATTGTTGCGATCAGCAAAGATCTGCCCTTCGCGCAAAAGCGGTTTTGCGAACATTTTGCAATCAAGAATATAGATGTGCTTTCCGATTACAAAACCTCTTCTTTCGGCATCAACTATGGACTTTTGATCAAGGAGCTGAATCTTCTGGCCCGGTCGGTGATGGTCCTAGATCGAAACAATGTCATTCGCTATGTGCAAGTTGTCGAAGAGCTCACCTCTGCTCCCAATTACAAAGAGGTGATGGATCAATTGAAAAAAGTGGTCCAACATCCAACGACGGCTCAAAAATTTACGCCCCATCATTGCGTTCCTTGCGAAGGAAGGGTGGTTCCTTTGTCAAAAGAAGAAGTGGGAAAGGCTCTTTCCAAACAGAAAGGATGGCAATGGATCGAGGAGAAAAAGATCGTCAAAGAGTTTGTCTTCCCCGATTATTTGGAGGCCCAATATTTTCTCGATCTCATCGCGCTTGTTGCACAGGAAGAGGGGCATCATCCCACTTTAACCTTGCTCTATGACAAGGTCAAAGTAACGCTTTCGACTCATGCGGCCGGCGGCGTGACCGACAATGATTTGATCATGGCGGGCATCATCGATTCTTTACTTTAAGTCTTATTATTGACAAAGCTTTGCGGCGAGAGTCGCTACGTGTTTTCCTTGAAAGCGGGCGGCTTTGCGCTCGTTTTCGGAAGGGTTGCGCTCGTTTTGTGTTCCGGAGATAGTGGATGATCCATAAGGCGAGGAGCCGGTAATTTCCGTGTTGATCATCTGTCCTTGGAAGGTGTAAGGAAGGCCGACCAGGATCATTCCATGATGAAGCAGGGTGATATGAAAGGACAAAATGGTGGATTCCTGTCCGCCATGCTGGGTGCTGGAGCTGGCAAAGACGCTGCCGATTTTTCCTACAAGAGCGCCCTTCATCCAAAGACCACCTGTGGCGTCTAAGAATTGACGCATCTGTCCGCACATATTGCCAAAGCGGGTGGGAGTGCCGAAGAGAATGGCATCATAATGGGCAAGATCTTCTACTTTGCAAATGGGAATATCTTTCATTTTTTTGGCCGCATCCTCGCCGCCGATTTTTTTCACGATCTCGGGAGAAAGAGTTTCCGGAACTTTTTTGATGTCTACAATGCTTTTTTGCACTTCTTTGGCGCCGGCAGCAATTTCTTTGGCAAGCTCATAGACATGGCCATATTGCGAATGAAAGAGGACCAATAGTTTCATAAAAACAGCTCCTTGGTTTTTTTCCTTATAGTTTGTTTCAAAAAAATTCTCTAGATTTTTTAAAAAGTTTTTTCTAGAAGGTCGATCTTCAGCTATACTGACCGGAAGCTGGAAAAACCATTCTAAATAAGGACGCAAGCATGGAAGTTCAAATCTATATTTTGTTCGCTTTTGTTCTGGTACTCGCAATCTTTGTGGGATTTGAGGTGATTGCAAAGGTCCCTTCCATTTTACATACGCCGCTGATGTCGGAAACCAATGCCATTTCCGGCATTACGTTAGTGGGTGCTTTTTTAGCTGCTTCAAAAGGATTTTCTTTTGCATCTGCTCTGGGACTTGCTGCAATATTTTTTGCGACGATCAACGTAGTGGGCGGCTATCTTGTGACCGATCGAATGCTGATGATGTTTAAGAAAAAACCCTCCGGAGAAAAAAAATGAATCCTGAAATTGTCATCAACCTTGCCTACCTCGTTTCCTGCGTAAGTTTTATCTTTGGATTGAAAATGCTCCAATCTCCTTTAACGGCGAGAAAAGGAAACTGGATTTCTGCTTCGGGCATGCTGCTTGCGGCCTTTGCAACGATTCTCCATAAAGAAGCGCTCCCTTATCTGTGGAGTTTTTTGATTTTTTTAACCGGCGGCTCTGCGATCGGCATCTTTGCTGCAAAAAAAGTCAAGATGACCGCCATGCCGGAAATGGTGGCCCTTCTTCATGGTTTCGGAGGCCTTGCCAGCATGCTGGTCGGCTGGTCGATTTATCATGCCACCCCCGGCCTTGCGTTGTTTACAACGATCGATGTTTTTTTATCGATTTTCATCGGAGGCTTTACGTTTACGGGAAGTATGATTGCCTGGGCCAAGCTGAGCGAAAAAATTCCCGGACGCCCCCTGGTCTTTTCCTGGCAGAAAATCTTTAACTTTTCATTAATTGCCCTCGTGATCGTTCTCGGCGTTTTCTATTGCATAGATCCCAAAGAGAGCTACAGCCTTCTCTTGTGGATTATTTTGGGCTCGCTTGTTTTGGGAGTGACGATGGTCATTCCGATTGGGGGAGCCGATATGCCCGTTGTCATCTCTCTTCTCAACAGCTATTCAGGACTTGCAGCTTGTACGGTCGGCTTGGTATTGGAAAACAATCTTCTGATCGTATCGGGCGCTTTGGTCGGTGCCAACGGCGTGATCTTGTCTACGATTATGTGCCGGGCAATGAACCGCTCGCTTGCGCATATTCTTTTTAGCGGCTTTAGCAGCGCAGCGTCCCAAAAAAAGGAAAAACCGCAAGGGGAGATCAAATCGATGACTCCCAAGGATGCCTATTTTGTTCTGGAAGCTGCAAAATCGGTCGTTATTGTTCCGGGCTACGGTCTTGCTGTTGCACAAGCACAACATATCGTCAGAGAATTGGAAGAGATGCTCGAAGAAAATGGAGCGGAGGTGAGGTATGCCATCCATCCCGTAGCCGGCAGGATGCCGGGCCATATGAATGTGCTTTTAGCCGAAGCCAATGTGTCCTATGACCGCCTGATTGAAATGGACGATATCAACCGATCGATGGCAACCGTGGACGTTTGCATGGTGATCGGAGCCAACGACGTGGTCAACACCTCGGCCAGAGACGATGCGACAAGTCCGATTTATGGCATGCCTATTATCGAAGTGGACAAAGCAAAGAATGTTTTTGTCCTCAAACGTTCGATGTCGACGGGATTTGCAGGGATTGAAAATCCGCTCTTTTTCAAGGACAACACCTCTATGATCTTTGGAGATGCCAAAGAGACGCTGCAGGCACTTGTCGCAGAGTTTTAAGGGCATGCGTTAAAAAGCCAAAGGAATGCCTCTTCTGTCCTTTCTGAAAGAGAGTCGCATTCTCAGGAATGATCTCGATCTTCCGCATCTAAAATTTGCTCTTTTTCTTCGCAGATAGTATGCTTTGAGCGTTTTTTTAAGGAGATCTGTATGGGTCAAAAACTTTTTGGGTTTTGCGGTCTTGATTGCGGCGAGTGTCCGGCTTATATTGCGTTACAAACAGATGATGATGCGCTTCGCGATCGAACGGCCGCCATCTGGTCGCAAAAGTATCACCATCCCTTTGCCCGGGAAATGATCAACTGCTCCGGCTGCGTGAAAAAAACGGGAGTGCAATGCGGTTATTGCAGCATGTGCCCTACCAGAGCCTGTGCATTAAAGAAAAAGATTGCCGGCTGCTTTGCATGCGACGAGCTTGCCACCTGCTCAATCTTGGATGAGATGAAAGCGCAATCGGGCGTCGACTTTCGAGAATTGAACCGAGAGCGGAAACGCTAAAAAACGCGAGGATCTCCGGCGTACATCTTTTTTTCCAATCATGCAGGCTTCTTACGTTTTGAGGCCGTTTTTTTACTCATCCGCGCTGTTCAGAGATTCTTTAATGATGGGAAGATATTGGAAGATGGACCGATCTTCCACTTGATGAAACGCTTCGAAAAAACCGGGATCCGTGAGTTCCGAAAGTTTTCGTCTTTCTAGACAAAACTTTTTTGTCCGAGACCAGTAATGATGGATGCGCACCTCATTGGGATTGAGCGTTGTGCTTCCAAAGTTTGGATTGAGTTTTTCAGCAACATGCACGAGACAAAAGGAGACTCCTTCCGGGCGATAAATACTTTTGACTCTCTGGTTCCAGGGATGATCGTCGCGAGATCTCCAGGTGAGCTTTTCCGTGAGCAGATCGCTATGCGTTAATTCCTCCACATGAGATGTTCCAAATACGCGCCAGTGAAGGCAAACGGAACCCTTATTTTTCTTTTGTGCATGATCGAGCAGTTTGTAGAAGATAGCCACTCCCTTTGTCGGGACAATAAACTCATCAATATCGATCATTGCCACCCATCTGGCCCTTCCGAGCGCCTTATTTTTCAGACAATCGTTATAGGCCCCTATTTGGGTAGTTACCCAAGGGGCATCGTTGAATGCACCCTGGGTTTTATGGGCAGGAGCATCCGATGACCAGTCGATCAAATCAACGATTTGCTGATCGATAAAGGGCTGTAGCACCTCTTTGTACTGGTCTGTACTGTCATTGTTATAGAGATAAAAATGGTCGACTCCCAATACCTTATGATGATAGAGAATCCATTCCTTCAACCAGGGAGCTTCATTTTTAAACATTGCGCAAATGGCCAGTCGATAGGGGTGGGAATCGGTAGAAATGGGCGCAGATGTGCGCGCGCATGAGGAAAAAAAGAAGAGCAGTAAAAAAACGACCATTTGTTGTGAAAAACGAATGTGGTTCTTTATGAAGTTTTGCACAATTTCTCCCATCTTAAAAACCGATTGATCCATCTTCTCATCTTCCTATATCTGCACATAAGGGCGCACTTGTGCCCACCTTCCAGGGCCTATTTATGGATGCCGGCAGCTTCTTTGAGAGTTTCGATGAAAGTTTCGGGCGTAAAGGGTTTGGCCAAGTCGCTTTTAAGGAAGGCGCGAATATGATCCAGGTAGAGTGCATAGTCCTCGGCGGTGATGCTTTTCAGGTAGAGGTAGAGCTCCTCGTTGGAAGAAAATTTTCTTCGGTCGATGTAGCAATTTTCGGGAATGTAGCCGGCAATATTTTCCGCTCCCCAATAGACAGGGACGCATCCGTAATAAAAGGTTTCGAAGATCTTTTCCGTGATGTATCCGTTGATATGGTGCATGTTTTCATAGGCAAAGTTGAACTTATATCCTTTGAGACATTCTTTGCTTACGGGCGCTCCCTTATAGGTTTTATATCCCTTTGTTTCCCACCCCTCGCCATAAAGATCAAAATCTTCAGGGGCTCTTTTTTCAAAAAACTGGATGACCTTTTCTCTTTCGGAATAGAGCTCATCCGGATGGTTCGATTTTTTATTTCTGCACACAAGCGCAGAGAGTTTTTTCTCTTCAAAAGGGAGAGTCGTTGCAATCATCTGCTTTGCATCGGGGCAGTAGAGTTTGAAATATTTCTTGTTGTCCACAAGATCATCGTTCCAGGTATAGATTCTAGAGAAGAGTTCATGGGTCTTTTTATCATAATTTTCCGGGACGGTCGATGGCGGCTCCCAAAGAAAGAGAGAGAGCTTTTCGGGAGGTTGATGGGAAAGTGCTTCTAAGTTGTGGTCGGAGATAAGGTCGAAGAGAATGATTTTTTTGGCTTGTGGAAGTTTTTTATAAGACTTGGGAGCTTTGACTTTCAAGCCATAGGCTTGAAATACATGGGGAAGATAATACCCGTAAAGAGGAATGATTTTCCGCTTTCCCTTTTCTCCAAAGGGCCCTTGAAAAAAGCCGGCCGCAATGTAAACGGTATCTTCTTTTGTGGCAAAGTGGATGAAATAGATGGCAGAGCTTAGGAGTAGGAAGAAAAAAATGGAAAGAATCAGTGCTTTTTTCACGTTCATTCTCGATGTTTTTACAAAGAGTAGGGCAGATTTCTATTTTTTCAAAGAGAAGTTTTTTCCTCTCTTCATTTGGGAAAAAAAGAGGTCGAATAGGAATCGTTCCTTCGTTGACTTGGCAAAAAAATGTGGTTACATGTTATTTTCAAACAAAAAAGCCGCGTTTTTCCCCGGCCCTGCAGCTCTGGGTTTGCACGCAATCAAATATATGAAGAAACTCTTTCTTTTCTTTTTTTTCTGGAATGCATTTCTTTTTTCATCGCCCTGCGTGCGTTTGGGGGTGGATGTCTTTTTTGAGGACGGACATGTGCAGCTTTTGAAAAAGAAAAAGGTAGGCCTTGTCACCAATCATACGGGCGTCAATAGTTCTCTCAATACGACATTCGAGCTTCTCCAGAGACATGCAAAAGACTACCAAGTGGTAGCTCTGTTTTCTCCGGAACATGGCATTCGGGGATCGGCTCTGGCAGCTGAAAAGATTGATCATGAAAAAGAGCAGGAAGGCATTCCCGTCTATAGTCTTTACGGATCTACAAGACGGCCGACGGAGAAGATGCTGGAAGGAATCGATCTCGTCATTTTCGACATACAGGAGATCGGCTGCCGTCCTTATACCTATGCGACTACCCTTTTCTACGTGATGGAAGAAGCGGCAAAACAGGACGTTGAAGTAATGGTCTTCGATCGGCCGAATCCTCTTGGAGGTTCTTTAGTCGATGGCCCTATGCTGCATGAAGAGTGGCGCTCCTTTTTAGGGTATGTGAACGTTCCCTATTGCCATGGGATGACGATCGGAGAGCTGGCCCATTATTTTAATGACCAGTATGAGATCAAATGCCGTCTCACGGTGATCCCCATGAAGGGATGGAAAAGGAAGATGACCTATCAAGACACGGGTCTTTTCTGGATTCCTACAAGCCCGCATATTCCGGAAGCCGATACGCCCCTCTATTATGCGTCTACGGGAATTTTGGGAGAGCTGGACCTGGTCAGTATCGGGATTGGATATACGCTTCCTTTTAAGGTGGTGGGGGCTCCTTGGATCGACGGAGTGAGGCTAGCTATGCAGTTAAATCGGCAAAATCTTCCGGGAGTCAAATTTTTACCCTTTTCCTTTCGCCCTTTTTATGGCGTGTTTAAAAACTTAGATTGTTATGGCGTGCACATCCTGATTACCGACAAAAAAAGCTATCGTCCGCTGAGCGTTCAATATGCTCTTTTGGGACTTTTGAAATCCCTTTATCCGAAAGAAATTCAAAAATATTTTCACGATTTGAGCGCGGAAAAAAAGAGGCAGTTTTGCCGCGTCAATGGAAATGCAGAGATCCTGCAAATGATAGAAAAAGAAAAATACGTTGTTTGGAAGATGATCCATTTCGAGCAGAAAGAAAGAGAATGCTTTGTGGAAAAAAGGAAGAACTTTCTCCTTTACGAGGAGTAGCTCATTTTTTTTCTGTGGCAAGCTGATCGAGCGCCTGGTTGATCATCAGAACGTTGATCCTCTTTTGGCCGAAAATAAAAAACAGAGGCTTGTCCAAATGTTTTTCCACCAGCTCTTGCACTTCCTTTTCACTTAAATGACGTGTGCGCGCGATGCGAGGGATTTGCAGATGGGCATTTTCCGGACTAATGTGCGGATCGAGTCCGCTGGCAGAAGCCGTGATGGCATCGACGGGAAGGGGTGCTTCGGGTGAAAGGCCATTGATTTTTCGATAATTTAGCGCATTTTGGCTGATTTGCTTTTCCAATTTGGAAGAAGTCACTGCAAGGCAGCTTGCACTCGAATCAATGGCATCGTAGCCTTTATCTCCTGCGTAAGAGGGCCGTGGGTGAAAATAGCGGTCCTCAGAAAAGTTTTGACCGATGAGAGCAGAGCCCACAAGCGTGCCCTCTTGGTAAACAAGAGAGCCGTTTGCTTTTTGCGAAAAGAAGAGCTTCCCACAGAAAAAGACAAGCATTGGATAAAAAAAGCCCAAAATCAGAGTGAGAAATAGCAGAGACAAAAAAGAAGAAAAGAGTCTTTTGATCAGCTTTTTCATAAAGGAAGGAAATGCAAGTTTGCGATCATCATATCAATTAGCTTAATTCCGATAAAGGGGAGTATGACCCCGCCAAGTCCATAAATAAGAAGGTTTTTCTTTAGGATGATTTCGGGTTTTTGGGGAGTGAATTTGATTCCTTTCATGGCCAGGGGGATCAGAGCGACGATGATGAGCGCATTGAAGATGATGGCGCTTAAAATCGCCGTTTGCGGAGTTGCGAGATTCAATAGATTCAAAGATTTGAAAAAGGGAAAGAGGGGCATGAGCATGGCGGGCAGGACGGCAAAATATTTGGCCACGTCATTGGCGATGCTAAAGGTGGTAAGCGCCCCTCTTGTCATGAGAAGCTGCTTGCCCACTTCGATGATGGTAAAGAGTTTGGTGGGATTGGAGTCCAGATCGATCATGTTTCCCGCCTCTTTTGCTGCCTGTGTCCCGGCATTCATGGCCACGCCGACGTTTGCGTGGGCCAGTGCGGGAGCATCATTGACCCCGTCTCCCGTCATTGCGACCATGAACCCTTTCTTTTGCATGCTTTCCAAATAGGAAAGCTTATGTTCGGGCGTGGCCTCCGCAATGAAATCGGAAACCTCGGCTTCTTTTGCAATCGTAGTTGCAGTGGTCGCATTGTCCCCGGTGACCATGACGATTTTCTGTCCCAAAAGGCGATATTTTCGAAACTGCTCGGCAATCCCGGGCTTGATCACGTCTTTCAAATGGATGACGCCCAAGATGGCCCCGTTAGAAGAGACCAAGAGAGGAGATCCCCCTCTTTTTGCAATCTCTTCGACCTTTTGTTTGAGATAGAAAGAAGGGGCTTTCAAAGCCGACTTTTCAATGATGTCATTGGCGCCTTTTCGAATCGAGGTGCCATTTGTATCAATGCCGCTGACTCGGGTAGATGCGCTGAAAGGAATGAATGTGCCCTTAAGATCTAGTCCTTTGAAATGGGGAAAGAGTTTTAATGCAAGATCTACGATGCTTTTCCCTTCCGGAGTGATATCTCCGTGAGAAGAAAGATAGGCGGCTTTAGCGAGATCTTCTTCTATAATCTTTTCTTCGGGAAAGAAGGCCACCGCATGGCGGTTGCCAAGCGTGATGGTTCCCGTTTTATCCACCATGAAGATATCGATGTCTCCTGCCGCTTCAATGGCCTGTCCGCTCATAGCAAGAACGTTATATTTCATCAGGTGGTTGATCCCTGCAATGCCAATGGCGCTCAAAAGCCCGGCAATGGTCGTCGGAATCAAACAAACAAGAAAGGAGACGAGCATGCTGTAGGGAAATTCGCTTTGATAATAGTTGCCGAAGACCTTCAGAGAGATGATCACGATGAGAAAAATGAAGGAGAGTCCGGATAAAAGGATGGTCAGCGCCAGCTCATTGTGGGTTTTTTTTCTCTTTGCGGTTTCGATGAGCTGGATCATTTTATCGAGGTAGGTTTCTCCGGGATTTGCGGTGACTCTTACCTTGATCTGATCCGAGAGAAGTTTGGTCCCCGCGGTCACGGTGCTCTGATCGCTTCCGTAAGCGCGAATCACAGGAGCGGATTCTCCCGTGATGGCGGACTCGTCAATCGAGGCGCTGCCTTCGACGATGTCTCCATCGGTCGGGACCGTTTCCCCGCTTTTGATGAGAATCAGATCATTTTTTTTGAGAAGAGATGCGGCGATGCGAGAGATGATCTCTCCTTGAATCAAGTTGGCATAAGCGACCTGCCGGGTGGCTCTGAGAGAGGAGGCGTAGCGTTCATTGCGGCTTTCGGAAAAGGCTTCGGAAAAATTTGCAAATAGAACGGTTGCCCAAAGCCAGATTGCGATGTGGAGGGTGAATGTGAAAAGATTTTCTTTGGCAAAGAAGAGCTCGAGTGTGGTGATGAGGGCGCCGATAGCAGTCAAAAACATCACGGGGTTGTGGATAAGGAGAGAGGGATGAAATTTTTTCAATGCATCCCAAAAGAGCCGCAGGCGAAAGTGTTTCTTTTTCGGAACGTTTTTCATGAAAAAAAAGCCTCTTTAGTGGAAAATTTTTCGCACCATGTCGAAATGTTCAAAAATGGGGCCTAAAACAAGCGGCGGAGAATAGGTTAGTGCTCCGATGATGATAATGACGCCGGTTAAAAGGAAGAAAAAGAGCATTCCGGCAACGGGGAAGAACCCCTCTTGTGTGGGGTGTTTCCCTTTTTTTACGAACAGGCCTGCCAAAAGAAGTATGGGAATAAGTACGCAAAATCGGCCCACGAGCATGGCGAGAGATAGTGTGATGTTATACCAGGGGATATTGAAATTACTTCCTGCAAAAGCGCTGCCATTGTTTGCAGCGCAAGAAGTAAAGGCGTAGAGGATTTCCGTCAGCCCATGAGGCCCTTGATTGTTGATTGCTGCTTGGCTCTCGGGAGAAGTGCAGGCAAATGCCGTAAACCCGAGGATGGTCGTAAAGAGAGTGAGCATGGCGAGCATGGTCATTTTGATTTCACCGCTCTCCAATCGCTTGCCCAGATAATCCGGCGTTCTTCCCACCATCAGCCCAGCGAGAAAAATGGAGATGATGATAAAGATCACCATGTCATAAAGACCAGAGCCAACGCCGCCGAAAAGGATTTCTCCGAGCTCCATATTGAGCAGGGGGATCAGGCCTCCGAGAGGGGTGTAACAGGTATGGGAGGAGTTGGTGGCGCCGGTAGAGGTAGCTGTTGTTGCTGTAGCAAAAAGAGTAGAGTCAAAAATGCCAAAGCGCACCTCTTTTCCTTCCATGTTTGGTGAGGAAGAAAGATGGCTGATTTCTTTGAGAAGAGGAGTTCCTGCTTCTTCAGCATGACTGCATAAAAAAACTCCTAAAATAAAAAGAGAGCACATGACGAGATAAAGAGTCCATCCATGTCCGGCGTTTTTGATTTCTTTTCCAAAATAGAAGGTTTGCGCCGCGGGAATGAGCAGAAGAGCGAGAATTTGAAGGAAATTGCAAAGCGGCGTTGGATTTTCATAAGGATGGGCGGAGTTGGTATTGGTATATCCGCCGCCGTTAGTGCCCAGAAGCTTGATGGCTTCTTGCGAGGCAATCGGTCCCTGCACGATGAGTTGCGGCCTGTGGGTTTCGAGGCAGATGGCTTTTTGATAGGGTTGAAAGTTTTGCGGCACTCCCTGCCAGAGGAGAAAAAGGGAAAAAATCCATGCAAGCGGTAAAAAAAGATAGAGCGTGGAGCGGATGAGGTCGGTAAAAAAATTCCCAACGGTTTTTTCCTTATGGCGGGAAAGTCCTCTTGTGAGGGCTGCAAGAACGCTCAGGCCGACGGCGGGCGATAGAAAATTTTGAACGGCAAGGGCGGTCATTTGGGAAAAATAGGAAAGCGTTTTCTCCCCACTGTAATTTTGCCAGTTGGTGTTGGTGATAAAACTGACTGCGGTATTGAAATTTAAATCCATGGAAGGGGACGGAAAATGTTCGGGATTTAGAGGAAGGAATCCTTGCATTTGGAGCACGAGAAAGACAAAGACAAGAGACGAAAAGCTAAAGATCAGGACGGAAAAGAGATACTCGCGCGCACTCTCCTCTTCTTCCGGATTGATATGGCATAGCCGATAGATTCGGCGCTCTACCTTGCCCAAGAGGGGGTCTAGAAAGGTTTTTTCTTTGGGATCGAATATTTGAGAAAGATAGAGCCCTAAGGGTTTTCTGAGCAAAGTGAGAAGAGAGAGAAGCGAGAAAAGAGTGATCCAATGAGAAAATTTCATCTGTTTTGCTCAAAAATGTTCAGGCCATAAAATGACGGACAAAAGATAGGCCAAAAGAAGAACAGATGTAACGGAAATCAACCCATGAAGAAACATCTTCTTTTTCCTTTTCTTCACTCTGCGAAAAAAAAAAGTATTTGTCAATGGATCCAAAAGAGTTTTTCAAAGAGGGAAGCTCCCTGGTAGACCATCCAGGTCAGAAAATAGGCCATGAAGGTCAGAAGAGTCAGTTGCAACAGGGCCCACCGGTTAGAACTCTCTTTCCGTGTAGTTGCGAGCGTGGCAATGCAAGGAGTGCTGATCAGCATAAAAAGCATGATGCAAAAAGCAACTAGGGGAGAATAGGAGCCTCGCAGCTTTTGCTCTAAAGGAATATCTTCTTGGCTTGCAAAAAGTATGCCCATTTGCGAGATGAAAATCTCTTTGGCGGCGAAGGCTCCCAAAAGAGAGGTGCTGATGCGCCAGTCAAACCCGAGTGGCTTGAATAGGGGCGCGATGAAATTACCTATTTCTCCGATAAAGCTCTCTTTGAGAATATTCTGGTTTTTCTCTTCGTTTAAACGGGAAATTTCGCTGAAAAAGCTCTTGCATGCCGCAAGAGATGCAGGATTTGTTTTGCTTTCATGGGAGAGTATGCGCTCTTTTTTCGCAAGCAGCCGGAAGGATGTTAAATGGCTTAAACTCCGATCTTTTGCAAGTTCTGAAAAAGAGCTTTTTTTCTCTTGGACGCTGGTTTCAAAAGCAAGATCTAAAGAAGGTCCCTTCGGAAAGTAGCTCAAAGCCCAGAAGAATAGGGAAAACAGGAGGATGATGCTTCCTGCTTTTTTCACGTAGTGCCACGACTTCCGGCAGGTGATTTTTAAAAGGAAGGAGATTTGCGGCGGCCGATAGGGAGGAAGTTCAACGAGAAAGGGAGAGCGCTCTTCTTTCAAGAGACATTTGCGTAAAAGCTTGGCCAAAAGTATCGCGAGCACGATCCCGATCACATAAAGAGAAAAGAGAACGAAGGGGCGCCAAAACGGCGGAAAAAACGGAGGAATGAGCAGCCCGAACACGACCAGTTTGGCGCTGCAGGCTACCAAAGGGAGGATGAGCATCGTGATGAATCGATCGCGTTTGCTCTCTAACATGCGCGTGGCCAAAATGGCCGGCACGGTGCAGCCGAAGCCAAGGAGCATGGGAAGAAAGCTTTTCCCATGAAGGCCGATCTTGTGCATGATGCGATCCATCAGAAAGGCAATTCTTGTCATGTATCCCGTAGATTCTAAAAGGGAAAGTCCTAAAAAAAGAAAGAAGATATTGGGAAGAAAAATGAGAACGGTGCCAACGCCTCCGATCACTCCCTTTGTGAGAAGCAAGGAGAGGATTCTTGGAGAAAATTGCGCACATCTGTCCGTTAAAAATTGAAAAAACCACTCCAGCCATTTCGATGGATAATAACCTAAAGAAAAAGTGAGGTGAAAGATCAAGAAAATGGAGAGAAAAAAAATCGGAAGACCCCAAGCGCGATGGAGCAAAATTTTGTCCATGCGGTCCGAGATCGACCGGTGCAAGTGGGCCTCTTTTTTTATGCAGAGGTCCGCAATTTTTTTGATCTCCTCATGGCGCGCCATGGAGATCTGCATTTCCACCGATCTTGGATTATTTTCCTTCAATGAATCGACGGTTTTTTTGACCCCTTCCATCAAATGAGAAGAGCATTTTTTCTCGATAGACGGATCTTCTTCCAGAAGACGAAGAGCGAAAAAGCGCAAGTCATTTTGACCCAGAGAAGGCAGTTCTTCCGCAAGAAGTTTTTGGATTTTTAAAAGACCGATCTCCATTTGCCGGGAAAAGGGAAAGCGAACGCCAAAAGAGCTTTTTTTCTTTTCTATGATGTCGATTGCAACATCAAGAAGATCGAACAGCCCTTCCTTTGCCTCTGCGGCCGTCGGGATGATCTCGATTTCTAAAAGAAGTTTGAGACGCTCCAAATCGATCTCTAATCCTCGTTTTTTTACGAGGTCCCACATGTTCAAAGCAACCATCAGGGGCAGCCCCATCTCCATGAGCTGGCTCGTCAAAAAAAGATGGCGCTCGATATGGGTGGAATCGATCACCTGGATCGCCAGATCGATCCTTTCTTCTAATAAAAAATCCTTTGCAATACGCTCATCTTCGCTTTGCGCTGTCAGATTGTAGATGCCGGGAAGGTCCGTAATCATAAAATCCCAGCCTTTGTAAGAGACAAAACCGGTTTTTTTCTCAACCGTGACGCCGGGGTAGTTGCCGACCTCCTGATTTCCTTTGACCAGTTCATTAAAAAGAGTGCTTTTTCCGCAGTTGGGATTGCCAACTAAGGCGATATGGATCGTTTTTTTCATGGCTCGATTTCGATTTTGCAAGCGATCGCTCGCTCAATGATCAACCGGCATCCCTTGACGATGAGAATGAGAGGACGGATCGAATCGTTTTTTAAAACTTTGACAATCGCTCCGGGAACGATCCCAAGAGAAATGAGCTTGCTGAGATGGTTTTTTTCTAAAAGCATCTCTTTGATTGTTGCAAGGGATCCTTCTTTCGCCTGGCTTAGAAACATTGTATCCTCAAGTAGTTCAGGATGCGGTCTTTTTTCTTTTTCCGCAAGAGATGTTCGATCGTAAATTCCTTCCGGACACAATGTTTTACAAGAAGCATTTGGATCAAAAACTAGGTCATTTTTTGGAAAAAAACGCAGTTTTGTTTGTCAAATATTCGCAACAGCATGCTATCCTATTGCTTCGTTTTTTAAAGGAGGTAATAAATGAGCTAGTGCTCTGCCATTCTTTAATTTTAGGATAAATTGACTTGAGTTTATGCCGACCGTTGCCAAACTTATAATCCTAAATTTTAACTATGACAGAGCACTAGTGCTCTGTCACCCTCTAATTTTAGGATAAATTGACTTGAGTTTATGCCGACCGTTGCCAAACTTATAATCCTAAATTTTAACTATGACAGAGCACTAGACTACAAATTCCGCACAACCATGGTGTGGTTTCTTAGGGGAAACCATTGAAACGTGTGTAGGCATTGCGGGAGGTGCTACGTTTGGTTTTTTTTCAGGAGGTTTTTTTGGTGCCTTTTGTGGGGCACTTGCCTGCAAAGGCTTTACTAGTAATCGATGGTCAGCGACCAGATCAGATGCTTCTAACCAAGAAGCGATTGAAATTGCTGAAGCTGCAAAAAAACTGCAAAAAAAACGGTTTACGTGGCACTTTCGGGTATTGCTACTCTTTTGTCTGCTATTGGAGCCGGGTTTTCTAAGTTAAGCGAAAACACCACCTGCGCAAAGGATGCAAAGTCTGGCGATTGCTATCATGACATCTTTTATAAGAATGTTTGTCTTATAGTTTCTGGGGCTTTCCTTGCGCTCACAGTTACCTTTGGTTTTTCTGCATTAAAGAAGTCGAAATAATTTTTGTTGTTTGAACGAATGCCTCTTCCTTTGTGTTGAAAAAGGAACGAGAAGAATGTTTCTCAAAGTAAAAAAGGAGAGTGTTTTTATGTCGTATGTTTTTGATGTTATAAAAGGTTCTCTTCACGCTATGCCCGTTGCATACGATGCTCACCGGGATATGATTAAGTGGGGTTTCATGGGTATTGGGGCTGCGGCCATTCTTATTGGTAGTTTCATATGTGTAGCCAAGAAAAACTACAATGTTCTACAAGAGTTGCAAAACGTGAATATTGAGAATAAGAATGAGGTTGAGAAAAACTTTTTGATCTACACGATAGACATGGTGGCATTAGCAGTAATGTCAGTTTTGAACCTTTACATAACAATTCCCCTAAGTGTGGGAGTGCCCTTGCTCGCAAGTGTTGTGTTTCTTCCGCGTTTGATTGCCAATTATGTTTATCCCGGAAAAAAGCAACCATCTAATTAGGAAAGCGCGTTTTTTTGCATAGGGCCTCAATGGTTCCGATAGCCAATTCTCCCAGAGAGCGTTTTTGGCTTTAAGTTTTGAAGAGATTCTTCAAGAAAAGGTGAGCTGAAAGATCAAGAAAATGGAGAGGAAAAAAAATCGGAAGACCCCAAGCGCGATAGAGCAAAACTTTGTCCATGTGGTCCGAGATCGACTGGCACAAGTGAGCCTCTTTTTTTATGCAGAGATCTGCATTTTTTTTGATCTCCTCATGGCGCGCCATGGAGATCTGCATTTCCACCGATCTTGGATTATTTTCCTTCAATGAATCGACGGTTTTTTTGACCCCTTCCATCAAATGAGAAGAGCATTTTTTCTCGATAGACGGATCTTCTTCCAGAAGACGAAGAGCGAAAAAGCGCAAGTCATTTTGACCCAGAGAAGGCAGTTCTTGCGAAAGAAGTTTTTGGATTTTTAAAAGACCGATCTCCATTTGCCGGGAAAAGGGAAAGCGAACGCCAAAAGAGCTTTTTTTCTTTTCTATGATGTCGATTGCAACATCAAGAAGATCGAACAGCCCTTCCTTTGCCTCTGCGGCCGTCGGGATGATCTCGATTTCTAAAAGAAGTTTGAGACGCTCCAAATCGATCTCTAATCCTCGTTTTTTTACGAGGTCCCACATGTTCAAAGCAACCATCAGGGGCAGCCCCATCTCCATGAGCTGGCTCGTCAAAAAAAGATGGCGCTCGATATGGGTGGAATCGATCACCTGGATCGCCAGATCGATCCTTTCTTCTAATAAAAAATCCTTTGCAATACGCTCATCTTCGCTTTGCGCTGTCAGATTGTAGATGCCGGGAAGGTCCGTAATCATAAAATCCCAGCCCTTGTAAGAGACAAAACCGGTTTTTTTTTCGACCGTGACGCCGGGGTAGTTGCCGACCTCCTGATTTCCTTTGACCAGTTCATTAAAAAGAGTGCTTTTTCCGCAGTTGGGATTGCCAACTAACGGGACTTTACGACTTAGGTATTAAAAAGGGTTGTTTTTCTCTATGGAAAATCGAGTATTACCCTAATATCGTGTTTTAAAATTTTGCATATGCCTTTAGACATATCTGTAGGGGCATTTACGCAAATCATTTCTTTGTTTTTTTACGCTAACCCGGAAAGTCCCGCTAAGGCAATATGGATCGTTTTTTTTTCATGGCTCAATTTCGATCTTACAAGCGATCGCTCGCTCAATGATCAACCGGCATCCCTTGACGATGAGAATGAGAGGACGGATCGAATCGTTTTTTAAAACTTTGACAATCGCTCCGGGAACGATCCCAAGAGAAATGAGTTTGCTGAGATGGTTTTTTTACTAAAAGCATCTCCTTGATCGTTGCAAGGGATCCTTCTTTCGCCTGGCTTAGAAACATTGTGTCCTCAAGCAGTTCAGAATGCGGTCTTTTTTCTTTTTTCGCAAGATTGGAAAAAAACGCAATTTTGTTTGTCAAATATTCGCAACAGCATGCTATCCTGTTGCTTCGTTTTTTTAAGGAGGTAATAAATAAGCTCTACAGTAAATCCCGCACAACCATGGTGTGGTTTCTTAGGCGAAACCATTGAAACGTGTATAGGCATTGTGGGAGGTGCTACGTTTGGTTTTTTTTCAGGAGGTTTTTTTGGTGCCTTTTGCGGGGCACTTGCTTGCCAAGGTTTTACTAGTAATCGATGGTCTGCGGCCAGAACAAATGCTACTACCCAAAAAACGGATGAAAGGACGAAAAAGATCTATTCAATGATACTTCCGGGTCTTGTTACTCTTTTGTCTGCTATTGGAGCCGGGTTTTCTAAGTTAAGCGAAAGCACTACTTGCGCAAAGGATGCAAAGTCTGACGATTGCTATCATGACATCTTTTATAAGAATGTTTGCTTTGTAGTTTCTGCGGCTTTCCTTGCGCTCACAGCTACCATTGGTTTGCCCGCATTAAAGAAGTCGAAATAATTTTGTTGTTTGAACGAATGACTCTTCCTTTGCGTTGAAAAAGGAACAAGAAGAATGTTTTTCTCAAAGTAAAAAAGGAGAATGGCTTTATGGCTTGTTTTTTTGATGTAATAAGAAAAAGTTCTCATTCCTCTACGCTCATTGCATACGATGCTCGCTGGGATATGGTTAAATTGGCTGTCATTGTTGTTGGGGGATGGGCGATTTTTCATGGCAGTTTAGCTTATGCGCTCGGGAAAACTTGCAACATTCAAGCGGAGCGTCTGCAAGAAATGCAAAAAAACTTTTTGATCTACACGATAGACATGGTGGCATTAGCAGTAATGTCAGTTTTGAACCTTTACATAACAATTCCCCTAAGTGTGGGAGTACCCTTGCTCGCAAGTGTTGTGTTTCTTCCGCGTTTGATTGCCAATTATGTTTATCCCCAAAAAAAAGCAGCCGTCTAACTAGGAGAGGGTGTTTTTTTGCATGGGACCTCTATGGTTCCGATAGCTATTTCTCCCAGAGAGCGGTTTCTGGCTTCAAGTTTCGAAGAAATTCTTCCACAGGTACGCAAAGAATTTGTTGGCAGAGAACTTTTTCTTTTCCTCTGTACAAGAGAAGAGGAAAAGCTTCAGGATATTCTTCTTTGAACGCTTTAAGGCCATTGAGGTCCTGGGGAGAGATGTGAGTTGAGTTTTTCACCTCAATAGCAAAAAATCCCTCTTGTCCATAGACAACAAAATCCACCTCGTTTCCCGACCTGGTTCTCCAAAAATGAAGAGAGTAGGAGGTTTTGGCAAGATCCATCCATGTGCGTAGACTTTCCGCAACGAGACCTTCTAAAGCAGCTCCATGAATTTCTTGCGGCCTATCTAGAGGTCCTTTTGGCCTTAGAGAATGAAAGACTCCTGAGTCAAAAAAATAAAATTTCGGATGGGAAGAAAGTTCTCTTTTGGCTCTTTTTGTAAAGATGTCCAAGGTATAGCCGAGCAATAGGTCTTTGAGAATTTGCAAATAATTGTCTACTGTCGAGCGGTGGTTTTCGCTCTCTCTTGCAAGGTTCGCGGAATTAAGTATAGCAGCGTGAGAGAAACTAATCACTTCCAAAAATCTAGAGAAATTCCCTACTTTTCTCACAAGGCTTTCTGCTTGAACCTCTTCTTTTAGATACAAAGAGGTATAGGAGGAGAGGGTTTTCTGGGGGTCATCAGAGGCCCAAACAAGAGGAAGCATTCCGATTTCCAAAGATTTTTCTAAAGAAAAATTCTGGCCTAATTCAGAAGGAAGAAAGGGATGAAGATGAAATAAATGAGCTCTTCCAGCCAAGAGGTCAACTCCAAAACGTTTGAGTTTTCGAGAACTCGATCCGGTTAAGATAAATTGAATTCCTTTTTTTTCTTCAATTAGAGCATGGACCAAAGGAAGGAGGTCGGGAATTTTTTGTACTTCATCAATGATCAAAACTTTTTTGTCTGGATTTGCGTCGATCAAATTTCGTAACTGCTCTGGAAAAGCACTATATTTTCTGAACAAGTCGGGTTCTAATAAATCGATCCAAAGTGCATGGGGGTATTGTTTTTTTAACCATGTAGATTTCCCTGTGCCTCTTGGACCAAATAAAAAGAAACTTTCCTTAGGCGGTTGAAAATATCGAGCGAGGTAATGCATTTTTGTAACCTAGTTCTATTTTTGAGTCTCATATTTACAAAATAGTTATATTTTTGCAATAACAATCCTTAAGCGTTTTGTAAACAATTGGTTACGGATTGTCTTTTTAAGAAAAAAGGCTCGAAAACTTGGTTGCCAGCATCCAAAAATCCTTTTCTTGGACAAAAAATGCGCTAAAAAAGAAGAAAAACTATCTTTCTTTTTCGGGCTTGTCTAGAAAGCATTCCTGCGGCTTGCCTTTCATGTTCTGATAATGAGCTGTTTTTTCATGCCGTCGAAATTGGGCCTTTACTTCCTTGACGGTCTTGATGTTTTCGGCAACTGTTGGAGAAGGCTTTGCTTTAAGATCTTCGATATAACGGTTTACCAGCTCATAGAGGGTTTTATATTGGGCAAAATGGGTGACCATGAAGGGACGCTGCAGGCAAATCTCCCAAACAATCTTGTCGATGCTCACTTGAATGTGATCGGGCGCAATGCCGCCGGCGATCTGTTGATCGATGTCGCGAATCAATGTATAGGCTGCCAAAAATGTGCCCGTCCGGCCCACGCCCGCGCGGCAATGAACGGCGATGATTTGTTTTTCGGTCTCTTGGCCCATGACGGCTTTTACAAGAGCAATGAGCCGCTCCGGCTCGATCCCGTTATGGTTGATCCAAGAGTCGGTGAAAAAATAGTTTATCTCTTTTCCGTTGAGCTCCAAAGTGGTTCGGCCATTTTTTGGATGGATGTTGATGTGACCTTCCCAATAGGGAGTGCTATTTTCTCGATTTTTGTATGTGGCCGGCGTTAATCGAACAAGATCGGTTACCTGATACTGATCCAGCACATGAAGAAAGGCAGGAACGTTCTCTTGGGTCGGGCCCTCCAGGGCAATGAACTGTTTGCCATGAAGAGTAATGAGGCTGGCATTATAGCGGTCGGACGCATGGTTGTAGTTAAAAGAGCCGGAATAAGGGTATCTAGATCCCCAGGAGGGGAAAGTGTTTGGGCTTTCGTACGAAGGTTTATAAATGCCGATTGCATTTGGCTTTTGGCAATCTTCGGGATTGGTGAAATAGACCTGCCAGCGTTCGGACTCCATTTGATCGAATCGGCCTTTGAGCTCTTCTTCCTTCCAATTCGGAGTCCAAAGAGGAAACTGTCGGCCCTCTTGAAACTCCTGCCAGCGAACCTGAAATCCTTTCTCTGCATTTGCAAAGGTCTCTTCACAAGCGGCTGAAGAAAAATGGAATAAACTAAAAATGAATGTGGCTAAAAATAAATGTCTCATAGGAACAACCTGTTAGAGAATCGATCAAGAATTTTACTATTTTGGATGTTAATTTTCTAGGTCGATTCTATTGGCTCCATGGGTCTTCGATAGCGACCGGACGGATGCGACGCGTGACTCACAAAAAATGTCCATTTGGCGTTCATTTTCCGGAACTCTAAAAATGAAATTGCACTCAATTTAAATTTTTTTTAGTATGTGTCGGCAATTTAAGTGGTCGTTTTTAGCAAAAGCTTTTTCGATGAAATTTGATTCGTTTTTTACCATGTCTTGCAACTGGAAAAGGAAAGTCTGTCTTTCATCACCACTCGTTTTTTCGAAGCGGAGGTCCAGGCCCAGATCCGAGCGCAAATTGCATAAAAAGCTTTTGTTACATTGTGGTTTTTTGATGTGCTGTCTTCATCTCCACGCCGCTTCTTTTCAGAACGCGGATGGCAAACAGGCTGCGCCAATACAAGAACACGGGCAAGAATTGCCAAATATCTCTAGAGAGAGCGAATCGAACCGCTTCCATCTTTTTACTGACGTTCTCATCTGGTCGGCAAAAGAAAGCGGAGCGGATAATTGGGCACAAAACTTTTCTTTTGGGAGCGCTACTGAAGATATAGATATTCTAGAGGTTCATTTCGGTTGGAACGTGGGCTTAAGATGCGGCATTGATTACAATACGAACTATGCCGGCTGGGATACGAAATGGGCCTATACCTGGTTTCGGGGGCAAGGAAAAGATCAAGCCAGCGCAAACAACGGAATCACTTCGTCTTTTTTAGGAAATTTTTATATCAACAATGCGGATGGCGCGCATGTGAGCAACGCCCCGCAATATCAAAGCGCAAGTATCCAATGGAAGATTCATTTCAATATATTTGACTGGGAACTGGGGTTCAATTGGAGAGGTTCTGCTTTATCCTTTCGTCCTTTTGTGGGCCTCAAAGGCGGCTGGATTCATCAAATGATCCATTCTAAATGGCACAATCCCATCAATGTTTCAGGGGCTAATGCTTTTACCGTTGGAAGAGAGAACTTGCATAACAATTTTTGGGGAATCGGTCCGAGCGGCGGCGTAAACATGCAATGGAAATTGGGCGCTATCCGCAGAAACTCGTTTAGCCTTTTCGGCGATTTCTCCGGCGCAATTATGTGGGGACACTGGACCTTAAAGGATGTTTACAAAAACAATCATCCGCAAAAAGTTCCAATCATTACATCGGATATCAATGGCGCCTCTTCCATGTTCCGAGGCTTTCTGGGATTCGAATGGGATGTCGATTTTGCCCCGAAGCAATTTGCTCTTTCTGTGCGACTCGGATATGAATCGCAATTTTGGTTAGACCAGCTCCAATTTTACTCCTACAATACGGGAAGGCTGGACAATGAATTAACGCTGCAAGGCGGAACCCTTGATTTTATATTTAATTTTTAGAACTGAAAGTTCATGAAAAAGCTCTTTATATTGTTGCTATTGTTCGTGGGTGGCCAAGCAGAAACAGCAGCCCCCAATGGGAATGAAAAAACAGCTCAAAATCAGGGCTGTTTGTCAAATATTCCTCCCCTTGAGGAGCCCTTCTTCGGAAAAGTGGACATCTTTGCAGATTTTCTTGTCTGGTTTGCTTCCGAAGAGCCCTCCTCGGCTTGGGGCAGCATTGCCGGCTCGACATTCAACCCCCTTATCGTAGACACTTTTGAAGCAAAAGGAATCTCATTTGGTTGGGATTTTGGTTTCCGGGTTGGCGCAGGAACTAAATTGAAATACGATCATTGGGACACGCAGCTCTACTGGTCTTGGTTTCGAACGATAGCCCATAGCAGCATACCAACGACAAACAGTCTCATCCTCCCAGAATTCTTTGGCGGTTTTGTCAATGGAGACCATGCGAAAAATGGAAAACTCCACTGGACTCTTCTGTTTAATATGTGCGATTGGGAGTTGGGCCGCAGGTATGAGATTGGCAAAAGGCTTTCCTTACGCCCTTTCTTAGGCTTAAAGGGAGGGTGGATCAATCAAACGATTCGCTCTCTGTGGCAAGTCAATGCCCGGGAAGTTCAAGGAGTTACTCTCCCCGTCGATTATTCCGCAAAGGAAGACCTTAAGAACAATTTTTGGGGAATCGGTCCAAGCGTTGGAGTGAATAGCATGTGGAATTTGGTTCATTTTGAGTCGCATGCGCTCAACCTTTTTGGCGACTTTTCAACCGCGATGATGCGGGGAACCTGGATGTGCAAAGATAGGTACAGCAATCCGACCCCATATGAAATTTTCGTGAACATGAAAAATACAAGCCTTGGTGCCTTGATGATGCGGGGTTTCTTGGGTTTCGGTTGGGATGCATATTGGAATAGGGAAAAGTATCATTTTGCAGCAAAACTGGGCTATGAAATGCAGCTTTGGCTCAATCAACTCAGAATCCCTACGTTCCAACAGATCCGGCTGCACGGTGATTTGTCATTACAAGGCGGAACATTTAACTGTCGATTCGATTTTTGAGATAACAAATGAAAAACATTTTTCTATTTTTTGTCGCTCTTATAGTTGCTTTCAGCGAAAAGATCCATGCTTATGAACCAGCGGAACAGACGCAAGAAAGTCGCGTACAAAACTCATCTGCAAGGCCGCAAAAGAAGGTCAGAAATGTCGATATTTTTGGCAATGCTCTCTATTGGCATACAACAGAAACAATCGATTGGGCGTCGACGACTTCTATCACACAGAATGTGGAAAAGATCTCTTTCAAAACTCTCTCTTTTAACTGGTCCACAGGGTTTCGCATCGGGATTGGTTATAACATGGGCTACGATGAATGGGATTCGCAGCTCTTCTATACAATGTTTACTGCACGGACAAGCGATCATGCCAGCGGAGTCGTTACTTCAGCATTTCTGGGTTCTAAAGTAAGTCTCACAGGCCCCTATCAGACAGCAGAAATTAATTTGAAACTTCATTACAACATGTTCGATTGGGATTTAGGACGTAAGTTTTGGGTAGGCAGTGCTTTATCCCTGCGCCCATTTGTGGGCTTTAAGGGAGGCTGGATCGATCAAGTGATTCATAGTAAATGGCAAAAACCTGAGATTTTGTTTACGTTTTTGGCTACGGAAAATTTGAAAAACAATTTTAGAGGGGCCGGCTTTAAAGGAGGCGTGAATGGGAAATGGGAGTTAGGAAGCCTTGGCATCCATTCCTTTAGCCTTTTTGGCGATTTCTCCAGCGCTTTCATGTGGGGGAATTGGACAATTAGAGACAAGTTTCAGGATAATTTTTTCGTCACCGCCTATACGAAGGTGGGAGATAGAAATTTTGGATCTTTCATGCTTCGCGGATTCGTAGGATTTGGATGGGATTTCAATTTCGACGCTGACCCATCTCACTTCGGCATGAAATTGGGGTACGAAATAGAAGATTGGCTCAATCAATACCAAGTCTTTGATGACTCCACCGGCGGACATAACAACGACTTAGTATTACAAGGTCTTACTCTTGATCTACGGTTTGATTTCTGAACCGAGCAACCTCGTTGCAGATGGCTGTGAAGTATGAGCATAAAACTTTTAATTAGGAACTTTCGACCGCCGCTTTCTTCGAATGAGAGAACGAATTTTGGGCTTGCGAGCACGCAAAGACCACAAATCTAATGTCATTTGTCCGTTCAGCCAAAAATCAGGTGTTGTATCAAAAGCTTTCGCAAATTTGATCGCCATCTCGGGAGTAAGCCGTGCCCTTTCATTGATGATGCGATTAATGACCTTGTAATCACAGCCAAGATGATCCGCAAGTTCTTTTTGGGTGATTCCCAGAGGCTTTAGAAATTCCTCATTAAGAATTTCTCCGGGAGACGTTGGTTTTCTTTTCATAAGACCTATCCCTAAGTTGTCAATGATAATCTACAATACACACATCGTATGGCTGCTGATCCCACCCAAAGACAATTCGCCATTGGTCATTGATCCGGATACTATAATATCCCTGTAGATCACCGAAAAGACTTTCGAGATGATTTCCCGGAGGACTGCGTAAATCTTTTAGCTCTTTAGCGTAATCCAACATGTCGAGTTTTCTCTTGGCAATCTTATAAGCGCTTGCCCATCCCTTTTTTCTTGGCTGGATTCCCCTTCTAAAGAAAACTTCGATATCTTCATCTTTAAAGGAACGTATGACCATTTCAATACAGCCCTATAAAAACATATACCTTGACAAGGTATACAATGAAAGAATTAAATTCCACTTAAATATCGAACTGCCACAAAACATACACAACACAAGATGTTGAGTATTGTCGTCCAGTTTATCCCCTATTCGAGTCTTGCCACGGTCATCGAAAATACACATCTCCTTATCCATGATTAATAATCTTCTTTACCAATTTGATATCAAAAAAGCTTGGCAAACTGTACTTCGTAAAGCTGGAATAACTGACAGCCACGCGCACGACATGCGCCACACCTTTGCGATGCTTGCTGCCGCGCAAGGCGCCTCTAACTTGGAGCTGGCAACCGCCATGGGGCACCGCACGCTCCAAATGCTCCAATGCTACACGCACCTCGATGCACAGGTGACAAAGAGGTTCAGTAAGGGAATTTCGGAGAGGATACTTCGGTCTGAACAGATTCATACCACCCCCCTCTTTAAAACCGCTTGACGAATAGTACCGATTTTTGGTACCGTATTGGCTTTTAAAAAGAGGAAATCAATGAGCAACACGACCCAACCAAACACTCAAATGAAAATGAATGTGACGATGCCCGTTCCTATTGAAGGCTTACTTTGTACTCTCAACAACATCCAATCGAAAATAGATGCAGCTGCGGGCGCAGCCACTGCGTTAGAGCTGCGTTTGCGCATCATCGCCCAGTGGGAACCCAAAGTGCGGGTCGCGCTACAAAATCACACCAAGGTACGTTATCATCAAGCTCCTCTCAGAGATCTGATCGAAGCTGTGCTAGAAGTTTTCCAAGGTTTGCTTGATTCTGCCGAGCAGGACAAGATAAGAAGCTGTCGTCCGCCGAGGAACAAGGCGGCTCATGGCAGCTTTGCTGAACTCGTGATCGAACTGAGCGGGGAAGCTTCTGGCAGAGAAATCGATCCTCATACTTTTAAACGCAAACCTCTGGCGGAAGACGATATCATTGAAGGAGCTATCTGCATAGAGCGGAATCGCGGCTTGGAGGACTTTACCCAGCGGGCAAAGGAAGCAGTCGTGATCCTTGAAAGAAAGGTTCTACGTTCACTGAAACCATAGGATGAAAGAAGAATGTGCCTAAACAGCGCCATACGCGTGATTGATGTTGTTTACTCTTGTCTAGCTTCAGCCTGGACATGGATGTGCGGTGACGACGCCTGCAACTTTGGATCATTCCTTTCAGGAATAGGAACTATGTTACTTCTGCTATTAGCCTTTACATGGGTATTGCAAAAAAGAGCAGAAAAAAAGAGCGAGATAGCCGAATATGCTTTGAACAACTTGTATGTATTCTTGGACGAAATTAAAAATTGGTTGAAGTTTGCCGATAGCTTTATTGTATATAGTAGGCATTCTGAAGGCAACGTTACAAAACAAGCCGCTCTTTCTGAAGAACAACAAAAAGAGTTCATAGAACGGGCTATTCGTTTAATTTCGTCCAGTTGGTAGCTTAAGCCGCTTGCTTTTCCATGCTATTTTTTGCCCGTCTCTTGGGATTCTTTTCTGTTGAACGCTATCTAGGATTCTGCCGAGATTCCCCACAAGCTTGATTTCTCCAGAAACTGACATTTAAATATTTAAATAAAAAGGACTTGCTCAGTAAAATTTTTTTGGACAAAAAAATAAAGAAAGAGCAAGCCTTATGGAAACAGCATGTCAAACGGAAGCAAAAAAGCCCAGAAAATATTGCATCATCGGTCGATCCACGCAGGCTAAGGTTATAGATGAAGCAAGAGGCCTATCTCAGCGCAATCTAGCTAAAAAATATAACATTCCCAGAACTTCCTTGCAACACTGGATCGATCGGAAGAAAGCACTTAATGGAAGGCGAGATCCGGCTGTCGTACATTTTTTCGAATCTCCCTCCGGACAAACCTGGTTGCATAATATGGTTTTAGCCACTTGTATGCATTTCCATCTGAATGGAAATAGCGGTATTCCAGAGCTCCATGATTTTTTTGAAAGAGTTGATATAAACACATTTGTAGGGACCTCTGAGTCTGCATTGCAGAAGGTTTGCAAGACGCTCGTAAGCGTCTAATCTAGTGCTCTGTCATAGTTAAAATTTAGGATTATAAGTTTGGCAACGGTCGGCATAAACTCAAGTCAATTTATCCTAAAATTAAAGGGTGACAGAGCACTAGCCATCTTTTTTGTTTTCCTTCGTCATGGCACTCTGGTTTTTCTTAACCAAAGGAGTGTTATGCCAAGACCGTTCCCAGAAGAAAAAAGACGCATCTGGCAAGAAAAAGTGCAGACGCAACGCATTAGCGGATTAAGCATGGCGCGTTGGTGTCGTGAGCAGCAGGTAAATTACAATTCTTTCCTGTATTGGGATAAGCGCTTCCCTGAAAAATCTCAGATAACACGCGACTCTTTTCAAGAGCTCTATGAAGAAACTAAGACGGACCCAGGCGTTGCTATCGAATGTCAGGGAATGAAAGTTGTTCTATTAAAATCATTCGACCCAGTCGTTTTGGCTCAATGTCTACAAGTTCTCAAGGCACTGCCATGCTAAGTCTGCCTGCAAACACCCGCCTGTTTTTGTGTCGCGCGCCTGTCAGTATGCGCAAGAGCTTTGAAGGTCTGAGCATTCTCGTCGAACAATTGTTCCCCGGAGAGCTCTTGTCCGGAGCTCTTTTTATTTTTCTAAGCCGACGCAAGGATCATATGAAGGTTCTCTACTGGGATGGTGATGGGTTTGTCATTTTTTATAAGCGCTTGGAAAAAGGTTCTTTTATTCCTCGGGAAGGAATGACATCAACGCTGCCAAGACGTGAATTTTTGATGCTTTTGGAAGGGGTCGTTCCCAAACGATTACAACCTCGGTTTTCTCTATGAAAATAATTCGACTTTTCGTGCATTTTTCTCTTCTTTTTTTAAAGGGTTTTTGCTATCATTTTCTCTATGAAAACAACACAAATTCTAGATCCTGCACAACTTCAAAACCAGATCGAAATTCTGCGAGTTGAAAATCTCGATTTACACAATACAGTGGCTTATCTCACACAACAACTCGACTGGTTCAAGCGCCAAATCTTCGGTAAAAAATCAGAGCGCATTATCTCAGATCTCAATGGAGAACAGCTACTGCTTGAAGGTCTCGATGCAAAAGATCTGCAGAGCAAAGAAGAAACTCAAACAGTCCCTGCTCATCAACGTCGTAAACCTAAGCGCAATGGCCAAGATGCGATCACTTTGGATCCCAACCTTCCCGTTAAAACCATTGTTCTCGATGTTCCCGAAGAGCAAAAAGTCTGTCAGGAAACAGGAACTCCTCTCGTCAAGATCGGTGAAGAGGTTACTCACAAATTAGCTCACGAGCCGGGGAGCTATTATATCAAAGAAACCATCCGTCCCAAATATGCCCATCCTCAAAAACCTGAAGACGGCGTTCTGACAGCCTTGTTACCCGACAGCATCCTCTCTAAATGCCAAGCTGATGACAGTCTTCTCGCAGAAATTGTTACCCAAAAATTCGTTGATCATCTCCCTCTGTATCGCATCACCGAAATACTGGGTCGTCAAGGGGTTGGCATCAGCCGTAAGCTTCTCTCCCAATGGGTGATTCGCTGCGGTATGGCTCTCAAACCCCTCTATGAAGTCATGGTTTGCCAGATTCTTGAGAGCGAAAATGTTTTCATCGATGAAAGCCCAGTCAAATTACAAGCAAAAGACCAGTGCGATACAGCCTATATGTGGGTGATTGTCGGAGGAATCTCTTCAAATCCTGCCTACAGGGTCTATGATTTTCGAACGAACCGCCGTCATGAGAACGTCCTCGATATTCTTCAGGGATATCGCGGGTTTTTGCACTCAGATAAATATGGCGCCTACCAACGGTTGGCCGAGAAGAAGGTGATCACATGGTGTCCTTGTTGGAGCCATATTCGAAGAAAATTCTTCGATGCTGAATCGGGAGATTTACCATTTCGCGATTGGGTTCTTCGAAAAATCCGATATCTCTTCATGTTGGAGAAAGTCGCCTGGGCCCGGACATCTGAAGAGCGCCTGCAGATCCGCCAAGAAAAAGAAATTCCAATTATCGATGAGTTGATCGAGAAGATCAAAACACGACTTATGGACGGGAAGCTCTTGCCCAAATCAAAATTTCGCGAGGCGCTTGGGTATTTTTGCGGCCTGATTCCCTATTTAAAAAATTACACCAAGCACGCTTTTGCTCGTCTTGATAATAATGTAGCCGAAAGGGCCGTTCGTCCTCTCGCTATTGGCCGAAAAAACTGGCTCTTTTTCGGGAGTGAAGATGGCGGCGAAGCCGCTGCAATTTTACTCTCATTAGTACAAACTTGCCGAGGGTTGCAGATAAATCCAAGAGAATATCTAGAAGATGTGTTCCGGAGACTGATGGGGCACGCCGCTCAGAAGCTCGAGGAACTCTTGCCTGATCGATGGTTTGCCGCTCGTCAACAGTCGAAAAAGCAATAGCTGATCTTCAATGATCAGCTATTGGCTCTATTCATCTTTTCGATCCTGGCTTTTCACAACTACTAACATTGGGTTTTTCGCAGTGCTGATAAGCAATTTTTCAAGATGGCAAGATCGAAGCATTCATCGAGATGAATGCGAACGCCCCGATATTCGATGGAGACTCCGGGTGTCGTAGGTGCATTAGGTTTCTTGCAAGACGATCGGCGTATCGAAGTTTTTGAGGAAAGGCAATCTTTCCAATAAACAAATGTACTATGAGCAATTTGATGTTTTCGACACCAGCTTGTAGCATTAAGACCGCTGTTTCTTTGTTGGCGAATGTTTTCTGTCCATTCGGCTAGTTTTTCTGATGAAATAGGTTCGAACATAGAGACTCCTTGGTTTAAAAAGACAAAGAGTGCCATGACTCAGAAATAGGAAAAAGATGGGTAGATTAGACGGTTACAGACGCTCGGCCAACAGGTGGCAGTATTTGGGAAGGAAGAGTTCGAAAGGCTTGCAAAACAAATGCCACATAAAAACATCCCAGGAGCTCTTGATGAAAACTTTATAATGGATGATATGACTCTCATCTTGATGGAGCCGATCTCTGGCTATATTTTAGCAGAGCAGCTTGAAGAACAAAGAGATGCTGAGACCTGGCATAAGGTCACGCAATCTGCTCTCAAGGGATTGAATGTCACTTTATATCAGTTAGTGGGAGATGAGGCATCAGGACTCAAAAAACTTGCCACCCATTCACTGAACGTCATAAAGGGCTCGGATCTTTTTCATGTCCAACAAGAGATCACCAAGGGACTTACAAGCCACTTGGCAAGAACTGTCCAGCAAGTGAAGAAGCAACAAGAGGATTTGCAAAAAGAAAAACTTGAAGCGTTGAATAAATTTGGAGATCAGTTGAAACGTGCAGGTGGGGTTGAAGAGCTATCTAAGAGAGGGATAAATGTGGGAAATCGGCTTCTTGAAATAGAAAAAGAGGAAAAAGCGAATCGCAAGAAAATAGAGGCAACCGAAAAGCAGTATAGAATGGCTCAGGAAGCAAGACGAGCCATCACTCATGCTTATCATCCCTTCAGTTTAGATACAGGAGATAAGCAGGCTCCAGAGGAGGTTAAAGCGAAGATTGAGACTGCCTACGAGACGCTTGAAACTGTAGCCAAAGAGGCTGATTGCACAGACAAGCAAAAGAAAAAACTGGAAAAATCCAAGGGATCGCTGCTCTCTATGATTGCCGTGCTGTGTTTTTTCTTTTCCTTCCTTGCAGTCCAAATCAAGTCTATGGGACTAGATGAGTGGCATGGGCAGTTATTCGAGAAGCTTGTTGCGATAGAGTACTTAAAGCTCTGTTTGCAAAGAACTAAAAAGAAGGTCCGAAAAGAAGCGATAAAGACAACTTTACGCAAATTGGAAGAAGGCCTCAAACAGAATCTGTTATGGGGCGGAATAAATTGCTCTATGCAGGTAGAATGGTGGCGTAGAGCCTTGGAATGCGCCCAAATTTTTCAACGATCGAGCTCATGTGTGGAGGGTAGAAATGGCCAGTTGTCATTAAAATTCCATGCATTTCGGCGATTGACTGCACATACACTCACGGTCTTAACAGTGTTGCACAATTTTTTTATACGACGAGCGGATGGCACTACTGCGGCAGAAAGGTTTTTCGAACAAAAACCTCGAGATCTGTTCACATGGTTATTAGATAAGGTGGAATTGCCGAGACCCAGAAAAAATCACAAGAGACGGGCAAAAAATGGCATGGAAAAGCAGGCGGCTTAAGCTACCAACTGGACGAAATTAAACGAATAGCCATAGAACGCATCAACAATGACAAGTACGAAGTTCATAATTACTGTAAATTAGGAATGGGTGTTATAAAAATCCTCCACGAGATAGTATATCGCACAAAACGTTTGTCAGATTCTCAAATTGATAAAAAACTGAAAGAACTAGAAAAATACACAAGTGAGCTGCCAAATCAGCTGTTTAATGCGCACTTTCTTCCCAATCCCCCAGAATCCAAGGAAAAATCAAAAGAGTACATCAGAAATGCGGCAGAAAAGATCGAAAAGGACTGCTCATTGATCCATGATTTACTCCTTGTCCATCTGATGTTTAGAAAAAAACGGAAATCAAGTCATGATGAAATATAAAGGCTTTCTGGGCTGCGTTGAGTACGACGACGAAGCCAAAATATTTCATGGGGAAATTGTCGGACTCAAGGACGTCATTACCTTCCAAGGAAAAAGTGTCGAAGAGCTGGAGAAAGCCTTTAGGGATTCCGTCGAGGATTACCTAACTTGGTGCAGCGAAAAAGGTGAACAGCCCGGAAAAACCTTCTCCGGCACCTTCAACCTTAGAATTCCTCCTGAGCTTCACGCAAAGCTGTCCATCCAAGCCAAATCGCTAGGCTTGAGCTTGAATTCCTATGTCGCTGAAAAACTAAAACAATAGAGTCTCCATGAACCAACAAACCACCATTCCACTCGTTTTGCCAGAAAGCTACCCTATGCTGCTTGAAAACATCAAGACCCGCATCCGCGAGTCGCAGATCAAGGCGGCGATGTCGGTCAACCAAGAACTGATTAAACTTCACTGGTGGATCGGCTCTGAGATCGTAAAACGGCAGGAGATCGAAGGTTGGGGCAGCCAAGTGATCGACCGGCTCTGCAAAGACATCCAGGCTAACTTTCCTGGACTAAAGGGGTTTTCGAGATCCAATGTATTTAGGATGAAGTCTTTTTACCAAACGTATGCAAAAGTCGCGCAAGCTGCGCGACAATTTGAAATTCCACCCGATTTTTGTCTCAATATCCCCTGGTGGCATAACGTCATTCTTTTTGAGAAAGTAAAAAATTTAGCTGAAATCGAATGGTACGCTCGCAAAGCAATCGAAAATGGATGCAGCCGCGCCGTCTTAGAAATGTGGATTGAAACAGGGCTTTACCATCGGCAGGGAAAAGCTCCGAACAATTTCCAAAAAACCCTCCCCGCTCCCTATTCTGATCTCGCCAAACAAATCGTCAAAGATCCCTATTGCTTCGATTTCCTGACTTCAATTGATCAAGCCCGCGAAAAAGAGATCGAAGATGGTCTTATGAATCATCTGCAAAAATTTCTGTTGGAACTCGGCAATGGCTTCGCTTTTGTCGGCAGGCAGGTTCCATTACACGTCGGCGATGAAGATTACTATCTTGACCTCCTCTTCTATCACATAAAGCTCCATTGCTATTTTTTGATTGAATTGAAAGCAGTAAAATTCAAGCCAGACTTCGCTGGGCAAACCAACTTCTATTTGGCAGCCATCGACGACAAAATGCGGCAACCTGGCGACAACCCCACCATCGGCCTTATCCTTTGCAAAGGCAAAGACAATCTAATCGTTGAGTATGCTCTCCGCAATAATTCCTCACCGATTACCGTCGCCAACTTTGAAACGCAACTTGCCAAAGCACTCCCAGACAATCTCAAGGGAACCCTCCCCACTGTCGAAGAAATCGAAGCTGAGCTAGGTCGTTCTCTTCATCCAATCGCTAAAACCGAAAAAACTTAAGAGTCCCTCATGCCTAGGAATTCCATATCACTTTCTAAATCTGTCGAACCGATCAAAAACTATTCTATGGGATCTTTGGCAGCAGATCGCAGTTAGAAACCACATCAATGATTTAACTGGATATGATCTTAATTATAGAAAAAAAGAGATTGCCTGCGCGTTGATCTTCGCCGATCCAGAATATTATCTTCTGATAGGCAGCGCACACTGCAGCATGCCTGCCCGGAATACTTTAACATATTTTGAAGATGTGACAAAGCGCGCAAATGTTCGATCAGAATGTTTTGCCGATGTTCAAAGCAAGCAGATACTCTGCGCGTTTTTGATTGCCAAATAAATTTTGCTGCACCGCATATCCGAGGCCGAGCTGAAAAATCCAGTCTTTTGAAGAGGCCCATAGAGAAGGTGTTAGATAAATGACATTGCCTCCGGAATTGGGATTAGAGGTCCCATGGATCTTATCGCGTTTAAAAAAAATGCCGTCAATCTCAGCCATCCAGGCGAAGATCCATCCTTTTGCGTTTGTGATGTTTCTTCCAAAACCTGCTTGGTAGAAAAACTGATCGCCTAATTGGGTTCCATGATGCGATCCGGTTAGCTCAGCTCCATAGGAGGTAAACCAAAACCAGTTGGCCCATGTGCGATTATAGGTTGCCCCGAGGAAATAACTGACCGACCCGAATCCTGTCGGAGGAATCTTATGGCTTGACCCTGTGGGGAATGAAAGGTTGGCAACCAAGGTCACTTGATCGGAAGAAGAGGCGGATCTTCTCGTATAAAGAGCATATTCGAACTGCAGAAAAAGGTCTTCCAGCCCAGAGGAGTGAGAACCGTCTACTTTATAGCGAGCGGCTAGTGGAACATTGAAAAAAACTGAAAAGTTATTGGTAATGCCATAGAGAATTCCCGGGACGATATCGATGAAATACTTTTCCCTTCCGACGAAATCATCCCCAAACAAGAAGAGCTGCACCTGGTTCTTCTCGAGGATGTTTTCTCCAAACCCGACCAGGGGCCCCGGTTGCTGCGCGGGAGGAAGGGCAAAATTTCCCTTCTCGCAAAGAGGAGGATTGCTTTCCGCAGAATGGATCTCAAATAAGAAAAACATCAAAAAGAGAAAAAGTAGAGCGGCACGTCTGATTTGCATGGAGGTATTTAAACCATTTGTTCTGTTTTTTGCGCTTTATCTTAAAAAATAGAGGAGAAAAATCACATGCAAAAATTGGGAATTCACTTTGATGGCAGTCCAAATAATCGACCTCACTTCTTTGTTCTCGCGATGATCCGCAAGAATTGATCATCCTCTGCGCTTGTAACGATCACAAAACCGGTTGATTCCAGTAGTTGTTGTATTGCATCCAGGTTCCAGTAGCAAAAATAGCGAGGCTGTCCAATCTTAACAGTTGTCCATTCCTCTCCTTCCCCTTTCTTAAGAGAGAAAGAGAGAATTCCCTTATCCTTCAAACATGTTTGGATTTTATTAAGCACTTTTTTCAATTCTTGGGGGGAAAAATGCAAAAAGACACAATTTGCGAAAACGAGGTCGTAAGTGGAATGAAAATCATCCGTCAAAATATTGAACCTGCGAGCAGAGTATCCACTCTCTTGCAAAAGCGTAACAAATCCGTCTGCCGCATCCGTACGCTCCACTGTGAACCCAAAAGATTCTATATACCGAGCATCTCTTCCAAAGGCAGATCCTATTTCAATAGAGTGTGTTCGATTTGACTTCAAAAACCGAATTTATGATGCATTGACGGTTCGGTATAATCTTTGCCGCTCCATCTCGATATAATATTCAAAATATTTATCCCAATCCCCGTTCTGATTAACCGCACGTAAATTTAGAATCGCCTGTACTCCTTCATGCGTCCACTTCATGCCAGAACGATCGGTTCTATTTTTTACGAGACTGCCACAAGCGCCCTCAACAACACCTGTGCCGATCGGATATCCCTTTTTTAAGTACTCGTCATATTTCATCATGTGCTTGTGATTGCTTAAATATGTGATCACTTTTTGCAGCATCGACTTCTGGCTCTCTTTCAGACCACGCTTGTTTTTCTTAAGAATTTGTCTCATGGCTCCTACGACATACCCAACTTTTCCCTCTAAAATCGCAAGCAGCTTGTCAGCAACCCATTGCTGTCTTCTTTGATCTTTCTCCCCATATAAGGCGGTTCCGCTTTCCCACAAATACTCAGTAGCATGAAAAATATCTAAAATATAAGCATCAACGCGATGCTTCCATTTTCTTTTTGTTATCTCTTCTTTAAAGCGATTCTCAAGTGCCGAGGCTCCATCGATCAACACGATCATTTTTTTATCCTGCGCGGGATTTCTGTGTAATATCTGATCGGCAAGTCTTTCAAAGGCTTTTTCTTTGCCATCCATCACAGCATGAACTTCTTTATTGATAGGCTCTCTTGGTTCCAATTTTCCTGCTTCCCGTCTTTCTTTCTTGTGATCGGCATACTCCGCTTGTTCTCGATCTGTATGCCAATGCATAAGGCTTTTTTGCATCTCCTGGGGCGTACGAGATTCGGGGTGAAATGTAAAATGAGAAGTCACCACTGCATCTCTTCGTAGCCCTTTCCTTTTATCGCCCTTTTCTCTGCGTACTTTTTTCTGTTTTGGTTCTTTATTAGGAGATCTTTCTTCCGGAACCATGGGAATGCCTTTGCAATCCATTGTCACTGCTATAACCGAACCTTCTGTATCTTCAAATTTTTTGATTCCTTTATAGAAGCTATGAACATAAGCTGCTGCTCTCATAACCATAGACTGGATTGCTTCTGGCCATAGACAGATTCCGAAAATTTTGTCGATTGTGGATAAAGCTTCGCGATACGGCTGAGAAGCGATCAGCTTAAGGGTCATGTCTTGTAAAGCGTAAGAAAACTTTCCTTCCGGCAGATTCAGCTGATGATCCAAAGGACACAGTCCTTCTCCATGTCCTTTTTTCCAATAATAAGCGCGTTTGATCTTAACAGGGCCAAAAATTGACAAATACTCTCTTTCTGATTCCGCTTTAAATGGAAGTTGTGCTCCTTGGGTGTTATACGCACAGTCATTTGGTGTGTCCTGGAGGGAATCTAAATGCTCCTGTAAGATCTTTTTACCCATTTCTAATATTGTTGCATAAATGGTGTTCTCGGTCTTATGCAAGGAATCCTCTCTGATTGTGCTCAAATGTTTTTTCAAAACGCACAACAAGTTACCAGAAGATCCAATTTTGGTCTCAATATGATGCAGTTCCAGGAAAAAATCTCCATAACATATGCAAGTTACGCAAATGTTATGCAAAATTTTAGCTTTAAAGTAAAATATTTTTTATAAGAAAGGAGAAATTTCCCCTATGATGGATAACGGAATGGGGATAGAAGTCAAATCGAACACACTCATTTCAATAATACGGGCATCAGAGGGTAAAAAACTGAGAGTTGTATCGATCCAGGCTTTAAAGTTTTCGCTGATCTCGCGCGGCGTTTTTGCGATATACTCGCGAGAGCCCAGCTCGTACGAGCGAATGGTAACATCATTGGAGGATGTATTTTCCGTGGATTGATTTGTTCTATCTGAAGCGATGAGCTGGTGTGCATAACTCATTAATGACAGGACGCTTAATGCACTAGCGCTAAGGTGCAACTTAAAGCGTTTTGTCATAGAGCTCCCTTTGTATGGAGAAAAGAGTAGCAAAATATTGTTGCGATTTCTAGAACAACTGCTGCTTTGGGGATAGGCTGCATTTTTTGGGGCGTCAAGGAATCGTCTGGAATGAACGATGCGCTCTCGACTTTCTTGGGTTTTTTAGAGGAGAAAGACTATTCTCTTGGAAATTTTCTCCAGAAGGCCCAGCCTTTTTTGATGTGATTTTGGCGCTCGAAGATCTCTTCGACTTTTTTCGGACGCATGCGAAGGATGAAGGAGAGAGTGCCTCCGAAAATAATGACAAGCATTCCGATCCAGACGGACCAGTGCTGCGGTACGCGGAATAGGATCCAGCCGATGAGAGAGGTAAAGATGATTGCGGAATAGGAGAGGGGGGACAGAAAAGAGGCGGTCCCATAACGATAGGCAACGGTCAAAAAGATTTGGGCGCATATGGAAAAGGAGCCGAGAGAGAGCAGCAAGAAGAGCTGATAAAAAGAGGGGGTTTGCCAATGCGGAAGACTGAGTGCCAAGGAAAGGATCGAGCCGATGGTAAAGAAATAAAGAAGTGTTTTTGACAGAGACTCTCCTCTTTGATTGAGATTTTTGAGGGCCACAACGGCAAATGCAGAGAGTATGGCAGAGAGAATGGCAATCAAAGATCCTAAATAAAAAATATTTTTCGGTTTCAAGATGATCATAATGCCGATAAAACCGATAACGACCATCCACCAGACATCTTTTTCAATGGGCTCCTTGGACCAGAGCTTGCACACGAAAGGAACGTAAAAGGGAGTCATATAGGAAAGGGTCATTGCGCTGACAAGCCCGATCTTTTGGATCGCCCAAAAGAGGGTCAAAAAGCTCAAAACACCAGTAAGGTCGCGGATGAGGTGGAAACGGAGGTTGGATGTGCGGAAGCTTAGGGTGTTTTTCCTGATGCAATAGGGAATCGTCACGAAGAGACAGATGATGTTTTGAAAAAAGACAATTTCAATGGCGGGAAAATGCTCCGGAAGCGCTTGCACACATGCGGAAGATAAGGAAAAGAATAAATTCGCAAGGAGGGTCAGCCCGATTCCCAGCAGAAGAGATGATCTATGATCCACAACAACCTCAAACTTGGTAAATAGAAGAAAGGTCATTTCTTGTGAAGGGATTTTCAAAAGAAAGAACAGGCGATTCTACCGGAAAACGAAGAATTTTGGAAACTTTGGGTTTATAAAAAAACTTTTTTTCCTCTGCAATATGGGGATTTTCTTCCTATTGCGGCGGCGTCCGTTTGTCGATTCTCGCCGGGTCATACTTATAGAGAACATCATCGACAAGGATGTTCTGATAGATCCACTTCTCCTCATTTTCTCGAAGAAGGCGATCGAATCCCATGAAATATCCCTTCAAAAATCCATAGCGTTTCATCGCAAGCTGCATGTATCTAGAACTTGTCGGACGAAAATGGCTGCGCGGTCCGTCGATGGGAGAGATGACCTTTTGGTGGAAGAGGATGATCTGATCGAACACATTTGTCAGAAGAGAGGATGGGCCTTTTTTTTCCGTTTTTATCTCTCCGATATCGTGATCTTTTCCCCAAGGCTCGAAATAGCCGGCAGATGCGTGAAGAAAAAGAGGGAGAAAAAGAAAAAAAAGAATCCTAAAAGCCATAGCGCAGCATCAAAAGGGGAAAGAGCTTTTCTTGGCTCATATAGGGAGTCGCATTTTTTTCAAAGATGCGTTCATTGTAGAACTTGGCCTCTTCCGCCGATCCATAAATGCCTCCAAAATACCAGCCGGCTTCAAAGGAGGCCGTAATGATGCCGGCAGCTATGTATCCTCGATGAAAAAACTCATAGGTAGCTGCAATAAAAAGACCATTCATCAAAAGGGCGGTCACGGCTGTTCTCTTGAGTCCTAAATAATAATACCCGCTTCCAGGAAGAAGGGCGTTTAGAAGTTGTGCTTTTTGCGCAGATTTTTTTTCCCGCTCATAGCGAGAAAAAAAGGGGGCCAATGCAGGCTTTTTTTTTATGAAATCAAGATCTCCTTCTAAAAGAGCTGACGCGGCGGCCATCTTCACAGAGAGCTCGGGAAAGTGGGTTTGAATGAGTTGCAAAATCTGCTCTTTTTCCGTCTCTTTGCGAAGGATGCGATAGGAGTCATAGAGCATGATGAGAAGCTCGCGAAAGGCGGGAAAGGTTGCATCGCTTCTTCTGAGCGAGCTTCGATCAAATTCGTCGACGAGGTCTTGATATTTTTTCCCCAGGTAGTAGCAGTAGAGGATGTTATAGTCGATTTCGGCCCTTCGGGCGATATTTGCGGGAGGAAGAAGGATGGATGCTCTTTTCAGAGTAGAAATGGCGCGATAGAGGTCCAGATCGTGGAAAAAGTGCTGGGAGATGCGCAACTCTTTTCCCCAATCCTCATTTTCTTCGTAAGGTAAGAGAGGAGGGAAGGCAGAGGGCAGAGAGGTGAGCGCGCGGTCTTGCACTTGGCACTCCACCTTTGGATGGATCTGCGTGACGGTTTTCGAACAGCCAAATGTAGAGAAAAGGAGCAAGAGAAGACAGAAAAAACTACTTGGCTTCCTCTTCTTCCTCTTCATAACCGTTAAAGGAATCGATCGATTCATCATAATCTCTTTGCAGTCCGGATGTGCCCGTATGGTCTCTAAAAGAATCTTCCTGGTTTTCTGTCAAAGTCGACATATCTTGGAAAGAATTAATGATATGGGGACGGATGAAGATGACCAGGTTGTCGCGGCTCTGGTTTTTCTGCGTATCGGAAAAAGCAACGCCCAGCCAGGGAAGCCCTCCGAGGCAGGGAATACCCGTTTTAGATCTGGTTTTGGATTCGAGAATCATGCCGCTTAAGATCAGAAAGTGGCGGTTGGGAATATGGACTGTAGTATTCATCGATGTTTTGGTGGTGGTAATTCCCGTAACGGTATTCGTAGTAAAGCTAATCGTGCTTCCTGAAGCGCTCGCGGGAGCGGTCGAATTTTCCATGACGATGGTCAGAGTGACCACCTCGGTATTTCCAAGGAAGGGAGTCAGGGAGAGGTTCATGCCAATATCGCGATATTCGATGTTGGCAGCTTGTGAGGTAGAAGCGCCAGTTGTATTAATGGCAGATCCTACGAAGGGAATATTTCTTCCGATGAAGATGGTGGATGTCTTACTATCCTGCGTTAAGATTTTGGGAGTCATGACAATGCTGGTCTCGGAATCTTGCTGCAGAGCATTCACGAGCGATCCCAAGGAAAGAAAGGACTTTCCCTTGTGCATGATGATATCTCCAATGATCCCTAAATCAAATCCTTGTTGAAAGGGCAAATTGGTATTTGCATTGGGGAGAGTACTGGTGTTTAAATTATTAAGACTTTGCGGAAATCCGGCGGTGGGTTGTGACGTACCGCTAGGTGGAACCGGAAGGTTGGAGATGCTTCCGCCGAATTTATTTTTATATTGGAGATGACTTCCCCAGTCGAGGCCAAAATCCATTACGTTGGTCAGTGTGGTCTCAATGATCAGCATCTCGACAAAGACCTGTTTTAAAGGAACGTCGAGGTTCTTGATGAGCTCTTTGAGCCGCGTCATCGTCTCCTGATCTCCGGAACAAAGAAGGGAGTTGGTCACCTGGATCCACTGAATGGAGTTGATCGAATTTAAGAGACTTTCCTTTACGTTCGCGTTGGACTTAATCAGATCGGCGGCAATCTGGTGCAGAGCCCCTTGAATCTCATCGCCCTTGTGATACTGAAGCTTGTAGACGAGAAAGCTTGTATTCTCAATGGCTTCAATCGATTCGACGGGAGAGCCGACTCCTTGAGAGGAAACGTCAAAGGTAGCGAGCAGACTTTTGATCTCCGCAATGGATTTTTCATCCCCGGTAAAGATGAGGGATTTGGTGGTGTCGTCCCATTTGACGGTTTGGATGGTATTGAAAAGAACGCGGTTGGAAAAACCGGAAGTTTGCAAATTGGCGGCAAAATCTTTGAGGATGCTTTCCAGGGCGGGCCCCGTCAGGAATTGGGGTTTGTAGACGAAGAAAGAGGAGGGCTTTGCCACTTCTTCTCCGGCAGGAGTGTCAAACTGGTCGACGAGAGGCTTTACCTTTTCTAGGGCCTCTATTGTTCCCGTAAAGAGAAGCGATTGGGTGAGGGCGTCATATTTGGGGCTCATTAATGCATCGAGAAACTCTTTGTCTGCCGTTCCCGATTTCTTGAGATCGAAAGCAATCGAGGAGAGCGCCGTAATGATTTGTTGGGGGGGGGCGCTTTTGATCTTATACACCCAGAGGGTGGTTTTTCCTCCGGGAGCTGCCTTAGGGATATCGATGGTTTTGAGAAGCTCCTGAATGCGGTTCAAAGTGGCATCTGTCCCCGTGAAAACAATGGAGTTGGTGGACTCCACAAGCTTGATGCTATGAATGGACGCTAAAAGATCGGGGTCCGCGAGGTTTGCTTTTTGTAAATTTAATGCGATGTCTTTGAGAGAGCTTTCAATGGTGGATGCGGGAACGTATTTGGGCTCATACATGAAGAATTTGGTATGGGAGACGATATCTTTTCTAGGGACGTCATATTGCGCGATGAGCTGTTTGACCTCTTCGATCGCTTTTTGATCGCCTGCGAGAAGAAGGGCGTTGGTCTCTTTGACCCATTTGATGTTTTCAACGACGCTTACCAGAGCGGGATTTTCGATTCTTTGCATTTTGAGTTTGGAGACGAATTTATCCAGATCTTCTTCGATGATGTCTCCGGAAATATTTTGCAGCTTATAGAGAAAATAAGCGCCCTTTTCGGTGGCTGTTTTTTTCGCGGAGCTATCAAATTCTTGCAGTATTCCTTTCACCCTTGTGAGGCAATCTTGCGGCCCTGAAAAGAGGAAAGACTGCGAATCTTCGATCCACTTCACGTTATTCAAACAGGAGATGAGCTCCTGTTCAGAAGGGTCCGTTTTGTTCAAATGGTCCGCTACATTTTGGAAGTAATGCTCAATCGCGGCTTTTGTAGCATTTTCGGGATGGTAGAGGAAGAAACTGGGCTCTTTGGGGACGTCCATGGCTTTCAAAAGAGACTCGACGCGTTTTAAAGAGCCGTCATCTCCGGTAAAAATCAAAGCATTGGCAGAGGAGACCCATTTGATGCTATGAATGGTTTGCAAAAAGGAGGGGTCCGTGAGATGGGCCTCTTCGAGATTCTTTGCAATATCGTGCATCGATAGATAGAGGTTTTCTCCATAAGCACTTTGCGGTTTAAAGACCAAAAACTGATCGCTTGAGGGGCGTTTGTCCTGTTGCACTTTGTGAGTGGAGAGATCGACGTCGAAAGAGGGAAGCATTCCTTGCAGATCTTTTAAGGTTGCAGAGTCTCCGACAAAGAGCAGAGAGTTGGTCTCCGGTATGTACTTTACGCTATGAATGGCGTCGAAGAGATAGGGGTTTTCGATGCCCGATTTTTTCAGGTTTTCCCCCATGGTTTTGAGGGCCGTGATGATCTCGGGATGCGGAGCGTTTTGGATCTTGTAGATATAGAAGGTGGACTGCCCCAGTTGCTGCACGGCCAGAGGTACCTCCAGATCGATATTGGAGAGCAGTTCTTTGATTTTTGCAATCGTCTGCTTATCGCCGCTGAAAAGAATGGAGCCGGTGGATTGGACAAGCTTGGCCTCGTTGAGAGAGGAGAGCAGGTTTTTATCGGCAATCGAGGATCCTTTGAGATTTTCTGCAATCTCCTTTAGGGCGGTTTGGACGACGTTTACCCTTTGGTGCATTGGCCTATAAGTAAAGAAGGTCGACCCTTCGACTTGCAGGGCTTCTTTAGACAGGCTGTCGATCGAGGTGAGTATTTCTTGGATTTTTGCGATCGTAGGAGGATTGCCGATGAAGAGAAGCGAATGGGTCTCCTTGATGTACTTGGAAGTGGCAATGGTGTCCACGAGATCGGAGTCGCCGTAGCCGTTATCAGCCAAATTTTTTGCAATGCTGCTCAGCGTTCCTTCCACTTCTTTGGCCGATCGGAATTGAATTTTGTAGATGAAGAGATTTTCATTTTTTAGAGGAAGTTTCGACTTTGTCTTGGAAGCATTGTCCAGATTGTTCAAGATGGCGAGAGCTTTTTCAATCAGAAGCGGCGTGGATACGATGTAGATGGCGGAAGAGGGGGGCTGCGGTATGAGAAGAAAGGGGGTCTGCTCGATCATCGGCGCCATCAGCTGGCGCGTGAGATTGATGAGGCTTTCAGGATCGCTCTGCTTGGCTAGGTAGGTTTCGATCTGATAGATGCTATGGGGCGCATCGATCATGTGGATGATTGCAGCGATCTTGTCAATGTTATCGGGAATATCGCTGATCAAGAGTTGTTTGGTCTCTTGAGAGACCTCTAGAAGCGCGGCGGTCGAGAGCATGGGCCGGACGAGATTTGCGATCGAATCGGGCTTTGCGTTCTGTATTCTAAAAATACGTGTGACGATCGGCAAAGATGGGTCCATCGGCTGATCTTCTTGAGCAAGCGGAGCTGCTCCCTTGACCTCGTTATTTTTATGAATGACGAGGTTGTTTTTTTCTTCGAGAAGAGAAAGGCCGTGGATTCTGAGAACCTGAATGAGCGTTGAGAGAATGCGGGAGGCCGTGATCGGCTCTTCGGAAACGATCGTGACGGGGAATTGCAAATCCCCTTCATCGAAAAGAAAGTTGACGCTGCAGATTTTGCTGATGAAGCGAACGTATTCTACCATCAAAACGTTTTTGAAATTGATGGTGTAGGTTTGCTGTTTCGCGAGTGCTGGGGGATGTAAAAGGGTTTGCAGAGGATGTTCGTCTGCGGAGTGGCACAAAAAGGGAAACAGACAAAAAATAACCGGCAAAATAAACGCTAAAAAAACTTTTTTTCCTTTCTTCATAGGAGCGCCCACAATTCCAAGTCAGCCAAAAATAGCCTTCGCTTTTTCTTGAGTTCTCTATTGCATGCTAAAATACTCTATCAAATATTGCAACGTTTCCCCTGCTCTTTTTTCGTGGGTTTGTCTTTCAATGCATCCTTTGAATAGAAAGAGCAAAATAAGCTTTTTGTGATGTTGTGCTTTGTTCTATTTTTTGTAAAAGTTTTTGCACCTGCCGTCGTGGCGGAAAGATGAGATTATCAGACAGGCCCTTTTTTAGCTCTTCTTGTTTTTCATTTCTCTCTTTGGGCGAGAGGAGAAGAATCTCTTCCTGGCTATAAAAAAAGAGATGATCGCTGATGTCCCAGTTGCCGGAAGTTTCGACGATGGTTTTTCCTTTGATGCCCAGTTTGTTGTTGGGCGTGGACAGAGAAACGATTTTTTCGGAATCAATCGGACGATAGAGAAGATCCCCCATGCCGCAAGAGGAGAAAGAGAGCTGATTCTGTCTGTGGTCGAGAAGAAGAAGCGCGAGCGAAAAACTCTCCTTCATGGGATCTTTGAGAAGCGCTTCGTTCAGAAGATTCATCAAATCGGAGGGGTGCTCTTTTTTTTGGAAAAACTCTTCAGCGCTCATCCGCACCATGCCTCTTAAGACGGAAGTGGAAATGAAAGAGGCGATGTTTTCCCCTTTGCTCTGTCCGACGGCGATCAGGTAGCGGTTTTCCGAAAGATGAAAAAAATCGAGATAGAGGGCCACTAAGGAGATCCCTTCGCTGACCGCAATGGTGATTTCGGCTTCGGGCCAGGAAGGAGGCGTTTGGGGAAAGAGTAAATGGAAACTTTTTTGAAGAGAGTCGTACACCTCGTCAAATCGCTCTTCGCTTTTGTTTTCTCGATATTCTTTCAAATACTGGGAGATGTCCGTAATAAAATCGACGATGTCTTGCGTGCGTTCTTTGGGATCGAGCTTGAGCGCCTTGTCGAGAATTTCTGCAAGTTTTTTCGGAAGCAAAGAGAGGTGAATGACGCCATGGCTGAGCCGGCCGACGAGCAGTTCATAGGCGATGATGCCCAAAGAGTAGATGTCGGAGGAAAAAGTCACATGGCTGCTGTCTTCTTTTTGCTCCGGACTCATGTAGGCAGGAGTTCCGATCGTCCGTTTGCTTGTTTTTTTCTCTAAAGCAAGGTGAGTTTGCAGTTGCGCGATTCCAAAATCGATCACCTTCACGTCGCCGTTTTCCGTGATGAGAATGTTTTCCGGCTTGAGATCACGATGGATGACGCCGTGAGCATGAAGATGACAAAGGGCGTAGGCGACTTGCAAGATGATTTCGAGCGCTCTTTTTTGAGAGAGCGCATGGTTTTGGATGAATTGCCGTAAAGATATCCCCTGGATGAACTCCATTGCGATATAAAGCCCCTTTTCCCATTCTCCCTGTCCATAGAGTTTGACGATGTTGGGATGGTTGGTCATCGCAATGATTTCTGCCTCTTTGAGGAAGCGGGCGGATATTTCTTTGTTTTTTGACAAGCGGGGAGAGAGGACTTTGATGATGAGGGGGCGAGGGATCGAGGGCTCGGTGGCCAGGTAAAGAATGCTCATCCCCCCTCTATTGAAAAGGCTTTCGATTTTATAGGGCCCAATATGCGAGGGGCAAGGAAAGGGAATATCTTTTTCCCCCACGAGATCGGGAAGAGTGTTCTGTTTGCTGAACATAGAGCTCTGTATGGTCATTCTTAATTAACCATTCTTTCGGAAAAAAGGAAAAGAAATTTTTCGGTAGATCAGGAAATTTCGGTGATCCTGACTCCAAGAGCGTCGCCGATATAGACAAGTTCGCCGGCCCCCAGCTTTTTTCCTCCCACAAGCAACGAAACCTTATTGTCAAAGGAAGGAATCTGCAGAAAATTTCCGCTTTGCAGCTCGGTCAGTTTTTGCAAGGTGATGGGAATGCGGCCTATTTCTACTACTATGTGGAGGGGAATGTTGCTCAAAGCAACTTCTGTTTCGTTCGATGAATGGTTATTGTCTTCCATTGAAGTCTCCTCATGAAAAGATGCATGGTTGATCAGCTCTACTGAGTCCTTTTGGACTGTTGCTTGAAAAAGAGGAAGCGTCCCCAAAGCGACGAGAAGGGAGGTTTTTCCTTTTTTGGGATCGTAGTCTAATGAGTCGAGCAGCAAAAAGTCACCAAGAGAAATTTTTTTCCAAAGAGAGGGGAGAAGAGAGAGCGGTTTTGTTTGCAGCGAGAGGGTCAGTTCTAAAGAAGAGGCAATCTTTTCGGGAAAACGGGGGCATTCTTGCAAAAAATGCTGCTGCCATGATTTTTGCAAAGACGAGGAGATGGCCACTCTTCCCATGAAGCCCTGAGAGTCGATTTTCAAATGAAGGTCTTGGCACAGATAGGCGTTGTCATTTGGCTCGGTTGTTTCGGAAATCTTGAGAGAAAAGGGAGAGAAGAGCTCCATTTTGGAGAGAAGGGAGAGTGCGTCTAAAACAAGGTAGCGAAAATACCCCTCTTCTAAAATAGCGGACAAAAATCCCTTCGTTTCCCCATTTTTGAACAGGGCAGAGCTCGTGAGCTTGTGAATATCTGCTTTTGGCATGATCCAAAGAGCGTCTCCGTCGAGCGGCGATAGGAGGAGGAAAGTGGAAGAAGCGTCGTCTCCCATGGATCTGTGAAGCTCTTCTCTGGTTTTCCACTGAATGGGTTTTCGGGTGATGTGCACCTCTTTGCCATCAAAAAGCTTGGAAAGAAGAGAGGTAAAATCATCCCAGGGAAAAGGGGAGGGCGCGCCCAAAAGAGGGATTTGATCGGAGGCGATGAGAATTTCAGAGATTTTTTCTAAAGTCGCCGGCGGAAAGCTTTTTTCTTCTTGCATAAAGTCCTATTCTTCTGCTGATTCGATCGGAGATTTTCTTTTAAACAAAGGACGATCCGTTTCATATTCTGCCCATAGCCTGCCGACTTTGAAGGAAAAATGTCCTTTATCGAAGGCCTGCACGAGCCCTTCGAGGTTTCCGTTGAAGGTAGTGACGGCCTCATCGGATCCGGTCAAATGGATGTTGAAAGAATCGGGAGCGGAAGCATATTTTTCGAAAACGATTTTCGTTCCATAATATTTGGATCCTACGAAGGCGGGAGAGGTGAGGAGGATTTCGCATTTCTCCAACCCCTGATTTGTCATCTGCAGGACCGTGCCCACCATGCGTTCAAAAAGAGGAAGATTTTTTGCCGTGATATAGGGTGCGACGGCGGAAGCGCTTGCGCTGGCTTGTGCCTGAATATTGGGGGGAGGCTCTTTTAAAATGGGGAGCCCTTCCTTGGTCTGGGGAAGCGGTTCTTTTTTTATTTCTAGGGATTTGGGTTTTTCCAGATCTTTCTTCCTGAGCTTTTCTTCTTTCTTTTGAGGAAGCGGTTCGACAAGGGAGGGGGCTTTTTTTTCTTCCTGGATTTTTTTTGGTTGTATCTTCGCGATCGCAGGCTCTTTTTTTTCTTTTTCGGATGTAGGAAAAAGGGCCTCTTTTTCCTCTTTCTTCATGGCAAGAGGGGGAGCTTTTTCAAACTCCATCTTTTTTTTGGAAGGAATGGTTTGCAGCTCTTCTTCCATCTCTTCTTTTGTCAAAGGGGGCGCCTTTTTCTCGCTATCCATTTTTTTCGCTTTTTGTCCGGGCACGAGGGAGAATATGCTTTCCCTCTCTTTTTTTTCGACCGAAACGCCCTCTTTTTCTTTTTGCTTCTCCTCTTTTTTTCTCAAGGACTCGGGCGATTCTTCAGATGTCCTTCTTTCCGGGGCTATGTTTTTTTCGTGCAAATCGACCTGTTTGTAAAAACCGGGAGATTGCGGCAGGTCTTCTACCGGGCGCTCCATTTCTTTTCGATAGGCTTTCAACGGAGGAGGAGGGAGCGTTTTTTCTTCTTCATGCATGAAAAACCGATTTTTTTTCTGTTTTTCGAATTCGGTTTCTCCGGGTTTTTCTATTTTCTCGATTTCTTTTTGGAACCTTTCGGAATTAGGGGCTTTCTTTCGCTCGCCCGGAGATGAAGGGGACGGGGGGCCCCCAACGCGTTCAGTCATACAACCACCTTTCCTTCTATCTTTTTCTTTTTTCCCGTTTTTGTCGAGAATATCGAGTTGATCCGATTTCGTCTTGAGCGATTCCCTCTTCCCTTTCGCTCCAAAGGCGTACCTCTTCGAGCCATTCTTTTTTGTGAATTTCGAGCTTTTCCATATCTTTCTGTCGAAGAAAGACCACTTTTTTAGCTTCCAAGACCTCGGTTTCTGCTTTTGCGACTGCCTCTTTTTGTTTTTTAACCAGCACTTCCTTTGCCGCAAGGCGCTCTTTAACCACTTCGAGATAGCGCTTCATCTGCTGGATTTTACTTGAGGTGGATTCCTTGTCAAGCGTCTCTCTGAGCTGGCGTAATTTATCTTCCTTATGTTGTAAAACCTCGTCGCGCTCTTTTTCCTTTTGCTTGAGGATCTCTTCTTCTTTTTGCAGCAGAGCTTTTTTTTCTTCTAAAACCTTGATCGCTTCTTCAAATCGTTTGTTTTTGATCTTGATGAGCTGTTCTAGTGGATACTGCAGCACGTTCATGGGCTTTATCGGAAGAGGTTGAACAATTGATTCAGGGTCTGTTCAAAGGTGGATTTCTCTTCGATTTTTTGTTTTAAAAATTGATTGACCTTGTCGTTGAAGCGAATGGCAAAGTCGGCATTTTTGTCGGATCCGGGCTTGTATTCGCCGATTCGTATGAGGAGCTCATTCTTTTTGTAGTTGGCCAAAACTTCGCGAAGAAGAGCGATCTGGTCGAGGTGTTTTTTTTCGGCAATTGCGGGCAGTATGCGGCTGATGGAGGAGAGTACGTCGATAGCGGGATAATGGTGTTGGCGCGCCAGCTCGTTGGATAAAACGATGTGCCCGTCGAGAATGGAGCGCACCTCGTCGGAGACGGGCTCGTTGAGATCATCGCCGGCCACGAGTATGGTATAAAAAGCGGTGATCGATCCTTTTTCGGAATTGCCCGAACGTTCCAAAAGACGGGGAAGCGTGGCAAAAACGGAGGGAGTGTACCCGGCTCTTGCGGGAGGCTCTCCGGCTGCAAGGCCAATCTCGCGGATCGCCCGTGCATAGCGGGTCACGGAGTCCATCATCAAGATGACGGATTTGCCCTGGCTTCTGAAATACTCCGCAATGGCCGTTCCGACGTTGGCTGCATGAATTCTGAGCTGGGCTGCCTGGTCCGATGTGGAAACGATGACCACGGAACGTTTGAGCCCCTCTTCTCCAAGGTCATTTTCGATGAATTCTCTCACCTCTCTGCCTCTCTCTCCAATGAGAGAGATCACGTTGACATCGGCGATCGCATTACGGGCAATCATGCCCAAAAGGGTCGATTTTCCCACTCCCGATCCGGCAAAAATGCCAATTCTTTGCCCCTGTCCGCAGGTCAGGACGCCATCGATGCAGCGAACGCCGACGGAGATGGGCTTATCAATGATCTTTCTCTTCAGGGGATCCGGAGGAGGGTTGATGACGGGAAACTCTTCTTCCGTGATCAAAGGGCCCTTCGTATCTACGTCGAGGGGCTCTCCGAGGCCATTGAGTATGCGGCCTAAAAGATGGGGCCCTACTTTAATATGCAGAGGAGTGCGCAGGGGAATGACTTCGGAAGTGGGGCCGATGCCGGCCAAATCTGATAGAGGGGAGAGAAGCACTTCTTCTTTGGTAAAACCCACGACCTCGGCAACAAGAGGGTGGGGCGATCGTTTGATCAGGCAGACGTCTCCCATCTTGACCTCGGGGACAACGGCCTTGATGAGCATTCCGATGACTTCTGTGATTCTTCCATGGACCGTGGTGAGCTCGACCTCGTCCAGGTGGTCGATGATTGCATCAAGAGAAGCGGGATGGTCTTTTTCCATGATCCATCAAATTTGAATGTTGATCATTTGTTTGACGATGTCCACTACTTTGCTCAAGAGAATGGATGAATATTCAATTTCCTGTTGTGCTTGAGAAAGCTTGATTTGGATGAGGAGCATGTCTCCCGGGGCAAGATTATTTCCCTTTGTCTTGAATTTTTCCACCTGCGCTCTTGCTTCGAGCAGCTGTCTTTGTCCGTCGGTGAGCATGCTGATGAACTTGAAGACGGGCCCCGATCCCGGCGGGATGACCGTCTCCGGCACGAGGGGAGCGCCCAATTTCTGGGAGGCAGATACGATGTGGGATCTGGCATCGCCGAGCTTGCTTTCAAAAAGGCGTGATTGGGAAGATTTGAAGCGCAAATTGGGAGTTGCCAGATTATTCTGCATGTTCTCAATTTGCGATGTGGTCGATTGGATCTGATTTAAGAAATTGTCCAGAGTCGGCGCTCCCTGTTTTGGCGCGCCTGCTTTTGCAAGCTCCATGGGGGATATGCGTTCGTTTGCAGTTTCTGGCGTTTGCTTCTGCATCGGCTCTTTCATATAGGACTGAAAGGCTTGCGTGTCGGGCGGCTTTAAATGGGTCTCTTTGTCGAATCCTTTGGTAGGCTCGACTTTGCCATAGCCGGGAATATCGGGCGTGGGGAGCGGGTTATCTGCCATGGTTTACTTCTTTTTGTTTTTCAAAGCGACCGGGGAGGGCTCTTTTTTGATAAATTTTTCTACGAAGTCAAGAGCTGTGTTGGAAAGGCTTTTGATCCCCTTGTCCCCTGATTTTTGCGTCTCGTGGAGGATTTTTTCTCCCTGCTTCATATCTGCGGAAGACATGGTCATGGCGATCCCTAAGAAAGCTTTTGCCATTTCGTTATGGGGGTCTTTTTTCAATGCTTCCTCAAAATTGCGGATCGATTCTTTGAGCTCTAGCTTGTGGAGGTGCAAATATCCGATTCCAATTTGAGAGAGCGTGTTTGCAGGATCTAAAAGTTTTGCAACTTTAAAGAGTTTCACGGCGGAGTCTTCATCTGCCTGGTTCACGGCAATGAACCCGGCTTCCAGGAAGAGGAGCAGGTCGTTTTTGTATTTGCTTAATAGGTTGGACATAATTTTTTCCCCTTTAAATCAAACTAGGTTACTGAGTTTTTTGGTTACGAATAGACGCCATGAGAACCGAATTGACCTGAGCAATCAGGTTGGAAATGGATTCTCCGATCTGGGTAATTTGCGACATTTGGAATTGGAGCAAAAGAAATTTTCCCGGCGTGGCTTGGCTAATTTGGCTGGCCAAGGATTTTACCCTAGCGACCAGGGCGCTTTGCGCACGGACATAGGCGCTGATCAAGGTTTTGAATGAAAGGGACGCGGCATGTGATTCGCCAGATGATGACATAAATTTTCTCCTATTTTTTAATGGCTCGTTTGAGGACTTTTTGCAATGCGGTATAGCCCTGGAGAACAACGCCTAGATTTTCAAAATCCGCGCTCTTCTCGCCTTTTCTCAAGGAAGTTTTGATCTCACTGATGCTGGCATCAATTTTATCGAATACCTCTTTGGCATTTTTGGGATTTTTTTTCAGATCGTTTTCCAAATCAAAAACGAATAGCTTTTTTTTCTTATCTTCCAATCCGTACATAAGGTTGTCCTCCTCCTTTAATTCCGCTAGCGACTATAGTTTATCTTATATTTTAAATTTTCTTTTTCAAGAAGAATTATATTTGGTTCGATAGAAGTTACTTTCATCCCATCGAGCATTTCGCCGGCGGTGATGATCTGCCCGTTGATGACGATGCCGAAATTTTCTTTGCCCTGAGCGGCAAAGCCGGTGATTTGATATTTGTTGGTCAAATCGATCCTGGCCGCATTGGGAGAAGAGGGGACGCCGAGATCTTTCACCGAACGAATGCCGCTCAGTGTTTTGAGCATATTGATCGTGCTCATGTAAGTGTCTTTTGCTTTTGCATTGTAGTTGCCCGTGAGGATGAGCTCGCCGCCCGTGAGCTGAAAGGCAAGCCCTTCGAACCCTTTCGAAAGCAGAATCGCATTGATTTGGCTATTTAAAATGCTTTCGATGACGACGCGGTTTTCCAAACGATCCGTATAGGGAAAATGGATGTGGAGGTAGTTGGAGAGCGCCTCGGCGCTTTCAGCTTCTTTGACAAATCCGCTGATGACGAATTTTCCGGGGCTTGGGGAGTGGATATTGATTCCTCTCCAAGGCTCGTTTTCACTTAAGAGGTCATTCATATTTTTCCAGACATACTCATCGATGATCACGTTGTCTTCCAGATGGTCGATGGGGGGAGTCTGGTTTAAGGAATAGAGCAGCTCTTCATGGTCGATGGCGGTCAGCACATGGCCGAGTAAAAAGAGGCTTTCGCTTTTGGGATTGTAGGAAAACTCGACGCCGCTATATTTTTCCATGATTTTTTTTAACTCTTTGCTGACGTCTTTGGTAGGAATTTCCAGTGCGTGGGGCTTTACTAGGGAAAAGAGGGAGAGGAAGACCATCAATAAAATAAAAATAAATATTCCGCCAAAGATCAGAACACTTTTGGGAAGGACCACTTTGCGCCAATCAAAGGCTTTTGTTTCGGGAAGGACCTCTTCTTTCCTCTCCTCTTTTTTTGCAGGAAAAGCTCTCTCGTAATGGAGAGATTCGGAGTAGATCGTTTCTGCGGGAGCTTCTCTGTCGACGATGAGAAGAAGACTGGTCCCGATGGTGATGAGATCATTGGGATGGATTTCTTTTTTTTCCTTTATCTCTTCTGCGTTGACAAAGGTTTTATTTTTGGATCCGAGATCTTCGATGAAAATTTTTCGATCGGCATCGATCGAAATTCTGGCATGTCTTCTCGAGACGCTCATGTCGTTGAAAGCAATATCGGAGCTCTCCGGGTCCTTGCCGAGCACGTATTCTTTGCCCGCAGCCATTCCGAACTCGGCGCCGCTATTGGGTCCTGCAATCACCTTTAAAAAGAAGGGAGGTTCTTTGATCGGAAGAAAGGAGATCTCTTCCTCTTCCATTTCGGGCTCAAAAATCGTGTCGTAAGAGGGCGCTTCGATCTCTTCTTCGCGAATCAGTTCTTCTTCAGGAGGGTGGTCTTCTTCTTTTTCCGGGGGGATTTCTTCGGCTCTGTTTTCCTCAAAGGGCGGCGGGTTTTCTTCGGGTGGCGGAATCTCTTCTTTCGGTTCTATGGGAGTGTCGTCAAAAACGGGAAGCGCTTCTTCGGAGTAGAGAAAGATGTTTTGTCCGATCTTGACCAGATCGCCCTCTTTGAGAAGATATTCATCTCCTATGGTCTGGTCGTTGACGAGGATGGGGTTGGTTTGCGAGAGGTCGGAGAGGATCAGTCCGTCTGCTTCTTTTTTACAGAGAAGATGTTTTCTTGAAACGGTGGTGTCTTCCAAGACAATGTCGGCCACATCGGGATCGCGCCCGATGATCCATTCGTCCTGTCCTTCCAAATTGAGGATTTTGCCCTTCAGGGGGCCCTCTTCTGCGATCAAATGTGGAGGCATCTTTTTTCTTTATTTAATATATGGTTGCACGAGCTTGCTTTTCAAACTTTTCTATCTCCCCTCTCCAATAGAGAAGATAGTTCACGAAGTCTTCGAGTTTTTCTTTAAACTCCGTGTAGTTTAATTCATAAGCCAACGAACGCGAGAGAGTCAAGAACTTCTCTTGCGGATCCAATCCGATGGAAGTTCCTCCGGTTCCTCGCCCCAAAAGGTTGGCTCTCATGAGATAGAGGAAGAGATCCTCCTTTTTGATTTGCGGACATGCAATGATAGTTGCATGAAAGTAGACTCCTTGGTCCATCTCCTGAAGGAAGAGATCAACGCCCTCCCTGGGAGAGAACATAACATGTTTCTCTTTTTCATCAAAAGGGAAACTGCTCACGATTTTTAGATCGGAACAAAGACGAGAGAGAAAATCTTGCAGCATGTTTTTTTCCTTTTTTTATTTATCTACGAAAAAGAACATTTGCTCAAGAGTTTTTCTTTCCATAAAAAAACCCCTGTTTTTTGAACAGGGGTCCATTTGATCCACAATCGGACGTCTCTTTTAGCCTCTGTGAGAAGCTTCTGCAAGCGCCATATAGGCCTGAGCGATAGCGTCCATTGCTTGTTTGTCGGCATTTGCGTTTTTGTTGAATCCTTCAATAGTGTTGCCCGTGATCATGTTGATCATGGTGCTCTCCGCTGTCTTCATGGCTTCTTTCTCGGCTTTCTCTGTCGTCTTCAAGCCCTTTCCGACATCCATGCCTCCCTTCACCACGCTTGATATGCCCTGGCTCATCGTCTGGTTAAACATGATAGAGTTTGTTTGCATCTGGTTCGAGAGCGTGTTTCTCTGTCTTTCGACCTCGTCTTTTTCGGTCTCAATACGGCTGATGATCTTTTGTCTCTCTGTTTGGCTCATGCAGTTAATCTTTGCATAATCGCCTGTATGGCTCTCTTCGGTATTAGCAGCGGGGAGAAGTGTATCCTTATAAGACTTTGTGCGAAACTCCTCGAGCACTGCTGGGTCTGTGACGGGTTCCTCAGCAACGGGTTTGGCCATCCCTCCGGTCGCAGATGTTTCGGCAGCCGCAGGTGCAGGTGCAGTAGTAGCGGATCCTCCTGTAAGGGCTGTATTGCCCTCCATGTGCGTGATTCTGGCTTGGTTGGTGTTCAAGGTCTCGATCTTTGTGTTACATTGCGTCATTTGTTTTCCGAGTCCTCTGGATTTTAGCAACCCAGCACCTGCGCATATTCCAGTAGTTAATGCGCCGCCTAAAGAAGATGCTGCTTCTAAATACAGGGCAGCTGCCTCGGCTTTTCCCTGATCAATGGCAAGCTGTTTGTTCATCTCGAGCAGGCCGCCGTCTTTTAAGATCATTTCAATGTAATCTTTAAAAAAGGCCAAGCTGTACCGATCATTCTTGTACGCAGCGTCCATTGCTTCGTTAAAACAATGAGAGCACAGAGCGAGCGTGCCTGCCATATAATTGGACCTTGCTACTGCTTTTGGCTCTTCTATTTTTGTTGGTACTGTCATATATTTTTCCTTTTTTTATTGTTTTTTAATATTTTTATACAGCTTGCGAAGTAAGCAGTTGTGCAAACTTTCCATCCGGGTCTTGGTTCGGTTTGAGTATAGACTGCATGAGCGTTGCAATGAGCTGGGTGACATTTTTCGTAGATAGTTGGTTTTGCTGGCTCATTTGCGAGACTATTTGCATCAGCTGGGTAAAGAATTCCTGAATCGCCGTATCTTCGGCGAGTTCTGCAGTAATGCCTGCAAGAGAGAAGGTGGCGGCTGCACTGCCCGCGCCGGCAAAAGCTTCTCCAAGCGATGTTATGAAATTTCCTATCTGAAGGGTATATGGGTTTTTGAGAAATCCCCTTTCGAGAAGCTCTTTTAATTTTTTAAAGATTACAGCGCCCGGTTGTACGTTTTTAGATCTAAAGCCTTCGACACCTCCGCCGATTGCACAAGCAACTGTGAGGAGAAGCGCTGCGATGATCTGCAGTATTTGCTTGAGCTTTTCCTTTTCTTCTTTGCTAAGATTTTTTCCGAAAGAATCGATCGAAAGATCGATCAGATCGTTGAGAGGGCCGAGGGGGACGGCCGTTTGTCCGAGAGTTTGGAATAGGACCATGCGGCCTTGCGATGTTTTTACGCCGTTTGCAAGCGCCTCTAAGGTTTTTGTAAGAGCGCTTTTGATCGTTTGCGCAACTGTCTGTTCGACCGCTTCCGTCGCTTCGGCGGCGACGCCTTCAGCGCCGATTTCGGCCATTTCGATTGCAACTTCTTTTCCGGCAGTAGCAGTTGCTTGGCAAGCGCCGGCAGCGCCGCAAGTCGCAGCGCAAAGTACGGCCACGATCACCATTTTAATGGCAAAAGCAGCCCACTTGTTATCTCCGCAAACTTCCGTAAGTTTTTGTCCTAATTTATCCATGGCTCCCGACGCTTCTAGAACAGCGAATACGCAAGCAGAGACGATGATTGCCGGGTTGCCGGTCGCGCAAGCAAAAACAATGCCGAGTGCGGCCAAAATACAGCCAAAAATTCTCATGGCAAGAGCAGAGGAGTCGGCCTTTGCTTTTTGTGCGAAATATTCTTCTGTTTTTTTATTGACCTCTTCGAGCTCTTTCTGTGCAAGGTCGATCATATGCGTGCCGATTTCGGCGGTGTAATGGGCTCTTGTCATTTCGGCGTTTATTAAGACCCTTGCAAGTTCGGACAGAGCGCTTAAAAACTCCATCAGAAATGCGCGCATCTCAGCAGAGCTCATCTCGCGGCGAGAAGCATCTGCCACTTGTGGTAGGAGAAGCGCAATTGCCTCGAGGCCCCTAGGGTCTTGTGTGATGGTTGCATGCATAAAAAATCCCTCTTTTTTTTATTAATTTTTTGTCAGAAGCTGCGAAATTAAATTGGTCTGCGACAGAATGTTATTATTGTTTTGATCGATTTGGGAGAGTGCAGATCCGCAGCTTTGCACTTCGTTTCGTGCGGTTTGCAGCCCTTCGTCCATCTGGTCGTTTAACTGCTGGAGTTTGGTGCAAGCGGTCTGGAACTCGGTATGGAGCTGGTTCTGGGTCTTGCCCGTACGCGTATCTTTGCCATCTTTGTCAAAGGTGGCATTTACTTCGTACCACTCCGCTAAAGCAACGGCTCCCCAGGATTTGTCTGCTTCATCAGGAACTTCTTTTTTGGGATCCTTGGGGTCTTTTTTCATTTTGCCCTTATTATATTGCGCGGCATTGTACTCGGCTTTTGCATGGGCATCAGCTTCGGTCAGCTTTTCCGAGACGAGTGTGATTTCCTGTACATACTGAGTCAAGTCGCGCAAGATGCTGGCTAATCGATACACGTAGCACGTCATTCCAACATCTTCGGTCTTCGGTTCGGCGGAGGGAAGCAACGTATTTACGCTGTCTTCAATTTTTGCTTCGATTAAAACTGCCATAATGACTCCTTAATTTTTTTAATTTTTTATCTAACTAATTCGTTTTTCACTGCGCCTTTTTCCTGATTGAGATATTCATCGCGAAGGCTCTTGATGATGGCGAAGAACTGGTTGAGCGTGTTTCCCATGTTGCTGACTAAAGATCCCTGGGCAGAAGACTGCTCTTTACATGTATCGTTGTTTTCCGTAAGAGCGCTGCACATTTTTGTCCAAAGGTCTGTTGCAGCAGGTTTTGTTGGATCAAAGACCGAGCTTGTGAAAAATTCTACGATATCATCGAGGCCAGATGGGGTTTTTTTGGTCGTATCATAAAAGTCCTCTTCCAATGTGTTTCCGTGAACGTCTTTTTGCAGCAGGAAGGTGTCCAGGTTGTCCAAAAATGATTTTTGTAAGGAAGGATCGATGTCCGCGTCGTTACTGATCAGGCGTTTGGCATCTTCGATTGCCTGGAAGAATTCCTGCGCATTCTTTGTGTCCCATTTTTTTACTAACAGGAGCTTTAATGCATCGGAGATCGATTCGCTGACCTTGCCGAGATATTTTCCGGGCTGGGAAGCGCCTACGAGCTCTTCCTGGCGGTCTTCGTTTTGCTTATCGATGATGGTCATCAGATAAAGGAAGACTAGAAAGGGGTTAGGATTCGCGCCAAGGGACGCGATAAAGTCGTTGATCAATATTTTATAGTAGTTCTTTTGCCATTTGCCGGCCTTGTCCCAGCTGCCAAAGTCTTCTTGAATCGAGAATAAGAATTTACCCATATATCCTTGGGCGTCGATGAGCCAGCGGCTATAGTCCGCAGGGCGTCCGTTGTCGTCTAGGGTGTATCCGTTGGTACGGGGTCCTTTCCAGTGGGCGTCGGCCCATTTTTCAAGCATATTGCCTACGTCTTGATACAGGGTCGTAACGGCTTTTTTGTAATTATTGATAAAATCGCAGTTTTTAACGAAGTCGTCAGACAGGCCGTTTAATTGATCGAAAAGCTTTTGAATGGCCTCTTTGGCGGCTTTGATCCGTGCATCTTCGTCGGTTCCCGGAGTGGTGTAGAATGTAGCAAGGCAAGCGGCGTAAGCGACGAGTTCGCCTAAACTATGGATTTTGATGCCTTTACCGTTTTTCCCAAAGATTTCAAGTTCCGGACCGTCTATTTTCTGGCTCATGATCTTGCTAAGGGTGGCTCTCTGTTCCTTTGTGAGTTTGTCCCAAACTTTTTTGTCTCCGAGGTTCATCAGAAACTGCGCAACTTCTGTTGCGGCGGTAAGGTTCATGATATTGCAGCGAAGAAAGTTAAAGAGCTTTTCCAGGCGGTCAAGAAGGGCGTTAAAATCGATATTTCCCTGGGCATCCCTAGGGATTTCAGTGGGAAGATGGGGGTCTTGTTGGGGGTTGGGAAGGGGGGTTGTAAGGGCTACTGCGGGGGCTGCTGCATCCATGGAACTATTAATGGAGGGAGCGCCATCGAGTATTTCGTTGGACAATTTTGCGAGCTGGATCAACTGAAGGTAGGCAGCTGCAGGCATCATGGAAAAAGGATTCTGATCATCCTGATTCCCATAGGTAACGGAAGACGCCTCTACACGTAATTGCCTGATGGAGAAGGTTTCTTGAGCTACTGCCATAGTTTTTCCTCTTTTTAATTAAATCTTTTTTTCCTTAGCTTTATTATAATATAAATTTCATTCTATGTCAATAAAATCTTTATATTAACTTAACTAATCCTTAACAATAAGGAGTTTGTAATTAGGGTAATTTGATGATTACTGTACGTGATTTGTTATTAATGAGATAAGAATATTGAATCGAGGGAAGTGGCTCAAGGTTGTTTTGTAATGAAGCTTTGCAATAGATCCACGATAGGTTGAAAGTTCTTTGAAGCTGCATCTCCTCTAGCCGCAAGTAGATATCCCTCTGAAACGAAACCACTGTCAAGCAATCGCTTGAGAATGGGTAAATCTCCCCTGCCAGCTGCCTGCATCACAGCGAGACCTCGATCGACAATATCAATAGGACCATTTGCAAGCAGTAACGCAACGGTTTCGAAACTTCCATTTTTGGCTGCAATTTGCACAGATCTTCCTCGCACATTATTTTTAGAAATAGGACCCCTTGCAAGCAGTAACTTGACGGTCTCAAAATCTCTCGCTTCCGTTGCATTTAGTAGGGCCGCTTCTCGAGCATTCTCAGAAATAGGGCCACTTGCAAGAAGTAACTCGACGGTTTCTAAGTCTCTATTTTTAGCTGCGTTTGGTACTGCCCAAAATCGAGTTTTAGGCGAAATGGCGTTTGCGCCAATAAGGAATCGAACAATATCATGGTATTGACGTGCAACTGCTTGCTCGAATGCAGAATCTCGATATTTCTGCGAAATGGAGTGAATGTCAAACAATTGGACGATATCGAGATATCCTTTTGCTGCTGCTTGTACGAAAGCCATTCCTAGAACATCATCGGGAAAAGTTCCAGCGCCAAGAAGTTGTTGGACTTGAGAAACACTGCCCTTGCCAGCCGCAATAATCAGTTGATGTTGCGACAATGTTCTTTGATGTTGCAATAATGCTCTTCGCGCCTCGTCAGCTTTTTGGGGGATTGAAGCAATAGGGAGTCCGGTGATAACAGTCACTTTTTTATCACAACATGAAGCTCTTGGGTATTGAACTGTTACCTGTGGCATGCACTCTCGGTGAAACCGATGGATCTTTTGCCCCACACATTCTATTGGGAAAAAAGTTATGGCACTAGAGACTGAGAGGGGGTTTTTACATATGGCACAGGTGGTGTAGGCGGTGGAGGGAGTGATTGTGGTCGTCATGCAATTTTCACAAGTTAATATTTCAAATTTTGTTTCTACAGGTGTGAAAAAATCAATTGAAAAAATTGAAAAAGGTCAGAAAAATAGTTGTGGGCAAGCTAAAAAAAGATTTTTTCGCAATCTAAACCTGTTAAAGAGAGCGGAATAGAGTTTTGCACAGAGAGCTTCCCTTTCGACTTTCATCAACTCATTAAAAGGCTCTAATGCACTCAAAAAAGGCAATGCAATTTCCTTGGTAGTCGCACTCTTTGTTTTTTTAAACCGAGGAGTTTCTATGTTTCAAACCTCTTTCATCAGAAAAATGATCTGAATGGGCGGAAAACATTCGTCAAAAAAGAAACAATGGTCTTAATGCCACAAGTTGGTGTCGAAAACATCAAGGTTTTGATTGTCAAAATCATGAATTATTCGGTAAGCTCTTTCTTTAAAAAAACAGGGAGTGCTGTATGTTTTCAAGCACAGTTCACGGAGCGACAACACCTGAAGGTCAATTAGGATTTAACTTAGGCTATTGGCCAGAGAAAATTGGAACTTTGGCAGTTTTTGGAGGAATTGGATTTCTCGTTGGTGGTCCGACAGGATTTGGTGTATCTTCTGCCATTGGGAAGTATCTAATAGAATCTCGTTGGCAAAAAGCAGGGCTTGATGCAACCCAAGCTCTTGCCAAAGTTGAGGAAAAGAAAAAAAATGCGATAATTTCATGTATAGCTTTTGCGACTATTGCTTCAATTTCGTTGAGTGTGTGGATAAGCGCAACCGCTAATAGAGAAAATGCCTGTCAATCGAACCCAGCTTCTAGTGCATGTGGGTTGACAACATGGATGGGAAGGATTTCCGTCTTTTCTTTTGCGACAAGTATCGCTGGGATGATCTACAGCCGTGTAAAATAGGAGTTTTTTATGATGGGAATTTCATCCATTTTTCACCTGTTTGAAGGTAAGAAATTGACCCGAACGGAGGAAGAATTAGAGCGTAAAAGAATCGATACGACAATGACTGTTGCGGTGGTAGCTCTTGTTGCTCTTGGCTTGATTTCTCTGCTTTTTTCGTTCTATGGTATTCACATATCTCTTACAGAAAACGGAAAATTTTTGCTTTTTGTTTTTTCAACGATTTTTGTGGAGGAAATTTTTTCTTACATTAATTATTCTGCATATAAAATCTCTGCGATAGAGAAAAAAATGATTTCCTATTGAGACCAATAGGGCAGTGAGAGGTCTCTAATTGCCTGTAAAAAGACTCTTATCTCCTTGGGGAATTTCATGCGCGATCTATCACCTTATATAGGGCTTAAGCGAGCTTTAAAAAAGCCTCGTTGAGCTCTTGCCTTGGATCGGGAAGTCCTTTGAAAATCAGCTTTTTAGTGAAGAGGAAAGAGAGCGAGGTGGAGTAGCAATTTCCTCGATCTGAGAAAAGAGTGACAAAAACATGCTCCGGATGGAAGAGGGAAAATTCGAGGGGCTCCGGAACAGTTGCTGAGAAGTAGGTCCTTTTTTTCGGGTCGAAATAGGCGATGTGAAAGGACATTGTGTGCAAAAACTGTTTTTTCCATAAAAGGAGGGAAGAAAAGAGTCTCTTTGCATCGTCATCTTTCAGGTCGGGCAGAGAGGGAAGGCTGTCGAGGTGTTGTTCGATGGCCTCTAATTTTTCCAAGGTCAGAGGATCTTGGAAGAGGGAAAAGAGCTCTTTTGTATAGTTGAAGAGAAAGGAGCTGTTTTCCACCTCTTGGCAAACGCTCACAAACCCATTATCCAAAGAGATGTAGAAGAGAAGTTGCTGCTTCATCTCTTCGATCCATTTTCCCCCCCGAGAAGCGCTCTTCATGGGGGCGGGCCATCCGTTCGATCCTTCAGGCCAGTGGCGTGCTGCTTGTTCCATCTGCTCGTATCTGTTTTGCAGATTCTCGAAAAGAGAAGAATATAGAGGATTTTTTTTAAGGTGAGAGGGGAAGAGGGCGAGAAAATTTGCGAACATTTTTTTGCATTTTTCCCAGTTAAGAGAGTGGTGGGAGCAATTTTTCCAATAGAAGTAATTTGCGATGAAGTTCGGAAAAAGGGCCAGAAACTCTTTTTCGAATGGCGCTGTCCATTTCCAAAAGCCATTGTCGATACAGGGAAAATTTCTTGCCGATGAAAGGGCAAAAACCAAGAGAAGAAAATGGAAAAGCGGCTCTTCGCTTTCCTTAGTGTCTAGTAAAAAATGGTATAGAGACGAGGAGATGGTTTTCAGCCATTTCCAGATCAGGGCGCTCATTCCGATTCCTTGAAGAGAGGGGTTTTCAAAAGCGGTGATGAAATCATCGGGATGGTGCAAATGAACCATTAATGTAGTGAAGAGTTCTTGCAGAGATTCTTCTAAAAGTTGCGAGTGGTAAAGAGCGTAAATTTCTTGAGCGAGGTCTTGATCGACAAAGCCCTTCTTATAAAGAAGGTACAAATGGGCAACCATTCCCAGCATTGCAAGGTCTTTTGGAAGTTGTTTGGGAATGGAAAAACTCTGCAGGGCCCACATGTTTTACCTAAATTTATCAACGATTAGCCTTTCAAGGGAAAGTTTTTATCTTTTTTGGAAGATGGTTTTTTGGCCAAAACCTTTTCTCCCTCTTCTCCCGTGCGCATATGGGCATTTTTGAGCACGTCTTTTTGGAATTCAAAAAGCTCGTTTTTTGCATGTTTGAAGGATTCCCATTCCTCTTTAGAAAAATTTTTGGGATCGGAGGTAAAGGCGGAGATTTGTTCTTTGGTCATGCCGGATGCTTTAAAGGCTTTCTCTGCTTGTTCCTCGAGTTTTTTTTGTAGATCCTGGGCAATTTTCATGGCCTCTTTTTTTTCTTCTTCATTAGAAGATTCCAGGGCATTTTTTAAATCATCGAAGAACTTGAGAGATTCGTGGACGAGTGTTTCCAGCTTTTCTGCGTTCATGTTATTAATGTCAGAAAAAATCTCATCAAATTTATCTAATATTTTTGACTTCATGATAATTTCCTGTTTTTGAAATTTATCTTCTTAGTTTCATTATATTATAAATTTTATTTAGCTTCAACTTCTATGCTTTAAATTTTTTAATTTTCTTTCTTTTGGCCCCGGGCTTTTGAAAAACTGTCTGCTGGCAATGGAGAACGAGCTGGTTGAAATCTGCGATTTTATCGAGCTCCTGCTTTGTAAATCCCGATTCTTTAATGACTTGCGAAACAATTTCTTCCGGAGTTTTGCCCATTTCGATGCTCAATTTTTTTACCTCTTTTGACAATAGGTCGGCAAAGGTCAAAAGATCTTCTCGAGTCGATTTTTTTTCCTCCTTTGTTCCTGCAAGTTTCTGTGTAAGTTGTTCATTTTCAAAGCATATCATGCGAAGCATGGCGGCAATCTTCCCAAGTCCCTGATCTTCAATGGATTGAATTTTTTCTAGAAAAGAGGACATAAAACATGCAATCCTTTTGTTGCTTATTCTAGTCAAATTATTTTAACTATCATAGAACATTTTATAATTCATTGCCTGTTAACGGCTTGGTTTTGTAATTTATTAATTGTTTTTTTTTAAATAATTTGATACAATAGAAAAATAAAATAATCAAAATTTTGCAGGGAGAGAAAGAATGACTACGGCTACGACTACAAGTGCAACTACTCTACCCGTCCCACAAGCAGCTAAGCCAGTACCCGCACCAGCAGTAATGCCGCTTTCTCAACGTTCTTTGTTCAGAAGAGCGGTAAGTGTTGTGAAGGCTGTGCTTACTGTACCCCCTAGAAGTGCTTGCGAGACTGTTGAAGATGTGACAGGAACTGTGATTACCCCGTCAGATCGCCTACCCTCTACAGGTGGGGTCGTCTTGGAAAGTGAGCCAGCCCTTGGTGTCTCTTCCGTTCATATGCAAGTGCATCAATTTTTCTTAGACCGAGTCGCGAAAAATGGAGTTCGCATCAAAGTGACTTTAGGCGCTCAACAAGAGCGGCTCAACACTCTGTGGGAAAGCTTAAGCGGTGAAATGATCACCCAAGCAAAGGCTCGATGGCCCGATTGGCTAGGAGATGATGTAACAACATCGAGCGACTTAGAAAGAATTACCATTGATTGGAAAACCGGCTATGCGGAAATTACTCATGGAACTGAACTTAAACCGGGAAGTAAAACAGGGGAGAGAATACCTAAAACTAGAGGATTTCTCTTCGTAGAAGATCCTGCAAGTGCCAACAATCCCTATCAGGAGATGTGGAAAATTATTCAACGATTGGGCGTCTCTGAAGAGAGCGAAAAGCCGGCAGAGCATACGCAAGGCCTGGATGGAGCTGCTTTAGGATTTGGCTCTGAGCCCTTCGCAGATCCAGCAGTGCAAAAAAATAAGCCAAGAAAAGCAAGTATTGCAGGTTTCCAACAAGATTATCTACCCACAATTGCTGATCCGGCTGTTCGAAGACAAACGCAAAAAAGACTGACGCTTTTATCCGATATCTTAAAAAAATTCAAAGAGAAGACAAAAGTCCAAAAAGATGAGGTCGTTGCGCAAATTTCGCGGACAAAAACCGAAGCCGCAGCTGCAAAAGCAGAAGCAGAAAGAGCAGCAGCTGCAGAAGCCTCTGCACGGGCAACTAAGGTACCAACGGAAGCTCTTAAGGCACAGCTAGGCGCGGCAGAAGCAAAAGCTAAGCAAGCAGAAGCAGCCGTTCCGACAGAAGAAGCAAAGCTCAAGGAGCTTGAAAACTTTGAAAAGCAATTGGCAAATGTCGATGAATTTGCCTTAGGATGGGTTTTGGAACATCCTTATCAAGGAGATGATGAAACTCTTCCTCCGGAAAAAAGAGTCGAAAGAGTTGCGCAATGGGTGGACAGCCAGGTAAAAGCATTGATCGCTCATTTTAAGTATATCGGTTTTTATAATTGGGAAAATTACGGAAAGAGCTGGTATCGCCCCGGAACTTCACAAGCACGTCAGGGCATAGAGCTCTATTTTAGAAATATTGCTCTGCTAGGATTGGGAGGAGAGCTGCACGCTCTTGTTTGTCAAAAATTGGGAATTCAAGAACCCGAATGTAACTTGGGAAGAGAAATTCTTCTCTACGTGCAAACACACGCTTCAGAGATGAGCGATGATGCTAAGGATCTCTTGGCGCCAAAAATTGAGCACATGCACAATTCCTTTACGGCTAGACTGCATAATAGGGCAGAGATTGTAGACAAAGCCTATGGGGAAGCAATGACTGAGTTTAAAAAGCCGGATCCCGCTCCCGCTGCAGCAGATCCTCTCGCACATCCTGTCCGTGGCTTTTTTCAACATAGCTAATTCATTCATTCCCATTTGCTGTGTTGAATGAATTCCAAGGGAATCTCTCGTTTAAAGAAATTTATTGACACACGACTCCTTTGCCAATTATTCTTTCTTGACTTTTTTAAAAAATTTAATGCATAATTATAATAAATTAAATAAAAATTGGATGAATAAATGACTGTTAATTCTTCTTTAAGAGAACTGTGTGTTTATAATTTGTTGGGAACTGAGCAGCTTCAGATGGTCATGTCTGAAGATCCTTCTGCTTCTACAATTCCATTGGACCTGAAAGAAGAAATGCTACCCATAATAGCTAAGTTCCGTGATTACATGGGGTCGCAAAAGCAATTTCTAAGAGCCATTGCAGATAAAGACCATCCACGATTAGCTTTGTTTTTAATGAAAAAATATCCAGAGAAACTGAGAGATAAAATTGATCATATTGAACGAGATGGGCATACAGTTCTACACGCGGCGGCACAAAACGGAAATAGAGAGCTCGTTGAATATCTAATAACCGTGCATCATGCAGATCCAAATGCAGTCGCTCATGATGGTGATACAATCCTCCATGCAGCAGCTCTAAGCGGAAATAGAGAGCTCGTTGCATATTTAACACCTCTTGTTGTTAGAAGAGTCGATTCAAAAACTTGCAAAGTTGGGCTGCTGGTGTTTTCCGGGTTAGTAGTTGCAGCAACTTCTTATGTTTTGCCTAAAATGTGGCATTGGTAAAAACAATGCGCCTTTTGGGTTTGCTCGGAAATTTTCCGGAAGAGCAATTTCGATTTACCTTCTGAAACGGTTTTTTTCGGGGAGTTTTTTGCGGGCTCGATCAAAAAGCCGATTGTTTGCCAATCCACAAGCCGTTTATGGGGCTATTTGGAGTTTGGCATTCCTGTCTGAGAGGAGATTTACCCTCGAGTTACTTGGGGAGGCGTCTGGCCAAGAACCGAAGGGGCGTCGATCAAGATCTCTTTTACGGAAGGATCGGAAGGAACGTCAAACATCAGATCGCGAAGAAGATTCTCCACGATCATGCGAAGGGCTCTGGCTCCCGTTCCCGTCTCTTTTGCTTTTTCTGCAATTGCATCCAAGGAGGCGTCGGCAAAGGAGAGAGAGACTCCCTCTTCTCGAAAAAGAGCGATGTGCTGCTTGATGATCGCATTTTTGGGCTCGGCGAGAATTTTGATAAGATCCTCTTTGGTCAGCTCATTGCAGTTGGCAATGCTGTTGAAACGTCCCGCAAATTTGGGAAACTCAAGGAAGTAGAGGTCTTAAAATTAATCAGGAAAAACTGGATCAATAAGCAACTGACTCAAATCAACGATTGCGGCGAAATAATCGGCGTCTATAACCTCCTCTGTCACTCCATTCACATGAATCAAAATGGGTCGAAGAGAAAATCCGCGAGGAATAGAAAGAGCTTTTAATTTCGTCTCCATCTCTTGGAGAATTGAGCTTCCTATTAGGGACTTGGAAAATTTGATCTCGCATATGTAAAGAGTTCCAAATTTCGTTTGAATAAGGTAATCGATCTGACATCCATGCGCGCGGGGAGTGGCCTTCTGGAAAAATGGGTTTTCGCAAACGATGTCTTCAGGAGGAATTTTTAGAAGCTGCCAAAGCTGCTTCCTGTTATGAAGGACTAGATTTTCACACTGAAGTCCCATCATGGAATTCCATTCGGGCAGAGTTGTAAGAGACTTGAAAGCAAACGCGTTTCGTTCGATTTTACTTCGATTTTTTTCGATATACTTGAGATAAAAACGAATGTAATTATCCGCCAAACGAAATCTTTGCATACGAGTATCTTGCCCCGATTTAAAATTCCAGGCATGATCTTTAGCAATAAACCCTGCTTGCTCTAGTTCCCATAAATATTCAGGTAAACGGCCTATTTTTGTTTCAGGACTCAAAAAGCGAGAGATTTCCACTTGCGTACGAGATCCCGTTCCAAGGGCTTCCAAAATGCGTTTGTAAAAGTTCGATGATCGAAGGAAAATTCCGGAAAAAATCCGATCGAATTCTTCAACCAAAAATCCTCCGGGCGAAAAACAGAGCCTTCTGATATTTTCCTCTGCGCTTTTATTGGGATAGATCTCTTCCAGGTATTTAGGAATGCCCCCTGTCACAGACAATAATTTTAACTTCTCATAAGCAGAAATCCGTTTGGGCCAAAATTTACTGCAGGTAGAAAGGGGTAATTCTTCCAATGTCAAAGTGTGTGAAATGCGCCCGACAAATCCCGTGCTACTCAGGATATTTTTTTCAATCCAGGCAGAAGCCGACCCGCAAATAACGAATAAAAGTTGTGAATTTTTTGAAAGCTGAAGATCCCATAGATTTTTAATTTTACCTAAAAAAGTCGCATCTTCAGATCCCATCCATGAGATTTCGTCAAAGAAAAGAAGGACTCGTCCCGACCGAACGCGTTCTCCAACTGCCCAAAAAGCATCTCCCCAGTCATCATATCGTGCAGATGCCGTATGGAATTGGTGTGCTATTTGACGTGAGAATTCTTCCAGTTGTTGCCGCGCGGTCATCTGATGATCCGGAGGAAGGCCTGTGAACACATAAAATTGCGCGAACTGTTTTGATAATTCTTCGACGAGACGACTCTTGCCAATACGGCGCCTTCCTTTAATTATTACAAAAGAAGCGCTTTTTTTTTGACACAGATCCAATAGGAGTTCTAGCTCCTTTTCTCTTCCTAAAAAACGTGGCATCGGAGTTGCTCTTTAATATTTGTTCATATTGCCCTCCATTTTATCACCTCAAAATGGAGTTGTAAACAAACAAATGTCGTTTTCGCCCTCCATAAATTCATAACTTGCTGAAATTTATGAAAATAGAGAATTAAAAAACTTCTTCAAGGTGTCTTGCCTACTCTTGAATCGTTCTTAGGTTTATGTCTGAGAGGTGATTTACCCTCGAGTCACTTGGGGAGGCGTCTGGCCAAGAACCGAAGGGGCATCGATCAAGATCTCTTTTACGGAAGGATCGGACGGAACGTCAAACATCAGATCGCGAAGAAGATTCTCCACAAGCATGAGAAGGGCTCTGGCTCCCGTTCCCGTCTCTTTTACTTTTTCTGCAATGGCTTCCAAGGAGGATAATGAATTCCAAGGGAATCTCTTTTAAAGAAATTTATTGACACGCGGCTCCTTTGCTAATTATTATTTTTTCTTGACTTTTGAAAAATAATGCACGATTGTAAGAAATTAAATAAAAAATTTGAGTAATAAATGACTGTTAATTCTTCTTTAAGAGAGCTGTGTTTTTATAATTTGTTGGGAACCAGGTGGGGTGTGACAAACAATCAGAAGACGTCCAACAATGGCCCAAGAGAGCCGTAGTACTACCCCCCTATTTTTTGTCCAACTTTACTACACAAACCTTTCAATAAAATCTTGACTTCACAACAACAAAACCGTCACAATGTTTAGTCATTTTTCCCGATAGGATAAAAATGAAGAAAGAACGGCCTGGTGAATTGCACCAGAAAATCAAGCGGCTACGAACATCCAGAGATGCGCTGAAGCATCACAATTATGAAAAAACCCAGCAGAACAAAAAACTTCGCGACAGGAATGTAGAGATTGCTGAAAGTCGCGATCATTGGAAAGATCGTAATAAAGAGCTTGACCAGCAAAAGGAAGGCCTGGAGCAACAAATACAAGTTGCGCAGGAGAGATTACTGGAGGCTCAAGAGAAGATACAGACTGCAAAGAAAGAGATAGAGCGCGAGCGAATACGAGCTGATGAGGAACGCAGGCGCGCAGATCAACTCCAAACTGAAATTGAAGCAGCTCGAAAAAAAAAACAGGGGTCTTGAAAATTTGATTCCAAAGATGGGAGAGAAAGCCCCGCGTGGTTGGTATCCCATCTTGATGATCATCATGTGCATTAGGCTAGTGCTCCAAGCTACTATTTCATTTCGCGCAGCTCCTAAGGCGATTCATATTGCATTTTCTCAATTCGATGCTGTCAAAGATCAACCGATTCCAACATACAAAAGCATCAGCAGATGGCTAACGCAGATAGGTCTCTATAAGTTGAATTGCCCGAAAGAACAAGCAAATGACTGGGCACTAGTCATTGACAATTCAGTCCAAATTGGTACTCAAAAATGTCTTGTAATTTTAGGAATGCGTCTGAGTAAGTTTCAGAAGGGAAAAGCACTAACTCTCGAGGACATGGAAGTACTGATTATAGAGCTCCATGATCAGTCCAACGCGAATATTGTCTGCAGGGCATTGGAGAATGCACAGAAAAAAATTGGAAAGGCTGCTATGGTATGCGCTGATGATGGTTCAGATCTCCGAGGCGGAATTGAACTGTTTTGTCAGAAGCATGGTGCTGGCCGCGTTTTTGACACTATTCATAAAATTGGCACTTTTTTAAAAAAGATTTTCGAGGATGATTCGGAATGGCAAGCTTTTTCAACAGCTGCGGCAGCTGCCAAGAATAAGATGCAGCAAACACAGGCAGCTCATCTCATGCCACCCAACCAAAGGACGAAGTCTCGATTCCTCAATATCGAGATTCTTGCGCGATGGGGAATTGACATTATGGTTGCCATAGATACGCCGAACCATCCTGACAAGGATCTGCTCGAACAATACTGTGGCTGGATTCGTCAATATACAGGGCTCATTGAAAGATTGAAACAATTTGACCTCATCAGTCGGAAAACTAGACAGTATATCCGCGAGAATGGAGTGAGTTTTAGCACAGGAGAGCAGATAGATGCATTTTTGGAAGAGGAAATGAAGTCCTTAAATTTTAATGCAGAAGCATGCGAATACGCTGGAGCGCTGATAGATTTCTTCTACGAACAGTCGAAAGTCGTCCCTTTTGGACAAACCTGGCTTGGTTCAAGCGAAATCATAGAATCTCTATTTGGAAAATTGAAAAGTCTCGAGAATGACCAAAGCAAGGGAGGCTTCACGCCGCTTATTCTGGGAGTAGCTGCGTGCGTCGGTAAAGTGGATATTGCTTTGGTGAAGGCAGCCATGACACATATAAAGATAAGTGATGTCGACACGTGGACAAGAGAACAGGTCGGATCGACGCTACTTTCCAGAAGAAGGAAAGCTTTGGCGTTCTGGAGAAAAAAGAATTTTCAAAAAAATATTGTACACGAATCGGCTGGAGCCGTCAGGAGCGAAGCGATTGGTTTTTAGTGGTCAACTATCAATTTGTCACACCCCAGGAACCAGGCAACTTCAGACGGTCCTGTCTGAAGATCCTTCTGCTTCTACAATTCCATTGGCCCTGAAAGAAGAAATAACACCAATAATAGCTAAGTTCCGTGATTACATGGGATCGCAAGAGCAATTTCAAAGAGCCATTGCAGATAAAGACAATCCACGATTAGCTTTGTTTTTAATGAAAAAATATCCAGAGGAACTGAGAGCTAAAATTGATCATATTGAACGAGATGGCTGGACAATCCTTCACACAGCAGCTCTAAGCGGAAATAGAGGGCTCGTTGAATATCTAATAACCGTGCATCATGCAGACCCAAATGCAGTCGATCATTCTGGTAAAATAATCCTCTATGCAGCAGCTAGAAGTGGAAATAGAGAGCTTGTTGAACATCTAATAACCGTGCATCATGCAGACCCAAATGCAGTCGATCATTCTGGTAATACAATCCTTCATGCAGCAGCCCTAAGTGGAAATAGAGAGCTTGTTGAACATCTAATAACCGTGCATCATGCAGACCCAAATGCAGTCGATCATTCTGGTAATACAATCCTCTACGCAGCAGCTCTAGGGGGAAATAAAGAGCTCGTTGAATATCTAATAACCGTGCACCATGCAGACCCAGATGCAGTCGATTATGATGGTGATACAATCCTCTACGCAGCAGCTCTAAGGGGAAATAGAGAGCTCGTTGAATATCTAATAACCGTGCACCATGCAGACCCAAATGCAGTCGATCATGATGGTGATACAATCCTCTACGCAGCAGCTCTAAGGGGAAATAGAGAGCTCGTTGAATATCTAATAACCGTGCACCATGCAGACCCAAATGCAGTCGATCATGATGGTGATACAATCCTCTACGCAGCAGCTGGAAGCGGAAATAGAGAGCTCGTTGAATATCTAATAACCGTGCATCATGCAAACCCAAATGCAGTCGATCAGTTTGGTGATACAATCCTTCACGCAGCAGCTAGAAGCGGAAATAGAGAGCTCGTTGCATATTTAACACCTCTTGTTAGAGGGACCTACGGCCTTTTGGGTTTGCTCAGAAAATTCTTCGAAATGAGACTCTGATTTACCTTCTGAAAAACGGTTCTTTCGGGAAGTTTTTTGCGGGCTCGATCAAAAAGCCGATTGTTTGCCAAAACACAAGCTATCATGGGCATATTTTGAGTTTGGCATGAATGTCTGGGAGGAGATGTCTAGAAGGTTTTTTGAAGAGCGAACTCATTCTTTCCCAAACTCTACGACTGCTTTTACAGATTTCACAGCAGCGCAAGGTTGCGGCGCATGACCTTATTCTACAAAATCTGCCCAATTAAGTCCGGTGGGTAGATTTTGAAGACAATTGAATGAGGGAAATCGGCATTTTTAGCCAATTTTTCTGAGCACATTCCCTATAAGATCATCCACAAAAAGACATTTTGATGATTTGCGGATGGATTTGTTGTTTTGCCATAGGAGAAGCGGCCATAAATCGATAAACGTGTTTTTATGGCCGGAAAAAATGACTATCAAGCATTGCGGAGATCGGCCCTCTTTGGAGTATCCGCCGGATATAAAAATTTAAATGCGGCGGATACTCGTGAGTTGGTGTTAAGCTATTGATTATAAGATCTGATTTCTTATTTTCATTATAAAGATTCATCCGCAAATCGCTTTTTTGCTGTTGCTGCTACTTTTTTGGTTCGCAAAAGTCTTGCTTTGTTACGCGGCGTTATGACATCATAAAGTCCGCGCAACAAACAAGATTTCGTGTTTTTCGCGCGACGTTTAAGGCATAGAAACGCCGCGCTAAATTTATGAATTCTTGTTTGTCGCGCGGGGTTTTTGAAAACAAACGCCGCGCGGCCTTGTTCACTTTGAGAGGAAAAACTTTCGGTCAGTGGATGGCACAAGTTAGCAAAGTCGCCCTCATCATTAAAAAACAAAGGCAGTCGCATTAACAACTGACCGAAGAAGTGAACATGGCCCGCCGCGCGACAAAACAAATTTAAATAAGTCTTTAAAAATAAGATGTTTGCGGTAGATGCGCGAATGTGAAAAATTAATTGAGGTGGTATGAAGAAAAAGGCCGTGGGCTTTGAGGCCCCAGAAAAAATCATAGGACGTCAAAAAGAGCAAGAATTGCTGCAGGAGTTGATTGACTCCAATAAAGCGGAGTTTATTGCTATTTATGGCCGTCGAAGGGTGGGTAAAACCTATCTCATCAAAAACCTGATGAGCTCCATTCCATGTGTTTTCTTCCACGTCACAGGAGTTCAAAAGGGGCCTGTCCACGTCCAATTAAAGGAATTTGCAAAGCAAATTGGAAAAGCGTTTTACCAAAGCCCGTCCATAGTTCCACAGAAGAATTGGTTTGATACTTTTGAAGACCTGACCGATGCCATTAAGGAAGTGCCTAAAGACCAGAATGTGGTGCTTTTTTTTGATGAATTCCCTTGGATGGCGACACCTCGTTCAAAAATACTCATGGCCTTAGAGCTTTATTGGAATCGATATTGGGTTTTTGATAGGCGTGTTAAATTAATTATCTGCGGATCTTCCACTTCATGGATCATTGAAAACATCATCAATAATAAAGGCGGTCTTCATAACAGGGTGACTCGTACCATTCATCTACAACCATTCTCTCTATTTGAGACAGAAAGCTATCTAAAAGAACATCAGATCAAACTCAATCGCAAACAAATTTTAGATCTTTACACAGCGCTTGGAGGTGTTCCTCTTTATTGGTCCTTGATCAGAAAAGGACGTTCGGCTCATCAATGCATTGATGAACTTTGTTTTCAGCAAAATGGTTCTTTAGTGAATGAATTTGGACGTCTGTTTGAATCACTTTTTGAAGATTCAAAACCATACATAGAATTGATCCGATTTATCTCAGAATATCGTTATGGCATAGGGCAATCGGAACTCATTGCATTATCCAAGCAACCAAATGGTGGTGGCACAGTTGATCGACTACATCAATTGGAAGAAGCTGGGTTTGTCACAAGTCTTGTCCCTTATGGGCATAAGGATAGGGGAGTGTATTATGTGATGGATGATGAGTATAGCCTTTTTTATCTGCGCTGGATTGAACCTCATTTGAAAACGATCGCTAAAAAAGAGACCAATGAAGGATTTTGGCTGTCTCTGTCTAATCAATCGAGCTGGAAGGCATGGGCAGGATATGCATTTGAGTCAACCTGCTATAAGCATATTAATCAAATTCGGAAAGCGCTAAAAATCGATCCAGGAGCGACCGCGGGGACCTGGCGATTCGCCCCAAAAGCTAATCAAGGGGAGGGAGCACAAATAGACCTTCTTTTTGATCGACTGGACGGAGCGATTACTCTATGTGAGATTAAATATTCGGATAAACCGTTTGCAATCGACAAAACTTATGCGCAAGAAATTTCGAAAAAAATGGAAGTGTTTAGGAAACAAACCAAGACGAAAAAACAGCTGTTTTTCTCTATGATCACTACGATTGGTCTTAAACCAACCATGTACTCTGAAGAGATTATATCTAGTGAAGCGACTCTCGATGATTTGTTTAAAAAGATTTAAATTGGGAAGCAGCTGCTTCCCAATTGAGTTACGAGATTAGATTGACCTTTTTGCTGGCATTCTCTGCGCGAGAGGATTTGTCATAAGCATGCACCATTTCAGATGTAGAATGGCCGGTCACTCGCATGATGTCGCTGTCTTGGAATCCTTGTTGTTTCAGATAGGTGACTTTGGCTGAGAAAATTAAAAAACGGCGAGATGCTGCAAGGTTTTGGCTGACGTAAGCAGAACTTTCAGCAGTACAGAGCCTTGAGCAAAGCAGAGGAGGGATAATTTGGCTGAAAATGAATGGAATCAAAAAGGAGCGACGCTAAGCGATGTAACGGCAAAAGCTGAATATGGGATAGATCACGAGTTCATTATCAAAGGCATAAAAGCTGGAATATTGGAATATCGAGAAGGTGCGGTATGGGGAAACCCATTTCTAAGAGTTTTGAGAAGTCAATTAGAAAAATACATAGTCAAAGAACTTGGAGAAGAATATCTAATGAAAGTTAATAGTGAATTGAAGTTGCGAAAAATCAACAAAGAACTCGACTTTGTACATTTTTCGATCTGATAGCCCAAAGTCATTTGCTTCAATCTGTAAAATAAAAAGTTGATAGAGAGTGCCGCTTCGCGCATACTATTTGGTTCAGTAAAACAAAATGGTAGGCTCTCATGGACTCTCTATCGTCAAACATTTTAGCAGTACTCATCCCTTTTTCAGTACTTTTTTCAAATCCTTCTTGGAAAAAAGCTCTGACCTTATTACTTGGCACGCTTTTATGCACTGGCAAGAGAACCGTGTGCGCGGCTCTGCGCGCAATGGGTCTTGAGCATCAGGCGGGTTTTTCAAAGTACCATCACCTTTTAAACCGGGCGGAATGGTCGTCACTCAAGGCAGCGAAAATCCTATTCTTTATGTTGCTTATCTTTGTCTCCGATCAGCATCCTTTGGTTCTGCTCATTGACGAGACATTGGAGCGCAGGCGTGGCAAGAAGATAAAAGCAAAGGGCTATTATCGAGATGCGGTTCGATCGTCACAGTCTCGAGTGGTCAAAGCCATGGGTTTGAAGTGGCAGGTTATGGCGCTCTCTGTGAAATTGCCGTTTATGTCGAGAGCACTTGCATTGCCTTTTTTGAGTGCACTGGAGCCTTCTAAAAAATGTGATGAAGCGAAGAAACGTCGGCACAAAACCTCATTAAAATGGGCGAGTCAGATGGTCTTACAGGTGCGTCGATGGGTAGGTAAGGCGCGATCACTAATTCTTGTTGGCGATGGAGGATATGCTGCGGGACAGTTGGCTCTGAACTGTATCTGTTCTGGGGTGACTCTTGTTTCGCGACTGAAAATGAATGCAGCCCTGTTCGATTTCCCGGCCGAAAAGCGTCCCGGCCAAAGGGGACGTACTGCACAGAAAGGCGTCAAATTGCAAAATTTTAAAGAGATGCTATCTCTGAAGGGATTGCCCTGGAAAGAAATGGAAGTAGTCGGTTACGGCGGAGAGAAACGGGTAGCTCGCGTGCTGTCTAACACATGTATGTGGGGAGCCGATGGAGTGACTCCTATTCCCATCCGATGGACTTTGGTGGTGGATCCTACAGGAAAACTTGATCCTCTACCTCTTATGAGCACAGATCCACTCATGACGGCAGAACGTATGATAGAATTATTTATCGATCGCTGGGGACTTGAGGTCACATTCGAGGAAACACGTGAACATCTTGGCGTAGAGACCCAGCGGCAATGGTCGGATCGAGCAATAGCCCGATCGACTCCCATACTGATGGGGCTATATAGTTGTGTATGCCTAATGGCAAATCGATTGGGACAGGTAAAGTTGCTGAAAGTAGAGGCAACTGCTTGGCACCAAAAAGAACAAGTCACATTTTCCGATATGTTGAGGGCTGTGCGCATGGTAATATGGAGGGATAATTTAATTTCCGGGAAGACTAAAATCACCCCTTCCGTGGAAAATATTACTCCGGAAATGGTGGATTGGATGGATGATATAGTAAGGCGAGTGCTTCAGGCGGCCTGAGCTAAGCCGCTAAAAGTTGCAAAGTCGAGTTTATGAGAAATTAAATAAAAATTTGAGTCATAAAATGCAGGGAAATTGCACGAAAAATTTCTTGATTTTTGCTTTAAAAATGGATCTCCTTGAAAAGACCCAATTTTTAGCACCGCAACCAACCTTTCAGCCTTGATTGTTCCTCCGCCTGAAAAACATAAACAACTAAGAGTCAATGAGCGCAAATCTTCTTGCAATTTCCCTGGCATAAAATGGCTTTTATTTCTTCTTTAAGAGAGCTGTGTGTTTATAATTTGTTGGGAACTGGGCAGCTTCAGATGGTCATGTCTGAAGGTCCTTCTACCTCTGCAATTCCATTGGACCTAAAAGAAGAAATAACACCAATAATAGCTAAGTTCCGTGATTACATGGGGTCGCAAGAGCAATTTCTAAGAGCCGTTGCAGATAAAGACAATCCACGATTAGCTTTGTTTTTAATGAAAAAATATCCAGAGGAACTGAGAGCTAAGGCTGAGCATATTCAACCAGATGGCAATACAGTTCTGCACGCAGCAGCTGAAAGCGGAAATAGAGAGCTCGTTGAATATCTAATAACCGTGCATCATGCAGACCCAAATGCAGTTAACAATTATGGCTGGACAATCCTTCACGCAGCAGCTAGAAGCGGAAATAGAGGGCTCGTTGAACATCTAATAACCGTGCATCATGCAAATCCAAATGCAGTCGCTCATGATGGTGATACAATCCTTCACGCAGCAGCCCTAAGCGGAAATAGAGAGCTCGTTGCATATCTAATAACCGTGCATCATGCTAACCCAAATGCAGTTAACAATTATGGCTGGACAATCCTTCACGCAGCAGCTAGAAGCGGAAATAGAGAACTCGTTGAATATCTAATAACCGTGCATCATGCAAATCCAAATGCAGTCGCTCATAATGGTGATACAATCCTTCACGCAGCAGCCCTAAGCGGAAATAGAGAGCTCGTTGCATATCTAATAACCGTGCATCATGCTAACCCAAATGCCGAGCATTTGGGTTATACAATCCTCCAAGCGGCAGCAGAAAGCGGAAATAGAGAGCTTGTTGCATATCTAATAACCGTGCATCATGCAGACCCAAATGCTGAACATTTTGGTTATCCAACAATCCTCTACGCAGCAGCTAGAAGCGGAAATAGAGAGCTCGTTGCATATCTAATAACCGTGCACCATGCAAACCCAAATGCAGTCGATCATGATGGTGATACAATCCTCTACGCAGCAGCTCTAAGCGGAAATAGAGAACTCGTTGCATATCTAATAACCGTGCATCATGCAAATCCAAATGCAGTCGCTCGTAATGGTGATACAATCCTCCATGCAGCAGCTCTAAGCGGAAATAGAGAGCTCGTTGAATATTTAACACCTCTTGTTGTTAGAAGAGCCTATTCAAAAACGTGCAAAGTTGGATTGCTGGTGCTTTCTGGGCTAGTAGTTGCTGCAGCTTCTTATGTTTTGCCTAAAATGTGGCATTGGTAAAAACAATGAGACTTTTGGGTTTGCTCGGAAATTTTCCGGAAGAGCAACTCCGATTTACCTTCTGAAAAACGGTTCTTTCGGGGAGTTTTTTGCGGGCTCGATCAAAAAACCGATTGTTTGCCAAAACACAAACCATCTATGGGCATATTTTGAGCCTTTTGGCATGTCGACAACCAAGAGGGTCGGAGATTTACCCTCGAGTTACTTGGGGAGGCGTCTGGCCGAGAACCGAAGGGGCATCGATCAAGATCTCTTTTACGGAAGGATCGGAAGGAACGTCGAACATTAGATCGCGAAGAAGATTCTCCACAATCATGCGAAGGGCCCTGGCTCCCGTTCCCGTCTCTTTTGCTTTTTCTGCAATTGCATCCAAGGAGGATTCGGTAAAGGAGAGAGAGACTCCCTCTTCTCGAAAAAGAGCGATATACTGCTTGATGATCGCATTTTTGGGCTCGGTGAGAATCTTGATAAGATCCTCTTTAGTCAGATCATTGCAACTGGCAATGCTGTTGAAACGGCCCACAAATTCGGGAATCATTCCAAATTGCACCAGATCTTCCGGCTCTACTTTGGAAAGAAGATAGTTGGTCTCATTGATGCGCTCATCTTTTTCTTGGCCTTTCTTAAAACCAATCGTGCTTTTCCCAAGACGCTTGGCAATGAGCTTGTCTAGATGGACAAAGGCCCCGCCGATGATGAAGAGAATATTTTCTGTGTTGACCCGAATATATTCTTGATGGGGATGTTTGCGTCCTCCTTTGGGAGGAACGTTGGCGATTGTGCCCTCGACGATTTTGAGTAACGCTTGCTGCACCCCTTCTCCGGAGACGTCGCGAGTAATGGAAACGTTAGAGGTGGTTTTCCGGATCTTATCGATCTCGTCTACGTAGATAATGCCATATTCCGTGCGGGCTACATCGTAATCTGCCGCTTGCAAAAGACGCAAAATAATATTTTCTACGTCTTCTCCTACGTACCCCGCTTCGGTCAATGTCGTCGCATCGCTCATCGCGAAAGGAACGTCGAGAATCATGGCCAGCGTTCTTGCTAAAAGAGTTTTACCGGAGCCGGTGGGGCCAATGAGCAACACGTTGGATTTGCTATATTCCACATCGGATTCTTTGGAGAGGGAAAGGACGCGTTTATAATGATTGTAAACGGCTACGGCAATCGTCTTTTTGGCGCTTTCCTGGCCGATGACATATTCGTCGAGGTGGGCTTTGATCTCTTTGGGCTTCATGACTTTGATTTGCGGCGATTCCGGCTTTTTGTGGAGGATGTCCACGCACAGATGGATGCATTTGTCGCAAATGAGAGCGTTTGGCCCTGCAATGAGTTTTTCGACACTCTCTTCGGTTCTGCCGCAGAAGGAGCATTGCGGGGCATTGGATGGTTTTTGGGTCATGTCTAGCTCTGTGGTTTTGCGATTTGATCAATGAGGCCATAGGATCTAGCTTCTTCGGCGCCCATATAATAATCTCTTTCGGAATCGACTAAAATCTTTTCCAAGGATTGGCCCGTATGCTCGGACATGATTTGAGCGGTGATTTTTTTGAGTTCAAGGATCTCTTTTGCTTGCAGGGCAATGTCTGCAGATGTTCCTCCGACGCCTCCGATTGGCTGATGGAGCATGATGCGTGCGTGGGGAAGAGCAAAACGCTTTCCCTTCGTCCCTGCGGCAAGAAGAATCGCTGCCATCGAGACCGCTTGTCCGATGCAGTAGGTATTAATGTCGCAGCCCAGATAGAGCATGGTGTCGAGAATCGCAAGGCCGGCCGTGATCTGGCCGCCGGGAGAGTTGATATAGAGATTGATGTCTTTTTTCGGATCTTCCATCTTCAAAAAAAGGAGCTGGGCGATGACGACGTTGGCCACCTGATCGTAGATTTCCGTCCCGATAAAAATGATGCGATCTTTTAAGAGACGAGAATAAATATCCATGGAACGCTCGCCGCGCCCGGTATCTTCAATTACATAAGGAGTTAAGGACATGCAGTCACCTTTTTTTTCTTTTTTTATAGACCGAGAGAGGCTCGGGGTCAAGCTTTTTGTTCCCAAGAACCAAGGTTTAGCAAATGCTCTTCTGCTTTGGCAAGAATGAGCCGGGAAAATGCAAGAGCATACAAATCTTTTTCAATGTCTTGGGGATGGGCGGCTCGTCCGTGCTTTTCCGCAAAGAGGGCAGAGGCTTCTTGCACCACGTCTTGCTGTGAAATGTGAATGTGGGCATCTTCGATGATTTTCCGAGAAATATAGAAAAGTTTGATCGCTTCAATGGCTTCTTGTGTAATATTTCTTTCGATAGATTCTTTCTCTTCCTTGCTCATCTTGTCCCAGCGTTCTTTGAAACGTGGATTTTCCAGAGACGAGCGGATACGGTAGTTCTTTTCCGTTACGATCAAGGAGGAGGGAAGTTCGAATGTGGCATGGTTTAAGAGAAAATGACAGGCTTGCGCATGTTTTTCTGAAGCGACTTTTTCATCTGCCTGTTTATTCAGATGAATCTTCATCCAGTTCTCTAAGTCTTGCACGCTATTCATGCCCAATTTTTTTGCAAACTCATCGTCTAAGGGAGGAAGCGTTGCCTCTTCGATTTTTTGGATCGTGATGCGCACTTTTTTGGGCTCGAAGGTCTTTTTTTCCTCTTCGGGTACATCCTCGTCGGGAAAGCTCATTCCCTCAACGGCGTCGTGAAGCTTGGCGCCGATCAGAAGCTTTTGCATCCATTGGGCCATGCCCTCATCGGAAACTTCAAATCGAGTCTTGGTAAAGACGGTTTGCGGGGTTTCTCCTTCCATAGAATCGAGATCTAAGATCACGTAGTCGCCCTTTTGAATGGGACGATCGAGCACTTCCTGCCATTTAGCGTAGAAAAAACGGGTTTGCCGGATGGCCTCTTCGATCTGTTTGGCGCCCGCTTCCGGCCGATCGATGGGGGCGATCTTGAAAGAAGAAAGATCGATCGAGGGAATGTCCGGCTCGGTTTCATAAGTAAAGGTCAGCTCGGCGCCGCTCTCTAATGAATAGTTTTTGATATTGTAGCGGATGGACGTTTGGGGATTCATGGCAGGGATGGCGGCTGCTTTTTGCGCAGCGGCAAAACTGATGTCGGCAATTGCTTTTTTCCACTCTTCTTCGAATGCCGAAGGATATTTTTTTATGACGAGGTCTTCGGGAGCTTTCCCTTTGCGAAAGCCGGGAAGGCTGATTTCTTTCGAGACCGATTTGATGGCTTGCTTTCTTGCTTTCAAAACGCATTCTTTCGGCGCTTTGACTTCAAGTTCCACACGGCATTCTTCCTTTTTATGAATGCTAACGCTTACTCCGTCATTTTGATCTTGCTGCGAAGATGAGGCCACAAAAGCTTCCCTTTTGTAAAAATGAAGACAAAAGCGGGTGATGAGGTTTGAACTCACGACACTCACGTTGGCAACGTGATGCTCTACCGCTGAGCTACACCCGCGGTTTAAAAAATGACGTCATCATAACTCCTTTTTTTCTTTTTGGGCAAGAAGAGAAGGGATCGAGAATTTTTTTTTGAAAGAGAGGACGGTTAAGTAAAAAATTTATTGCATGAGTTTGAAAAAAATTGTAAAAGGGCTGTGAGATTGTCCGGCGATGGATGAGGGATATGCTAAACTTTCGAAAGCTTAAACAAGATTTTGCCTCCAATATTGTAAAGGAGGGGAAAGATTTACATGACAAAAAGAAGGTGGTTGCTACCAAGATCCTTCGTTTAGATAACGACATCATCCGATTCAGCGGAAAGGTGCTCGGAAATTTTGACAATACCTACGAATGCGAAATCGAGGTAGATCGTTTTGAGTCGCAGATGATCCATTCGAATTGCGATTGTACCTATCGCTATGACTGCCAACATTTGGCTGCCATGATTTTCTTTTTGGAAGCGGAATTGGAAACCATTCTTTTGGAATATTCCAAATCGGCGGAACTGCAGCGAGATGAAAACTTCAATCAAGAGCAGAAAGAAGAGCTTTTGGAGACGATCAAAGAGGCCGAGACCAAACGGGTTGCCAAAGAGGACAAGGCCTATCAACGCCAGGTGCTTGATGAATATGTGACCTCCTCTTCATTTCTCTCCTCCTCTCCCTATTTCCGCTCTTTGGAAGAGAATGTGCAAGAAAAAGCGGAACTCTCCTTTCTCTTCAATCCGAAAACGTTGAAAGAAAAAAAACCGGTCGAGTATCAGTTGGCGCTTCGCCTGCCCTCGCGATCAAAACCTCTGCATATTCCTTTTTTGCGCCAATTTCTTCATGCGCTTCGTTATGAAGAGTCGTTGATGATTGCGGGAAAACGCTACTTCTTTTCTCTCGGATCGTTGGACGAGATCGGTGCCAAGATTGCCTCCGTCGTCCTGGACCACACTTCCTATAAGGACGAGAAAAATGAGCGTGCACAAAGGATTGCGGAGATCGATTGGGAGAGCTTTGGCATTCTGCTTGCGGAGATTCACAAGATGGCCATTGCCAAAAGCGCGAGCCGTAATTTCTCTTCTTCCGATGACCTGCCCGCTCTGCCCTCTCTTTTTGTCGGAGGGCTTGAAACTCCTCTGCATTTTTCTTTTACGCCCGCACATCTTCGATTTGATCTGGAATATATTCAGCCTCCTGCGCCGAAGATCCTTATGAATCCCTGCGTGGTCATCGATCAGAATGCAATCACTCTGGAAAATTCCATCCTCCTCGAATGCCCTCAGCCGGGGGTGATTTTTGAGGGAGTCTACTACCGCTTCCCCCGCCATATCAAGAGGATCCATTTGGCCCAGTTGATGCAGGTGCGAGAGCTGACGATTCCCGAGCCGCTTTTTGGCACCTTTGTGGAAAATTCGCTTCTCGAGCTCAAGCGGTTTGCCGAAGTGGGCAAGACGGAGCATTTGGAAGAGTTTGTCACGCTGCCCTTTGTCAAGGATCTGCAAGCCAAATGTTCTTTGACCTATCTCGATGGCGAGTTGGAGGCGACCCTTCGTTTTTCCTATGACGACATCGAGATTTTGGCCTCTCCTGCTCATTTGACCTATGAGAGCATCCATTCTTTTGTGACCAAAGAGGGCATTCTTGCGCGCAATCTGGTCGAAGAACAGAAGATCATGGAAGATCTCTTTCAGGATTTTGTCTATAACCCGGAAACGGGAACCTATCTTGCCAAGTCGGAAAAGAAGATCGTCGAATTCATGACCGAAGTGATTCCTTCCAATCAAAAGCGCGTCCATTTTGAATGCCCCCAAAATCTTCTGGATCAGTTTATTTATGACCAGACGACCTTCGAGCTCTCTTTAGACTACAAAGAAAAGGTGGGCTATTATTCTTTGGAGCTCAAAGTGGACGGATCCTTAAAGGGAGTCAAACTGGATCTGCTTTGGGAGTGCATGGCCTCCAAGAGAACGTTTATCGAACTCAGCCCGAAAGAAAAAAAGGGAGAGAAGAGTTCGCCCTTTTCCAAGATTTTGGTGCTCGATTTGGACCGCCTGGCCAAAATGATCCACATCTTTGATGAAATCGACATCAAGAGTTTGGACAATCATACGGAAGAAAAACCGCTCTGGACGCTCGTCAGCATCGACGAAAAAGTTTTTGATGGGATTCCTATCCGCTTCAAAATGAGCGAGAAGCTCAAAGATATTCGCAAACAAATGCTTGGAGAAACGCAATTTGCGCCCTCCGAGGTTCCGAGTGAGGTGAAAGCAGACTTGCGCCATTATCAATTGGAAGGCGTGCATTGGCTCGAGCGGCTTCGTCTTATGTATTTGAATGGCATATTGGCCGATGATATGGGCCTTGGCAAGACATTGCAGGCCATTGTGGCGATCACGCAGTTTCGGAAGAAGGAAAAGAAGACCCCCTGTCTCGTCGTTTGCCCCACCACGCTTCTCTTCAACTGGCAAGAGGAGATCCATAAGTTTAACCCTCGGCTGACAACGCTTGTCATCGATGGCATTCCGCAGCAAAGAAGAAAGATGATCGAAACCATTTCTCAATATGACGTGATCATTACCTCCTACACTCTTTTGCAAAAGGATATCGAGGTCTACAAGGAAATTTTGTTCGGCTATGCCATACTCGATGAGGCGCAGCACATCAAGAATCGGGGAACGCGCAATGCCAAGTCGGTCAAGATGCTCAAAGCCTCGCATCGTTTGATCCTGACCGGAACGCCGATAGAAAATTCACTCGAAGATCTTTGGAGCTTGTTTGACTTCTTGATGCCCGGCTTTTTGAGCTCGTTCGACCGTTTTGTGGAAAAATTTATTCGCGTAGGCGGCGATGCGCATCAAAAGTCTATGGAATATCTCAAGAAAAAGGTTTCTCCTTTCATCTTGCGCCGTATGAAAGCAGATGTTTTGGACGATCTGCCTCCCGTTTCGGAAATCGTCTACTATTGCCAGCTTTCGCCGACCCAGCAGGAGCTCTATCGCTCCTATGCCCAGTCGGCGCGCGACGAGCTGGTCAAGCTGGTCGAAAGAGATGGTTTTGAAAAAGTGCAAATTCACGTTCTTGCCACTTTGACAAGGCTCAAACAGATCTGCTGCCATCCCGCGATTTTTGCCAAGGAAAAGCCGGAGGCCAATGATTCGGCAAAATATGAAATGCTGCTCGAACTTTTGCAAACGCTGGTCGACGGCGGACACAAAACCGTGATCTTCAGTCAATACACGCGCATGTTGCAAATATTAAGAGAGGACTTTGAACAAAAAGGGATATCCTTCTGCTATCTGGACGGGACCTCGAAGAATCGATTGCAGATCGTCAAGGATTTTAACGAACGCGCAGACATTCCGATCTTCCTTGTCTCCTTGAAGGCCGGAGGAACGGGACTCAACATCGTAGGCGCCGACACCGTGATTCATTACGACATGTGGTGGAACCCCGCAGTGGAAAATCAGGCCACCGACCGCGTGCATCGTATCGGCCAAAAGAGGTCGGTCTCTGCTTACAAGCTGATCACCTCGTCGACGATTGAAGAAAAGATTCTGGAAATGCAAAAGAGAAAAAAAGGACTCGTCAAGAAAGTGGTGAGCTGCGATGATGAAGTGATTTCCAAGTTGACTTGGGAAGACGTATTAGAACTTCTACAGACTTGAGTAGAGGAAAGAGCATGGCGTTAGCAGATTCTTTTGATATGAAAGATATTTTAGTTAAGGCAAAGAGGTTTGTCTCCGGAAAAATGGGACAGTTATCGGGACTTTTTTCTTCCGATATCGGCATCGACTTGGGAACGGCCAACACGCTTGTTTATGTTCGCGGCAAAGGAATCGTATTAGCCGAGCCCTCGGTGGTTGCCGTCGATGCGGTCACCAACGAAGTGTTGGCAGTCGGCCACAAGGCCAAAGCGATGCTCGGAAAAACTCCTCGCAAGATCCATGCAGTTCGTCCCATGAAAGATGGGGTCATTGCCGATTTTGAGATTGCCGAGGGAATGTTGAAAGCTTTGATCAAGCGGGTCACTCCTGCAAGATCTCTCTTTCGTCCCAAGATCCTGATTGCCGTTCCTTCCGGAATTACGGGCGTGGAAAGGCGCGCTGTTGAAGATTCCGCACTCCATGCGGGAGCACAAGAGGTTGTCTTGATCGAAGAGCCCATGGCTGCCGCGATCGGCGTAGACCTTCCCGTTCATGAGCCCGCAGCGAGCATGATCATCGACATCGGCGGCGGTACGACCGAAATTGCCATCATTTCTCTTGGCGGCATTGTGGAATCGCGCTCCCTTCGCATTGCGGGAGACGAGTTTGACGAGTGCATCATCAACTACATGCGCAGAACCTACAACCTGATGGTAGGTCCAAGAACTGCCGAAGATATCAAAATGACCATTGGATCTGCGTATCCGATGGGAAATAACGAACTCGAGATGGAAGTGCGCGGCCGCGATCAGGTGGCAGGCCTTCCGATCACGAAACGGATCAACTCGGTCGAGATTCGCGAATGTTTGGCAGAACCCATCCAACAGATAGTGGAAAACGTCAAGCTGACGCTTGAAAAATGTCCTCCCGAACTTGCCGCCGACCTCGTCGAAAGAGGCATGGTGCTCGCAGGCGGCGGAGCTCTGATCAAAGGCATCGATAAAGCGCTGATCAAAGATACGGGACTCCCTGTTTTCGTAGCTCCCAATCCTCTGCTTGCCGTCTGTCTTGGAACGGGCAAGGCGCTCGAATATCTCGATCGCTTCAAAAAGAAAAAAAATCTTATGAATTGAAGATGAGAGTTCTCTTACAACGAGTCAAAAGAGCCAGCGTTCTTGTCGATGGAAAATGCGTCGGAAAAATCGAAAAGGGTTTGCTTCTTTTTTTGGGCATTCACAAGGATGACTTCATTGAACAGGCCTCGTACCTAGCCCATAAAGTATCCGCTTTGCGCATCTTTTCCGATGCAAACGGGAAGATGAACCTCTCTCTTCAAGAGGTCCAAGGGGGCGCCCTTGTGGTTTCTCAATTTACTCTTTATGGGAATTGTATCGAAGGAAGACGGCCCTCTCTTGGCGACGCTGCGCCGCCGGAAATAGCCGCCCCATTATATGAAAAATTTCTCTTCGAGCTAAAAAAGGACATCGCGCAAGTCGAGATGGGAATTTTTGGCGCCAAAATGGAAGTGGAGCTCATTAACGATGGGCCCGTGACCTTTCTCATCGATGCCAAAACCCATCTTTAGTTTTTTGATTCAACGCAATAAAAAGAGATGCATTTTTAGACTTTTTTCGATTGTCATAAGAAGTTTGTTCAAGGATCGACAAAAGTATTGCCGGTCAGATCCACAATGGGAGCGAGGCCGGCAGCTGCCCCTTGTGTAAATATAGCAGATGTTCCCGGCGCCGGCGTGATCGTATTCGTAGTTACGTCGAATGGTTGGCTTGTGCTGCTAAAGAGGTAGATTCCGGTATTTGCATTGGCAGAAAGCCCGCCATTATTTGTCAGGGTATTTGAGAGAACATGCACGATGCCGCTCGTATCGTAAACTCCAATACCAACATCTCCGCTATTTTGTATGTTGTTGTTTTCGATGTTGAGTCCTGCTGCTGCGGTTTCGACGACAATGCCGGCATCGCTATTGCTGATGATATTTCCTAAAATCGCTAGATTGGGACTTGGATTGAGGGCAAGGATGGCAGCTGTTGACTGATGATCGGAATAAACCAGATTAGTGACTGTGTTTGCTGATATGGTGCCGGTGCAGTCGGAAATTTGAATTCCTATGGAAGCGGGCGTTGAAGGACCCACGCCGGTAACTGTATTGTTGGTCATATTGACTGTTACTTGGGGTCCATCGATTACAATAGCTGCCTTTTGGAAGTGATCGATGCTGTTTGCATTGATGTTGAGCACAAATGGCCCGCCTAAAGTGTCAGAAACTCGTATCGCAACGCCTTGCTGCCCGCCTCCATAAGGAGTAGGTGAATTTGCAATATTGAGGATATGCGTATTTGTAATGGTTCCTCCTGCATTGACGTAAAAAATCCCGGTAATATTGGCATTCGTAGGAAATCCAACATTGTTTCCATCTACAGTAAGGTTTTGGATTACGACATTACTTCCTCCCTGGACGTAGATTGCAGGATTGCGGCTGGAATGGCTTGGAACTGCTCCTGTTACGAGAATTGTGGTATTTGCTTGTCCGTTTCCGTTGAGTATCAGATTATTCGCAATGTTGAGAGGGGCGGTATAGGTGGCAGTCGCTAAATTTACCACTCCTCCGGTCGAGACGATATCGATTCCGTTTTGCGCACTTCCCGAAGGGCCCACATTCACGGTATTTACGCCGGTGCCGGTTAACGTTCCTCCGGCTCCAAGCGTGATGGCGCTATTGAGGTTGACGGTTGGGCTCGCGAGCGTCAAAGTGACGTTTGTGGCTGCCGTGTTGATGGCTGCGTTAACGGTGATGAACGTCTGCGCTGCAAGAGTTGCAATTACGTTGTTTACGAATAGACCGTTTAGCGCCCCTGCCGTGATGATGCTATTTGCGTTGGGAAAGCCCAAAGGCGTGGTGGTAGCGTTGTTGAGTTGGTTGATGTTCGTAATATCCAATCCCGATCCGTTGCCATTGATATCCGGGCTTAACGATTGGATGGTAATGCTCACGGGGTCTAAAAGAAGGCGTCCCGGATTTCCTATTTCTGCATTGACATCTACATTGCCATCAAAATGCAAGAATTTGCGGCTTGAGATCTCGACCTTGCCGCCAGAACCAAAAGAGCCCCTTCCCGTTGCAGAAACGTTGCCTTGGAAATGGGTGGAAATTTCCGACCAGACAACGACCACCCCGCCATTGCCGTTTGCCCCGCCGTCTGCAACTATTTTTGCCCCCTTTTCTATCATGACCATTTCTGCATTCTGAATGTTTGCATCAGCTCCCTGCCATCCTCCTCCAATGTAGACGTTGCCGCCATTGTCTTTGCAAGTAGCATTGATGACGGAGAGATCTTCCAGAATGATTGTTGTAGCTTCAAGAATCACTTCAGATGCCGTGATCGTTCCCTTGTGAATGATTGACCGGGGAGTTGAAATTTTCAGCTTGCCGTTGCACTCGATTCGGTTCGCAATCACAATCGCCCCGTTGCCAAAAAGAGTTGCTTCTGCAGAAGAATCGGGCAGAATAATTTGGAGAGTGTCTTCAGGTTCCAAAGAAGAATAGTTGTTCCAGCCGAGAGTAGTTCCGGAAGAGAGATCGGCCGTGACAGTGGCAGAGCAAAGAGCGTGAGTAGAAAAAAAAGTAAAAAAGCTAAAAAAGAGCGAGAATAGGTTTTTTACCATCGATAGCTAACGCCTCCATTAATATCGTAATCATACCAATGTTTCCAAAGCTCCCCCTCGGCGCCCAAATAGACACCCCAAGAACTTTCAATGGAATTAGAGAAGTAGAGAGAGCCCACGGCTCCGTCCGCCCCATGCTTCGGGCCCTGAATCACAAAAGGGGTCCCAAAATCTTTAAAACGAGTCGTTTCGCTCATTCGCAAACGGCCATAGTAATGTTTCCAGGACAGATCAAAATCAAGCGAAAGCTTTTTGCTGCGGTTTGTGCCGAAATGAAGGCCGAGCTGATTGCTCATTAGCCCTCTGGTGATGGGAGAGATCAAGAGGTTCGCAGATTCTGCTCCATGTTCATGAATTTTCTGTTGGTGGTAGAGTTCGTAGCTTCCCTCAAGGTAGGGTTGTAGATGAAACGGGCAGCTGCCGACATCCAGGCCGATTTGCAGATCGAACCTTCCATAGGAGATACGAGGGTGGCTATGGGCAAATCTGTGGATCGAGCCAAACTGAATGGGACGTTTGCAATCGCTCCAGCTTCTTGCGCCGATTAGATCTGATAAGAGAAAGACTCGCTTCACTTGAAACAGTGAGTAGATGGCAGCGCTGGCTGTATTGAGGGTTGGTTTTCCATGTAGGTCCGGGTGGATAAAGTCGGCGTTATATCCGAGCGATCCGCCGAGGAGCCAAGAGTTGTTGAGACAAGAGTGCATCCCTGCGCTCATATCAATCGTTGAAAAATGAAAGCCTGCAGTCGTCCGATCGCTTTTTTGAACACCTTTGCTTCCCCCTAAACGGATCCAAGGAGTGACGGTATCGCAAATATTGACGCAAGGGTAGATGGCATCGCGGCAGGAGCGATAGATTCTTCGATTGAATCTGCTGCTATCGTAAAGAGTCGCTAAAATAAAGTTGGAATATTGCTCTCCGGAGAGTTGATTCAAGGCGGCCGCTGCTTCAGGGATTGGTAATACAAGGAGTGCGCTCAGAAGCACGAGCTCATCGGGAAGAGTCGGCACTAATTGATTGAACTGCTGGGCCACGTTTTTTTCATTGGGAGTCACTGCAGCGGCTTCAATGTTGTTGATAAATGACAGGTAGACGTCATTGGCATCATAGGAAATGAATGCTTGGAGCAATGGGTAGGGATTGATCAGTTGATAGGTTCCGGTAACGCCGCTATTTGCATGAAGAATTGGATAGGTGTGGTTTAGGAGGCTTCCTCTTGATGCATCGATTTGAACGAAGCCGGCAATATTGGCTGCTTGAGCGATATGGATCAGGCTGCTTTGTCCGGAAGCGCTGATATTGGCGATGTACGTGCCGTTTGCTGTCTGAAAGTAATTTCCGGCAACCGAAAGGGTATTCAGGCCGGTTGTCGTAATGGTCCCGTTTACATGCAGATCTCCCGAAATCGGACCGCCATAAATAATCGTGGAAGAAGGAGATCCTGTAACTGTTCCTCCATAGGAACCGTCAAGAATGAGCGTGCCTGTCTGAACAAACAGAGGGCCCGGGAATCCCGAGTTGTTGCCCGTCATCGTCAAAGTTCCCGTGCCATTTTTGGTCACGGAGCCGCTTCCCATCAACTGTCCGGAATAGGTGGTTGCGATTGTCTGCTCAAAATTAAGAAACGAATCGTTGCTAGTGCTGATGGCGGCATTTCCTGCATTGCTTGAGTCTTGGAAGTTCAAAGTGGAGCCGAGGGTGATGGCTATAGACGTTCCTTGAGCGCTGCTTGTTCCTAAGAAATCGTGCGTAGAATAGGAATCTACAATGATAGGGACAGGGCTTGTCATTGCCCGTGCGGCAAAAAGAAGGAACAATAACAACGCCCGTTTCATCCTATTTGACAGCGCGGAAACCCATCCCTTTAGGGGTGGGAGGAAGCGCTGCTCCTTTTGTTTGGTTTCTCGATTGAATAAATGTAACCATCTGCCATCTGTATATTTTGGCAGTATCTATAGTTAATGCCATCAACTTTTCCGACGGATGTGTCAAAACAAAAATTTCCCGAAAGCCTCACGGCTACCCTTCCAAGATAACACCCTGATTTTTTGCCTTTCGTTACAATGGCTCTAGCAAGGTCTCCCGTTTTGAAGCCATAGACACTTTTCTGCTTTTTGGCGCTCGTTCTTGGAAATCCATATCGATCCACTAGGCAGAATTGGCGGCAGCCTCTTCCCGTTTCCCTGATCACTTGCGGGGAAAATGTTTTGTCGATGCGAACGAACTCTCCTGTTTCTCCAACACAAGCAGCATCTATCCAGTGGTCTTTTTCGTACGATTGTTTGACTCTATTGAATTTTGTCCTACCGCCGCTCCAAAATGTGAGGGGAAGTTTGAAGGAGCGAAGATCGCGACCTATTGCTACTCTCGTCGCATTGACTACGGCAGCATCGCTTAGTGAAACTTTTGACTTGGAGAGAATTTTGGATAGAATAGAGGGCTTGTTTTCTAAAAACTCCTGTATGTCCCTGTGTATTTTTTTTCTATTGCATTCTTTGCAGGAGATGATGAGATTTGAGACTCTATCGCTTCCGCCTTGGCTCTTGGGAACAATATGGTCGATTTCTAATCGCGTGTTTTCTGTGCCGCAATAAGCGCATTTTCGCCCCCATTTTTCAAGAAGATACTCCCTGATCTCGTAGCCGAGGCACTCTCCCTGTTGATAGAGAATGCCGGAGATTTCCGGATTTTGCAATTTTTGCGTATCAAAACGTACAGTCTCCACAGCGATGGAAGATATAGGAGAGCATCTCTGCAATCTGGAGACCCAAGTGTGAATATGGTCCACTCTAGATTGCAAAGAAGGAGCAATCCAACCATCTTTTCGTCTTCGATTATCAAATCGTGGGGCGCGATAGGGTGTTTTTCTATGACGGCGGCTTCGTCTCAATGCTCTTCTAGAGGTAAGTGATAATGAGATTGCATTTCCCCTATGTTGGAGGTTTGCTGCCCATAGAACTTTTCTCCCTTTTAGAAAATTTCCAACAAGAACAATTCCGGAAGTTTTGCTTCCGGGATCAATTTTAACCTCAAGATCTTGTACATCGCCACACTCTCTATCCTTAAGAATAATGGTAAAAGGATAGCGTTTTAAAACAGCTGATTTTCCTGAAGACAAAAGCATTCTAGCTCTCTGTGCCGAGCAGGGCATGAGTGGTTTTCTGTTTTTGTCTAATACAAACATTTTCTGCATACACAAATTTCTAATAGCAGTTACCTGCAATCTCCGGTTTCCCGGGTAAAGTTCCCCTCGCCAAAGTTATGGAGCGGTTTACCATGTTAACAGCACTGGTTTAACCCGTACGCTTGGTTTAACTGCTAACCGCAGAGCTTAGAACTGAGGCGGCATTCCAAGGTGCCTATATATTATATTCGCTCCTAACGTAGTCTCAAGTTGCCTTAAGACTAAGGCTGGTCAACTTCAGGCTTGATTCTCAAGCCTCTCCCTTTAGGGAGGGGTGGTTGACGAACACGCCTCGGTAAAAACTTTTCCTCGCTTTCGCCCAAGTGAGAATCGATGAGCAATGCTAAAGTAAGGTTTTTTTTTAAGACAAGAAGAAAGCGTTTTATTTGAAAAATTTTTGATACAGGAAGTATCTACTTGCGATGGCAAAAAGACCAACGAAAATCGGCACGGCAATTCCTGTGACAGCACATATGACGCGGTTAGAGTGTCGCTGGGGGATAGGGTATATTCTCTCGACAAAATTGTAGGGTCCAAAATGCCCAAGGCCATCTTTTGCGAAGATCTCGTCGTGCCCCAACCATCCGGTAGGAAGGATTACCCTGAGGTTGCGGTGGCATTCAAGGACCTGTAGGAGGTCAGGAGTGAGATGATCGAACGGCCCTGCCCCAAGAAATAAAGACTTTAGACTAGGACAGCCTTTGATGATTTGCTCTAATTGGGCAGCATTGATGGCACATCGCCCTGAACAGGGTGTTCCTAACGTCAAATGTTCCAGATCCGGTAGAGATGCGGCGCCTAAAAGATGGGTTATCCCGTTTCCGGTGAGGTTCGGGCAGCCGGCGATTTTTAAAGATTTCAGACGGGGATGAGCCCTGACGATTTGCTCTAATTGTGCATCATCAATACCAATGGGAGACAAAGCCAGATGCTCCAAGCAACGAAGTTTCGATACGTCACTTAAAAGATGTGTCAGTCCATTTGGGGTGAGCTTCCTACAGTCTGCGAGGCATAGAGATTTGAGATGAGGTTGCATTCCGATGATTTGCTCTAATTGTGCGTCGTGAATGTGTATCGAAGACAAATCCAAATATGCAAGGTCTAGAGGGCTTTGAGCGGCAGATAAGATAGGGACCAGGCCCTTTCCGGTGAGATTTCTGCAGAAAGCGATTATTAAAGATTTCAGATGGGGATGCGCTCTGATGATTTGCTCTAATTGTGCGTCATTGATATCTTTCCAAGATAAATCCAAATATTCAAGGTCTAGAGAACCTTGAGCGGCAGATAAGATGTGGGCCAGGGCCTCTCCGGAGAGTTCGCAGTGTCTGAGTTTTAAAGATTTCAGGCGGGGGTGTGCTCTGATGATTTGCTTGAATTGTTCCTCATTAATCATCATCGTTGATAAATTCAAATGCTCCAAATGACGTAGTAGAGATTCGTTTGCTAAAACAGGGGCAGGTTCGTTTAGGCAGACATATAACGATTTTAGATGGGGGTGTGCTCTGATGATTTGCTCTAATCGTGCATTGTCAATGACTTTGGAAGACATGTCCAAATGTTCAAGGCCCTGAGAATCGGGAGTGAGAGCGCTAGATAAGATACGGACCAGGCCGGCTTGGGTGAGCTCTTTGCAAAGGGAAAGGTCAAGAGTTTTTATAGAGGGATGGGCTCTGATGATTTGCTCTAATTCTTCGTCTTGAATATGTGGGAAAGCAAGCAAATGCATATACGGCTCTACGTCTCTTCCCGAGGGTTCGTCTAATGCTTGATGCGCACGCAGCCACGTAGAATAGTCTGAATATTGAACCAGCAGCGTCAGCTTGTCGCTGGTAACGACATTGAAATGAGCGCCCGGATCTAATCTTCGTCTTAGCTCCATTGTGATCACGCCGGTTGCAATGAGCTTTCCGCTAGCATCAACGGTGCAATGGTTCATCCGTTGATGAAGGTTGCGACAGGTTGCAGCAAGTGCTGCCATCTCTCTTGGTTGCAAATGTTCTGCGATGTTATCCTAGAATGGTCGAGTCGCAATTTTGAAGAACTGCGGATGTTGAGCTGCAGGTTGTCATTTTAAGTTCATTGTTTGATTTTCAATTAAACAATTATGTCAAATTAACGATTAATTTACAAATTAAAAAGATAAAAAACTTATCTGAGCATGCTATTATAAACGCTTCAAGTTCTCGGGAAGGAGGCGGATCTATTCTTCCCAAGTCGAGGCGGCTTCAAGATCGTGCAGCACGAATGCGGTTATTGCAAACTACAAGGATTATAGGAGCTAGAAGCGATAGGGGGTGGCTGGTCGACAAAATTGTAGGGTCTAAAATGCCCAAATCCTTTTTTTACGAATATTCCAGGTTCCCAGGAAGGAGGCGGATAGATTACCTTCAAGGTGGGATGGGTTGCAAGATCGTGCAGGCAGCCACGAGTGAGGTTATCGCAAGCTGAAAGGAAGATAGATTCCAAATGAAGACAGCCTTTGCTGATTTGCATTAATTGTTTATCAGATATTTTGTGTCCAGTTACATCCAAAAGCTGCACCTCCGGTAAAGATGCAGTGCCTAAAAGACGGGCCGTCATCTTTGCAGAGAGCTTCCGGCAGAGAGCGATTTTTAAAGATTTCAGATGGGGGTGAGCTTGGATGATTTGCTCTAATTGCTCATCGAGAACATTTGTAAAAGATAGATTTAGATGCTCCAAGCAAGTAAGTTCCGATGCGTTACCTAAAAGAGGGGTCAGCTCGGCTGGATTGGGGTTCCGGCGGAGAGATAGAGATTTTAGACGAGGTTGATCTCTGATGATTTGCATTAAATGTGCACCACCGATATTTCCATTACGAAAAGACAAATCCAAAAATTCAAGATCCAGAGAAGCTAAGATGCGGACCAGCCCGTCTCCGGTGAGATTGTTGCAAAGAACGATTTTTAAAGACTTCAGATGGGGATGCGCTCTGATGATTTGCTCTAATTCTTCATCATGGATATCTGTCCTAGATAAATCCAAATATTCAAGGTCCAGAGAATTTTGAGCGGCAGATAAGATATCGGCCAGGTCCTCTCCGGAGAGTCCGCAGTGTTCGAGTCTTAAAGATTTCAGGCGGGGATGGGCTCCGATGATTTGCTTGAGTTGTTCCTTATTAACGTGCGGAAAAATCGAAAAATCCAAATGCTCCAGACAAGGCAGGATGGATTTGTCCGATAAAATATGGGTAAGACCGCCCGGGGTGATATTTTCGGACGAAATTTTTAACGATTTCAGATGGGGATGAGCCTTGATGATTTGCTCTAATTGTGCATTGTCAATTTCCCTGGACGATAGGTCCAAATGTTCAAGTCCCCAAGAATGAGGTGCGAGAGCGCTAGATAAGATACGGGACAGGCCGGCCGGTGTGAGATTTGTGCAAGAGGAAAGGTCGAGAGTTTTTATCTCCGGATGAGTTTTGATGATTTGTTCTAATTGTTCGTCATTCATATCGGGGAAAGCGCGCAAATGGATATAGGACTGCTTATCGCCTGCCTGGGACTCGTCTAATGCTTGATGCGCACGCAGCCATGCGTGATATTCTGAATATTTAATCAGCAGATCGCAGACGTCTTTTGTAACGATATTGAAGTTCGCATCCGAACGAATCATTCTTTGTCTTAATTCCGTCGTAATAATGCCGGGTGTGACGACGCGCTTGCCCTCCACAACTGCAGTGGTGTAATGATTCATCAGTTGACGCAGCGTTTTGCAGGTTGCGGCAAGGGCTGCCATGTCTCGCGGCTGCAATGATTGTGCAATGATTTCGAGAACATTGCAGTCAAGATACGCAAGTGATTGGGGTTCTTGCAGGGCATCGATGGATGTCGAGGCCGTAGAGCTTCTTTGTAAGATTTCGATTTTAGTAGACATTTTAAAACTACCGTTAATATATAATTATTATAACAAATTAACGACTTGTTTTCAATTTTGTTTTTAATTAAAAAAAGATTACATAGTAAAAATTTCTTTAATTAAATATGTAAGAAAAAATTTGAAAAAGGAGGTTTTTAAGCCTCCTATTTGGACTCAAGAACAGCAGCGGCAGCAGCTTTTTTTAGGAGAGGGAAAGCGGGAAAAGATCTCGTCTGGTTTGAAAAAGAAGGCGATCTCTTTTTTGGCATTTTCGAGAGAATCGGAGCCATGAACGGCGTTTTTGTCGAGGCTTGTTGCAAAATCCTTGCGAATGGTGCCTGCATCCGCTTTTGCGGGATCGGTGGCTCCCATGACTTTTCGGTTTTGTAAAACTGCATTTTCCCCTTCGAGAACAAGGACGAGAATTGGGCCCGATGAGAGGAAGGTGGTCAGATCGCTATAAAAGGGTTTTCCTTTGTGCACTTCATAGAAAGATTCTGCTTTTGCTTTCGTCAGACGGACCATCTTGGCCGCAACGATTTTTAATCCTGCTTTTTCCAAGCGGGCAAGGATATTTCCCATTTGATCTTTTTCGACCGCATCGGGTTTAATAATAGATAAAGTTTGTTCCATTGAAAAGTGCCTCCGGGTTTTTTTGAAAAGAGCCTATTATAAATGATGGGAGAAATAATGCCAACGATGTCCTATGGCAGCTACCCCGATCTTTCCTCTGTGAATCGAGTCCTTGTTATCAAGCTGCGCCATCTGGGGGATGTGCTTCTGACAAGTCCTCTTTTTACCCTCTTAAAAGAAAGACTTCCCCATGCAGAGATCGATGCCTATCTCTATGAAGAATCGATCCCCATGCTCGAGGGCCATCCGGCCATCTCTTCTTTTCATGGGTATCCGAGGGGATGGAAAAAACTTCCTCTTTGGAAGCGTCTTGTTCGAGAAGGGAAGCTGATGCTGTCGATGCGGAAAAAAAAGTATGACATGGTCATCAATCTCACCGAGGGAGATCGCGGAGCCATTGTTGCATGGATTTCGGGTGCGCGTTTTCGCGTAGGGATGGACCCGCAAGGCTCGGGCCTCAAGGGGAAAAAGAAGCTCTACACTCACCTGATCAAACACTATGGCGCCCCGCGCCATACAGTGGAGAAGAACCTGGATGCTTTGAGACGGATCGGAATTTTTCCCCAAGAAGAGAGAAAACTTTTTTTTTATGTGCCGGATGCTGCGAAAATAGAGATGGAAAAACGCCTCAAAGAAAAGAACATTGCCAAGGGTTCGTATCTCTTGATTCACCCCGCTTCACGGTGGCTCTATAAAAGCTGGCCCTCTTCCTGTTTTCAACAATTGATCCTGCAGCTTTTAGAAAAAAAAATGCCCGTGGCCCTTTGCGGGGGCGTTGATGGGTTAGAAAAGGAGTTTGTGGAGAGGATCAAGGAAGGGATTTACTCTCCGCTCTTGTGCGATTTTTCGGGGCAAACAACGCTCAAAGAGATGGGCGCTCTGATCGAGATGAGCCGGCTTCTTCTTTGCGTCGATTCCGTCTCTCTTCATATTGCAAGCGCCCTTTTGGCCAAAACTCTTGTGCTTTTTGGCCCTACATCGGAGATCCTTTGGGGGCCTTGGCGCAATCCAAACGCAAAGATCCTCTCCCTGCCTTATAGCTGCCGCCCCTGCTGTCTGGATGGATGCGCCGGAGCTAAAATGGCCGACTGCCTCTTTTCTCTTCCGGTGGAAAGAGTTCATGAAGCGATCATAGAGATGATCCGCTAAGGAATGGTGAAAAAATGCAAAAATTTTTCTGTTAGCTTTTTGTGATTTATTTTAAATTGATGCAGAAGAATCCTCGGAGGAAAAATGAAAAAGTTGTTCTCGTTTTTAGCAGTATTCATGAGTAGTTTTTTGTTTGCGCAGCAATTTCCTGCTCCGGGAACATTTACTATTCAAGGAGAAGCAATTTATCTGCTTCCAAATGTAGGAGATACTTATTTTGTGTTCGATGGAAATGAAGTTACTCCTAGTGCGGGAAATATTGGCAGTGGTGTTGTAAAAGAAAATTCTTTGGGTTTTAAACCGGGATTTCGAGTCGCAGCATTGTATGGTTTTTCTAATGGTTTGAATTGTCTCTCTTTGGAATGGTCACACTTAAATGGCCATGAAAGACGTGTGATTGTCGGATTTGCACTTTCTCCAACCCAAACATCGCCCGGAAGTAGATCGACTGCTGCGAGAGGGTCATATAACGGATCGGCTTCTTCAAAAGTTTGTCTCTATAACGATGACGTTTCCCTTCTTTGGGAAAGAAAAACGTATTGTTCGCGACACCTTTTATTGCATCTTGTAGGAGGAGCGCAATATGCACATATCCGACATACCGATCGTCGCTTTTATAATCATTATGATGGAACGCAATTGGAAGACACACATTTGTTTACCCATTTTTTAGGAATAGGTCCCCAAGGAGGGATTAACGGACATTATCGATTTTGGAAAAATGAGAAAGATCCCTGCTCCTTTTTTTCATTAGAGGTTTTAGCTACAGGAAGCTTACTCGTCTCACAGACCCACGCAGAGTTTACTTATGATAATACGTTAGGTGCTGATTGGACAGGAAGGCAGGAAAGAACTTGGACGGTAATCCCTGCATGGAACCTACGCGCCGGCTTGGGGTATAATGGAACTTTCCACGGTACAACCGTTGCTCTTGAAATGGGCTATGAATTTTCTGTTTTTTTGAATGCCATTCCTGAACTCGACTCTATTGCCAATGCTGTTGGTGAAACCCGTGCGCATTTTTACAATTACACGGATCAGGGGCCTTATTTATCTCTTGGTCTGGGTTTTTGATCGATTTTGTTCATTATATTCAAGGAACTTGAAAAATCGGCTTTTGGCGCGTTCTAAAAGCCGATTTCCTCTGAAAAGCTAAATAAAAAACATAAAGGATCCCTGCCTCTTTCAGAATGAGATTGTCAATAAATTTCTTGATCGATACCCTAAAAAAAAGCAAGAAAGAGTTTTTCTATGAGACGGGCCTTGGTTGGACTATTGATCTTAGGTTTTGGTTTTTTATCTGCAGACGTAGAGCCAAAGACTCAAGAGATGTCAAAAGAAAAAAGGACTCCCTGGACGGTCCAGGGGGATTTTCTTTGCTGGAATACCTATGAAGATGGACTGGAATATGTCTATGACGATGTAGCGACTCTAACGCCCAATTATCTACTGACCGACGAGATGAAGATCGGAAAATTTTATTGGAGAGGGGGGTTTCGGGTATCGGTGGGATACACCTTTGCTCCCGATCAATGGCAGTTCGAAGTTCAATATGGAAATTACGATCCCTGGCAGAGAGAAGACCATATGCGGCATGAGGGGCGCCATTTCCAGGGTATTTTCCCGCAATTTCCTTTAACCAACATCGAACGGGCCACGAGCTATCTTTCGCTCAGGACCCATTTTGCGGATTTTTATTTGAAGAGAATGTTTGAAACGACTCCCTATCTGCATTTGACTCTGATTAACGCGATGAGCGCCGTCTGGTTTCGCCAGAGATGGGAAGTGAATTACTACGACAGCCTTGCCAAGAGCGCCAATTCTTTGAACATCAAGAATGATTGGAATTTTAAAGGGGGAGGGCCCAAGATCGGACTCGATATGGATTGGCTCATGAAATGGGGCCTTGGCTTGCACGCAAGGGTGTGCGGCTGTGCTCTGTTCGGCAATCACGACAATCGTTTCAATATTCGCTCCCATCCATTTGGGGGCGCGATGGGTTATATTGTCCATGCCCATAATGATGATTTTCGCGTGGTGACCCAGCTCCAGTTTCTGCTTGGGCCCTCTTGGAAATATGAGTTTCAAAAGTGGAAGCTTTTTCTCTTTGTCGGCTATGAGCTCAATAGTTTTTTCTGCATTCATGAAGTGGACCGACAATTTGTCTTTGATCCGAACGATCCGCAAACGCCGACCTCGAACTTTTTCCCCGGACATCTGCACATGCAGGGGCTCTCTACGACCCTGTCGGTTGCATTCTAATTTTAGAGAGAAAAATCTTCTCCGAGATAGGAGCTTCTCGCTTCCGGATTTTTTACCAGATCTTCGACTCTGCCCGATAGCATCACCTGTCCATTTTGCATGAGATAGCTGCGGTCCACGATGGAAAAAATTTCTCTCGCATTATGGTCGGTGATGAGTATGCTGATCTTTTTTTGCTTCAAAAGGCGAATGAGCTTTTTCACGTCTTGAATGGCCAGAGGATCGATGTTGGCAAAAGGTTCGTCGAGAAGAAGTAGGGTGGGAGAGCGAACGAGGGCCCGGGTGATTTCTAGACGTCGTCTCTCTCCGCCGGAGAGAGAAAGGGCCTTTTTTTTACGAAGATGTTCCAAATGCAGCTCTTGCAGAAGCTCTCCTAAACGCTTTTCCTTCTCGGAGCGGGATAGGGGGAGCGTTTCTAATATCGCCAAAATGTTCTCTTCGACGGACAGCTGGCGAAAAATCGAGGGCTCTTGAGAAAGATATCCCATGCCCAGAAGGGCTCTTTTATGAATGGGCAAGCGGGTGATTTCCTTCCCTTGAAAAAAAACCTCTCCCTCGTCGGGATGGATGAGTCCAATTGTCATATAGAACGCGGTGGTTTTGCCGGCCCCGTTGGGACCTAAGAGCCCCACCACTTCTCCTTCCTCAATCGAAAAGCAAAGATCGTTCACAACGGCTTTTGCAGCATAATATTTTTTTAAGTGTTTCACTTCTAGAAGATGGGTCACGGCAAGACCTCCTTGTCGAGCTTATAAAGCGCACGCAAACGGGTTGCTTCAAAACCGGGCATTTTCTCCGTGAACTGAAAGTAGACTTGATCTGCCAGGCCTTGAAGATAGGGGGAATAGGAAAAAATGTCTTCGGGAAGATCGCTGCCGGGTATTTGGAAAAAAAAGAGAAATAAATGGGGTGCGAAAAAGGAGTGGGAGGGATAGCGATAGATCCCCTCTTGCGAAGAAAAAAAGCGGATGAGCTGCTCTCCTTCGAGCGGCAGAATTTTTTCTTGGATCCAGCATTGGATGTTTTGCAGATTTTCCGTGACCTCGGTCGTTTTCGCGGATCTGCTCAAACACAAGTCGGAGTGTTCCGAACAAATGCGAAAATGGAGGCGCTCTTTCTCGTTCATGACCCAAAGGTCTTTTTGGACGTCATCGCGCATCTGGTGGATGGACTCTTGGGGGAATCCGTCGGAAGAAAGAGAGCGTTTTCTTTTTTCCAGGATCTTTTGGTAATCTTCGCGGTCGGAAGAGGAGGGGAAGAAAAGAAAAAAAACAAGAATGCAAAGGGAGGCAAAGGTCAAGAAAGAGGAGAGGATAATCGATTTTCGAATCATTGGCTAGCCATTGAGGGCATGATGGATTTTTTCGATCTCTTTGAGGAGGGGTTTTAATTCTTCAAAAGAGAGCATCGATGCGCTATCGGAAGGGGCGCTGCTTGGATTTTCATGCGCTTCGATGAACAGAGAGTGGCAGCCGGCAGCTACTGCCGCTTTTGCAAGCGTGGGTATGAACTCTCTGTTTCCTCCGGAAGAGCTTCCGGCGCCTCCGGGAAGCTGGATGGAATGGGTCGCGTCGTAACAGATCGGATAGCCGAATTTCTTCATGATCGCAATCGAGCGCATATCGCTGACGAGATTGTTATAGCCAAAAGAGGTTCCCCTTTCGGTGATAAACAGGCGTGTGTTTTGGGTGGAGAGGACTTTTTCAATGGCGTAATTCATGTCCCAGGGGGAGAGGAATTGCCCTTTTTTGAGATTGATGACGGCATTTGTTTGAGAGGCTGCCAGAATCAGATCGGTTTGGCGGCAAAGGAACGCCGGTATTTGGATTACATCGCAAACATCAGCCGCGGCTCTGGCCTGATCGGGAGTATGGATATCGGTAAGGACGGGCAGATCAAACTCCCTTTTGACTTTTTCTAAGATGCGCAAACCCTTCTCTAGCCCGACTCCGCGGAACGAATGAATGGAGAGGCGGTTGGCTTTATCGAAACTCGATTTGTAAATGAGGGGAAAGGAAAATTGAGAGGATATTTCTTTTAGGGATTTGGCAACAAAAAGAGCGTGACTCTCCGATTGGATTGCACAAGGGCCGCAAATGAGCACGAGAGGCTCTCCCTCTCCCATGAAAAAGTTTCCGATTGCAATCTTGGGCATAAAAACCTCCTAAAGCTCGAGAGGGGCTATAGTAGCAGAAAAACCCTAGAAATCTAAAGGCCAATCTTTTAAAATCCGGAATGAAATTTGGATTGATAGCTCAGCTGGATAGAGCACCCGCCTTCTAAGCGGGCGGTCGCAGGTTCGAGTCCTGCTCAATCCGTTTTCTTCTCTCTTTTAATGAAAGTGGGCGTTATTTCCACGTGAACCGTGTGGTTCTTTACTTTTTCCAAGGGAGCAATGTCGATTTTCTCTCCCTTTTCAAAGAGCTGCAAAAGCTCGTTTGGAGAAAAGAGATTCATATGGGAATTATCGCTTTTGTTCACGAGGTTAAGAGGAATGTTCAATACGACCGGATCCTCATAGCAGAGGCCCATCCCCTTCTTCCTTTGCGTGGTTTGATGGGATTCCAGATAGCGCTCCCAGGCAGGCTCTAGTTCGTTGGGATTGTGGAAATGAATGCGGTTAAAACATTTTTTTACATCTTTTTTGCGATAGAGATTCATGTCCACGCTGGTTGCATAATTCCAATCTCCTTGGGCCGCATTGATTTGCCAGGCAAGAACCCGGTCTTGGAGAAAGAGATGATGGGGAAGGGCCTGATCATACTTTCCCATGTAGCATGTGGTGATATCTTTGCCGAGGCGAAGCGAGAAAAAAAAGGCATGGTTTTTTTCCAAAAAATGTGCGCATTCTTGAAGATTTGCATCTTTTTTGACGATCATATCGTCAACGGCGAAAAGGATGTAGGGCGAGGGGGAGGAAAAGATGGTCTGCAGCAAAAGCGTTTGAAAGTCTTCTCGCGGGTGCTCTTGTGACTGCGCGACCCATTGCAGATGGGGAAATTCTTTTTTAAGGTCTGCATACGCCTTTTCAAAAGCAAAAGAGCTCGTTCGAAAGAGGACGGAAATCTGTTGCAGTCCTTGCAGGTGTTTTTGGATGGACTCTAGAAGAGCGTATATCTGCAGGGGCCGGTCGTAGGAAAAAATGATGAGATCGGCCATGCCGGCCGGGGCAGGAGAGAGAAGCGGCTTTTTAAGAGGCGCTAAGGGCGCATGATTGCGGATCATCTGCCCGCATTTGATGGGAGATCTTTGGCAGGGCCGTGTCTTGTCCGTTTCTTCTTTTTGAGAGGAAAGACAGAGAACATCTTTGACAAAAAGAGCATGATCGCCGGCCATTTCGAGCAGGGGGAACATATAGGCTTTGTCAAATGTTTCATCCACGCATTGGCCGCGGAAGAAAAAATCTTCGATGGGTATCTGGTTAAAGAGGAGAGCGTAAAAAGATTTGATGCGGCACCGCTCCCATTTTTTCCCTCGCATAGAATGAGAAAAGAGGGTAGCGCTCTTTACTTTTTTGCAGGGCCCTATGTCTTTGGTTTCTAATTCTTGATGCTGGCCCCAAACCACCAGGGCTTCTTTTTTCGTATAAAGATCATTGAGTTTTTGCAGGACGTTTGGAGAGGAGAGAAGAGATGTCCCTTCGAGAAAAACAATGATTTCATGGGGGGCGCATTTTTGCGCCTCTTCAATCAGGCGCTCGACGCTCCCTTTCCTCCGATCATAGCGGAGGAAGGAAAATCGATTTTTTTGCGCGGAGTTTTTCAAAAACTCTTCGACTTTTTGCCTCGTTGCGTCGCTGGACCCGTCATCCACGTAAACCACGCGAAATTGGGGATAGGTTTGCGTAGCAAAAGATTGCAGCGCCAGTTCGCACACCGAAGAGGCGTTATAGGCCGCAACGATGATGACGAAAGACTTTCTTTCGGGGAAAGGCGAAACGTTGTGCTCGCAAAAAATGCAAAAAGGAGAAAAAAACAAAAAAAGCAAGGGAGCAAAAAAAAGGCTTTTTTTGCTCCACATGACAAAACTATTATTTACCTTCTTCGATGATTTCAAGGTTGACCCTGATTCCATTTCTGCTTGCTACCGACATAAGAAGAGTGCGGATAGCATTGATGGTCTTCCCCTTTTTACCGATGATTTTTCCGATGTCAGATTTTTCCACGGATAATTCAATGATCAGAGTATGTGTGCCTCCGATTTCATTGATGAGTACTTTATCAGGATGATCGACTAAATTCTTCACGATGTATTCAACAAATTCCTTCATATTGCGATCCTCTGCTTAGGTTGAAATAACAGTTGATATCCAAATTTGGAATCTCGCATTTTCCACTTTATCGAAAGAAGAGATATTTAGCCAGCAAATTGGATGCCCTTTCGGAAAACTTTTGATCGATCCAATCGATGGAATAGACGTTGAAGAGAAATCTTCTTCAAAAAAAGAATAGGTTCTTTTTTGGCGCGAGTTAGATGATCTGTCGCCAGAGTTCGCGATCGCGAGAGGATGGTTTTTTGCAATTGCTGAGAATGTTTTTCATATCTTCGGGAATATGAGCTTGCAATTTCAAGGGGACGCGGGTCATCGGATGTAAAAAAGAAAGCGTGTGGGCGTGCAGCATTTGCCGCGCTGCCGCAATGGACGATTTTTTTCCATAAACCGGATCTCCGAGAAGGGGGGTGGAGAGGTGTTTTAAATGCACGCGGATCTGATGGGTCCTTCCCGTTTTTGGGCGTGCGCGGACAAGACAGATCGGATCCAGATCGAATAGCAATTCGAATTGGGTGATCGCCTCTTTCCCATCCTCTAAAACGCACATTTCCTTTCGTCGGACAGGATGGCGTCCGATCGGGGCGGAAAGGGTCAAAGAGGGCGTTTTCCCGATTGCAATGGCAAGATACTCCTTTTCGATTTCCCGATTGTGAAATTGCTGTATGAGCTTTCTATGGGCATTTTCAGTTTTTGCCGCGAGAAGGCAGCCGGAGGTGTCTTTATCCAGGCGATGCACGATGCCGGGCCGGACATTGTCTTTCGTCGCTCGCAGCTCTTTGCAATGAAACAGAAGGGCATGCACGAAGGTAGAGGTCCAATGGCCCGGTGCGGGATGGACGACCATGCCCGCAGGTTTGTTGACGACCAGGAGATCTTCGTCTTCAAAAAGGATCTCTAAGGGAATATTTTCCGGCTCAAGGGAGATCTCGGGAGTTGCTAAAAAAAAGAGTTCAATTTCGTCATTTGCAGAGACAATGGTTCTTTTCTTGACGCGTTTTCCATTGAGAAAGACGCACCCCTCTTCGATCAAATATTGAAAATAGGTACGGGACTTGTCTTCAAATCTCTTTGAGAGCAGTTTGTCGAGCCTCTGTCCGCTTTCTTCTTTTGGTACCAGAAAAAGATCGGTTTCTTCCAAAGCAAAATCCTTAAGATCGGTTTTTAGAAATGCGTAAAGGAATCATAACAAAACAAGGGAGAAAAACAAACAGAATGGATCAAGATCCTTGCTCGATATCTGCGCGCTGTTTTCTTTTCTCTGCCACGGCTTTTGCTGTAGTTTGCTGAATGGTCTTGTTCATTTCATTGCACAGAGATTGAATCATGGCTTGTTTTGCAGGATCTTTGCTTTTTGATACGGCGGGGGTGTTAAGGTGGGCTGCCTCTGATTTTCCCGGCTTTTGAATTTTCATGCATTAGCTCCTTAAAAAATTATATTTCCTATTTATTATTATAACAAATTTGTAATTTTTGCGTATTGTTTATTCGTATTATTGATAATTTTTTTGAAAAACAGAAACTTTCTTTTTAAGTGGCTTGTGATGAATTATTTACCTAGTCTTCTTTTCCCTCGAGACTCTTTTTCAGTTTTTCATTGGCCTCTTTCATGCGCTTCATATCGCGATTGATACAATCGCCGATGTTCCGTTCCATCGATTCCCAAAATTTTTTCACGAACTCCTTTTGGCCGATCTCCGAGTCGCTAAATTGGAATGTGGGAAAGGGGTTGGAATAAGAAGCATTTGTCGTTACTTTGGAGGGTTGTTTTTCATTCTCCAAAGGTTTTTGCGGGATCTGCGGCGGAATCGAAGAGACGTCGGCGGGCTTATCTACCATAAGAAATCCTTTTTTTTAACATTATCACAAAGCTCATTGGGGAGCAATTGGATGTGGCTATGGAGTCCAATCATTCATCTTAAGGCTTTAATAGTTAGCGCTATAGTGTTTTTTTGAAAAAAAGAAGTGGCGAAGAATGGGATCTTTCCTATCCTTAGACGTTTTGAGATAGGTGTTTTATGCAGATCAACGTTTGCGTCGATGTAGGGGATCCAAAAAAACTGATTTTGACCTTTCGGGAAGCCTTTTTTCGCGCGGTGGATCGTCTTCTTTTCGAGAAAGAGATCAAGCGAATGGAGTTTTCTTCTTTAGAGGATGCGCAAGAGTGGTTTTCCCTTTTAGAGGAAAAAATTGCCAAAAAAGTCGCTCTTCAATGGTTATCCCGGCGCAACTATCCCAAAGCTTTGCTTGCACAAAAGCTGAAAGCCAAAGGTCTTTCAGATGCAGTGGTCTTTCCTCTTTTAGACCGGTTGCAAAAAGAGGGGTTTATTGAGGAGAATTATTCGATCGAAAAAGAGGTAAAAAAATGGGCGCGAAAGGGTTTTGGCCCGCTTCTTATTCAATACAAGCTTCAAAACAAGGGGTTTGAAAAAGGGCTTTTGCTACAAACGATTCAAAAGATCGTCTCCGAAAGCGTGCAGCGAGAAGCGGTGCGCGCTCTTCTTGCTAAAAAGAAACATGTGGAAAAGAAAAAGATCATTGCGTTCCTTGCAAGAAGAGGCTATGCGTTCTCGTTCATTCAGCAAATGGTTTTTTAAAAAACAGGGCCACGCTAGCCGGCCGGATTGCGAAGAGAGAGATTTTCCTCTTAAGATCGCCTCCTCTTTGCTTTTTCAGATCAAAATTCTGCCGACCCGGGATATCTGGGGAAGGGAATCACATCGCGAATGTTTTCCATGCCCGTAAAGAAGAGAACGAGCCGCTCAAATCCCACGCCAAATCCGCAATGGGGCACAGAGCCGAAGCGTCTGAGGTCGAGATACCACCAGTAGTCTTCTTTCTTCAGATGCATCTTGGCCATTTTTTCTTCTAAAATGTCGATCCTCTCTTCTCTTTGAGATCCGCCGATGATCTCTCCTACTTTGGGAACAAGGATATCCATGGCCGCGACCGTTTTTTGATCTTCATTGCGCCTCATGTAAAAGGCTTTTAAGATTTCCGGATAGTCGGTCACGATGACGGGTTTTTTGAAAAGCTCTTCAGCAAGGTAGCGCTCATGCTCCGACTGCAGATCGCTTCCCCATTTGACGGGAAACTCGAATGTTTTTTTTGCCTTTTGCAAAAGATCAACGGCTTCCGTATAGCTGATCTGCTCAAAGGGCTGCTCGATTACGTGGCGCATGCGCTGAATGACCCCTTTTTCGATGAATTGATCGAAAAACTCCATGTCTTTCGGGCAATGATTCAACACATATTCCGCAGTGAACTTCAAATAGCTTTGCGCCAGCTCCATATCATCTTCGAGCGTTGCAAAGGCCATTTCAGGCTCGATCATCCAAAATTCTGCCAGGTGTCTGGAAGTGTTGGAATTTTCAGCGCGAAACGTGGGCCCGAAGGTATAAACGTCGGAAAGGGCGCATGCAAAACATTCTGCGTTGAGCTGGCCCGAAACGGTCAGATAGGCTTTTTTCTTAAAAAAGTCTTTGGAGTAATCAATGGATTGATCGGGAAGCCGAGGCAGCGGCTCTTTGAGCGTTGTGACTTGAAAGAGTTCTCCTCCGCCCTCGCAATCGGATCCTGTGACGATGGGGGTTTGTAGATAGAGAAAATTTCTTTTTTGAAAGAAGGTGTGAGTGGCAAAGGCAAGGGCATTGCGTACGCGAAGGACGGCGCCTTGCGTATTGGTCCTTGGCCTCAAGTGGGCAAGCGTGCGCAAAAATTCAAAGGAGTGCTGTTTTTTCTGCAGAGGGTAGGTGTCGGGATCGGACGGTCCATAAATATATAAACTCGTTGCAAGCAGCTCGACGCTTTGATTCTTCCCTTGGCTCTGCTTTAATATTCCGGTAGCGGACACGGAGGCGCCGGGGCAAAGATTTGCGAGAAGCGCTTCATCGGCTACCTGAGATTCCACGATGATTTGCAAATTGGTGAAGATCGATCCGTCGTTGATTTCCAAAAAGGAAAGATTTTTTTGACGTCTGAGTGTTTTGACCCAGCCGCAAATGGTGATCTCTTTGCCAATGAGGGAGGCGTCTTGGAAGAGATGTTTGATTTTACTGCGCATTTATTTTTCTCCAAATTTACGAAGAAGGTGAATTTCCCTCTCCCATTTTTCCGGGAAGGGTGTTTCTAAATATTTCGGCACGAGCCTGGTTTTCGGATGGCGCATAAGGGCTTCGAAGGAAGTAAGGCCGATAGCGCCCTCTCCAAGAGATGCGTGACGATCTAATCGAGAGCCGAGCTCTTTTAAAGAATCGTTGAGGTGAAAAGCATGCAAATGGTCCAGGCCGACGGTTTGATCAAACTGATGCAATGTTTTTTGCCAGCCCTCTTTTGTGCGAATGTCATAGCCCGCAGCAAAGATATGGCAGGTGTCGATGCAGACGCCGATGGGAATTTTTTTTCCAACTTTTTGGACGATGAGGGCAATGTGTTCAAAACAATATCCTACTTGCGATCCCTGTCCGGCCGTGGTTTCCAAAAGACAGCGCGTTTTCCCCTTTTTCAAGAGATCTTCACATTCTAAAAGACTTTCGGCAATCGTGTGCAAACACTCCTCTTCGCTGCTGTCTAAAGCAGCGCCCGGGTGAAAAACAAGAAAGGAGAGGTCTAAGAGATGGCAGCGTTCGATCTCTTCGCGAAATGCTTTTCTGCTTTTCAAGAGCGGAGCTTTTTTCGGAGAGCCTAAATTGATCAAATAGCTATCGTGGCTTGCGACGGTATCGATCCCGGTCTGTTTTTTTGTCTCTCTCCAAACAAGGATCTCTTCATCGGAGATTTTGTGGCCATGCCATTGTCTTTGATTGGAGGTAAAAATTTGTACCGTCGTTGCGCCCACGGCCTTCCCGGCCAGAAGTGCATTTTGATACCCGCCGGTGATTGAGAAATGAGCTCCAATAAGAAGCGGATGGTGCATAAAAGACCCCTAAATATGAGAACATTTTAGGGGAAAAGCAGGATTCTGACAATGAAAGCTTCAATCTTCTATAGAGCCAAAGCTGCAATGTGCGCGGGCAGAGGCGCACACTACCAATTTTGGTTTGGGAGGAAATCTTAACTTTAGCAGGTCAATTGCAAGTGGGGATGTGGTTCCGTACGTTTTTGCGTGTTTATCACTTGTAAGAGAGAAAGATAGAGTGTTTCCGGTTTGACAAGAAGGAGCCGCATGACCTTCTCAGAAAGGTTTTCAAGTGGATTGTCCCCAACGTCCAGTGTTTGCAAGTGGGGAAGATTACTTCCAAAAGGAGATCTTTTGAAAAAATACAAAGGATTAAAATCTCACGCGATGTGCGAGTTTTTCAAAGCAAAAAATCACACGTAAAAAAATAATTGAAAAATGACAAGTCCTTACTGCACACTGTTTTGCGACAAAACAACAACAGGAGTTCAGGACATGTCGATTGATGATTTTATCATAACCACCTTTTGTTTGATAGATGATGAGATGAAGAAGGTTCTTGCAGACGAGAAATTTCGTCAAAGAGGTCCCTCGCCTAGATTGAAAGACAGCGAGGTTATTACGATGGAGGTCGTTGGAGAATTTTTTGGAATGGACCGTGACAAAACCATTTGGGAATATTTCAAAAGGCACTGGTTGCATTTCTTTCCAAATATTCCTGCACGTTCGAATTTTGTCAGGCAAGCGGCCAACCTTCATGTAGTAAAGCGATTGTTACAAGAGAGTTTAGCAACTGACCTACATGCTCTTTCTGATTCATTGCACATAATAGACGGGCTTCCTATTCCAGTTTGCAAATTTGCCAGAGCTCACTTTAGCAAAAATTTCAAGGGCGACGCTGCATATGGATATTGTGCTACAAAAAAAGAGCACTTTTATGGTTTTCGAGGCCATGTTGTCATCAGTTCAATAGGGGTGGTGACAGCAGCTACATTCGCCAAGGCAAACATTGATGAGCGCGATGTGTGTCCTGAGATTGTGGAAAAAATCGGAGGGCTTTTGTTGGGAGACAAAGGTTTTATACGACCTGGATTGAAAGAGTTGCTCAAAAAACAAGGGTTGTACTTGCAAACTTCGCTGAGAGAAAATATGAAAGATGAAAGACCGAAGAAATTTTTGAAATGGCTGGTAGGGACTCGGCGACTGGTTGAAACAGTTATAGGGCAGCTCAATGATAGATTTCGGATTGAAAAAGTATGGGCGCGAGATTTATGGCATCAATTTTCAAGATTTTGGAGAAAATTACTGGCGCATACTGTCGGCATTAAACTTAATGTAAACGCAGGGAACGAGCCTTTACAGTTTGACCAGTTGCTTTGTTCTTAAAAGCATAGGCGATTTTTCGCTTTATAAACTCGCACATCGCGTAATCTCTTAAAAAACAACCCATCAATTCGTGTGGGAGAGAAACTCGCATACGAGAGGAATGTTGATTAAGATGGGAAGCGGCACCTGATCGGCCTCTGGCAATGCTGTCAGCGTTCCAGAAAGGCGGTCTTCGCCAAGAGTCAAATAAGGGGGAAGTTCCCGTGCCGTATTCTGGATGCATTCTTGGATTATTTTTGTATTTTTTGATTTATTTCTCACAGAAACGACCATGCCCGGACGAACGGTAAAAGAACGAATATCCACCTTTTTTCCGTCCACTTCAATATGGCCATGCGCAACAAGCTGTTGTGCGGCAAAAATGGTTCCGGCGAAACGAAGGCGATAGACAATATTGTCGAGGCGGGTTTCCAAAAGCTGTAAAAAGATAGAATGGGTTGTGCCTTTCATTTTAAGAGCTTGTTTGTAGGTCTTTACAAGCTGTTTTTGGGTGAGCATTCCGTAAACTGATCGGATCTTTTGCTTTTCTTCCAGCTGGAGTCCGTAATCTGATTTTTTCTTGCGTTTAGCGCCATGCATTCCAGGTGGAGTTGTTTTATGAAGAAGAGGGTTGCGCAGACGTCCAAAAATATTTGCGCCAAACCTTCTAGCAATACGGTTTTTCGGTCCAGTATAACGAGCCATTTTTTCTCCTCAATTAAGGTCAACAATAGTCAAGCATCCTAACGTAAAAGCGCATTTTCAAACAAGGATTTAAGTCAGAAAAGCCTTTTTTCTCAGGGCAAGAAGCGCAAGAAGCTGATCTTCTTGTTCTGGGAGGAGATAGGTCACTCCTCTCTTTTCCCCTCCTTCTGCTGTCTTAAAAAAGGAAAAAGCTGCGCAGACGGGACCTGATAGGGGGAGGGAGGCTCCCTGCAGGTGAAGAAAATGGGCCCAGGGGGCAAAAAAATGCAGGGAAAGGGGGCATGCGGAAATAAGGAAAAGAATCTGTTTGGAAGGGTGCTCCTCTTTGATCTGCATCATTTTTTTTGCAAGAAAGAAGATCGTGGGGATGGTGACGATGCAAGAGGTGTGGGAAGAAAAATTGCGGGAAACGTTTCCTATAAGACACTCATTACAAGCAGGATGGGAGGAGGCTCGGCATTCTTCCGAAAATCTCTGAGAGGGGCAATCGAAGGGTTTTTGGCAATAACTGAGTCCGATAAAAAGATAGGTATTGTCTGCACATAGCGCCCTTTCCAGATCGATCAAGTTATTCAGTCCGTGAAAAAAATACCCACCTTGGGAAATTTTTTCTTCCCTGCGAAAGAAGAGTCCGAAAAAACGAGAGAGGCAGAGGAGTGGGTTTTGGGCAAAAAATCGCCAAAAAAGACCTTCTTTATCTTGGGAGAGCAAATAGCGCAAGCTCTTGAAAATCAATATTTTGCTAGAAAGAAAGGGGGGCGCTAATTGCTTCACGAGTCACGGGCCAATTGATTGGATCGAATATTGGCTTTTTCAAGGATAGAGAGTTGCGGTATTTCCTTCTAGTGCGATCATCCAGTCAATGGGGGCTCTTCTTCGGAAGAGTCGGTTTTTTCTTCTTCTAAGAGCTCAAGAGCGGCTTCTTTTAGCGTTTTAAGGCCTTCATGAAAGCCAAGCTCTCTTGCGATGCTGTCTAGATAGTTGATTTCTGTAATTAATTGATCGTTAATAGTTTCGAGGGTTGCTATCCTTTGTAGTAAGTCTTTTTCCTTCATATGATTTCTCCTTGTATCTACCTATATTAGATGCGAAAAGTGTGCCAATGTGAAAAGAGCGGTGAAAAAAAATAGAAATTTGATCCGCGGTTGTTTATACTGGTTTGCGAATGTAAAAACGGAGTTGTAGGATGACGAAAAAAATTTTAAACACCAAGCTAGTTTTTCTATGCAGCGCCCTTCTTTTTCTGGGTACCTGCAACGCAGAGAACAGAGACCTTTCAAAGTTGGATGAAACTTTTACTCAATTCCTCAAAGAGCAAGAGGCCCCTGAAGATGCAAAACCAAAAGAATGCAGGAAGTGTCCTTGTGGCGACGAAGATCCTGTAAAGAAGCCTCTCTCAGAAGAAGGAAAACCGACAGAAAAGAGGAATAAGGTTGTTTCTAACGAAGATCCTGCAAAAAAGGATGTTCCTGAAGAAGGAAAGCCCACAGAGAAAGGGAACAAGGTTGTTTCTAGCGAAGATCCCGCAAAAAGGAATGTTCCTGAAGAAGGAAAGCCAACGGAAAGCAAACTGTTTGCTTGCGGCGAAGAGAAGCCGCCTGAAAACTGAGTTTTGTCAATTCGCGATCTTTTGCAAAATGCCATCTTTTCCGGAGGTGGCATTTTGATCTCTTGAAAGAAGCTCTATCCATTTCGGACATATTCCTAAACAGAAACGAGCGTTAAACAAAGCTTTTTCACACAACCAATCCCGTCTCTTCAGAATCGAGGCGAATTGTGCCTTGCATTAAATTTGTATTCCATCTTAAATTCTTCTTAAGGCTCAATAAATCAAGAGTCTTGAATGATCAGAATACCATCAAAATAGATGGTCCTATTAACAAAACGAGGTTTCAAATGGGAAAAAAGTTTTTGAAAGGCAAATTGTTGCTTTTAGGGACTTCGCTGCTTCTTTTTGGAGCATGCAAAGCAGAAAACAGAGAAACTACAAAATTAGATGAGACATTTGCACATTTTCTCGATGAGCAAAAAAATTCGGTAACTGAAGAAGCAAAAGCGGAAATGGATGTCGGCAACATTGTTACTTCAGAAGAAACGGCGATGAAGAAAGCAGAACCGGCTCCGGTTGAGCAAAAAAAAGAAGCGCTGCCGGCAGAAGGCGCAAAGATGGATAAAGGAACAACCTCAGCGCTTGATGTTGATCTAGAGAAGAAGGCCAAAGAAAAAGATTCCAAAAAATCAAAGAAACCTAGCTCTTCTCCTTCAAAGAAATAAGTCTCATTTCCGAAAAAAGATCTCTTTTCTTGCCAGGAAAGAGGTCTTTTTTTTGTCCGCAGACAAAAAAAGGATCTTCTGGCGAATAAGCGCAAAAGATCCTTTCGTTCATGAAAAAAGTGAAGACTTATTCTAGACCGGCAACCATTTTCTCATGCATGTCGAGCTTTTCAAAATTTCTCGAAGAGACGGCATCTCCTCGGAAGTACCATTGAATATTCGTTTGGCTGTTGTCGTAGTATCGAGAGCTGCCATGCTTTTGGTCATTATCCCAACGGATTTCTGCGATGAGATTGCCCTTGTCGTCGAATTGATTCTCCTGCCCTTGCTTTTTACCGCGGACATAGGGCACTTCTTTTGCCTTGGTCCCATTGAAATAGGTAATCACAGGGCCATGCAGCACCCCCGACTCCCAATTCATTTCCATCAAGAGAGAGCCTGTTGTGGAATAAATGAGATGGTTTCCATGGAGTTGATAATCTTGAAAATTCCTCACAGCGGCAACCCTTCCATCGGGATGGAAAGAGGTGCGCGACGCTAGCTTGCTATTCTTAAAAGCATCTTTAGAGAGCAGAGAGCCATTGTGCGCCCGCTGCAGCCGTGTTCCTTCTCCATTTTCAACTGAGGATTCGAGTTCATGCTTCGCATTGAAATATTGTCCTTCCACAAGAAGGCCCCCTTCATATTCTTCAATGCTTAAAGGCACGCCCTTTTCATTCCAAAGAGTGATGACCTGTCGGTCCTCCGGCTCAAAGGACACTTCCTTATAAGGGAGGCCGGAATCGTCATGGAGGATATATTTGACCGGGGTTCCTTGATCATATTCACAGCGCATTTGAATGAGGGCGCTATGAGGGAAAGTAATCGTAGAAGAGCCATGCAAGACCCCTGCGATGTAGTTGTTGGTGACGGTGCAGCCATTTTTGAGACGGCTGATTATTTGCCCGTCTTTTTCTCTTTCCTTCCATTCCTTTTCCGTTAAGGGAAATCCATATTTGTGCATATATTGCTGAGAAATGCAATCGCATTGCTGGCCCGTTTTTTGACAGGCGAGGAATAGAGGAAGAGAGCAGACTAAAGCGAAAACCACTTTTTTCATATTCTGACTCCGATAAAGCTAGATGGATTCATGTTATGGATTTGAGAAGCTATTTTTCAAGAGATTCTTAAACAAATAGGCTTCTTTTATTTTTTTTCAAAAAGAAGCGAAGAAAGATTCTTCATGAAATTGTCATGTTCCTTTTCTACTTCTTCTAATGTAATTGTTTTTCCTTTATCGCGATAAATGAAATGCAGGGTGATTTTCTTTTGAAGAGAAATGGGATCCTCATAAAGGTCGATCAGAGAAAAACTCTCCAAAAGAGGAGTTCTTACCTTTTCGATCAGATCATTAATTTTGGAATAAGAAAAGCCCTCCGGCATCGCAAAGGTCCAATCTCTTTCAGAGGAAGGAAAGAGCGGGATGTCACGGAATTTCACAACTGTTTTTGTAGATTCCAAGAGCGAGCGTGTGTTGATCTCTGCAAAATAGACCTTCTCTTTTATATCGAGCCGGCTCAGCGTAAAAGGATGCACTTCTCCTAGAACTCCTATCTCAGCTTTTCCCAGGCGAACCTTAGCTTGTCTTCCCGGATGAAGGAAAGGAAATGAGGAGGGCTCAAAAGAAGTAGGAGAAATTCCAAGGGCAGAAAAAAGATTTTCCAGTATTCCTTTGAGATCGTAAAAATCAAACTTTCTAGATTTTTCCTTCCAATGCACGGCGGACTCTTTGCCGCAAAGAACGAGAGAGACAATGTTTTCTTCAATCAAGCGCTCTTGATTCTTAAAATGGACTTTTCCTATTTCATATCCGCAAAGCGTTTCTCTCTGATGGTCCAGGTTGAATTGAACGACTTGCAAAAGACTGGGGAGCAGGGAGGGGCGAAGGATGGAAAAGTCTTCCGATTTGGAATGGAGAACTTTGATGAATCCTTCTCCGGCAAAATGCATCTCTTCGCAAAGGGAGGCAAGTTTTGGGCTGATGAGATCAGAGGTCATCAGTTCTTGCAGTCCTTGCGAGACGAGATTTTTGCGCAGCTCTTTTTCAAAGAGATATAAAGGGGTGTGCGGCAACTTGGAGCTTGCGTAGAGAGGCGTCTTTTTCTCGATGTTGTTGTAGCCATAAATGCGGGCCACCTCTTCGATCAGATCGATTTCAGTTTTGATGTCGTTTCGATAGGAGGGTGGAGAAACGATCCATTCTGCACCGGCTTTTGTGCTCATCTGCAGGCGATCGAAGATGTTTTCCATTTCGCTATTGCTTAATTGCGTGCCGAGGAGGCGGTTGGCTCTTTGTGGTCGGAAGCGAATTTGGGAAGGGTCGAGTTCTTTCGGATACAGATCGATTTTCCCTCGAGTGATCGTTCCTTTGCAAATGGAATGGATCATGGATGCAGCTTGATCCAAAACAAAGGGGATGCAGCCGATATCGATTCCTCTTTCAAAGCGAAAACTGCTTTCTGTTTTGAGGTTGAGGGCCTTGCAGCTTTTTCGGATGGACATAGGATCAAAAGAGGCGGCTTCAATGAGAATGTTTCTCGACGATGCTGCAATCGATGCATTCTCAAGCCCCAAAATTCCCGCGATGACGAGGGGTTTTTCTGCGTCAGAGATGAGGAGAGCATCTAAGGGAATGGTATACTCTTTTCCGTCGAGTCCTATACGGGTTTGTACTTCCCGATTGGTTTCGATCAAAAGTTTTTTCCCTGCGATCTTATCATAATCAAAGGCATGCAGGGGATGGCCATAGGCAATCATGAGATAGTTCAAAACGTCGACAACCGGATGGAGGGATCGATAGCCCGAACTTTCGAGCGTTTGCTTGAGCCAAAAAGGGGTGGATGCTTCTTCGATCCCTTCGACCAAACGGCAAGCATAGCGAAGGCAGTCGTTCTTGGCCTCAAGGGAAACGGATAGTTTTTCATGAATGGAAGCGCCTTTTTCTTCCAGAGGGCGGGATTTTTTGGGAAACAGAGGATCTCCCGTCAATGCGGAAAGCTCTCTTGCTATTCCGATGGCGCTTGCACAGTGGCCGAGATTGGGAGTGAGCGAGATTTCAAAGACGGGATCAGAGAGAAGAGAGGAGAGGTCTGCGCCTTGGGAAAATTCTTCCGGAAGCTCTAAAATGCCGGACGAGTCCTCCGAGATCCGCAGCTCTTTGCCGCTGCAGAGCATGCCAAAAGAATCGACGTTGCGTATATTCGTTTTTTTGATTTTCCACTTTTTTCCCGTCTCATCCAAAAGGGTGGCTCCAATTTTCGCAAGCGCCACCTTCATTCCTTTTTTGCAATTGGGGGCCCCGCAAACAATGGGAAGAATTTCATTCCCGTCGTCTACCTGAACCAAAACGAGCTTGTCGGCATGGGGATGTTTTTCTATAGAAACAATCTGACCTACAACGACATGGGAAAAAGAGGGGGCCTCGTTTTCAATCTTGTCCACTTCGATGCCGGCCAGCGTTAAAAGATCGGCAATTTCTCGCGGGGTCTTATGTATTTCGATCCATTCCTTAATCAAAGAAAGCGGGATTTTCATAAAAAAACAAAGGATTTTTCCACTAATTTATAGGAAAAGAGTCTTCTTGAGAAGAGTTTTTCTTTTCCTGGGGAATCGGATCATACCCTCCCGGATGAAAGGGGTGGCATTTGCAGAGCCTCTTGAGTGCAAGGAAGCTTCCTTTGAGCCATCCGAAGGTTTGGATCGCATCGAGGGCATAGTGGGAGCAGCTCGGATAAAATCTGCAACAAGAGCCCAAATAGGGACTGATCGTCCATTGGTAGCATTTGATTAGGAAAATCAAGATTTTTTTCATGCCTCGATTGTAGGAGAAAAAAGCTGCAAGGGCAAGGGGAAATTGTGCGCTACTCAAGAGGGCCGACCCTCTTCTCTTTTTGCTTTTCTGAATTTTGACATAAAATCGTTTTCATGCGATGAGTAGTTCGATCTGACAACCATGAGAGATTGAATGATTTTTTTTGAGCCATTTCTTGAGTCTTTTGTTCCTCCCGTAGAGGAAAAAGCAAAACAGGTGCAGCAAGTGAGCTGGATTTTAGAGACGACGGGTTCTAAAGATGCTGCGCATTCTCTTGCCGGCTTGATAACGGAGTATCGAAAGTTTTTTTCCGACCCCAAAATCTATGAGCAGCTTCTGTCCTGGAAAAAGGAGAAGATCGACGATCCCCTTTTGGAGAGGCAGCTCAACCTTTTGATTTTGCGATTCAAAGAAAACATGATACCCGATTTTCTTCGAGAGCAAATTGCCCAAAAGGAGAGCCAGCTGGCGCAGAAATATGCAACGTTTCGGCCTGTTTTTGAAGGGAAGGCTTTGACGGAAAATCAGATTCGCCAGGTGCTCAAAGATGAGGAGCGCATGGCGGCAAGAAAAGAGGTTTGGCAGCACTCCAAAGAGATTGGTAGCTTTTTGGCTCCCCTGATTGTGGAGATTGTCGAACTGCGCAATATTGCCGCCCGCCACCTGGGATATGAGAATTATTTTATGATGCAGCTCGATTTGCAGGAAGTGGACTATGCGTGGCTTTTTTCTTTTTTGGAAAAAGTGGAAAAAAGTTCGCAAGAATCCTACGATTCTTTGATGGTTTTTTTGGAAAAGAAGCTAAGCGAGCGTTTTGGCGTTGATCGAAAAGAGCTTTTCCCTTGGACTTGGAGCGATCCTTTTTGCCAAGAAGATCCTCTTTATTCTAAAGAATTTGACGCTCTTGTACAACGAGAGGACCTTGTCGCAATGGCTCGCAATTTTTATACCTCCATGGACCTCGATGTGAAATCTATCTTGAGCCGCAGCGACCTTTACGAAAGGGAAAATAAGAACCAGCACGCATTCTGCACTCATATCGATCGCAAGGGGGATGTCAGAACGCTCAATAATTTGGTCCCGACTCTCCGATGGGCAGACACTCTTTTGCATGAGCTGGGCCATGGGGTTTATGAAAAAGGAATGGATTATTCTCTTCCCTGGCTTCTTCGCGAGCCTCCTCATATGATCACAACGGAAGCCATGGCGCTTTTGGCAGGCAGTCAAGTCTATTCGAGTGAATTCTTAAAAAAATTTCTCTCCTCTCCCATGAGCAAAGAGAAGCGGGCCGCCATGCTTGAGGCGGAAAAATCGCGCAAAAGACAGCAATTGATCTTCAGCCGCTGGGTGATGGTCATGACCTACTTTGAAGAGGCTCTCTATCGAGACCCCCGCCAAGATCTCCAAAAGCTCTGGTGGAACCTAGTAGAGCGCTATCAAAAAGTGAAGATGCCTGCCGACCGCGAGCACAGCCAAGACTGGGCGTCGAAGTTTCACATAGGACTTGCCCCCGTCTATTACTATAGCTATCTTTTAGGAGAAATCTTTGCGTCTTCTCTCAAATCTTTTTTGAAAAGCCAAGGGCAAGAGGTTCTTTGGACTCCACAATCGGGAAGATTGTTAAAAGAAAAATTATTTTCTCCAGCCAACAGTTATCCTTGGCAGGAGCTGGTCGAAAAGGTTTTGGGACGGCCCTTCTCGGAAGAAGATTGGCAGAAAGAGTTTGTCGAAAAAAACTCTTGAGCCGATATGGATCTTGCAGCTATATTTTTTGTCTTTAGTTGCTCGCGAGAATGGCGGAATTGGTAGACGCGCTACTTTGAGGTGGTAGTGGGAGAAATCTTGTGGGGGTTCGAGTCCCCCTTCTCGCATTGATTTTTAGGAAATGGCCGTGAATCAAAAAAATTGTGCATGCGGGAGCAAGAAGGGTTATCTGCTCTGTTGCGCTCCTTATCACAAGGGAAAGGCTGTTCCAACGGCTGCTTTGCTTTTGATTTCTAGATTTTCTGCTTATGCTATGAATCTTCCCCATTTTATCATCGAGACGACCCACCCGGACAATCCCGAATATCAGAGGGACCTTCAGGAATGGGAGAAAAGGATTTCCAGTTTTTCTTCCTCTCATTTTTTTGAAGGAGTCGAAATATTGGACATGGAAAATAAGAGAGAAGAGGCAACCATTCGTTTCATTGCCTACTTGAAAAAAGGGGGCGGTTCGGCCACTTTTATCGAAAACAGCTTTTTCGTCAGACAAGAGGGCCGCTGGCTTTATCGAAACGGCACAATCGAAAGTAGGCTTTAACTGAGCTCTTGGAAAACAGAAGATATTTTCGTTTTTAACTCCCCTGTGAGATCCGCCTCTTTTAATAGCTGAAAGGATCTGCTATAGGTCAAGAGTTTTAAAATTTTCCACTCCTCTTCGGAAAAAGCAACCGATCCCTTTTCTTGATGAAGAAAGCATTGACTTTCTCCTCGAAAAAGATAGGAAGGGGCTTTTTCTTTGCAGACATTGCAGAAAGAAGAGAGATGTAGGAGACCTTCGTGCAAAAGAATTTTCAGCAGGAAACTAGAGACGAGGTTTTCCTTTTTTTCAAAACTCTGCATTTGTTTGAGATAGGAAATAAAAAGCAGATAGAGGCGAGAGGTGTAGCTTTGGGGGAAATGGGAGTTTAAGATGGCCCGTGCCATGGAAGAGGCTGCTTGGAGCGATTCGAAGTTGTTGCGTAAAAAAGAGAGGCTGTCGTAAATGGTGCCGTCGCGAAAGGAAAAGAGATCTCCTCGTCCCTTTTTATAAAGAAACTCTCCCACGCAAAAAGGAGTGGTCAGAGCAAGCAAATGGGGGGAGCTGATCTTTTTGACGATGAGCGAAAGCAGTCCCTCTTCCTTCGAAAAAATGGTAAGAATGCGATTTTTTTCCTGAAACGGAATGCTCTTAAGAACGATGGCTTCTACTTTTTCTTCCATAGGGCTTATTTTCATTTAGAAAATGGGAAAAAGCAATGGAATTCATGTTGGCGACAAGGACTCTCGTGGCGGAAAATCGCTCTGTTTGATAATCTTATAATGTTTTTTAGCACCGATAGCTCAATGGATAGAGCACTTGGCTTCGGACCAAGGGGTTGGGGGTTCGAGTCCCTTTCGGTGCGATTGTCCAAGCTTTTGCTTCTTCTGTGATTGTCGCTGGTTTCGACCAGAGGTATGTTTTTTCTTTTAAGGTTATTCCCACGCTTGCAGAAAAAGCTTTTTTCATGCACTTGTATGCAGTTGGTCGAGAGGCTTTGGCTGATTGAGCGACTGTTTCCATAGAGATTTGTCTGAGGCAGAAGATGCTGAAAACCTGTGCGAATGTAGCGGTTAAGTTAAAAAATTGGACTTTACCAACTATAATTGGTAAGATCAAATCATTAAGAGGAGAGGTTGTGCCAATAAGCAGCAAGGAAATGCGGAAGCTTTTCATAGACGCTGGCTACGAGATTGTACCGGGCGGCAAAGGAAGCCATTGGAAATTAAAGAAAAAGGGATGCCCTACAGTAATTATTCCAAACCACAAAGAACTCAAGCCAGGTACCGAACATTCGTTAAGAAAGCTGCTATCACAGAACAAAAAGGAGGAGTCATGAGGTACCATTTTAGAATCCAAAAGGAAAAAACTGGATATTCTGCTCAATGCATTGAATTGAAGGGATGCCTTACACAGGGCGATTCGATGGAAGATCTTATCGCAAATATGGAAGAGGCTCTCAATCTCTATATTCAAGAACCGGAAGATTCCAAGGAACTAGCACCTTTTCCTAATAAAAAAATCAAGACTTCAAAGTACGTTGTTGAAGTTTCTCTAGGTCCAACAATCGCTTTTTCGTTTATGCTGCGATACCATAGAATTCAAGACAATCTCACACAGCAAGAAGCCGCGAAAAAAATGGGGTTCAATCGGGTATATGAGTATCAAAGATTAGAAAAAGAAGGCAACGCCACTATAGAGACAATCTCTAAAGTAAAAAAACTATTTCCAGAGTTCTCGGTTGATTATGCATTTGCTTGATTTTGGCTCCAATATTGAGCGGTATCTTGTTTTCATTCAAAATTAAATGCCTAATTTTTGCCTATATATCGTATTCCTTCCTCGATCCAATTTCGCAAATTCACTCCATCGAAATGCAGGAATCCGCAGGTGAATTAGCTTGCCAAGGACGCAGATGCTCAAAAGACAACCACCAATAACCATACTGTTTGCATCCTGCCTTATCTGATGCGAACATTTCTCAAAAGTCATACATCAGAACTGGTTCTAAAAGGAGCGGTTCACAAACAAATGGGCCCTGTTGTTATGAAATTTTGAGCCAAACTCTCCCTCATATCCTAAAAAGAGAGAAAGATTTTCCCCCTTTTTGAGCTGTATGCTTGCCTTTGGAGAAAACAGCGTGTGCTGGGGCCGTAGGCCTTTGACAGTGAAAAAGACGCCGGGATTTTCCACAAATTCAGTTCGATAGTGCTTTCCTTTGAAGCGATTCTCTTCAATTACTGAAGCAGTTAGGCGTGGAATCCATTCATACTCATTTCGTTTGTAGCAGGAAGAAAATTGGAGCCCTGCTTCACTGCGCAATAGATTGGCATTGGCATCGTCTACTTTCAAATTGAGCCCGTCGGCACCCCTTTCTCTAAAATGGTTGTGGTGTAGATAGCAGTAATGTAGAGATACAAAGGGTTTGAACTCTGCTTTTTGATCAGTTGCAATGGCGCCTATTTCCATAAAGCCGCTTCCCTCGACGCCGGAAAAAGAGCTATGCGCTGTGGTATTGATGGGGCTTGTGAACAAAAGAATGTTGCGGTCTACATCGTTGTGGTTGTAGCCGCAAGTGGCCGCAGATGTGACAAAAAAGTGTTTGCTGTACCAACTTGTATAGAAAATGCCATAACCATTTTGGACCGTGGCATGGGAGGGGTTGTGGTTCCAATCCAAATGGGTAAATGTATAGGAAAGAGCCCCTCCTACTGAGAGGTTTTTGCAGGGCGATGCGTCGATACCAATAAGACCGCCGCCTGTTTTGTCATGGAAGCCAAGCTCGCCATGCAGCATGGATTGGTGAGAGAAGACTCCAAAAAGATCGCCCCAGGCACTCCACTTTTTTCTACTCTCTATAGTGCAAGCAGTCTTGATATAACTGCCGGCATGTTCGGCAATGATAGAATGTAGTTGCACTGTGGTATTGGTCTCGGAAACTCCAAGGGCTTTGATTTGGGAGGGCTGCATCTGCAAAAGATCGTGGATGATCACATCTAAACTTGTCGTCAGCATCAAATCACCTACGATATTGTCAAGATCGCTGCCGCCTAAAGGATTTACCTGATCTAAGGCACCTCCTGTAGCGATCGCATTCGATGGAGCATTACTAGGAAGAACAGATGCAAAGGTGTTTCTGCTTAACAATAAAAGTACCTGGTTGACAGAGGCGTAAGAAAGCTGGGCTGTTAGAAAAAGATAGGGGTTATTGAGCGACGTAAATGTGCCCGAAATGGGGGGGCTTGTTACTGTAATAATCGGGTAAACGGTGTTATTGGCAATCATTTGATCGGCTTGCAGTGTAACAGAGGCGCCGGGATCAATCGTAACGCTTCCTGTAACGTTCAAAAGATCGCAATGGGCAGCATCAAACTCTACCAAATAGTTGGATGAGGAGTTAAAAGTAACAGGACCTACAACATTTAGAGTTCCTATAGAGTTGCCGGGATTCAGAGTCCCATTTATAGTGACAATATTTGCCGTGATGGTGCCCGTTCCTCCAAGAGTTGCTCCGGAATTTACCACAACACCTGCTGCCGGAGAGTTAATCGTGCCATTCACGTTGAGCCTTCCGTTCGAGATGGTTGTCGGGCCTGAATAGCTATTCGAACCGGAAAGAACCAAGGTTCCAAGGCCAGTTTTGGTCAATTGGCTTCCAGAAAATCCGAGGCTGTCAACAATTCGTCCGACAATTGTTGAAGATAACCCCAGGTTTCCTACGCTGAGCTCGTGGCCCTGTAGCTGTATTGCGTCATTGGCAGAACTGCTCGATAAGAAGCCAAGGGATGAATTCCCATCAAGTATGATGTTACCCTGGGTCGGTACCCCCAGACTGACTGCGGCATTACTTCCGTCCATCGTTCCCTGAAGAGTTCCGGCGCCATTGACATTAATGACGACGGCATCCAAAAAACAATTGTGAAAGTTCAGCGTACTCGACAAGCTAATCACATTGAATATTATATTGGGAGGAGAGGGAGGAAGGCTAATACCTTCACCATACACATCTAGATTGGCACCGTTAGAAATGGTGAACGTATAATTGTTGTTTCCTGTAAAAACCAAAGAAAAAGCGCTTATGTCGCGAGAAGCCACATTTGTAATGGGATTCAAACAACCGGAAGCGCCAAAATCGGCGCTGATCACTGGGCTTGGACGACCTAGAGACCAGTTCGTGGGATCATATAGGTCACATGATGTTGTTCCTGTCCAGATTGTATCCGCATTGAGTGGGAATGGACGCGTGATAAGGAGAAAAAAAATAAGGATTCCTAGGAACTTTTGGGGCATAAACAACTTTGTGTGTTTCTTTACCTACGTATATTTTTTTTTAAATTTTTTGTCATCATATGAACATAAAAAAAATGAATAAGAGACTTTCCGCATTGTATTTTTGAAAAAGGGATCTTAAGGAAGAGCCAAATCGTCGGCCAACCCTCTTTGAAAAAATGGATGGCATTAATTATCGATGCTGCCAAAATGTGCAGCTAGCAGATGGCACAACTTAAAACCAACAAAAGGAGCGGTGCTTCCTTCCTCCGCGCCGTCAATAGGATGATCGATTCGACGATTGCAAAAATGCAAAGAGGGCTTTTCTTTCTCCTCTTGCTTGTTTTTCCTTTAGAACCCTCTCATTTCAAGTGGCACATCCACGCGCTTGAGCCCTTTGTTCATTTGAAATTGAGCTTTTATTTATCCGACCTGATCATCCTTTTCATTTTTTTTCTCTTTTTTTTCCGCTCGAAAAAAGAATGGATCTCCTCTTTTTGGACCTGTCCGTCTCGATGGCTTCTCTTGTTTTATGCGATGGGCGTTGTTTCTTTAATTTTAAGTGAATTTCCATTCGACCATAGAGAGAGCTTCCGACTGCTTATCTTTTTTACGAAAATACTGCTTTTCTCTTCTCTGGTTTTTCTCCTGCGCGAGGGTGGGGAAAAATTTTTACACCGGATTTTCTACCTTGTTGCAAGTATTGCCGTGATCGAGTCGATCGTGGCTCTTTATTGCTATTATATTCAAAGTTCTCTGGACCTGCTTCATTTTCGATGGATCCCCGTTTCTGAAATGACGAATCCATGCAGTATGCATGTCCCTTCCGGATTTCGGTGGCTGGGCGATCGGGTGCTCGGATGGAAAAGAGCACCTGAGGTGATCTTGCGCTCTTACGGCACGTTCAACCATCCCAATATCTTAGGAGGATATTTTGTCTTCGCTCTTTTGGCCTCTTATCTGCTTTTTTTTCATGCAAAAAGGAGATGGGTGCAAAGAAGTGTTGCCTGCGGCATTTTTCTACAAGTGCTTGCATTGAGCGTGACTTTTTCTCGAGCGGCGCTTTTTTCTTGGATCGGTGCAAGCGCACTTTTTTTTCTTCTTCTTTTTTTCCGGCAAGAAAAAGAAAAAAGCGTCCCTCTTCAAAGAGCGTGGGTTGGACTGATCGGCGTGATTCTGCTCTCGCTTTTGGTTTCTTTTGTTTTTTTTGGGGAACAGTTTTTTCATCGAGGAGGAGTATTTCAATACAATGAACTTGCAAAAAGTAGCGATGCGACTCGATGGGCCGCTCAAGACGCTGCTTTAGTATTGATCAAAAACCATCCCTTTTTCGGTGTTGGACTAGAGAATTTTATGAAGGCGTCCAATGCGATTTCAGGAGGGAAATTGGCGCATATGGCCCATAATTGCTACTTGCTGATCGCAGCGGAGATGGGTCTTGTCGCCCTGTTTTGCTTTTTCGGCTTTCTCTTTTCCCAGTTTTTGAGGATCAAAAAAGAATCTCTTTCTCTCGAGGCCTCTTTGCTTCTTGCCTCTTTTGCGGGCTTTTTGGCCATTGCTCTTTTTGACTTCTATCCTCTTTTTTTGCAAGGGGGCATGATTCCTTTCTTTGTCCTAAGCGCTCTTTTTACAACAGCGCTGGATCTGCAGAAAGGAGCTGCTGGTATAAGAGAAAAAGAGCTTCTTTCCCGCCCATGCGACCGTAGCGCTTAAGAGTGAGAAGGTGGTTTGTAAAAAAACAGCGCCTCGAAAGCTTTGAAATTTTTTAAATAACCGATTTTTCCTATGACAAGCGGGTGAAATTTGCGAAAAAAACTTGATCTCGATTCCGGATAGAATCTATTATCCAAGTCCGATTTTGAGGAACTATTATGGCAGTCAAAATCACCATTCTCTACGACAATCGTTGTGATGATTCTCGTCTGCAGGAAGGATGGGGATTTTCTGCCCTTGTCGAGCATGAAGGGGCCAAAATTCTTTTTGATGCAGGAGAAGATGCCTCGGTTTTTTCTTCAAATGCCCAAATCCTCCGGATTCCCTTCCATGAAGTTACCCACCTCCTTTTTTCTCATCGACATGCGGATCACATTGCGGGTTTTCAGGAGATTGTAGGAAAAGTCAGGAAGGAAACCGCGCTCTATGTACCAAAGACATTCCCGCGATTGCTGCTGAAAAATGCCTCTTCTCGCTTAAAAAAAACGATTGTCGTACGATCTTTTGAAACCATTGCTCCCAATATCTATTCTTTGGTATTGCGAGGAGGGTTTTTCCTCTATGAGCAAGCGCTCATCTTAAAAACTTCAAAAGGAGTTGGCGTCATCACCGGTTGCGCCCATCCGGGAATTGTAGAAATTTTGAAAGCAGCAAAGCGGCACCTGCAGACGGATATCTCCTTCGTATTGGGAGGATTTCATCTGTTTTCTTCTTCGGCAGAACATAGCGCACTTGTGGTAAAGGAATTGCAAGCGCTTCGCGTGCAAAAAGTAGCTCCTTGTCATTGCTCGGGAGACCTTCTTGTCCGCCAGTTGCAAGAAGCTTATCGCTCGAATTTTTTCAAAATAGGCACCGGAACAATTCTTGCTTTCTAACAGGTAAGGAATTTTTGGAATAAAAATGGAATCGTTTATACTAATTCCTGAGCCGCCACAAAAAAGCTAGATAGCCAGCAATTCCCTCAGATGATAAAATAACGTTCCTAAAAATAAGATGATTCTTCAGAATTATATGATCTTCAATAAAATAAGAACCCTCCTTCTTTTTGCTTTTTTATTATTCTTTCAATCACCCGTGTTTTCCTGGTGGGATTCTGGCCACATGGTTGTAGCTAAGATAGCTGAGGACAGGCTGAATCCTCACGCCAAACAGGAAGTGACTCAGCTGATCAACGTGATTGGAAATTCTTGTCCTGATAGCGCTACTTTTGTTGAGGCGGCTTGCTGGTTGGATGACATACGGAATAGAGGCGTTCTTATGGTGAGTACCTGGCATGGCCATGCTGGACCGTATTGCCCTGATGGTTTTTGCTCTGATCGAGAGATTACTAAGATGTTTTTAAAATATAACGGCAACGATGGTGTGGCGGCCATTAAAAAAAGCATAGAAACATTGACCAACCCTAAAGCTGGGAAATGGGAAAAAGCCTTTATGCTACGGGTTCTTCTTCATGTTGTAGGAGATATCCACTGCCCCATGCATTGTGTGCAGGTCTACTCTAAACAGTTTCCTCAAGGCGACAAAGGTGGCGTAAAATTTCAACTTAAAGGACCTGCTCAACATTTGCATGGCTTATGGGACTCCATCGTTTTACTAGGTGCAACTTCACAAAATGTCCGACCCTTAGATGCCAATGCCCTGCATTTTATAGAAGATTTAGCTGATAGAATAACAGCTGAATATCCGGCAAATAGCCTTAGCGAAAAAGAGAACATCTCCCCCGAAAAGTGGGTTGAAGAAAGCCACCTCGCTGGAAAAGAAGCATATCTTGGTATAGAAATCAATACGGTGCCTTCAGAAGAGTATATTCAAAAATCTCGAAAAGTGGCCTGTCGGCGATTAGCCTTGGCAGGATACCGTCTTGCAAAAATTCTCAATGAGTGCTTCCCTGAATAAGCGGTATTCATCGGTAAAGCGGGATAGAAGCGTATGAATGTGATTTCAAAAAGTCAGTTGCGTTTATATTTTGCAGGTCCTCTTTTTAATCAGGCTGAACGCCAGTTCAATGAACGACTTTGCATACAATTGGAAGAGCTAGGTTGTAGCGTATTTTTGCCGCAAAGAGATGGCATTGAAAGCTCTAAGATGCCCTACAAAGAAATGTCAAAAGATGATCGCAGGCGTGCGATGTTTACTATGGATCTAGACCAAATCTTGGCAGCAGAAATCTTTTTGTTTGTTCTTGATGGGAGAGTGCCTGATGAAGGCGCATGTGTTGAGCTAGGCATCGCCTATGGGCAGCGATTTTTAACGCAGCAAAAAAAGGTGTTAGTGGGATTGAAAACGGATCACAGAACGGCTTTTGCTAGCTCCATGTTAAATCCAATGATTTCTCAAGCTTTGGATAAGATCTGCCTGAAAGAAGAAGATTTGCTCGACTATCTGAGGCAGGTGCTGAAAGATTTCGCGTCCGTCTCTACATCCGTGCGTCTTGCGTGATCTGATATTTGGCAATATGGCTTTTTTTCGACCTCTCTATGGATTTTGGGAAAACGAGAAAGAGCTGTTCGGATCTGATGAGAAATATGTTCAGAGATCTTGGATGGGACAGAGATGATGCGAAGCAAGCCTTCTATAGAGCTCCAGAGCAAGAGACCACAATCAAAAGCTCTCTTCGATCAGATCGAAAAGCTCCGAGAAGAATCTAGAAAGAAAAAAGAATGAAGCCTTAATGATGACTTTTAGCTACTAATTGTCTAAAAGCAGAAATCGAATCTTGATCCTCAAAAAATTTAACGACTTCAGCAGCAACTACCTTAGGAACATAGACTCGTTTCTTCGGAATTTTCTTGGAGCCTTTAGGCCTTCCTGATCCGGATCTTCTTCCGCCTCTTCCTTTGGTTTTCTTTTCAGCTTTCTCTGAAATATTCTGATCAAGTCGTTGCTTTATGAATTCACGCAAATAAAGAGGGTAGTTTTTGATAACTTCTTCTGAAGAATCCCCCGCATACTCAACATCTGGATAAAGCGGATGGCTAAAGATCCAAGCATTAAACCTCTTATCAAAATGAGGTTTGATCTCACCGATCTCTTTCAGGGCTATCTTTAGATTTTTTTCTATTTCTTTTTTGGAGGCCATTGCATCCCTCTTTCTTTAAGTTTTTGCTCAGTCTTATGAACACTGAAAGCTATCACTTCTCTTTTCTTTCCTTTTCCATGGGCAATCTTGATTGAGCACACAAACACGCCATTTTCGTCATATAGGTTGTGGTCAATGCTTCCTTTAGCCAACGTCCAACCTATCAACTTTAGATATTTGAGATACGTATTTTCGTCTAATGGCTTAAAAACCATACAGTATCCAATTTCCTTAATTTTAGATTATCTGGGATAAAAAATCAAATGACTTCTTAGAAATATTGATTCTAAAGACCCAAAACCCTGGTATCGATCAGGATGCCTCAAATCTTCTTTAGAACAGGCTCAACATGCTCCCTATCTAGAATACGATCGCTGATTCTGGGGGCCTCTAAATGCAAAGATTGAAGGGAACCCTACGCTTGTTTCTGGCTATGGCAGTTCTATTTTGCCCTGTAGTCCGATTTTTTTCTTGTCATAGAGACGAAAACCAGATAACTTATCCTTTGTTTCCTAGCACATTTAATTTCTTCGAAAGGAGAGGCTTATGACCCCAAAAACAAAATTTCAAGACGAAGGATATACGATTAATATCACCGGAAAGAATGTTCCTGTAACGGAAACGATTCGATCTTATATCATGGAAAGGCTTTCAAAAGTCGAACGTTTTGCTCCCCATATTCTGGAGGTCTTAGTGACTTTGGATATACAAAAACTTACCCATACCGTTTCTATTTTGATCAAGTTTTTGCATTTCAAGATTAAGGTGCTGGCCGCAACGGAAGATATGTATTCTGCTATCGACAAGGCCGTTGATAAGCTCAAAAAATTGATCCAAAAATATAAGGGGAGATTACAAGAACACAAAGGCAAGCATCTGCCTGAAATCGACATGCGCGTCCACGTCCTGAGTCCGGAGCCTATGGATGCCGCAGAAGTGAATGATGAGATCGAAAAAGAGACGCTCCAAGAAGAGGTCGCGCAGTATCGATTTCACAGGGTAGTGAATGCAGAAACGATGCCTTTGAAAACCTTGACGCAAGATGAAGCTGTGATGAAGATCGAACTCTCCGGGGATCATTTTTTTGTCTATCGAGGGGAAGAAGATCAAAAACTCAAAGTGATCTATCGTCGAGAAGATGAAAATTTCGGCGTGATTCAGCTGGAATAGAGAGAATTTTGGAAAGGCTTTACGATCCTATTCGTAAGAGTTGGGTGGAAAAAACTCCTGAGGAACAGGTGCGGCAGGAGTTGATCTGCAAGATGGTCTCTGCTCTTCGGTTCCCCAAGAGCTTGATGGTGGTCGAAAAAGAGCTGGAACAGCTGCCCCATTTAACGAAAAGAGCTTTGCCTCTGGCCAAAAGAAGGGTCGATCTTCTCTGTTTTGGCCGAGGGATTCATCCACAATATCCTTTGTACCCCTTGTTGATGGTCGAGTGCAAAGCAGAGGCCTCTCTCCAAGAAGCTATTGAACAGATCATGGGATATAATTATTATGTTGGGGCGTATTTTCTAGCGGTTGCAAATCGAGAGGAAATCAAGACCTTTTGGTATGACGAAAAAAAGAAGGACTATCAGTTTATTCCCCGTTTGCTTTCTTATCCTCAGATGATCAAGGGCGTCATTCATGCGAAAACCCAATAAGCAAAAAAATCCGATCGCTTCTTTTTTTCAAAAAAAGGAAATGAAAGAGGGAGGCCTTCTGTGCGTCTATGGTTTTTCCGAAGAGGCCTACTTTGCGGCTAAAAAATGGGTTGCAGAAAAAAGGGAGCGGCTTTGTGTTTTCATTGAAGAGGATCCGCAAGTCAGACAGGATTTTTTGAAAATTGCAAATGGCTCTCTTTTGTTCGAAGATCCTCAAGTGGAGATCCATTTTTTAGAATCAACCCTGCAACTAGAGCCGCTGCTGAAAAAAATTTGCTGGAACTCTCTTTTTTCTCAAAAAGAGCTCATCTCTTTTCTGCCGGAGAAAAAGAAAAAAAGGTTTGAAGAGATCTCCTCTCTTTTGGAAGTGATTTCCATGGGCGTGGAGCTCACCTTAGCTGAATTTAGTGATTTTGGAGTGCGCTTTTTTTCCAATGTTTTTCACAATCTTTTGCACTTAAAAGAGGTCAAGGATTTTTCCCATTTGCGAGGAGCTTTTTCTAAGATTCCCGCCATTGTTTGCGGGGCAAGTCCTTCGTTAAAGGAGAATTTGCCCCTTCTCAAAAAATTGAAAAATCATGCGCTTATTTTTGGGGGGGGGAGCGCGCTGAATGTTCTTTCTGCCAATGCAGTTCCCTTTCATTTTGCTGCTAGCGTGGATAAGGAGTCGCCCCATGAGAGGTTTTTGATGCAGGCCTCCTTTGAAACTCCTTTTTTCTTTCAAAATCAAATCTCTTCACTAAACCTTTCTCTCGTGCATGCGCCGCTGATACGAGTGGGAGGATATTCCCAGCTGCCTTTTGAAAAGTGGATCGATGAAAATTTAACAATTGCCTCCGGCTTTTTCGACGGAGGCTGGACGGTGGCGACCTTTTTGCTCTCTTTGGCAGACTTTCTGGGGTGCGATCCGATCATCATGGTAGGAATGGATTTTTCTTTCGAGAAAAAGCCCTATGCAGGAGGTGTTCTCGTTGAGAGAGGTGTAAAAAGAGAGTTTCTTTCTACTAAGGATCGGAGGGGAAAAAAGGTGTGGACGCAAAAGGACTGGCTGCTTGCACGCAACTGGATCGAGGAGTTTGCCAGGAAAAGAGAGTCTTTGCTGATCGATGCAAGCCGGGGGCTTTCCTTCCAGGGAGTGGAAAACCGATCTCTCTTGAGTCTTTCGAAACAATGGACAGATTCTAGCGATCTATCGGGAAAAATACATGCCCTACTAACAAATATACCCTCTACCCTCCTTTCCAAAAAGAGGGTGGTTTTGCTTGTAAAGAGATTTCAGAAAAGCCTGTCTAACGTAGCCGATGTTTTAGACAAAGAGATCGCTCGCGGCAAAGAGAGGAATACCATTTCTTTTGAAGAAATCGAAGAGACTCTTCTCAAAGAAAAAAGCTACGAGCTGCTTGTAGCGCCCCTTTGGAGGATCTGGCTTCCCCTTTTTGAAAAAAATGCCTCCGTGCAAGAACTTACGTTGCATCGGATCCTTTTTTTAAAAAGAGTGGTAGCCGATTACCAAAAGATGGTCGAAAGGCTCGGGAGGACCTTATGAAAAAAAGTAAGAGTAGACAGCGAAAGATGGATGGAAAACAGGTGCGCAAACACGAGAAAGATTCTTTGCTCTATCTTCCGAAGGAGATCAGAGATAACCTCCAGGTAGGAGAGTTGGTCATTCGCATGGAAAGAGATGAAAAGGGAAAGAAGAGACGAGTTTTTTTGGAAAAAAAGGGAAAGATGCATGGAGAGTGTCTTATTTTTTACACCTCGGGAAATGTCCAGGGGCGCATGTTTTATGAAGAGGGTGTTTTGCATGGCCCCTCGACCTTTTATTCTGAAGAGGGAAAGATTCTTGCCGAAGGTTTGTTTTGCCACGGCAAAAGAGAGGGGAAAAGCTGTAAATATTACGCGTCTTTGAGCCTTTATGCAGAGGAAATCTATCGGTCGGACCGGTTGGAAGGAGAGCAGACATATTATTACGAGGATCAAACGAAGCGGTCGTTGATTCCCTTTAAGGAGGGAAAGCTGCATGGGAAATGTCTTCTTTTTTGGCCGAACGGGACCGTGAAAAGAGAGACCTTTTTTTTAAAGGGAAAACGAGAAGGGCGGGACCGTATTTGGAGCGAAGAGGGAGTTTTGCTCGATGAGGGCGCCTATAGGAACAATCTTCCCATTGGATGGCATCGGAGATGGAATGAAATGGGAATGTTGCAAGAGGAGCTTTTCTATCATACCGGTGAGCGTTTTGATAAGAGGCTCTATGATGAGGAGGGCAATCTCTTCTATGAAAGGCGTTTTATCGATCGGGAAAAAGTAGTGGAAAAAAAGAAAGAAAAGGGAAATTGGATTGAAAAGGTTCTGCACTGGAGCGAGAAAAAGAGAGCCTTTTCATGAGAAGATCGGAAATTTTTAACAAAAACCGACAGATTTTTTTAAACCGCACTCCTGAAGGTTTTTTTTATCTTTCCGAGCTTGAAAAAGGACGCTCTTTTTCTGGTCGGAAGGATTTCGATCTTGAAGGGATGAAAAAAAGAGCCTCTTTGCTTTCTTTAGAGAAAATCGATCTTCTCTATGTTTATGGAACGGCGCTTGGACAACCCTATCTTCTATTTAAAAAGTGGCTGGAAGAAAAGACAGACAGACAGCTTGTTTTCCTCGAAGAAAATCCCGTCCGCTTGGGCCGATTTCTTACAACGAATATTGCAAACGAGTGCTTGTCCCATCCGCGCGTCCACATATTTTTAACGCCAAAGGAAGTGCGGGAAGATGTTTTGGAAGAGGTGGCAAAAAAATTCCCCATGAATCATCTCGAGCTGATGTTTGTCCCTCCCTATGATGAAGAGAGGGCTGCCAAAATCAAACTGCAGCTTTTTCGGAAAACGACGCTGTCTGAGGCCTTTCTTTACGATGCTCTGTTTTCCCATCGCCATTTCTCAAACTTTTTCCCCAACGCTCGGAAAATTGCCTCTTCGTCCCTAGTGAACAGGATGCAGGGGCGCTGGAAGGGGATTCCTGCCATCATCTGCGGCGCCGGCCCCTCTTTGCAGGATGTTTTAGAACTTCTTCCGGATGTTAAAAATAGAGCACTGGTCATGGCCGGGGGATCGGCCATCGCGGCGCTCTCTTCGCACGGCGTTTTTCCCCATATCGCAATGGCTTTTGATCCCAATTTTGAAGAGTATCTTCGCATGAAATCCTCCTTTGCTTGGGAAATACCCTTTTTCTTTGCCACGCGTTTATTTTCTCGATCCTTTTCCACTTTCAATGGCCCGTTGGGATATATGCGCTCTGCAATCGGTGGCCTTGAGGAGCTTTGGATGGATGAAAATCTGCGCATTCAGAAAGAAAACCTTATCGGAGAAAAGCTCTCTCAAGAAGCTCTTTCCGTGACCACCATTGCAATTGCCCTTGCCCGTTTTTTGGGATGCGATCCGATCCTTTTGTGCGGCGTGGACCTCTCCTATAGAGATCAGAAGCGCTATGCAGAAGGAATCGTTGCGGACAATCGCGCATGGATTGAAGAGGTCGAGGGAAAAAAGATCGTAAGCGATCGCATCTTTGAAAGAAGAAGCCTCGATGGAAAACAAATCCACACCTCTACCAAATGGCTCATGGAGACCGATGCGATCTCTTCTTATGCCAAAGAGTTTCCCAAGACGCGTTTTTTCAATACATCGGCAAAAGGCCTCTCCATTGCCGGAATTCCCTATGCTTCCTTGCCGGATCTTTTGCAAAAAGAGCTGTTGCAAAGCATGGATATAACAGCATTTCTTCACGCTGAGATGGAAAGGACGCGTTTTGCACGAGAAACAGACAAAAAAATGGATCGTTTTAAAAAACGGTTAAAGAAAAGCTTTGTACGATGCGAACAGCTGATTGCAAAAATTTTGTCCGAGTTGGAAGGGATCGAAAAAGAGGGAATCGACGGGAGGGATTCTTTTGAGACAAGCGCGATGATTCTTGCGGATATGGACCTGAAAGAGGAGGATGCCTTTCTCTATTTTCTCTCCGATCTTCCCGCTGCGATCGAGCGCGTTTTAGAGAGAAAATATCCGGATTCTCACAAGGATCCTTTGAGCAACTGTTCATTTCAGAGGCGCAAAGAAAAATGGCAACGCATGCACCTATCGGTCAAAGATCACTTGGCAGTTTTCTCGAATACCTGAAGATCATTCAATAGGGGCGGGAATGCGGCTTTTGACCTGGACTTCTATTTGATTTTTTATTATTTTTTCATTTGAAAAAAAGGCAAAAGAACATGATGATTACATTTTCGATTTCAAAATTTATTCACGGCATCAATCCATTTTCTCGTCCGGAAGCGGAATTGTCTACTATTGAAAAAATTAAAGAAGCGGTTATAGCTCCTTTTATTTGCACAGCCAATTTTTCCAAAAATCTAATAAGCAGTGTTTTTGAAGATTTTTTTTCCAAAAAAAATCTCATCAATCTCTCAATAATGACCTTATTTTCTGCTGCGGTATTTTTTTCATTCGGGATCTCTGAAATAATTTTTCAAGTTCTTGCAGGTATTGTTTTTCTGAAAGCCATGGAAAGTGGTGTAAGAAAATTGCTCGAAAAAAAAGCCCTTCCAAGTCGAAACGAAACCTTTCCTATAGACTCCATAATTAAAGTGAGTTTTAAAATATTAATGGGAGTTGTCGTTTTCTTAATTTTTGGTCGCTTAGAGCCTCTAATAGAAAATGAGATATCTTCTGTCTTGAAAAAATATTTCAACATTTCCATAACTGAAGAACAAAGTGTTGTTACTTTGATGAAAGATAATAGCATAATCGGCCTCCTTATGAGTCTCTATGGCGCAGTTGGAGCTCCTATCATCGAAGAATACATATTTAGAGGTTGTCTTCATAATTATTTTGAGGTTACAGCACAAGAACATGCGCAAGAAAAAGCAAGTCTTAAGAAAGGTTTTATAGGTAGATTATATGAAAAGTGCTTCAAAACTCAAAAATCATTGGCAGAAATAAAAGCGGGTCATCCAGGTTCTTTGAGTCGGGAAAAAATAAAAACAATTTTGAAAGTTTCATTGATTTTTGGTGTTGTCCATTTATCTCCTGCGATGGCGTGGACAAATGTACCGGTTATGCTGGTCATTACTCTTATGGGGATGATTATGTCGATTCTAAAAGAAACAACCGGAGATCTTTGGGCTTCAACGACCCTTCATCTAGTGAACAATACAGTGTCAGTTTTAAAATTGCGTCAAATGATTTAACTTTTATTAAAGTTCATGATCAATTTCTTGACAGGACTTTTCATAGAGAACTCCCCCGATTTAGCAGTTCTGAAAGTAAGTGCTTACCATCTCTGGTTTTTGGCGAATCGTCTTTGAGAAGACCGAGTCAAGAAATTTATCGTGCAATCGCCCTGGAATTCTGATGCTCTCAAACGTAGAGAAAAAATTGCATAAAGTTAATTTCCTGAAAGAGTTATTGTTAAAATAGCTGTTTTCTGACAGGTTGTCAGTTGATTGATTTACAGTGGTTTGTGGTAAAAAATGTTAATATCTCTGGGTGTTCGATGTTAAATCTCAAATTGAAGGAAACATTTCTTTGCTACCTCCTTGTTACCTACAGAAGGTGACTTTGGCGATTTCTTTTAACTTCTCGATATAATTAAAATCTTCTCCTATAGGATTTAGAATGCGAATGCATGTGCGTTGTGTATGCCAGCCAATCTGTTGCTGAAAGTGATCGACAATGGTCTTGGCATTAGAATAAGTTATACTATCATAAAACTTTTGATTTTGAGCTAAGGAAGAGGAGTTATTAATTGGTCCGATCTGTTCTTCAAAAGGAGGTCTAGGTGGATCGAAGAATAAAATACAAGTTCTTCTTTCGAACCAATTGATCATTCTGTGGAGATCAAAGATTGCTTTTTTCAACCCTGCTACTCTCTTACCTTCAGGAAAGCAATTGTCTAGCAATGGCCGGCTATCTTTTCCGAAGACTTGGTAAGTCACTGTGACCAGAATTGCTGCAGAGAATATTACTGAGGAGAGGAAGAGATATGGATGGTTTTTAATCCAAGCTTTTATCTTACTAGCTGGTTTGAAAAGAAAACTTTTCGGCGAAGGAGGATTTTGCAACAGTTTGGTCGCAAGGAAAACACTAGAAGAAACAGCGCAAATAGAAAGCAATCCTATAGATAAGCCTGTTGCGAGGGTGATAGGATAGCTTACTAAGATGCCTAGAGCTACAATGCTGATGGTTGCAATGAACGCATGAAGCAAAACTTCTTTTTTGTTTTCAGAAAAATTTTGATCCACGAAGTTGGGCTATTCGTTTAATTTCGTCCAGTTGGTAGCTTAAGCCGCTTGCTTTTCCATGCTATTTTTTGCCCGTCTCTTGGGATTCTTTTCTGTTGAACGCTATCTAGGATTCTGCCGAGATTCCCCACAAGCTTGATTTCTCCAGAAACTGACATTTAAATATTTAAATAAAAAGGACTTGCTCAGTAAAATTTTTTTGGACAAAAAAATAAAGAAAGAGCAAGCCTTATGGAAACAGCATGTCAAACGGAAGCAAAAAAGCCCAGAAAATATTGCATCATCGGTCGATCCACGCAGGCTAAGGTTATAGATGAAGCAAGAGGCCTATCTCAGCGCAATCTAGCTAAAAAATATAACATTCCCAGAACTTCCTTGCAACACTGGATCGATCGGAAGAAAGCACTTAATGGAAGGCGAGATCCGGCTGTCGTACATTTTTTCGAATCTCCCTCCGGACAAACCTGGTTGCATAATATGGTTTTAGCCACTTGTATGCATTTCCATCTGAATGGAAATAGCGGTATTCCAGAGCTCCATGATTTTTTTGAAAGAGTTGATATAAACACATTTGTAGGGACCTCTGAGTCTGCATTGCAGAAGGTTTGCAAGACGCTCGGCCAACAGGTGGCAGTATTTGGGAAGGAAGAGTTCGAAAGGCTTGCAAAACAAATGCCACATAAAAACATCCCAGGAGCTCTTGATGAAAACTTTATAATGGATGATATGACTCTCATCTTGATGGAGCCGATCTCTGGCTATATTTTAGCAGAGCAGCTTGAAGAACAAAGAGATGCTGAGACCTGGCATAAGGTCACGCAATCTGCTCTCAAGGGATTGAATGTCACTTTATATCAGTTAGTGGGAGATGAGGCATCAGGACTCAAAAAACTTGCCACCCATTCACTGAACGTCATAAAGGGCTCGGATCTTTTTCATGTCCAACAAGAGATCACCAAGGGACTTACAAGCCACTTGGCAAGAACTGTCCAGCAAGTGAAGAAGCAACAAGAGGATTTGCAAAAAGAAAAACTTGAAGCGTTGAATAAATTTGGAGATCAGTTGAAACGTGCAGGTGGGGTTGAAGAGCTATCTAAGAGAGGGATAAATGTGGGAAATCGGCTTCTTGAAATAGAAAAAGAGGAAAAAGCGAATCGCAAGAAAATAGAGGCAACCGAAAAGCAGTATAGAATGGCTCAGGAAGCAAGACGAGCCATCACTCATGCTTATCATCCCTTCAGTTTAGATACAGGAGATAAGCAGGCTCCAGAGGAGGTTAAAGCGAAGATTGAGACTGCCTACGAGACGCTTGAAACTGTAGCCAAAGAGGCTGATTGCACAGACAAGCAAAAGAAAAAACTGGAAAAATCCAAGGGATCGCTGCTCTCTATGATTGCCGTGCTGTGTTTTTTCTTTTCCTTCCTTGCAGTCCAAATCAAGTCTATGGGACTAGATGAGTGGCATGGGCAGTTATTCGAGAAGCTTGTTGCGATAGAGTACTTAAAGCTCTGTTTGCAAAGAACTAAAAAGAAGGTCCGAAAAGAAGCGATAAAGACAACTTTACGCAAATTGGAAGAAGGCCTCAAACAGAATCTGTTATGGGGCGGAATAAATTGCTCTATGCAGGTAGAATGGTGGCGTAGAGCCTTGGAATGCGCCCAAATTTTTCAACGATCGAGCTCATGTGTGGAGGGTAGAAATGGCCAGTTGTCATTAAAATTCCATGCATTTCGGCGATTGACTGCACATACACTCACGGTCTTAACAGTGTTGCACAATTTTTTTATACGACGAGCGGATGGCACTACTGCGGCAGAAAGGTTTTTCGAACAAAAACCTCGAGATCTGTTCACATGGTTATTAGATAAGGTGGAATTGCCGAGACCCAGAAAAAATCACAAGAGACGGGCAAAAAATGGCATGGAAAAGCAGGCGGCTTAAGCTACCAACTGGACGAAATTAAACGAATAGCCCGAAGTTGTATCTTTCTACTGAAAGAAAAATTTTTTTGAGAGACATGGGTTCATTCCTTTTCCTTTAGGGATCAAATCTTCTAAAGATGTTTGTATCCGAATCAAATAAATGTCCTATAGAAGGATGATAAATTTCTATAGGGTCGTGGGATCTTAGCGTGAGCTTGCTTGCATCAGTAAGAGATGTGGGAGCAATGACTGTTCTTTGCACTTTACGGGCAATTTGTGTTGCTAGATTTTCTGTAAACTCTTCGCTTGGGTCTGCTCCCGTAGATCCACCTACAAGGATGATGTAGGCAGAAGATGGAATTTCGGCAAGGCAATCAGGAAAAGTTTCAGATCCGCCAAAGATGGTTTCGTAAGCTTTTCGCCACCTACTTAAAGGGTTTTCTGGCAAACTTAGTTTGTCAGGATTGCCGGGAGAATGAATCAAAACTGCTGCTAAGTTTTGGGTCTTTACAGCTTGTCTGACTTCATCGCAAATTTCTCGCTCTTCCTGCACTAACTTAAATCTCAAATCAAACTTGTCAGCAAGCTGGACCAAAAAAGAAGAGATATGGCTCGGTTGAGGTCTTTTGCTAAACTCAAAAGGCGCATGAAGATAAAGCAATTTTCGTTTGGGATCAGCATTGCAAAAGCGAAAATAATCCTGCACATCTCGTAAAGAAGAAGATTCCCATAAAAAGCCTCTTCTAACGAGTTCGCCTTGGACAGACTTAAGAACCAAGCGCTCCTGTGGATGGAGCTGATTCTCAGACACATCGTCACAACCAGGATATTGAGGATAAAAAGATCGGAAATGGGCATTCATCGGTCCATATGCGGTAACTACTGGATAATTTCCCCAAAAATAAAAAGGATTATAATTATCATGATCCAAGTTTAGTTCTTGAGTGGATGAGACACTAACCCGACTTCCGTACACCAAATCAGTAGAAGCAATCACAGTTCGCATCGTTTTGATTGCAATCGTGGAAGCAATGTTGTTATAAGGATCACCGTTTTGAGATTTGCCTGCATTGCAGCTAAGAAGAAGTATTTTCCCTTCAGGGGCTATTCTAGAAAAACATTCTGAAAAGCTTGACTTCCGAGAAATGAGATCCCAGTTGTTGAGAGTAAAAAAACCTGTGTGAAAATCAAGATAAATGTGCTTTTGGTCACCATGTCCGTCAATAATGAGATGAGCTACTTTCCCGGTTTGACTTGCTGGGTCGATTTCGTTGCAAATTTCTCCGAACTTTCGAACAACAACATATTTTATATCGTAAGCCTTGCTTAAGGGTAGCAATAATTGACTCTGGTTTCCTGGGAATAACCCCCTGCTCGGGTCATATTTCGCGACAACATAAAGCAACTTGCTGCGTCTATCATCTTCCCGAAATCGCAACCATTCTTGAGCACTCGAAAAATCTACTCCCCCACTCTTCCACGAAGAATCGAGCTTAAGCGCCTCCTCTTCCATGAAATCAAGTTGATTTCTGTGTAGGTCGGGACAATCATTGACAAGACGATTTCTGTTCCTGAGAGCAGGAACTCCTCGAATCCAGTTGAAGAAATCATATACTGGCTGAAAAAGCGAAGTCGTTGCAGGGGTAGCTTTTGGTTGCTTCTCTGTGGATTTTGACGACAATGGACTTGAGAGTGTCGCTTTTGCGCTGGCTGAGAGAGGTGGGAGAAAATGTTTGGTTTGTGTTGGTATTAAAAACCCTTCTGTGCTTTGCGTGACCCTAGGTGCCACGATAGCTTTGGTGGATTTATTGGAAGGGGGTGGAGAAAGAAGCAATGTGAGTTTGTTCGAGATCATCCCTTGAAAGAGGAGTCCTTGCGCGAGCCAGGATACCCATCCGGATCGAAAGGTAGGAAATAGTGGCTCTTGAGGAAGGGAGGTGTTGGTTTGAAAAGATAACCTAGGAAGACTGGGAGAAAGAAGTCCAGATGCAATCTCTTGCACTTGGACAATTTTTTTAAGATCCTCGCGAGAGCATTGTTTGCGAGTAAGTCGCTCAACCCTTTGTTCTATTCTTTCGAGAAATGGGCGCGGAACGATATCGCCGGCAGCAATTTTTTTTCCAGCTGTTTCAAGCCATCGCACAATTTCTGCAGCTCCAAGGACCATTTGTGACCTTTGCCGTTTGCCAGTGGTTGATCTTTTCTGAGTTTTTTAAAGTCAGCAAGCGTTGAGAGTTGGGTGGCAAGCTCGGTGGCATTTAAAGTTGTCATGTACACCAGCCTTTTGAAATCTATTTTGATTAAAACCCGTAGCAAAACCTGGATGTAAATTTTTGTGTATCGCCACCAATTTCTGCAACACAAATTTATGCTTCTCCATAGCCTCTCAGTAAATTGTCGACTTGTAAATTGTGAAGTGATTCCTCGAAAGTGGGTAGTGGAACGCTCAATTGCCTGGATTAACCTAAAAACGGCAGTTGAACCGCTCCGCACAATCAAAACTTTCGCGATTCTCCTCTAAAAATCAATGTTATTGCTCAAATTTATCCACTCACCTATTGGGTGGGCGTGAAAGTTCAAGATAGAATTTATTTCTGAGAGAGAAATTTACAATTTTCAGGTCATGCGGAGCGGTTCAACTGCCGTTTTTAGGATTAACCGATACGTAGGCAAGCAAAGATTATGGATATCGCGCGATCACCAGTGAATCGATGATTTACATGACAGGAATTAGATTGATGCAACGTCGGATTGCTCGTTATGAAAAGACTTAGATTCACAACGAGAGAGTTCGCATTCGCTTCACAATAAAATTTTATTTGATGAAAACCGCCCGGGGTATTAGAGAAATGTATTGGGAGAACCACGGACTCTGCATCCTATGTTGCCAGAAAATTGGCCACAAGCATTTCAATACTCTAAGACTTGCATCTGCAGGGATGCGAATGAACGGTTTTTTCAGGAGTATTTAAAGGCAAAAAACTCTGAGAGGATTCCAAAGACATCTTTTCAAAGAGAAACAAAGAGCGTGCATCCGTCCCTCTTGATTCAAAAAATCACGCGGGAGTTTGTTTATAACGGGCCATTGCCCCATCCTCTTGCGGGACAAGATGTCTTTGAAGGGCATGCGCAACATGGAGTGTTTGCGAAAGAAAGTATTTTGAAAAAAACCTTCCTTGGGGAATATGTGGGAGAGGTTTTTTTAACAAAAAAAGGGATCGAGCACTCCGTTTCCAAGCAGACAGGGGTCTATTGTTGGCATCTTTTATTCAATCATGTCTGGATCTATATCTACTCGGGCAGGATCGCAAATGAGCTGACCTTTGTGAATGATTTTCACGGTCTTGGACAGTGCGCTAACGTGCAGACTCGATGGGTAGAGCATAACGGCTTTTATTATTTTGGATATGAAACGACAAGAGATATTGAACCGATGGAAGAGATACTCATCGATTATCAGTCCAAGAGATTGAGAAGAAGCGGTTAAAAGAGTTTTCCTTGCGAAGAGTCGTTATATTCCTTGATCTTGTTTCTCAGCGTTCGTACGGTAATTCCTAAAATTTTGGCGGTTTTAGAGCGATTCTGTTTTTCTTTTTGGAGCGTTTCTAAGATGAGGCGTTTTTCCATTTCGGCCAAAGAGATGCCGGAAAAAGAAACAGTCGGCGTTTGTGCAGGCGAGGCGTCCAGGTAGAGATGCTCGCTTGCAATGATGGGGGCAAAATCCATGACGACGGTGCGCTCGATGATATTGGCAAGCTCTCGAACGTTTCCCGGCCAAGAGTAGGCCAGCAGTTTTTGTTCTGCGTCCGGAGATAGCGTTTTTTTGGGTTTGTGGTTTTCCAGACAGAAACGATCTAAAAAATACCGGGAAAGCGCCAGAATGTCCTCGGGGCGCTCCCGCAGAGGGGGCACATGGATCGGCATGACGCTCAAGCGGTAAAAAAGATCTTCGCGGAAGAGGTTGGAGGCAATCGCTTGCTTCATCATGCGGTTGCTTGTCGAAATGAAACGAATGTCGACAGATAGGCTCCGCGTACCCCCTACGCGTTCAAACTCCTGTTCTTGAATCGCTCGTAAAAGTTTGGGTTGCAAAGAAACGGGGATTTCCGTCACTTCGTCTAATAAAAGAGTCCCGTTGTCTGCCAGTTCAAACCGCCCCTCTTTTCTCACGTTGGCACCGGTAAAAGATCCCTTTTCATGGCCGAAAAATTCCGATTCGAGAAGCGATTCGGGAATGGCTGCGCAATTGACTTTGATGAAGGGTTTTTTGCTTCTGAGTGAAAGCTCGTGAATGGCTTGTGCAATCACCTCTTTGCCCGTTCCCGACTCCCCGCTGATAAAGACGCTGGCATTGCTCTTCGCAATTTTTTCAATATCGCAAAGGAGCTGTTTCATTAGATTCGATACGGCAATCAGAGAGGTGGTTCGATTTTCCTTGAGGTAGCGATTTTCTGCGGCGAGCAAGAGCTGTTCTTCTGCTTTTTGGATCAAAGTCTCGATCGATTCCGGGGAAAAGGGCTTGATGAGATAGTTGAAAGCGCCGAGTTTCATAGCTTCTACGGCATTCTCGACGCTTCCGAATGCGGTCATCAGGATGACGAGGATATTGGGCGTATGGCTTTTGGCAAATTTTAATACATCGATGCCTGTTTTTTCGGGCATTTTGATATCGGTGAGGACAAGATCAAAACTCTCTTTTTCGAGAAGAGAAATGGCCTCTTTTCCATTTTCGGCAAGAAAAACCGTAAATTTTTGTCTTAAGAGAACTTCTTTTAAGAAGTTTCTCATGAGCGGTTCATCATCTGCAACGAGAATCTTTTGAATGTACATGGTTTTTCCTACGATCTCTTTAAGGGTAGAGTAATGGTAAAGGTGGAGCCGGCTCCGATTTTTGATCGAACGTCGATCTGGCCTAGATGCGCCTGGATGATTTTATAGGCTTCCGATAGGCCGAGGCCGGTTCCCGTCTGTTTTGTCGTAAAAAAGGGAGAGAAGATTTTTTCTAGATCTTTGGCCTCGATTCCCTTGCCTGTATCAGCCACGGTGATGACGGAAGAGTCGTTGTTTTTCCAAAGAGAAACGGTCAAAGATCCTCCCTTATCCTCCATGGCTTGCAGAGCGTTGACGAAGAGATTTAAAAGAGCCGATTGCAAAAGTTCCTTATCGATCGGAGCATATAGTGGTTCCGGCGAAAGATGCAAATTCATAGTGACGTTTTCGGGAAAGGAGGGGTCGACTTTAATGAATTTGCAGATCTCTTTTAAGAATTTTCCAAGATCGATCAGGGTGGATTGCAAATGGATCGGGCGAGAGAATTGTAATACGTTATTTACGAGCCTTTCCAGCGTTTTTGTCCCCTCGATGATGAAGCTTGCCATCTCTTGCAGATGAGGAGAGGCCTCCAGATCGCGGTAGAGAAGGGAGGCATATCCTCGAATTCCTCCGAGCGGATTGCGTACCTCATGGGCAACGGAGGCGGCCATTTCTCCAAGCTCCTTCATGCGGTCGTTGCGATTGGCAATCGCTTGCAGTTTTTGCAATTTGGTCACGTCGCGAAAAAGAAGGATGATGCCCTGATATTTTTTGGGAGCATCGTAAACGTAGCTTGCAGAAACCTCGACCTCTTTCTTCTGTCCCTCGAGAAGAGAGAGGTTGATGTAGGTAAGGTTTTGCGACAAGCCAAAGGCAAGGGCGTGGCGGATGGAAAATCCGAAGAAATCATCGGCAAAATGGTCCCAAAAATTGGTGAAAAGAATGGATGCGCTTTTTTTTTCTAAAATCGATTCTGCGGCTTCGTTAAAGGTCGTGATGCTCCCTTCGCTATCAATGAAAAGAATGCCCTGCGAAATGTTTTTTAAGATGTTGTTCAAGTATCCGGACAGAGTGTGGAGCTCGAGGTTTTTTTGACGCAGCGTAAGGTTGGTTTTTTCAAGCTCTGCGCGCACCTCTTTGAATCGCTCTTGCAGTCTTTCATATCCGCTTTCTAAGCGTTTGGCCTCTTCGGAAAAAAGAGAAAAAGCGGTGGCAAGATGGCGGACGCCCTCGTCGAGTGTTGCGCTTTTTAGGGCAAGATCCGCAGCCTGCTGGATCTGGTTTAAAAGAGAATGATGCATCGCCAAAAAAGAAGAATGTGTTCTATTTTGAACTATAAGAAATTGTGCTATATTCCACAAATATTGATTCGAAAACGAGATTTTCCATGAAAAAGAACGGGATCTTTTTTCTTTTTTTTCTCTTCTTCATACAGGGAGATTTTACCTGGGCAGAGTCAGCTTTAGAAAAGCCGGAAGATATTCGAAGAAAATCGAAGGATTTTTATTTTTTTCTCACCACTCCTTGCTCGAGAAAGCGAGAGCCCTATCCTTGGGAAAAGGGAAAAGATCAAGCCTTTGCGAAAATCACAAAAGAATATTTTCGCTGCAAAGGTAGCGCAGCAAGTCCGCAAACGATTCGTTTAGACAATCAAGAAGTGGTTGTGGATTGCGAAGGGGGAAAAAGGCATCCTTTGCCCTTCATTCAGGGGAAAGAAGGGGTTTATCCAATTCTTCCAGATCTTTTGAACTATGTGCAAAAAAAGACGCAAAAACGGGTAGTGATCACTTGCGGCCACAGGTGTTTGCGCCATAATACCTACGCAGATCCATCCAAAGAAAATATGAGCTCCAAGCACATGATGGGAGCCGAGGTGGATTTTTACGTTGCCGGAATGGAGAATGAGCCGGAAAAGATCGTGGGTATTCTACAAGAGTATTATCAGCAAGACCCTCTAACGAAAAAACAGCCGGAGTTTACCCATTTTCAACGCTTTCAAAAGCAGACGAACGTCTCGACTCTTCCTTGGTATAACAAAGAAATATTCATCAAGCTTTATAAAAAACAGGAAGGAAGAGATTTTGATAATCAACATGGCAATCCCTACATCGGCGTTCAAGTGCGCTATGACCGCACACGCAAAGAAAATGTGACTTTTAGCTGGGAGAAGGTGAGCGGGCCTTTGAAATCTAATTAAGTCATAAGATTTTTTTGGCAGACAGACGTGTTATTCTCGGTAGAGCTTATAATATTGCATAGGGTTAGAGTAGGCATAGTTTAACTCATTCCTGCTCTAACCCGTCGTAGGTTCGAATCTCACATCCGGAGTTCTGATTAAGAGGCAGTTAGAGTGAAAACCCTGGCTGCCTTTTTCATTTTATTATATATTCTTTTCTCTGGTAAATTTGTGAGTTGTTCCAGCATTTTTATGCATTTGAGGTGCTCGATGAAGAAAGATACTCTTGTAAAACTAACGAAAAATTTTGAAGAAAGCGTCCACATAGAAGCAGAGATCGAATATTGGATGGCTAGAGATCTTCAAAAACTACTGGAGTATGAAGAATGGCGAAACTTCTGTAAGGTGATTGAAAAAGCAAAAATTGCTTGCCAAAATTCTGGACGCTCTCTTGATGACCATTTTGTTGAGGTCAACAGAATGGTGATGATTGGCTCAGAAGGGGTGCGAGAGGTTTTGGATATAGTTCTTTCTCGTTATGCCTGTTATTTGATTGCTCAAAACGGGGACTCGCGTAAAGAAAGCATAGCTTTTGCTCAGACTTACTTTGCAATTCAGACAAGAAAACAAGAAATTTTAGAGAAGCGTATTCGTGAATGGGAACGTCTTGAAGCTCGAAGAAAGCTTATGCACACAGAAAAAGAGCTGTCAACAACTCTTTATGAACATGGTATTGATGATCAAGGGTTCGCGCGCGTTCGCAGCAGAGGAGATCAAGCTCTTTTTGGTGGGCGCACTACCATACAAATGAAGAAAAAACTGGGAGTCCCTACTACCCGGCCCCTTGCTGATTTTTTGCCTACCATCACAATCAAGGCTAAAGATTTTGCAGCTGAAATAACTCACTTTAATGTAAAAAAAGAAAATTTGCAGGGAGAGCTTCAAATTACGAAAGAGCATGAAAAAAATAATCAAGACGTTCGGCAAGTGTTAGCAAAGAGCAACATCTATCCTGAAGAATTGCCTCCGGAAGAAGATGTCAAGAAACTAGAAAGGAGAATCAAAAGCCAGGATGAAAAGGCTTTGCAAAATTCTAGTGATCTTCCTCAAAATATTCTTTTGCCACCAGTTTAAGCATCGGCACACTTATGGCCCACTTGGGTCCCAAAAGTGGCAATATTTGACAGCAGACCATAAAAGAAAATAGCTTAGCGGGACTTTCCGGGTTAGCGTAAAAAAACAAAGAAATGATTTGCGTAAATGCCCCTACAGATATGTCTAAAGGCATATGCAAAATTTTAAAACACGATATTAGGGTAATACTCGATTTTCCATAGAGAAAAACAACCCTTTTTAATACCTAAGTCGTAAAGTCCAATATTCAATATTTTTTATGCTTATAGGGAATATAAATATAAAAAATCTATAGTATTTACACTATAATTCAGCTGATTTTGCCGGCATCTCAGCAATGTCCGGAAAATTCAAAAAAAAGTATTTTAAAAACTCTTTGGTGCAATCAAACCATCAAGCCCGTTATGATTGTTTCCTAACTTTAAGTATTTCATTTACATGTTTTTAAACACGTTATGAATAAGTCGAAAAAACTGATCATTGTGGGTGGAGGTGCTGCTGGAGTATTTGCCGCGATTCGGGCAGCTGAAAGAGGCCTTTCGGTCATTCTTTTGGAAAAAACAGACGCTCTATTGAGCAAGGTTCTTCTCACAGGCGGAGGGAGATGCAATCTCACTAATGCGACGTTTGACTTGCACTCTTTTGCGCAAAATTATCCAAGAGGGAGAAAAGAGCTGCTCTCCAGTTTTTCACGATTTTCTTCGAAAGATGCAATGGACTGGTTTGAAGCACATGGCGTTTTTCTCAAAGTCGAAGAAAATGGGCGGGTGTTTCCCCAAAGCGGAAAAGCCAAAACCATTGTGGATTGTCTTTCACAAGAGCTAGAGCGCCTTCAAGTGGATGTTCGATTCGGACAGGAGATTGTTTCCATCGAAAGAAAAAAAGAAGGATTTGAACTTTCCTTGAAGACGGGGGATTTGCTCTTTTCTGATTTTCTTCTTTTGGCCTCGGGAAATAGTTCAGACGGGCATTCCCTTGCCGCATCTTTGGGTCATCGGATTGTGGCGACTGTTCCTTCGCTCTTTTCCTTTGAGATCGATTCGTTTGCTTTAAAAGATTTATCCGGGGTGAGTGTCGATAGCGCTCTTGTTTCAATGAAGGAAACACCGTTCAAAGAGACGGGGTCGCTTCTCATCACCCATTTTGGCTTTAGCGGCCCTAGCATTTTGAATCTTTCCTCTTGGGCGGCGCGATTTTTGTCTGAGAGATCCTATCAAGCAGAGCTTTTGGTCGATTGGCTTGGCAGCATGAAAAAAGAAGAGTCTTTTTCTCTATTAAAAAAACTTAAAAGGGAAAAACCTCTGACACGAATGGGAAAAACTGCTCTGTTTGGCTTATCGCAGCGTCTTTGGAAAAAGTTTTTGGAGCTTTGCCGCATTTCGGAGGATTGTTTGATGACTCATCTTGCGGACAAATCGCTGCAACTTCTTGCAGAAAAACTCACCGAGGACCTTTACCGAATCAAAAACAGGAGATCGGACAAGGGAGAATTTGTTCTTTGCGGAGGCGTTTGTTTGAAAGAGGTAGATTGCAAGACCTTTGAGAGCCGCAATGTTCCTCGCCTCTACTTTGCGGGAGAAATTTTAGATGTCGACGGGAGGACGGGGGGATTCAATCTGCAGCACGGCTGGACATCGGGGTGGATTGCGGCAGATGCAATGGCCTCTCAAAAATAGGAAATCTTTGGAATCAAAGTCTGCCGTATCCGAGCTTCCAAATGAGCTAAATGCAGTGGTATTTTTGGAGAAAAAACCCAAACAAAATCATACCAGTCTTTTTCTTTGACACGAACCTTCCTTTCTCTGAAAAGCAATGCATGCATTTTCCCGCAAAAAGACTTGGGAGAGTGAAGGAGCGAATAGAACAAGGAATTGCACAGCCATTAAGTCCAGAGAAAATGGACATACTGACCGCGAGAGAAAAATTTACTTTTCTCATTTTTCTTGATCAGTTTCTTGAATTTTTAGCCTGACTCGGGCCGATATAGGCGAGGTTGTTATTAAAATCCAAAAAAACTGCATATTTTCTAAAAAAGGACATCCCTAAAATTCCATCGATATCGTTAAAAGCAGGGCTGATCGAGGAAGGGGAGAATTTTTCGTTTCCAAAATTCTTACCCCCGATCTGAAATTTGAAAGAAGTAAACAGAAGCTCTTTTCCCTGCGGGGAGCTTTCGACAGAAAAAGCATCAGAGAGTAGAGAAGAATTGATCAAATTCTCAGTAGCTCCCGTGTCTAGGAGGAATCTTTTTTTTCCGAAATCTGTGTCCACCTCGATCGCAAGGCAAGAGTGTGCTCTTTCCAAAGGGATTTTAACCATATTCTTAATGGAATATCTATTCTCATCAAAGTCGTTGATATTCTCGATCATGAATACTGTAGAATGGTTTAAGTCCAAAAAAAGCGCAGGTAATTTTGTCTCAAGAAACAAACCCAATCCTAAAAATCCGTCAATTTGATCGTCATACTCTTCTTTATCTTTTATATTGCCCGGAAGAGAAGAAATAACGTTGCTTGCAAAATCCTGGCTTTCCTCATGAATCCGCATATGTGTAAATGTTGCTTTCCCAATTTTGAATTTTGGAATGGTATAGATGGGGGATTTGTATTTATTTCCCTTAAAGTCACTCCATGAAGCCGTTCCATAAGATTCTTTCTTGAAAGTTTCTAAGATTTTTTTGTGAAGAGCGCAGGGAAGTCCCATTCCCAAATCAAATATTAAACAATATTCGCGTCCCTCAACTTCAGCAATCGTACAGGGAGTATCGAAACAGGGTAAAAAGTGAATAGGAATTGCGCAGTGATTTTTTGGAAGAGAAAAACGCCAAATTAAGGCTGACGCGCATCCCAAAAAAATCAAAATTGTTAAGAATGCAAGATATTTTCTTTTTGTCATCAAGGCCTCTTGGCAAAAAACTTTTTCTACATATTAGGGAGCGATCAAGCCCGCTCCCTAAATTTCGCATGTTTGCATAGAAAAACTACCAAGTATGGTCTACACCGACCTGGCCAGATACTTTTCCTTTTTCATCAACGGATATGGATTCTCTAACTCGAGTGCTCGATCCTGAATTTTGGTCTTTATATTCCTGGTGAGCATCGAAATTAAGAGACTTCTTTCCTTGCTCATCCATTTTTGCATTGCCCCCATAACCTCCATGCCATTCCCCCTTTTGGTTATCACTTGAGGAATTGGTCTCTTTCTCCCTGCATAAAACGATTGCAGGTTTTAATGAATCACAATGGGAGAAGGTTTTATTTTTCATGCATTTTTGAACAAGAGAAGAAGTCTCGGAAGCTTTGTCCTCGAAGGATTCTTTTACTATTTCTTCACCAATGGCTGCGTCTTGAATAAATGTTGCTGAATCAATTGCATCAATACTCATTTTAGACCTCCTTTGTGAAAAACTTGAAGGCAGAGAAAATTAATAAATAAATTTTACTTTGTCAATTTTTAAAAAAAATTATTATAAGTTCAAAAACTATAATGTGCTCCTCCTGATGCTTGGGTAATGATTCATTAGCATATCTGCGCTATAAATAGAATGATCTCGACTTTGCAACTTTTAGCGGCTTAGCTCAGGCCGCCTGAAGCATTCGTCTTACTATATCATCCATCCAATCCACCATTTCTGGAGTAATATTTTCCACGGAAGGGGTGATTTTAGCCTTCCCGGAAATTAAATTATCCCTCCATATTACCATGCGCACAGCCCTCAACATATCGGAAAATGTGACTTGTTCTTTTTGGTGCCAAGCAGTTGCCTCTACTTTCAGCAACTTTACCTGTCCCAATCGATTTGCCATTAGGCATACACAACTATATAGCCCCATCAATATGGGAGTCGATCGGGCTATTGCTCGATCCGACCATTGCCGCTGGGTCTCTACGCCAAGATGTTCGCGTGTTTCTTCGAATGTGACCTCAAGTCCCCAGCGATCGATAAATAATTCTATCATACGTTCTGCCGTCATGAGTGGATCTGTGCTCATAAGAGGTAGAGGATCAAGTTTTCCTGTAGGATCCACCACCAAAGTCCATCGGATGGGAATAGGAGTCGCTCCATCGGCTCCCCACATACATGTGTTAGACAGCACGCGAGCTACCCGTTTCTCTCCGCCGTAACCGACTACTTCCATTTCTTTCCAGGGCAATCCCTTCAGAGATAGCATCTGTTTAAAATTTTGCAATTTGACGCCTTTCTGTGCAGTACGTCCCCTTTGACCAGGACGCTTTTCGGCCGGGAAATCGAACAGGGCTGCATTCATTTTCAGCCGCGAAACGAGCGTAACACCGGCACAGATACAGTCCAAAGACAATTGTCCCGCAGCATATCCTCCATCGCCAACAAGAATTAATGATCGCGCCTTACCTACCCATCGACGCACCTGCAAGACCATCTGACTTGCCCATTTTAATGAGGTCTTGTGGCGACGTTTCTTCGCTTCATCACATTTTTTAGAAGGCTCCAATGCACTCAAAAAAGGCAATGCAAGTGCTCTCGACATAAACGGCAATTTCACAGAGAGCGCCATAACCTGCCACTTCAAACCCATGGCCTTGACCACTCGAGACTGTGACGATCGAACCGCATCTCGATAATAGCCCTTTGCTTTTATCTTCTTGCCACGCCTGCGCTCCAATGTCTCGTCAATGAGCAGAACCAAAGGATGCTGATCGGAGACAAAGATAAGCAACATAAAGAATAGGATTTTCGCTGCCTTGAGTGACGACCATTCCGCCCGGTTTAAAAGGTGATGGTACTTTGAAAAACCCGCCTGATGCTCAAGACCCATTGCGCGCAGAGCCGCACACACGGTTCTCTTGCCAGTGCATAAAAGCGTGCCAAGTAATAAGGTCAGGGCTTTTTTCCAAGAAGGATTTGAAAAAAGTACTGAAAAAGGGGTGAGTACTGCTAAAATGTTTGACGATAGAGAGTCCATGAGAGCCTGCCATTTTGTTTTACTGAACCAAATAGTATGCGCGAAGCGGCACTCTCTATCAACTTTTTATTTTATGGATTGAAGCAAATGACTTTGGGCTATCAGATCGAAAAATGTACAAAGTCGAGAATGATTTGACTGAAGCAATTTCCCTGAGATTGTCGTTGTCTTGTCTGCGAACCCACATTCTTTTGGATAGACAAGCGCCATACACTTCTTTAAAGAAAATCTTCTTTATGGCAGGATTGATTCTTATTTCTTAGGGCCGATGTGGCGGAATTGGTAGACGCGGCAGACTCAAAATCTGTTCTTGGCAACAAGGTGCTGGTTCGATTCCAGTCATCGGCACATCCCCGGAGACATTCTCGAAAATGACAATGTCTCCACATTTTTTTTTCTAAGTTTTGGTTTTCTGCAAGATAATCGCTAACGTTGGATTTAACCTATCGGTTCGATATTTTCCATCCTGAAAAACCAATTTTGCCGGAAAGATCGAGCCAAGTAGTTTCCTTTTAGCCTCTAACCCAGCCTCCTGAAAAATACCAAGTCAAGTCTTTCAAAAGGATCACTCCATATCGAGTATACTTCTGGAAGGCCGTATCAGTGATTTCCAAATCAGGGACTTGGTTATTGAGCTTGTCAAGATAAGTTTTTCGTCCCTTGCAGTGCTGCTGGTTGAACAAGCGATGCTCTCCAATGAAGGGAAGGTAATTTTTCTATTTTGGATTGCATAGCAGGTTCATTTGTAAGCAGAGATGCGCGAATTTCTCCTTTTTCAATGAGGATTTTTAGAAACTCTCTTTCTTGTTCAGTAAAAGGAAACAGTGTTGCAAGAGCCTGTTTGCATTCTTGAAGTTTGATTTCTTTCCAAGATCGATGGTCTTGCTCGTTCTTGATATTACGCAGAACAGGCAGAAGCTGTTGTCGAAAATTGGCTTCATCGAACAAAAGGGATTCAGGGGAGATTTCTTGGGGATTTTTAATTGAACTCATGCCGATATAGAGAATAAAGGCTAATCGTAACCGCTGCAAGTTGAACTTTGTATTGGTTAATAGGTGATGAGCATCGAATAAATCGCGTGATGCATTCCGAGCAAATAAAGCGGTCAATTTTCCGGCTGCCAGCTCATGAAAATCAAGAATCCGAATTCCATGTATTTGATGGTGGCCAGTGACTTTAGAGGAGCATTTTTGAACATCCCAAAGTGGGATTCTGAACATAAAATTCAGGTCAACTTCCAGATTACTCTGATTACCAAGGACACTTCGATACCTCAGCTGCCATTTTCCGCCAGCATGTTTGGTAGGAATACGACGTATCATAAGGTTCTCTCGTTGAAAAACAGCTTCCAGGGCCTTCTCAACTATGGGGCGTTCGCTCATCATTCCTTCACGATCCGGCATTCCTATATAATTTAAATCAATATCAACTGAAAGCCGAGGAAGATCGAAGACAAAAAGATTTAGAGCAGTACCACCTTTTAACACTAGGCGCTCTTGCAAAAAAGGATGGGCATTAATTCCCTCAAGAATATTCATCAGCTGCCAAACTTTTTCCAATATTTCCACACGAAAACCCGTGCAGCCTGATTCTCTAATGAGCAATTCTTTAGAAATTTTCATGAGATTCTTCCCAAGTTCTATGGAATAATGATTTTGGAACGATAAGGTTCCATCTGGTAATAAGCTGGTTTGGCTCTTTGTTATGACGATCTAAATAATGGGGGCTTTTAGATTTAAAAACGTCAAAAGCTACTAGATCTTTTTCTGAAAGGCTGAGCGTTTCACGATGTTGATCAAGAAAGAATGCTACTCGAGCATAAGTGGTCGCGTTATTGAGAAGCCTTGCATAAGCCAATACCTGTTGAAGATTGAGATATTCAATAGATTCTAGGGAGCGCCAAATTTCCTCCCAGTTGTCGATCAGAGTTGGCCTATCGAGAATATCCACAAAAGTACGTTCTAAAGTTGTAACCCGAATCTTGCATCCCTGATAATCGACTATTTCAATACCGAAATCGGAATTAGCTAAAGTTCCTTTAGGAATAGAAATGCCTTTAAAGGAAGTATTACGAAAAATAAAAGGAGGCTTTAATTTTTTTTGCGTAACGTAGACAAAATCAGTTCGTAAAGAATGAAGCTTCCCATGAAAACCCAAAGATGTATGGTATGCCAAAGTAGCATCGGAGGTCATTTTACTGGCGATGAGATAAGGATCAATCGGGTGAGTTTTCGCATCAGCGCCTCTGGGAATTGTATAATAAAGGCCCTTCCGAATCCGGATGATATGCCCTTGTCGAAGATGGTAGGAGAGCAAGTTGTCTAGAGTACTGCTGCTTTTTTCCACTTCAAGAGCTGTTCTCGCTTCTTCGATCGTAAAGATCTGATTATTAGCCAGAAATGCTTCCATATCCATACTTGCAGATATTCTCCTTAACTACTAATAACGTTAGTGGTTAAGGGGATTTTCTTCAAGTAAGCATGCGATAAAATGCCTCATCTATTTCTGGGATCGGCTCATTTTTTGATTTATGACAACATCGTCATAGGAAAGATTAGCCGCTACTAAAAATCTATGCAAATACGGGTATTTTAAAAATTTGCATTGATACGCCAACCAAGCAGTTTTGTTGACGATTCGCGTATGGTTTTTCACCCATAATCTACCAAAGCTTTCCGGCTGTCTCTCAATTGTTTTGAGGATCTTTTCGTCGGTAAATGCACTGTATGTGCCGCTTTTTTCTTCTTACTTAGCGCCCTATAAAAACACCAAACGTGTTTTTCCATCTTCCACACGGGTTGGGAAAAAGCGGACTTGGAGTTTTCTGTATCTATTTCTAGATATCGAGGAGGCTTTTCTGAAAAACCATCTTTTCGTCTTGCGATGACGAAAGCTGCCGCGTGATGTTTCGACAGCCCCTATCTTTTTGTGAATTTTACCTCTCCTATGATTGTTGTATAGGCGGGATTTACATGGTAGATTTCGATTCCCTCTCTAAAAGCTTTAGATTCTATGTGGCTGAGTATTTGGCTGTAGGAAAAAGAGGAGAGGAGCCGGCTATATTTGTTATTGGATTCTCTCAGGGTTTGTTTTTTCTTTTGGAAGTTCAGATCTTCCAGAACAAGGGGTTTTTCTTTTTGAAGGGCATATTCTACGATCTCTTTACTGGCATCTCCGATAATGGCAAGACGAGCGTTTGTGCTTTTGCCATAGGTGGAACAGGGAATGCTCTTTTTTTCAATGACGTTTCCGAATGGAGAAAGATTGTGGGCTTGAGGATATGCAGTTTCGACGATTGGCTTTCAAGAGGAGCAGGTCAGGGTTTACATCAGAAATCAAGAACAACTTGACAATAGAGAAAATTGTGAAGAAAAAGGATCGTTTTAGTAATCGGCACCTTTGAGGCGCTCCAATCCGTCAAGCCAATAGACTGAGGAGAAGAAAGCGTTTGGATACCTGGCAGCCTCTTGGGCTGCTCACAAACATTCAAGCTCCTCGCTTTGCGAGGATGTTATGACTTGGATTTGGGTTTTTCTTTGGGCTTTGGGCTGCTGGGAGCAGACATTTCTTTTTCTTTCGCGACTTCGATCAGCTCTTTTTGATCTTTTTCATGAAGATCGTCTCTCGATGGAGCCTTTAAGAATTTTGTCTTTTGACGAGGAACACCTCTCATGCCAAACCTCCTAAATTTTTATTTGGCCTCACATTATATGAAGAAGGAATTTTTCGCCTAGATTTTTTCTGCTTCCGAAATTTCCATGGGCTTTTTGAACATTTGCCAGCTGCCGACAAAACAGATCAGGGCGGATAAAATGAGGACGGGAATCGGAGAAAAATACTGGCAAAGAAGTCCTCCCATTAAGGGGGCAACAAGTCCGCGAATTCCAATGGTAAGGATGTTCATTGCAGAAAATGGCGCGCTCTCTTTCTCCTTTGCAAAAATGGTCCCGGAAAGATTCCAGATCAAATGGGAGCCGGCTTGCGTAATTCCATAGAGAAATAGGGCAAAAAAGATCCAGGAATGGTGAAAGTGGCCGAGCATGCTGAATAGGGGATAGAGTCCAAAGCCAATGCAGGCAATGGCCGTCAAAAAATGGATCGAAAAGCGGCTAAATGCCCTTGCCCAAAGGGGGGAAAAAAGAACATAGCCAATGGCCATAAAGATATAGCGGCCCATGGTCATTTCGGAATGGGTGAGCTGTAAATGGTCCGAAAAGAAGATGGTGAGCGCCGGCAGCGCAAGCATGATTCCAAAACCGTTGCACATCGAGCCGAGCTGGTACTGGGCAAAATCCTTTCGCGATCGAAGAAGGGCAAGACCTTCTTTCCAAGGCCGCAAAAGGGTAAAGGGAGGAACTGTTTTTTCATTTACCGGTAATCTTCGCAAGGGTGTTCTCCACTGAATCCAAACGCTACTCATTCCTAAGAGAGCGCTTAAGAGAAGAAGGAGTTTCCAATAGGAGGGATGGGAGTCGAGAAGGGGTCCGATAAAGACTCCTAAAAGAGCTCCCTCTATATATCCGATGATGGCGCCTAAAGAAAAAAGTTTTTCTCTCGATTCTTTTTCTAAATTAATCTTGAGAATCTCCATCCAGGCGGGAAAGCTGGCTTTGGAAAAGAGCATGAACAGGGTAGAGGCAAAGATGAGATACCAAACACGATCTAAGAGCGGATAGAAGAGAAAGGGCAGATAGGAAAATAGACCGGAAAAAAGAAGGCTTTTTTTAAGACTTTGCGAGTTTCGATGAGTCGAAGAGCTCCAATAAAAGGAGAAGACGGAAACGGCGGGTTTGAGGGTCATAAGCAGAGAGAGGCAGAAGGCAGAAGCTGCGAGGTCTTTGATGAGGATAAAGGGCAAAAGCCCGTTGTAAAAAGCGAGGAAAGATTCGCTGAAGAAAGCCGTCCAAAAAATGGCGAAACGAGTCTTTTTAAAGAAAGAATCTTTCACGGCATGCTCTTTTTTTTTCTTAAGTATACCCGTTCCTCTGAAATTTCAGGAGTGTGAATTTCAGATAAAAATTTTTTTATTTCCTCTGTTTTTTTTGTGAAAAAAATAATTTGTTTGTTGGATAGGAGATGCGTTGCTATATAGAAAAAAAGGAACCTTTTTCATATAGTTTTTTTAAAAGATAAACTTTGAGGAATGCATGAAAAAAACTGTTAAGTCGATGGACGGCAATAGTGCAGCTGCTCATATTGCGTATGCTTTTTCTGAGGTTGTAGCTCTTTACCCCATCACTCCTTCAACGGCAATGGGAGAACTGGTAGATGAATGGGCTTCTGATGGAAAAAAGAATCTTTTCGGAGAGGTCGTCTCGGTTGTTGAAATGCAATCCGAAGCCGGCGCTGCCGGAGCTTTGCACGGGGTCTTGTCTTCGGGAGCTTTTGCCACGACCTTCACGGCATCGCAGGGACTTTTGCTCATGATTCCGAATATGTATAAGATTGCGGGCGAGCTCATGCCGACCGTTTTCCACGTAACGGGAAGGGCCATTGCCGGACAGGGACTTTCGATTTTCGGGGACCATCAAGATGTGATGGCCACTCGCAGCACAGGATTTTGCATGCTCTCTTCCCACTCTGTGCAGGAAGCGCAGGACATGGCTTTAGTGGCCCACCTTTCTTCCCTTCGGTTGTCGCTTCCTTTCTTGCATTTTTTTGATGGGTTTCGTACGTCGCACGAGATCCAAAAAGTGGACCTGATCGATTACGATGAGATTCGCCCGCTTGTCGATTGGAAGGGAATTGGGCTTCATCGGCAAAGAGCGCTCAATCCGGAACATCCCCATCTGCGCGGCAGCGCGCAGAATCCCGATGTCTATTTTCAAGCAACGGAGAGAGCGAACCCTTTTTATTTACCGGTTGCAAAAGTTGTCGAAGAAGAGATGGACAAACTCTACAAGCTCACCCATCGAAGATACCACCTTTTTGAATACGTCGGCCACCCGGAAGCGGATCGGATCATCATTCTCATGGGATCCGGGGCGCAAGCGGCGGAAGAGACCGTCCATTGGATGAGTAAAAGAGGCGAAAAGGTCGGGGTGTTGAAAGTTCGCTTATATCGACCTTTCTCCGTTGAACATTTCAGAAAAGCAATTCCCCAAAGTGTGAAAAAAATGGCCGTTTTAGATCGAACGAAGGAGTCTGCGAGTTTCGCAGAGCCTCTGTATTTAGACGTGTGCGCTGCATTAAAAGGGATATTGCCCGAAAGAGAGGTGATCGGCGGCCGCTATGGACTTGGAGGCAAAGAGTTTACTCCAAGCATGGTCAAAGCGCTATTGGATCATATGAAGCTTCCTGTCCTTAAAAACCATTTTACCCTTGGGATCAACGATGATGTGACCCACACCTCCCTTCCCGTCACGGAAATCATCGATACGGAAAATCCCGGAGTTGTTCGCTGCAAGTTTTGGGGAATCGGCGGAGATGGGACGATTGGAGCCAATAAGGACGCCATCAAAATGATCGGAGACCATACCGATAAATATGTGCAAGGCTATTTTGCTTATGATTCGAAAAAATCCAGCGGTGTGACCATTTCCCACTTGCGATTTGGCGATGCCCCCATTTTGTCTACCTATCTGATTCAGGTAGCTGATTATATTGCTTGCCATCACCCTTCCTATGTTTCGAAATATGATGTTTTAGAAGGGATCAAAAAGGGAGGAACCTTTGTTCTGAATTCTCCCTGGACGCTACAAGAAATGGAGACTCGTTTACCTGCTTCTTTAAAACGAGCGATCGCACTGAATCATGTGCAGTTTTTCACTATCGATGCGAGCTCCATTGCCAAGGCTGCGGGACTTGGAGAAAAAATCAATATGGTGATGCAGGCCGTCTTCTTCAAGCTCTCTTCCATCCTTCCGATCGAACAGGCGCTTTGCTTATTAAAAGAGGCGATTGCAGAGACCTATTTAAAAAAGGGGGAGGCCGTCATCAAACGCAATCAACAAGCTGTCGATTTGGCGATAGAAAATTTGAAAAAAATCGACTATCCCGCTTCTTGGAAAAATGCCGTCGATCAAAAAAAGAAGAAAGAAGAAGAAAAGCCTGAGTTTATCAAAAATGTTGCCGAAGTGATGATCGCCCAAAAAGGGGACACTCTTCCCGTAAGTGCTTTTACGCCCGGCGGGGTTTTGCCTCCTGCGACCACGCAATTTGAAAAGAGAAACATCGCTCTGAATTTTCCCGAGTGGATTGAGGGAAACTGCATCCAGTGCAACCAGTGCTCTCTTGTTTGTCCGCATGCTTGCATTCGCCCCTTCCTTCTTCCGGAAGAAGAGGCCAAGAAGGCTCCAAAGAGTTATAAAAGCTTAAAGCCACTCGGGAAGGGGCTTGAAAAATATCAATACAGCGTGCAAATCACCCCTTACGATTGTACGGGCTGCGGCAACTGTGTGGAAACCTGTCCCGCTCCTAAGGGAAAAGCGCTTGTTTTAAAACCCCAAGAAAGTTTGCGGCCCCAATATGAGGAGCAATGGGATTTCCTTGGTAAAAAGATCAATCCTCAGGTCGATATCAGTAAATATACTGTGAAGGGATCGCAATTCTTCAAACCCCTGTTTGAGTTTTCCGGCGCCTGCGCGGGTTGCGGAGAAACTCCCTATGTCAAGGTGTTGACCCAGCTCTTCGGCGATCGCATGGTAGTGGCGAATGCAACGGGCTGTTCTTCGATCTGGGGCGGCTCTTCTCCTTCTGTTCCTTGGGCTGTCAACGAGAAGGGATATGGTCCTGCTTGGGCCAACTCCCTCTTCGAGGATAATGCGGAATATGGACTCGGCATGTATATGGCGTTTGCTTATCGAAGAAATGAACTTGCCCATTTGGTGCAAGAATCTATGAAAACGTCGCTTCCGTCCGATTTAAAACGGCTGTTCGAAGAATGGCTGAAATTCACAGACGATGGAGACAAAAGCCGGGAAGTTGCAGAAAAGATCAAAGCTCTTCTCTCTCCAATGAAGAGAAGCGCTCTTTTAGAAAAAATCTGGGAGAGGAGAGATATTTTGACCAAGCCTGCGATCTGGATGATCGGGGGAGATGGCTGGGCGTATGATATCGGATATGGCGGTCTTGATCATGTGCTTGCGATGAATCAGGATGTTAAAGTTCTGGTATTGGATACGGAGGTCTATTCCAATACGGGAGGGCAGTCCTCGAAAGCAACTCCGATGGGAGCCGTGGCCAAATTTGCAGCTTCCGGAAAGAAGACGGCCAAAAAGGACCTCGGCCTGATTGCGATGAGCTATGGATATATTTACGTAGCATCGGTTTCGATGGGAGCAGATAAGCAGCAGCTCATTCGCGCCCTTCAAGAAGCAGAAAGTTATAAGGGCCCTGCCCTCATCATTGCCTATGCTTCTTGCATTGCGCATGGAAATAAATGGGGAATGAGCCGCTCGCAAAATGAGATGAAGCAAGCGGTAGAATCGGGCTACTGGTTCAACTATCGATTCGATCCAAGAAGAAAGAGCGAAGGAAAAAATCCCTTCCAGATGGACTCGAAAAAGCCCACGCTTTCCTTGCAGGATTTTCTATCCGAACAGGTGCGCTACAACTATTTGCAAAAAACAAAACCGGAAGAGGCCAAACGCCTGCTTACCGAACTGCAAAGCCATCTCAAAGAGAAGTATGAGTTCTTTGAGAAGCTCAGTCGGGAAAGCTCTTCTTTTTAGAGTCGATGGAAGTGGTAGATGTAAGCGTCGGATAGAGCGGCTTTTACCTCTTCCGCTGTCATGGCGCGTGTATCGGAATCATCGCATGCAAACCAGGTTCCGTCCGGCGCTTTGATATAGGCAATATAGTGACCACCATTACAAGTGGGTCCTTTGTGCTGTATAAAAGCGTCTACTTGATAGTCTGCACCCTCGCGTGTCCGAACGAACTCCTCTTTTAGATGAAAGGTTTCGGGAACATCGATTGGGTCTGTGATTTTCATAAGTTCGTGGGAGGCGTCTGAAAAGAGGCGTGTAAAAAATCCCTTTTTTTGATTGACGAAACGCTTCAAACTAATAAAAAGCTCGTCTGGAGTTTTTTCAAAAAGCAGCTCTTCAGAAACGACATGTCCATCTCTTGTGTCTGTGGAGGGGTCTTGGTAATTATGCTCTGATTCTTTGGGCTTTTTCTTTAAGAAGGATTCAAAGATTTGCAAAAAAGAGCGCGAGCCGTCCAGGATTAGTTCGAGTTTTGGCATAGGGTCAAAAACACCGGAGGAAGTCACCCATTCGTGTGCTTTATTTTTGCATCGGTAGATGGCTTGCATTTTGGGCAGTTTTGGGGAGTTCATTCTTTCGAGGATGAGGGACAGGCCCTCCGAAGCATCGCACTGCACAGCCCCATCTCGGCTGATGCCGTCCGAAAACCGGCTGAGACAGAGGCGAACTTGTTGACTATCTGCCCGAGAAATCGTTCGTCCTCTTTCTTGATCATTTTCATATTGAGCGAGGACCAATCCTATGGGAGAGAGTTCTCTCTCTTTCTGTCCGATCAAGAACTCTTGTAGCATGGGAACGGCTCTGCACATTTGAAGCAAAGAGTTGGCCCAGCAGTTCATTTGAGCATTCGGAATTCCGATGGGAAACTGAATGGAGGGGCGAGAAGGCTCGTTTGATCGAACTGAAAACATTCCTGCGATGAAACTCGCGACTCCGCCAACTGAAAGAGTTGTTTTTGCCAAGAAGCCTGCCGTGGGAATGATGCCAAGGCCTCCTGTTACGAGAGCCCCGAGGGCTACAATGCTAAGTGCTGTAAACATATAGGCTGTAGCATGTGATGTTTTTTTCTCTGTAGCAAGTGAAGCCGCTTCGCGGCTTGTTCCGGGGGCGCTTGATGTTGTTGCACGCAAATCAGTTATTTGTGACATTTTATCCAACCTCTTTTATATAAAATTTTGATTAATATGATATTATCATAACATAATAGTTTAATATGTTCAATTAAAAAATATAATATATTAGCGTTTTTTTAAAATGTCCGCTTTCCGTTTTTTAGAAATGTCCTCTTTCTGGTAATCACAAGTTGTTGATTACCAATGAGGAGGCGATCAAATGGAGGAGCGTATGTCAATGAGTTTCAGGGAATTAACGAGATTAGAAGTTTTTACAGCTGTCAAAGAAGGCCGGTTAAAGCAATCAAAAGGCGCCCGGAGTTTAGGAATAAGTCCCAGGCAGTTTAGGCGTTTATTGAAGAGATTGAGGGTTGAAGGCCCAAAAGGGATCGTTTCCAGGAAAGTGGGAGTTCCAGGCAATCGCCGGCTTTCTCAAGAAAAAAAGGCTCAAATTTTAGAGTTCTTCAAGCAGGAAGACCATCGCGATTTTGGTCCCACCCTGGCCCATGAGTATTTGATTGAAAGCGGAGCGGCGAAATTTTCGGTTAGCGCAGTGCGTAGAGTGATGATCGAAAATGGCCTGTGGCATCCAAATGAAATCCGGGAATTGAAAGTACATCCATTGAGACAGAGACGATCAAAAATGGGCGAGCTCATTCAGCTCGACGGCTCGGAGCACGACTGGTTCGAAGGCCGGGGACCGCGATGCACTCTCCTGGTATTCATCGATGATGCAACGAGTAAGACAATGCATTTGAAATTTGTGAAATCTGAAAATACATTTGACTACTTCCAGGCAACCCGAGAATACATTGAAAAGCATGGTAGACCAGAGGCGTTTTATCCGGACAAACATAGTGTTTTTCGAGTGAACCATGAAGGCGCTTTAACTGGAGATGGAAGAACTCAATTCGGCAGAGCCATGGAAGAGCTGGACATAACACTGATCTGCGCCAATTCACCACAGGCAAAAGGGCGCGTTGAAAGGCGCAATCGGGACTTTCAGAATCGATTGATCAAAGCGATGCGTATAGCCAAGATCTGCGACATCGAGGCTGCAAATGCATTTTTACCATCATTTCTACTCAAGTTTAATCAAAAATTCGCCAAAGCACCGAAAGATCCGAGCAACGCGCATAAACCCTTATTACCCTCATACAACCTAGACAAGATATTTTGCCTCAAGGCCAATCGCAGATTGTCCAAAAATCTAACTCTACAATACGACAATGTGATTTATCAAGTGATAGCACCTTGTCACGAATACGTTCTGAGAAATGCCGAGGTTACCGTTTTGGAGACAAAAGACGGAGTTGTTTTCATCGAATATCGAGGTAAACAACTCACAGCAGTACCACACCACAAAATGCAAGCACAAACAGAAGTGGTTAGTGCAAAAGAATTGATAGTGAAGTTGGCTGAACGAAAAGAGCGCTGCCGTTATCGCCCAAGTCGTCGACATCCTTGGAAGCGAGGACCCAGAGGCTTTTCAAATAAACATAAGCTCGCTTGCTAAAAGAGTCCCTCAGTTTGAATAAGGGAGGAGGGGAAATTGCCGAGCACCTTTGCTCCCGCCCTTCGGTTGGGCTCTAGATAATCATTTAAAGAGGGAGGCGAGAGGGAAACCCTCTCGCGCTCTCCCCTTGAAAAGACCTGGATTTTTTAATAAAGAAATGTTAAAATTATTCTTATAAAGAAGTAACAATGTTGCTATTCCTCTAAATGCGGACATTTCAATAAAACGCAAAAAGAGGACATTTCAATAAAACGCTAACATTAAAAAATATAATAAATAAGCGTAGATCTCGACTTTGTACATTTTTCGATCTGATAGCCCAAAGTCATTTGCTTCAATCTGTAAAATAAAAAGTTGATAGAGAGTGCCGCTTCGCGCATACTATTTGGTTCAGTAAAACAAAATGGCAGGCTCTCATGGACTCTCTATCGTCAAACATTTTAGCAGTACTCATCCCTTTTTCAGTACTTTTTTCAAATCCTTCTTGGAAAAAAGCCCTGACCTTATTACTTGGCACGCTTTTATGCACTGGCAAGAGAACCGTGTGTGCGGCTCTGCGCGCAATGGGTCTTGAGCATCAGTCGGGTTTTTCAAAGTACCATCACCTTTTAAACCGGGCGGAATGGTCGTCACTCAAGGCAGCGAAAATCCTATTCTTTATGTTGCTTATCTTTGTCTCCGATCAGCATCCTTTGGTTCTGCTCATTGACGAGACATTGGAGCGCAGGCGTGGCAAGAAGATAAAAGCAAAGGGCTATTATCGAGATGCGGTTCGATCGTCACAGTCTCGAGTGGTCAAAGCCATGGGTTTGAAGTGGCAGGTTATGGCGCTCTCTGTGAAATTGCCGTTTATGTCGAGAGCACTTGCATTGCCTTTTTTGAGTGCACTGGAGCCTTCTAAAAAATGTGATGAAGCGAAGAAACGTCGGCACAAAACCTCATTAAAATGGGCGAGTCAGATGGTCTTACAGGTGCGTCGATGGGTAGGTAAGGCGCGATCACTAATTCTTGTTGGCGATGGAGGATATGCTGCGGGACAGTTGGCTCTGAACTGTATCTGTTCTGGGGTGACTCTTGTTTCGCGACTGAAAATGAATGCAGCCCTGTTCGATTTCCCGGCCGAAAAGCGTCCCGGCCAAAGGGGACGTACTGCACAGAAAGGCGTCAAATTGCAAAATTTTAAAGAGATGCTATCTCTGAAGGGATTGCCCTGGAAAGAAATGGAAGTAGTCGGTTACGGCGGAGAGAAACGGGTAGCTCGCGTGCTGTCTAACACATGTATGTGGGGAGCCGATGGAGTGACTCCTATTCCCATCCGATGGACTTTGGTGGTGGATCCTACAGGAAAACTTGATCCTCTACCTCTTATGAGCACAGATCCACTCATGACGGCAGAACGTATGATAGAATTATTTATCGATCGCTGGGGACTTGAGGTCACATTCGAGGAAACACGTGAACATCTTGGCGTAGAGACCCAGCGGCAATGGTCGGATCGAGCAATAGCCCGATCGACTCCCATACTGATGGGGCTATATAGTTGTGTATGCCTAATGGCAAATCGATTGGGACAGGTAAAGTTGCTGAAAGTAGAGGCAACTGCTTGGCACCAAAAAGAACAAGTCACATTTTCCGATATGTTGAGGGCTGTGCGCATGGTAATATGGAGGGATAATTTAATTTCCGGGAAGACTAAAATCACACCTTCCGTGGAAAATATTACTCCGGAAATGGTGGATTGGATGGATGATATAGTAAGGCGAGTGCTTCAGGCGGCCTGAGCTAAGCCGCTAAAAGTTGCAAAGTCGAGTAGATATATAATTTTTTTTTAATGGTATATAAAATTTTTTTGAAAAATGGATGGAAAGCTCTTCTATTTAGACTTTGTGAAAATGCAGAAGGTAGGCACGAGCTCTCTCTCTTTCGGCAGTCGAGAGGGAGATGCGGCGAACAAGGGCATCATTACATTCAAACCAGACGCCTTCGGGAGATTTGACATAGGCTACATAGTGGCCTTGGCCGAGGCTGCTACCTCTATGCTGGATAAAGGCGTCAACCTGATAGTTCGCTCCCTTGTGGGTGTGAACGAACTCATCTTTGAGAGGAATGACGTCGGGAATGTCGATTGCATCATCGACTTTCAGAAGTTCCACATCGGCCCCGCCAAAGAGCCGACCAAGCCAGCTTGCTCCAAGCCAGCTTGTTCTTTGATTGGCAAAACGGCCCAAGCTCACGAAAAGATCGGGCGGCGCGCTTTGAAAAAGCCGCTCCTCGGAAACTACGTGGCCGTCTCTTTTCTTTGTGATGGGATCTTCCATCCCTTCAATCGGCTCTTGAGGAGTGCTTTTTAAGAAAGACTCGAAGAGTCGAACAAAGGAGCGCGACCGGCCCAGAGGGAGCTCAATTTTAGGCATGTCCTGATATTCTTGAGGGGAGGAAACCCATTCTCTTTCGTGATTTTTGCACCGGTGGATGGTTTGCATTTTTACCGGGCAGGACATTTGATTTAGGATAATGGACAAAGCTTCGGAAGCATCGCATTGCACGTGCATGTCAGAGCTGATGGAGCGCTCCCGCGTGCCATTTGCTGCGATATAGGAGACTGATTGAGCGCTCAAACATGCGCGGACCGCTTGGCTGTTTGCCGCAGAAACGGCTGACTTTCGGTTTTGATCGGACTCGTACTCGGCGAGGAAGGATCCGATTGGGTGAAGAGTTTGCCAAAACCATTGGCTTTTGCAGAAATTTTTCAGCACGGGCACCGCTTGACAAAACTGAAGAAGAGAGTTGGCCCAGCAGTTGTTCGAGACATTTTCAATTCCGATCGGCGGCTCATTTACGCAAGTGGAAAAGCTAGAATCTAGCGATTGAAACAAGTAAATTCCCACGATTGGGCTCAAGAGGCCAAGTAGGGATAGGATTTTTACCGAGACCTCTGATAGGGGAAGGATATGGGGAAGAAAGCCGAAGCCTCCTGTAGCAATTCCGATGGCCAAAATCCCTAGCAGAAACAGAATGTTGGCAACAACGATTTTTATTTTTGCATCGGTGAAAAAAGAGATGGCCTTGGAATTGATCGAAAAGAGGGGAGGAGATATTTTGAAAAAGCCAACAGCCTGTGTCATATTATTTCAATGTTTTTGCGCTAGTTAAGAACGCTCTTCTGAAAGAGAAAGGTCCTCCTTTGGGGCCGAATCTTCTTCTTCTTTTTTGGGCTGTGTTAGATCTTGAAACTTTCTATCCAGGATTCTGATCGAGAAGATCCATCCGCCGATGGTGACGAGCATTAAAATGAAGATCAAGGGAGAGCAGGCAATGGGCGTGGAAAAGAACATGAGAAGAATTTGCAGGATCAGTGAACTTCCCGATTTGCCCAAGCGCGAACCAATGCCGTCTATCGCGGATTTGCCCTTCAGCCTTGAATCCGGAGCCAAGGGGATAAAAGCCATCTCTTTTGTGCTGTCGAAAACGGTATATTTTGCAGATCTGCTCAAAACGTTTTGCAGCGAGCCGAAAAAGACGCAAATCAGAAGAGGGGATGCCCCTAAAAGAGAGTAGGTCAGCTGGGTGGCAAAATCAAAATGACGCAGGAAAAGAAAGAGGAAAAATCCAATACCCGTAAGCCCCATGATGACAGGAGTTGCGAGGGCTGCCCATCGCCACCCTAATCGTCGAATGATGTTTCCGGTGAGAAAATAGGAGCCGAGAGTTGCTAAAAGGCCTGTGTAGAAAGTAACTTTGCTCATATTTGCCGTATATTTTCCCGGATCCGGATAGAGTTCTTTCATTTGCGACTTCCAGACAACTTCTGTCAAATTAATGACCAGGTTATAGGCTAAAACAATGATGGCGACATAGAGCAAATAGTTGGACTTGGCAACGTAGCGCAAGGTTTCTCGAAAGGACATTTTTGGTTTTTTTGGGGCAGAGAAATTGGGAGAGAGGGGTCTAAGATCCGTAAAAATTTTATGATGGATCCACCGGAACAAAAAGAGGCTCAAAAGACCGCAGACAATGACGATTCCCATGAAGAAAAAAAAGGTTTGATCCCAGGAGGTCTTTGCTCCAAGAAAGGAGAGAAAACTTGGGAAATTGGCGGCCGATTCCATATGAGTTGCCAGGGATTCTCCGAATTCTCCCGCAATCATGCCGGATGCATTCACTCCGATGCCGAAAAGAGCATAAAAACGCTTAGCTTCGGTGAGGGAAGTGACGGAATTGGCAAAGCCCCAAAGGAGCACGGAAAGAATGATGTTGCTCCAGGATTCTGCCATGACATAGAAGAGGGAAAACATCCAATAGCGGATCATGGCAATCAATCCTTTAAAACCGGCGGGAAGGATGCCTTGCAGAAAGTCTGCGAATTTGTCGCAGAAAAGAGCTTCTCGATAAGGATATAAGAAAATGGTAAAAAACAGGAAAAAGACCAGAAAGAAGCCAAGGACCCAGTAAAATAATTTTTCACGATTCAACAGGCCTGTCATCTTAGTAAAAATAAAGGTCATGATGATAGCGGTGGGAAGCATGGCCCAGACTTTCAGAAAGGGGATGACTTCGGCCCCTGAATTAGGAGCTGTAACGATGAGGGGATCTTTGAATATACGAAGCAAGTGATAGTTGATAGAAATGAGAAAAAAAAGAGCCAGCATAGGCACAAATTTGAAAAGCTCGTGCCGATGGATGGGCCAAAAAAACGACCGAATTCTACTGAATCCCGTGTCGTCTATGGCCATAGATCTCCTGAGTCAGCATTAGAATCACTCGTAATCCTTTGCTTTTGCATTTATCTTACCTGGATGCCAAAGATCTTGTCATTGAAAAAATCGGGTTTGTTGATTTTAGAAAAAAGTTTTGATAAAGATTTTTTTTTCCTGTTCTTGGATCATAGAAAAGGAAATTTTTCTTTCCATCGGAAGGGTTGTCTCTCAAATATTTTGAATACAATGTCATTAAAAAGAAAAAAGGCCGAATTTGTAAGCCCGGCCGAAATGGAGGTGGAGAGATGCATTCAGAACTTTTGACCAGATTGAAATCATGAAAGTATTCAATTTATTCAAAATTTCGCATGGATCTTAGTCTTTCATTGGCAGAAACCTATACATTCTTATACCTACTTATTTCTGGTTTCTGGTATAAGTTTGCATAAGTTGATATAACTAGGACATCATGGATCCAATCAAAAATCCTTTTTCACCTGGAGCTGGCTCTCCACCGCCTGAACTGGTCGGGAGGGGCCCTGCTCTTGAGCAAGCCCGAATTCTTTTAGGTCGGATCAAGCAAAAGCGGTCTGAAAAGAGTATGTTGTTGACGGGGCTCCGCGGAGTGGGCAAAACCGTACTACTCAATGAAATTGAGCATTTGGCAAAAAGTGAAGGCTACCGAACGATTTTTATTGAGACGCATGAAAATATTGCGCTCGGTCCGTTGATTGTTCCTTATTTGCGTACTCTTCTTTTGAGTGTGTTCGATTTGACTTCTATCCCCATTCCGTTATCCATCATAGGGAAAATTTCTCCTTTCTTATAAAAAATATTTTACTTTAAAGCTAAAATTTTGCATAACATTTGCGTAACTTGCATATGTTATGGAGATTTTTTCCTGGAACTGCATCATATTGAGACCAAAATTGGATCTTCTGGTAACTTGTTGTGCGTTTTGAAAAAACATTTGAGCACAATCAGAGAGGATTCCTTGCATAAGACCGAGAACACCATTTATGCAACAATATTAGAAATGGGTAAAAAGATCTTACAGGAGCATTTAGATTCCCTCCAGGACACACCAAATGACTGTGCGTATAACACCCAAGGAGCACAACTTCCATTTAAAGCGGAATCAGAAAGAGAGTATTTGTCAATTTTTGGCCCTGTTAAGATCAAACGCGCTTATTATTGGAAAAAAGGATCTGGAGAAGGACTGTGTCCTTTGGATCATCAGCTGAATCTGCCGGAAGGAAAGTTTTCTTACGCTTTACAAGACATGACCCTTAAGCTGATCGCTTCTCAGCCGTATCGTGAAGCTTTATCCACAATCGACAAAATTTTCGGAATCTGTCTATGGCCAGAAGCAATCCAGTCTATGGTTATGAGAGCAGCAGCTTATGTTCATAGCTTCTATAAAGGAATCAAAAAATTTGAAGATACAGAAGGTTCGGTTATAGCAGTGACAATGGATTGCAAAGGCATTCCCATGGTTCCGGAAGAAAGATCTCCTAATAAAGAACCAAAACAGAAAAAAGTACGCAGAGAAAAGGGCGATAAAAGGAAAGGGCTACGAAGAGATGCAGTGGTGACTTCTCATTTTACATTTCACCCCGAATCTCGTACGCCCCAGGAGATGCAAAAAAGCCTTATGCATTGGCATACAGATCGAGAACAAGCGGAGTATGCCGATCACAAGAAAGAAAGACGGGAAGCAGGAAAATTGGAACCAAGAGAGCCTATTAACAAAGAAGTTCATGCTGCGATGGATGGCAAAGAAAAAGCCTTTGAAAGACTTGCCGATCAGATATTACACAGAAATCCCGCGCAGGATAAAAAAATGATCGTGTTGATCGATGGAGCCTCGGCACTTGAGAATCGCTTTAAAGAAGAGATGGCAAAAAGAAAATGGAAGCATCGCGTTGACGCTTATATTTTAGATATTTTTCATGCTACTGAGTATTTGTGGGAAAGCGGAACCGCCTTATATGGGGAGAAAGATCAAAGAAGACAGCAATGGGTTGCTGACAAGCTGCTTGCGATTTTAGAGGGAAAAGTTGGGTATGTCGTAGGGGCCATGAGACAAATTCTTAAGAAAAACAAGCGTGGTCTGAAAGAGAGCCAGAAGTCGATGCTGCAAAAAGTGATCACATATTTAAGCAATCACAAGCACATGATGAAATATGACGAGTACTTAAAAAAGGGATATCCGATCGGCACAGGTGTTGTTGAGGGCGCTTGTGGCAGTCTCGTAAAAAACAGAACCGATCGGTCTGGCATGAAGTGGACGCATGAAGGAGTACAGGCGATTCTAAATTTACGTGCGGTTAATCAGAACGGGGATTGGGATAAATATTTTGAATATTATATCGAGATGGAGCGGCAAAGATTATATCGAACCATCAATGCATCATAAATTCGGTTTTTGAAGTCAAATCGAACACACTCAATTGATAACTGGATTCATATCTGAACAGGAAATTGTTCTTATTCCTGAAGTGATGGAAAAAATCCGACAGGAGCTTGAAAATTGGTATGCAGAGTTCTTGATGAAGTACTTTTCTCCACAGCGAAAAAAGTGAAAAGAAGTGGTCGTTTTGCTCTGATTTCATCCAGTCTAGTGCGTAAATACTGCGTAATTGAGCTTTGCGCAGCTGAATTTTTAGGTGTGAATTTCTAGTTGTATGTCACTAAAAACAAAAGGCTTCAGTCGCGAAACTGAAGCCTTAATTTGGATTGGAGGTGGAGAGATGCATTCAGAACTTTCCGATGGGATCAAATGGCGATGAAAATAATCATGGTTTTGAAGAAACAGCTAAAACAGCTGGAGCATACTCCTTCGGGCGTGATATTGAAATCAAGCGAGAAGCATCAGTTACAACTTCTGGCAAAAGACAACGTTCAAGATGTTCTACGCGGATTTTTGTCTTATCGGAAGAGGCTCTAATCAATTCGTTACTGTGTAAGCAATTAGGAGGAACTACCGTGGTAATGCATTTTTCAGGAAAACGTTTTCTGACCATTCTAATAGCTGGGGAAAGATCAGAATCATTGGAAATGATCAGCGCGCGATCAAAAGCATCTTGATAAGCGAGATCGAGAAGATACAAAGCGATATTGACATCTGTTTCTTTTTCTTCATGTCCAATCCATTTATGATGGCATTCAGGGCATTTTCTATCTTTCCTTTTGAAATTTCCAAGAATTGGTTGAACACCTTGTAGTGATAAAGCTTGCACATAAGCCTTTTGTCGTTTTTGAACTGGTTCGGGCATATGATCGGCATAAGCAGAAAAGTAAAATACTCTGACAAGTTTTTCAGAAATAGGTTTGAGAAATACTTGAGAAAGAGTTGTCAAATTGACCCATTTCAGTTCTGGACGTCGAAGATTATCTATAGCGTGATAGAGATTGAAACCATCTACGAAAGATACGACCCGTTTTGGTTGCATATTCGATCCAAGTGAAAAAAGAAACCACGGGCCGGAGCCCGTGGCTTTCGCATGGGGTCTCCATGCGGGATAATACAAACATTATAGTTGTCGTTAACATTTTTGTATAACTCAAAAAGAGAAAATTAGGCAACGTTCAGAAGAATGTTTACCAGCTCTTTTTGAAAAATCATAGGTCAATGAGAAATGGAGGTGGATAAATGCATTTAAAATTTCTCAAAGCTTGGGTTTGTCGTTTAAGACACTAAATTGTCTATGTCACTCATGTCAGCCCCGAATATAAATCGAAAAGATTGTGCTAGAGTGAGAATATTTGTCATGAGGGAAGCTTCTTTTGTGCTTTCAAGGGGTTTGCTGGCGTAGCCCCAAATAGGATTGCTATTGCCTATGAGGACTAATTGGGGAGATAGGGGGAAAATAATCGTTTGATTTGAAAGTTGTGGAAGCTCTTGCAGGGACCTGCCTCCAACCATGACTGGTCGATCACTCGATAGTAGATATCCATGATTTGGATCGATCAATTGGAGAATCCATCCTCGTTTTTGGAAAATTGGAGTTATCTGCTCATGAAGATCTATAAATAATTTCAGTCTTTCTGTTTTGGAGAGTTTTGTATGATCAATATCCAGGTAGTGATTCGTTATTGTTTCAATTGAACTTAGCGCTATGGATTGCGGGTTGGCTATAAACATCCATGCACCCCATTCTAGAAGCATTCGGATATTGCTTTCTGAGATAGCTTGCAACGTTCTTTCAGCTATAAGAGTTTTCAATATAGAGCTTACAGGGCCTTCAATATCAGAGCCCAATAAATTTTCGATCGAGTCTTGATGAATCCATTGGAGATGCTTGGGAAGATTGTCTAGGCTTTCTTTATCGAATGCGAAGTAGTCAGTCTCTCCGCAGAAGCTTTCAATAGGCACTACTTTTTTTTGACCTGTTTTTTTATCAAATCTAGCGGTTTGCTTTTCGTTGAGTCCAAAATTTCTTATGTAAAATTGAGGAACATAATGTGAGAATGGCATTGCAGCTTTTCCTAATAAAAAACCCGGGTATTTCCCGGGCCTAGTATTTTTGGAGGTGGAGAGAATCGAACACTGGGGAATTCAAACTTGAATTTCATAGATAAAATCTGCTAAGTCGACATCAATTTACGCAGTTTTTACGCACTAAACCAGATGAAACCGGCGCAAAATCAGAACATGTCTGGCTGAAAGGTCCTCTCATTTAGACAGCCATTGATAGAGCGGGATGAGATGAATCGCTTTCTCCTCCTTTAAGAGCACATCTTCCAAAGAAAGTGTTAATATTTTTCCCGAGGGGAGTTCTAAGGCCCGCAAACATTCTAGCAGAGCATTGATCTCGCGGTTACGCGTTTCTTGATCCTCAAGATCGGAGTAGCACACTTGTATCGCATCTACAGGTTTTCCCAATTCTGTGATTACAAAGTCGACTTCTTGCACTTGTTTATAATAGAACGCTTGTTTGCCCCTGCGCCTTAATTCTAAGTAGACAGCGTTTTCCGCCAAACGGCCCCAATCCTCTCGATTGGATTGCAGGGATACTGTGCGCAGGCCCGTGTCAATCACGTAAATTTTTTTAGGGTCGCGGGCTTGTACTTTGAGATTGGGATGGTAACGGCTCATTTCAAAGACAAGGAAAGCTTGTGTTAAATAACCTGTCAATGTTGAGGCTAGTTCAATCGAAATTTCAAAAGCTTTTCGTAGGGAATTGTAGGAATGTAAACAACTCACACCTGTTAAATAGAAACTAACTATTTGATGCAAGGCTTGTTGGTTTTTAATGGAGTGTCTTGCAACAACATCTCGTAGCACAATATCACTAAGGTACTGTTTTAATAAAATGATCCGATCATTTTCGTCCGGTGTTAAGATGACTTTTGGAAAGCCTCCCCAACGCAGATAATTTTCTAATGCGCGTAACCAAGCTCCCTTCGTAGATGGCGTTTTACCCAAAAATGTTAAATATTCGGAAAGGGAAAGGGGCCAGATAGTTTGTTCGATAACCCGTCCGGAAAGAGCTGTCGCAATCTCGGAACTCAATAAATGAGAAGAAGAGCCGGTTATAACGATTTGGTAATGCCCTAAGTCGATTGCTTTTCGCGCCCACCGCTCCCATCCCTGGACATTTTGGATTTCATCCAAAATTACTAGCTTGGGCATCTTTCCTGTTTCTTCTTCATAGAGTGAGAGAAGTTGATCAAGTACTTCAACGCTGGCCCCTGGGAAAAAAATCGGATCCTCAAAATTAAAAAAAAAGGTCTCCTCCAATCGTCCCAGCGCCAACTGGACTGTCATGGAGGATTTTCCGGAACGCCTCACCCCAGTAAGCGCTAGGCAGAGATCCTTTTGTTGACTAAGAAGGGAGCTTCTGGGGACGATCAAATGGCTGTTTTTGTTCAGCCACTGCTGCCAGTCCTGTAAAGCTTTTTTTAATTCACCTCGTGTCGCCATAACCTTATTTTAATCGATCAGTCGATTAAAAAAACCGCAAAATTAATCGAGCTATCGATTGATTTATATATGTGAGTAATCGTTAGTAGTTTGCGGATATAAAAAAGATCGAATAAGGGGAAGAAACTTCGATTCTTCGCTCTGTTCGCAAAATCTTGTATTTTTCTTTTGAGAGCTGGTAATCTATCTAGCTAAAATTGATTTGAAAAAAGGAGGGGGGTGTGGCTCAGAGTGTCGTCGACAGAGGATTAACGGTTGTGGCAGATCCCATGCAACTCTATGAACAAAATAGACGTCCATCGACGATTGACAAAATCAGAAATTATGCCTGGATGGTCATTCCTCTTTTTGGACTATTTGGAGGTGCCGGTATCGGATCGAAGAGTTGGGCGCATATCCCCTTAGGAATGGGCGGGATGTACCTTGGTGTTAAGATCGTTCAGCGGTTGTGGAGATGGGCGGAGGGCAAGAGAGGGGAAAAAATCAGCAAAATAGTCTACGTAGCCCTTCCTCTTTGCGGACTTTTCGGAGGTGTTGCTATCGGATCGAAGACTTGGGCGCAAATCCTCTTAGGGATGGGCGGAATGTGCCTTGTGTATAACAAAATCGTTCCACTGTTTGATAGCTGGGCGGAGGGCAAAAGAATCGAAACAGCCGAACAGAGAGCGCTTTTCTGCCAAGCCGTCCTAAGAAATCACGTCCGTCCTTTGCCCTCTCAGCCTTCCCCTCCTACAGCTGGTGAGAAATTTTTGACGGTGTTCAAGAATTTTTTTTCAAGGAGAGCTCCTGCGCCTGCGCGAGAGACGGAAAGACCCATTGTGACGAAGCAAAGTTATCTACAAGAAGTGAGCGGATCAGAACCGGCTACGCTAGAAGAATGCTTTCGGGTGATGGTCGAATGTATTCTTCGCTCTTCCACAAAACCTACCTGGAAAAATCTTCCTCGCATTTTTTTTCCGAAAATCGCAGAAATGCAACGACTGCAAAAAAATTTCCGCAACCTTCCCCGAAGAGAAAAAGAAAGGTTTTCCCTACTGCGAGAACTAGAACAGATTCCCGACGATTGCGGCCCTGTCATTGATAGAGAATCTCCCCTCTACCTGAAGATTTATGATTATTTTTTCCCTCTTCAAGAATCTCCTCAAGTGACTCTTTGGAAAGAGGCAAGAAATTTGGCGGGTTATGTCAATTCTTTGCAAGGCACGGAAGCAAGGGAGACATGGATGGCCTTTACCGATAGTGCGGATGGGCTTCTCAAGGAATTTAATCCGAAGTCAAAATGAGTCATCTTTTTCGGAAGAAGGGAGCGAAAACATCGGAAAACTCCCCCGTCAGCTCTTGAAACGAGGGGTCGTTTTTTTCTATCTCTTCATCTTTTAAGTTTTTCAGGGAGATGATTTCAAACTGCTTGGACTCAAAAATATTTTTTTTCAGCTTTCCGATCAAACGCCCCTTTTCGTGGAGCAGGGAAATGATGTAGGGAGTCTTTCCTCCGTTTTGATGCACGGTGAGGATATAGGGCCATCGAGCGGAAGCAAAGAGAGAAGCTCCGTCGAAGAGAGAGGAGAGGGAGGGATCTTGCGAGACGAAGTGGAGCAGCGTTGGAAAAATGTCAATATGAGAGGTCATTTCCGTTTGGACTTTTAAGTCGCACTTGGGAAATTGATAATAGATCGGAATGCGCGTTTGGGGATTGTTGAGATGCGTGCCGTGAAAAAGAGCGCCCTCTTCAAAAAACTCTTCTCCGTGATCTGCTGTGAAAACGATGATCGAAGAATCGCTTAAGTGGTTTTCCTTGAGCGTGTCTAAAAAAGATCCGAAAAGATGATCGATATAATGGATGGCATTGTAATAGCGATTCTTGACGCAGGGGAGAAACGAGCGGCTTTGGCTTAAGAAAAGGTAGGGGATGGTGGAGGAGAAGGGGGCGAAAAGCGGCGGAAAGTTTTTCGGCCAGCTATATTCCGAATGGGTAGAGTCTAGAAAAATAATGAAGCAGTTGCCATTCCCATTTTCTTTTTGGCAAAGAGCGTTTTGCAAAAGAGAGATCGCTTGTGCATCTCTTGCGCAAACCTCCATCTCTTGGGGAAGAGCGCAATATTCGTCGGCCAGTTGATGATCGGGCCCAAAAATCGATTCATCCATGTGGAAATATTCGAGTTCGGCAGAAGAAAAAAGGTGTATTTTATAACCCAATTGTTTGAGAAGAGAAAGAGGAAGGCTTCCTTTTTTTTCTAACCTTTCTCTCCAATAGATCGGAAAGCGTCCATGAAAAATCGAAAACCATGAGATCGGGGAAAAATTGGCAGAAGCAAAGGTCATGGGCAGAGAAATGTTCTGCTTTTGAAAGGAAAAAAGACGGGCGGCCGTTTTTTCCGTGATGGCATCGTTTCTTAACGATTCCACAATAAAAAGGTAGATGTTTGGCAGATTCTCTTTCGATTGCAAGGACGGGATCTTTTCCTCTAGAGGGCGGTTGAGGGCATCGGCGAAGGAGATCAGAGAAAGAGGCGGCGGAGAAAAAAGGGTCGTTCCCCAAGGCAGCCGGCGCTCCAAGCGGCTCAGATGGGAAAGAGAGAGTGTTTTACAAATCGAATAGTCGAACACCATCAGCAAGGCAGAAAAAAAAACGAAGAATTTCAATAGATGCGAACAAGAGAGATAGAGGGGCCTTTTTTGCGTGTATTTTTTGGTCCGATAGTCGATCCAAAGAGCCAATAGCGGCAGAGAGAGAAGGGTGATGGAAATAAAGACAAGAAGAGGCGTATTGATGTTGGCGGCCCGAAGAGAGACGAAAAGTTTTCCGATTCCTTGTCCGAGAAAGATGTTGATTCCATGAGACAGAGGAGCATCCATAAGGGAGAGAAGAAAGAAATCAATGAGATAGAGAAGCGGCAGGAAAAAAAGAAGGGCAATCCAGGGCTTGTAAAAAAAAGAGCATTTCTTTTCGATCAAGAGCGTGGCTGCGATCAAAGCGAAAATGCTAAGCGTTGTCTGACAGAGAGATTCGCCCAGAAATAAAAGCCCTTCTTTTGTCATGGGAAGAGAGAGAAAATGCAGCAGGGAGAAGAGAGTGAAAAGAAAACCAAAATATAGATAATTAAAAGAGAATTTTTGAAACATAAGTAGAAGTGTAGCAGTTTTCTTTTTTTTCTCAAGATTTGTTAAAATCTTAAATGTTTTTTTAGTAAAATGGATCCGTTATCAAAGCCCCTGGGAATTAGATGCGCTCACATCGCTGGATTTTCTTTCTTTTCTTTTTGTCTTTCTCTAGCTTCTCTTTTGCCGAGAAAGAAGTGTTGCCTGTTGTGGTTTTAGGAGGAGGGGTCGGAGGCCTTTCATCGGCGCTTTATTTAAGCAGAGGAGGCATCACTCCCTATGTGATCGAGGGGAAAGACGCCGGAGGCGCTCTTCTGCAAGCACACTGTGTGGAAAACTGGCCGGGAGAGACGAACATTTCCGGCGCATCTTTGATCGAAAAAATAAAAAAACAGGCTGAGGGTTTTGGCGCGCGCATGTTTCCTGAAGAGGTCGTGCAAGTCGATTTTACCCAAAAGCCTTTCAAAATTGTGGCGAGAGGATTATTGGACCAAAAGACGCGGGAGATTTACGCCTCCTCCTGCGTCATTGCAATGGGAGCTTCCCCCAACCGTCTTTCCGTTCCCGGAGAGAAGGAGTATTGGGGAAGGGGTGTTTCCCACTGCGCACTTTGCGATGGAGCTTTTTATCGGGGGAAAAAAGTGGCCGTCGTTGGAGGGGGCGATGCGGCTATTTTAGAAGCGGAATATCTCTCTTCTCTATGTGAAAAGGTCACCCTCATCGTTCGAAAAAACGGCTTTCAGGTAAAAGACGAGAAAAGAAAAGAGGCGGTTTTGAAGAAAAAAAACGTTCATGTCCTTTTTGATACGACGGTCTTAGCCATCGAGGGTGGAAACCAGAGGGTGTCTCGCCTTTTGATTCAAACGGCCTCTCAGAAAAAAACGACTCTTCCGGTGGATGGTGTGTTCTTAGGTATTGGGTCTCATCCCAACACGGAGCTTTTTAAAGGGCAGTTAGAGCTCGATGCGGAAGGATATATCCTTCTCAAAAAAGGGCAAGAAACTTCGCAAAGCGGCATTTTTGCAGTAGGAGACATCGCCGATCCGTTGTACAAGCAGGCCATCACTTCTGCCGCAGGGGGAGCGATTGCCGCTATACAAGCGGAGCAGTACATTGCCGCTTTTTCTCCTCCAAAACAACAGATGAAAGCAATGCAAGAAGAAAAAAAGAGATCCTCCTTCGTCGTAGAAATTACAGATGCATTGCAGTTCCAAAACGAGCTCAAGGAATTTTCAGGCATTGTCCTGGTCGATTTTTATGCCAAGTGGTGCCCTCCTTGCAAAAGACTTGCCCCTCTTTTGGATCAAAAAATCAAAGAGTTTCAAGGAAGGGTCAAGTTGTTGAAAATCGATGTTGATGATCAGTTGGCCCTTGCCGAAAAATATGGCGTTCGAGAGATGCCGACGCTTCTCATTTTTGATTCGCAAAAAAAGATCATCGGAAGAAAGGCGGGCCTTATGGATATTTTGGAGAACATTGCTTCATTGGAAGGTTCACAATCTGCTTTCTCTGAAAAGAATCCAGGGACGATAAGGTAAAAAGATCGTCCCCAGTTTTTTGCGGGTTATTCTAACGACGATGCGATGCAAATTTGTGTGACTTGATCTGGATATAATCGAAAGAGTTCGTCGATAATGGAATTTACTCTATTCGCAAGGATTGGATCTTCGATCGCAGCATAAATTCTTACTTTTCCTTGAATATGAATACAATTGTTAAAAGGCTGCCCATCCGTTGATCTGATGAGCACAAGTCGTTCATTTTTTTCGATGAAAAGTTTCACTTTTCCTTGAAGCGAGAAACTCAAAATTCTGCTCGCAAGGATTCCGATGCGCCTAAGATCGGATGGATTCGTGTATTTAGGGGAGGGTAGAGGTGTGACCTTGAGGACTCGCACTTGAGCAGAACCTGTTGAAAGGGAAAAAAAACTTGCATCTTTTGGGTTTTCTTCTTGAAAAAATCTATATTTACGGACGGCTAATTGCGACATAAAACTCCTGTTATTTTTTTTTAAAAATTGAAAAGATTATGCCAAAAGGAGAAGTTTTTTTCTATGAAATAATCTCTTTTTTCTGCAAAGACGGGCCGCAAGGATATTTTGAAGAACATTGCTTCACTGGAAGATGCAAAATCCGCTTTCTCTGAAAAGAATCCAGGGACGATACGATAAAAAATCGTCCCCAGTTTTTTGCGGGTTATTCTAACGACGATGCGATGCAAATTTGTTTGACCTGAGGTGGATATAATCGAAAGAGTTCATCGACAATAGAACGCACTTTAGGATTATTGATCTCAACAGTAGTTGTTTCTCCCCCTAGATCACGAACCAATTTGGGCATAGGCGGTGTGTTGACGAACACGAGTTGTCCATTGTTTTCGATGAATGGTTGCGCTTTTCCTTTAAAAACGGCATCCAAAAGTCTGAACATAAGGATTCCGATAGGTTTAATCATAAGGGGATCCATGGGTATGGGAAAGTCTGGAGTGGGAGAAATAGGTGTGACCTTGAGAACTCGAACTTGACTAGAACCAGTTGAACGGGAAAAAAAAGTTGGTTCTCTTGGATTTTCCCCTTGAAAAAATCTATGTTCAGGGATGGCTAATTGCGACATAAAACTCCTGTTATTTTTTTTTAAAAAGTGGAAAAAATTATGCCAAACGGAGGGGTTTTTTTCTATGAAATTATTCCTGTTCGCTGCTAATAAGGCCTCTATTTAAGGAGAGAAGATTTTTTGAAAGGCCTCTTGAAATCTTTCGTTGACCTCTCTCTTAACCTCTTCCGGAGTGGAAAGCTGGATTTCGTCTTTGCGGTCCTTGAGGAGAAGAAATTCGATCTTGGGCGTCTCAAAGATTGCTTTTTGATCTTTGAATCGAAGGAGCAGCTTTTTCTCTCCGTCGTGAAGAAAAAATTCATAAGGAGCTCTACTTGCGTTGAATCTGGAAGAGAGCGCGAAGTGGTGTTTGTTAGGATCGAAGATGGACTGGCCGTCATATAAGTTTTTTGGAGGAAGATCTTTAAAAAGATAGTGGTAGAGCGTGGGAAGAATGTCGACATGGGAAATGATCGTTTGATTGGAGGGGGGAATCTCTTTCTTTTCCACTTTTCCAAGTTTCATGTAGAGCGGGATATGGGTTTGTTCATTAGAAAGATGCGAGGCATGAAAAAGATGGCCCTGTTCAAAGAACTCTTCTCCATGATCTGCCGTAATTACGATAATCGCCTCCTCGTAGAGGTTTTTTTCTTTGAGCGTTTCGATGAATGTTCCAAAGAGCTCATCGACCCCATGCAGGGCATTTCGATAGCGATTTTTAATGATTTCTAATCGATAAGCAGACGGACAAGCGGAAAAACAAGACATCTCGCTCTCTATTGGAAAAAAATGGGTCTTTTCATGAGGCCAGCTATAGGGAAAATGGGTGGAGTCGAGAAAAGTGATAAAACAGCTCTTTTCCGCCCTCTCTTTTTGCGCCAAATCCCTACACAGCCCATCGATCGCCCTTTGATCGCATTGATAGATGAAAGAGGTGGGGTGATGGGGGAAAAAATTTGCTGCGTGGAGCAGGGAGAGGTCCGTGCCAAAAAGCAGCTCTTTCATTCCGTAATAATCAAGTTCGGCAGCTGCATAAAGATGGGTTTTGTAGCCAACGTTTTTCAGAATGCGCAGGAAAGAAGATCCCCTTTCTGCGGGGTTTTTTTTGAACTCTGCCCAGAAGAAGGGATATTTGCCATGCAAGATGGAAAACCAGGAGTTGTGCGTTGCGTTAGAGCTTGAAAGTGCCAGATCAAAGGAGAGCTCTTGTTTTTTAAATTGGAAGATATGGGGAGTGTTCTGCTCGGTAATAAAATCTTCTCTCAAACTTTCTATGATAAAGAGATAGATATTGGCCTTTTCCTGAAGGGAGGGGCAGGATGTGGCAAGACTTGGGAGATCGTTTTTCAAACGATTTTTCAAACTTCCCTTGAAAGAAAACGTTGGGGAGGAAAAATGAAAGAGGGGGGTTTTCCAGGGCATGGCTTTTTGCAGGGGTTGAAAGAGACTTGGATGGATGGCCCAGGAGTGGGAAAAATTCCAAAAGAAAAGAGAGAGGGGCAGAAGAAAAATGACGAGAAAAAAAGAGCTCTGAGACACGAGAAGAGGTTTTTTCTTCGCCAGCCAATCGGTTCCCTGGTAGACAAGTATGCCGAGAAACGGAAGGAAGAGAGAGCCAAGTCCTATGAGAAGCCAAAATGAGAGAGAAATGTTGGCGGCTTTGAGAAGCTCTAAAAATGAGGTAAGCGTTTCATCGAGTATGAAATTGAGCGCTTCGGGAAAACTCAGATCCATCATCCGGACGAGCAAAAAATCCACCAGGTGAATGATCCAGAGGAAAAAGAGGAGCGCCAGATAGCAAAGGAATCCTTTGCGGAAGAGATGTTTTTCAAGAAAGTGGGTGAGAAAGATCAGCAGGGCGATCTCGATGGCATCTTCAGCCAAAGAATTGATAAAAAAAAAGGCTTTTAATGCGGAAAAGGGATGGACAACGAGCGAGATGTTTAAAAAACTGGAAAAAAGAAGGAAAACAAAAAAAGTGGCAAAAAATGGATAATTGATGTGAATTTTTCGATCGAGCTGCACAAAGACCCTTTCTTTTTTTGTTTATCCTCCGAGGAAAAACATGTCAACTCTTCTTCAATTTCACCAAATGCCCTATACTCTTTCCAGATAGGAAAAGCGATGCAATGGATTCATGAATACCAGTTGTTCTTGTTTGATTTTGATGGACTTTTGGTCAATACGGAAAATATTCAATTTCAGGCATATAAAGATATGTGCAGCCGCTGGGGATATGATTTGAACTGGTCCTTTTCGACCTATTGCTCTTACGCCCACTCTCCCAATACCGAAGCACTTCGCGATGCCCTTTGGGACACTTTTCCGGGCCTGCAAGAAAAAGAGCTTCTCTGGTCTGTTCTTTATGCAGAAAAGAAAAGGCGTTATGAAGAGCTTTTGTCTTTATCGAAAATCGAGCTGATGCCCGGAGTGGAAAGACTTTTGAGAGAGCTGCAAAAGGCAAACATTGCCCGCTGTGTTGTGACCAACTCCACGAAAATCCAGACCGATCTCATCAAGCATACCCTTCCCCCTCTCAAGACGATTCCCCATTGGATTACGAGAGAAGATTTTCTGGAATCCAAGCCAAGCCCTGAAGGGTATCTGCGCGCCATTTCTCTTTACGGAAAAAAGGGGGGCCGCATCATTGGTTTTGAAGATGCACCGAGAGGAATTGCCGCGCTTCAGCAGACGCCCGCTACCATTGTCATGATCTCTTCCTTGCCGCCGGAAATTCTCGGATCTTTTTCTAAAGAGGTGATCCTCTATGCCTCTTTAGAAGATATTCCCGACGATCACTTGGGATAATCGACTTTTACTAAGAAGAGTCCGTGGGCCGGAGCGGCCATGGGAGCGCGTGTTCGATCTTTGGCAGCAAAGAGAGCGGGAAGATCTTTAAGCTGCATTTTGTGGGTTGCAATCTCCAGAAGCGTGCCGACGATATTTCTTACCATCTTATAGAGAAACCCACTTCCTTCAAATTCGAGCCGCAAGCTGTTTTCTTCTTCGATGATAGCGAGTTTTTTGATGGTGCGAATGGCATTTTTTGCCGCCGCGCCTTTTTTGGCGTCGTTTGCAAAAGAGGAAAAATCATGGGTTCCGACGAAATGGTTGGCGGCTTCTTTGAGAAGAGGGATGTCGAGCGGATAGGGAACGTGAAGGGCGTAGAGCCTGCGAAAGGGGTTTTGCACAGCACTTGTTTGCAAATGGTAATGATAGGTTTTTCCAATTGCAGAGTAGCGTGCATGAAAATGGTCATCTACGCTCTCGATTTTGTGTATGCGGATATCTTTCGGCAGCAGCGAATTCAAACTGTGGCGCAACTTCACCTCTTGGAAAGTGGCGTCAGTGGAGAAATGGGCAATTTGCGCCAGCGCATGAACCCCCGCGTCGGTCCTTCCGGATCCAAGCAAGGAAATCTTTTCTCTTAAAACAGTTTCCAGCGCTTTTTGAATCAACGATTGAATGGAAACCACCCGCTCCGTTTGTTTTTGCCATCCGGAATAATGGGTGCCATCATAGCTGATGGTGAGTTTATATCTTTTTCTCTCTTTTTTCATAAATTTTTTCTGCCAGAAGAAGGTCAATTGGATAGGTAACTTTGATATTGTCGCTAAACCCCTGCACGACCTTTACTCTCTTTCCCATGCATTCTACGAGCGACACGTCATCCGTGACGTCCCACTGGTTTTTTTGAGCAGAAACAATCGCCTCTTTTAAAAGAGCGGTTTTGATGGCCTGCGGGGTTTGGATTTCCCAAAGGTTTTCCCTTTTCAGAGTTTTTACAACGTCTCTCTCAAGGGTGCACTCTTTGATTGTATAGGTGACGGGCAGGGCGAGTGTTGCGGCTCCGTTTTCCTCTGCCTCGGCCAACAGGTCTAAAAGGGCTTTTTCTTCGACAAAGGGGCGTGCCGCATCATGGATGAAAGTTATTTGGGAAAGAGGAGAGAGCTTGTGCGCGCCGCGAAAAAGAGAGTCCTGTCTTCTTTCGCCGGGCTCTGCGAATAGCAGCTCTTGTTTTCCAGGGGAAAAGAGAGAGCGGTGCTCCTTTGGGCAGACGATGATGATTTCCGAGAGGAAAGATAGTTTTTGAAACGACTCAAAACTGTGCAGAAACAAGGGTTTTCCCTTAAGAGGGAGAAACTGCTTTGGGGAGAGTGATCCCATGCGGCTTCCCTTCCCGCCGCCGAGAAGAATGAGCGAAACGAATGGGATTTGGGTCGTCATAATTTTTTTTTAAGAATGATTAAAAGATGGGACATTTTAACAAATAAAAAAACCCAAAAACAAGGATTTGTTTTGGGTTTTTTTAAAAAACTTTTTTGATAACTTAGGAAAGGTGTTTATTGACTTTCTTTGTCATTTCAAACATGTTAATCGAACTTTTTCCGCCAAAAACTTTTGCGAGCTTTTCATCCGGATTGATGTTTCTCTTATTTTTTTTGTCTTGGAGGTTGTGGGATTTGATATAGGCCCATAATTTTTTTGTAACTTCTGTTCGTGGCATAGGGCCTTTGCCAACAATTGCTGCCAACTCTTCGCTGACTTTCATTGGCTGCATGAATTTGGATTGTTTTTGTTTTATCATGACTCATTCTCCTTTGAGGTCAAAGTAAATAATACGCTAAATTTCACTTTTATCGCTAGGAGGGTATTATAGTCAAAGCAAATGTTTGGAAAAGACGGGTTTTTCTGAAAAAGCAACAAGGTCGTTCAAGGCCTTGTTGCCTAGTTATGAATATAAAATTATTGAAAGTCGCCACTTCTCTTAAGTAGCTTTTTTGGTTTTGAAGCGAGCCGCATCATCGGGCAAAAGTCCGAAAAGATTTGTCAGGATGATTGTGGCAACAACTCCGATGCCCGTAAAAGTGATCTCGGTGCGGTAGATGCGAACAAAGTCTTTCAGATAGGTAAGGCCGATATGGCTGGCATGAACGGAAGACCAGAAAGCTTTTACAGCAAAAGCAGAAGAGTGTTTCCAGCCGATCATAGACCATTGTCTAACATAGGAAAACCCAACGGCAATCCAATGGAAGAACAAAGAAACGGCTCTGCACGAAACGCTCCAAATATCCTTTGCGATGATTGAAAAAATCTCTACAGCTTTTTGGACAACTTTCATGAAAGTGTGTCCCACTTCGGAAAGGCTTCCCGTCGCAAAGAGATGCTGAGAGGCGGGAGATGGTGATATATGTGAAAGCATAAAAAAAACCTCCAAAAAAAATTATTCTGATAAAAATCTGCAAAAAATACTAAAGCGCCGATGTCTTGATGTAAAGAAAAAATTAAGAAGTGTAGGCGCAAAGTTGTAATGTCGCCTTTTTTCCCAAATTTTGAATTGCAAATATTCTCAAATTGATAAATGCTTTTTCAAAAAAAATCAATTTCACTTTGCAAGGAGTTCTTATGACAATAGGAGAGATTACTTGGGGCAAAGCAGAAAAAAAATCGCTAGATTATCTCGAAGACTATTTATGTGGAAAAGCCACCAATTGCTGTGGGTATCTTAAAAACACGGTAGTGCTCTGTCATAATTAAAATTTAGGATTATAAGTATTGAAAATTTTGATAACGTCTTATGCAATTTTACAGGTATAAGAGGTTGTCATTATGAAGAAAAAATACATCGTACGCCTTTCGGTAGAAGAACGAAACATACTCGAAGAGGTGGTCAAAAAATTCAAAGGAACATCGCAAAGAGTTCGTCGAGCACAAGTTTTATTGAAGGCCGATATAGATGGTCCAAATTGGACTGATCAAAAAATTGCCGATGCATTTTGTTGCCGTAGACAAACGGTTGAGAACACTCGTGAATGTTTAGTAACAGAGGGTTTTGAGACCGCCCTTAATCCTAAAAACGGCAGTTGAACCGCTCCGCACAATCAAAACTTTCGCGATTCTCCTCTAAAAATCAATGTTATTGCTCAAATTTATCCACTCACCTATTGGGTGGGCGTGAAAGTTCAAGATAGAATTTATTTCTGAGAGAGAAATTTACAATTTTCAGGTCATGCGGAGCGGTTCAACTGCCGTTTTTAGGTTAATGGAAAGAAACGAAAGGACCCACCACGCAAGAAGCTGCTCAGTGGAGAGCAAGAGGCCAAACTGATTGCGATGCGCTTAGGTTCAGCACCGGATGGATTTGGAAGTTGGTCATTGCGACTTTTGGCCGAGCAATTGGTAGAGCTTGAAATTGTTGATGCAATTAGTTATGAAACAGTGCGACGTACATTAAAAAAAACGGGATGACCAAACGCAAAATTCAGTATTGGGTAATTCCACCTGAATCTGACAGTGAATTCGTTGCGGCCATGGAGGATGTGTTGGATACTTATGCCATGCCTTATAACGAATCTATACCAGTGGTGTGTATGGATGAACAACCCGTTCAGTTATTGAAGGAAACACGGCCTTCGATTGCAGCAACCAAAAATCATTCTCAACGCACAGACTATGAATATGAGCGGGCGGGAACGGCTTGTATTTTTATGTTTGTTGAACCATTGTCCGGATGGAGAAAAGTCGCTATTCGTCCTCAGCGCACAAAAATTGATTGGGCGTTTGAGATGGACGAACTACTGCGAACAAAGTACGTCGATGCAAAAAAAGTCATTCTTGTTTGTGATAATTTGAACACTCATACACGAGGTGCATTTTATGAAGCATTTCCCGTTGAAAAAGCGCGTGAAATCGTTAAGCGACTTGAATTTCGTTATACGCCAAAACATGGGAGTTGGCTAAATATATCGGAGAATGAACTTAGCTCAATGACGCGTCAATGTTTAAAAAATAGGCGTCTTGGGGATATTGAAACGTTACGTACACGTAACCGTCTAATCTACCCATCTTTTTCCTATTTCTGAGTCATGGCACTCTTTGTCTTTTTAAACCAAGGAGTCTCTATGTTCGAACCTATTTCATCAGAAAAACTAGCCGAATGGACAGAAAACATTCGCCAACAAAGAAACAGCGGTCTTAATGCTACAAGCTGGTGTCGAAAACATCAAATTGCTCATAGTACATTTGTTTATTGGAAAGATTGCCTTTCCTCAAAAACTTCGATACGCCGATCGTCTTGCAAGAAACCTAATGCACCTACGACACCCGGAGTCTCCATCGAATATCGGGGCGTTCGCATTCATCTCGATGAATGCTTCGATCTTGCCATCTTGAAAAATTGCTTATCAGCACTGCGAAAAACCCAATGTTAGTAGTTGTGAAAAGCCAGGATTGAAAAGATGAATAGAGCCAATAGCTGATCATTGAAGATCAGCTATTGCTTTTTCGACTGTTGACGAGCGGCAAACCATCGATCAGGCAAGAGTTCCTCGAGCTTCTGAGCGGCGTGCCCTATCTGTCTCCGGAACACATCTTCTAGATATTCTCTTGGATTTATCTGCAACCCTCGGCAAGTTTGTACTAATGAGAGTAAAATTGCAGCGGCTTCGCCGCCATCTTCACTCCCGAAAAAGAGCCAGTTTTTTCGGCCAATAGCGAGAGGACGAACGGCCCTTTCGGCTACATTATTATCAAGACGAGCAAAAGCGTGCTTGGTGTAATTTTTTAAATAGGGAATCAGGCCGCAAAAATACCCAAGCGCCTCGCGAAATTTTGATTTGGGCAAGAGCTTCCCGTCCATAAGTCGTGTTTTGATCTTCTCGATCAACTCATCGATAATTGGAATTTCTTTTTCTTGGCGGATCTGCAGGCGCTCTTCAGGTGTCCGGGCCCAGGCGACTTTCTCCAACATGAAGAGATATCGGATTTTTCGAAGAACCCAATCGCGAAATGGTAAATCTCCCGATTCAGCATCGAAGAATTTTCTTCGAATATGGCTCCAACAAGGACACCATGTGATCACCTTCTTCTCGGCCAACCGTTGGTAGGCGCCATATTTATCTGAGTGCAAAAACCCGCGATATCCCTGAAGAATATCGAGGACGTTCTCATGACGGCGGTTCGTTCGAAAATCATAGACCCTGTAGGCAGGATTTGAAGAGATTCCTCCGACAATCACCCACATATAGGCTGTATCGCACTGGTCTTTTGCTTGTAATTTGACTGGGCTTTCATCGATGAAAACATTTTCGCTCTCAAGAATCTGGCAAACCATGACTTCATAGAGGGGTTTGAGAGCCATACCGCAGCGAATCACCCATTGGGAGAGAAGCTTACGGCTGATGCCAACCCCTTGACGACCCAGTATTTCGGTGATGCGATACAGAGGGAGATGATCAACGAATTTTTGGGTAACAATTTCTGCGAGAAGACTGTCATCAGCTTGGCATTTAGAGAGTATGCTGTCGGGTAACAAGGCTGTCAGAACGCCGTCTTCAGGTTTTTGAGGGTGGGCATATTTGGGACGGATGGTTTCTTTGATATAATAGCTCCCCGGCTCGTGAGCTAATTTGTGAGTAACCTCTTCACCGATCTTGACGAGAGGAGTTCCTGTTTCCTGACAGACTTTTTGCTCTTCGGGAACATCGAGAACAATGGTTTTAACGGGAAGGTTGGGATCCAAAGTGATCGCATCTTGGCCATTGCGCTTAGGTTTACGACGTTGATGAGCAGGGACTGTTTGAGTTTCTTCTTTGCTCTGCAGATCTTTTGCATCGAGACCTTCAAGCAGTAGCTGTTCTCCATTGAGATCTGAGATAATGCGCTCTGATTTTTTACCGAAGATTTGGCGCTTGAACCAGTCGAGTTGTTGTGTGAGATAAGCCACTGTATTGCACAAATCGAGATTTTCAACTCGCAGAATTTCGATCTGGTTTTGAAGTTGTGCAGGATCTAGAATTTGTGTTGTTTTCATAGAGAAAATGATAGCAAAACCCCCTTAAAAAAAGAAGAGAAAAATACACGAAAAGTCGAATTATTTTCATAGAGAAAACCGAGATTGTAATCGTTTAGGAACGACTCCTTCCAAAAGCATCAAAAATTCACGTCTTGGCAGCGTTGATGTCATTCCTTCCCGAGGAATAAAAGAACCTTTTTCCAAGCGCTTATAAAAAATGACAAACCCATCACCATCCCAGTAGAGAACCTTCATATGATCCTTGCGTCGGCTTAGAAAAATAAAAAGAGCTCTCCGGGGAACAATTGTTCGACGAGAATGCTCAGACCTTCAAAGCTCTTGCGCATACTGACAGGCGCGCGACACAAAAACAGGCGGGCGTTTGCAGGCAGACTTAGCATGGCAGTGCCTTGAGAACTTGTAGACATTGAGCCAAAACGACTGGGTCGAATGATTTTAATAGAACAACTTTCATTCCCTGACATTCGATAGCAACGCCTGGGTCCGTCTTAGTTTCTTCATAGAGCTCTTGAAAAGAGTCGCGTGTTATCTGAGATTTTTCAGGGAAGCGCTTATCCCAATACAGGAAAGAATTGTAATTTACCTGCTGCTCACGACACCAACGCGCCATGCTTAATCCGCTAATGCGTTGCGTTTGCACTTTTTCTTGCCAGATGCGTCTTTTTTCTTCTGGGAACGGTCTTGGCATAACACTCCTTTGGTTAAGAAAAACCAGAGTGCCATGACGAAGGAAAACAAAAAAGATGGCTAGATTAGACGCTTACCGTACACAAACCGAAGCATGGGCAACCAAAACAAATGCAAAGCAACGAGGAGTTGAATGGCAATTTACTATTGGTGATGCACGGCATAAGCTCAAGTCAATTTATCCTAAAATTAAAGGGTGACAGAGCACTAGATGAGTGGCATGGGCAGTTATTCGAGAAGCTTGTTGCGATAGAGTACTTAAAGCTCTGTTTGCAAAGAACTAAAAAGAAGGTCCGAAAAGAAGCGATAAAGACAACTTTACGCAAATTGGAAGAAGGCCTCAAACAGAATCTGTTATGGGGCGGAATAAATTGCTCTATGCAGGTAGAATGGTGGCGTAGAGCCTTGGAATGCGCCCAAATTTTTCAACGATCGAGCTCATGTGTGGAGGGTAGAAATGGCCAGTTGTCATTAAAATTCCATGCATTTCGGCGATTGACTGCACATACACTCACGGTCTTAACAGTGTTGCACAATTTTTTTATACGACGAGCGGATGGCACTACTGCGGCAGAAAGGTTTTTCGAACAAAAACCTCGAGATCTGTTCACATGGTTATTAGATAAGGTGGAATTGCCGAGACCCAGAAAAAATCACAAGAGACGGGCAAAAAATGGCATGGAAAAGCAGGCGGCTTAAGCTACCAACTGGACGAAATTAAACGAATAGCCCTTCCGTCTTATGATGCGATCGCCGATGGGGCTTCTAATGCGGGATTTTAAAGTCGGGTAGTCTAAAGGAACTTCCCCTTTAGGCTCCCACGGAGGTGGTGTAAGATTGTTTCTGTAAATTCAATTCAAGACGTTACCATTGGTGAAGAAAGAGAAGACAAAGTAGAGAGATTTCTGAAAAATTTAAGAAAGAAAGAGTCAGGAAATTTGCGAAGATCTCTGTTGCTAAAAAGATGAGAATTTCATATTTTCGTGGAAAAGGAATTATTATGTCTCAAGAGAAATTAGCCGATATCGAAAAAAGAATTGCTCAAATGTGGAGGTTTCTTTGACCTGGCTTCGAAAGAAGCGGAGGTCAAACGTCTCGAAGAAAAGATGGAAGATCCCCATTTTTGGGAGGATTCCGTTGCTGCTCAAAAGATCGTAAAAGAGTGCAATGAGCTAAAGTCTTGGACTCTGGCTTTTCAAGAAGTGTCTACCCGTTTTCACGCATTAAAGGAAATTTACCCGGAAGCTGAGGCTGCAAAGGATCTTGCGTTTCTAGAAGAGTTGAAAAAAGAATTTTTGGCCATCGAAGAAAAACTGATCGATTTAGAACTGCGCAAAATGCTTTCTAAGGAGATGGATCGCAATAGCTGCTATTTGAGCATCAATGCCGGAGCCGGAGGAACGGAGGCTTGCGATTGGGCAGAAATGCTGGGAAGAATGTATCAGCGCTATGCGCAAAGAAAGGGATGGAAGGTGCAGCTCATCGACCGGCTTGATGGAGAGATTGCGGGTGTGAAGAGCATCACGTTTCGTTTTGAGGGAGATTATGCTTATGGCCTTTGCAAGTCGGAAAAAGGGGTGCACCGCTTGGTGCGCATTTCTCCTTTTGACAGCAATGCGCGGCGGCATACGAGTTTTGCATCGGTGGACGTGACTCCAATTATCGATGAAGAAATTGTAGTGGAGATAAAGCCGGAGGATCTGCGCATCGACACCTTCCGCGCTTCCGGAGCGGGCGGACAACATGTCAACCGGACCGACTCGGCCGTTCGCATCACCCATTTGCCGACGGGAATGGTGGTCTCTTCGCAGAGCGAAAGAAGCCAGGTGCAGAACAAAGAAACCTGCATGAAAATGCTCAAGTCCAAGCTCTATGAGAAAGAGGTCCTTGAGAGAGAACAGTCTCTGCAACAAATGGGCGGAGAGAAAAAAGAGATTGCTTGGGGCTCGCAGATTCGTAATTATGTCTTTCAACCCTATACTTTGGTCAAAGATACCCGCACGAAATGGGAATCGGGTAATATCCAGGCAGTGATGGACGGAGAGATAGAAGATTTTGTGGCCTCTTACTTGAAGGAATTCGGATAATGCAAGAAGAGATTTCGTTTGATATACGTTATAGTCAAATGGAGGACGGGTCAGCTCTCCATTCGTGGCTGAGCGATCCGGAAACTCATGTCTGGTTTCCCGTGTCGACGGCTAAAGAAATCGAGGATTTTGCAAAGAATTGGATTGGATTTTCCCGTTTCCGATCGAGTTTGACTGCAACGGTTTTAGCAAAGCCGGTTGCAATAGGAACGCTTTTTCTTTTGCCCTATAAAAAAGTGGCTCATCAGTGCAGTATGTATCTCGTTGTCGATCCCGAAATGAGAGGGAAGGGAATCGGCACGTCCATGGTCAAAAATCTGTTAAATCTTGCTGCAAACTATTTTCGTTTTGAAAGTGTTTATGCTGAGATTTATGAAGGGTGCCCTCTTCTCTCCATTCTCAACAAATCTTCTTTTGAACAAATTGTCTATCAAGAACGATTTGTGAAAGATGAGGGCCGGTATCTGGCAAGAATTTTAATGGAACATACATTTTGAAGGGCTTGTGGAAAAAGAACAATTAAAGATTCGTTTTGCCGTTGAAGAAGATAAAAAATATCTCGTCGAGTGGATGGCGGATCCGGAAATTTTGCGCTGGTTTCCCATGAGCGATGCGCGCGAAATAGAGGATGCGGCAACGATCTGTATGGGATATGCCAAGTTTCAGGCGGTGTTAACGGCCGTCTATGAGGATGTTCCCTGCGGTCTTGCGAACCTCTATTTGCAGCCCTTTCGAAAATTGGGCCATCAAGCTCTTTTTGCCATCATTGTCTCAAGAGAGCTTCGCGGCAAAGGGGTCGGAACAGAGCTCTTAACCGAGCTGATGAAGCTTGCAAAAGAGAGATTTTTTCTCGAAATGTTATGTCTTGAGGTTTACGAGGGCAATCCGGCGATTTCTCTCTATAAAAGATTGGGGTTTGTCACGTGCGGCTTTCAAAAACATTTTACGAAGGATGGCGGTATGTATCGAGGCAAATACTTTATGCAAAAGATTCTCTAGGGATAATTTTCCCTTCTCGTGCAAAATGTTTAGTGGAAAAATGAAAGGGGCAATTCTATGTCAGGTCATAGCAAATGGGCCAACATCAAGCATCGAAAAGAAAAGTCCGATCAGAAAAAGGGCAAAGAGTTTTCCCGCTTGGCCAAAGAGATCATCAGCGCCGTCAAACAGGGGGGAGCAGATCGCACGTCCAATGTGAAGCTGGCGCGGGTGATTCAAAAAGCAAAAACGGCCAACTTTCCAAACGAAAATATCGAACGCAATATCAAAAAAGCATCCAGCCCCGATCAGAGCGATTTTAGCGAAATGACCTATGAGCTTTATGGGTATGGAGGCGTGGGGATCATCGTCGATGTGATGACGGATAATAAAAATCGCATTGCCTCCGAGATCCGCATTGCGACAAATAAATGCGGCGGTACGATTGCAACTCCCGGTTCCGTGAGCTACAATTTCGATCGCAAGGGAGTTTTAGAGGTCTTAAAAAAACATGCGCGGGAAGATGAGCTTTTTCTTCTGGTGAGCGACGGAGGCGCTGAAGATTTCGAGGTAACCGACGACCGCTTCATGATTACAACAGCTCCAGAAAGTCTCTATAAAGTCAAAGAAGCGATCGAAAAAAATGAAATCATTTGCGACGGGTCTTCTTTAGAGATGATCCCCAAAAACTTGGTGGAATGCTCCAAAGAAGATCAGGAGGCAAACATCAAACTCATCGAATGGCTCGAAAAGCTAGAGGATGTCGATGCCGTCTATCACAACATGAAGATGGAAGAATAGTGGTTCATCCGGTTCCTCACTTGTGAGCGAAGTCTTGGGGACCGGATAAAAAACGAGCACAGATGCCGGGATAAAAAGTTTTCATTTTTGTCTAAACAACAGGAAGAATCCACCGTTCTCTCCGGGATCTTTTTTTGAGGAGTACATTTTCTCTCCTCGCCCCACCATGAAATCCGAATGAAATGGACAATACAATGTCGAGAACGGCATCTATGTGCCAACTTTGCAACGTATTTGCCCACTTCTTCGGTGTTCCTGTATGTTGACTCATAATTTTTGCTCTCTATCTCGACCGCTCCAATGCGATCCACCAATATTGCTCAAGTGAAGAACGGTTTACGCTGCTTTACTGGGCGGTTCTCCCCATATAAATTCTTTTTCCTCTATCAACATCCGATGCATGATAACTGCTTCTAGATCGGGAAAAAAAGTTCGTTGAATTTGATGTAAGCCACATGATATAAAGTTTAGGAAAGAATTAGTCGTTGCCTTGCTCGTTGTTGTTTTTTAGCGATTACTCTATAGAGCAAGGCGTGGTTATTTAAAATTTTTTTGTTCTTAGCTTAAAAAAATCCCGACTTCCTCAGAGTTTTGCAACTCCCTCAATATAACAAAAAAAAGGAATTATTATGACCACCGGAGCAGCTTCTTCAACGGGTAGTTTTCCGCTCGCATCTGCGGCCTCCTGCGGACGTTTCTGGTCCCCGAGCCAGAGCCGATGGCTTGATCTTCAAGTAAGACCGGTCGATGAAGATGGCATGCCGATCCGCACCGTCGATCAATATCCCGTGCCCAGAGAGAAATTACGCTCTTTTATGGACGATGTGGTTTTCACACTCAAGCATACAGGGAAATATCTCCACGACACGGAATTGCAAACACTATTGGCCAGCCCCTGTCAATTTGAAATTTCCGCTCTCGGCGGCCGCGTCGAGGTCATAGACAGACATACCGCGAAAAGATGGGATGTCTCCGATGAAACGCTTGTGCGCTATGATCCTGAACGCCCAGGCCAATGCGTAAGCCCTAGAAAATATGGAGTCTTGCAATATCAAACATTAAAAGACCTCATTCCGGAACTGCTCGGCTCATTCCAAGAAGCGCCCGCAATCCCAAACAGACCTGCTCAAAAACCCTGCATCCTTTCCATTCCTTCTCTTGGAATTTCAGCACAGTTAGACACGCAAAACATCTCTCTTCCCCTCGTCAGAGATTGGTGCCTTAAAAAGCCGCTGGCCCAATCTTCCTTGAGAGATTTTGAGTCTTTCAAAGCACGTCTTCGACAGGATTTTCTCAAGTTCGCCCAAAATTATCAGCAAGCCGCAGCGCAAAAACAGCTGGCCCCCTTTCTCCAGACTCTCCAAGCAAAAAAAGCCAACCTAGAACAGCAGATCCGCAAGGATCCTGCGAAGCAACCTCTTCTAGGGCCCAAAGTAGCTGCTTTAACGCAATTTCTTGCAAACCCCGAAACCGAGGACGCGCTAATGGCGGCTTTCGAGGAGGCCGAGGTCCATGCGATCGTGCAAAAACACTTAGAAAGCCATCCGAGCGACAAACCCCTTTGCGAGGAGTTGCTCGCAAATGACCTTTTAAAGAATCAACTCCATGAGCGCTGGAAAACGGAAATCCTGCCGCAGGAGGAAAGCGGCTGGGGACGCTGGAAACAATATCTAACCATCCAAAATATTGCTGCTGCATCGCTTACCGCAGAAGCATCCCTCCTCTTCTCCCCCATTACGGCTGTGGCCGCTGTTGGCGCAGGATATTTAGCCTCTAGAAATATTGAAGCGATCAACCACGCTCTTCTCTCTTCATCAACGCCGGAAGATCCCTCCCTCCTTCATAGGATCAGGCCCAATATAAGAAAAATTGCGATGATCGCCGCCGCAGGCCTTGCCACCGCAGGACTCACCTCGATCTTCGCCCCGACAACGGTCGCCCTATCGCTTGCCATCGCCGCTTTCGCTCCCAAGCAATTAAATAAGCTCGATCCCGTATTACAAACAATTCCCTGGATCGAGGATCATCCAACTTTCATAAAAGTCGGGATCGCCTCTCTGGCAGCCGCCTATTGTTCCGGAATGGCTCCGATCGTTTGGAGTGCATCTGTTCTCGGGGGCATTTTCGGAGGCGCTCTCGCCCGCAATTCCCGAGACCCGCAAACAGTTAATCTTCTAAAAAGCCTGATTGGAGAATCCATTGCAGGTACACTCTTACAGGACAAAATTAAATGGCTCGCGCTCCCCTTGATCGGCGCCATTGTCCCCTATGCAATCGGCCGCCTGATTCCTCAAGCAGCCGGAACCTTGATTCCATTCGCGACCAAAGTGCTATTGCCCTCCTCTTTTCTCCAGATTGTAACGTTGATAACCGCGAATCTTTGCGCTCCTTTCTTGCGACAAAAACTTCTCGCCCGTTTTGCCGACCGAACGCCTGAGGAACGAATGGTTCTGTCCGCGCTTCTTTTTCTTGCGCTCAACTTTTTATCTCCGCGCATTGTCGGCGGAATGACATCTCTCGCATATACGGGGGCAACGTTCGGACTGAAAAAACTTGCAGGTCTCATGATTCCCTCCGGCTGGGCCGGAAGGGCCGGAATGATCTACTTCATGCTGATGGGCAAACATATCATCAAGCATGGCGCTTTGTCTCTTCACAGGTCCGGATGGAGAGTTCCTATCCTTTCGGAAAAGGTGAGCTACTTAATCACAGCGGCTATTTGGGGCCTTTTTTCCACCTGTGTTAGCGCTAATCGTTACCCATAAGTCTGTAGACTTATGTTCTCGGATGAACCAGAATAGTCTTTCTAGAGTTTGACACGTAAAGCCTGACTTTTGACCTTGTATTGAACCTCCCTCGCCCAAAAGCAAAACGGATTTTCGTTTTGAATGAAAGTAGATCCTACATTTGGAAGCAGATAAATTGCTTCTCCTTGAATGGTAAATGCTCCTGGGGCAGGAAATTGCTGCGCAAACAAAAAACTACTCATGAATACTGCTAAAAACGAGAACAACTTTTTCATTAAGAGAGAAAAAAAAGATCGGTTAGATCGTGAAAGACTTTTGGGAAAAATCGAAAAGAAAATCGGCACATCCAACCCAATCAAAAAAAATCAGAGGCTATCTCTCACTTCTCAGTGGCTGTCTCTTCTTCAAAAGGAAGATCCTCTTTTTCTCCTTTTGCCGTAATGTAGCGGCTTTTTTTCAGCAGATCTTCGACGGAAATGGGAGCATAAGAAACGTTTTCTTCCTGAAGAAGCTTGCCTTGATACAAGACTGCGAGCCTTCCATTGTTGCGATAGGAAAAGGTTGTTTGGACAAAGGTGAGAAAATCCTTATAGGACAGCTCTTTTAAAGCCTCCGTGCGTTTTTCGATCCACTGAAAATCCTCTTGATAGTCAAAGGCAAGAGTGGACTTGCGCAGGAGCATCTCTTGGAGGTTTTTCGGAGGATTGGAGAGCTGGGTGATGAGATCCTGTTTCAGCGCGGAAAAACGACCTTCAGGAATATAAGTCGTGACGTTCTGAGCAAAATCTTCGATGAAAAATTCAAACCGATGGATTAGATCGGAAACGTCATGAGAACTGGATTGAACGGCAAAGGAATGAAATAGTTGTCTTTCGATTTCTTCTTCCCAGCTTTTGGCAATATAGGCCGTTTTTTGTTTGGACCTGAGAGCTGTAAAGAAGGCTTCCTTGAGGGCAGATGCGAGGATTTGCTGGGCAGATCTTGCGGAGAAGGAAAAGTCTCCTTGCCCAAGCGTTAGGACCACACCGCTTCCCAGAGCTTCTGTGGTCTGCACAAGCTCAAGGGGTTTGCCTGCAGAGGGGAGCAGCAATACCTGTTTTTGCAAGTGCTGAGAGGGAGGGAAAGGAGAAAAGTGCAGGGTCTCGGTGATGGAGCTCCAGGCAGATGCGGCATCGCTTTTTGTCATGTTTCCGGCAAAGAAGACTTCTAAGTAGAGACTCTCCGTGAGCTTTTTTTGAAATTCAATGAGTTTTTCCAGCGACAGATCTTGCAGCGCCTTTGCTTTTTCCGCGCTCGTGATGTTAGAGGGGGAAAGAAAAGAGTTTTGCAGCTCTTTTGCTTGCATCATGGGCATGTCGTGCGCGCAGTTTTCATAGAACCTTTTCAATGCGACAAAGGATCTGTCAAAATCTTCTTGGGAAAAGGAGGCATTTTTAAGAGATTGGAGAACTTCTTTGAGAAAAAGAGGGGCTTTTTCGCTATAGCCATTGAGGGAAAGTTCGATGCGATAATGGTTGCGGCAAAGCCTAAGGTCCAATCCGGCACTCGTTGCGTTTGACAGTAGAGGCTGTAATTTGTCTTCGAGCATGTTTAAAAAAAGATCCGAATGGGCAAAAGATGATGCGCTTGCGTCCAAGAGCGGACTTTTCATATGGATATCCCACGCGACCGTCGGCGTTTGGAAAGGATCGCGTTCGTTGAAAAAAACCTTTCCCATTTCCGAATCGATCAGCTTGGCGGGCGGCAGATCTTTTGTTTCTTGAGAATGGTTCACGATACTGAGGTGGGTAGGAATAAAAGCATTGGGCAATGGGAGCTGGATTTCAGGATTGGGATGGGCGTTTTCCCAAGAAGAGAGTGTTTCTTGAGAGATTTCTGCAATGGTATATTCACCGCCAAGCCACTCTTCTTTCTCTTGCGGCGCTACATGGGTTAGCTTGGGGTCTGCGCAGACGTAAACTTGGCACTCTTGTGGAGATAGAGAGGTCAACACTTGCGCGATGCGCTCTTTGTCATAATGCGAAGGAAAGAGCGTTTTTCGAGGGTAGGTGGAGAGCTCTTCGTCTAAGAGTTGGGACGCGTGGTTTTTGACAAAAACAAAGGGGTCTTCCCTCTCCTGATACCGGTAGTTAATTTCCCGCATAAGCTTCATTTCATCGAAGAGATAAAAGGGAAGCGGCGATTCTTTCAGAAGTGCGAGAGTTTCAAAGGTGGTCTGGATGACCTTCGTAAGGTTTTCGACGCCCTTATCGGTTAGGTCGATATCGATGGAAAAAAGATGGTATAAAGAGCCGATCTCTTCGCTTTGGGCTGAAAGGTTTTCTGCAAGGCCCTCTTTTTTTAGATATTCCAAAAGACTTTTAGAAGAGCCTCTTGTGATCGCATAGGCAATGAGCGCAGCAGATTTGCTCTCATCTTTGGCAAGAGATTGGGGAAGTTCCCATTGAAGGGTTAGGCGCTCGATTTTTTGGATGGGCGATACGTAGATGAAGTGGCCCCTTTGCTGCGCGGAGGTTAGAGGCTCCGATGAAAAGAAAGCAAGAGCATTTCGATTCGGAATCCTTTGAAATTTTTCCACCACTTGCTCTTGCAGCGTTTCTAATGGAAGCGAAGAATAGACGACGAGGTCCATCAGATTGGAGCTATAGAAGGTTTCATACCACTTTTTCATCTCTTCTTGTGGAATCCCTCGCAAGGTTTTCGAATTGCCTGTCGAAAAAAGAGCGTTGGGATGGGCGGGATTTCCCGTTTCCTTGGAGATTTGATAGAGCCTCCAATTATCGTTTTCGATGTTCTTTCCAAATTCTTGATCGACGGCAAAAAGCTCGTTTTCAATTTGGGCCGGATGAAAGAGCGGATCGATAAAAAAATGGGAGAAGCGGTCCAGTGCTTCGAGGAAAGAGGAGGGATTGATGGAGAACATGTAGACGGTCCGATCATTGGCGGTAAAGGCATTGGGGCAGCCTCCGTGATCCCAGATAAAACGCATGTACTCGGAAGAATTGGGATAGGCTTTTGTCCCTTGAAATAGCATGTGTTCCAAAAAATGGGCCATACCGGGATAGGTTTTCGGATCATTCCAGGATCCGACACGAACGCCAAGGGCTGCAGCGTCTTGAGTGGCCTCTGGATCGGAAATTAAATAGACGCTAAGCCCGTTTGGAAGCTTCAGCTTGGCTGTTTTTCGATCTTGCAAAGAGGGAGAAAGAATGGAAAGGTCGGACTCGTCCTTTATGGGAAGATAGTTCAGAGCTTCTTTTTTTTCTTGCAGGACAATCGCCTGTTCTCTCGCATCTGTTGTTGTTTGCGTTTCTTCTGCAAAGGTTGCAGTACTTGCAAGAAGGCAGAATAAGGAAAGTGGGATTTTCATAAAGGGGCCCTTTTTTTATTTTTAGAACAAAGTTTTTTGTAATCTTTTACGACAAGAGAATAAATATAATCGGCGCGGTTTTTTCTTTTAATCTCTTTATTTTGGCCCTCATTTCCGGGAAATGAGGCCATATCGATTTCTTTGCCCACAGCCATATGGGCCGGGGCATATTGGGTGATCCTTCTCTCTCCCGTTTCCCTTTCGAGAGAGGGGGGCGGCGGTAAAATATCATAGGTGAGTAGCGCCAAAGGATAGAAATGCGTCGGCTTTTTGGCTTTTTCTGCCATCAAATAAAACATCTCGATGCTGCTGGGGTCAAAGGGAGCGACTTCAATCTTGCCCGATTCATCGGGGCGGTCTCTTCCTCCGCTCGGTGCTACGAAAATCGCCTTTCCTCCCTCGGAGAGAAGAGCGCTCATTTTTTTCATCGTGCGCTTGTTATGGAGCTGCTTTTGGAGTTTGCACTCGGGGGGGTAGTCGATATGTTTTTTCGAATAGATGCATAAGAGGTTGCGCCCCATGCTTAAGGGGATTGCCAAGGGATCGATCAGCACGCGCTCTCCGGCAACAAAAATAATCTCTTCGGCAAGCGTTGGATATTTTTTTTCCAAGAGAAGGCTCATGATTTGCGGATCGGGCTCTACCTGGTGGTTGGCGAAAAAGACGACGTTTTCCCCTTTCTTGAGATAGGAGGAGATCTCATTCAAAGAGCGGTCTCCAAGTAGTGTGGAGCGGTGCAGGTCCACAATGGGCCGAAGGAAATCGAGCCCAAAGCGATAATAATCAAACGGAGAGCGAATTTTTTCATGATAAGGGGAGAAGGAAAAAGGGGAGTGGAACTGTTCGATGATGAGCTGGACGTAGGTAAAAAAAAGAGGGATGAAAATTTTTTCGCTAGAGCCGGCCATGAGCGCAGCCTTTTTGTAGCAGTCATAAAATTCCAGAAGAATGCGATGGGTTTTTCCCGGCAGTACTCCTTTTTTCAGGGAACGGTCCAACAATTCGAATAATTCTTTCTCTTGAATGTTAGGCATCTATCTTTTGGTTGAGTTGTTTGGAGAAGAGGGTAAAATCATTTAAGTGAATCGAATCGTTCGTTTCAAATTCCAGACGGCAGCGGTTTTTTTTCAAAAGCGTTTGCAAATAGTCATGATCGTCGATTTGCAGATAGCGCCGCATGTCCGGGTGGACAACGACCTTGACCTCTAAATCCTCTTGCGAATGAAGAAGCCTCTTCAAAGATCGCTCAATTTCGATGGAAATACTCTCCGCGCTTTTGATCGATCCAAGACCGTTGCAATAGGGGCAGGCAGTCAAAATGGTCTGCATAAGAGATTCCCTGTTTCTCTGTCTTGTCATTTCGACCAGGCCAAATTCGCTCATCCCCAAAATCGTGCATTTGGCAGAGTCTTCTTTCATGTTTTCCCTGAGCCTTTCCAATACGCGTTTTTGATTTTTTCGATAGCGCATGTCGATGAAGTCGCAAATGATGAGCCCTCCAATGTTGCGCAGACGCAGCTGCCTTGCAATTTCTTCTGCCGCTTCCAGGTTGATGCGAACGAGCGACTCTTCCACGTTTCCGCTTGAGGAAGAAGAACCGCTCTTTCCGGAGTTTACGTCAATCGTGTACATGGCTTCTGTTTTGTCGAAAAATAGATATCCGCCGCTCGGAAGCCAGATTTTTCTCTTCATGGCTTTTTCGATCTCTCTTTCAACGTTGAAACGCTCGAACATGGGAATCTTATCGCGATAGAATTCGATTTTTAAGGGATGTTCTAGTTCATACTTTTGATAGATCCGTTTGCAGCGTTGGAAGACGGCGTAATCATCCACAAGAAGACGTTCATATTTTTTATCCACCGATGTGAGCACGGCTCTTTTAATGAGATCGGATTCTTCATAAAGGCAAGTAGGCCCTGTAGACTCGTGGAATTTTTCGACCACCGTTTGCCAGGTATGCAAGAGATCTGTCGCTTCGGCGATGAGCATTTCGGGAGTTGCATGCACGCTCGACGTGCGGCAGATGAGCCCCATATCTCCCGGCATTTCGAAGGAACGGATCATTTTTTTCAAACGCTCGCGGCTTGTTCGATCTTCGATTTTTCGAGAAACTCCCCGGTGAGGAGTATTGGGCAGAAAGACGAGATAGCGGCCGGCAATAGAAATATTGGAAGTCAGCCTGGCTCCTTTCGTGCCGATGGGTTCTTTGACCACCTGCACTAATACGGGTTGATTGGGTTTTAAGATTTTATTGATATCTCCGCTTGTCGTGCCACTGCTTTGTTTTTTTTCCGGACGTTGGTCGAGGTCGAAGTCCATGTCAAACATTTCTTCGAATTTTCTTGTGTTTTCCAGAATGTCGCTGATATGGATGAATCCATTTTCTTCTTCGTTAATGTCGATGAAGGCGGATTGGATATTGTGCAGGATATTGGTGACCTTTCCACGGTAGATATTTCCAGTGATCTGACGTGATTTTTTTCTTTCGACGATCACATCCTCTAGCTTGCCGTGTTTGAGGTAGGCGTAGCGAATTTCTTTGGACTCGATGTTAAGAAGGATTTCTTGCATAAAAAAACCGGTAAATTGTCAATCTTTTATCATAACAAATTTAGAATCATTTTCTAGGAAAAAACTTTTCTTTAAGATAAATACTCTCTTAAAAAGGAGGGAAAGTCCCTTTGACTCCATTTTATGGCCATTTGGATTGCCGAAAGAAAAGCGTTTGGAGAGGAGTAGCTATGGCACTTGATGACCAGTCCCTCCACTCCCAGAAGAAGAGCTCCTCCATATTCTGCGTAGGAAAGAAATTTTTGGACCTCTGAAAACGCGGGGTGTTTTTTTAATAAATCCATCACGAGGGAAGAAAAACCTTCTGCGGTTTTTAAAAGAACGTTCCCGGCAAAACCATCCGCGACAAGGACATCTACGCCTCCCTCAAAAACTTCTTTTGCCTCTATGTTCCCGGCAAAGGAAAACTCCTTTTCTTGAGAAATCTTTTCGATTTCTCGAAACGCTTCTTGGATCTCTTTGGTTCCTTTGACGGCTTCAGATCCGATGTTGAGAAGGCCCACCCTTGGACGGTCAACTCCTTGGAATTTTTGAAGAGCAGACCCCATGAGAGCGAACTCTTTCAGCTCGCGCGCTTTCACGGACACATTAGCCCCGACGTCAATCAGGGCAAACGGAGACTTTTTGGTGGGCAGCAGGGCCATCAGGGCGGGCCGGTGCGCTTGCTTCATGGGCAGTTCCATGGAAGCAGAAGCGACAAGAGCTCCCGTATTCCCTAAGGAAACAAGTGCGTCGATTTTCTTTTCCTTGAGAAGACGCATCCCCAGGGCAATCGAAGACTCTTTCTTTTTGCGGATGGCAAACAGAGGGTTTTCCTCCAGGCCGATGGTTTCCTTTACGGGGAAAAATGAAAGAGAAGGGGTTGCAAATTTTTTAAAAGACGCGCATTGCTCCTCTCTTGCCAAAAGAAGAAAGGAAATCTCTTTGTTGAGCCGACAGTTCCATTCCACAAAAGCAGAAAAAAGCTCGTCGGGAGGTTTTTCGCCTCCCAAAAGATCGATCCCGATCTTACGATTCTTTTGATTCATGAGAAGGGAGGATGGCGCGATTGGCATAATATCCGCAAGAGGGACAGAGGCGATGGGGAAGGATCGGATTTTTGCAATTGGGACATCTGGTCGTAGTTTTTGGTTTTTTTGCCATATGCGATCGTTTGGAATTCTTTCTCGCATTCGAGTGGCGGTTACGTGGGACTGCCATTTTTTACTCCTTAAAAATTTATTTTAACTGTTCGAAAGGAAAATACTCTGGAATTTTCTTTTCCGTTGATTGTTTGCAATAGCATTCCATATTTTTTCTTTCTGGGCAAGAGCCGCTGTGGCATTCGGTAAATTGGGGCACATCCAGAAGAATGAGCTCGCGTAGATTTTCCGTGCAGTCGAAAAAACGATCCCTTGATTCTTTTATTTCTTCTACGATCTGAAGATGCTCCAAGGAGAGCGGAAACTCCGTCCATTCATTACAGATAGCACAGGGGAGAAGGGCTATGCATTGAACGTTGATATCCAACAAGATATGATTGTCTGCTCGGGAGGCTTTCCCTTGCACCAAAACCGTCTCTCGGAACCGAAGATCCTCTTCGTGAACATCCAAAAAATCGCAAGAGAGTGTTTCGTTGATGAGCAGCTGCTCTCCCTCTTTGAGGGAGTCTAGAGAAATTTTGAAAACAGATGCCATAGAAAACTCATTGCAAAAGTGGTTTAAATTTATGATAAAATCTCATTTTAATCCACTCTGAAAGTTTTCTTTGACTTTTTTTATCAAGATGAGCGGAACATCACCAGCCTTGTGGTGTAGATGAAAGCTCGGCTTTGTTCGCCTTTTCGGTCAGTTTTCGACTGACTGACGAGGGCTTTAAAACCCCCTCTTACTCGATCCTCAAAAGGTATTCCCTTTGGAAACCCAAAGTTAGATTTCCAAAAGACTGCGTCCTTTGTTGGTATATAAGGGCTAATCGTTATCCATAAGTTTGAGACCTATGTTCAACGACTTCGATCTAGACACATGAAACGTCAAAACGATCGATATTTTTACATCAGCCGCCACCCCTGTTTTTCTCGTAAAACCGGGTGCGTAATACGTTTTCCCGGATGAAAATAGGACTTATGGGTAACGATCAGGTATAAGGGACAAGGCCCCCTGAAGTTGACAACATCGCGTGAACACTTACGAAAAAGCCTTTTTCATCTAAAAAACTGAGATTGATTAAAATAGTTAGTATGCCTAAAATTCCTTTTATTTTTTATCAGGAGGGTAAAAAATGAGCGCTGCGCAACCAACTTTAGGATTTTTTGGAGAAACAATTGAAACATGCATAGGTGTTGCTGGAGGGGCTACATTTGGTTTTTTGACAGGGGGGCCTTGGGGAGCGGTTTTGGGAGTTTTGGGTTGTAAAACTTATGTCTCTTGGAGGTGGGAGACAGCCCGCTCGGACGCAGCGAATGAAACAATGGGAAAGGTCGGTAAAATTTTACTCAATTTGGGTTTTGCTGCTTTTGGTGTTATTGGATTTGTTGCTTTTGGAATAAGCAGATCTTTCACCTGTGGAAAAGATTTATATTCATCTGTATGTTATCGAGATTTTTGGTTAGAGAGAATTAGCGCCGTGATTGGTTTGTCTTTTTTGTCGTTAGCAGTTTATGCAGCAGTTTATTGAGATATTCAGCTGAACAAAGTGAAAAGCGGCTTCAGGCCTTAAACATGAGATGATGCTTTTTATGTTTTATGCAAACGCTTCAAAAAAAATTACACAAAAAGAGGAATTTGTATGTTGCCAAGCTTAAGCTCTGTTGCAAGATCGATTTTTGATACTCCTTCTATCTTTACTGATGATGCGCAACCATTTAAAAAAGAAATTTCAAAACTGAATGTAATTGCAATTGCATGTTTAGGATTAGTAACTCTCTCATTATTTATATATGCTATGAGAGAAAAGTCAATTGTAGATAAAAAAATAGAGGTGGAGAACAACAGAACTTCTTTATCTTTATTGATACGCGTATTGGTTTGGCCAATATTGGCAGTTTTGTCCTTTCTTTTCCCAATTTCAAGAGATTTGGGAATCAAGTTGTTGGTATGTTCTTTTCCTCTTTCTTCGATTATCGCTGGGTTTGTTTATCACAAGAAAAATGACTGAGCTTGGATTTTCGTGATAGAGAAAGAATCGCTTGAGCCGCATCTTGAGGTTCGTTTTCTTTTGTTAGATGAAGCCGCATTGTTCGGCACTCTTTGACTTTTTCTTGGAGAAGATCTTTTTTTTGTAAAAATTCTTCGGCCTGAAAATGAAGATTTTTGTGCGTGAGATTGGGTCCGTAGAGCTCAGGAAAGATCTCTTTTTTCATGAGGATGTTCACGATGCAGTAATGGGGAAGATTGATGCGCAATAGATAGCGGACCAAAAAAAGATCTAAAGCCGTAATGGCATAGATCACAATGCAGGGGATCTCATGAAGTGCGAGCTCTAGCGTGATCGTTCCCGACTTGGCGATTGCAAAAAGGGTTTTCCCCATCATCTGTTCCTTCTCGTCCAAAGAGAGAAAAAGCAGATGCTCTTTCAGCTCTTTTTTGAGATCTGCTGCGAGTGAAAAAATGAGAGGGGAGCATTCCGGATGTGCGAGTGAAATGTAGAAGGAAAGAGACGGATCTTTTTGAAAAAGATGGCGTATTGCATCGAGTTGAAAGGGAATGTTTCTCAAGATCTCTTTTTTGCGGCTGCCCGGAAATATCCCGATGAATTTTTTTTGTCCCGTTTTTTTGCGTCCTTGAGGAGGAATTTTTTTTTCCAAGGGGTGGCCCACATATTCCACTTGCAAAGAGCTTGTTGGGAAAAGCTCCTTTTCAAAAGGAAAGAGCGTTAAGAGGATATCCACGTTTTTTTCTATTAAAGAGATCCGTTTTTTCCCCCATGCCCAAACGGTGGGAGCAATCGCGTGAACGATGGTGCCCTGATATCCTTTTTTTCGTAAACTGCGCTCTTGGCGAAGGCAAAAACCGGGATAGTCGATAAAGAGCGCGATTGACGGGTTTCTTTTGAGTATTTCTCTTCTTAAAAAATAAAACTTTTTGATGAGCTTTGGCAAACAGATAAGCACATCGAAAAAGCCAATCACCTGAAACTCTTCCATCTCAAGAAGCGTCTCAACCCCCTCTTGCCGCATCAAAGGACCTGCAACTCCAAAGATGCGAAGGGTTTTATTTTCTTTTTTGAGGGAGCGAACGAGCTCTTTTCCATAAAGATCTCCGCTTGCCTCTCCCGCAAAGACAAAAAGATCAGATGTGCTCATGAGTGTTCTCGATGTAGAAATTGTTGGACGAGCCAGAGGGCGCCTTCTTGAAAGGAGGTCTGAGGCGTCCCATGTCCTAGCATTCCGATGGATGGGGTCATGATCATTTCGATTGGAGGCGAGCGGATGTTGTGTGCAAAAGCTGCATCGGTCAGATCTTCCAAAAAGGAAAATGCGATTTTTGTGCTCACGCGGTGATCGCGATTGCCGATGTAAAAGCGTATATGGCGTAAGAAGAGTTTTTCGATGTGGGAAAAAAGATTCAAAGAGGAGAGTATGGGGCTTTTTTCAAGGCCCCGAAACGTTTCTAAATAGAGAGGATCGATCAGGGGAGCGAAGGATAAAATATGGGAGAAAAGAGGCTCTTTAGCTGCTACAAGAGAGGCGATCCAGCCGCCTCTTGAAAGTCCGCCCACGGCCAATTTTTTTGGATTGATGATCTTTCGATCGATGCAAAGATGGATGCTCTCCACCACTTGATCTAAAAAAGGAGAGATGCAATCGTTGCCTTTTTTCATCTCTTCTGCCCAAAGCAAAATGGCCGCGTCATAGGGAGGAGATGAGTGAAAGGGCAGATCGCAGGAGATGACGCGAAGGGCTTGATCTTTTAAAAAAGGAGTGGGTCCGTTGAAAGGGGCAAGACAGAGGGAGTCCTTTCCCGAGCCGCCAAAATAGACAAATGCAGGTAGCTCTCCTTCGGAGATGTCGGGCCCCGTATAGAAGAAATGTAAAGGGGACGGAAGGGGAAGGCTGAGCGCTTTGATTTTCATCGGCGCCGGACGATTTTTTCTTGCGAGTGCATTTTATGAAATCTCATGAGATGTTCATTCCAGAGGGTGAAGGTAGGGAGGAGCTGTTCATTGAGCATGCAGCGGATATTGAAGAATTGAAGTGCGAGAGAAAATGCAGGGTCGGAGGGAATGCGCACGCGTCTGTTTTTTATCTCGAAGGGGGGAGTCAAACGAAATTGGTGGGTGAGGATTGAGACAACCATTCCTTTCATGTTGCGGGAGAGTTGGAAAAGGGGGAGGAAAAAATCATGGATCATTTCTTTCGCCTCCTCCGCGATGATGCCCAGATGAAGCTTTGGGCTTTTTTGCGTGAGGTGGTGGATTTTCTTATCCAAAGAGGAGAAGAGCAGGCATGAGAGAAGAATGGATCTGTCGGGAAGGCGGGGAAAATGTTTGCTGGTTAAAAGATCGGCTTGATGTAAATAATCGTAGATGGTTTTTTCCCTTTCGACAACAAGAGAGAGTTTGGGCAAAAGAAGGGATAAAAGTCCTTGGTTTTGCAAAAGATGGAAGAATTGTTTTGAATGGCCCGATTCCAGCATCCGCAAAAGCTCTTCGAAAATTCTTGCAGGAGAGCTTTTTTTGATCTCCTCTCTGCATTCACTTAAAGCAGCTTGCGTTTCCGCATCGATTGCAAATCCAAATCGGGCATGAAATTTGAGCAGGCGGATCATGCGTACGGGGTCTTGGATGAAACGGAGCCGAGGGTTGCCGATGGTGCGCAATATTTTCTTTTTGGCATCATCAAAGCCATTGACATAATCAATAACGTTCTGGCTTTGTGGATCATAAAAGAGTCCGTTGATGGTAAAGTCGCGCCGTAGAGCATCTTCTTGCGGGGAGCCCCAGATGTTGTCTCGAAGGACGAGAGCTTCGGATTCGATATCTCCCGCTCGGAAAGTAGAAACTTCTAAGACTTTTTTTCCGAAGCGCACGTGGGCGAGTCGGAATCTTCTGCCGATCAAAATGCAGTTTCCTCGAAAAAGGTGCTTGATCTCTTCGGGTTTGGCCGAGGTAGAGATGTCAAAATCTTTGGGACGCACGTTTAGAAGAAGGTCGCGAACGCTTCCTCCGACAAGATAGGCCAAAAAACCTGCATTTCTCAGTTTTTCGATCACGTAGAAGGCATGAGAGTCGATCTTCTCGGGGGGGATCAAATGCTCTTGAAAGGAATAGATGTTTGGCTGCACAAATTCGACAAGTTCGCGGTTTTTTAAGTGATTAAGGCCTCTTTTCCCATTTGCGCGTTTTGTCTACAAATGGAAAATCAAACTAAGTATAGTCCAATGCAGATTATTTTCTCTTAATTTTTATAAGAATCCATGATTTTTTTGCATCTTTCCGGTTGCATGAAGCTGCGTTCGGGAAAACGACCGACTTGCTAAAACGAGTAAAAATTAACTCAAAACAGCCATAAATTAATTAAAAGCCATGCAGATCAACATTTATTGTCGATTTTTATATGTATAGTTTGTTTTTTAAAAAATATTGCATGATTAAATCATTTTTTATAGTCTGCGGTTATTGTTTGATTCTAATTGAAAGGAGAGGGTCATGAAATTTCATGTCAAAGCTTTGGCTGTCTCGCTCGGTCTTGCCAATGCAATTTTTATGTTGAGCTATGCACTTTTAGGCTTTTTTTGGGGATGGGGCCTTGAGGGGCTGCAGCTCATTGCTTCTTTCTATCCGGGATTTGGGCCTTCTTTGATTGGCGGTATGATTGGAGCTTTTTGGGGCTTTATTGAAGGCGCCCTTTTCGGATGGCTTCTGGGTTATCTCTATAATCGCTGTGTCGACAAGTGTAAAAAATAGAGAAAAAACGATCAGAGAACTTTTCCTTTTGAGCGTTTGAACGACCTGGTGAAGATGAATGCGGAAAAAATGGCGAAGGAGTCTTTTTTTTAAAAATTTCTGCGCCGGAAGAGAAGATTTTTTCTCAAAAGAAGATTTTCAAAAAGAGCTTCCTGTATTACTCTTTTGAAAGGCAGGAGGTGTTGTATGGCCAAGCTCTATTTTCGTTATGGAACCGTTGGAAGCGCAAAAACGTTGAATCTACTAGCAGTTTGTCATAATTATCGACAGCAGGGAAAAGAAGTTTTTTTGATCAAGCCGGAGATGGATGTCCGTTTTGGAAAAGAAAAGGTGCGATCGCGGGCGGGATTGGAGATGGATGCCGATCTTCTGGTGGGGAAAGAGACGAGTATCCCCAGAGAAAAGCTGGAGGGCATTAGCTGCATTTTAGTGGATGAAGCACAATTTGTTAGCGCTTCGATCATCGACCAGCTGCGAGAAATCTCTTTAGAAATGGAAATTCCCGTCATTTGCTATGGGCTGCGTACGGATTTCAAATCCTTTCTTTTTGAAGGATCCAGGCGCCTCATGGAGCTCGCAGATTCGATCGAAGAGGTCAAGTCGACCTGTTATTTCTGCAACAAAAAATCCATTTTCAATTTGAAGCATGTCAACGGCATTGCAACCCGAGAGGGGCCAAGTATCCAGCTGGGAGCGGAAGAGCTCTACTTTCCCGTCTGTTATCGCTGCTATGTCGAGGCTTTCCAAAAGGCAAAAGAGAAAAAAGGCCTCTGTTTGTGCCATTAAAGGTTCTTTAAGAGTGCGGCATTTTTTTGTAAAAAATCTTCTTGCCAATAGTACCGGTCGAGAAGATTTTTGTTTTCCATTTTTAAGATCCGGAAGGCAAGAAAAAGTGCTTCGATGGAGGCAAGGCCCCGATCAGGATCCGCACAGGCGGTTTGTTTGCGGGGGTAGGCGCTGCTTGCGCAACTCGGCAGCGAGCGAAGAGGGATTTTTTGTTGAGAAAGCAACCATTCTTGCATCAGGCTTGCATAGCGCCAGGTGGCATCGATGAGGCAAATTCCCTTCCCTTTGTCTTGCTCTGTGAGAGGCTCTCCCTCCAGAGAGAGAAGAAGATAGGAAGAGAGATCGATCAGAGGATCTTTAGGATAGGTCAAGAAAATAAAGCGGGGAAGTTTTTCCAGAGGTGTTAGGGAGCATTTTTTTCGGTTTTCTTTCCGGTGGCGTAAGATCAGGGTGGGGAGGTGTGCCATTTTGTTTGAAAAAATTGTTAAAGAGAGTAAACAGAAAATAAAACCGGTTCATCGATGAAAAAGATCATCCCCTTGATCTTAATTCTTTTTGTCCTTTTTCTTCAATTTAAGGCAGCAGCTTTTCTCCATCTGTTTCCAGCGTTGCCGTCTGTCCTTGCTCAAGACAGGCCGATTGATTGGAGAAGAAGTTTGGAGGAGGCTTTGGGCATGGCCGCAAAAGAGAAAAAGCACATCTTTCTCTATTTTGAGAAAAAAAATTCTCCTTGGTGTTTGAAGATGCAAAGAGAAATTTTGGAAGATAGGGGATTTATGCAGGAGATGCAGGATCTCTTCGTTTTTGTTCGTTTAGATGCCGAAAAGTCCGAAAATGAATCCTCTTTTTTTCGCGTGGAAAAAGTGCCGATGGTGGTTCTTCTCGACCTCCAAAAGGAGATGATTTCTCAAATCAGCTACCTTCCTTTTTCCGGGAAGAAATATGCTTCGGAAATGAAGAAACTTCTCACTCAATCTGCGGACACGGGGGAGGCGTTTAAAAAGAGGAAGAAGCAGAATGGGGATCAGCTTTTTTCTCAAAACACCCGGGAGTGTGCTTTGAAGAAAAATTGGCCACTCTTTTATTCGGGTCGTTTTTTTTCCGCTCTTTTGGATCATTATGCTCTGCTTTTGCAGCAGGAGGAGAGGGATTTGGCGCTCGTTTTGGAAAAGCGACGAGAAATCGAAAACCTGGACCCCCATAATCATTTAGGGCTGCATCTGCAGTTGGCTTTTTTAGATTTTTATGAAAATTCCAAGAAAACCGGTCCCGAAACGGCCATTGCCCCTTTGGTTCGTTATATGGATCTTTTTGGAAAAGGGGAGAAACAACATCTCTGGCTTCTCCAGATGACCATTTCACAGTTTCTCTCTCAGCGAGGAGAGGAGAAGATGGCTCTTTTTTATGCAAGAAATGCCTATCGCTTTGCGCCCTCTCCAATCAAAAAGGAGTTGGCTCAGACGATCCGCTATCTCAAAGAAAAATCGCCTAACCAAGAGTTTTCCAGGAAATGATGTGGAGCAGGTCTTTGGGAACATCTAAAAGAAAACGCGAAGGATGGGTGGGGATCTGCTTTTCCCCCCTCCTTCGAGAGCGCGACATGCTGAGCGTTAAAAAATCCATCGCTCTTGTTAGGGCTACGTAGAAGAGCCTTCGTTCTTCTTCCACTCCCGCCTCTTTCAGGCTCTTCTCATGGGGAAGAATATGATCTTCAAGCCCCACTAAAAAGCAGGCGCGAAATTCGAGCCCCTTGGCGCCATGGAAGGTCATCAGTTGGACGGCTTCTCTCCTTCTTTCCTTTTTTCCGGCTAAAGCATCGTTGTTTAAGAGCAGGGTCGCAATGAAATCCTGCAGAGAGGCCTCCTTTTCTTCTTCTTCAAAAACGGCAAGAGCGTTGATGCATTCTTGGACGTTTTCCCATTTCCAAAGACGCGCCTGCTCGCTTTTCACCTCTTCTTCGATGGCTTTTTGGTAGTGGATCGCTTCCACAAACCACTCCAGCGACGGGGAGAGGGGCTTTTTTGAAAATCGCTCTTGAGCTTCTTGGATTGTTTGCACAAAGGAGACAATTCCCTTTTGCGTCCTTGGCTGCAGTAAGAGGGCTTTCTCTCCGCTGGCGATTTTTTTTAAGAGAGGCCAAAGGGGGATTTTTTCCGTATGAGAGATGTCCTGCAGCTGCTCGAGCGTTTGAGTGGATATTCCGCGCCTTGGAACGTTGAGTATGCGCAAGAGGGCTTCTTGATCATAAGGATTGACGATTGAGCGAAGATAAGAGAGAAGATCTTTGACCTCTCCCCTTTCTGCAAATTCCACCCCTCCCCAGATCTCATAGGGAATGCCGCGCATCCATTTTCCTTCGTTTTGCCAATTTTTTTGCATCAGAGCAATTTCCAAATTTCTCGATTGCGCATGGGATCGATAGAGGATGGCGATCTCTTTCCACCGGAGGCGGTGGCTTTCTTTCAAAGCAAGAATTCTTTGAACAACTCCATCCGCTTCTTCGGCCTCTGTCGGTGCATGAAAGAGGGTAATTTTTTCTCCCCTTGGTTTGGAGGTCCAAAGATTCTTTTTATGGCGATGTTCGTTTTTTGCAATGACCTGGTTGGCGGCGTCTAAAATAGTCGGGGTGGAGCGATAATTTTGTTCGAGTTTGATGATCTCTTCGGCATCGTAGTTCAGAATATGGCGCACCTCTGCGCCTCTCCATCCATAAATGGATTGATCATCATCTCCAACGACGAAGAGACGTTTGTGGTGGGAAGACAAAAGCTCTGCGATGCGAAATTGGACGGGATTTGTGTCCTGGTATTCATCGATTAAGATGTGTTCCAATCGCAAGCGATAGAGGTCGAGAATTTCTGCGTGTTCTTCGAAAAGTTGCAGCGTTAAGAGCAGCAGATGGTCGAAATCAACGGCGTTATAAGCGCGAAGAGCGGTGGTGAGCTGAAGATAAATTTCTCGGAAAAGAAGGTCCTCTTCTTGGCTTCCGATCGATGGAAGAGCGGCGGCGTTTAACCCTTTGCTTTTGGCTGAGAAAATGGCGGCTGATATTTTGCTTAAAGCCAGATCTTCCGGTGCAAAGAGATCTTTGGCCGATCTTCGTATCAAGCGCTCTAGATCGCGCTCATCGTAAAGACTGAAGTGAGGGGAGTAGCCTAAGTGATGGATCTCCTTGCGCAGCACTTTCATGCAAAAGCTATGAAAGGTGGAGAGGGTAATTTCTTTGCTTTTCTCTTTTCCCACCATGGACGCGATGCGCTCCTGCATTTCCAGGGCTGCTTTGTTGGTGAAGGTTAATCCTAATATAGCTTTTGGGGAAACTCCCTCACGGATGAGATGCGCAATACGATGAGCGATGACGCGCGTTTTCCCGCTTCCCGCTCCGGCAAGCACGAGTATCCGCCCTTTTTTTGATAAAACGGCGCGCAGCTGCTCGGGATTGAGTGACGAATTATGAGACATGCTGCAGTGAGGAAATAAGTTCTTGTTGAATTTCCTGCATCTTCACTCCAAGAAGATTCTGTCTTGGCTTAATGTGCATTTCCAGAGAAGGAGGAAGCTGGGGGAGCGATGTACGAAAGGCTTCCCGAACAAGACGCTTGAAACGGCTTCGTTTCGCTGCTTTCCCAAAATGCTTCGAAACGGTCAGCCCAAGCTTGGGTTGAAGAGAATTGCCAAAAAAAAGGTGAGCCACAATATATCTGCCTGAAAAGGACCTTCCTTTCCGAATAACCCGTTGAAATTGATAGGATTTTAGTAGGCGGCTTTTCTTAGAAAATCTCTTTTTCACACGCAGAGTCTTTTTCTTTTTACCCTTCTTCGCCTTGCAATGACTTTTCGGCCATTTGCGGTTCTCATTTTGACTCTAAATCCAAGTGTTTTCTTGCGCCGTCTTTTGCTCGGTTGGTAGGTTCGCTTCATGATTACATCCCGTTTTAAAATGTTTTTGATAGCAGTAAAGATAACCTATAGGGGATAAATTCTTCAAGAAGGAAATCGTTGAAAAGAAATGGCTTTTTTCAGTATAAAGTTAGGTTTACATTTACCGAGGATAGAAATGAAAGTCAAATCTTCCGTGAGAGCCGATTTTTCCAAAGGCGATAAGATTGTCCGACGCAAAGGACGTATTTACGTAATTAACAAAAAGGATCCCAACCGCAAGCAGAGACAAAAGGGACCCGGACGAAAAAAATAATTTTGAGGAGCTATGGCAAAGAAATCATCCGTTGCAAGAGAAAAGAAAAGAGCGCGCATGTCTCAGGCCAAATGGGAAAAGCGACAGGATCTTAAAAAGATCATTTTAGACATGGGAAAGAGCGATGAAGAGCGCATGACTGCTGTGAACCTGCTCAATAAAATGCCAAGAAATTCTTCCTCCGTGAGAAGAAGAAATCGTTGTCTGATGACAGGAAGAAGCCGAGGATATCTTCGAAAATTCAAACTTTCTCGCCTTTGTTTTAGAGAACTTGCCCGTCAAGGATTTATTCCGGGCATCGTTAAAGCGAGTTGGTAGAAGGTTCTTTCTTGTTTAAGAGTTCTTGAAGTTTTTTCCATTCAGGAAGGTTTTCGTTCCAAACAAGAGAGGAAATGGAAATCGTTCCATTTTGTATTTTTTCCTTCAACAAGTTGTGGCTGATGGGTCCCATTTGTTGATTTTTTGCATCTACGTAATACCACGTCATGTCCGAATAGGAAGAGAGCGAATGGAGAGAGCTTTCCCCCTCTTTTTTCTTTTCCGCCCTCTGCCTTGTCATGGAAATTTTTTGTTTGGGGTGAGCCAATATTTGAAAAAAGAGAAAAATAAGTCCAAAAATCCCTAAGCAAAAACCGACAGCGAACCATACGTACGGATTTTTTTGCTTTTTATAAGCTAAATAGCTGCAAGAAGCTCCAAAAAGAGCAGAAGCAATAAATAATTGGAGAAAAAAGTTCATAAAAATTTCCCTTTCATTCGTATTTTAAATAACTTAGATAGATTCTTGAAAGAGAAAAAAAAGATTTTCCTAGATTTTGCAAAAAATCACCAATCGGATATAATTTTGTTAAAAGCGGAATCGACCTTTTATGATGAACAAGCTGCGAAAAAATCCTTTAAAAGAAATGGATCAAAGGGAGCTAGAACTTCCCGAGACCCTTTTTTCCCGAGATATCGAAAGCAAGGTCTTTCAGTCGATTATCCTGCAATGTATCGCAAAGATCGATGGCGTTTCTCTATTGGGAGGCACTCTGATCGACAATCTCCTGGGAAGGGAGGGGATGGATTGCATGAAGGGAATTTCGATTGAGCAGGATCTTAAACAGCATTCGGTTTCTATTGATGTAGAAGTGAATATTCTCTATGGGATTTCGATCCCCGAAAAGGCTGAGGAGATTCAAAATAAGATTGTTGAAGAGATAAGCAGCTTGACGGGCCTTCACGTATCTCGCGTTCACGTGATTTTCAAAGGCTTGTTTCTCTCGGGAATGAAGCCGGTTCCGGAGGTGGTGGAAAAAACGGAGGCGCCCTCCATTCCTTACGGCGATGGGTTTTGATGAGAAACATTTCCCATGCATTTCATCTTTTTCTTTCCCTTTTTGTTTTGACATTAGGCCTTCTTTTTTTCTCCCTTCCTTTTTCTCAGCAATTGACCTCCCTGTTTTTTTCCCATCTGCCTCTTTTTTCTCTTCTTGGACTTGGCTTGATGGTATTTGGAATATTTTTTGTTTTGGGTCATTTTTCTCTCGTCTCTGGCTCTGCTTTGACGTTTAAAATCAGTTCTTATGAGGTAAGCCTTTCTCTGATTCAAGAGGCTATTTTGCATTTTTGCGAGAAGAAGCATCCAGAGAAAAAGATCGCAATTGAAGTCTTCCGAAGAAAAAAGCAGCGGCTGGAAATTGTGGTGCATTTGAAAAATGGGCAACTTTTAGATAAAGAGGATCGCTTTCTGCAAGAGTTCAAGAAAGAGATCAAAGAGTTTCTGTCCCGCCAATTTGACTATCAGAGAACCTTTTATCTCACGATTCTTCCCTCCGCTCTCTGACTTTTTGCTCGAGGGCCAAGCATTCCTGTTTCTGCTTTTTTCTCTCCCTTCACCCGGTTTTGTATTTTTTTCCGGGTTTTCGCGGGGTCCTTTTTCTTGACTGCTGCATTTTTTAAAAGCTAAAGACTCTCGTCGTCTTTCAAAAAAGATGGCTCGGCGTGCGGTCCTATTTTCGGGCTGAATGGGAGAAGAGGATGGTTTCCTTTTTAAGGAGGAGCCAAAAAATGCGCGTCAAAACGTAATTTTTTTTGGAAAAATAAATATTTGTGTATAAATGAATTTTGATTAAGATAAACATTCAGTTATTAATGGAGGAAGTTCGCATGAGCATAAGTTCTAGAATCGCATGGGCCCTTGGGAGCATTTGCTTAATGAGTTCGCTTTTTGCAGGGAACAAAGATAGTTTTTTTGTTTCTCCGTCGCCATCATTTGGCAAGTCGCAATCGGCTGATGTCGGGAAACGATTAGAGGCTGCAGAAAAAAAGACAGATGAGATTTCAGAAACGAAAGTTTCTAAAAGTCTTGGCATTAAAAATCCTTATGCTCTTGGATGCATCGGGGGAAAGAAGGGTGTATTTACCCAACTCAGTTTTTTATATTGGAAGGCAGCTGTTGAAGGGTTTTATTATACCAATCAGGTATTTCAGATAGCTCCAAAGCAGGTTTCAAAGTTGCGTTCCGTAAAATTTCACGGGTCGCCGGGTGTTCGTTATGCTCTCGGATATACTTCGGGATATGATGCCTGGAACGTACAGGGAATCTATACGTGGAACCGATTGACCGGATCGCGGTCCGGCATTTCAAATGATTGGAGTCCTGCCGGAGGCATTGGGTTCTTTATTAACACACCATTTTTACAAAGTAATTCTGATTTAGCGGCTAGCGGATATTTCCAAGTCGCAGCTGCTCATTGGAGAATGAACTATAATGTGGGAGATATCCAGTTTGGCAGGGGGTTTTTCATTACCAAAGCATTGGCTCTACAACCTCTCTTAGGTGCCCGCATGGCTTTTTTGAAACAAAAAGGAGCAGCCTATTTCATCGCAAATGGAGCGCATTTTCTAAGTAATTTTAATCCTTGGGCCTACAAGTTTGCCTTGAGCACGAGTTTTAGTGGTGCTGGCCCCCGTATTGGCGTGGATGGAAAGTGGACTCTTCCTTATAATTTGGGTGTGACAGGGCTTGTGTCTGGTGCGCTTCTTTATGGAAAGTTGAAGAAAGAGGCCCATTGGTTTGAACCGCCTCTCGGGACGGGAGCTTCTTTTGAAGCGACTGCGCAACGACATCATTCTTCCCGTACGATCGTGCCAAACGCACAGGCAGCTTTAGGTTTGGACTGGGGAATGTCTTTTGATAAAGAGCGTATCTACTGGGGTCTCAATTTAGGATGGGAGTTTAATTATTGGTGGCAACCCATTCCAAAGTACCCACACCAATGGCCGCAACACTTTGAAATTCAAGGTTTGACGTTGAGAACAGACCTGCATTTCTAAGAATTTTGGAAGAAGGAAATCGGATAAATTGAACATAGAAGCATTTAGAGGAGTTTTACATGGGCATTAGTTCTAAAATTGTATGGACCCTTGGAGGGGTTCTTTTGATGAGCTCAGTTTTTGGAGCGCAAAAAGATGAGGAATTTGCATTTCCAGATCCTCCTTTTGGAAGCATGAACACGAGTTCGTCTTCGAAAAGACTAGAAGTTGTGGAACGAAAGGTAGATCAGATTTCCGAAACAAAAGTATCGGACGTCCTTGGCGGAAATAATCCTCCGGTTTTTACCTGTCGTGGAAATACGGGGTTTTTCACAAATGTGAGTTTTCTTTATTGGAGAGCATCTGATAATGGCATACAAGTTGCCTCCGAAATTAGATTTCCGGTATTCACCCCAAGTGGAAATTTTTATACGAATGCTATTGACGATGCATTGCATTTTGATTGGCGTCCCGGCGTTCGCGTAGGCTTTGGTTATCATTCAGGCTACGATGCATGGAATGTCCAAGGAATCTACACTTGGATTCGATTAAAGGGCCATGGGGACTTCGGCGCAAAAGATTATGGAATTGTTGCCGGTCCTTTTGGTTCTATCTTTGTCGGTATTCTACCAGAGCAAGCCTTTACGCTTAATCGGGCTTTGGGTACTTTTAAAACCTTAGCCCTTCATTGGAGCTTGAGCCATAATGTTGGAGATCTTCAATTCGCAAGAGATTTTTACATTACAAAGGCGCTTGCATGGCAGCCGCTCTTGGGAGTGCGTTTTGCTTCTTTGGATCAATCCTTAAATGCTCATTTTGGGGAAAATCTCGTTAACACTTTAAGTCGTTATATTGCCTATCACATTGCAAATCGTTTTTGGGGCCTTGGTCCTAGAATTGGAATGGATGGGAAATGGACGCTTCCTCATAACGTAGGTTTTACGGGGCTCATCGCAGGATGTCTATTATATGGTCAAACAACGGTTCATCAACATCTTTATGGGACACTTCCTACCACCTTCGCTCCTTTTGAAGAAATTGGCTTTGAGAAAAGCAGTAAGTATATGCTTGCTCCAAGCGTCCAATTGGCTTTGGGATTGGATTGGGGTATGTATCTCAATAAGGAAAAAATGTATTTGGGATTGAATCTTGGTTGGGAGTTTAACTATTGGTGGAATCAGTTCCATTTTGATTTCAACCGACAATCTCAGGCTGCAATAGAAATGCAAGGGATCACATTGCGATCCGATTTGCATTTTTAACCGTTGCACAGTTGTAAAATTCCAAAAGGCCTAAGGGGGTTCCTTAGGCCTTTTTTGTTTTTGGGAGAGCAGGAGATGGGGGCCTTTGCATGCATCCCAATCTACCAAATGCCTCGGCCGGATGAGTGGCTGTTCAACCGGAGAATTTCTCCTTTATTTCCGGGAAGGCCAAAATCACTCCTTCCGTGGAAAATATTACTCCAGAGCTATCAGACAAACAAATGCACGGATTTCAAGGTGTGCAAGGCAATTTGCAAGTCATTGAAAATTAACGACTAGCGCTAGTCAGAATGGAGAAAGATATAAAATTTTTATCAAATTCAATGATATTAATATATTTTTTAAAGAAAATCTGATTAGAATAGGGAAAAAGCATGTAGAGGAGTTTTGGCATGGGTATAAGTTCTAAATTTATTTGGACCCTTGGAGGGGTTCTTTTGATGAGCTCTGGTTTTGCAGAGCAAAAGGAAGGAGATGCTCCATCTTTGTCTCAAGCTTTTGGCCGGCCGGCTGCCAGTGAAATTTCGAGAAGATTAGAATGTGTGGAACGAAAGTTGGATCAGATTTCTGAAAAGAAAGTTTCCGATGTTCTTGGTGGAAATAATCCACCTGCATTTGGATGTGCAGGAAGTGTAGGATACTTTACGGATATTAGCCTTCTTTACTGGAAGGCATTTAATCATGGATGGACTGTTGCCTTTGAATATAGGTCTCCCTATCAAACACCAAGTGCACAAGTATATACGAATCTAAAACCGGATGAAGTGCATTTTGATTGGAGCCCCGGAATTCGTGTAGGGGCCGGATATAATTCCGGATATGATCATTGGAATGTTCAAGGAATTTATACATGGATTCGATTGGATGGCTGTAAAAGCCTTATTGCACGTGATTTTGCGACATATACTGTCGGGTTATCGACTGTCAATCTTGGCATTCAGCCAAATGCAGCCTACATATTCAATGCACCTGCGGGAGTTTTTAGAACACTCTCTGCCAAATGGAGATTGAACCATAATGTAGGAGATCTTCAACTGGCAAGAGATTTTTACATTACAAAGGCGCTTGCCTTGCAACCCATTTTGGGATTGCGTTTTGCCTCTTTGGATCAATCCATGAATACTCATTTTGGCCAGACGGTTGCCGTTCTCAATCGTTATGATTCCTATCACATTTCGAATGATTTTTGGGGCTTTGGTCCAAGAATTGGAATAGATGGGAAGTGGACATTTCCTCATAACTTTGGTTTTACAGGACTCATTACCGGATCGCTTCTTTATGGAAAATTGAAAATAGCCGAGCATTATTTTTCGACTTCTGTTGCGGGACCTCTTCAAGAAACTGGCGTTATGCGCAGTTCTGAGAATGCGTTTGCTCCAAATGTCCAATTGATCTTAGGAATGGATTGGGGCATCTGCTTCAACAAAGAAAGCATGTATTGGGGATTCAATCTTGGTTGGGAATTAAATTATTGGTGGAATCAGGCACATTTTGATATCAATCGAGAAGTTCAATTTCCAATAGAGATCCAGGGTATAACGTTCCGTTCTGATTTGAGCTTCTAACAGTTGAAAAAATTCAAAAGGCTTAAAGTAAAATGCACTTTAAGCCTTTTTTTTGTCTTAAGAAGTTTGCTTTTGATCCCACTCAGAAATTCCCTGACGTTATTTTTTGAACAAATTTGTTAAGACTCTTAAGTCTTTTTTTGTCAGCCCTTGAATGGATTGCAGCTCTTCGAATGGTGCTTTTTTCAGATTTTCGATGCTTTTGAAATGGGAAAGAAGCCGTCTTTTTTTGATCGGTCCGATTCCCTTGATTTCATCAAGAAGAGTGGCGGTCCATTTTTTTTGCCGCGTTTTTCGATGGAAGGAGATGGCCAGTCGGTGAGTTTCGTCCCGAATTTTTTGCAAAAAGAAAAGCAGGGGCGATCGAACGGGTAGAAAAAGAGGATCTTTTTGATTCGCAAGGTAGATTTTTTCTGCTCTTAATCCTTGGTCATGCCGTCCCTCTTCTTTAGCAATCGCGATCGCATCGATGGAGATGATGTTTAGTTCTTTGAGCACGTCAAGGGCTGCATTGAGCTGGGCTCTGCCTCCGTCGAGGAGCAATAGATCGGGCAGCTCTTTTTCTTTGGAAAGGGCGCGTAAAAGGATGTGGCGAAGGGAAGGGATATCTCCTTTTTCATCGATTTTAATGGAAAAAATCTTGGTCTGCTTTTTCTCTCTTTTTCCGTCGATGTATGTGACCATTCCGCCGACAACCTCTTTCCCCTGCATATGGGCAACGTCGAAACAGAGTATTTTTTTTGGGAAATGGGTCAAAGAGAGCTCTTCTTGTAAAGATAGAAGGAGTTTTTCGTAATGGCAAAGGAGGTTCTTTTCTCCCTCAAAAAGGCTTTTCGCATTTTGATTGGCAATGGAGATGAGTTCTTTCTTAGGTCCTTTTTGAGGAGTAAGGATCTGGATGATCTGATTTTGTGCAAGGAAGATCTCTTCGATCTCTTTCTTGTGGAAAATGGAAAGGGGCAGGAGAATTTTTTTAGGAAGGTCTTTCTGGTAATGCTGCAATAGAAACGATTCTAAAAGTTCATCGGACTTAGAGAGGATGTTAGAAAAGCTAAAATGCTCCGATGCAATGAGCTTTCCTTCGCGATACAAGAGTTTGGCAATGAGAAAGGAACTTCCCTCTTGATAAAGTCCCAGAACATCAATGCTTTCTCGTGTGTGTGTTTGTACATGCTGAGAGGCCAAAATATGCTCGATCATGCGTATTTTCTGTAAAAGGAGGTGCGCCTTTTCAAATTGAAGCTTTTCAGATGCGATTTTCATCTCTTTTTTTAGGGATCGTAGAAGGTTTTTGTTCTGCCCTTTGAGAAAGGAGGCTACCTCTGCAACTTTCGCATCATATTCTTTTTCCGTGCATTTTTTCGTGCAGGGGGCGAGGCATTTTTTCATTTCATAGAGGATACAGGGACGGGTTCGATTGATCAGTTCCGGATCCGAGCATTGCCGCAATGGAAAGAGGTGCAAAACAAGGTCGAAAACTTCTCTTGCGGCTTTTGCACTTGTGTAGGGTCCAAAGAGCTCGCCCTTTGTTTTTTGGTTTTTATGAAGACGAATGATGGTTAGGCGCGGATAGGTGTGTTTTGTCAATAGAAGAGAAACATAGGTTTTATCATCTTTAAGAAGGATGTTATATTTGGGTTGGTATTTTTTGATGAGGTTGTTTTCGAGGAGAAGGGCCTCTTTTTCCGTTGGGACGATGAGTGTTTCGATAGAGGTTACTTGGGCAAGGAGGGGGGTAATCTGGGGCCTGAGATCGGTGTTGGAAAAATATTGCTTTAACCGACTCTGAATATTTTTCGCTTTGCCAACATAGAGAACATTCCCGCGCGCATCCTTCATGAGATAGATGCCCGTCTCTTTCGGATAAGAAGAGAGAGGAAAATGGTGGTTCATATCATGCCTTTCAAGTTTTGTATAGCATAGAGATCAAAGTTGGGAAACTTTTTGTTGGAGCTCCAAGAGTTTCTGATGGGCTTGGATGGGGGATGTGCGATCTAAGTCGATCCGCTTGATTGTTTCTTTGAGTTCGGACAAGAAAAAAGCGTCGGGAGAAAAAAGGGAGAGCTGTTCCTCGTTTTTTGTTTTTTTGCAATCGAATTTCTGTGGACGGCTGGACTGTTTTTCCAGAGTTGCGAGCATAGCTTCGGCTCGTTTGAGGGCGGTTGGAGGGATTCCTGCCAATTTCGCTACGTGGAGGCCATAGCTTTTGTCCGTCCCCCCGCGCACAATCTTGCGAAGAAAGACAATGCCCGAAGATGTTTCCTCCACTGCGACGTTATAGTTGACGGCACCCGGAATGTTTCCCTCCAGATGGGTGAGTTCCCAATAATGGGTTGCAAAAAGGGTTTTTGCTTTTTTTCCCGGTGTGGTTAAAAGAAATTCCGCAACCGCCCAAGCAATGGAAATTCCATCGTAGGTGCTGGTTCCTCTTCCTACCTCGTCAAGCAGGACAAGAGACCTTGATGTGGCGTTATTGAGTATATTGGCGGTTTCGGTCATTTCTACCATGAATGTGGATTGTCCCTTGGCGATGTCGTCGGTAGCGCCGATTCTGGAAAAAAGTTTGTCGACAATCCCGACATGGGCAAATGCAGCCGGGACAAAAGATCCTATCTGGGCAAGAATGACAATGAGCGCGACCTGGCGGATGTAGGTGGATTTTCCCGCCATGTTAGGACCTGTGATTAAAAAGAGCTGATTCTCTTCGCCGTCCATCAGGGTGTCGTTGGGGATGAACTTTGAAGAAGCAAGGCAAGACTCGATGATGGGGTGGCGGCCATTTTTGATTTGCAGAAGATGGCCTTCGTCTACAATGGGCCGCGTATAATGATGCTTTTTGGCGATGAGCGCCAAAGCAAAAAGAGCATCGATCAAAGAGATAGCGCTGGCTATTTGAGAGATTTCTTCGAAATGCTTAGCAACCTTTTCTCGAATCTGCTGATAAATCGAGGACTCGAGGGCAAGGCTTCTTTCCTCAGACGTGAGGATTTTTTGTTCGAAGGATTTCAGTTCTTCCGTGCAGTAGCGCTCTGCCGTAGAGAGCGTTTGCCTTCTTTGAAAGGAGGGGGGGATCTTATCCGTTTGTCCGCGGCTCACTTCGATGAAATAGCCAAAAATCTTCGTAAATCCTACTTTCAAATTCTTGATAGAGGTTTCTTCCCGGAGTTGGTTTTGATAAGAGGCGATCCAACTGCGGCTGTCGCGGCAAATGAGGCGCAGCTCGTCCAAGCGGGCATCGGCGCCGTCGCGGATCACATCCCCTTCGGACAGGCGAAGAGGAGGAAGGTCTGCCAGCATTTTTTTCATCATTTCTGTAAGAGGGGTGAGATCGAAAAGCTTTTCCACTCCTTGCCGAACAAGCGAAGAGCAGAGCGAGGAGAGGGCCTTTTTTAATCCGGGCAGCGCTTCTAAAGAAGTGCGAAGAGAGGTCATATCCCTTGGAGATTCCATGCGGCTGCAGATTTTCATGTTGAGTCTTTCCAAATCTTTGATCGGATCGAGAAGCGAGGGGAGCGAGCCGAGGAGATCTTCTTTTTGCAAAAGTTCTTCGATGGCATCTTCTCTTTTTCTAATATCCTCTATGGAAAGAAGAGGAGAGTGGAGCCACTGGCGAAGTTTTCTTCCTCCCATTGGAGTGGCTGTCTGGTCGAGAAAATGGATCAAGGTGTTTTTTTTGTCGGAGGAGAGAGAGTCGAAGAGCTCGAGATTTTTCATGCAGGAGTAATCGAGCGACATATAGGAAGAGACTTCTTCTATCTGGAGATGGCGGATGTGAGAGAGGTTGACGTGGAGCTCTTCCGAAAGGTGGGATAAAAGGGCGCCGGCAGCTTCGATGGCAGCGTTCATGCCTCCGAGGCCAAGCCCATCCAAGGTTTGCAGCTGAAAATGAGAAATAAGAGTTTCTGTAGTCATCCTCAAATCGAAATGGAACTCTTCTTTCGTATTCAATAGAAAGGCAAAGGCGTAGGAAAGCTCAGAAAAAAACGAAGGGTGGCTTTGCACAAATTTTTTCGAGACGATCAATTCGGAGGGCTTCCAGCGCAAAAGCTCGGTCAAAAGATCTTTCTCTTCCTCTATTTCCAATACGCGAAACTCGGCCGTTGTCAGATCGATGATCGCAAGCCCAAAGGTTTTTCCGATCTGACTTAATGAGAGGAAAAAATTATTGTTTTTTTCCGAAAGAAGGCGCGATTCGACAATCGTTCCCGGAGTGATGATGCGGACGATATCACGCCTGACGAGGGCTTTTCCTTTCTTGGGATCTTCCATCTGTTCGGCGATAGCGATTTTAAATCCTTTCGCGATGAGCTTGTCGATATAATGGTCGACCGCATGGAAAGGCACTCCGCACATCGGAGAGTCTTGTCTGTGCGTGAGCGTTAAGCTGAGCTCTTTGGAAAGCAGTTTGGCATCTTCATAAAAAGCTTCGTAAAAGTCGCCCAGACGAAAGAGAAGAAGGGCATCTTTTGCCTGGGTTTTGCAAGACTGCCACTGCTGCATCAAGGGAGTTGTGGTGGTTTCCATGGCCTGAAAAAAAACCTTTTTTTGCTTTTGAGAGTAGCGCATGTTAAAATACTCCTAAAGGAAGTTTTCTATGTGGAGTTTTTTTCGAAAAGAAAAAAATTCAAAAAGCGTCTCTTTTGCCACCTCTTGCTGGGAAGCAGACTGGGAAAAAATTCTGTTGGATGAAGAGTATTTGGCCAAAAAAATGATCGAAAATCATGGGTTTTCTTTTCAAGAAAAGATCTTGATTATCAACAACGTAAGCGATGAAGAACGAGTGCTTTCTCATGCACGAAAGTTGCAACAGAGAGGAATTCTCACTCATATCTACTTGTCCCGGCCAAATGAAAAAAAGATTTTGGATTTTTTTCAACTCCAACAATCGGACTTTCGGATGGGGAGCGATGCCGGTCATTACAAAGATGTGACCCCCTCCTGGATTTATTACAATGCTCTCGCCCCTTTAAGCGCCATCTACTTTTGCCAAAGCGATTATCTTCTCTACATGACGGGAGACGTTACTTTGGATCAAAAAGCTTTATGGATCGAGCCGGCTCTGGAAAAGATGGAGAAGGTCAAAAAATATAAGGTCGCCAACTTGACCTGGAATGAGCGATATGAAGAAGCGGAAAAAGAGAGCTGTACTAAAGATGGGGACTTCTTTGTGTCGAAAAGCGGTTTTTCCGATCAGATGTTTTTAGTTTTGGCAAAAGATTTTCAACGACCCATCTATGGGGAATTACGAGAAGATGCAGCGCATTTCCCGAGAGGCGATGTGTTTGAAAAGAGAGTTTATAGCTTTATGAAAAATCATGGATGGCAAAGAATAACCTATAGGCGAGCGTCCTATGTTCACAAGAGCTTTTAGGTTTTTATGCCCATTTTTACAAAAGAGAGCTTAGAGCGTCTTCGACAGCGGATCGATCTGGTCGAGGTGCTCTCTCCCTATGTCCCATTTTCCAAGGCTGGAGCTTTTTTTAAAGCTTGCTGTCCCTTTCACGAGGAGAGGACGCCCTCCTTCATGATCCAGAGAGGAGATGATCATTATCATTGCTATGGATGCGGCGCGCATGGCGACGCGATCCACTTTCTTATGAATCATCAAAAGATGAGTTTTTTGGAATCGGTGGAATATTTAGCGGAGAGGTTTCAGGTTTCTCTGGAAATGGTGCAGGGCCAAAAGGATGAGGAAGCGCAAAAAAAAACCGCTCTCAAAGAGGTCAATGAAAAAGCTCTTGTTTTTTTTCATTTTCTTCTCCTTCATAGCGAAGAGGCAAGGCCGGCCCTTTCCTATCTCTTTGAGCGGGGAATCGATCTGGAATTTTTAACGGCCTTCCAAATCGGATATGCACCGAAAGATCCCTCTCTTTTTCAACGAACGATGGCCCTACAAAAAGTGAGGCGCGAGCTTTTAGAAGAAGCAGGCCTTGTCCATCCTTCGGGAAGAGATTTTTTTCAAGAGCGCATCTTGATTCCCATTCGGGACGCGATGGGTGCTGTAGTGGGATTCACCGCACGAAAATTTCAAGAAGAGACTTTTGGTCCGAAATACATCAACACTTCCGAAACACTGCTTTTTAAAAAATCGAAAATTCTTTTCGGCTTGAACTATTCCCGCAGAAGGATTGCGAAGGAGCGGCAGGCGATTATTGTCGAAGGACAGATCGATGCCATGCGTTTGATCCATGCAGGATTTAACGATACGATCGCCTCGCAGGGAACTGCTTTCACCCAAGAACATGCAGAAGAGCTGATCCATTTAGGTGTGAGCCGCGTCTATCTTGCCTTTGATGGCGATAGTGCCGGACAGGAGGCTGCTGCCAAGGTAGGCAATCTCTTTCAGAAAAAAGCAATCGAGGTGTTTGTTCTTGCGCTGCCGGAGAAAAAAGATCCCGATCTCATCCTGCGAGACGAGGGGCCGGAGGCGTGGCAAAGCTACCTAGATAATAGCTTGGACTATCTGACCTTTCTTGTAGGAAAATATGCAAAAACCACCAACATGGGCTCTCCCGCTGCAAAAGCCGAGATGGTGCAATTTCTTGCCAAAAAGATCCGCGAATGGGACCTGCCGCTGATGGTGCATGAAAGTCTAAAGAAACTGGCGCATTTGACCCAAATGCCCGAGGCGATGCTCCTTCAGAACGAAGAGGCGGCGCCCCACCTCTTTTTAAAGAAAATGGATCACGTGACGACGGGGGAGTTTGATCCCGACCGAGTGCTTGAATCCGATCTTTTGCGCCTTCTCTTTTTTTTGGGAGAGGAAAAAAAACAGCTCATAGAGCTTGCGATTCAATACCTAAAGGAAGAGCATTTTCGCACCCCTAGCTGCAAACGACTTTTTGCTCTTTACATTGAAGCGTTCCAACAAAAGCGCTCGCTTGATCTTCTCTCCTTGACCATTGAGCTGAAAAATGCGGAAGATCAGCTTTTTCTCTCCGAGTGCTTGTCCAAAAAAGTCTATCCTGAGAAAGCAGAAGAGTTTTTTACCCATACATTGCAGAAGATATCAGACCGCGAATGGATGAGCCGTCGTGAAGCCGTGCGCCAAAAGATTCAAAGCGCTCTATGTTCTCACGAAGAAGCTCTTCTTTTGGCCAAAGAGTTCGACGAGATCAAAAAAAATCGCCCGAAAATCTCCAAGACAAGCTGATTTTATTTAACGCATTTTTTCCTGAAACATTAGAAGGAATAGTTCATGGAAAAATCGGTGCGATTGTCATGGAATTTTCCTCCAAATAACCCGTCATAGGACAAAATCCAGGAAAGATGTTCGCCCTTCTTTAACTGAACGCTTGCTTTGGGAGAAATAAGCATATGTTGAGGACGCAGTCCTTTGACGGTAAAAAAGACGCCCTGATTTTCTGCAAACTCTGCATGGCCATATTTGCCTTTAAAACGGCTGTCCTCAATCACCGAAACGCCAAGTTTGGGGATCCATTCGCGATCTTTGGTCCGGCGGCAATAAGAAACTTTTAATCCCGCCTCGCTGCGAAGAAGGTCTGCATTCGCTTCCTTCACTTGCAAGTTCAGGCCCATGGCTCCTTTTTCATTAAAATGGTCTTGATGTAGGTAGCAATAATGGAGAGAGGCGAAAGGCATGAATTGAAACTTGTTTTGCCGAAAAATGCCTCCGATTTCGAAAAAACCGCTCCCTTGCACTCCCGAAAAAGAGCTGTTGGCCGTGCGGCTGAGATCGCTTGTGTAGAGGACAATGCTGCGATTTGCATTGGTATGTTCATAAGATCCGGTGAGCGAGGATGTGACAAAGAAATGGCTACAATACCAGCTGGCATAAAGAATGCCGTAGCCGTTTTGGATATCTGCCTTAGATGGATTTCGGTTCCATTCCAGATGAGTGAAGGTATAGGCAGTAGCTATGCCAATACAGAGATTTTTTATCGGGCAAGCATCGATCCCGATTAAAAAGCTGCCCGTCTTATCATGAAATCCATATTCTCCCCTTAACTGCGATTGATGAGAAAAATTTCCCAATGCATCGATCCAAACTTCCCACTTTTTTCTATCGCTCAACGAACAGGGAGTCTTGAAATAGGAATCTGCATGATTGGCAATCATCGCATGCATTTGCATTGTTGTATTGGTGGCAGAAACGCCAAGAGCTTTGAGCTGGGAGGGCTGCATCTGTAAAAGATCGTGGATCAACTCATTTTGGCTTGTTGCTAGCATCAAATCACTTACGATGTTGCCAAGGTCGCTGCCGCTAAAGGGATTTACCTGATCTAGGGCAAGACCTACAGAGAGAGCATTGAATGGAGCATTGCTAGGAAGGCCAGAAGCAAAGCTTTTTCTGTTTAATATTAAAAGTACCTGGTCGGCAACGGAATAAGAGAGCTGGGCCGTTAGAAAAAGATAGGAGTTATTGAGCGTTGTAAATGTGCCCGAGATAGGGCTTGTTGCTGTAATAATCGGGTAAACGGTAGGATTGGCAATAAATTGATCATCTTGCAGTGTAACAGAGGCTCCCGGCTGAATCGTAACAGACCCTGCCACGTTTAAAAGATCGCAATTGGCAGCATCGAACTCTACCAGGTAGTTGGACGAGGAGTTCAAAGTAACGGGACCTACAACATTTAGAGTTCCTATAGAGTTGCCGGGGTTCAGAGTCCCATTTATGGTTACGGTATTCGCCGTGATGGTACCCGTTCCTCCAAGAGTTGCTCCGGAATTTACAACAACACCTGCTGCCGGAGAGTGAATCGTGCTGTTCGCGTTGAGCCTTCCGTTCGAGATGGTTGTCGAGCCAAAATAGGTATTTGTGCCGAAAAGAGACAAAGTTCCATTTCCCGTTTTTGTAAGAGAGCCGGCTCCATCGATTGCCCCGTTCAAAGTTGTTGTGTCGCTATTTACGTTGACGGTGCCATTTGCGGTTAAAGTGATCGCGTTAGGAATGGCAAAGCCGCCCGCCAGTGTGTCCAGGGTCGATGGGCCGGTGAACGTGATCGTTCCGGTATTTGGAATAACGTTAGCAGCTGAGACTTGCAGGGTTCCCCCGTTGATATTTGTGCCCCCGCTATAGTTATTCGTGTTATTGGAAAGGGCCAAAGTTCCATTTCCCGTTTTTGTAAGAGAAAAGCCAACTCCGGTGATTTGCCCACTCAAAATTCCTGCGTTGCCGGTATTCACATCGACCGATCCATTTGCAGTTAAAGTGATAGCGTTAGGAATGGCAAAGCCGCCCAACCCTGTATCTAGGGCCAGGGTCGATGGGCCGGTGAATGTGATGGTTCCGCTTGGAATAACGTTAGCAGCTGGGACTTGCAGGGTTCCCCCGTTGATATTTGTGCCCCCGCTATAACTATTCGAACCGGAAAGCACCAAAGTTCCGGTTCCCGTTTTTGTAAGTGAGCCGGCTAGGGAGATAGACCCACTCAAAGTTGTTGTGTTGGTATCCACCTTGATCTTTCCGTTGGTGATTAAATGCATGTCATTAGGAATCAATAAAGGGGTCGGAAAACCACCTGTCATTGTATCCAGAACATCTCCCCCATTAAACGTGATGGCTCCGATACTTGGCATGTTGCCCGCAGCGGAGATTTGCAGGGTTCCTCCGTTGATATTGGTCCCGCCAGTATAAGAATTAGTTGTATTCGTAAGAGATAAACTCCCGCTACCCACTTTGGTTAATTGACCCGAAGCTGATGTCGTCTCACTAATGGACCCTACAATGATTGCATTATTATTGAGGTTTCCAACGGTGAGAATGCTTCCCCCACTTGCTAACACTATGGAGTCAGAGCTGCTACTGCTGTTTAGATAGCCTAGCCCGACTTTCCTAGTTAGACAAACTCATTCATCCTAATTTGCCCTTACAGGATTATCTGAGGGCATTTTTTTGCGACTAATATTGTCACCCTAAATTTTTTACCTTGACTTTCCAGTATGGTGTCCCCCTAAAATAGAAATCCTATAAGAATAGGAGTCGTATGGCTCAGGTGGAAGCTAAGGTAATAAATGGTCATAAGTACTATTACGCCTGCGAATGGCGTAGAGTTGATGGGAAGCCACGTCGGGTGTGGCAAAAGTATTTAGGGAAGGCAGAGGATATTCTAAGAGCGGTGGAGGGCTCGGGACGCAAGCCATTGTTTGCACAGGTATTCCAGTGGGGCATTATAACCGCTCTGTGGCTTGAAGCTCGACGGGCCGAGGTCATTGCGATTATCGATAATATTTGCATGAAACGATCACAAGGACTGACGATTGGACAGTATATACTCATTGCAGCACTCAATAGAGCGATTCAGGCCAGCAGCAAAAATTCAATGTGGCAGTGGTTCCGTGAAACTGCACTTGTGCGATATGTTCCCCAAGCTTCTGCCGATAGCCTCTGTTCTCAGAGATTCTGGGATCATATGCGACGGTTTGGTCACGAAGAATGCCTACAGATCTGGACGACCATTCTTAAGGGTGTCATTACCAGAGAAAACATCGATCCGGCATCAATTTCTTATGACGGCACCAACTACTATACTTTTATCGACACATTCAATGAACGATGCTCTATTGCCAAGCGAGGCAAGAATAAGCAGGGCCAGGACAATCTACGCCAGGTCAGCTATTCACTCTTTTGCGCCGCCGACGGTCAAATACCTCTTTACTATGATGTATATGAGGGTAACCGGAACGACGCTAAGGAGTTTCTGGATGTTATTGGTAGATTCGACAAGTTCCTGAAAATCACCTTTGGAGTGTCACGCAAGCCGGAAGTAACGATAATCTTTGACAAGGGAAATAATTCGAAAGACAACTTTAAACTCTTGAAATTGGCGAAGCTTCATTTTGTAGGTTCGGTCAAGCTTGGCGAGCACACAGAGTTAGCCGCTATCTCTAACAGTAGCGGAGTATTGCGACCCTGTCAGGACAAAGATCTTCTTGGAAACAAAGCCCTACGAAAGAAGAAGCGCGTGAGCGGCATACTTCTCACCACAATAACCACCTACAATCCGGAATTATTTGATACTCAGCGCAAAACATTACAAAACGATATCACGCACGCTATAGATGGGCTGCAAGAGTTGCAAAAGAAATTGAATGATCGGCGGAATGGCCTCGTGACGAAGGGAAAAAAGCCCACCAAGACCAGTATCGAGAATCAGTGCAAGGACAAACTGCACAGACAGTTTCTTTCCCGTGTAATAGTAACTGAGGTAACGTTAGATGACACGACAGGAGTGCCATTTTTGCAATATCATATTGATAGAGAGGCCCTCGCAAAGCTGGAGGATACTTATCTTGGTAAGACTATTATCGTAACGACAAGGCACGAATGGGATACAGATAGGATTATCAAAGCTTATCGCAGCCAATACTTGGTGGAAGGCATATTCAAGAAAACCAAGGATCGCGCTACCGGGACCTGGTGGCCGCTTTATCACTGGATAGACGCTCATATTAAGGTGCACGCCTTATACTGTTCCATTGCGCTACTTCTTCGGCAAACGCTACAGCGAAGAGTTGCAGCAGCCGGAATCAATATATCATACAAACGGCTGGAGACTGAGCTGGGAAGAATCAATGAGGTTGTAAATACTTACGAATTAGCCAAACACAAAGGAACCAAAGATAAAACAGAGACAACGCTTACAAGGATGTCAGGAATCCAGCAAAAGCTGGTAAACATCCTCAGGCTGCAAGATAAGGCTCAACTGTTTTAGGGTGACAGCGTATCGCAAAAAAAATTGACCCAAACATAGTTGTGGGGGAATGTTTTCATTTTTGTATTTCGTAACTAGGAAAGTCGGGCTAGGGAAACATTTCCATTAACAGCCAACGCCAGGCCACCGGACAAAGATACCTGAGCATTTGCACCAGAAACGTCGGTCAATACGATCGATCCATTCCCACCAGAGCTTGAAAATTGCGCAGTGGATAGAGAACAGTTAGCAAAAGTATAATTACCGGTTCCAGTTACATAAAAAGTTCCAAGGTGTGGAGAAGCAATGGTAACACCTCTAGCCCCTACAAATAACTTATTGCCTAAAGACATTGCGAAGGTGTAGTCATATCCAGAAATATTGACCGAGCGAGCAAATACGGTGTTACCGGTACCCGTCATTGATAGATCATGCCTGATGGGAGAAGTGGTATCGAAGTAAGCATCGGTCGTTGCATCTGGGATGTCCGGAAGCCAGTTAGCAGGATCATTCAGATAGACGTTGGAAGTCCCAGTCCAAGTAACGGACGCAGCATTGAGTGCACAACAGCTCAAATAAGAAATAAGAAAAATAAAAAGCCTTGTCATTTTCCCCCCAAAACAACTCTCTTAGTTTTCTTATAAGTTTTTCTTGAGATGTTTTCAAAAGAATTTGATTTTCTAAAAGAAAAATCCAACAGTTTCAGCGCTATCTGTTCTAGCCCGACTTTCCTAGTTACGGAATACAAAAATGAAAACATCCTCTCATAACTATGTTTGGGTCATTTTTTTTGCGATACGCTGTCACCCTAAAACAGTGGTCGGAGCTTCATCCTGCAGACTGAGGATGTTTACCAGCCTTTGCTGGATTCCTGACATCCTTGTAAGCGTTGTCTCAGTTTAAAAATGCAGAAATTTCGCAACAAGTTGATTTCCAATGAGATGTGTCATTTTGATCAGAAATTATGGATCAACATTCCCAATTTTTAGACTAAAATTGGGATTGCAGATCCAAATTTTTTGACTAAATTATGGATTTTTGAGAGAATAAAATTTACAGGGGTGTTTGTTATGCTGCCTAGATACTATGAAAACCTAGGAGAGTTTATTAAAACTAACCAGGTGCTCATCATTTACGGTCCTAGGCAAGTCGGGAAAACCACTCTTTTGGAACACTTTTTGAGTCAAACAAATCTGAAATATAAGCTGGATTCCGGCGATAACATCCGTACGCAAAATCTTCTAGGGTCGCAAGATTTTGAAAAAATTCTGGCATACGCGGCCGGATACGATCTCATCGCAATTGACGAGGCACAGCAGATACCCAACATAGGAATGGCTCTAAAAATTCTTGTCGACCGGGTACCCAATTTATCGATCATTGCAACGGGATCTTCTTCATTTGATCTGTCTCAAGCAGTTGGAGAACCATTAACCGGGCGGAAGACAACGCTCACTCTTTATCCACTTGCTCAACTGGAACTATTAAAAATCTATAATCCCTATGAATTAAAGGAAAACCTGGAAGAGTTTTTGCTTTTCGGCGGATACCCCAAAGTGATGATGGAAAAAAAACGAGAGGAAAAGATTAGCATTTTAAACGAGCTTGTCGATTCATATTTGCTTAAGGATGTTCTGGCTCTTGAGAAAATCAAAAAATCCGAAGTCCTCTTGAATCTTATTAAATTGCTGGCTTTCCAAATTGGGCAGCTAGTTTCTCATAACGAACTTGCTACGCAGCTGCATATTGATGTTAAAACCGTAGGCAAATATTTAGATTTATTAGAAAAATCCTTCGTTATTTGCAAGTTAAGTGGTTTTAGCCGCAATCTGAGAAAGGAAATCACAAGTAAACACAAATATTACTTTTTTGACCTAGGAATTCGCAACGCGGTATTGGCTCAATTTAACCAACTAGAAATGAGAGATGATGTAGGCCGGTTATGGGAAAATTTCATCTTTATCGAAAGGCTAAAAAAAAATTCTTATACAAGATTTTATGGAAATCGATATTTTTGGAGAACCTATGACGGACAAGAAATTGATTTTATTGAAGAGATAGAGAATCAATTGTCAGCTTTCGAAGTCAAATGGTCTCCGAAGAAAAAAAATAAAGCGCCCTCTGTTTGGACAGAGAATTATTCAAATGCAGCTTTTCAAGTAATCACGCCTGACAATTACCTTGAATATGTGACTTAAGCGATCTTTAGGAGTGACTTTGGAGTCATGGGTGCCGTCGCCGGAAGGGCCATTTTCATCATTCTCACACCGGTTCCCGTTTTCCGTAAAGTTTCTATTAAAGTGGTGCGAGAAGACAGGACATCCGAATGGACACCCTGTCTTCTCCTATTACAGCTTTGAGAGTGAATCAAGATTCAAGTGCTCTCTAAGAAACGAGACAATTTCCTGAATAGGAACGCGTTTTTGTTTGAGGGTGTCTCGGTCCCGTAGGGTCACCGTTTGATCTTCTAATGTTACAAAATCTACGGTGATACAATAGGGAGTGCCCAGCTCGTCTTGGCGGCGATATCTTCTGCCAATCGCACCACCCTCATCATACTCCACATTCCAATGTTTTTTGAGCGTTCGATAAATCTCTCTTGCTTTTTCCACGAGAGGCTCTTTTTTCATGAGCGGGAAAATACCGCATTTTACGGGAGCGATTCTAGGAGAAAAATGCAGAACGGAGCGCATCTCGCCATTTTCCAGTGTTTCTTCTTCATAGGCGTTGCAGAGGAGCGCCAAAATGGTGCGATCGACGCCAAAGGTAGGTTCCACAACGTGAGGAATGAAGCGCTGTTTAGTTTCGAGATTTACATATTCAAGAGGGACCTTGGAAAATTCGCTATGGCGCTTCAGATCAAAGTCTGTGCGATAGGCAAGGCCATAAAGTTCGCTTCTTCCGAAGGGAAAATCATAGACCAGATCCACGGTTCTCTTGGAATAGTGGGAGAGCTCTTCCTTGCCATGTTCTTTTTCATGGACTTTTTGCGGGTCGAGTCCAATGAGTTTGCACCAATTGTGCATAGCGGCAAGCCACTCTTCGAAGGTTTTTTTCCACTCTTTTTCTTCGATGAAATATTCGATTTCCATTTGTTCGAATTCGATCACGCGGAAGATGAAATTTCCCGGGGTGATTTCATTACGGAAGGCTTTTCCGATTTGACCGATCCCAAAGGGGATTTTCACGCGCATGGTATCGATCACGTTTTTGTAATCTAAAAAGATGGCCTGCGCCGTTTCAGGGCGGAGGTAGGCAACTTCTTCTCCCCCCGTTTTGCTCATGGGGGTTTGGAACATGAGGTTGAAATACCTGGCGTCGGTAAAGTTTTTTGATCCGCATTTGGGACAGGGGATCTGTTTTTCCCTAATCAAAAGCGTCATGTCTCCCAAGGACATTCCTGCCACTTCTTGGTGGAGGGCATCTTCAATGAGATGATCCACGCGAAATCTGCTTTTGCACTCCTTGCAGTCGATCAGAGCATCGTTAAACCCTTCCAAATGGCCGGAAGCTTTCCAGGCAAGAGGGTGCAAAAGAATGGGCCCGTCAATGCCGACCATGTCTTCTCGTTCATGAATAAAAGTTTGCCACCAGAGGTCTTTGATGTTCTTCTTGAGCTCGGCTCCATAAGGGCCATAAGAATAAGTGTTGGCAAAGCCTCCGTAGATTTCGGATCCGGGATAGACAAAACCCCTTCTTTTGCAAAGAGCTACAATGGGCTTTAAGGAATCGATTTTAGCCATAATGACCTTGATTTTTGCCTTAGTCTATCGCAACTGGCTTTTTTCTTATATGAGGCTTTTCCTCTTCCTCCGGTGTTCGGGCAGAAATCAAAAAAGAGAGGGTTTTTTCTCAAACCTTATTTCTTCTTCTCAAAGCTGGTTGACCGGAAAAGGAAAAGAGATCTATCCTCTTTTTTTTAGAGGAAATGCATGAAAATTGAAGCCCCTTTTTTTTCCGTCGTTCTGATCATTCCCGATTCTTACCATCTTGTTTCCGTAACGCTCGATAGCCTGCGCGAGCAGACATGCCAAGATTTTGAGATCATACTCATCGAACACGGCCTTTCCGAAAACGATCTTGAGATGCTGAAGGGATCAATGGAGCAAATCGTAAAAATTCACCCTTCTTATGTGCGCGAGCATGCGCGCTTGATGAACAAGGGGCTTGGTTTTGCAAGAGGAAGATATGTCCAGTTTCTTTTACCGGGGGATGTGCTTCTTTCCAAACATGTTCTTTTAGAGCTCAAAAAGAAGATCGAGGAAAATGATTTTCCCCAACTGATCGCAAGCGGATATCTGGCTCGGGAAGAAGAAAAGGCCGGCGAGGTTGTCTGCCGTCCGCTTTTATTGGATTTTTTAAAAAAAGGCATGATGCCCACACGTCTTCAATCCATCTTTTTTTTGCGCAGCATTTTGGAAGAAGTTCATGGATTTAACAAGCATTATCTGTATCGGGAAGATTTTGAACTCTTGTGCCGCCTTTTGAAAAATAAGAAGAGAAAAGTGCTTTTCCTTCCCCGGATTCTCGTGGATTATGTCTTCCGAAGGATGTATGCGAAAGAATTCTTAGGAGTAGAATGGGAAACGATGCGTATTCTTTATCACCATTTTGGCCTGTTAAAAGCCTTTCTTTGGCTCTTTTTTCAAAATCATTTTCATCTCATTGACTGGTGGTGTAAATCGGTCAAACAGGCTTTTTTTCGAAGAGCTTGACCTTCTTTTTGGCATGCAGAAAGTTTTTCCCGATGCCGAAGTGGGTTTTTTTGCCATGTGCCGAAATGAAGAAACCCTGTGCGCCACAACAAGTTACATGGCTATGCCCGACGTGAAGGGTAAGGTTGTTGTGATTGCAGATACCATGCTGGCAACGGGGGGCTCTTTTTTGAATGCGATCCGGGTCATCAAAAAACAGGCTCCTAAAAAAATTATTTTAGTCTCGGCAATTGCGGCAAAAGAGGGAATCGAGAAAATTGTAGAGCTCGATCCCGACATTCAAATTTTTGCGGCTGCCATCGATCCTGTTCTCAATGAGAAAGGATATATTGTCCCGGGCCTTGGGGAGATGCGGGCGATCGATGCTATGGTTGCAAACATTGAGGTAAGTGTCTTTGCGGAAAAGTTTGTCATCGAAGAGGGCAAGAATTTCTTCCTTGCTGCATTTGGGTTTTTTCGCTTAGAATAATGGGAATTTTTGGGAGAAAATCTATGCCACGTCCTATTTCTAACAGTTCTTTCAACCGGGTGCAAAGAGAGCCCTCAGAAAAGAGGATGGGCGGAGGGCTGGTTGTTGCAGGCTTGGGGCAGCGGATCCTTGCGAATGCAGAGTGGGTTCGATTCATTCATGAAACAGAATCTCGGAAGAGTTATTTGCAGCGTCTCTATTCGCAAATGGATCGAACGGAAGAATAAGTTTTTTTTCCAAACGCTTCTCCTTGTGAAATTTTTTTCGATCCATTAATCTTGTCTTTAAGAGTATTTTTAGGTCGTTTCATGTATATCGCTCATTATTTTACTTTTTTGCGCATACTCATCATCCCGTTTTTTCCTTTGGTTTATTTGGAATATGCACAACTGGGAGTGAGCCGTTTTTGGATGCCTTATGTGCTGCTCATCATTTTGGTGATCTGTGCGCTGAGCGATCTTGTGGATGGTTTTATCGCAAGAAAAAGAAATGAGGTGAGCGACCTTGGCAAGGTTCTCGATCCTATGGCCGATAGCATCACTAACATTATTATTTTCTTCACGTTTACGCAAGGATGGGTCTCGATTCCCCTTTTGCTTGTATTTGTTTTTATTTATCGGGAATTTATCATTAGCACGCTCAGAACCATCTGCGCTCTGAAGGGATTTGCCTTAGCCGCAAGGAAGAGCGGCAAGATCAAAACGATCCTGCAGATAGGGGTCAATTTTCTCATCGTTTTTGCAATGGTTGCGTTTACTCTGGATGTCCTTTCTCTCGACTCTTTGAGAAGATGGAGCTTCTATGCCGTGGCAGTCGCTGCTTTCTATAGCGTTTTTTCCGCGCTCGATTATCTTTACGCAAATCGGAGCTATTTGAAAAAGGTGTTTATCCCATGAGCTTTCGGTAAAGCTCTAGATATTTTCCGCAGGATGTTTTCCAGGAATAATCTTGCAGCATGATCTTTCCCACCAGATGTTGCCAGCGATCGGGAGCCGTAAGGGCGCGATCCAAGGTTTGTTGGATTTTATTTTGAGAAAATTCTTCAAAAACAAAGCCATTTCTACTTTCTTCGGGCATTTTCGCCTCCTGTACATCAAAGACCGTATCGGCCAAACCTCCCGTTTTTCGAACGATGGGGATGGTGCCGTAACGATGGGCGATCATCTGGGTAAGGCCGCAAGGCTCAAATCGGGAGGGAATGACGAGAAAATCGCTAGCTCCATAGAGAAGGTGGGAAAGCTTTTCGCTAAAATCAAAGCAGAAGGAGACGTTGGGGTTGCCTTTGAGCTTTTCTCTGAGAGAGAAAAACTCCTCTTGGATCTCGGGGTTGGTAGGAGCTCCGAGCAAGACAAATTGCCCTCCCTGCTTGAGCGTATGGAGAAGGGCATCTCGAATGAGTTCGGGCCCTTTTTGTGGAGCAAGCCTGCCAATGCTGGAAACCAGGGGCATAGGGCCTTCTTTGAGGCGCAACTCTTTACGAAGCGCTCGCTTGTTTTTTTCTTTGGCTTTGAGGATTTTGTTCAGAGAGTCGGAAGAGGAATAGGTAGCCGCAAGGTAGCGATCCTCCTCGGGGTTCCAGATGGAAGTGTCAATGCCGTTGAGAATGCCATGGAGTTTTTTCTGGTAGAAGGCAAGGGTTTTTTCCAGCCCATGTCCTTCAACTAAAATTTCTTTGGCATAGGTGGGAGAAACGGTTGTGATGAGATCGGAATAAACAATTGCGCCTTTGAGGAGGTTGAGCAGATGAGGGGAAATTGGGTCTTGGAGTTTGTCATACGATAGATAGCTGCCCCCTTGAATCCCCACATGATCCAGATCGATGGGCCGGCATTTTCCCTGATAGGCAATGTTGTGTATGGTGAGGATGATTTTCGCTGTTTTTAAAGAAGGAAAGTGGTTGCGTGCAAGAAGAGCGATTAGGGAAGGATGCCAGTCATGCAAATGGAGGAGGTCGAACTCTTTGCTCTTTTGCGATAAATAGTCGGCGGCGCATTTGCTAAAATAGATGAAGCGTAAAAGGTCATCCTCGTATCCATAGATCTCGTCGCGCTCAAAATACTCGGCGGGATGGTGGGGTTCGATGAAAAGAAGCTTGATTTTTCCTAAATGTCCCTCCCAGACCGAATTTTCATAAAGAGATCCCTTTTCAAATGTTTTGAAAACTTCGAGGGCTTTTAAGCCTTTGTAGGGGATTGCCTTATATTTGGGGAGGATCACGGTGACCTCGTGCCCCTCGTGGACGAGCTGTGTGGAAAGCCCATGCAAAACATCGGCCAAGCCCCCCACTTTTGCAATGGCGGCCATTTCGGTCGCTACATGGACGATGCGCATAAAAATCTCCTCTTCCTTCTTTTTGTAGTAAAAACAGAAAGGTCCTTTTTGCGCAATCCCTAAAGCCTTGACTAGCGAGGAGATCCTTGAAATAATTCTCGTGCCCTGTTAGAATAGGTACAATTTTATCGTTTCCGTTTAATAAAAATTGGGGTGTCGCCAAGCGGTAAGGCAGCGGGTTTTGGTCCCGCCATGCGGAGGTTCGAATCCTTCCACCCCAAATTTCCCTTGCGGTTTTTATGACTCAAAACGAGTCTACGGTTCTTTTTTCTCTCTCTTCCCATTCCTCATTGGCTGAGGAAATCGCCGCTGTCTTAGGGAAATCCCTTGGAAAAGTGCAGATCAAAACCTATCCCGACAAAGAAACGGGCATACAGATTCTGGAAAGCGTTCGCAATAAAGATGTGTTCGTGATCCAGACCATTGCTTTGCGGCCCAACCATTATTTCATGGAGCTGCTCATCATGATTGATGCCCTCAAAAGGGCATCGGCAAGAACCATTGTTGCAGTGATCCCTTACTATGGATATGGCAGACAGGATCGCAAGGACAAGGGGCGTGTTCCGATTACAGCAAAACTGGTGGCCGATCTCTTGCAAAGGGCGGGATGTACCAGGGTGATGACGATGGATTTGCACTCCGATCAGATTCAAGGTTTTTTTGATATTCCACTCGACCATCTGCATGCTTTGCCTTTTTTGGCTGAAGGGATTCAAAAATTGTCTTTCCGGAAGGGGGTGATTGTTGCGCCCGACGTGGGGAGTAAAAAACTTTCTATGAGAGTTGCCGAATGGCTTGGCTGGGATGTGGCGATCATAGACAAAAGACGGTTGGACGAAAAACGCGTGGAGATGAATGCCTTGATCGGGGACGTGGAGGGCAAAGATGCCGTGATTGTAGATGATATCTGGTCGACGGGTGCAACTCTTTCATTATCAGCAGAAATATGCAGAAAAAGGGGGGCGCAAAGGATTGCGGCGGCTGTGGTTCACGGTCCTTTTTCTGACAATCCTCAAATGTCGCGAGACATAGAAAAATTTATTACCACCAATACGATCCCATATAAAAATCATTCGAAAAATGTGGAAATTCTATCGGTTGGGTCGATGTTTGCGGGGGCCATTGAATGCATTGTGCAGGCAAAATCTCTTTCCTCTCTGTATCAAAGAGGGCAGCTTTGAAGAAAAAAAGATCTTTTTTGCTTTCGCAAAAGGGCGCTGACGTTTAAAATAATCCATTCGATGTAAAGTAAACAGAGCAGGAGAAGAAATGGAACTTGCAATATTTCACCGAAAAAGAGCCGGTAAAAGCGATATTAAAAAGCTTCGCATTCAAGGATCTATTCCAGCGATCATTTATGCTAAGGGCCAAGAAAATGAGAATATTTCGCTCAGCGCTCATGATTTTAATAAAATTTTGAACGAGATGCAAAAGGGACGTTTGTCGACGACCGTGTTTACTTTGAAAAGTGAAAAGGAAACGTTTTCGGCGATCGTGAAAGAAATTCAATATGATGTGACGAGTTATGAAGTGATCCATCTGGATTTTGAAAAACTTTCCCCAAAAAAGGAAGTTAGAGTTGCCGTCCCTATCGAATGCGTTGGGGAAGAGGCTTGCGTTGGCGTGAAGGTGGGCGGACTCTTGAGACAGACGATGCGATCGATTAGGGTGAGCTGTCTGCCAAAGGACATTCCTGGAGCGTTTCAGATCGATGTGGCCCATTTAGAATTGGGACATACAAAAAGAGTCAAAGACATTGTCCTTCCAAAAGGCGTAAAGTCCTTAGCACAGATGCAAGAAGTCGTTGCTCTTGTGACAAAGCCGCGTGCATGAGATGGTGATTTCTTCTAACTACTTGATTATAGGACTTGGCAACCCTGGAAAAGAGTATGAGAAGACGCGCCACAATATGGGGTTTCTGGCAGTAGGAGCTTTTGCAAAGAAATGGGGTTGGAGTTTTAAAAAATCCCCCAAGTTGAAGGGATTGCAAGCCAACGGAAAAATCGAAGAAAAAAATGTTTTTCTGCTCGTGCCCGAGACCTACATGAACTTGAGCGGGGAGGCGGTCCGATGTGGAATGGATTATTTTAAGATCGAGATGAGCCGGCTACTTGTGGTTGTGGATGATGTGGATATCTCTTTTGGGGAATTTCGACTGAAAGAACATAGCGGGTGCGGGGGCCACAAGGGTCTGCAAAGTGTTGAAATGCATTTAGGATGTGATGCATATGCGAGGCTTCGCTTAGGCATCGGACCGCGAGAAGAGGGAAGTTTGGAGGAATATGTGTTGGCTCCCTTTAGCCAAGATGAGGAAAGAGCGCTTCCATGGATTTTGGAAGAGGCTGTAGAGATCATTGCATTATGGCTGAGAGAGGGAGTTGTGCAAGCAATGAATCGAGCCAATAGGTCTCGTAAAAAAATTTAGTTAGAAAGAGGAATGACGAGTCAACCACCCTTCCCTGAAGGGAAAGGCTTGAGAAATCAGGCCTGAAGTTGACCAGCCTCAGTCTCTTGCGTATTTAGAGACTACGTTAGGAGCGAATATATAGGCACTCCGGAATGCCACCCCAGTTCTGGATCCTGCGGTTAGTGGTTAAACAGGCTTACGGGTTAAACCAGTGCTGCTAACATATAAACCGCTCCATAACTTTGGCGAGGGGAACTTTACCCGGGAAATCGGAGATTGCAGGTAACTGCTAGGGGGGAGAAATCCCCCCGTTTTTAAACTTAACAACAAAGGAGCAGTGCTTCCTCCCACCCCTAAAGGAGTGGGTTTCCGCGCTGTCAATAGGATGAAAAAAGAAAGAAAGTATCTTTACGAGGGAATGTACATTATTAATGCAACCCTTAGTGAAGAAGCTAGAAAGAGAGCTTTGGATAAGATCACAAACGGCATTGTCGAAAGAGGGGGCGAGATCCATAAGACTCATGATCAAGGAAGAAGACGCCTCGCTTATGAAATCAGAGGCAAGAGAGAAGGCTTTTACTATCTCCTCTATTTTTCCCTTCCCTCACTCAAGCATAAAGAACTGATCAAGGATTATCAGCTTCATGAAGATCTTCTTCGATTTATGACGATGCGAACGGAAAAGATTTTAGAGACTTTGGAATTCAAACCACTCAAACCCATGGAGAGGTAACGGCAATGTTTGGAAAAGGACCATCATATTCATCTGATTTTAAAAAACCATCATCCGCTTCCGGGCCGGAAGGGGGATTTGTAAAGAAGAAAAAGGAGTGTCCCTTTACGGCGTCCAACGTGAAAGCGATTGACTATAAAGACATAGAAACTTTGAAGCAGTTCATTACGGAAAGAGGAAAGATTTTGCCAAGGCGTATTACGGGCGTATCTTTTTTTCATCAACAAATTTTAAAGAAGGCAATTAAAAGAGCCCGCTATATGGCTCTTCTACCCTTCGTAACCGAAGATTGAGGCTGCCATGAGAACGAATGTTTTACTAATAGCAGATGTTGATGATTTAGGAAGAAGCGGAGAGATTGTCTCCGTACGTACCGGCTATGCTCGAAATTTCCTTCTTCCTCAAAAAAAAGGAATACATCCCGGAAAACATACTCTGCGCATGCAGGAAAAGCTCAAAGAAGAAAGAGCTCATAGAGCTGTGCTAGACAAAAAAGAAGCGGAAGAATTGGCCAGCCGTTTGACAGATATTACATTGACGGCCCATGTCAAGGTAGATCCCGAAGGCAAGATGTATGGTTCTGTATCTGCGCAAGATATTCTTTCTCTTTTTCCGGAAGGAGAGTTTCCTATTGAGAAAAAGAATATTCATCTAAAGAAGCCCATCAAAGAGCTTGGCATGCATGACGTTCTATTGAAGCTCAAAGAGGGGGTCACGGTAACCATTCATTTAAAAGTGGCTGCTGAAGCGGAAAAAGTCGAACCATCTCATCTAGGCGCATGAACTTTCTTTTAGCGAAAAGCTTTAGCGCTGCTTCGTTAAAGCTTTTCTCTCCTGCAAAACTCAACCTTTTCTTCCGGGTTCTTGCAAAGAGGCCGGACGGATATCACGAGGTGGCGTCTCTTTATCAGGCGATTGATCTTTTTGATCAGGTCTCTATAGAACTTTCTGAGAAAGATTCCTTTACTTCCAACGAGCATTCATTAGAGAACTATTCTTCCAACTCTGTTTTACGCGCTCTTTTTCTTTTTCGACAAAAGACCAAGCTTTCTTTTTTTGCGAAGATCCATCTGGAAAAAAGAATCCCGATTCAGGCGGGCTTAGGGGGGGGAAGCAGCAATGCGGCCACTACTCTATGGGGGTTGAATGAGCTTTGCGGCAATGCGTTAACTGAGGGAGAACTTGCTTCTTTGGGGGCAGAGATTGGTTCTGATGTTTCCTTTTTCTTTTCCCCTGGATCTGCCTATTGCACCGGAAGAGGGGAAAAGATTCAAAGTGTAAAGATTCCCTTTTCACTTTCTGCAACTCTTGCCGTTCCTCCTTTCGGAATGATGACGCAACTGGTCTATCGTTCTGTGAATTTGGCTCTTCTTTCGCAAGAAAGTCCGGAAAATCTTTTAAAATCCTTTTGGAAAGATTCCCCTACTTATTACAATGATTTAGAGATTGCTGCTTTTTTTGTTGAGCCTAGGCTTCGGGACGTCAAGCAAAAACTTTTGGAAATGGGATTTGAGCGGGTTGTGATGACCGGAAGCGGCTCGTGTTTTTTCTGTTTTGGAGAGCCAAGAGAGAAAAAGCTAGCCGGGTTTGTTTTTCATCCCGTTAAGGGTTGTCAAAGAGAGGAGAAGAAATGGTATTGTTCCACATGAGGCAAAACGTGAATGGTGAGGAGAAGATGATTGTCGTCACCGGGGCGGCCGGATTGATCGGTTCTTGCCTTGTCAAATACCTCAATGAGCAAAACTATTTTCACCTGTTGCTTGTCGATGATCTGAAAAACGGCGAAAAATGGAAAAACCTGGTCGGCAAGAAGTTTGAGGCCCTGATCTCAAAAGAAGATCTCTTTCGTTTTTTGCAAGGAAGAGAAGAAGAAATTTCTGCCATCATTCATCTTGGCGCCTGTTCCGATACCACGGAACACAATGCGGATTATCTTTTGGAAAATAATTATCGCTACTCCGTGAAGCTTGCAGAATATGCTTTGGAAAACGAAATTCGCTTCATCTACGCATCTTCCGCTGCCACATATGGAGATGGGAAGAGGGGATTTTCCGATGATGAATCACAACTGGAAGCTTTGCGGCCTTTGAACATGTATGGGTATTCCAAGCATCTGTTCGATCTTTGGCTTTCTTCTCAGAAATTGCTCGGGAAGGCCGTCGGTTTGAAGTATTTTAATGTTTTTGGCCCCAACGAATATCACAAACAGCGCATGGCCTCGATGATCTTCCATATGTTTTTTCAAATCAAAAAAGAGGGCAGGGTTCGTCTGTTCAAATCCAATCATTCCTCCTATAAAGATGGCGAACAATGCCGGGATTTTATTTATGTGAAAGATGCAGTGCAAATGACCGCGGGATTTTTGAACAATGACTTTTGTGGAATATTCAACGTGGGCAGAGGAAAGGCGGTTACATGGAATGCATTGGTGCGAGCTCTTTTTGGCGCGATGAATCAAGAGGCCAACATTGAGTACATTGACATTCCGGAAAATATCTCCGCCCAATATCAGAATTATACCTGCGCGGATATGCAGAAGTATTTTGCTCTTCATCCGCAAGCGCAAACAAGAGAGATCCAAGAATCGGTCAAAGAATATGTTCAAGAATATCTTATGAGAAGTGAACGATGGTAAAACAGTTGTCCAATATTTTTAATCAATTAAAAGAAATACGAGTCCTTCTTCTCGGGGATTTCATGCTGGATCAGTATACGAAAGGAAGTGTATCGAGAATTTCTCCCGAAGCTCCCGTGGCAGTTCTCAAGGTGGAAGCGGAGGAATCGAGCCCCGGAGGCGCCGGTAACGTTGCTCTGAACCTGCTTGCACTTGGAGCTAGCGTTGTTGCCGTCGGAAGAAGGGGAAATGATGAAGCGGGAAGGGCATTGCTCTCTTTTTTACAGAGAGCCGGGGCCGATGTGCACCATCTTTTTATCGAAGAAGATTACGTCACTCCGATCAAAAATCGTCTTCTTGCTGCGAGCCAGCAGCTTTTGCGCTTGGATCGAGAGAAGATCATGTTGCTTGGGAGGCTTTTAGAAAAGAAGGTGATTGCAAAAATTCCCCAGTTATTGGAAACAATCGATGTGGTGGCCCTCTCCGATTACGGGAAGGGTTTTTTATCTTGTTCTCTCATCGAAACTGTGATAGGGGAGGCAAAGAGAAGAAGCATTCCGGTCATTGTTGATCCCAAGGGGACCGACTTTTCCAAGTATAAAGGCGCGACCGTTATCAAGCCGAACCTTTCCGAGGCTTACGAGGCAGCAAAGATCTCTTCTGCAGAATCCTTAGAAAGTGTTGCAGATATTCTTCTTGAGATCACGAAAGCAGAGCTTCTTATGGTCACCCGTTCTGAAAAGGGAATTTCTTGTTTTGATCAAAAGAGAAAACGTTTTGATTTTCCCGTCAAATCCAAAGAGGTCAAGGATGTCACGGGAGCCGGAGATACCGTTCTTGCCATGGCTGTTTTTTCGATCGCCAACCAGTTGGAGATGGCCGATGCGGTTCATCTAGCAAATATTGCCGCCGGTATTTCCGTAGAACACGTGGGGTGTGTTTCTGTTTCTCTTTGCGATGTAGCAAGAAGGATGTTGGAGCTGCATGGAGAGAATAAGATTTTCGATGAAGACCATCTCTTTGCTTTAAGGCAAGTATTGCTGGACAGGAAGGTGACCCTCCTTGGCGTCGATAGCACTTTTGGGATGACGACGTTGCTTTTTCAAAAGATTCGAGAGTTATCATCGCGCGAGCAGCATGAACTCATGATCTATATCAAAGATCCCTTGCCTGATATGCAGTTTGTTCAACTGCTCTCCTCGCTGTCCGAGGTAGACTTCATCATTCTGCAAAGAGAGAGTTTGCAGCACTTATGCAAAAGCATCGAGCCCGATGAAGTGTTTGAAATGGAGGGAGACAAGATGGTGGCTTTGGAAAATGCCAAGGACCTATTGCGCTCGCTTGCAAAAAACCGAAATTGTTAGTAAAACTTTGCCTCATTTTAGAGTTCTTTTTTCTGCACGTGGAAAGAGGGCCCGGCTTCTTGAATCGCGCCACCGCCTAAACATTTTTGACCCTCGTAAAAGACGATCGACTGCATCCGGGTGATGGCTCTTTGCGGGGTGGAAAAAAAGACGGATGCTCTTCCCTCTTCGAAGCAATCAAGAGTGCAGCTTTGGTCCTTTTGACGATAGCGGATTTTGGAGCTGCAGGCAAAGGGAAGGGAGGGCGCTTTTCCTTCTACCCATGAGAGCTGATGAGCGGTCAGCCGATCGGCAAAAAGGGCCGCATGATTCTCCCCTTGAGCGACGATAACAACATTTCTGGACATGTCTTTGCCCACTACGTACCAGGCCTCTCCCTTGCCGCCGATTGCGAGGCCCTTTCTCTGCCCGATGGTAAAAAGGGCGGCTCCCTCGTGTTTTCCCACGACCTTTCCGTCGAGCGTTTCGAAAAAGCCGGGAGTAAAACCAATAAATCCCCCTAAAAAGGGGCGAAAATCCCGCTTTCCAATAAAACAGATCCCCACGCTATCCTTTTTGGATGCATTGGGAAGAGCACTCTCTTTTGCTATTTGGCGCACCTGGCTTTTTTTTAAGTGTCCTACGGGAAAGAGCACATGTTTGAGAATTTCTTGATTTAATGTGTAGATGAAATAGCTTTGATCTTTCTCTAGATCTGCACCTTTCAAAAGAGAAAAAAGCCCCTCTTTTTCTTCTTTTTGAGCATAATGTCCCGTTGCCAAGAAATCGGCGCCCAGCTCTTTTGCCTTTTTGAGGAAGAGGTTGAATTTGATTTCGCGGTTGCAGAGGATATCGGGGTTGGGAGTAAAACCTTTTTGATATCCTTCTAAAAATGGAGAAAAAACATGGTCGCGATACTCTTTGCAAAAGTTCAGAGTATAGTAAGGGATGTCTAAGAGATGGCAGACCCTTGCCACATCTTCAAAATCTGCCGCGCTCGTGCAGCTCCCATCCTTTTCTTCCCAATTTTTCATAAAAAGGCCAAACACTTCAAACCCTGCTTTCTTTAAGAGAAGTGCAGAGACAGAAGAATCCACCCCACCAGACATGCCGACAGCGACAATTTTCCGTTTCATTCGAGACTTTCTAACCTTGCAATACGCTCTTCCAAAGAAGGATGGGTGGCAAAAAGTGTAAGAAAGCCGCGTTTTGCAGGAGTGGAAATTTTGAAAGCGGCGAGCGAGGGGGCTTCTTTCAGGCGGGAATCTTTAATTTCCTGCATGATGCGAAGGGTTTTGAGAGCGGAAATCATTTTTTCCTTCCCTGCTACAACAGCGCCTCCCTTATCGGCACGAAATTCTCTATATCTTGAAAAAGCAGCGACCACCATCGATCCTAAAATCATAAAAACGATTTCAAAAATGAAGGTAAACATGCGAAAGCTTCCATAGGAGGAAGAGGAGCTTTGCCGATCCCTTCCCAATCCCGAAAGAGCAAAGGCGATGATGCGGGCTAAAAACATGACAAAAGCATTGACGATTCCTTGCAAAAGGGTCATGGTCACCATGTCTCCATTGGCAACGTGGGAGAGCTCGTGTCCTAAAATAGCTTCAACGTCGCTTTTGTCCATGCGATTCAAAAGGCCCGAAGAGACTGCCACAAGAGATCGCTTTTGAGAAGGTCCTGTTGCAAAGGCATTCACCTCATTTGAGTGGTAGATGCCCACCTGCGGCAGATAGTTCAATCCTGCAATGTCTGCGAGTTTGTGTACGCATTCAAGAAGAGCTTTTTCTTCCGCATTATTGGTTTCAGGATCGATGATTTTGACCCCCATCAGCCATTTTGCCATGACGCGAGAGAGCATGAGAGAAATAAAGGCTCCGCCCATGCCCCATACAAGACAGAAGAGTGCTAAATGTTTTACATCAAGGCCATAATATTGCAGATAGGGCTGCACTCCGAGCAAGTTCAAGAGAATCGACAAGCTCATTACGACGAGGACATTGATACACAAAAAGAGAAAAATTCTCTTAATCATTGTCATTTTAAGCTCCTTTTTTTTATCCATTAAAACCCTCTGGGAAGTATGTGTCAAGAGGAGGCTTTCGAGAAGAGAACGATATCACAATCCCCCAATTTTTTCTTTGTGCGAAGGCTTTGTAATGCTTCGCGGTAGATCAAATAGATTTTCAAAAAAAGGAACGATTGTTTTACGAGGCATTCTCTAAGTCGTTGAAATTTAAGAAGATTGGCTTTTTAAGCGTAAAAAATTATAAATAATTTTTTTTAATTTCGCAATATAATTAAATCTTTATTTTTTTGCTAAATTTTAAACATGCTAAATTTTAAAGTTGACTTATTATTTATTATTTTATACAATTGATGGATAATAAACTTATAATTGGGGGTCGTTATGACGGGTTTAATTCAGGCTTTGGGAAGTCGCGCAATGCAAGTGGTTCGTCGATGTTATCAAGAACATCCGCAAATTGTCCATACGATTGCCGGAGGGCTTTTGGGCGCATCCTTGCCCAGTGCAGCTCCTATTGTAAGGATTGCTTGCATCGTTTTGGGAAGCTTGGCTGGGGCGAGCGTAAGAAGAATGGAAAGTCATACCATCACGATCGAGGATGTGGATCTAACTGCTGCTCGGGCGGGCAGATTTCTAGTTGCGCCCGAATTGACCGATGAGGAAGCGAGCGTTCAATTGATCTCTCTTGTTTCACGTCCCGATGCTCCAAATGAAGCGCAGCTATTGGAGTTATGCGGAGTTCTCAATATTAATCCGATAGCGGTGAGAAATCTTTGGGATACAGAGTTGTATGGACGAGCTTTGCCGGCAGAAGAGAGAAGATCTCTGCTCGAGGAGATCTTTCGATCGCAGATTCCAGGATCATGGGTCGTAGAAATAGACCGCTACTAATCTATGCAAGTATGGGTATTTTAAAAATTTGCATTGATGCGCCAACCAAGCAGTTTTGTTGGCATTTCGCATATGGTATTGCAACCATAATCTACCGAAGACTTGCTATCTCTCAGTTTTTTTGAGGATCTTTTCGTCGGTAGAGGCATTGCATGTGCTGCTTTTTTCTTCTTACTTAGCGCCCTATAAAAACTCCAAACGTGTTTTTCCGTCTTTCCACACGGTTTGGGAAAAAGCGGACTTGGAGTTTTCTGTATCTATTTCTAGATATCGAGGAGGCTTTTCTGAAAAACCATCTTTTTGTCTTGCGATGACGAAAACTGCCGCATGATGTTTCGACAGCCCCTATCTTTTTGTGAACTTTACCTCTCCTATGATTGTTGTATAAGCGGGATGTACATGGTAGATTTCGATTCCCTCTCTAAAAGCTTTAGATTTTATGTGGCTTAGGATTTGACGATAGGAAAAAGAGGAGCGGAGTCGGCCATACTTGTTATTGGATTCTCTCAGGGTTTGTTTTTTCTTTTGGAAGTTCAAATCTTCCGGAATAAGGGGTTTTTCTTTTTGAAGGGCATATTCTACGATCTCTTTACCGGCGTCTCCGATTGTCCAACGAGGGTCGAGAAAAAAACGGAAAGATTGCGTTTTTAGTTTCACTGCCTTTAGTATTGAAAAATTTAAGGGGTTTTATGATCGGGTTTTGTCCTTTAGCATCAGGTTCGAAGGGAAATGCGCTTTATTTGGGAACGAAAGAGACGAAAATCCTGATCGATGCGGGTTTGAGCGGAAAGCAGGTCCGCGAGCGACTGGGTGCGATCGGGGTTGCTTTAGAAGAGATCGATGCTGTCCTCGTGACCCATGAACATACGGATCATATCGAAGGGCTTAAAATTCTCTCCGGCAAGATGGGCATCCGCGTTTTTGCGAACATGGAAACGGCCAAGGGGATTTATCAGAACCTGCAGTTTATGCCCTCCTTCAAGATTTTTTCGACAGGAGAGGCCTTTTCTTTCCGGGATTTGCATATTTTCCCCTTTAGCGTGCAGCATGATACGCTCGATCCCGTAGGATTTGTGATCGAAGCTGAAAAAAAGAAGATTGGGATTTGCAGCGATGTGGGTTTCGTGACGAGCCTTTTGAAAAAATATCTCTCGAATCTTGATTACCTTTATATAGAGGCCAACCACGAACCTTCAATGGTGATGGCATCCAATCGCTCCTTTCTTCATAAGCAGAGAGTGCTCGGGCGGCAGGGCCACCTTTCCAATGAATCTGCAGCAGAGCTCATCGCATCCGTTTGGCATCCCAACCTCAAACGGGTCTATTTGGCCCATCTTTCGCAAGAGTGCAATTCGGAAGTGGTTGCAAAAAAGAGGGTCGAAGAATATCTACACGAGCGATCGTGCAGAGTCGATATTTGCATTGCCTATCAGGAAAAAGTGTCACAGGTTATTCGGTTCGGAGTCGAAGAGGGAGCTTAGAATTCTTCTCGGCTTGCTTCCGTCTTGAGGGCCGACGATTCCATTCTGCTCCAACTCGTCAATCAGGCTGGCTGCTCTTGCATAGCCGATTTTGAGCTTTCTTTGCAGGAAAGTGGTCGAAGCGTTTTTTGTAGAAAGAACGATTTGCAGCGCTTGATCATAGAGCTTGTCTTTGCCAAAACTCTCTTCTTTTTCAGAAGATTCCGGCGGCGGCATTTGATCAAAAGAGGGCAGGAGATATTCGGTCGGATTCTGCTCGCAGATATAGCTGATGGTGCGATTGATATCTTCATCGCGGATGAAGGCGCCCTGTGCGCGCACCATGTGGGAGCTTCCGGGCGGGAGAAAGAGCAGATCTCCATTTCCCAAAAGACTTTCCGCTCCGGTTTCGTCGAGGATGATCTGGGAGTTGATGCGGCTTGCGACTTTAAAGGCAATTCTGCAGGGAAAGTTTGCTTTGATGATGCCGGTGATCACTTCGCGCGATGGTCTTTGCGTGGCCAAGATGAGATGGATGCCGACGGCCCTTGCCATTTGAGCAATGCGTGCGATGGGGGTTTCAAGATCGCTGCTTGAAACCATCATCAGGTCGGCAAATTCATCGATGATCGCCACAATGAGAGGCATTTCTTTGGGAACCTCGATGGAAAGAGCTTGTTCTTCCGCTTCATTGATTTTTCGACTATTGAAGCCGGCAATATTACGAACGCCCACCTGTTTAAAGATCTCATAGCGTTTGTGCATTTCATTAACGAGCCAGTTCAGTGCTGCATAAGCGCCATAAGCTTCCGTAATGACAGGAGCGATCATATGGGGAAGTTTTGTGTATTGGGTCAGCTCCACTTTCTTAGGGTCCACCATCATGAGCTTGACCTCGGATGGCGAAGAGTTCATGAGTATGGACATGACGATGGTATTGATGCAGACCGATTTTCCGGATCCGGTAGCTCCGGCGATCAGGCAATGGGGCATGCGGGTGAGATCTGCCATCACATGTTCTCCGGTGACTGTTTTTCCCAAAAGCAGAGGGATGGCAAAGCTTTTCTTTGCTTGCTGATAGTTAAGAAGCATCTCCTTGAAACTGACCTCTTGAGGGTAAAGGGAGGGAATTTCAACGCCGACAGCAGCTTTTCCGGGGATCGGCGCTAAGATGCGGATCGATTTGGCTTGCAAATTCAGAGCGATATCGTTTTCGAGCGCTTTGATCTTTTGCACTTTGACCCCAATGGAGGGGTGAACTTCAAAAGAGATAATGGTAGGTCCGGAGTGGATGTTTCCGACCTTTGCATCAATGCCAAAGCTTTTCAGAGTTTCTTCCAGGATTTCTGCCTGTTTTTTCAGCTCCTTTTTGATCATGGGCTGATCTACGAGCGAGGGACTCGAAAGAAGAGTCGACGGCGGCGCTTTATAAGAGCTGGATTTTTTCGGCAACGGATTTCCCTCGCAGATTTTTTCCGCTTTAGGAAGGGTGAGTTTGGGTAGATTTATCTCCTTCGCCCCGGCCGCTTTTTCTTGAGGAAGGGCTTCTGCTTTCTTTGCAAGTTTCGGCAATGTGCGCTCAATTGCCGGCAGAGAAGCTTCGGGAAGATTTCTCTCTTTTTTCCCGAAGAGGGCAACCGAAGGTGTGCGGGGAGGCGTTACTACTTTCTTGTCTTGGGAAAAGCCCAAGATGCAGAGTTTGATTTGTTGACAGAGAAGAGGAATTTTTTCGGCCAGAAGATCTTTGGCTTTCAAAAAAAGATGAAAGAGAGCTTTCAAATTGGCCAAAATACGAATCTCCGTCAAAAGCAGAAACGAAACGAGCGCCATCAGCGAAAAGATCAGATTGGTGCCCAGAGGGCCCACGATATCGTGCAGATTGAAGAGAGGGAGGTCTTTATAGAGATAATAAAAGGGGACGCCGCCGAGATTGTAGCGCACGTGGATGGAGGGATAATTTTCATAAATGGTTTCCGTATAGATGCGAGCTCCGAGCGATGCCGCCTGCAATGTATGGCTATCGGCAAAGACGTTGAGAAGAAGACAAGAAGACAGAAGAAGGATGGTGAAAGAGCCCGTTTTCGAAGAAAGGGAAGAGAGCGTCTGGTTGGAGAGCAGTTTGATTCCGGCCCAAGCGAGCCAAAAGGCGGCAACAAAACCCCCAAAACCAAAAAGATAATAGACCATCCAAGCAAAAAAATAGCCGATGTAGCCGAGCCAGTTATGGGAAGGATTTCCCTGGACAAAGCTGATGAGCGAAAAGCCTAAGAGAAGCGCAGAGGAAAGAAGGAGCAGTCCTTTAAACTCGGTTGTTTTCTTTTGCTTTTTTTTTAAGCGGGCCATGAAATTGCTTTTTCACTAACGTACATAAAAATAAATAATCGATAAAATTCCTGCAGTCAAGCAATACCATCCAAAGGGCCTGACTTTTTTTCTCTCTTTCAGAGAAAAAATAAAGCGGATCGAGAAGAGCCCCACAAGAAAAGAGACAAAAAAACCCAAAAAATAATGAAGAGGGCTCAAAAAAGCGAGGTCGCTAGATTTCAGAAGATGGAGCGTTTCTAAAAAACTTCCTCCCGCAATGGTCGGAATGGAAAGCAGAAAGGAAAATAGGACAGCCTTTGGAAGATCCCAGCCCCTGAAAGATGCAAAAGAGATGGTCAGAGCGCTTCTGGAAAGACCGGGAATCAGGGCCAGGCATTGACCGAGGCCGATCCATAGGGAATCCTTTGTCTTTTCCGAAAAAGAAAGGGGAGAGGGTTTCGTGCCCTTATAATAAGAGGCTCCCAAGAGGACCATTCCGGTGGTGATCCAGCAATATCCCAAAAAACGGTCTTGGGAAAAATAGGTAAAAACACCGGAGAAAAAAAAGTAAAAGGGGACAAGTGGCACAATTGCGCATAGGTAAAAGAACAACTCTTTTGGCTCTTTGAAAAACAATTGAAAGAGCTGTTTTCGTAAAAAGATGATGCAAGAGAGCATGGTTCCCAAGTGGCAGAAAAGATCGAAGACCAAAAGAGGCTGCGAATGTTCGATATGGAGCAGAATCTTGGCCAGTTTTAAATGGGCAGAGGAGCTCACGGGAAAAAACTCCGTTAACCCTTGAATGATGCCAAGAAGAATCGACTCGAGAAGAGACACAAAAATCCCTTTAAAAGTGGGGCGATCGACGGGACTCGAACCCGCGACATCTGGAACCACAATCCAACGCTCTAACCACCTGAGCTACGATCGCCATAAGATAAGTGATTCGATATCATGCCAAAATCCGCCGATATAATGCAAGAATGAGAAAAAAGCACCAGCAACTCCCACTGGAAGGAGGGAGCCGCGAAAAAGGAAGCAATACCTTTACAGGTTAAAATTTTTTGAAAAAACACATCCGTCAGCGCACTCGCCAAATCCATGCTTTACGCTCTGAAGTGGTAAGGTCGGGATTAGAAAAGAATTCTAAAAGATCAAAAGTCCATCCCAACAGTTGCCATGATCTGATTCAGATGATAATTGGAACCAAACTCTCCCTGATAGGCTATACTGACTTGCGGATATTTTTGGGATCCGGGGGAGAAAAATAGCTCCATTTCTGTCACACATAGCTGTTGCGCATGCGTGAACATGGAAACGGTAAAGGATCCCGGGGAACCGATCAGATAAGCGGTGATTTTTCCCGTGCTGAAGGTTTTTTGATAGGCGTAACTTACCTTTTCTCGAACAATCAACCTCCCCCAGCACCAATAAAACATCTCGTTGAAACGAATGCCACTTTCGCTGCGTAAGAGTGAACACCACCTTCCTTTTTGACCAAAATCCAGAACGCCGGTTCCTCTTTCTTTCAAACCATGTTCCCATGTGCTGATCCAATCGAGCATGGTAAAGGGTTCGAATCCCGCCCAACTGCTGCGTTTGAGGGAGTTCGGCTTAAAATATCCATATCCAAGCTCGAGATGTGGGGCCAACTGCCATCCATTCGTTTTTGATTTTGGTCTCCCTGAAAATCCGGGAAAATGGATCTTGCGGATATTGTGAAGATGATAATATCCACCCCATGATGCCACATCGCAATACCACTTTTTCCTGCTCAAAGTTCCATAAAGAACTATTGCTCCTTGGTCGACGTTGATGTGGCCAAAACCTTTCTTTTCGTGAATGTAGTTATGAGCGTAGCCAACTCCAACTCCCAATGGGTGTGGATAAGAAATGCCATGGCAATCCAACCCGGCAACAGCTCCACCTGAACGAGTTGCAAAAGCAGGTGCTTGATCCTGGAGTTTGGACTAATTTCGCGTCTGAATCTGGTACAAAATCAGTTCAAATCTTGATTTGTGCTCTATAGCGATTTCTGTCGGAAAACCATATTGCTTGATTTATTCGGGGGTTTGAGAAAATTGTCCAAAAATCTCAAACCCCCAGATAATTCGACTGCAACATCCTTTGTTGCTCTTGTTCTGCAGGTTAATCATAGGAGATGACGTTTAATTTAGACTGATTTCTGCGCCTCCTGGTCCCAGAAATTAGTCCAAACTCCAGTGATCTTTTGCAGGATTATGAGCAAAATCACCGAAGAGACCCAACCAGGAAGTATAGGTAACCTTGGGTCTGCAAGGAGAAATATTTGTTTGGGAAGATTTTTCAAGTTCAGATCGAAGGCAATTGAATTCGATGTTGCCAGACGCATTGCAGGGAAGACGATTTTGGCACAAGTGATCATTCACAGACTGTTCAAAGAATAATTGAGTCCTCTGTGCTGAAAAGGTTCCCATTGCGTTGCGGGTTGGAGCTGTCATCTCTAATGAAAAAGCGAGATATGAAAGGCCATAGGGTGCGTTGAAAAGATCGAGTGTCGATTGGGGTGCATTGTTGTTGAGGTAATGAGCTAAAATAGCGTTATTTCCGCTCAAGATCTGGGTGTTGATAAAAACATAAATCTGGATGCCGGTGAAAGAGAGCAGGGTCGAAGAAGGAAGGCTGATCGGAATCAATGTTCCCGGAAGATTGTTGAGATCGAGAGAATAGATGATTCCATTTTTATCTACTATGTAAACCGTTTGACCGTTGATTGCGATTTGATTGACCTGGAGAGAAGGTACCGGGGAAAGGCTTATTTTTATTGGAGTGACTGGATTGTTGAAATCGATCGAATAGACATTCCCATCGCTATATCCACCCAAATATCCTATATGCCCAGAGACTGCAATACCATCGATTGCAGAGGGTCCGGCAACAGTTGTAATTTTAGTGATCGGGCTCGTAGGAGTAGATAGATCCAGCGAGTAGACATTCCCGTCATTTCCCGAAAGATAAAGTTTTTGACCCGATACTCCTATTCCAAAGATGTATGCAAGTATACTGGTAGTACTGATTTTGGTTGGGCTGGAAGGTGCGCTGATGTTGAGACGATAGACATTGCCATCAGAACCTCCCAGATAGGCTGTTTGTCCAGAAGTTGTAATAGCATAGATGGGGCCGGGAATCGGAGAAAGGCTAAACAACGAAGGGTAGGAGCGGGCAGTTAGATCGAGAGAATAGACATTTCCATCACATCCTGCCAAATAGGCTGTTTGTCCTGACACTGCTATGTCTTCGATGGGGGTGGGTGTCCCAGAAAGACTAAATAGAGTGGGTGAAGAAGGGGTGCTAAGTTTGACAGAATAGACATTCCCATCGCTAAAATTTGGCATGAAAGCCGTTTGGGCATTCGCAATGCCTGTTAAAAAAAATGACGCCAAGAGACAGGCGTATATGATGAGGGATCTTTTGGACGATGAAAATGAATAGGAGGGGCGCAAATCACTTGGGTTTTGTTTTTTCAGAAAAACGCCCATTCCACACATCCTGGAGAAACAATTGTACTTCAAATTCCTCTTTCAAAGACAAACGAAAATCCTATGGGCGCAAAATCCCATTGGAAATTTCACCAAGCAGTTAGAAGCGTTTTAAATACAGTCCTAACTGAATTTTGCTCCCATAACGAAAATCGCTCGATTGATAATTATACTCTAAAAGGAGTTGCAAAACTAAGAAAAAAGTTTTGGTATTGGCAGTAGATCAGCTCCCTATAACTTAAGGAATGTTTTTTCACGCCTCTTTCCCAAAATAAATTCTTACCACGTACGAGAAAGATGACATGTCGGGGAACAAGAGGTGGTTAAAATAAACATTTTACCGACAGGTCGGAAATTTTTCACTTATATTGCTGGATTTTTTCCCAATTTGGAGCGCACAAAATTTTTTTTGACAGACTTTTTTTTTGATGAGAAATGCTACACACCTTCCGCAACTAAAGAGCGTGCATCAAATCAAATTTTTCACAACGCCTCAGCGAGCTTGGCAGAACAACTGTTCAAATAAAAATAATCACTTTCATTGACTGCATCTCATTAATGTATTATAATTTATGTAACAAAAACAAAAAAGGACTTTTAATGCCCATCGCTTTTAAAAGCATTCTCGATAATTCATGGTTCAATCCTTTTCATCGACAAGCGATTACCTTAAGAGAGGAAGCGGGCATAAACTTAGGTTTGCACATCGGAACGAACTTCCTTGCAAAAACGAACGGGATGAACACAGGGGCAAAAGTTGCTGCTTTTGCGATCGACCTTTTCACGGCGATTCCCTGCAACGTTCTTGCGCTTTTGTTCAACATTCTTACATTGGCGCCTATCCGAAACAGGTTCATTCAAATTTCAAATGATGCGCTCAAAAGGCAAGACGAAGCCGCTCGAGGATTCTGGAAACTCACTTCTTACAAAGCACTTGCAATTGACGCAGCTCTTCTCGCGTCGATCGCTGTTGTTGGATTTGTTGGATATAGACATTTCTTCCCCGCAGGAACAACACCTAATCCAAGCGTTGTTCCTCCGTCATCAGACGCTAATCTTACTTCACGAACAGCCGTTGATCCCATACCTCCTAAAAGCTGGGAAAAAATAACCATACCCATAGTCGGGGTTGCAGCACTTCTTGCCTTAAGGCCTGGATTTGATAAATGCCGAGAAAAATTCCGTGAACGCCGTGAGATGACCCTATTGAGACAGGTTCTTGCGACAGCACACCTCGAGCTTATGGGCAAGTACGAGAGTTTTCCCGCAGGAAAAGCTGCAATCGAATATGCGATAGGAGAGCTCTTAAAGCATTCTGAATGCTGGGTTCGTCGTCCGTCTGATGGAAGAGGAACTATTCTTGAAACAAACCCTCAAATTTACTCCTTAAGCATTTTGAGAACGTCCTTTTTGAAAACACTCGACTCGATTGTGGCACAATGCGGCCAGTTTAGCCCTGCATTCACTGCAGCGGCAAATAATTTAATGCGAATAAGCTATGCGATCAGCTGCCTTACTTTAGAAGACGCTCGTGCCATTCAGGCAAAATATCAAAAACCAGAAACACGATCCCGATCTGTTGTGCAAATTCTTACCTCCCAAGAATTTTGGCACTACCGTCTCTACTTTTTTTGCCCTGTCGCTTATTACCATATCAAAACAAGTCTTTGCCCCCCAGCACGACACGAGGAATATGATGCGCAATTTTATGCAAGTGCAGGGACCTGTCAAGAGCCGCAAACTTGGAGGTTGTTATTTAACGATTTTTGTGATCGGAGAGTCGTGTTAGCACCTGATAATCAAATCACAGATGAGAGATTTGTTAGATGGACACCAAAAGACACGCGTGAACAAAAATTTTCTTATGATCCAGGTTCGATGCCAACTTAAACTTGTTTTTCCTTTTTTTTCTTTTCACTATTAAAAAGTTCTAAAATTTTTTCCGCACATAATCAGACCTAAAAATTCATAGGTTGCAAAAATAAAAAAAGTTTTTGATTAATTTTTTTGTTCGCGTAAAATTGCCAATCTCTATGCAATCTCCTGCAACCCGAGGAGCAAATTTTCCAAGCGGCCAACCATCTATGGCATGCTGAACAAGATGCCATTGCTTACCTTTGGGAACATCACACCAGTAGTGAATATCCACAAGATTGCATTTGCGACGGCTTTCCTTTCTTTCTTTGCAACACTATCTTAGGTACTACCCATTCTGCCGCAAGCTATTCTAGAGAAATGTGATTTAAACGAGCGGTTTTGTGATTGTTAGATGAAAACCAAAAACTCTTTTTTGAGCTTTGCTTTTTCTCTCCAATAGATAAATCCAAGAAGAAGCAGCGACCAGTAGAGGGGCAAGATTTCAAGAGGAAGGTGTTGGAAGTAGATTGTCATTTCGAGCGAGGTCGGAGGATAGAGGACGATGTCTACGATGGCTTTTGTTGCAAAGGTGGTGATTGCATAACAGAGGGGAGCTGCAAAGGGGAGCAGAGCATGGACGAGAAGAGAGGCAATGAGAAGCAGCATGGGAATGAAGCTCAGAAAAGGAAAAAAGAGATTATAGAGAAGGCTTAAGAGGGGGAATTTGGAAAAATCAAAGAGCAGAAGCGGAAAGATCCAGAGATTGATGGCACAGGAAAGGGCGAGCGCTTCTCTCAAAAGAGCGGATGTTTTATAGCCCACTTGATGAAGAAATGAAGGGGCTTCTTCTCTTTTTTTGAAAATTTTTGAGAAAAGATCGCTGAAAAGAGGCGTGCCTAAAATCAGTGCGCCGGTGCAAAGAAAGCTGAGCTGAAAGCCGATATCCTGCACGATTAAAGGATCGATGAGGAGAGCGAAGAAAAGACTGACTCCAAGAGAATTTAAGGATTGATTTCTTTTGGAGAGGATCTGAGCGATCAAAAAGACTTGGCTCATGAGATAGGCCCTTTGAATGGAGGGAGAGGGCCCGATGAAAAGAAAGTAGAGATTCACAAAGAAAAGAAGGGCAACAAGTGTCTTTCTTTTTGTAAAAAAGCGATGGAGAAAAAAGGAGAGAAGATAGATTAAAAGAGCAAAATGAGATCCGGAAATTGCCATCACATGCTGCAACCCGAGCCTTGCGAAGGAAAATTTCAACAAGCGATCGTCGAGAGTGCCTACGATCAGCCCATTGAGAAAGGAATAAGAGGGGGTGTGGGGAATCTTTTCTTCGAGAAAACGCGAGATCTCTTTTTTTACTTTATAGCGAATCTCAACAAGAGAATAGGTTTTTTCTTTGATCTCCCATCCCTTTTTTTTGTCGATCTTGAAAAAAAAGCAGGCGGGCCGAATGGCCTTGAGTTCCCCTGAGAAATGAATCACGTGATCTGCCTTGATCCGGGCCTCTTCCGTTGGATGGCTCTGAAAAAAAAAGGCGGGCAGGTGCGCAAGTGTTTCTTTTTTGTCGGTCGTAAAAGAAATAAACTCTCCTTGATAAAGAAGCCGCTTTTGGAAGGAAGAGCAAGGAGTGATGGAGTGTATTTGAAAAAGGCCGCTTCCCTGAAGAGAGAGGTTTTGAGGAAGAGGAGAGGGGATATGGCTCGATGTATAAAGATATCCAAAAAGCATGAGGACCAGGGCAATGAGCCATTCTCTTCGAAAGAAAATAAAAGAACAGAGGGCGATTAGGGGTGCGCAAGAGTGGGTGAGAGCAAAAGAGGCGCCGATCAAAAGGCTTAGTGCAAAATAGAGCGCCGGATAATTTTTCCAAAAATTCCAAAAGAGCTGCTGCATAAAAGGTGTTAAGTGTAGACAAAGTCCCTGTTTTTTCTCTTTTAAAAAGATTTTTTTTTGATTATCATCACCCCGGGGATGTTTCCTTTTGCTTCGAGGAAAGATGCAGTGGAAGATTGTTCGAGATTTTTATCAAGGTTGTTGCGTACAACTCAACCTTGAGTTGATTGCAGGAGAAAGGGGACTGGACCGAATGATCCAAAAGTTTGGGGTAATAAGGCCCGGACTTTGTCTTGCCGGCTCGTTTCAGATGGATGATTCTGCCTGTCTTCTGGTTTTGGGCCGCCCGGAGGTTTGCTATATGAAAAAGCTCTCTTCTTCTCTATTAGAGAAGCGTTTGGAGAGGATGCTGACCCCCCATATTCCGGCAGTGATTTTCCACAAAAAATATCCCCCCGGCAAAGAATGGATCGATCTTTGCAATCGAAAGAAACTCCCTCTTTTCCTCTCCCCTTGTCCCACCGAAGAGCTTATCTCCCGTCTTTTCCATCTTCTCGAGGATGTTTTTGCACCCGAAACGATGGTTCACGGGACCATGGTCGAGGTTTTTGGCAAAGGTCTTTTGATTCAGGGAGAGGCCGGCGTCGGCAAGAGCACATCTGCATTAGGTCTTTTGCAGAGAGGGCATAGGCTTGTCGCAGATGATGTGGTTTGTATTCAAAGGAAGAATTGGAAATATTTGCTTGCATCGGGCAGCGAGGCGGGGGGATGCCACATGGAGATTCGGGGCATTGGTTTGATCCATGCGGCGCATCTTTTTGGCGCCGGGTCCGTGTGCAAAAACAAAACCGTTGATCTGATCGTCCGATTGGAAGAGGCAAGAGAGAGTTTCGTGGAAGATCGAATCGGTCTTGAGGAAAAATTTTTGGAACTTTTAGGAGTGCGCGTTCCTTTTCATACCCTTTGCCTCAAGGCGGGAAGGGATGCGGTTCTTCTTCTTGAAACACTGGCGCTCAACAATCGTTTGAAAGAAAGGGGAGAATATACGGCCAGAAAATTTCATGAAAAACTCCAAGAAATGATCCAAAGAAAAAACCGAGAGCAGGGATTTCGTGAAAATTGTACGAATTTTAACGATCAAAAATGAGTTGGGGCTGCACATGCGCCCTGCGGCTTTCATTACCAGGCTTTTGCGCGATTGCTGCTCTTTAGTTTTTTTTACCTATAAAAATGAGACGGTGAATGCCAGATCTATCGTGAATCTCTTGATGATGGTGGCGAAGAAAGGCGCTGCAATCGAAGTTGCAGTCGATGGAGAGGATGCGCTAGAGATCATGGAGCTTTTGGCCGGGGCTTTCGAGAATGGTTTTGAGGAGGAATATGGAAGCGAATAAGGAGATCCGCTTAAAGGGCGTTTCGCTCAGCGCAGGCATTGCATGGGGCAAGATTTTTTTTCTTTCGAAGAGCAGATCGATGAATCGGAAAAGCGTTTTGCAAAAAAAAGAGGTCGATCGGGAAATCCTTCGTTACCGTTTTGCCCTTTCTCGCAGCCGCCAAGATTTGACAAGCCTATGCAGGCCTTGCGAAGAGAAAAGCTCCTCTCCTGTGCAAAAGATCTTGCAAACCCATTTAGAGCTGCTCTTTGATCCCGCCATCGTAGAAATGGTGGAGGAGAGGATTCGCGTCTGCCAGCAGAGGACGGAGGCTGCATTTGAAAATGTGATTGAAGAGTATCAAAATCGATTCCATCAAATGGAAGATCTATTTTTCCAACAAAGGGTTCAAGATGTTGTGGATGTGGCCCAGAGAATAATGAAAAATCTGAAAACTCTTCCCGAAAAGAACAATGATCTGAAAAAAGTTGTCATCTGCGCGGAGGAAATTTTTCCTTCCGATGCCATGGGCGCAGGAGGGGAGGATGTTCTTGCTTTTGTGACTGCGCGCGGCGGCTACGATTCTCATGCAGCAATTATTGCACGATCGCGCAGCATCCCTTACGTTTCGGAAATTGATTTTGCGCGCGTGCAAAATCTGAAGATTGAAGAAATTCTCGTCGATGCAACCAACGGAGAGGTGGTATGCAATCCCTCTAAGAAAACGTTGAAGCTCATGGAAGAAAAGATCAAAATTTTAGAAAAAGAAAAATTGAGAAAAGAGGTTTTTCGCAAAATGCCGGAGAATCAAAAGGTCGAATGCTATGTCAATATTGAAACGATCCGCGATCTCGATAAGGTTGCAAACGATCAGATTGCAGGGGTAGGTATTTTTCGGACCGAGTTTCTCTTCCTTGCCGAAAAAGGCGTGCCCGGCCTTGCAAGACAGGTCCAAATCTACACCGAGCTGGCCAAAAAATTAGCCCCAAAGCCATTCATCATCCGCCTCTTTGATGTGGGAGCTGATAAGAGCGATCTCTTTTCTCAAATAGAAAAGACTCCCTTTGGCAAGCGATCATTGGAGGCGGATCGGGGCATCCGTTTTCTTTTGAAGCATCCCAAGATTTTGGAGGATCAGCTTCTCGCAATTTTGGAGGCATCGCAAGCGGGCGTGGTGCATCTTTTACTTCCATTTGTCTCCGATGTGGCAGAAATTCTTGAGGTCAAAGCGCGCATAAGAGAATTGAAAAAAAGAATCCTTATACAAAATACGAAACTGCACATCGGATCGATGATTGAAGTGCCGGCAGCAGCCCTGATGGCGGATCGCATCGTAAAAGAGGTGGATTTTTTGTCGATTGGAACAAACGATCTCGTGCAATATCTTTTTGGGTTCGATCGCAGACAGGCGATGGGTTTGTCCAAAAATATTCCGCTGAGTCTTTTGCGGCTTCTGCAGATGGTCATCAAGCAAGCAGAACTGGCCAAAAAACCCGTGATTCTCTGCGGAGAATTGGCCGCATCGGCCGACTATCTTCCCATTTTTTTAGGTCTTGGCATTGAGCGCTTTTCCCTTTCTACTTTTCACCTGTCTGCATTCAAAGAAAGGGTCATGTCTTTGAAGAGTGAGTATATTCAAAAAAGAACAAAGGAAGCTCTCGATTCTTTATGAAAGGCCGCCGAAAGGGGAGGCGGGGCTTGCTTTTGCTTCGACTTTTGTAAACGCATCTTTGTAGGCGGCTACGATCAAATCTTGCAGCCCTTCGATATCGCTAGGATCGACGCACTCTTTTTGGATTTCTACTTTTTTCATCTCCTTGGCACCGTTGAGCGTGATCTTGACAAGACCGCCGCCGGCCATGCCCACCTCTTCCATTTTTTTCAGCTCTTCTTGGAACTGGTCGAATTGGTCCTGCATCATTTTCGCTTGTTTTTTCATTTTGGAAAAACCGCTTCCCATGGCCTACCTCCTTTGGGGATCGATTTCGAGCGACCCTTCCAACTCTACGCTGGCAAATCGCATGAGGGTGTCATAGCGGCTTTTTTGGGCGCTGGAAAGGGATTTTTTTTCCTCGAGTTTGCTTGAACTGTTTAGGTCTGCGGGCAAGGAGTGTGTTGTTTCTTCCAAAGAGCTTTGGGCTTTTTGTTCGAGAGAAAAGGGAATTTTTTCTAAGACGGGCGCTTTTGCAGGCGTTGGTGGCGTCAGGGAAGGAGCGATTGTTTCCGGTAGGGGATTTGTTGCGGGCAGCGCACTTTTGATTTCTTGTGACGTTTTCTCAATCGAAGATTCTTGCAAAGGGGGAGAGTGTTCCCATAACGGCTCGGGGTTTTTCGCTGTTTTGTCCTCCGCCGGATAAGGGCTCTTTGTTTCTCTGGCGATCCCCTTTTCTAAATCGATCAGACGGCGGACAAGAGAGGGAAGAGAGATGCGCTCTTTGCTGCGAATGACGTCGAGAAGAAGGAATTCTAGAGACGCTCGTTTAAAGACGCTTCTTTGCAGAGTTTGCAGGGCATTCATCAGATGGTCCAAGATGGAAAGCAGCTCATCTTGCGTATAGAGCGATTCTTTTTTCTGGTACTCTTTTTTGAGAGCATCGGACAGGGGGAGAAGAGAGATTTGGCCCATCTTGATGAGCAAGAGCCGCCGAAAGTGTTCGATCAGCTCTTCGGTAAAGTAGAAAAAATCTTTTCCTGTCTTGACAAGAGAATCGATACATTCAAAAGCAAAAGAGAGCCTTCTTTCTTGAATGGCAAGATCGAGCCGAAAGAAATATTCATAGGGAGTTGCTCCCAATGTTTGATGAATGATTTTGGTTGCAATGGGCCCCTCTTCAAAACAAAAGATTTGATCGAGGAAGGATTCCGCATCGCGAAGGGATCCTTCAGAAAATCGTGCGATTAGGTGCATGGCTTCCTCTTCCACCTCGCGGGAAGATTCCTTGGCGATGGCTTGGAGCTTTGTGACGATGCTCTCGTGCGAGATTTGGGTCAGATCAAACCGCTGGCATCTGCTGATGATGGTGGGCAGGACCTTGTGGGCTTCCGTTGTCGCAAAGAAGAACTTAACGGCAGGAGGCGGCTCTTCTAGGGTCTTTAAAAGCGCATTGAACGCTTCTTTGGTGAGCATGTGCACTTCGTCGATGATATAGATCTTGTATCCGCGGGCGGGCGCATAGGTGATGGTTTCGTTGATTTGGCGCATGTCGTCGATGCCGCGATTGGAAGCTCCGTCGATCTCAATCACGTCCATGGATCTGGAGGATGCGATCTCTTTGCAGGAGACGCATTCGTTGCAGGGCTCTATTTGTCCATCAAGATTTTGGCAGTTGAGTGCTTTTGCAAAAAGACGGGCCAGCGTGGTTTTGCCAACGCCTCGAGATCCCGAAAAGAGATAGGCGTGGGCGCTTCTTTTCAAACGGATCGCGTTTTTCAGCGTGGTGACGATGGCCTCTTGTCCCACGACCTCTTGAAATTTTTGAGGGCGGTACTTTCTGGTAAAGGTTTGATAGGATTCTCTCACTTCTTTTCCCCCATTGATCGTCTCACTATTTTTAGAAAAAAGGTCTTTTAGTGTCCAGAAAAGGTTATGATAGCATCCGGACTCTTTTTCTCTCTTAAGAATTGACGAAAACTTCCTTGAAAAAAGAAATTCCGTGTGTCTGCTTGTTTTGAAAATGGGATTCTTAATGGAATCTTGTTTTACTTTTAGAAAAAATTTGATACCGTGTAATGAAGAGGGAAAAGGCGACCTATCTCATTATGGAAGAGCCACATCGATCGAAAAATAATTGGAAGGGTTTGTTCGTCCAAAACGATTTAGGGCTGCGCTTGCTCATTGCTCTGATCTGTTGGCTTTGTCTGACCCTTTTTTTCCAGTTCCGGGAACAAAAAATTGAAATGCTAGACCTGCATTCGACGGCGAATCGCTTCATCGTTTCTCAAGTGGATTTTGAGTTTCCCGATGATGAATCTACGATTATCATGAAGCAGGAAGCGCTGCTCGGAATTTCCGAGATTTATAAAATCATGGAAAGCCAACTGCGGCAGACAAGGATGGATTTTGAAAATTATCTTCTTCGAGATCCTCATTGGAAAGAAATTCTTCCGAATAGCAGCTACCAGCAGATAGACAAGACGGCAGATTCATTGGAAGAGCTGCTTCTTACGGCCCGGTTTGCGAATCCCAGGACCATCCAAAAAATGAAAGAACTCAATCTCCCCGTCAATCAATACCTGGTTTTCACGCCTCTTCCCGACCAGGATCCCGTTCTCTTGCCTCAAGAATACTGGAACCATTTGAAAGAGATTTCCTTGTCCAAAGTGCTTTTTTTACAGCTCAATGACGTAGATGAAGAGACGATCGACTTCGTCGTCTCCTTTTTTGAACAGAAACAATGGACGCTCGTCCCCGACCGCAGCGCGATCGCCCATGTCAAGGATCTCGTGCAAAAGAATGTTCCCCAAAAATTTACGAAGATCAAAGCGGGTACTCGGATCATAGGACAGGGAGAAAAGGTAACGCCGCGCCACCTCGCTATGTTGCATGCGATGAAAAACGCGATTCGCGAGGGGCGCAATCTGTGGAATTCACGGATGGTTTTGGGCAATGGGCTCTTGGCGTTTGTTTTTGTTGTTTTCAGCGGATTTTACCTGAAAAGAGAAGAAGAGGCGGCCTGGAAGTCGATCCAAAAGCTTTCCCTGCTGGTTTGCATTTTTATTTTGACCCTTTCTTTTGCAAAGATTACAGAATATCTTTTTTTGCAAAATACCAATAACCTCGTCGAGACCGTTCGCTATCCTCTGATCGTCCCTTTTGCGACGCTTTTGATTACGATCTTGCTGGGATCGAGAATTGCTCTTTTCTCTTCGGCAATTCTCGTTGTCATCTTGACCATTTCTTTGGCCGTAGAACCCTTTTATTTTCTTGTCTCCAATATCATTGCCGCTCTTCTGGTGGTGACCGGAGGCAGATCTTTTCGAACGAGAAAAGAGGTGTTTGTCCTTTGCGGCAAATGCTATCTCGGAGTTGTTCCGGTCATCCTGGGTTTTGCTTTTCTGGCCAATAAGTTGTGGATCAAAGTTCTGATGCTTGACCTTGGAACAACGGCTTTATTTACGGTTGTGATGGCAATACTCGTGATCGGGTTCTTAACTCTTCTCGAATCCCTCTTCAACGTGCTCACCGATATTACTTTGATGGAGTATATGAACCCCAATCACGAACTTCTAAGACAGTTAACGCTCGAGATGCCGGGAACCTACCAGCATTGCCTTGTTCTTGGAAATTTGGCCGAAACGGCCGCGCAAGCGATTGGGGCCAACGGGCTTTTTTGCAAAGTGGCCACTCTCTACCACGATATCGGAAAACTCAACAATGCCCACTTCTTCACGGAAAATCAGCAGAGAGGAGTGAATGTCCATCAACTGCTTACTCCTCAAGAATCGGCGCAAATCATCATTTCCCATGTGATCGACGGAGAAATGCTTGCTCGAAAATATCGGCTTCCCCACTCTTTTATTGATGTTATTCGAGAGCATCATGGCACCACTCTTGTCTACTATTTCTATTGCAAAGAGCTGGAATTAAAAGGGGGCAATAAAGAAGATGTCGATGAAAGAGCCTTTCGCTATCCCGGACCAAAACCTCAAAGCAAGGAGACTGCCATCATTATGATTGCTGATGCGGTTGAGGCTGCTTCCAGATCTTTAGAAGAGCTTTCGGAAGAGGCCCTTTCTTCTCTTGTCGGCCGGTTGGTGGAAGACAAGGCAAAAGACGGACAGTTCGACGAGTGTCCTTTGACCTTTCAAGAGTTGAAGACGATTAAGGAAACGCTCATTAAGACGATCATTGTCACGCGCCATATCCGCATCAAATATCCGGAAAAAGAAAAAAGCTAAAAAAGAGTGTTTTTCACGACATGTAAAAGAGCATTCAGCCGCTCTTTGCAGATTGGAATTTGATCTTTGGCGTCAGAAAAATTCTTTTCCACAACACCCGCATAGATCTTGATTTTGGGCTCTGTTCCCGAAGGGCGGATGACAATTTTACTATTATCATCGAGCCAGAAACGCAAAACGTCGGATTTGGGGAGGGTGAGAGAGATGTTTTTTTTGGAGACCAGGTCCAAAGCCGTGCGCTCTTGATAATCTTCCAGCAAAAGGAGCTCCAAGTTGCCGAAAAGAGCGGGGGGATGTCGTCTCAGGCGCGCCATCACCTCTTCCATTTGTCTCATTCCCGCCTTGCCTTCGGGAAAGGTTAAAGAAAAAACCCCTTCTTGATAGACCCCATATTTTTTGTAGAGCCGGTAGAGAAGATCAAGGAGTGTTTTGTTTTCTAATTTTGCTTTTAGCGCCATTTCGGCAATGAGGCATCCCGTGCTGATGGCATCCTTATCTCGAACAAAGGTATTGGCAAGATAGCCATAGGACTCTTCCGCTCCAAAAAGAAAAGAATATTCTTTCGTTTGCTCCCATTGTTCGATGAGCTCCGAGATGTATTTAAAACCGGTCAATACATCAAAACAAATCAATTGAAAATCAGAGGCAATGGCTTTAAAAAGCTCGCTTGTGACGATGGATTTGACAACGGCGGCATTCGGGGGCAGTTGTTGTTTTTCTTTGAGAGATGCGGCGATGTGGTACAGAAGAAGACAGGCGAGCTCATTGCCGGAAATAATGACCGGACTTCCCTGATGGAGGATTACGACGGCAATGCGGTCTGCATCGGGATCGGTGGCAAGGAGGAGGTCTGCCTTTTTTTGTAAGAGAAGCTGGATGCCCTCTTTTAAAGTTTCTTTTTCCTCGGGATTTGGTTTGGGAGCGTGCGGAAAATTTCCGTCGAAACTTTTTTGGTTTTCGACATAGGAAATATTGGTGAATCCCCAACCGGACAGCGCCTGGGGAAGAAGAGTCAACCCCGTTCCGTGAAGATTGGTATAAATGATCTGCAGATTTTTCCCCTCGTTTTTGTTCTGTTTTTCAAGATGGTTCAAAGTGGAAAGATGGGAGAGGTAGGCCGAATCGATTTTTTTCAGAACTTTTTCGATCAGAGGATCGTCGATGGGAGCGGTCTTGACGTCGCTGGGCCCATTTACCGCCTCCACCTCGTCAATGATCTCCTTGTCATGGGGAGGCAGCACCTGTCCGCCATCTCTTCCATAGACTTTAAAACCATTATATTCCGGAGGATTGTGAGACGCGGTGATCATGATTGCACCGTGGCAGGCAAGAAAGCGGCATCCAAAGGAGACCAAGGGAGTTGGTCTTAATTGTTCAAATAGGAAGGTTTTGATCCCATTGCCTGCAAAAACGCTAGCGCTTTCTTCTGCGAACGAAGAAGAGAGGTTGCGGTTGTCATAGCCGATGATCACTTTCAAATTTTTTTCTTTCGGATAGAGCTTTTTTAGGTGGTTTGCAACTCCTTGAGCGGCAAACCGGATCGTGGTGCGATTCAAACGGTTGGTTCCGACGCCCATCAGGGCGCGAATCCCTCCCGTCCCGAAGGAAAGCCGTCGATAAAAGCAGGACTCCAGCTCCTCGGGGTTTTCCTTCATGAGGCGTCTGATTTCCGCCTTTGTTTCTGCATCATAGGGACCTTCGAGCCATTCTTGAATATTTTTTGCAGCCGTCTTTTCAAATGAGTCCATATCCATTTCCTTTTTTTTGATATTAGGCAAAGAGGCAAAGAAAATCAACGGCTTGCAAGATTGCGCTCGAGCTCTTTTTGGATCTCCTCGAAGGAATAGAGCTTGCCGCCGTCAGCATTAATGCCGGGGCATTCAGCCTTCTCCTCATCCCAATTTTTCTTTGCGGAAAGAAGAGAGGGCCACCAAGGAAATGTTTGGCATTGGATCGGCCGAACGGGGTAGATTTGACACTTTTGATCTTTTAAGAAAATGCAGTTATAAGACACAAGAGTTTCCTTCAAAGAGAGTCTTCCGTCGGATAAGATGCGCGCATAATCTTGATAAAATTTCCCAAGAGAAATCTTTAAAAATCGCGCGATTGTTTCAGCTTCTTCTTTCTTTAGGAAGACATAGCCCGGAGAGCCGCCGCAGCATTTGCCGCAGCGCGCGCAGGAAAAACGCAGCCCCTTCTGATACCAGCACCGATTTTCAAACGCCATGGTTCTTGCCTTGGATTTTTTATGCAGTTTATGAGTTCTTTTTTTTAGCAGCAAGATTTTGCTGGCAACTCTTCATTCGATCATCTGGCTATTAACAGACGAGTACAAATGCAAGGAGGCTTTTTGTCTTGTGGTTGCGCGATCGTTAAATCGCACATCTGAGAAAAACACCCGGCTCCTTTTTAGCGAAAACACGGATACGGGTTTTACGCTTTTTTCTCGTTTAAAAAGGGGATCATTTCCAAACCTTTGGAGATGGCCCATTGAGTGGATAGGGCACAGCCAAGGCTGAGTATTATTTCAAATCCTGTGTGGCAGGAAGTGACAGTGTTGTACATAAGGGCTGCATTTGCAATTGCATAAAATGCGCTCAGAGCATAAGTAGCAACGCGAATGCTGGTTTCCTTTTTTTCGACGGACTGAGTGAGGTTGTCTGCGATTTGATTGAATGGAATAAGGACGAGCGTGTGTCCTGAAACTTTGAGGAGGTCCCAAAGAGTAAGAGTCGAAGCAATTGTTTTATTCATCAATAGAGGAAGGAGAGATTGAATGCTACAACGAACAAAGGAGGAAACACTTGGGATCAATGAGTCAGACTGTTTCTGCGAGGTAGGTTTGGCGTCTTGGGCAGCAGGATCTGCCGGTGTAGTTGGTTTCCAGAAGCCGGCCCACTCACCTATTTTTTTGAATATCATCGGAAAAGAAATAGCGAGGGGGAAAAGAATTCCCAAAGAAGATTTCATCTCAAAAGAATGGGTCAGATGATTCAGCGGTCTTAGAAGAGGGTGGAGTACAGATGCAGTCCTACATATGGCTTTTTTATCTTCCCAAAGATTAAGCAAGTTCGGGATCGAGTTTGGGATTGAGGTCGGGATCGGAAGATAAAAACTAAACGGAGAGGTTAAGTGTTTGTTCCATAGAGCGAGGAAGGTCATTCCCCCTACAAAATAAGAAGGAGATCTATTCGTAATCGCCAAACCGGCGGACCCCAAGAAAACAGCTCCGTTTATTAAATTTGGATGACTTGTGAATATAGAATGTACTACCCCATCGTCACCGGGAGGGGTTGCCGTGTTCTTCAAGCAATAATAAGCGATCATGAACAGGGCGATAGCTCCTGCGACTTTATAAATTCGATGAATGTTTTTTTGTTGGTTTTCCTGAACGAGTTTTTGGTTGAGTATGTTGATCTGGTGGTTACTAAAGGTAAGGCGATAGAGATTTCCTAAGGTGCTGTCGAGGAGAAAGGTAACCAGTAGGAAAGGAAGGGAGACGATCCGATGGGCCCATAAGAAAAATGGATTTTTCAGGCATTTTGGAGACAAAACCCTGGCCGTTAGAGGAAGGCTGGTAAGGGTATAATTAGGTTGCAGTTGCGGTGCTGTGAAATCTGTAAGAAAATGTACAGCTTGATTCAGCTTGGCTATAGCGCTCATGACAAAACCCCATATTTTTTAGAAGTATTTTATCATTTTTTGCAGATAATTTCATCTTTTAAAAAATTAATGGCATTTGTGCGGGAGATCTTTGTATAAATCGAATGGTAAATTTTCGAAAGAGAATTGGTACGTATGGGCCTGAAGATAAGTTTTTTTTGAATATATTTATGAAAATTTTTTACATGACCATTTTTTCGAAATTTTTCTTTGACCGGGTCTTTCCGGAAAAAGAAAGGTGCTGCGCCTGTGTCAAAACTTAATCCTGACATTTTGATAATCAAAATTTCAAGAATTAGGGCTGCTGCGGTGGTGTTCCGCGTAAGTTCTCAAAAACGTCTGGGAAAAACTAAAAACTTGCCGGCGATGCCTGTGATTTTTGTTCAATAAGATCTTTCATCCGGGGAATTTTTTTTGCATTTACAAGCCTGTCTTTCAAATAGTCACAAAAACTGATGCCTAATTTCATGCAGGTTTTCTTGAGACTTGCAAAAGTGTCTCTGGCTTTGCGGCCAGCTTCGCTTCGTGTGCCTCCAGAGATCTTTCTCCGCTTTGCATATTCACGGATATCTCTTTCGCAGTCATTGTTATGAAGAGGAATAAATGGATACTTAAGGACGAGCAAGAGCCCGTCTTTTCTTGACCGGGTATTCGCAAGAAGTGAATTTATGGCTGCACTTTTGTATGCTTTGCCGAAAATCTGATCGAATCGATCTTCAAGAGTTTTCTGCAGGACAAGAGTCGGTTTTTTCTTGTATTCTTTCAGCGCTTCATAAAAATCCCAAATATCTGAACGAACCATTTCAAGCTCTATTTTTTCAACATCTGATAGAGGAATCAGTTTTCGATAATGACGTTCTTCATGGACCCAACAAAGCCCATTTAGAAAAATTGCAAACTGTCTTGCAGCATCACTTATCGTAATCAGAAATGGGTTGACTCCTTTTTCCAAAGCCCCGCCTAAAAGAGCCGCTTCAGTAGCAATTCTACGATCTTTTTCAGATTCGATTTTTTGTTTTTTAAGAAAATTTTCCCAAAAAGCGCTTTCTTGAAATTGTTTACCTTTATGCTTCTCCAGAGCTGCGAGAGATTTTTCTCCAATCCCATGCTCGAAAGCATAATTTATGGCCTCTTCCGTTAGAGCATACAATTCTTCCTTGCCCTGCAAGATTTTTAAAAAATTGATTCGACTTTTAGAACCTGTGCTTTCAAAGTAGGTAAACAAAGGACTGCCGATGGCTGTGCAGTATCCGTTCTTCCCATCGTGTCTTGCACCCGTATCATCTGCATTAAGAAATTTACTGAAAACCAGGCCGGCTTTGAGAATCTCTTCTTTTTCTTGGTGAAAGCTTTCTTTGTTCTGAATCAGAATATTGCTGAGTTGCGCCGGGGAAATGTCGATTCCCATTTCATAAAGCTGTTCTAACAAAAGAGGCTCTGTCACATGGCATTGATGATATTGCGAAAGGCAATAAGCAATCAGTTCCGCCCCAAAATGACCTTGTTGATATTCCGGGGGAAGTTCTCCACGAATACGTGACCCGTCAGGACTCAAATAGACCGCAAGGCGAAATTGTATTTCAAGAGACTCTATGCGGAGATCTTGAACGTTGTAGGTATCATAGCCCTTAAAAATCGATCCGGCAGGAATATTGTTGGGCAAAACTGTCTTTTGCTCTTTTTTTCTTTGTCTGCGAGAAGAAGAACGATGAATATCAGAGTTTTTGGGAGGCGGCTTATTTTTTGCATCATCAGCTGTTCTTGAAGGGGATAATTTTGGCCGTGGTTTTTGACCTTTAAGTTTTGCAATTTCATCTTTGAGATGAGCGTTTTCTTCCGTCAATTCCTGAATGATCCTAAGGCAAACCTGAAGCAATTCGACCAACTTGTTGATGGTTGGATCTAGAACAAGATTCTCGGGAATTTCAGGAATTTGCAGTTTCATTCCTGAAATCATATACGGAAATAGCCTTAAAGACAAAATAAAAATTTAATTTTGCACAGGGCGTTATGATTTAAAGTTGAGTTGAGGTCTTTACCCTGATCCTTACACACAAGTCTAAAATTTAGTATACTGTTCCTTTTTTAAAAGGAGCGGTATCATGAAAGAACAATGGATTTATGAACAATTTTCTACTATCGATGTAGGAGATGCCCGCCTGCAAAAGAGGGCCGTTGACGTTGCTATAGGTTGCGCAGAACATCCTGAAGAGTCCCTGGCAGGACGCTTTGATAAATGGGCAGATCTCCAGGGAACTTACCGCTTTTTTAATAATCCTAAAATTACACATCAGGCGCTTCAACAACCCCATTACGATCAAGTCTTAGAAAAGGCGCGCTGGTCGGAACAGCTTGTTCTATTTATTCAAGATGGTTCAGAGCTTTTGTTCAATTCCCATCCATGGACACATGGACTTGGACCAACCGCGGACAGTAACGGAAATGGACTCATGTTTCACTCATGCCTGGTCGCCAAATATCATGAATCTGAAGAAACCGAAATTTTGGGACTTGGTTACCAGGAGGCTTGGGTGCGTCCCGAAGAAAAATCGGCGAGTGATTCGAAAGAATCTGAGGTGTGGCTGAGGACGTTAGAGAAAATGGGACGTCCCCAGGAGAACTGGGTGAGCGTTGGCGATCGCGCCAATGATATTTATGATTTTTTGAATAATGCAAATAGGCTGGGGTGGAAATGTGTAGTGCGGGCGCGACATGATCGCAAAGTCGAGATTGATGGCGAGAAGACACGTCTTTTTTCATGGATTCGTCAACAAACAGCCAAGTGTACATCCACGCTGTATGTGAAAGCAAAAGGCGAAGAATTTGGTGGTGAAGTGACACTGGAAATAACTTGGGTCAAAGCGAAATTGTTTCCTCCAGGAAATGGGGGTTCAGCAGGTGAAGAAGTGACGTATATTCGAGTGTGGTGTCCCGATAGGCCCAGGTTAGAATGGCTATTGGTTACGAATCTTCCTGTCAACAATCAAGAAGACTCCCTAAGAATCGTCAGAATCTACCGCCGACGCTGGCTTATAGAGGATTATCATAAGGCGGTCAAAACGGGCTTTCGAATCGAAGATAATCAGCTTAAACAGGCGAGCCGAATTCTTGCACTATTTGGAATGATTGGGGTGATAGCGACGCAACTTTTATCGATGAGAGAACGATGTCGGTTGTCTCCGGAAACACCGGTCGAGGAAAAAGTGCCCAAGCCTTGGATTACGCTCATAGAAAGGCATCTGATGGTGAAATTGAAAACGGTGAAAGATTTCTGGCGTTCTCTGGCTCGTATGGGGGGTTTTATAGGGCGCAAATCAGATGGGGAGCCTGGGTGGCAAACAATTTGGAAGGGTTATAAACGATTGCAAGACATGTTAATGGGAGCGCTTTTAGGTTGTGGATGTTGACTTGTGTATAAGGATCAGGTCTTTACCAGGGGTTTTTGAGAACTTACTGTTCCGCTTGCTGCACCAGGTGTTCCGGCTGCAGTTGCGCTAGTTGTTGTTGCGCTTGCTGCGGCGGGTGCTGTTGTGCTAGTTGTGCTAGTTGTGCTAGTTGCTGTTGCGCTTGCTGCGGCGGGTGGTGGTGGTGTTCCGCTTGCTGCTGCATCAGGTGGTGTTCCGCCTGCTGCACTAGGTGTTCCGGCTGCTGGGTGGGGTTGCAGTAATTGTTGTAAAAGCACCGGCTGCGGCATTGTCAATGGGGTTCTTTCTTTTTTTTGGGGTTTTTCTGAAGGAAAGAACTTTTCCCAAACTTCGTCGATGTTCTTTTTAAGGTAATAACCGACTGCGCCGCCAGCGATCACTTCAAGTCCTGTGCGGCACATGATAACATTGGACATGATGAGTGTGGTATTTGCAAGTGCATAAATCGCGCTCAGAGTGTAAGTGGTATAACGAGTTAGGGGTTTTGTTTCTTCGACGGAATTAGTGAGGTTGTCTGCGATTCTATTGAATGGAATAAGGAGAAGAAGCTCTCCGGGAATGTGGAAAAAAGGTATCATTGAAATCAATTTATTCGCCCAAAAAAAAGGTAGAGCGCGAGCGCTTTCAGAAGCCAAGAACCTAGCACCTGAAATCCCCCCTGCAATCAAAGAATAGACACCCGAGATCAACGAACTGCCAAATGGGATCAAGAAACGACTACCCGAAATAAAGGAACTGACACCTGAGGCCAATGAACTGCGACCTGGAATCCTTGAGACAAACCTGCAACCATTTGAGACCAACAAACCGCCCTGCGAGATCAAGGAACGCCCACCTGAAGTCAAGGAACTGGCACCTGAGGCCAATGAACTGCTACCTGGAATCCTTGAGACAAACCAGCGACAGCCCTGTAAGGCTGAAAACAATGCTGTTTTGACAGGTGAGGGCGGAGCTGCAGTAGTTGCTTGGCCTGGAACTTGAGGTTCTCTTGCTGGTGTAGCGGTCGTGGATGGAGCGGCTGGTGTGATGTGACTTCCGAACCATCCTCCCATTTTTCCGATTATCATGGGGACTGAAATGAGTGTAGGGACAAGAATTCCATAAAAGGGCATGTTCATTTCAAAAAAATGGGTCAAGAGACTGACCGGCCTAAGAAAAGAGGGAAGAAAAGATGCTTCTGAGCATGCTTTTTCGGTGCATGTCCCCAAAAAACCGAATGGTGAAAAGAAGGATTTGTTCACTAGAGCAAGAACGGACATTGCAGTTATGAAAAAAGAAGAAGGAGATTGGCTCTTCCAAGCAGCAAAGTAAGCGACCGATAAGAAAGCGACTCCGTTTATCGCCCCTTTTATTAAATATGGGGGGATAGAATATTTCCCTCCATCAGGTGGATTGGGGAGAACAGGTGGATTGGGGGGAACGAAATCATTATGATCAATCGGAGCGCTCTTTAAGCAAAAAGAAGCTGCAAGGGTAACAAGGGTAAAAAGAGCGACGGCTCCTGCGGCTATGTACATTCGACGAATGCTTTTTTGTTGGTTTTCCCGGATGGTTTTTTGGTTGAGTGTGTTGATCAAATAGTTGCCCAAAGTAAGGCGGTAGAGATTTCCTAAAGTGCTGTCGGCGGCCAAGGCGAGCAGTAGGAAAGGAAGGGAGATGATCCGATAGGACCATAAAAAAAATGAGTTTTTCAGGCATTTTGGAGATAAAACTCTGGCCGCTAGGGGAAGGCTGGTAAGAGTATAATTGGTCTGGAGTGGCTGCTGTGCTGTGGAATCTGTAAGAAAATGCACAGCTTGATTCAGCTTGTCTATAGCGCCCATAGGCAAAACCTCATGTTTTTTCGAAGTATTCTATCATTTTTTGCACATAAACTTCATCTTTAAAAAATTAATTAATATTTGCGCGATAGATCGTTGAAAAAATAACAAAAAAATATTATAATAATCAAAAAAGAACTGATTTTCTTCCTCTGACAAGGAGTTGAAAGGGAGAAATGGCGCAACTGGGAAGAGTTGTTTCTAGCAGATTGAAATAGCCGACCTCTTTTCATCTTTATGTCAGCTCCGGCCTAAATAGAGATCGATAGCGCAAATCTTCGAAAGAATAGCGGACTGTGTAGCCATGAAGATAAATTTTACTTGCGGATATTGATGAATTTTTTTTTAAGAGGATCATTTCTTTCTAAAATCTTTCTTTTACAAATCTTTTCGAAAAAATGCTGCGCCATGAGGAAAAACGATCGCAAAGAAGTTAGGAGATTGGCTTTTCCTTCGAGTGTAGAAGAAAAATGGCTCCCCGATACGAAAAAGAGAGCTTCTTCGATCGCACAATCGAGACGAAAATCTGCCATTTCTTATCAGCGGTCGAAGAAACGCCCTCTTATCGTTTTATGGAGAACCGATAGCCACTCAATCTTTCCTAAAAAGCAGGGATCGCATTTTTGCATTTCTTGATGGCCAAATCGACTCCAAAGCTGACTCCCCAGGCGGTTGCAAAGCTGAGGATTACTTCTAGCCCTGTATGGCAAGAGGTGATCGTATTGTACATAAGGGTTGCATTTGCAATTGCATAAATCGCGCTCAGGGCATAGGTTGCAACACGAATCCTGAGATCATCATAGGTTTTTTCGACGGACTTAGTGAAATGGTCTGCCGTTCTATTGAATGGAGCAAGGACGAGGATCTGTTCCGAAAATCTGAAAATGCATGATGGAATAGGAATCCACGTAATTATTTTACCCACCCATAAAGGAACAAGTAGCTTGTGAAATCTTCCAAAAACCAAGGAAACAATTTTCCAGGATTCTGAAACTGCAGTTTTGACACGACCAATCATGCTATCAGGAGCAGTTATGCTATCAATAGGCGAAAGCACGTATGTCTCGCCACCTGGAATCCACGAAACAACTCGACGCCATAAAGGGGTTGGTGCGGGAGGGGCTGCTTTGGCTTCTTTGGCTGCTTCGGCTGCTTTATCTGCTTTGACTTTGTCTACTTCTGGTTTGTAGTACCCAGCCCACTCTCCTATTTTTCCGAAGATCGCCGGAAAAGAAATGGAGAGTGGGGCAAGAATTCCAAAATAGGAAGTGTGCATTTCAAAAAAATGGGTCAAGAGACTGATTGGCCTGAGAAAAAGGGGAAGGTTAGATGATGCTGAGCATACATTTGCGGTGCATGTCCCCATAAAACCGATCGGCGAATAGAACGTTTTGTTCACCAGAGCAAGAATGGACATTCCTATGATAAAATAAGAAGGGGATTTTTTCTCAATCGCTTTGCATGCGGACCCTAAGAAAACGATCCCATTGATGAAAAATGGATAACTTGTGAATATAGAATGTTCAATATTTGGATCGGGAATATCTTTATTGGGAAATTGTGATAGGTAATAACAAGCTGTCATGATCATGGCAGCAGCTGCAACGGCTCCTGCGACTATAAGGATTTGGTTATTTTTTCTTAGTTGATCCTCCTGAACGACCTTATCATCGTGGAAGGTGATCAAGTGGTTGCCTAGGATGAGGCGATAGAGATTTCCCACAGTGCCGTCAAAAAGAAAAGTGACCAGAATGAAAGGAGAGGAGATGATCCGATAGGCCCATAAGAAAAATGGATTTGTCAGGCACTTTGGAGATAAAACCTTGGCTGTGAGGGGAAGAGTGGTAAGGGAATATGTATCGTGCAGCGGCTGCTGCTCGGCGTGAGCGGCAAAAAAATTTCTAACTGTATTCAACGCGTCCATAGGTCAAAACCTTGTGTTTTTTGCAAAACATTCTATTATTTTTTGCATATAAACTCAACTTTTTAAAGACAGGTCTGTCATTGTTTGAAAGGAGTCTCTTGACAAAAGAGGAAAAAAATTTTCAGACGAAAGATCTTCATTTTCCAAAAATCGATTGGTGAAAAAATGGGTTTTTTCAAAAAAAGAGCTGGTTCTTTTTTTGCATTTTCCAGCCCTCGCCGACGCATCGAAAGGTGGAAAGGGTACAGCCGGAGGGAGTTGTTTCCAGCAGATTGAAATAGGCTCCCTTCTTCTTTGTGACGGAGCCGGCTCCGATAGAGATCGGGAGATGCTGATAGCGCAAATCTTCGCAAGAGGAGATGTGCGTATGGCCATGGAGATAAATTTTTACTTGTGGGTATTTGCGAAGAATTTTTTTAAGAGGATCATTTCTTTCTAAAATCTTTCTTCGACTGATTTTGTCGGAAAAGGGAAAATGCTGCGCTATAAGGATGAAACGATCGCGAAGGGGTTGCAAAATGGCGTCTAGTTTTTCTTCGAGTATAGAAGAAAAATGGCCTCTTGATGAAAAAAGGGAGGTGGCAATCGCGCAATCGAGACAGAGAATCTGCCATTTCTCATCTAATGCGGTCGAAGATATGCCCTCTTTGCAAAGAGCGGAAAGATCGCAAAAGGGGGCGAAAAACCGGTAAAAACTTTTTTTTTCAAAAGATTCTTTTGTATACACGTCATGGTTGCCGGGCAGAAGAAATAGGCGCATGTTTCTTTTTTGAATTTCTTGTAAAAAGGTCCTTGCCAAAAGAAACTCTTCATCGAGAGAAGTAGAGGTAAGATCGCCGGTGATGATGAGGGCATCGATTTTTTCGGAATCAAAAAAGGATAAAAGGCTGAAGAGATATTCCTGTTGAAAAGCTCTTTTTCTCTTCAAAAGAAGATTGCATGTGCCAAGAATTCTTTTTGAAAAAAGATTGCCAATAGCGAATGAAATTTTTGAAAAGTGGATATCAGAAATATGGACAAGTTTCATAAAAGCCTCTCTAATTATAGAGGATAGGCGCACGAAAGAAAAGACTTTCTTAACCCAAGTTCAGCCAACTGTTCTATGAGGAGCTGACCGAGGTTTATCGATTTCGACACTACTGCTTGAAACATCAGGCCACTGTTTTTTTGACTTTCAAAATTTGCTGGGACATCCATAAAGCTTGATAAATTTCTTGTTGTGGTCCCCTTTCGTTCATCTCCCCAACATTCATCTGATTGCATTTCTTGAAACCTTTTCCTTCAATGCTCCCATCAAGAGAAACCGCCAAAAGGGTCATTCTCAGTGATTGTTACCACCTCGACATAAACGGCAATTTCACAGAAAGCGCCATAACCTGCCATTTCAAACCCATGGCTTTGACCACTCGAGCCTGTGACGATCGAACCGCATCTCGATAACTTGTTGAAGTTCATGATATCGAGATAACTCATTGTCACTCATTGACATACGCTCCTTCATGCGCCACTCCGCTTAGGTTCAATACCTTACGGATATCGAAGGTGGCATTTTAAAAAAACGCTAATAAAATTAAAAAATTTAATATAAATTAAATAATATATTTGTTATAATTAATTATAATAAAATAGAAATAATCTTATTTGTGTTATCAAAATATAACATAAAATAAATAAGGAGAAAGCAATGACAGTTTCAGATTACCAAACCAAAGCGGCGAGTTTTTCAAGCTATGCTCATACTTCATATCCAGAAAAAGCGCTTAGAAAATATTACAGTACAATCACGCCGGAAGCCATGTTTACTCCCTCATCTGAAGCAAAGGCTACTGAAGAATGGAATCAATTCGTTGGAAGCATTTGGGCCAACGTATTTCAAGTGGGTGGCGTGCAATCTGATTCGTCGTTGTTAGAAGTTGCTCCTGGAGAAAAAAGTAAAATCGGAATCGGATTGAAACAGCTATGTCCGCATTTTACAGGCCGATTGACTGTCATCGAACCGGAAGGCGATGCTTTAAAAAAAATTACGGCTCTATATGGGGAACTGCATCCTGATGCAAGACTAATTCCATTACAAACAACTTTAGATGGTTTTATTCAAAATACTGACGCTAGAGAAGAATCGGGAAAAATTGCTGCGATAGCAGCAAATCACGGAATCGATGACATGATTGTCGGGAAATCGATGGTGGAAATCGAAAGAAATGCACTGTTCCATAATCATTATGACGATTCAGAGGCTGGACGAACGGCAGCTTCCTGGGATCGACTAATTGCAAATCCAAATCTATTAAAACGGATTAAAATCGATGTCGTTCGCGAATGGGTTGAGGCAACTCAGCTGACTTCTCCCCGATTACTCGCGTTGTCAGCTTATCGAAGTCACTTTTTCGAAGAGCATAGCCAACAATTTCCACCACTGGTTGAAGCTGATTATTTAGCCTTAGAAACCTTAACCGACATAAGATATACATTAGCAAACAAAGGTTATCGATCATATAGGATTGAGCCTGACAAACTGCTAGGCAGCGCCCAGGATTGGGTTGTTATGACTAATTAAATAAAGTCGAGAGGTGTGACAAGCAGTAGGCTTCCTCCGCAAAAGGCGCATCGGGTTGATGGCTACCTATGGATTACAATTTTAGCCTATCATCTGATTCAGAGCTGTATTTCAGAGAAAATTTTTGCGAGAAAAATTAGGTCAAGCGTCCTTTTCTGACAGCGCGTCTGATCGTAATTCGTTTTCGCATCTGGCGATTTCTCTCTTCCGGAGTTGGATCTGTCGGGGTGTGTTTTTTCCTTTCTTTTTTTTCTGCAAGCTTCTTTTGTTTTCTTTGTTGTTCGTTGCTTTTTTCTCGGGCGCAACTTTTTTTGAAAAGTTCCTCTTCTTCCGGATCCCGCTCTTTTTTGGGCGACTCTTTTTCCATTTTTTTTAGATATTGCATCATATGGTGGGGAACATCTTTCATAGATTCACCTTCGTTGCCTATTATTATATTAATTAATTTTAATTAAACTATCAACTAAAGTTATTAAAATAGTTTCAGTTTATTGCAATAAAGTGAATTACTTTAAAAAACAGAGTATTATTTTTTAAGTTTGTAACTTTTAAAAGGGTGTGAGGGTTGGTCTTTAAGCGCTTAGAGGTAAGTGCTTTATTTATTGTCTGCGAGTGTTTGGCTAAAAGTATCGAGGACCTGCCGGACGGAGATGAAGAGCTGCCATCGCTTTTCCAGAAGACGGAAAGGTTTCCAGTTGGGGATCCAGGAGGGCGGAAAGACGAGCTTTGCTTTTTTCCATCCGGGCTGCCAGAGGTCCATCTGCTTTTTCTTCGAGGCGATGATGAGGGTAGGAAGAGCGAAAAGAGAGCTCAAATGCCCCGCAAAAGAATCGTTGCCGATAAGAGCTTTTGATTCATAGAGAAAGCTTGCAAAATCGTGGAGTGAGGGGAAGAGGGGAAGATCGATGCCAAAATCGGTCGATTCGGTCCAAAAGCTTCTCTCTTGAGGGCCCACGGTAATCACCGGATCGAATCCTCTCTCTTGGAGCTTTTGCGCAAGAAGGAGGTATTTCTTTTTTGTCCAGTTCTTATCCATGGAGCCGCTTAAGGGGTGGAGGAGGATCCTTTTGGCAAAACGGCCTTTTTGCAAGTGGTTTGGGACGCTCAGCCCCGTTTCTTTGGAACGGCTGTTGCACAAGAGAAGACGGTTTGCCGCGCAAATGGTATTTTCCAAGATTGTCTTCGAAAGATCGCACAGATAGTCCTGTGGGTGCAAGGGGCCATGTTTTTTTTCTTTGTGAGTCACGTAAAAGATGCAGAGTTGGGGCAACAACCCTTGTTCCCGGCCCCAAAGCAGCTCTTTTACCTTCGAAGAATTGTCATTCTGAACAAAGATCCACGCATAACTTTTAAGAAGGTGGCAAAGCTCATATTCCTTGGGGGGGAGAAGGAAAGAGGTGTGAGGAAACCAGGAGGAAAGCTCATGGATTTTTGGATGAAAAAGATCACAGCCAAATCCCTTTTTTTGGAAAAGATGGGCGATCGTGGTCATGATGAGCCCATCTCCGATGCCAAAGGCAGGGAGAAGGGCTACTTTTTCATTCAGTGGTTGTAGCAGCATTTGCAAGGAGCACTTCTGAGGTCAAGACCAACAGAGCAATCGAAACGGCATGGGTCAGACTCGTTTTGACGACTTTTAAAGGATCGAGTATCCGCGTTTGATAAAAATCTTCCATCTGCTCGGTCATTACGTTGAATCCCATCGTGGGCTTTCCTTTGAGAATCGAGTCGATGAGAAGAGTGGCTTCATGTCCTGCATTTTGGAGGATTTGTTTTGCCGGAGACTCCAATGCTCGCAGGAGAATATCCGCCCCCAATTTTTCCTCGGCGTCGAGTTTGAGTTTTTGACAGGACTCCTTGGCGCGAAGAAGGGCTATACCACCCCCGATCACCACTCCCTCCTCCAGGGCAGACCTTGTGGAATTGAGGCTGTCTTCAAAAAGCTGTTTGAGCGATTTGAGCTCCATTTCACTATGAGCGCCCACTTTGATGACCGCCACGCCCGAAGAGAGCTTGGCCTTTCTTTTTTCCAAGGACGCTTTTTCATCAGAGGTCGTGTTTTTCAACTCGGCATTGATCTCTGCGATGCGATTTTGAATGGCTTTTTTACTTCCCCTGCCCCCTGCGATGAGGGTTTTATCTTTGGAAATCAAGATTCTTTCCGCAGAGCCCAATTGTTCTTTGGAAACCTTCTGAAGAGACAACCCCTTTTCCTCGGAAATGAAGGTGGCCCCCGTCAAGGCGGAAATATCTTCCAAAAGAACCTTTCTCTGATCGCCAAAACCGGGTGCTTTGATGGCGGCTATTTTGAGTATGCCCTTGAGTTTGTTGATCACAAGCGTGGCCAGGACGTCGCCCTCGAAATCATCTGCAATGAGAAGCAGTTCTTGCCCTGTGCTCGCAACTACTTGCAAAATCCCTAATATCTCCTGAATGGAAGCGATCTTTTTGTCGGTGATGAGAAGATAGGGGTTTTCCATCTCCACGGTAAGCTTTTCCTGGTTGGTGCAAAAATAAGCGCTGTAATAGCCGCGGTCGATCTCAATACCCTCGCTCATTTCTACCGTGGTGTCGCATCCCTTGCCCTCCTCGATGAAAATGGCCCCCTCTTTTCCGGTTTTTTTGAAGGCCTCGGCAATCTTAACTCCTACCTCGGCATTTCCCGAAGCCGCAACGGATGCAATATTTTTTATGTCTTCATTGCTTTTGATGGAAAAAGCATTTTTTTCGAGATGAAGCAGAATGGCGCTCAAAGCTTTTTCCATTCCTCTTTTCATCGGTATGGGGTTGTGGCCGACGCCCAACGATTTGATTCCCTGTTGCACGAGGGCGTGCAGCAAAACTATGCCAGTCGTGGAACCATCGCCGCATTTTTCTTTGATCTTATCGAGGGCCTCTTTTGCGAGGGACGCACCCATATTGGCAAAGGGATCCTTGAGTTCAATTTCCTGTGCGATCTGATTGCCATCATTGGTGATGATGGGAGTTCTCCAAGATTCGAGCCCGACATTTCTTCCCTTGGGCCCCAAGGTCAAAGAGACCGCATCGGAAAGAGTGCGTATTCCTTCAAAAAGTTTCAATCTAGCTTCTTCGTCAAAAAGAAGTTCCTTCGGGGTTTGTGCCATATCGACTCTCCTTTTTTTGCTCAATACTCTAATCCAAAGAGCTTTTATTCTTCAATCATACATCCATTTTTTGCATGCGGCGAAAAACAGAGCTCTTTTTTTAATGGAGAAAGACAGATCTCGTCGAACACAACCCTTGGCTCCAGATGCAAGATCAGAAGAATGATCTTGGCGATATCGGACGGAAGAAGGGCCGCCTCGTCTGCTAGGGCAGGAGAAAAATGTAGCTCATCGTAAAAAGAGCTCCTCACAACTCCGGGAGAGATGAGATGCACCTTTACGCCCGATGATCGGCACTCTTCGCGAAGGGATTTGGCAAAACTTCGAATAGCGGCTTTTGTCGATCCGTAAATCGAGTTTTGCTTTTGTTCTTTTTGCGCCGCTTCCGAGCCGATGAAAATGATCTCTCCGCATCTGTTTTTCTTGAATAGGGGCAAAAATTGGCGAGAGAGAAAAACGGGGCTTGTGAAATTGAGGTCCACGATTTGTCGTATTTTGGAGGGGCATAGCTCTTCTAAATGGCCGAAATAACCTCTTGCCGCGTTGCAGATGAGACCGTCGATTTTTGGATGGGCCTCTTGGATTTTTTTTACATGGCAAGCAAGGTCGTCCAGATGGGACAGATCGATGGAAAAATGGTGAAAATCCACATGAGATGCAAAGGGAAGGTCTTGGCTTTTTCGGCTGATGCCTACGACGGAAAATCCCTCTTGCAAGAGAAGGGTTGTCGTCGCTTTTCCAATACCCGAGCTGCAGCCGGTAATCAAGATCTTTTTCTTCATAGCTTCTCCTGTTTAAAAATCTTTTCTTTGGGAAGAAAAAGAGAGAGTTTTTCTTCGCAAAAAGAAAAGAGTTTTTCTTTGATCTCTTTTGTGTATCCAAAAATCTTTTCTTCATTTTCGAAAAGGGGGGCCAAAAGCTCCGGCGATAGATCCAGACGCCGCATATTTTTATAAACATCTTTGGGATAGCGAAGAGAGCCGATTGTGGCGGAATGGACCTCTCCTGCATCGATCGTTGAAAAAAGTGTAGAGAAAAGCTCCTCATACCCCTCTTCAAAACCCTGATAATAGATGAGAGGATCGAATCGAAGCGCGATTTTCCATCCCGTTTGCTGCAAATCCCTCATGGCTTGTATGCGCTGTTCTAAGGAAGGCGCGCGTTTTTCAAAGGCCTTTGCTATGCAGGATGGGGTCAAGCTAAAAGCAATGATGCAATGTTCGATCGGTTGTCGATTGATGAGGGGAGCTATTTGATTGCTTTTTGTCCGAAGCTCAAAAAAACTCTCCTTTTTTTTCTCGAAAAAGGGAAGGAATTCTCTTAAGAAAGAAGAGATGTGTTCGCATCCAAGAGAGTCGCATTCATAGCCCGAAAAGAAAAAAATCGTTTCTTTGCTGTTTTCCTTCACCCTCTCTTCGATTTGATGAAAATACTCTTCAAAATTCACAAAAAGAAGCAGATGGGCCGATCGAAAAAAGCCCTGCAAAAAACAATAGGAGCAATCAAACAGACAGTTATAAAGAGGAGAAAAATAGAAGCTTTTTTTTCCCTCCAGACGATGTTCGATCGGCAGGGGATAGAGGCATGTGCCATATTTTTTTGCCAAGATGAGAGAGCGGCGCTGTTTTTGTAGGCGAAAATTTTGGGCCTTGCGGTTGAAAATTTCGGAAAAGCGCTCGATCGGTATATTGCGTGCGTGCGGGAATTGTTCACGGATTTTTTCTACCCTTGGATGGTTGCGGATCTCCTCTTCGATATAGATGGTGTCGATCATGAGACGGGTTTTTTGATTCCGCAAAAAATGGGAAGTTTTTTTGCTTTTTCTTCCAGAAGGGAGAGAAATTCTTGCGCATTTTTACAATGGGAAAAACCCTCATTGGTTTCTTTGGGCTTTAGCGCCTCGATGCGGTAAAGAATGTCTGCAAGCTTCTCTTTTTGCGAACAGGTGAAATGCCATTGCTCGAGATAAAGGCTCTCCGTGCGGATCGGCTGTCTGCGCTCTGTGGCGCCTTGCATCTGCTTGAGTATCGTTTCGATGAGTCCCGATTGCGCCAAGATCATGTCGGATACAATTTTTTCATGAACAAGAAAATGGGAAGATGTCGCATTGTCCGAAATGATTTTTAAGCAGTGGATGCATTCGGAGGGTAAAAATTTGGAAGAGGCTAGGAAAAATCCCGATGCTTCCATATCAAAGCAGGTTTCTTCCCGATACTCTTTTGAGGGTTTGGGGAGAGTGGTGACGGTCATTGTCCGGCAAGGGGGATCGATGATCATTGTGGGATAAAAACTTTTATTTTCTTGGGAATCGATGATTTTGCTCGCCAAGATCAGAGAGCCGACGGCAAGGCTTGCATGGCCTGCAATGCCCATATTGACAAAGAGAGAGATTTCGGGATATCTCCCTAAAAGATAGCTGCTCGCTGCTGCTGAAAAAAGCTTGCCGGATCCGGTGAGAATGAGAAGCATCTCATGGTTTTTCCAGATGCGGTATCCTTTTATGTTGGGCTCTTCCCTTAAATGGAAATGGTGAATCAAAGGTTTTGCTTCAGCCATTAGAGCAACAGAAAGCGCCAGCATAGAATCATCCCTTTTTTTTCAGCTGATTATAATATGAGCGTTTGGGCATTTTTCGCAATTTTGCTGCAGTTTTAATCGCTTCTTTCTCATCAAGGCCGTAAAAATCTTGGAAAAAAGAGAGCAGCTCTTCCAGTGGTAAAAAATGGATAGGCGCCTCTCCTGCAGAGAGGACAAGCACCATCTCGCCTTGCGGCGGCGCTGTTTGAAAATGGTCGAGAAGAGAATCGGCGCGGCCTCGGAGGGCCTCTTCGAATTTTTTCGTCATCTCTCTTGCAATCATGCAGTTGCGCTCGGGGTCGAATTGCCCGATGATTTGGAGCGTTTCTTCGATGCGCTTTGGCGTTTCAAAGCAGAGAGATGTTCCCGGGAAAAAAAGCATTTTCTTGATCTCTTTTTCCTTCTCCGATTTTTTTTTATTCAAAAATCCCAAAAACAAAAAGGGAGTTGTCGCAAACCCGGAAAGAAGAAGCGCGTTTAACAAAGAAGAGGGTCCTGGCAGAGAAGTGAAGGGTATTTTTTTCTCTATGCATGCTTGCACGAGTGAATGGCCGGGGTCTGACAAAAGGGGCTCTCCTGCATCGGAAATGAGCGCGATTTCTTTTCCCATTGCAAGATCTTTGAGTATTTGATGTTCTCTTTTTTTTTCACAAAACATGTGAAAGCAGACGAGCTCTTTTTTGATGCCGTAATGCTGCAAGAGAACTTGGCTTTTTCGCACATCTTCGCAAAGGATGTAGTCGCAACTAGAGAGAATACGAACGGCTCTGTAGGTGATATCTTCCAAATTGCCGATAGGGGTTGCAACGAGGTAGAGCATTTGACTTGAGCGGCCTGGCGTTTTTTACACCGGTTTAGGTGGCACCCAGATTTGAACTGGGGATGGGAGCTTTGCAGGCTCCTGCCTTACCGCTTGGCTATGCCACCGAATGAACTAGCCAGTCATTATGCTTCATTTTACGATAACAGGTCAACGGTTTCCTTGGTGTTTAGATGCAGAAAAACCTCCTTGGAAAATCAGATAGCCTCAGCGCTTTTTTGGAAAAAAATGCACAGAAGGCTTTTTCGGGCAGGGAGGATCTCTTGCCTATGTCGCCAATGGTGGTGGCCGCAGTTGGACCGGGAAGAGAGTGAAACCATGATCTGGAGTCGGAGGGCCTCCTTGTGGGGGAATGGTTGGATACTTTTGGCAGAGAAATTGGATAAAATCCTCGAGGGAGGAAAATTCTGCAATATAAGCGGGGCCACGAGTATTTTCTCCCTGAAGCTCCCCATGAGAGTCGAAAAATTGGACACTATATTTGTTATCCGGCTCTTTTCTTACTGAAAAAGAATAGCTAGCGCCATCAGCAGTTAGAAGCCCCCCGATTTTTGTGCCGATGGGGGTTGTGTCTAGGGCCAATGCGGTTGTGGATGTGTCTATTGCAGGGATTGTGGCCGGAGGAGCAGCTAAAGCCGAAGCAGATGTTCCTGCTACCCCAGGGGAGGGTTCGAGACCGATAAGCTGATTAAGCAGAGATCCAAAAATCTCTTGTGTGGTGGCTGCAGGAGAAACATAACCTTGTGCACCTCGTGGGTTCAGCAGGTAGTCTGTGAATTGGCCAGAACGAGGATATGTTTCTGGCCAGCTCAAGCAAGAAGGTCTTATTGCTTGAGCGCTGGTTTTGAGTTTTTGAATAGTGAGGAGAAGAGTATCTTTTTTGGTTAGTTCCCAGTCACTTACAATAGCTCCATTTGCGGTTGTTTGTTCCTCTTGTGTGATTGGGGGATCCAATTTATTGTCTGGGATAGGTTCCTGGTGCAAGAACTCAATTGGGCAGTCAATGGTAGAAATATCAACTCTGGGAGCGGTGAAGTGGGTTTGCAATGCTTCTAATTTGAAAGTTTGTAACTGATTGAGACGCCACTCTGGTCCCATAGCAGAACAAAGATTTTTAAAGACATTATCGTATATGCCGTCGCCCACCCTTAAGCAACCTTCAATATCCGCTTCTGCAATGTCCGCTGTTGTTTCCTTATAACTTTTTTGCAAAAGATTTCGAATCATGTAACCGGCGTAAACGGTACATCCATAGATTCTATGTAATGGTGTGCCAGAAGAAGTATCAGTGCTGTTCTGGGAATGCCTTCCGCAAGTTCTTCTAACTTTCGCAGACGAACCATTCGCACAAACCAAACTGCCCAAGATGATGGTTCCGATCGCAGCGAGTCCTGCGATCCAAAAGAAAGGATTTGATCCCGGTACAGTGTCGGGTGAAGGGTTGGTTTGATTGAGAATAGTAGACGCATTTCCGGAGGAGTGTGTCCAGTCCAGGAAATGTGGCAAAGAGGCTCTTTTTACTAAATAAAAAGCAGCTAGGGCTGTTGCGCCGATGGCAAGAGCTCCCAATGCGATCCGTCGATTTCTTGCGACCTCTTTTGTGGCTTGGAGGAATTTCTCCTGATTTTCCACATTTTGAGAATAGATTTTCCGATTGCCGATGGTCAGTCGATAAAGATTGCCTACAGAGACGTCAACGAGGAAGGCGAGTGCAAGCAAACCAATGCAGGTGATGCGATAGGTCCATTTTAAGAAATCATGACTTTGTAAAACGGGAGGAGTCCAAGCTTTTTGAGCCATGGGCAGGTTGTAAAAAGTATATTGAGGAACAAGGTCCGGGATTCTTGGTGAAAAAAGCGAAAGGTTCATGAAAAAGCTCCAATTATTGCCAATAGTTTATCACAAAAAATAGCAAAAATCAACCAAATTTATTCGGGAATTAAAATTTTAAATATTAGGAATGTTTTAGGAATTGATGAAGATTAAAAAATTTGCTACTGGTTTTGAGAGCTCTTTTGATTTTTTGCTCTACCAACTGCTGGAGATGCAAGTCAAAAAACGGGGGGCGCTTTCTTTATTTTCATAGCCATGTGGATGGACGAAACAATGACCAGCCGCCCTGTGTCGATTGGGGAGCTCTAGTTTGTGGGGCCGGGGAGGCCGCTGCTATGGCTTGGGTGGTGGAGGGGGGAACAACATGGATAATTGGGTAGAGTATATATCCACCATCTTGAGGATATGTTGTGTCGAATCCCCTATATTTGTTGCTTAAAAATTCAATAAAATCGTTGAGGTCGAATGTGGCTACATAAGCGCCGTTGCCCTGTCCTTCTCCATGAGAATTGAAGAATTGAACGGTATACGCATTTCCGACTTCTTTTGTTATGGTAAAGGAATAGCTGCTGCCCTGAGCAGTCAACAGTCCGCCGATTTTGGCACCAACTGGGGATGGCTGAGGAAGGCGGTCAATGAATTGCGTCTTTATTAGGTTTGTAAAAAGATCTTTCGTGTTCTGCATGTTCGAAGTAAAGCCTGCTTCATGACCTGGTACAATTTGTAGCTGAAGAGCGGGTATATTTCCAATTACCTCTGGAAAAGCCAAGAATGGATTGGGCTGATTTAATCTTTGCAACATACCATCGGCATTGACAATTGCTTCCCTGAAAAGTCTAGTGGAGGTGGACTTGCTATCTGCAGAAGCAAAGATCTTCTCAAATTGCGCCAAAACGATTTGTGATGCTTTTCCTTCAATAGAATCTAGCGGATAAGCGGCAGTGTCGCAAAAAGTTTGAAAAGCTGCTTTGTCTTTGTCCCACCCATTCTTTTCAATAGTTTCAATGAATGTAACCATTACAGGTGATATTGCTTTTTCTTCTTCGAGTTGAGTTTTCATCTCTCGCTGGACTTGATCATATACATAGGAACCAAAGTTTAAGCAATCTTCAATGTCTTTCTTTTCGACAGGGTCCTTTGGATCTTTGCGGAGGAGTATGGAAAGCATCTGAGCTGCGTATACAGTGCATCCCGCCTGCCTAAAACCTGGGCTAAATTGCGAATGATCTGCCTGAACAATTGGGGCTTTTTTAGCTTTTTGTGCTAGAAGAGTGGGAAGAGCGACCGCTGGTGCCGGAGCTACAGGTTTTCCTTGTGGCTGGGGCGGCGTTGCTGCCGGGGGAGTTGCTGCCGTTGCTGTGGGAGATGCGGGCGTCGGTTTTTTGTTTACAGGACAGCCGCCAATTCCACTATTCACATCTGAATAACGCCTACGGCCATCGGGCGCACGTGTGAGAAGAATCTTTTCGAAAACAGCATAAACGTTTTCTGTAAAAGATTCGTCGAAGGGTCTTGTTTCAGAAGCAGATCCAACGACCGTGAATGTAAATGTCCCGCTTCTTCTGATTGTTGATGTGGTTGCAGAGGGCTCCGGGCCCTCATTTTTGAATTGAATACTCAGCTCGTCGAATTGGAGATTGGGGTCTTTTTTTTGCTGCTCTTCGAGATGAAATTGTAGATTTAATACTTGTTTGGCCGTTTGCTCGACTGCAACCCAGGTTTCTTGGTCTAAATTCATTGCAAGACCGTCTTGTCCTGTGACCGTAAGAATGTAAATTTTGCCGAGCCAGTCAATTCTCATGCCGCGTTTGTAGAGAGCCGGATTTTTAGAAGGATCGATCGATCCGGCTGGGGCAGAAGTGGGCATGGTTGTTGTCATAAATTAATATCTTTGTTTTCATATAATTATAAAATAGTTTATTTTTAAAATCAATTGAAATTGTTAATATGATGTATTTTTAAATTAATTTCTACTAATTTTTTATTTAACTTACTTTGTTTCAGTTAGTTAGAGTATAAGTCAATTTTTTTCTTGCGTCAAAATGGGGGGTAAGAGCTAATTCTAAAGAGAGTTTTTTGAAGGTTTTTTCCCCTATGGTTCGCATTGCAAGAATTCCCGGATGTCAGGAAGAGAGAAGTTTAGAGATCAGCTCCTTTCGACAAAATAGTACTGAGGTAGAAAAGGGCGACCTCTTTTTTGCCCTAAAAGGCAATAAGGTGGATGGCGCTTGTTTTTTGCAGCAGGTGGCGGCAAAGGGCGCAGTTGCTGCTGTCGTCTCCAAGGAATATCAAGGAGATTCCTTTGGCCTTTTTCTATTTCATGCGGAGAATGTGCTTGCGTCTTTGCAAGGTCTTGCAAGAGAATGGCTTAAAAAAAACGAAAAGAGGATCATCGGTCTTACGGGAAGCGTCGGAAAAACGACGACCAAAGAGTTTTTGGCAACGCTTTTGGAGCGGAAATATCGGGTGGGCAAAAGCCCGGGAAGTATGAATTCCCAAATTTCTTTGCCTTTGAACGTCTTGAACCGAAAAGGAGAGGTGCTAGTCTTGGAAATGGGCATGTGCATGCCGGGAGAAATTGCCAATCTTGTCTCCATTGCCCCTCCGGATTTGGCCATCATTACGAAAATCGCTCCCGCCCATATTGCAAACTTCGAAGAGGGGTTATTGGGAATTGCAAAGGCAAAATGCGAGATTTTCTCCCACCCGAAAACCAAAAAAGTTGTGGCCCACGCAGGTCTTCTGGATTTTGTACGGCCGGAAAAAGAGTTTGTGACCTTTTCATTACAAGATCGGACGGCGGATTTTTTCCTCGTGTCGGAAGGGGAGAGAGTGTGCATTTGGGAAAAGGGAAAAAAAGCGGCGCACTTTTCTTTATTGATCGAAGAGATTCATTTCAAAGAGGATTTTTTAGCGGCAGCCGCAGCAGCAAGGTGGATGGGTCTTTCCTGGCTGGAAATTGAAGAGAGGGCAGCTTTTCTTCAAACGCCGAAAATGCGATTTGAGAAGATGTGCGTCGGCGGAGTTGTTTATATTAACGACGCTTATAACGCCAATCCCGATTCGGTGGGAGCTGCATTGGATGCTCTTCCCAAGCCCAAAGAGGGGGGGAGGGTCATCGCAGTTTTGGGAGAAATGGCAGACCAGGGGGTTTTTTCGGAAATCAACCACCAAGAGATCGGGAAAAAAGCGGAATCAACGGCGGATATCCTTTTTTGCTACGGAAAAGAAACCGCTCCGATGGCCGAGTCGTTTCGGGAAAAAGGAAAGAGGGCGGAGATCTTTTTGGACAAGAAAGAGCTGTTTCATCAGTTAAAAAAACTGGTCCAAGTAAATGACGTAGTGCTGGTCAAGGGAAAGAGGTCCCAAGAGTTGGACCAGCTTTTTACCTGGATGACGCAAACAGATTGCAATTGACGCGTGAATGGAATATTTTTATGATCTAAGGTCTTTAAGGGAATATGGTTTTTTTCATCGTCAGTTTTCTGCAAAAAGTGCTTGGCATGAAGGTGCCGACCGTTTTTACTTATAGCTCTACGAGGATGCTGCTCGCCGCTATCACGACTCTTCTTATCACGATTTTCTGCGGGCCCTTTTTCATCAAAAAACTCTACGCGCTGAAAATCGGCCAGCCCATACGAGATGAGAAAGAGTGCCCGCTTTTGGCTGAATTGCACAGCAAGAAAAAAGAGACGCCCACCATGGGGGGGATTTTGATTCTCTTCTCCCTGCTTCTTTCTCTTTTTTTGTGGATGGACTTGACCCATGTCTTCACCTGGATTTTAATGATGACAACGCTTGTGCTCGGCGGTTTGGGGGGATGGGATGATTATCTCAAACTCAAGCACAAAAATAGCAAAGGCTTGAAAGGGAGATGGAAGATCCGCATACAGCTTCTCTTTGCATCGATCGTAGCGCTCTATCTTTTATGCCCCCAGGCGACTTCTTTTGTTGAAAGGAGCGGCAAGCTTTCGGCGCCGGTTGCAAAGATGCAGATTGCGGAAAAAACGAGCCATGAGAAAAATATCGTGACGGTGCACAATCTCACGACACAACAATATATCGGGCGGATCTACGTTCCGTTTTTTAAAGAGGCCGTTGGCCATTTCACCGGATGGGGCCTTCTCCTTTCCTTTCTTCTCATCGTGTTTGTGATTGTAGGATCTTCGAACGCGGTCAATTTGACCGATGGACTGGATGGGCTTGCGGCAGGCTCTTTGATGATGGTGGCCACTGTTCTTTCCATCGTTGGTTTTTTATCCAACCACTTGGGAATGGCTGCCTATTTGAACATTCTTTATATCGAGGGAAGCGCCGAGATTGCCGTCTATCTTTTGGCGCTGATGGGCGCCTGTCTTGGCTTTTTGTGGTATAATGGCTATCCGGCGCAAGTGTTCATGGGAGATACGGGGTCGCTTGCTTTAGGGGGGATTTTGGGAGTGTCGGCGATTTTGCTTCGTCGGGAGTTTTTGCTTGCCCTCGTGGGCGGCATTTTTGTCGCAGAAGCGCTTTCCGTCATTTTACAGGTCTTGAGTTTTCGCTATCGCAACAAGAAGAGGATTTTCCTCTGCGCTCCTCTGCATCATCATTTTGAATATAAAGGCTGGCCCGAGCCCAAGGTAGTTCTTCGATTTTGGATCATAGGGCTTTTACTTGCCTTCATTGGAATTGCTTCGTTGAAAATTCAATAGAGTGTTTATGAAAAATCTGATTGTAGGGCTTGGAAAAAGCGGGAAGGGCGCAGCTCTTTTGCTTTTAGCGAAAAAAGAAGAGGTTTTTGGCTATGACGATCATCCGGGATCCTTGAAAGAGGATCTAGATCTTTTGCAAATGCAAAAAGAGGGCCTCCACCTGTGCGAGGCCTCTTCTCTTGGGCGACTCTCCTTGTATGATCGAATCGTGCTCTCTCCGGGAGTCCCCCTTTCCCACCCTTTAGTACAAGAGGCAAAAAAGAAGGGAGTTTCAATCATCGGAGAGCTACAGCTCGGACTCGAGCACGTGATGGGAACGTGCCTTGCGGTATCGGGAAGCAACGGAAAAACAACTGTCACTCTTTTAACTGCAAGCGTTTTGAAAGAAAAGGGACTGCAAGCCGAAGCATTGGGCAATGTGGGAAGAAGCTTGAGCGGCTATTTGGCAAAAAATCCTCTTCCGGATTTTTGCGTTGTCGAAGTTTCTTCCTTCCAGCTTGAGATGCTGCAGGGAAAATTTTTTGATGCCGCCTGTTTGATCAATATCACACCCGATCACATGGACCGCTATCCCCATATGGAGCTATACGCAAAGGCAAAACTGCGCTTGCAGCAATGTTTGAAAGAAGAGGGCAGGCTTTATCTGCCGGAGGCTCTTTTTCAAGAATATGCTTCTTTTTTAAAAAGGGAAAAAACCATCTCTTTTGATGAAAAAAAAGAGGAAGCGCTTTTTCAACGGCTCAAAGGGAACTCGCCTTTCAACGAAAGAGAAAACGTTCTTTCTTCCTACCACCTTTGCTCGCATGTTGGCGTTACGGAAAAAGAATTTGCTTTTGCCTATGAGAAATTTCAAAAGCCGCCCCATCGAATGGAGTTTGTGGCTGAGATAAATGGGATTTCATTTTACAATGACAGCAAGGCGACCAACGTCGAGTCTGTCCTATACGCCGTTCAAGCGATCGAAAAACCGATCTTGCTCATTGCGGGCGGATATGATAAAGGATTAGAGTATCATGGTTGGAAGATGGCATTTCAGGACCGGGTGAAAGAGGTGATCTTGATCGGCGATTGCAAAGAGAAGATTGCAAAGGCATTGAATGGGCAGCGTGTAAGGAAAGTAGCCCTTTTTCAAGAAGCCGTCGATCTGGCTTATCGGTTGGCAAAAAGGGGAGATGCTGTTCTTTTATCGCCCGGTTGTTCGAGTTATGATATGTTTAAAAATTATGAGCATCGCGGCGATGAGTTCAAACGCATCGTCCATCGCCTAGAAAAGGAGGAAAAAATTCCATGAATCGTAAAAACATCATTATTGTTACCGCCGTTGCTAACGCTGCACTTCTCTTGATCCTCTTTATTAGCGCCGTTGTTTCCCGCGAGGATAAAAAAACCCTTGCATCCGTTGAGGTGGCAAGCGCGATCTTGGAAAAAAATCCGGACGGCATGGTTCTTTTGACGCAGGAGGGCGAGAGTGCAGATTTGCAGAAAAAAGAGGGAAAAGCAGCAGGGGCAAATAGCGCAAAAGAACCGGTCCCGCTCCAGATAGCCGAGAATGGTTCGGAAAACTTGCCCGCGCTGCAGACAGAGCCGCAAATGGTGCACAAATTGCCCGAAGTGGCATCTCAAGACGGTAGTAGCTCCGAGCCGGTTTTGGTCAATCCGCCGGAGCCAAATCTCGCCGAAGCAAAAGCTTCTCGGGAGAATAGGGATCCCTTTCTCGAGGTCGTTGTCAAAAAGGGAGATTCTCTTGATAAATTAGCGCGCAGACACCACTCTTCCGTCCAGGAAATCAAAATGAATAATCATTTGGAGGGAAGCTTTTTGCAAGTAGGAAAAAAATTGCGCATTCCGCTCCATGAATCCGTGCAGAAAACCGATTGGCAACAGAAAAGCGAAACAACGGTTGGCCAGTCGTCTGCATACTACGTGATCAAGCATGGAGATAATCCATGGACCGTTGCAATCAAGCACCACATGAAGGTAGAGGAGCTTCTTCGGTTGAATCATCTCACGAAAGAAAAAGCAAAGAAATTGCGTCCCGGCGATAAGCTGAGAATTCGTTGATATGGGTAAATATACCTTTATCTTGTTGATTTGCGCCTCCTTCCTTTTTTCGATGGGCCTTTTGATGATCTTCAACACCACGGCTGCGGAAGCCATCGATCGACAAGGAAATAATGAGACCCATCTCATCCTTTTTAAGCAGATCTCTTATGCTTGTGTCGGTATTTTGCTGGCTCTCTGCGTGTGGACTTTGGGCTATCATCAGCTGGTCAGACTATCTCCCTTTTTTCTTTTTTTTGTAACGCTTTCCTTAATACTCGTGTTCATTCCTCCCCTGGGACAAGAGATCAATGGAGCCCATCGCTGGATTGGACTTTTTGGACTTACGATTCAACCCTCTGAATTTGCCAAATATTTGATTCCGATTTATTTCGTCCATCGCCAGCTAGCGGACGGAGGGCCGGTGAATTTTAAGGATTTTTGCAGACGCATGCTGATTTTTCTCCTTCCGATTGCGCTCATTTTGATAGAGCCTGACAATGGAACTACGGGCATTATTCTTTTTTCTTTATTGATCCTTTTCTATCTCTCTCGCATCAAGATGGTCTATTGGATGCTCCCTTTCCTCTTTTTTGTGCTTCTTGGAGGAGTGGTTGCCTCGCGTATGCCGCACGTGCCCGACCGTATACGGGTTTATCTCCATCCCGAACTCGATATTTTAGGCAAGGGCCATCAACCCTATCAGGCAAAAATTGCGGCAGGATCGGGGCAGCTGTTTGGCCGGGGGCTTGGGGAAAGTTTGCAAAAGCTCAACTATCTGCCCGAAGCCCGCTCGGATTATCTGGTAGCAATCTATGCGGAAGAGTTTGGCTTTGTCGGCGTTTGTCTGCTCATTCTCATCTACATGTTGATGGCCTGGTCCGGTTTTTCCATTGCCGTGAAGGCCGCCGATCAGCTGGGTTTTTATGTGGCCATGATCATGACTCTATTAATTGCTTTCCAAGCCTTTTTGAATTTTGGAATTGTTTCGGGACTCTTGCCCAGCAAAGGAACCACCTTGCCCTTTTTCTCTCAGGGCGGGACGGCGCTCATTGCAAACATCCTTGCTTTAACCCTTTTACTTCATATTGAATATGTCTCTCGAAAAAAAGAGTCCCTTGCATCCTAAGCGCTGCATTCTTCTTGCAGCCGGAGGAACGGGCGGCCATCTGCTCCCAGCACAAATGGCTGCAAGCGATCTTTTGGAAAAAAATTGCCGCGTTGTTTTTGCCGCAAAGGGTTTGAGCGAAAGTTCGCTATTCGATCGTAAGCGTTTTGAATTTTATGACATTGCCAGCGCAAGCGTTTGTTTAAAAACTCCTTGGCAGATGTTGCGCTCTTTTTTTTACTTAAGCAAAGGTGTGTGGCAAAGTTTGCGCCTATTCTCTTCTTTGCTTCCCGATGTGGTCGTGGGTTTTGGAAGCTATCATTCTTTTCCGCTTCTCTTTGCTGCATGGCTCAAAAAAATTCCCATCATTATCTTTCAGCCCGATCGATCTTTGGGGAGAGTCAATCGTTTTTTCGCAAAAAAAGCGGCGCTTGTTGCCTTGCAATTTCCCTTGGAGAAAATGGAGTTGGGCCGCGTGGCCTACGTGCCTTTATTGCCATGGAAACTGCCTCCGTCGATTCCGCAAAAAAAGGAGGCAAGAGAGATGCTTGGCATAAAGCCGGATCTTTTTACTCTGCTTGTTTTTGGAGGGTCTCAAGGGGCAAAATTTATCAATGAAACGATCGTTGCGGCTATGGAATTGCTGCGTGCGCAAAAGATTGCCTTTCAGATCATTCATTTGACGGGAGAAAATCCCGAGTGGTTTGCCGGTTTTTACGAGAAGCATTCGATCCCTTTTTATGTGCGATCTTTTGAAAAAAACATGGCGCCTCTTTTTCAGTCGGCTGATATGGCCATCTGTAGAGCAGGCGCTTCGACCTGCGCTGAGCTGATCACTTTTGATCTGCCCTATCTTTTGATTCCCTATCCTTATGCCCAAGGGCACCAGAGTGTGAATGCACGATATATGCACGAGAATGTCCGGGGGGGCGAGATGGTGTTGCAAGAGAGTGCAACGCCGGATCTGTTGTTTCGGAAGATCTGTCAAAAAAAATCCCGCCTTTCCTATCATAAGAAAAAGATCCAAGAGTTCAAAAAAGCAAGGTCGCGTCTGCATCCAAAAACGCTTTGCGACATGATCTGCGCAATCGGGAGGGTTTTTGCATGAGAAAAGAAGGATATCATTTGATTGGGATTGGCGGCATTGGCATGAGCGCTCTTGCGCGTATTCTTTTAGAGAAGAAGGAGCGTGTTTCCGGAAGCGACCTTTCCGCTCATGCGATTGTGAAGTCACTGCGAAAGTTGGGGGCGAAAATTACGATCGGCCACTTTGAGAAAAACTTGTCCAAAAAATCCTGCATTGTCTATTCCAGCGCGGTGAGCGTCGATAATCCGGAAATGATCCTGGCAAAAAAGCTCGGATACCCCCTTTTGCATCGATCGGAACTGCTGGATTGGCTCATGCAAGGACAAAAACCCCTTCTTGTTACGGGCACTCATGGGAAAACTACCACGACGAGTCTTCTCGCAACTGTTCTTGTGGAGTCGGGATTCGACCCCTCCTTTGTAGCGGGAGGAATCATCGACGCCTATGAGACCAACGGACGTCTTGGCACGGGATCTTATTTTGTTGCCGAGGCCGATGAGAGCGACGGCTCTTTTTTACAATCCAAAGCTTTTGGCGCCATCGTCACGAATCTCGAGCGCGAACATATGGATTATTGGAAAGAAGAGAGAACAATGAGAGAGGCATTTCAAACCTTTTTTTCTCAGGTTTCTTCCAAAGAGCATCTTTTCTGGTGTGCGGACGACCTTGCGCTACGATTGCTATCTCCCGGCGGGGTTTCCTATGGATTTTCCAAAGAGGCAGATCTTCGGATCGAACAATTTTCTCAAAAGGATTTTTCCATTGAAATGACCCTTTTGTTCGAAAACAGACGCTTTGAAAAAATTTTTCTTCCGCTTGCGGGAAAGCATAATGCTTGCAACGCTGCAGCTGTTTTTGGCCTCTGTTTGCGTTTGGGGCTTACGGAGGAGCAGATCCGCTCTGCTTTCTTACAATTTTCCGGAGTAGCCCGCCGTCTTCAGAAAAAGCAATCGATCAACCACGTCTGCTTTTTTGATGACTATGGCCATCATCCCACCGAAATCAAGGCCACGCTTTCTGCTCTGAGGGAATCGGTCAAGGAGAGACGAATCGTGGTGCTTTTCCAGCCCCATCGCTACTCCCGGACGAAAGATCTCTTTTCCGCGTTTGGGCCTGCTTTCGAAGAGGCAGATCACCTCTTTATCACCGATTTGTATGCAGCTTCAGAAATGCCGATCGAAGGCGTTGATTCTCCCTCTCTTGTCAGCCACATGCAGAAGAGCTCCCTGCTCCCCATATCCTATCTCCCCAAAGAAAAGATCAAAGATCTTGCAGGTTTTCTACGGCCCCATGATGTTTTTATCGCCATGGGCGCCGGCGATGTGACGCTTTTAGGAGACCGCGTGGCAAAAATCTTTACAAAGAAAAAAATCAAACGCTGGCGGGTAGCACTTCTTTTCGGGGGGAATTCTTCCGAGCATGAGATCTCTCTTTTGTCTGCCAAGAACATTGCCAGGGGTCTGGATCCCGCGGTTTATGACGTGCAATATTTTGGACTGACAAAAAAGGGTAAATGGATCGAAGGCGTTGATTCTTTCAAGCGTTTGGAGGCAAAGGAAGAGCTGTCGGAACATGAGCCCATGATCTCTAAAAAGATTCTTTCCGCCCTTGCTTCTTGCGAAGTTGCGATCCCCGTTTTTCACGGTCCTCGAGGAGAGGATGGAATGATGGGCGCTTTCTTAGAAGCGATGAACATTCCTTATGTGGGCTGCGACTATATGTCAGGAGCTCTTTGCATGCATAAGGGGTGGCTGAAGCACCTGGCGCTTGCGAAGAAGATCCCCACTGCCCCCTTTCTGGAGGTCTCTCTCTTTGATTGGAAGAGACGGCGCCAAGATATTCTCGAAGAAATACTTGCAAGCGGCCTCATGCCTGTTTATGTCAAGCCCTGCCGTTTGGGCTCCAGCATTGGAGTTCGCAAAGCGCCGGATGCAGAGTCTCTTGAAAAAGCGATCGACAACGCATTTTTGTATGATAGCGATCTTATTATTGAAAAAGAGGTAGTCGGGGAGCAGATCGAATTTTCTATCCGCGGACATGACTGGCAAGACATGGGCGATGTGGCGCAAATCAGATCGCAAGGAGAATTCTATAGCTATGAGAAGAAATATAGCCCGGGCTCGCTGACTCAAATTCCGCCCCATCTTCCGCAGGAAAAAATAGAGGAGGGCAAAGCGCTTGCTCTGAACATGTATCGTTTTGCCGGATGCCAGGGGCTTGCAAGGGTAGATTTTTTCTTGAGCACAGACGGGCAATATTACATGAATGAGATCAATCCCTTTCCGGGATTTACCGATTTTAGCGCCTATCCGCTTTCCTGGAAAAGCCGCGGCATTGAATCTATTTCTCTCATGCATGAGCTCATTATTTCGGCATTTTATCGAAAACGTTTGAAGAGTCGATTGATCGGATGAGACGCAAGGTTTTTTTATTCTTGATCGGGTTTTTCTTTCTCATGGGAGGCATGGCGCTCATCTCCTCTTTCTTTCTGCAAATTTGGAGGGAAAAAAGAGCCTCTTCTCATCCCACCCCGATCTTAAGGATTGTGCAAAAAAAAGGGGGGGCGCCGGGACTGCCGACGCTTTTTTTAGAACAGCTCTTAGAGCTCTCTTCCGACCATCCTCCCGATTTTTACGTTTGGGATGAAAAGAAAGCGGCAGAAAAAATGCTCGCTTTCCCTCTCATTAAAACCGCTACTCTGAAAAAAATTTGGCCCCAGACAATTTGCGTGACCTATGCACTGAAAAAACCCGTGGCAACTCTTTTGGACTTTGAAAATGTTGCGATCGACGAAAATGGTTCTCTTCTCCCGCTTCTTCCCTTTCTTTCTTTTGAAAAGATGCCCGAGATCTATTTGGACCTGCCTCCTTTTGGCGTGCCGGCCCAAGAGGAAGGTCCGTTAAAACAGAGAAAGACTGCGAGCTGGAATGAGCCTCTTGCGGGCAAACAGATCGAGGTGGCCCTGCATCTTTTAAAGCTTCTCTCTCCCGAAACCGTTCGAGGAGCATTTACGGTAGAGAGAATCGATCTGTCTCAAATTTTTGCCGATAGTTACGGAAAAAGAGAGATCGTGATTCTCACAAAAACAGAGCTGAAAATTGGAGAAAAAAAAACTACCTTTACCGCCGTTTTCCCCCAAATCCTTCGATTGAGCGCGAACCATTACGCACAGCAAATGGGAAATTATCTGGTTTTGCATCATAAAATGATGGGCGATTATCAAGAGCAGATGAAGGGCCTTCATCCACCGGGAAAAGAGGTGCGCTATCAAGCAAAAACGATTGATTTGCGTCTGGACAAGCTCGGCTTTATCCAATGAGCATTAATATTCGAGATTTTTAAAGAACTCTTCTACGTCCTTTTCTGAAAATTCCGCATGCGCCCGTCTCTTTTGCAAGCCCTCTTCAATGAGGGCAAGTTTTTTTTGCCATCGATTTTTCTCTAAAGGGGACATCTGTTGCAAAACACTTTGCAAAGGGGCCACTTTTTCTATGAGTGAATTTTTTATCTCCATCGATCTTTGCTCGTTTGCTCCATCGCAGAAGATGAGGGGGAGCTGCGAGAGAAGATAGGCGATCTTTGCGTTTGTATTTCCATTTTGAAATCCCAAGCGAATGTCTGAGAGGGATTCCTTTACGCTGGATAGCTGATCGAGAAGATCTTGGGAAGAAGAGCGCATTTCCTCTTCAAGGCCGTTGAGACGATCGGTGATTTCTTTGGCCTCTTCGGAAGATAGAAGATGCATCTCTGCCATGTTTTTCAGAGTGGAGATTATTTCATAGAGAGGGGAGAGGCGCAAGAGAGTTTGCAAATCTCCCATTTGGGCGATGCGATTTTGTATGGTGAGATAGAGCAGATCTGCTCGATCGGAGAGAGAAGGAGTATTCTTGGGAAGCGAGGAGGTTGAAACAAATAACGGGGATGTTGGAAATAGCGGACCGATCTCGTTCATAAAAACTTCTTTTTTAGAGCCTTACGGCTATTTGATCATGTACAATAGACTCTTTTTAACAAATGATAACATAATTCAATTAATTTGTTTAATAGTTAAAGTAATTATTTAAAATATATAGAGCATAAAAAGATAATTTATTTAATATAAAGGATCTTGCGCGGCTTGGGAGTGGGGTGTGACAAATTGATAGTTGACCACTAAAAACCAATCGCTTCGCTCCTGACGGCTCCAGCCGATTCGTGTACAATATTTTTTTGAAAATTCTTTTTTCTCCAGAACGCCAAAGCTTTCCTTCTTCTGGAAAGTAGCGTCGATCCGACCTGTTCTCTTGTCCACGTGTCGACATCACTTATCTTTATATGTGTCATGGCTGCCTTCACCAAAGCAATATCCACTTTACCGACGCACGCAGCTACTCCCAGAATAAGCGGCGTGAAGCCTCCCTTGCTTTGGTCATTCTCGAGACTTTTCAATTTTCCAAATAGAGATTCTATGATTTCGCTTGAACCAAGCCAGGTTTGTCCAAAAGGGACGACTTTCGACTGTTCGTAGAAGAAATCTATCAGCGCTCCAGCGTATTCGCATGCTTCTGCATTAAAATTTAAGGACTTCATTTCCTCTTCCAAAAATGCATCTATCTGCTCTCCTGTGCTAAAACTCACTCCATTCTCGCGGATATACTGTCTAGTTTTCCGACTGATGAGGTCAAATTGTTTCAATCTTTCAATGAGCCCTGTATATTGACGAATCCAGCCACAGTATTGTTCGAGCAGATCCTTGTCAGGATGGTTCGGCGTATCTATGGCAACCATAATGTCAATTCCCCATCGCGCAAGAATCTCGATATTGAGGAATCGAGACTTCGTCCTTTGGTTGGGTGGCATGAGATGAGCTGCCTGTGTTTGCTGCATCTTATTCTTGGCAGCTGCCGCAGCTGTTGAAAAAGCTTGCCATTCCGAATCATCCTCGAAAATCTTTTTTAAAAAAGTGCCAATTTTATGAATAGTGTCAAAAACGCGGCCAGCACCATGCTTCTGACAAAACAGTTCAATTCCGCCTCGGAGATCTGAACCATCATCAGCGCATACCATAGCAGCCTTTCCAATTTTTTTCTGTGCATTCTCCAATGCCCTGCAGACAATATTCGCGTTGGACTGATCATGGAGCTCTATAATCAGTACTTCCATGTCCTCGAGAGTTAGTGCTTTTCCCTTCTGAAACTTACTCAGACGCATTCCTAAAATTACAAGACATTTTTGAGTACCAATTTGGACTGAATTGTCAATGACTAGTGCCCAGTCATTTGCTTGTTCTTTCGGGCAATTCAACTTATAGAGACCTATCTGCGTTAGCCATCTGCTGATGCTTTTGTATGTTGGAATCGGTTGATCTTTGACAGCATCGAATTGAGAAAATGCAATATGAATCGCCTTAGGAGCTGCGCGAAATGAAATAGTAGCTTGGAGCACTAGCCTAATGCACATGATGATCATCAAGATGGGATACCAACCACGCGGGGCTTTCTCTCCCATCTTTGGAATCAAATTTTCAAGACCCCTGTTTTTTTTTTCGAGCTGCTTCAATTTCAGTTTGGAGTTGATCTGCGCGCCTGCGTTCCTCATCAGCTCGTATTCGCTCGCGCTCTATCTCTTTCTTTGCAGTCTGTATCTTCTCTTGAGCCTCCAGTAATCTCTCCTGCGCAACTTGTATTTGTTGCTCCAGGCCTTCCTTTTGCTGGTCAAGCTCTTTATTACGATCTTTCCAATGATCGCGACTTTCAGCAATCTCTACATTCCTGTCGCGAAGTTTTTTGTTCTGCTGGGTTTTTTCATAATTGTGATGCTTCAGCGCATCTCTGGATGTTCGTAGCCGCTTGATTTTCTGGTGCAATTCACCAGGCCGTTCTTTCTTCATTTTTATCCTATCGGGAAAAATGACTAAACATTGTGACGGTTTTGTTGTTGTGAAGTCAAGATTTTATTGAAAGGTTTGTGTAGTAAAGTTGGACAAAAAATAGGGGGGTAGTACTACGGCTCTCTTGGGCCATTGTTGGACGTCTTCTGATTGTTTGTCACACCCCAGCTTGGGAGAGGATTGTTCGGAATGGAAAGCAGGGCTTTGTCCCGAGAGGGGATTTTCTATTTGCCTGTTACTAGTACCCGACCCAAAAAGTCTTGAGGAGCGCGCAAATAATTGAGTGTGCGCATAGCGTGAAAAAATACATTGTAAAATTGACGAATGAAGAGAGGCTTGAGCTGTACAATCTATGTTCTTCAGGAAAGCGAGCCTCCAGAAAAATTAGAAAAGCCAACATTTTGCTTCAAGCCGACAAATGTTTTTCTGATGACAAAATTTCAAATGGCCTTTGTGTAGGACATGCCACCATCGAGCGCACTCGACGACGCTTTGTCGAAGGGAATTTGGGATATGCACTGGATGATTTTTCTCGTGCTGGCCGCCCAAAAAAATTTGAATGTTTGAATAATCGCTATCTTTCCACAATGGAAGTACTCAAGAACGAAGTACTGGCATGGGAACAACAAAGAAATTTGAGAAGAGCTAAGGTGGATTGGATGTTTGCTATTGAAGATGCACGCAAAAAGATGGGTCACCTGTATCCCAAGCTTTTGGAGACGGCGGCAAAACAAACCAACAGTGCGGTAGCGTAAACCCGATTTCACTCCTCAGGACTTTTTGGGTCGGGTACTAGCTACAAAACCCTCGGGAAATTAGGATCAGAAGGTTCTGCTCCCTTAAAATATGCTTTATCTCTCGAAAGACGAAAAGCTATAGAATTCTTGCTTGGAAAAGGAGCTAAGATTTAAGAAAACGTAGGCAGTCGCAGAGCCGCGCATTTTCAAAAAATTTCACTACAGACGTCAGATCCTCTATGAAATCGATACGCAAGGAATCTCACAAGATTGACATTTGTCGATCTTATGAGGTAATATGGACTCTTAATTTCACCTCACAAGATTGACATGAAATTCATCGGTCGCAAGAAAGAACTTGAATCTCTAGAACTGCTTCTTAAAAAAAAGTCGTCTAGTTTGGTCGTAATCAGAGGAAGAAGACGAATCGGAAAGAGTAGACTAATAAAAGAGTTTGTTTCAGAAAAAAAGAACTGGGTCTTTACGGGAATTCCTCCAATTCCTGGCACTACAAAGCAACGGCAGTTAGATACATTCTCAACTCAAATTGCACAGAACCTAAGCATGCCTAAAATACAGGCTTCCGAGTGGATTGAGTACTTCGCTTTTTTAGGAAAGCAAGCCAAAGAGCAAAAGATTGTTATTGTCTTTGATGAAATTTCTTGGATGGGGTCATCAGATCCTGATTTCTTAGGCCATCTCAAGGCAGCTTGGGATTATCACTTTTCGGAAAATCCGAACCTCATTCTCATCTTATGCGGCTCAGTATCTAGCTGGATTGAAGAAAACATTCTAAAAAGCACAGGATTTGTCGGGAGAATTTCAATTGATATTGTATTAGAAGAGCTTTCTATAGCAGAAGGTGGAGAATTTTGGGGGGCTCAAAAAAACAAAGTTAGCGCTTATGAAAAATTTAAGATGCTATCAGTTACCGGAGGGATTCCTAAATATTTAGAGGAAGTTATTTCAACTCAATCAGCTGAAGACAACATTCATAGACTCTGTTTTCAATCAAATGGGTTACTATTCCGTGAATTCGATCAAATTTTTTCAGATTTATTCTCCAAGAGAGCTCAAACATATAGAAACATCGTACAAGCATTGGCACATGCTCCTCTAACTCTAGATGATGTCTGCGAAAAATTAGATCTGAAAAAAAGCGGCTCCGTTTCTAGATGCTTAAATGACCTTGCGCTCGCAGGATTTGTTCAAGAGGATTGCACTTGGACTCTCTCGACTAAGGAAGCGTCTCGTCTCAAGAAGTTCAGGTTAAAAGACAACTACCTCAGGTTCTATTTGCGATATATAGAGCCGAACAGGGACAGAATCGCCAAGGATCTGTTTGAGTCTAAGTCTTTCATGTATATGCCAGCCTGGCAAGTGCTCATAAAACTGAGGTAAAAAACTTTAAGTTTCTTTGAGCCGCGAGGGAGCTCGCGACACGATTACTTGCGACAACCTGGGAATTTTACACAACCCGTTGATTCTGTCTTCAAGATATCCGAAAAAAGTGATTCCAAGCTTACAGCAAGTCTTTTTTAGGCTTACAAAAGTATCTCGACATTTTTGACCTTCTTCACTACGAGTCCCTCCGGATACTTTCCGCTTAACCACCATCTCTCGAGCATCGGTTTCGGTTCCATTATTGTGAAGGGGGGTGTCTGGTTTCTCTAATACCCTGAGCAATTCGTCCTTTTTTTCATAAGTTTTTGCCAGCTGTTTGTTTAGGGTGGGACTGATGGTTTTCTTTTTTGAGAATAAATTGTCAAAATTCTGCTCGAGAATCAATTTTAGGCTTTCAGAGGGCGCGAGTTTGTATTCCTGCAGCCCCTTGTATAAATCCCAAATTTCTCCCCGGACTTGCTCGATTGCTTTGCGTGTTGCTTCGTCAAAGGGAATGAGTTTTCGATAATGCCTCTCCTCATGGATCCAACATAAAGATCGAACGAAGACATTGAATTGCCCTGCATCATCTCCATGCACTCCAAGATCTCTTGGTATGCCATTTTCTATCAGGCTCGCGAATAGGGCGGCCTCGGTTACAAGTTTTATGTCGCTTTCTGACTTGATGTTTATTGCGAGTAAAAATTTCTCCCATTCTATTTGATTCATGGATCGATATCGGGCCTGCAAAAGGAGGTATCCTCCTAACCAACTCGAGGGTTTTAGGGTCTCAATGTAGTCTGCAGTGTCTTCATTGATAAGATATCGAGGAGCCGTCCCATGCAATATCTTGAGAAAATTTATGCGACTTTTGCTTTCTGTCGACACAATGTAGGTAAAATATTCGTTCCCTATGATCGTCGAGTAGCCATTATGCCCTCGGTGGCGAGCGCCGGTGTCGTCTACTTTTACTTGTCCTGTAGCTGCTATCCCCGCGGACAATAGCTCGTTCTTTTCCTGATGGAAGGCTTCCTTTCCTTGGATCAAAATATTGCTCAACTGTCCTTCGGAGATCAATACGCCAATTTCTTTCAACTGTGCAAACAGCAGAGGTTCTGTAATACGACAGCCATAATATTGGTGCAAAACGTAGCTGATCAATTGAGGGCCATAATGTCCCTGGATATTTTGCGGCAATTTACCTGTTAAGTAAGTGCCATCAGGCAATTGCCATCGCTCGAGTTCGTATATGGTATTGTAAGGCTGAAGAATGATGTCCTGTACGGTAAATTTCTGACATCCTTTGAAGGTAGCTCCTTCGGGAACTGATTCGGGCTTAATGCGACTTCTGGTATGTATCTCAAGTTTTTTGGTTTTTTTACGTCGAGGATGCATCCCCCTGGAGAGTTTATTTTTGTCGTTTTGCTTATCTTTGCTTTGTTGCCCCTCTAAAGTGCTGGGAGGAATCTTTGGACGGGGCTTTTGTCCCTTGAGAATTGCAATCTCATCTTTTAGTCGTTGGATTTCTTCGTGCTGAAATGAAATGGTGTTCAAAGCAATGTCGAGGCGATCTCTTAGGCGTCGATCTTCTTCAGCGAGCTGGGTATTTTGCTCTAAAATTCGTTGAATGAGGTCATTGTTATTCTGCATAAGCAAGTAAATTTACGATGACGAACGATTAAAGAAAAGATTTATATTTTTTTAGGATCTAAGAATGAGGTATTTACCTCAACTTTTTGAGCACTTGCCCAGCCTGGGAATCCGTAATGGGGCTACAGTTTGAAAACCTGGTCGTAAACAATTTAAAAAGCCTATGCAAAATACTTCGCATAGATCTGCTAGAAATTGCCAACGCGGGCCCGTTCTTCCAAAGAGCTACACAGCGCCGGAAGGGCTGCCAAATCGATCTGATGATTCAGACCAAACACAATGCACTCTATGTATGCGAAATAAAATTTAGCGCCTCGGAAATTAAGAGCTCCGTTATTGAAGAAATGAAGAAAAAGATTGAGAGCCTTTCCGTTCCGAAGGGATTCTCAATTAGACCCGTTCTCATCCATATCAATGGAATCAATCAGGGTATAAAAGAAAGCGAGGAATTCAACGATATTGTGGACTTCTCTAAGTTCTTCGAGATTTGAACATCCTCAATGAGAAAATAGTGCTCATTGGAAGTGTTTTTTGAAAGATCTCGCCTCTTGGAGATGGTGGCAAAACAAACCAACAGTGCGATAGCGTAAACCCGATTTCACTCCTCAAGACTTTTTTGGTCGGGTACTAGCTAAAGGGCCATGTTCACTTCTTCGGTCAGTTGTTAATGCAACTGACTTTGTTTTTCAATGATGAGGGCGACTTTGCTGACTTGTGTCATCCACTGATCGAAAGTTTTCCCTCTCGAAGTGAACAAGGCCAGCCCAATAGATTAGCACAATTGCGAAGATGGATTGGCAATCTGGACCATCTGCTTTAATTGTGCCAGCGTTGCTTGAAAAATTTTATCGCCCTTCTTTGGGTTTTTCTCTTTTTCTAACTTTTGTTCTTCCAGAGCTCGGAATCGATCGACGAGGAGGAAGAACTCCATTGTTTCATGAGATGGCAGAGTTCCTCCCTCTTTGGCATAGGCGTCGAGAAATGCGGATGTGATCCGGGAGCATTCTTCTTCCGTAAGGCCGTGGATGATTTTCCACCGCTCAAGAGAGTTTTGCATTCTCGCAAGGTCGTAAAAGGGCATTCCTAAGGGGCTCCCGTTTTTGCCAATGGAAGAGGCCCCGTCGACTACATCAATCATCCAGACCTGATCGCAGCTCTCTTGATACATGTAATTTCCGGGATGCGAATCGCCATGCATGTATCCGCGTGCAAATAGCTTTTTGGCTACAAAAGCAAAACGCGTGGCAAAGAATTCTTTCAAGTTTTTTAAGAAGAGATCATCCACTTGATTTTCGAGTTGTTTGAACACTTCCCGGCTCGACCATTCATAATGATTTAAATAGAAAGGGTGGATCGGCAAAGGGTCGGTTTGAGCGGCTAGATGAAATTCGGCCAATCCGGCTCCGAGTTTCGAAAATACGTGTATGAGTTTTCTCAACTGCTCCTCTCGCGCTTGGCCTCCCTTCGGTTGATGGGCAAGCTCGGCAAGCATCTTGTCGATCGAAGATCCATCGATAAATTTCATGGCCAGAAAAAACGTTTTGTTATTTTCCGTTTGGCTGCCGCCAATGCCCATTGCTTCGGAGAATTTCAAGTTTTTGAGCTTTAGTTGATGAAAATGCTCCATGGCAAAAAACTCTTTGGAAAAAGTGCCGCTGCCTTGCGCAATTGCCTTGATGAGGAGGATTGGCTTCTGCTTTGCATCGACGATTTGGTAGATTTCGTTTCCGCTATGGCCGCCTTTCATGCGATGAATATTTTCTGCCGCAACGTCCCATCCGAACTTTTCTTTCAGAAATTTTCTCATATTGAGAACCATTGCGCCATTGTCCGTGTCCGATTCTGCTCTAGAGACTTCCTCCTTCTTTTCCGGACGAACAGGGTCTTGTTTCATTGACGAAAGAAGAGCTTCCGAAGGGGCTTTTTTCTTGGCTTCTTCTTGGCAGCTTGCGGTCTTTAGAGAATTTTGAGTCATGGGGGGATGAAAAGCGAAAGCCGAAAGGATCAATGCGGACATTGTCAATAATTTTAAAATTAATTTATTCATCTATTCCTTATTAGTTTGTGAATTTTAATTTTATTAAAACAATAATATCATAAAAATGAAATTAATAGCAATTATGTTATAATTTTAAAATATTATTAACGTGTCGCTGCTAAAAATCAGCAAGTCTCTGAATTTTAAAGACTTTGATGGAATAGCAATCACTCATGACAAATTTCACGAGGAATGGAATGAAAAGAATCCAAGGATCCGGTTCTATTGAATCTTGCAAATCACAGGTTTGCCAACATTTAATTCGAAGCGCGTCTTGGGATAGTAATTCGGGCTTACGCCGACCAGGCATCTTCTTCTTCCTTCTCTTCTTGGATAAAAAAGTTCAAAATTGTCTATGATATATCGAGCTTCCACAGAGTATTGATCGCCGAAGATATAAATCGAGTGCAAATCTACAAAATTGGGGATTATTGAGGGGAGCGCAGGGAGTTGTTTGACATCGAGTGTAAGAAATTGCAAATGCACAAGCAGGTCTATTTCGCGGGGTAGTTCGTTCAGATCGCAGTAGTCCAAATGAAGATCACGAACCTGGTTCAGCAGTTCCTGGTTATCTTTCATCCACTCTCTAATGAACGCTGCTTTCTCGGCAACCGTGGAATCGGGTGGAAGAGCCGGAATGGGAATGCTGTGTCTCAATTCATTAAAAAAAACGATTAAATTAGTATCCACGGTTTGCCGAATCGCTTGTCCTAAAGAACCTGCATCGACTGGATAGGGGGGAAAATGATCTCTTCCATGGAATTCTCTGATTCGCTGAATGGTGTTCTTTACAATTTCAGTGCATTGAGGATCGGTGGTTGGCAAAACTCTGCTCGAAAGATAGGGTTGAATTTCTCGATTTAGTTGATATGTACGTGCAAAAAAATCAACGTTTTTCTTCTGAAGTTGATTCCATAATTTGCAAACGCATGCAATGGCCGCGTGATCTTTTGGCAACATCAAAAAAATATCCTGCAGAACCGTTTCCGGAATAGAATCTATAGATAGAGCGCACATGTAAATCTCCATGCGGATTCTTAATTATAATAAAGATATATTGCTGCAGTTAAATATTTAAGTCAAAAAAACTATGGGCGCAAAATCCCGTTGGATTTCAGCATTTGGCATCCCGTTTCTGTGCTTGCTCAAGTCGCTTGACGTTCAGCAGCAAGCTGCTTGATTAAATTGTTGATGGACTGGGATTCCGATCAAGTGATCGGGTAGTTTTGGCATCTTGATAAGACGCTTGACAATCGGGTGCAATTTGCCCTCCCTTTGTTCTGCATGTCTCAGCTTTTTCCTGACTTGCTTGGCTTCAATTTGAGCAAATCGTTCCGCAAGAGTATCGCAGCCACCCAAGATGATCTTTTCATACTTCTTGTTCTGAAGGTTTTTTATCAGCGGCGTATCGGCGAGCATGGTGGTCAATACATGCCCCAAAGTTTTCCCGCCTGTGCGCTTCCTGGAACCGCGATTAATCTCACGGAAGAATCTCTCCATCAAATTATTTGTTCGCTGTGGTTGGATCGTTATTGTCTGTCCTGCCTTCGTCGTTACAGCGATTGGTTTTGTGAAGAGCTTGTCCCAGTACTTTTTGATTTGTTGCACCATTTTTCTGCAGTCCTGATCAGCTAGGCATTTCTGTTGTATCTCCTGAGAATTGATGAACTTTTTGACTTCCGCTTCCATGACTCCCATGTCGCAAGTCAAAGCATCGTCATTGAGCCCATCTGAACCTCCCGGCTCAGCAATGCGCAGAATCTTTCGAAGCCGCTCGAAGTACTTCACTTTTTGCTCCATAGTTCCATCGCAACCTCATTCTCAGTTCGATGGCTTTGAAATACAGCTCTACCTGCGTACACTATTATGTCGAAGCCAAAATTACAGCATTGAGGCGCCAATTGACTTGGTTGTTCGGAGGCGTAGATTTTTTTGCAGATTCTGCATTGTTTTATCGTTTCGTGAATATGGATTTTGCCAATGCTCAGCGTGATGATACTTCGTCCTTCTGTTTTTTGCGTGAGGAGTAGCTCGCCACAGCAGTCTGTTTGTTCCGACTCCGCCCGAATTGTTGGACTGATAGGAAAAAGATTCAATGAGCTGATTTGCGTAATCACCCGACTGCGCAAGGTGATCAGTAATGTTAGAGCGCGAAATCCGGTGTTTTTTTTCCAATGAATGGAGCTGAAACACTTGCTGTACTTGATGCAGGGAAATTGATGACCCTCTTTTTTGTAAGCTGGCAGCGATCTCTGTGGGATGAATGATTTCTTTCGATTTTCTAATGATCTCCACTAACACATCAATCACGATCCACTCTGAAAGAGAATCCTGTGCCGAGTCAGTAGTATGCTTTTTCTGCCGTCGTTTTTTGTGCAGATCATGTTCACCGAGGTAACGATAGATGTTACCTGTTTTTTCTCGAGAGAGTTTTTTTTCTTTCACCAGTTGGAGCAAGGCGTTTTGCACCCGCAATCTACACTGGCGAGTTAGTTCCTCGGTGGTTTTCCCTTTTTCTGAGTCAGCAACTAAATGAACAATGGTTTCAAGCAGAGTGCCATGTGTGGAAAATCCAATATCTCCGGAATACCACAAGCCGAATTGATCGAATTCTGCCGTTTTTCGCAGGGTGTAGTACTTGCCTCCATGTGAATAGCTTGTCAAATAGTCTATCTGCTGTAAATAGCGGTGCGCGCTCATGCGCGATTTAACCCCCAGAATCTTGCAGATTTGCTCAATGGTCACAACCCGATGTTTGTTCAACGAGGTTTTTAGGATTTCCAATTTTTCTTTTTGCGACATAAAAATGTTACAACCAGGATCTGCAACTTAGCTTAACCGTATGATTTTAAATTGCTTGCGTAAAATCCAACGGGATTTTGCGCCCATAGCAAAAAAATTAAGTCTAATTGCTGTTTTTTTAATCGCACTCTTCTTGCAATCTCAAGTTGTGAATAAATAATGAGATGATTTCCGGTCTTTTTTTTCACAACTCACAAATGATTAAGAAAGTTAATGAAAACAAATTCGAGCAAATGCTAATTAAAAAATATACAATGTTATTAAAAAAAAGGTGTTTATGAAGAAGTTTTTGTTTTTTATGGCATTTATCATTACCTCTACGGCTCCTTTTTCGAGCCTTTCAGCAGGAGGCCGGCCGGAATACGTTTATGAAGAGGATGATGATGAGGTAATTTGGATAGGTCCGGGATGGTACGGAGGAATTTGGATCGAGGATGAAGATGAGTTTCACGATTGGCATCGCCGCCATTACAGAGACCATCTCAGAGGCCATCGGGGAGAGCATCGGAGAGAACATCGAGGCGAGCATGGCGGGGATGGCCATGGCGGTAGCGGCCATGGAGGGCATGGCGGGCATGGCGGGCATCGCTAAGGATGTCCGTTTTTTGCGGCGTTGGCAAAATGAAATAGGGCCAGCTTTGCAATGTTATGAAAGTATGTGGTGAAAAAAAAGCGGAAGAAAAATCTTTCTTCCGCTTATAAGTCCGAAAGTTCTTTTTGGTTTAGAAGTTTTCCTTGATCATAGAAAAAGTTCCTAAAAGAACCATTTTTGTTCCGATTAAGCAGATGAGAAAACCACCGAGGCGTTCCACTGCTTGAATCCCTTTATCTCCAAGAAAATTTCGAATGTAAGAAGAGAGATAGAGAATGACAAAGGAGGGGAGCCAAGCAATCAGCGTGGCCAAAGCGGTTTCCATCGCACCTACCTGGTTTGTAAACACGACCACGGTGGCAATCGATGCCGGTCCGGCCAAACCCGGCATGGCGATCGGAACGATGAAGGGCTCGTGGTGGGGCAGCCCTTTTGTATCGGCAGGGCTGGGGGGAAAGATCATTGTTAAGGAAATCAGAAAAAGAAGAACTCCGCCGGCAACAGTCACAATAGCGGCAGGAACTCCAATGACTTCTAAAACTTTGTTGCCAAAGAAGCCGAAAAGCAGCAAAATGCCCAAAGCGATCAGGCACTCGCGTGTAATAATCCTTTTCTGACGATGTGTATCGTAATGGGCCAAAAGGGCCATGACGATCGGCATAAAACCGAGTGCGTTAAATACAACAAAGATAGAAAGAGCGAGCGAAAATACAGATGTGGATCCGCTTCCTGGATTCATAAAACCTTCCTTGTAGAGTGTTGTTTTACTGTTTTAATAGTATTAGCAAAAAAAGAGATTTTCTGATTAGAAAAATTTCATCCCGGCCTCTTTTTTCTAAAGAAGGATGCGCACCATTTTGTCATTTCAATAAAACCAAAGACAGTAAGGAAAACAAAAAAGGGATATTTCCAATGCTCCAGGCTAAGCGGCGTTGCATGAAATAGCGTGGGAAGAAAATAAATAGCAGAGCATTGCAGGACAAATCCCACCCCCGTGCCAAGAAAGATGAGGGGATTGATCGTAAAACTTGCTCGCATGTTTTTAAAGAAGGGCTCTGATTCTTTTTGTGCTTGGATGCCATTGGCCCACTCGGACATCACAACCGATGTGAAAAGAATGGTGGAGGAAATTTCGAAGGAGTACTCTGTTAAAAGATAGCGATAAAGAAAGAAACAAAAAGTGCCGACGGGAATGCCGTAGATGAGTATTTTGAAGATTTGTTTTTTTCCAAAAAACTGCTCTTCTGGTTTGCGCGGGGCTCGATTCATGACGTTTCCCTCTTCTTTTGCGAAAGGAAAGGTTTTGTCTTGAACGCCTGCCGTGACAAGATTGAGCCAAAGTATCTGAATAGCGGATAGGGGAAGGGGAAGAAAACTGAGGATGGCCAAAAAGATCAAGCAACTCTCTTGCAGACCGGTGGCAGTCAAATAATAAATGGCTTTGCGAATATTGTCCGCAATGACCCGTGCATTTTTGATCGCGTCGACAATCACTCTTAAATTGTTGTCCGTCAGAATGATTTTCGATGCACTCTTTGCCGCTTCCGATCCGCTTCCCATCGCAATTCCGATGTCGGCCGCTCGCAGTGCGGGTATGTCGTTGATGCCATCGCCCGTGACCGCCACAATTTCCCCGCTTTCTTGGAGCACTTTGACCACTCGGTATTTATATTCGGGCAGAACTCTTGCGAGCACTGTAGTGGTTTGCAGGGCTTCAAAGAGATGGGCATCGGAAAGTTTTTGTAATTCTTTCCCCGAAAGAAAGGAGTCTTCGTCTGTGAAAATGGCGACCTCTCTTGCGATTGCCTTTGCCGTTGTCGGGTGATCGCCGGTGAGCATCAAAACGCGGATGCCCGCTCCTTTTGCTGCCAAGACCGCTTCTTTGATCCCCTCTTTGGGAGGATCGAGAAAGCCGATCAGGCCGATCATTTGGATTTTCCAAAGGGAAGGATCCTTGTTTTCCCATCTGCCCATCCCAAAGGAAAGAACACGCAGCCCCTTTTGCGAGAGCAGATGGAATGCCTTTTCGAACAGGGCAACCTCTTCTGTATTCTCGCTCATTTCCTTAAGAGCTTCGAAAGCCCCCTTGATGAAAAGCAGGTCTTCCCCGAAGGCCAGGTGGACCGTTGCCATGAACATGTGCCGGCTTTCGAAAGAAAAAGACCATTTTCGCGGGTATTTTTTTTGCATTTCTTCGAAATCTTCTACCCAATTTGCAAGAGCGACGTCGAGAGGATCTCCGAATCTTTCATGGGCGTCATTGCATAAAGCGGCGATGAGCTTGAGTTTTTCAAGATGGGGAGAGACGACCTCTTTTACGATTAGTTGGCCCTTCGTGATGGTTCCTGTTTTATCCGAGGCAATGATCGTGACGCTGCCCAAGGTTTCTACAGAGGGCAGATAGCGGACGAGCGCCTGCTTTTTGCTCAGAAGAGCGGCTCCAAGGACCATGACCAATGTGACTACGATCGGAAGCCCTTCCGGAACCACGGAAACCAGGCTCGTGAGTAAAATATAGGAGAGATCTAAAAGAGATCTGCCCTGGAGATATCCCACAATTTCCAGGAAAAAAAAGAGAACCAAGAGCAGGCCGATCGATCGTTTGGTAAAAAAATGCAGCGCTTTTGTCAGAGGTGTTGGCGGGGAGGTCTCTTTTCCTTTTTCGGCAATCTGCGCAAGATAGGTGTTTTTCCCGGTGCGGACAACCACTCCTTTTCCGGCACCTCTCACGACATAGGTGCCGGCAAAGAGCATATTTTTGCACTCGAAGGGAAGCGAGTCCTCTGTCAGAATGGCCTTTGGATCTTTTGTGACGGGCATGGACTCTCCGGTGATCGAAGATTCATCGATCATCAAACCGGAGCTCTCGCAGACCCGAATATCTGCTGTGACGAGATCTCCCTCGTGAAGAAGAAGGTAGTCGCCGGGTACCAGATCAGAAGAAGGGAGGTAGATCGGATGGCCCTCGCGCATGACCTTATTTTGACTTTCCGTCATTTTTTTCAGCGATGCGATCGATTCTTCGGCTTTAACCTCTTGCCAAAATCCGATGACTCCATTGAGCGTAATAAGGAAAAAAATCACAAAAAAATCGGTCCATTGGCTAAGCGAAATGCTAATGATCGAGGCGGCCAAAAGGATATAGATCAAAAGGTTGTTGAATTGACGAAAAAAAATGTGCCAAAGAGATGCCTTTTCTTCTTTTAAAGCGTTTTTTCCAAAAATAAGCGCTCTTTTTTTGGCCTCATCCGGGTGCAAACCATCCGGCGATGTGTCGAGTAGTTGAAAGAGCTCTTTAACTGTTTTTGTTTGAAGGGAATCTAGCAAGAGACGCTCTTTTTTTGCGGTTGATTTTTTTTCACAATTACCATATTTCTGTTCAAATTAGAAGACAAAGCTTTCGAAAAGAGTCTTGGTATTTTTAGAAAAGAACATCGACCAGTTCATTTTTCGGATTGAGTTTGACGCTATACTGTTTATCCCACTCACTGGTGAACAAGGCCATGGGACGATTTTTTCGATCCTGAACGATGAGAGACGTGGTGGTCTTACTAAACGTTTTCAAATCTCCTAATATCCAAGCGGAACATTGATAGGGGAGGGAAGTGAGAATCGTATCCACTCCATATTCGTCTTTCAGACGATATTGCATCACTTCGAATTGTAATTGCCCCACTGCGGCAAAAATAATATCTCCCTCATGTGCAAAAGTGTGGAGCATCTGAATGGCCCCCTCATTGGTGAGCTGTAAAATTCCCTTGTCGAACGATTTTCTTTTGGCGACGTCTTTCGGATAGATCCTTGCAAAGATCTCAGGTTGAAATTGCGGCAGGGGCTTGAATTGAAAATCCCCGCTGATCGAGAGCGTGTCGCCAATTGCGAAAAGAGAGGAGTTGATGACTCCGATGATATCGCCGGGATAAGCATATTCAAGCATGGCCCTTTCTCCTGCCATCATTGCATGGGGTCGAGAGAGCCGAATCTCTTTTTTTAATCGAATATTTTTGACCACGAGATCTCTTTCAAAGCGGCCCGAGCAGATGCGTATAAAGGCCATGCTATCGCGATGACGGCGGTCCATATTGGTTTGCAGCTTGAACACATAGCCGCTAAAAGGAGTTTTTATGGGGTCGATCGCAATCTCGCTTCCATCGAGCCGATTGGCCATCCGCTGTCCCGGAGGCGGCGCCAGATGGATGAAGGCATCGAAAAAGGGCTCGACGCCAAAATTCGTCAGGGCGGATGCGAAAAAGATGGGAGTGACCTTTCCTGCCAGAAAATCTTCCCTCGAGAAGGTGTTTCCTGCAGAGTCCAGAAGGTCAAGCGATTCCCGAATTTTTTTGTATAACGGCTCGCCGATTTTACGCTTGGCCCCCTCGCTGTTTTGCGACAGACGCTCTATGGCTGCCTTTTGTGCACCGCCGAGGGATGTTTTCGTGAAAAAAACACATTCTTGAGTTGTTCGATCTACCACTCCTTGGAATTCGCGATCCTCGCCGATCGGCCAATTCATGGCATAGGAATGGATTTGCAGCACATTTTCTACCTCGTTCATCAGATCGAGAGGATCTCTTGCGGGAAGGTCCATTTTATTGATAAAGGTTAAAACGGGGATTTTTCTGAAACGGCAGACCTCGAACAGCTTGCGCGTTTGCTTTTCCACGCCCTTGGAGGCATCGATGACCATGATCGCGCAATCGGCAGCGGTGAGCGTGCGGTAGGTATCCTCCGAAAAATCTTCGTGGCCCGGGGTGTCGAGGACGTTGACAATGATATTTTTATAGGTAAATTGCAGAGCAGAAGAGGTGATAGAAATCCCTCTTTCCTGTTCCATCGCCATCCAGTCGGAAGAGGCCGCTTTGCGGCCCTTTCGGCCCTTCACCATCCCTGCGGTCTGGATCATTCCCGAATAGAGGAGGAGCTTTTCGGTGAGCGTTGTCTTTCCTGCATCGGGGTGGCTAATAATGGCAAATGTGCGCCGTTTGGCAATTTCTTCTTGAATCAGCTCTTGTAGGTCCATACAGTTCTCTTCGAAAAGATCATACAAGCGAAAGGAGTCTTTAGGGAAGCGATTTTTTGGAAAAAATACCAAATGCTTGCAGAGTGGCTCTAGTATCCGGCCATAAAATATTTCGCTTATAGGGCAAATTAAGTGGCAATTGCCATGTAGAGATCTTGTGAAGCATCGATTTCAACAGGACAAACTCGTTTTTCGACACTTTGGGAGAGTTTCTCTATGCTGATTTTTTTGTAGAGACTTCGAAATTCCTTATCTTTGACACGCAGATAATTCAGCACATACAAGCGAATGCAAAATTCAGTTGCAGGATTTGCGTTTCTATTTCCTTTTTCCCATTGAATAACAGCGCTATGAGTTACGCCAAATGTTTTTCCAAACTCAGTGGTGGTCATTGTTAAAAAATGCCTGATGAATCTCAGTTCGTTTTTTGTAAGGCGTGTTGGTTTGCTTGCCAAATACTTGAGAACAACTAATTGAAGCACGGTCATATCAATATCGATTACCCAATCACCGAACATTTTCTTCATGGGAACATCAATGAGCTTGATTGGGAAGCCGAGTCCTTTATAAATAATGGTTTCTTTTTTTCTTTCGCTCATTTTCATCCTCTCTTGTTAATTGGAATTACTGTTATCACAGCCATTTCCTTCTCAAACGCCACAATAATTCGCAATTCCTTAACATCTATTGCCTTTCCCCTGATTGCATATTTCCAAGTTTGAAGCTTTATGTCGAATATCGTTTTGTCCTCTTCGTGAAATCCGTTCGATAAGGCGTGAAGAAGATCAGGTAAGGTAATCCTGTGTTTCTCTTGGCGCTCTAGAGCATGATTGGTAATTCGATATTTTCCAGCCTTAATGTGCTTTCTGACCTCCTCAACAACATTTTCAATCCAATCTGGCTCTTTTGCGCTCATTCTTTTACTTCCTCTATATACTTATATTGTAACAAAGTAACAATTTTGAGTCTACAAAAAAATGTAACAATGTCATTGTCAGCAACTTACTTTTTATTGACTCGTTTGGTTTAGGTTCCTTCGACAGCTGGGCAGTTCGATTGATTTTCGCAGCATAATCGGGGTCATTTTAAGGCCTGCACGACATCCCAACCCCTTGATTCGAATATTTAGCTCTTTTTCGGGATGCCTCAAATTATATGGTGTTTTTCATTATTTTTCTAAAGAACAATAGATCTGTTTTATGATGCTCAACACTTCAGACAAATTCGTGTTTTTTAATCCCAGGTCTTTTAGATTGGTTAAAGAGCAATCTTCTATTTGATCAAGAAACTCTTGCATATCCTGTCGGATTGATTTGGGCAAAAGTATGGGTGTGGCGGGGGAAAGCAATTGGTGCAATCTGAGGATATCATTGCGATGCTTGCGAATGTCTTTTTCATCGACATGAGCACCTCCTTTGGCCTGAGCGGAAAGATCTAAATAAGCCTTTGCTTTTAAGGGAATGATATGGGCCGGATTGATGATTGATATTCCATCAATTGCCATCTTTCCGTCATGGATAAATTGGTAATAATCATCATTCAATAAAATAGCTGAAAGGCTAGAGATTTCTTCGGTAATTGGAATGGGTGTTAAATGGCTTCCTTCTCGATGGAAAACCTTAGCCGAAGCGCGCGAAAATAATTCAATTATATCCGGGTAGGAAGAATGGGACGGATTGTGAAATCGGTAAAACAGTTTTTTGCCGGTGCTTCTTTGACGAGATTCGTAGTTGCCTTGCTTAATAAAATCCCAGAAAGCAGTTGCAAACCTTCTATCCAGCGCTTCAACAAACACAACAATGTCCAGATCTCTGGTTGCGCGAAACGCAAGCCCCGCCTTTTCAAAGGCTAACATACAGGCGACGCCGCCGATTAGAGAATAGTTTTGTTGAAAAGAAGCGAAGTGTTTTTTGAATAGATCCAGACCTTTTACCATTTTCTATCCGCCAGCAAGTTTTCCAGGGCTTTTTCAATGCGCTCATCTTTTTGATCTTTCAAGCTAAGATAGAGTGAAAAATCATCAACGACATCATCTTTGGCAAAAAGGCTGGGATCGTAACTCCAAACTTCGATTTGCAATTGCGCACCCTCAGCGATGGGCAAGATTCGAATAAAGCGAGTCTCAAGTAAGATTTTCCATTGAACAGAATGAACTGCATAAATGGGACAAGAAGGATGGATTAGCTTGGACTGTCGTGCGAGCGCTGAAAGCCCGGCAATCTTTCCCAAGCCCCTGATGATATCTTTAGTTAGTGCATCGGCTTGAATCCAGCGGGTTTCTCTTACAGGAGTTTGCATAAATGGCAAGGTTTGTTTCCAAAGAAAATATTGGTTTTCCTGGAAGTAAAAAAGCCTTTCTTTACTTTTTCGGACGCTTTTCCCAATTCCGAGTGCTTCCAATGTATCAAGAGCTCTGGTCATGGTCATACGAGTATACCCCAGTTTATCTGCCAATTTTGAAGGAGTAAATGGTTCGGAGCAACCATTCGTTAGGGCGTAGATTAAGACAACCTGAGCAGCGGGCGTTAAAGTTCGGGGGGAAAGAGGGTGTTTTGAGGATGTTTTGCGCCAATCAATGCATAAATCGGGCAAATACATTTGAACGCCGGGAATGATAAAACGGACTTTATGGATCACTAAACGTTGCCTGTTATATGCAGGGCAATTGTTTGCTACGTAAATACAAGGTTTTTCTTCTATTTTCTCGAATAGCTCCATCTGTTTTGCAATTTGTGCGGGGGTATTTGTTTCAGGATCTCTTGCAACAGCGAGAACATAGTGTTTGTTAAAAATCGACGCAGAGTAAACAAAATAAGAGTTTTTAAGAAAAACCGGTAAGCTATTTGTCAGATCGACAAGTTTTGGGTCAATTGTAAAACCAAGGGTTTCTAGAATATATTTATTGAGGTCTTCGATCATTTTTTGCATAGGGGCATGATAACATTATATTTGCACGATAACATTTTCTATATTATCATGCAAATATTGCGTTATCATTCTAATAACAAGCGGCTTGCATAAGTAACTCAACCATTTGTCTAAGCCGTTGAGTGGAAAATATAAATACTTTTTGATAGAATCGGACGTTAAGGATTCAATTTTGGTGCTCAATAGCGTCGGAAAATGGTATAATTAAAGTCTGTCCAAAAAGAATATTTTGTTTCTTACAATCAAAATTTGATGAGGATGCATTATGGTAATTGTCGTTAACGAAAGCAAGAAAGTAAGCAGCCCGACGGCAAAAATTCTAGAGATTCCGGATACCGTATTTAATGACGTATTAAGAAGAGTTCAACAAGCTCAAGCAGGCATTCTACCTCCACCAACGATCGTAGAGCCGGCTCCATCTGCTCTGACAATTACGATGCTTGTCGCTTTTGAATACAAAAAGGTCTGAAGATCAAAGTTCTCCTTAAGATCATTCAGACTTCTCTTATCTTTCGATTACCTAATATAACTGCGTAATTGCTCTACCTTAGACCTACAACATACCTCAGGAAGAGGCAGGGTGGCATCGTAGAGTTCGCTAAATTTTCGTGCTTTGGGATTGATATGGATTTTATGGAAAAACAGCAGTAAGCGATTCTGGTCTTCAATAGCGCCTTTTCTAGAGGAAAGGTCGATTGTAGCAACAGGTTGAATGACCCCTTTGGCAACATTAGCTACTATTCTAATGCGGATATTCGTCTTGCCTTCTTTCTGAGCGGTCCCCAGAGAGGTAAGTAATTGAGTGGGCACTTTAGCATGTGTATCGAGTACGCCTTGCGTTACAGCGCCATAGCTTGTCTCTCTTTCTCTTCCATATGCCATGCAAAACGAGGTCTCCACGGGAGTGTAGACAATCGTTACATCCAATCCTTTCGTTCCAGGAATGCCCGCCATGCGCATCATGTCGATTGTCGGCGATACCTGGTCAATATAGAGATGGGGAGCGGTATTTGCATCAAGACGCTCTTTGTATTCTCTTAAAATTGCATCGCGCAAAAGATAGGCCTCATCTTCCGTAAAGGAAGCAAAAAACCCTCTGAAATCCTTATCCACTTCCCTTAAGTCTAGAAGCATTGGCTTAAATGCGTCTCTATTGATGGGGCATATATGTTTCCAGTCTACCCCCTCTTTTTTTGCTCTTTCTTCTTCTAGTGCTTGTGCGCTGCTTTTTCCCGAAGCTACACCGCCATTGATCATAAAAATACGGCGTGTGTCTCGAGTTTGAGGGGGAAGCGCTTCATATTCGGCAAGTTCTGGAGCTTTTGCCATGTCATATTTGTCAACGAGCTCTTTGACCCATGTTTCCATAGCTAAATCAGCGGCTCTCATAGCAATGGCATTTTGAAACTCCTCAGCAGTCAATTCAGCAGGCTTTACTCCAGCTTGTTTTTGGAGTTCATTTATCGATTGTTGAAATTTTGAATTGATTGTTGTGTGCTCCCCTTGTAAATAACTCAGAGCCTGTTTTTGTAATTCGAGGCGAGGCTCTTCCATTTGGGCAAGATTCATCTCGTAGAGAGCTCTTTTTGTGAGAGGCGGTATGATTTTTTGCAGTTCGCAACTCAGCTCTCCCTGAAGAGAGAAATTTAACATAAAGCGCCGAGTCAAATTATGCATGACCAGACGATCTGTCCTGAGGGGAATAATGCCGCGGATTGCGTCGGGTACTCGAAATGCCTGAGCAATACAGATTAATTCCTTCGGAGACCGGGCGCTATGACGCATAATAGACTGATTAGAGCTCAATGATTGTTCCTTTTGTAAAGAAGCGAGAGTGAGGCCGGGAGGAGCTGTGATATGGAACATGTGCTCTTCTTGTTCTTTTGCGCTTTTAAGCGCTTCTTGAAAATCCGCTTCTATTACACCGCTGTCAGCCTGGGCTGTCAAAACTCGAAGTTTGGCCTTAGCTACTTCATCTACTTTTTTTGCCTATTAGCGTTTTTTTAAAATGTCCGCTTTCCGTTTTTTAGAAATGTCCTCTTTCTGGTAATCACAAGTTGTTGATTACCAATGAGGAGGCGATCAAATGGAGGAGCGTATGTCAATGAGTGACAATGAGTTATCTTGATATCATGAACTTCAACAAGTTCATGAAAAACGACAGACAATTGCCCAAGCAGCCCAGAATTTGAACTTGAGCCCAAGACAAGTCAAACGACTGTCCAAAAGACTCAAAATGAAAGGGCCATCAGGGCTTATATCCCAAAAGGTCGGAAAATCAGGAAACCGCCGATTGCCAGCAGGATTAAAGGAATTAGCCTTAGGATTGATCCAAGATCATTACATTGATTTTGGACCTGCTCTTGCTCATGAATACCTGTCTGAAAAACATAACATAAGCCGATGAATGGAAAATTTTCCTCTACAGAATGATCGTGCAATAAACATCCTGCATTAAGACCTTGGGCAAATAGCTCTCTCATCACAGGATCCTCTCGATTTTTTCGTCGATCTTTGCACTAAAACAAAAAAAACAAGAAGTGTAGAATTATTAAAAAATCAAAAGGCGGGAAACGCTATGATCACTTCTTTAGAACTTCGAAAAAAATATCTCGCATTTTTTCAGTCCAAAAACCACGTGATCTTGCCGTCCGCTTCCTTAATTCCCGAAAATGACCCCACCGTCCTATTTACGACGGCCGGTATGCATCCGCTCGTTCCCTTTCTGATGGGGGAAAAACATCCCGCGGGAACACGTTTGGCAAACGTGCAAAAGTGCATTCGGACCCAGGATATCGATGAGGTCGGAGATGAGCGGCATGATACTTTTTTTGAAATGATGGGGAACTGGTCTTTGGGCGATTATTTTAAAAAAGAAGCGATCGAATGGAGCTGGGAGTTTTTAACGTCAAAAAAATATTTAGGGCTCGATCCGAGGAAGTTGGCAGTTTCCGTTTTTTCGGGAGATGCGGATGCGCCTCGCGATATGGAATCGGCAAATATTTGGAAATCTCTTGGCGTCCCGGAAGAGCGGATTGCCTTTTTGCCGAAGAAGAACAACTGGTGGGGCCCTGCAGGACAAACCGGACCCTGCGGACCTGATTCCGAGATGTTTTATTGGAAAGGAAAAAAAAGCGAACTTCCCCCGCCCAATAGCAATCCCGGGAATGATGAAGAGCATTGGCTGGAGATTTGGAATGATGTTTTCATGCAATACAACAAGACGAAAGAGGGCACATACGAACTCCTCAAACAAAAGAATGTGGACACCGGAATGGGGCTTGAGCGCACGTTGATGGCGCTCAACGAATATGAAGATGTATTTCAAATCGATACCTTCTGGCCGCTCATTGAATTGATCCAGGATATTTCCGGACGTCTTTATAAGGAAAATAAAGAGGTGACCCGCTCGATGCGCATCGTTGCAGACCATTTGCGCACGGCAACGATGGTGCTGGGAGATGATAAGGGGATTGTTCCTAGCAATCAGGAGCGAGGATATATCGTTCGCCGGTTGATTCGCCGCGCGATTCGCCATGGATATCTTCTTGGAAAACAAGCGGATTTTTGTGCCAGGATTGCAGAGGGAGTCATCGCCATGTTCAAAAACGTCTATCCCGAAGTGGAAAGAAATAAACAGTTTATCCTTACGGAAATGTTACGAGAAGAGACAAAGTTCGGCAGCACGATCGAACAAGGGCTGAAAGAATTTGAGAAGCTGTTGCGAGGTTTTCGAATTGCCTTGGAAAAAACGGGCGAGGAGATTTCGGAAATTTCGGGAAAGCTCGCCTTTAAATTGTATGACACCTATGGTTTTCCCCTGGAAATGACCGAAGAGCTGGCAAGAGAAAACAACCTGACTGTCGACAAGGAGGGTTTCCACAAAGCATTTAAGGCGCATCAAGAATTGTCCAGAATCGGCGCCGAGCAAAAGTTTGCAGGAGGCCTTGCCGATCATAGTGAAATTGTCACTAAGTACCATACGGCCACCCATCTACTCCATGCGGCCTTGCTCAAAGTCTTAGGTCCCCATGCAACGCAAAAAGGGAGCAACATCACTCATGAGCGCATGCGCTTTGATTTTGCCCATCCCCAAAAAGTAACGCCGGAAGAAATCCGGCAAGTGGAAAACCTCGTGAATGAAATGATTCAAAAAGATTATCCCGTTGTTTGCGACGAGATGACTCTCGAAGAGGCGAAAAAGAGAGGTGCGATTGGACTCTTTGGCCATAAATATGGCGAGAAGATCAAGGTTTTTACCATTGGCCTCAAAGGCCAGCCTCCCTTCAGTTGCGAGGTCTGCGGAGGCCCCCACGCGGCGCACACGGGACTCCTTGGTACTTTTAAGATTGTAAAAGAAGAGGCGGTTAGCGCGGGAGTCAGGCGCATGAAAGCCATTTTGAAATAGGTCAAAAACACTCTTAAAGAAATCAATCGGAGAGCTCTTCGTTTTTTTCTTTCTTTGCCTGCTTTCGATTGACAGCCATCCAAACCCTTTCAAAAATCGGACAAAGCGCGCCGTTTGCCAGAACATTGCAGGAGGTAACGATGGGATCTAAAATGACGTTGAAAGCCAGAATGACGGCAATCATTTCTGCATTGAATGAGAGATAGGTTTCATAAATCGGCAGCATGATGAAAATGGCGCCGCCGAGTACTGCTGCCGTTGCAAAACGGCTCAAGACAAAAATGATGCTAAAATGGAGCCAGGTCGCAAGATCCGGGCTAGTCCCATAGAAATGCCGATAAATCAGAAAACACAAAAAGGCATTGGTGATGCAATCGCCGATTTGTTGGATGTTTGTCGTTGCGGGGATTACGGCTTTGGCAAGATCCGGATTTTGACAATTTTTTGACGTTCCCTCGATCGTCCAGGGCATGGTGGAGAGGCTGCATCCGGAGCTGAAGGAGATGGCTCCTGCAGGAAGCAGGTTTTTTATGGAGCGCGCAAGACGGGAAAAAGAAAAACCGCTTCCCAAAAAGAAGAGAAAAAGAAGATAGAGCGTTAAAAAAAAGACCAGCCAGATCAAAAGCTCTCCATAATGGGAAACGACTTGATGGAGAATCTTTGTTTGCATCATGCGGGCGACAAAGCCCAGAACAAAAACAGGGATCAGCCTCGAAAAAAGATGGGTCAAACCCCACTGTGCGATCGTTTTCCCGTGTCGAATGATTTGTCGATAATGGCTTCTGTGGAAGATAGCTCCTAAAAATCCGATCACAACCCCTGCGATGGCCCCCTTGTCGGCTGACCACCATCCGGGCCGATTCAGCGGCAAGCGCCAGAGGGGAGAAAAATTCTCATGGAAAGAGGGAAGCTGGAGGCAGGGCAGAGATCCTGCGGCGATCTTCCCGCTGACAAACGCATACCAAACGCCTCCCATGTTCGAAAAAGCCTCGAAAAGCAAAAGACATCCGATGAAGAGAGGGGCTTTGCGCTCAAAGGCGCAAATGGTGTCTGCGATGAAAAATCCAACCGTGAGGGGGAGCATCCAGATGAGAAGGTCTCGAATGAAGAGGCTGATGGTGTATAGTCCTTGATGGACGGCAAGAGGCAAGAGATCTGCGCAAAAAAAATAGAGAGTTAAGGTAAATAATACCTGGACGGCTCGACGGCGGAAAGTTCTTAGGCAAGAGAGAAGAAGATGGCGCATAGAAAATCCTTGGGGCTCTAGAAATGGCTATTTTCTACTAGAGTCAAGAAAAAACGAAACAAATTCATTCGATGTGAGGAAGTTCACAGGCTCTCTTCGCTGGAGAAAAAAATCTCTCCGCCGGACGGACGCCAAGGATTAATAGGCGCGCAGAGCTTTTGTGATTTGCATTCTGGCCACTCGAATCCCTGCTAAAAGGGATGCAATTAAAGAGGAGATGATACTGAGGGCAAACGTTTGCAATGCCATGCCCGGCGTAAAATAAAAAGAGATGAAAAATTGACGCGAGGATCCGGGTCCCGGAGGCATTAATATACCTTGATGCAGGAATCCTTTGGTGATGATATAGGTTAAGCCAAGGCCGGCCAGGCTTCCCATGATCCCTAAAAAAGCGCCCTCCCATAAAATGAGCTTCATCACATCCCATGTCGACTCGCCATTGGCCCGCAGATTGCCGATCTCTTGTTTTCTTTCCAAGATGGAGGAGGAAATCGTATTGAAAATGCCGAGCAGCACAATGGAAATAATGATGACTTGCACGATATAGAACTGCATTTTTAGCCAGTCGACGGAATTCTGATAATAGACCTGGTCCAGTTCTGCGAACGATGCGGCCTCCAAAGAGGGAAATGCCGCTTGGATATTAAGAGATGCTTTTTCCCAGTCTTTATAATCCGTAAGGCCGAGTGAAATCGATTCCACCTGATCGGTTTTTAATAACCTCTGCGCCTGGTCTAACTGGATGCGAAAAATATGATTGTCAAAATCCACCATTCCCGTATGGAAAATGCCGGTGACGATAAATTTTCCCTTTGTGATGCCGCCATGGGTAGACTTTGTGTAAAGAGTCACCGCATCTCCCGGATGCACGCCGAGAGCTTTTGCAACTCCCTGTCCTAATACGATTCCATTGGATTCTAATTGAAGATTTTTTCCCTCAACTATATTCAAAGCATTGAAGAAGGTAACCTCTTCTTTCGCGTCGATTCCTTGTCCTTGTCCTATGATGGATACCTTGCCATGAATCAGCATTCCTCCGATCGAAACCCTTGGAAAGACGTGCCGGACATGAGAATTTTTTAAAGCAAAAGATTTGACTTGCTGCCAATTGGAAATCCAATGCTTCCAGGGTTCTTTATAAACGGTTTGACGATACTCTTTTTGGTTGAACTGTCCGTTTCCATAATGGGCATGGATCGTTGTTTCTCGATAGTCGTTCAATACGCCTTGAATGAATCCTTGAAAGCAAAAAAGAGCGCCGGCGCCGAGCCCTACCGTTAAAAGAATTGCAATCGACCTTCGAATGTTGCGGAAAAGATTTCTAAATGCCAGTTTGAAAAACATCATGGTTTTGCATCCTTGATCAAGCGCCCCTCATGAAAATGAAAGTTTTGATGCGAAAAGGAGAGGACCATGGGATCATGCGTTGTGAGGATGATCGACATTTTTTTCTCTTCCACGATCTTGGCAAAAATTTTCATGATCTCGCGGCCCGTTTTCTGATCCAAGCTGCCCGTCGGCTCATCTCCGATGATTACGTCCGGCTTTTTTGCCAGCGCTCTTGCGATCGCAACTCTCTGCTTTTGCCCGCCGCTGAGCTGGCCCGGTTTTTTTCCCCGATGTTCCCAGAGCCCGACAGCAGTTAGAGCCTCTTGTGTGCGTTCTTTAATTTCTTCCGGCGATAGGTTTTGACGTTTGAGAAAATACTCTACGTTTTCTTCTGCCGTCAAAACCGGAATGAGATGAAACTGTTGAAAAATAAAACCGATTTTAAATTTTCTGACCTCGTTTTGTCTTTTTGGGCTCATGGAGGAGAGGCGTTCGTTTTGAAAGAAAATTTCGCCTTCTTGCAGGGGCTCTAATAATCCAAGAAGGTTCAAAAGGGTGGACTTTCCGGAGCCCGAAGGCCCGGAGATGGTGATAAGAGAGCTGCCCGGAATCTCGAGGTCGAGTTGGTGAAGGGCAGGGATTTTTTCTGAACCGATCAAATAGGAGAAATTTACATCTTTTAAAGAAAACAAAATAGTTTCTTTTTTCATTTTATTTATATTTTTTTGATTTTATATATAATAACACAGGCGTTAGATAATATCGACGTTAAAATCTTTTTTAAATATAAAGATAATTTTAATTTAAAAAACTATGAATGTTGAAAATGGGGGAGGGAAAAAGAAAAAGCGCCTGAAATTCCTTGGATAAATCCTTAGATATTAGGCGCTTTTGTTAAGTTTAGCTTAACAATGATACTTGTGTAGCTTCGGGGCCTTTACGTCCGGGTCCTTCTACATAGCTCACTTTTTGTCCTTCGCGCAATGCTCTTGCGTCTCCTTCGACATTATTTGCATGAACAAACAGATCTTTGCCTCCATTATCGGGTGTAATGAAACCAAAGCCTTTTTGTGAATTGAAAAACTTAATTGTACCTTTTGATTTGGAATTTGACACGACTACTTCCTCTTTTTTTTTGTTAAGTTCCTTAAAAATCCTAACTTATTTTGGATCTTTAAGTTTTTTTACCCTTATATCCTTAGGAGAATGCACATTGCACACTAGGATAAAAGTTAAAACACCTTCGAATTATACAGTGTTTCTGAATTTATTTAATCAACTTTTCTCAAGCGCGATTTAAACTTCTTATGATAAGCGACTTGCGGTAAAATATTGTTCTTTTACGAGTGTTTCTGCAAAGGCTTTTTTTGTGAAAAGTCCCTTTTTTATATAAAAAAAAGCTTTTTGGTTTGTGCGCTAATTGCTTAAAAGCATGGCGCTTTACGGCTCTATTTTTGCAATAGAGGGGTTCTTGCACTTTAAAAAAGCTCTTTGTTTTGATAGAGTTTTCTTAAGCGTTTAAAAATGAATTGAATAAGTTTAAGCCTTTGGGTAAAAACCATTCTCTTCCACCATCCGACATCAATGCTCTGCGTTGTCTACTGCATAAGAGAATGTAGGTCTTTCTTGCTGCAAATCTATGGAGTTGTTTTTTTTGTTTGAATTTTGTACGTTAATCATAAAGGGAGTGTAGGGGGGTGGGTGCATGAGAGGCGGCGCGAGAAAAGGAGCCGGTAGGAGAAGCGGAAGTGGAAAATTTGGAGAGCCGACAAAAGCGGTTCGCGTTCCGGAAAGTCAGGTAGCAAAAGTGATGCATTGGATTGCGGAGCGTCTGTATGCTCTCCCTTTGTACCAGAGTGCGGTGGCGGCCGGTTTTCCATCTCCGGCAGACGGAGAGAAGGAAGGGTCGCTGGATTTGAACGAGTTGTTGATACAGCATCCCCAAGCCACTTTTTTTGTACGAGTTTCCGGTTCTTCGATGATCAAGGCAGGCATTCATCACGATGATCTTTTGGTTGTGGATCGAAGCCAAGAGCCCGTACATGGCAAAGTCGTCATTGCCGTTGTCAATGGGGAGCTGACCGTAAAGCGTTTGTATCGAAAAGAGAAAAAGATCCGGCTGGTTGCAGAAAACGATGCCGATGCTCCCATTGAAATCGAAGAAGGGGCCGACTTGCGTATTTGGGGTGTTGTGACTCACGTGATCCATCCTCTTTAAAAGGGAACCTATGGGCAGTTTTGTTTTGGTGGACTGCAACAATTTTTACGTCTCTTGCGAGCGGTTGTTTGCGCCGCAGTTAGAAAAACGGGCGGTGATTGTTCTTTCCAATAACGATGGATGCGTCGTGGCGCGCTCCCAGGAGGCAAAAGAGATGGGCATTGCCATGGGAGAGCCCTTTTTTCAAATCAAGGATTTTTGCCAAGATCGCTTTGTTTCCGTCTTTTCTTCGAACTATCAGCTCTATGGCGATATTTCTCGGAGAATCATGGACCTTCTTGCAAAGGAGGCAGAGTGTTTTCAAATCTATTCGATCGATGAAGCGTTTTTGTATTATCCGGCAACGGTCCGCTCTGACGAGGTTTTGGAGCATTGCAAAGAGATGCGGCGCAAAATTGGGAAATGGATCGGGATTCCCGTCTCCTGCGGGATCGCTCCGACCAAAACATTGGCGAAAGCGGCCAATACATGCGCAAAAAAAGACTCTTCCACGGGTATTTTCTCTCTGTGCTCTGCAGATGTGCAGGAAAAAGTGTTAGAGAAGTTTCCGATCGGCGATGTTTGGGGCATTGGCTCTCGATGGGAGGAGAAATTACGTGCGAAGAATATCCATACGGCAAAGGAGTTTCGAGAACATGATCCCTACTTCATGCGGCAATTGATGGGCGTTGTGGGAGAGCGCATTCTTTGGGAATTGAGGGGAAAGAGCTGTCTTTCTTTGGAAGAAGCAGGGGCGAAAAAGAGTCTGACCTGCTCGCGATCTTTCGGCAAGGTGGTGACAGAGAAGAAAGATCTGTCTGAAGCTTTGGCGACCCATGTGGCCTCTGCTGCAGAAAAGCTGCGCGCACAAGGATGTTGTGCAGGGGCTCTTTTCGTCTATTTGGAATTTTTGACAGAGACATACAATCGTCAAAGTGTTTCTAAACTACTCTCCTTTCCCATACCGACAAGCGATACCTCGCAAATGATCTCTCTTGCGAAAAGCTGTTTGAACGAATTGTATTGCAAAACAAAAAGGTATAAAAAATGCGGAGTTATTCTCTTGGACTTGGCGTTAGAAAAAAATAGACAGACCGATCTGTTTTTGCAAATGAGTGCGAAGAGGCGCATCGCGTTACAAACCATGGACGCTTTGAATGCGCAAATGGGGAAGAAGCGCCTGTTTTTTGCGGCAGAAGGAGTGGATCCTTCCTGGAAAATGCTCTCGGAGAAGCGCTCGCCGCGTAGTACGACCTCATGGGAAGAGATCGCTATCGTGAGAGCGTGAAATAGAAGGAGGTTTTTTCTCTTTTTAGCGGAAAAAGAACTTCTGTCGACTAAAAGAAAGGCAAGGAATTCCTTGGAAGGAGCGGGGATGGGGTCGCCTGGTCATCATTTTTATGGCAAGAAAGGCTTTTATCGCCAAAGGAAAGAAAAAAACTATATAGGCTTATCAAGTCTATTCTTGACAATCTAAAATCTTGTCCATGCGTTCGAAAGTTTTTTTTCGCTTGGCCTTATCAGGGATAGTTTGGGCAATTGCGAATACCCTTCTAAATAAGTTCACATGTGGGTCTCCTGTCCATGGTTACACAAACTTTCTTTCTTGCTAAAACAAAGGGCAAGTATCGAGGAGGGAAGCCAAAACTATCTCCAGAACAGGTGCTAGAGCTGAAATCGAAGATAGGCCAAGGGATTCCAAAGGCAAAGGTAGCGAAATTCTTTGGTATCAGCCGAGAAACAGTATATCAATATTTACAAAAACAAAACTCAATCTGCTGAGCATTAGCTCGTTAAGACATTAATTAATTTTTGCTAGAAACTAACAACATTTTCATAGACAATGCCATTTCATTATTGGTATAATGGAGAAAAGAAAATGAACGAAACGCCAGCTTTGCGACCTGTCCTTTGGGTTGCTTCATCAAAACAAGACCTTAAGGATATGCCAAAAGATGTGCGCGAGGACTTCGGCCACTGGCTACTTCTCGCTCAAAAAGGAGAAACAGTCCCAAATGCAAAAATCTTTACTGGATTTGGAGGAGCTCATATAACAGAGCTGAGGAGAGATGATGATCAAGGAACGTTTCGCGTTGTCTATACAATTAGGCTTAAAGAAGTGATTGCAGTATTGCATGCATTCAAGAAGAAAAGTAAAAAAGGAATCAGCACTCCGAAACAAGAAATAGAGCTTATACGCTCAAGGCTGAAGCGCGCAGAAGAAATGTATAAAATATGGAAAGAAAAAGGAGAAAAAAATGGCTAAAAAAGAAACTGACTTCGAAGTCACCGAAGGAGATGTTTTTTCCGCACTTGGGGAAGAAAATGCGAACGAACTAGTAGCAAAATCTGAGCTTTTAAGCGAAATTGGAGATTTAATTGAAAAAAGCGGCCTATCCCAAACTGAAGTAGCAAAAAAATTGGAAATAACTCAATCAAAGGTTTCCCTACTTGTTAATGGACACTTATCAGAATTCAGCACCGACGCTCTTCTACATTACCTGACAATTTTGGGATGCGATATCAAAATTCACATAGAGAGTCCTCGTTCTCGAGTAGGTATTTTTAGAAACAAGGGCTGTTTGGCCGTCTGCTAATTTTGACAAAGTTTTCTACAGTATTTCTCTATTGCGTTTTCTGTTATAGATCTCGACTTTGTACATTTTTCGATCTGATAGCCCAAAGTCATTTGCTTCAATCTGTAAAATAAAAAGTTGATAGAGAGTGCCGCTTCGCGCATACTATTTGGGTTACCACAACAAAATGGTAGGCTCTCATGGACTCTCTATCGTCAAACATTTTAGCAGTACTCACCCCTTTTTCTGTACTGTTTTCCAACCCTTCTTGGAAAAAAGCCCTGACCTTGTTACTTGGCACGCTTTTATGCACTGGCAAGAGAACCGTATGTGCGGCTCTGCGCGCAATGGGGCTTGAACATCAGGCGGGTTTTTCAAAGTACCATCATCTTTTAAACCGGGCAGAATCGCCGCCGTTGAATCGTCGGTTTTCTCTGAGAAAGGCGAGATTTTCACTTCTTCGACCGATGTGTAAATGGCCTCTTTTCTCGGAGAAGAGCGGGAGGCTATTATTAATGGAGCGAAAAAGGAAAAAAATTCCTTGGCGGCAGGAATCTTTAAAAAAACGGCCGCTAAGCGAGGCCGTTTTGGGATATTGCATTTGTGAAAAAATGAACGAAGAGGGTCATTTTTTTCTGAAAAAGTAGAGCATTCCCCCGCCAGCGAGCGACAAAAGGATTCCACCGACGAGACTTACGATGACCATTCGATCATATTGCGCTGCTTTTTGCTCTACGGCGCCTCCGAGCATTTTACCGATGGGATTGCTCGAAAAAGGACTGGTGGTTTCATGGACAACTTTTTTGGCTTCTTCGATGCGCATTTTGGCATAGGCAGAAAAAGCAATGAGGAAAAGTCCCAAGACCAGAATGACTATCCCGATGATTCTCTTTGTATTCATGCATCCTCCTAAAAGAAATGGTTTTTTCTTCCTTCTACTAAAAAGAAGAGCAGCAGTAAAGGGTTTTGTCAGCAGGTGCCCATTTGGCGCTGCTTGACAGAGCTTTCTCAATATTGTATGTACTTAAGTTGGGGAATAAGATTGTAGGAGGGAAATGAAGATCAAGCCTTGCCGTCCGAAGAAACTTCCCTTGCGAAAACTGGATTGGGAAAAGTTTGTGGATAGTTTAGGAAGGGCGCATCGCAAACTTGCGCAATATGAGGAACAGATTAAACGTGTGCCGCATCCCCGCTCTCTTTTTTCTCTTCTTGTCACGAGGGAAGCCTTGGACTCGCTCGAAAAGCAGCCAAAATCTCCTACTTTGGAAGAGGTCCTCATAGGGCAAGTCTTTCCCGAAAAAGTTTCGAATCCATTGATCCAATGGATACTCAATGATCGAAATGCCCTCGTCATGGTGGGGGAGTGTTCCGAAAGAGAGAAGATTTCTCTTGCGTTTCTTTGCAGATTGCATGGCATCATAAAAAAAGACGCAAGAGAAATTCCGAGCCAGGTGGGACGGATTCGAGACCGGCAAAATTGGATTGGCCCCGAAGGTAGGGGGAGAAAAGAGGCCTATTTTTATCCGCCGGCCGCCTCGCAGCTGGCCGCAAATCTCAAGAACCTGAAAAAATATGCCATTTACCGGGAAAAGGATCCTTTGGTGCAGCTCTCTATTTTCTTCGCGCAGCTGCTCATCATTCACCCCTTCATGGATGGAAATGGACGTCTTGCCAGAGCCGTGATTCCGTTTTTTCTCTTTAAGAAGAAGCTGATTTCTTCTCCGCTCTTTTACATGAGCGTATATTTTAAAAAACATCGATTGGAGTATTTTGAAAGGCTATTTGCCATCACCAAGGAGAATGATTGGGAGGGCTGGATTCGTTTTTTCCTCAAGGGGGTGATCGAATCTGCGGAGCAATCGATCCAAAAGATAGGGGCTATTCGCTCCCTATATGAAGACATGCTCAAAGAGATGGGCGATTCTCTAGATCATAGAAAAAAACTCGAGCTTCTTTTTACCATGCCCATCATGAAAAAAGAAAAATGGGAGCAATTAAAAAGCGACTGTGAGGCTCTCGAGATGCTAGAGGTGAAAAAATGGATTGTACCTTATAAAAAGAAAACGATGGTTGCCGTCAGAAGACTGCTGACCATCGTTTGATGGAATTTTTTACAAACTTATTGACCGCAGGTGCAGACTCCACCGGTTCCGCTTTTCTTCATCTTCGCTTTTCTTTTAGCGACCTTTCTTTTAACGGGTCTTTTCTTTGCAGTTTTCTTTTTTGCTTTCTTTGCCATTGTCTCCTCCTTGTGAGAAATGATCTTTTCCTTCTTCATAGAAAATGAAGATATTTTAATCAAGAAACTCTGAATAAAAATAAAAGATTTTTTAAGAAGAGTGGTTTTTGAACCATAAGGCGGCAAGAAGTGCGACCTTTTCAAGAGCGCCTTTTTCCTCGAAGAGATGGGTGGCGTTGGGAATTATTTCCAGCTTTTTTTCTCCCGGCAATAGTTCCAAAGCTTTTTGATTGAGCAAAAGGACATCGGGGTCATTTTCTCCCACGATAAGCAGGGTTGGTGCTTGTACCTTTGGAAGATAGCTTGCTGCAAGATCGGGCCTCCCGCCTCTAGATACGACTGCAAAGATCTTGTCTTTTTCTCGTGCCGTGGCAATCAAGGCGGCGGCAGATCCCGTGCTGGCTCCAAAATATCCTATTTTCAGATGCCCTGTTGCCTCATTGAGAAAAAGCCACTTGGTGGTTTCTTCTAGGCGTTTTGCCAAAAGAGGAATGTCGAAACGAAACTGCGCTGTCGTTTCATCGATCAGCTCTTCTTCTTCCGTCAAGAGGTCCAAAAGCAGAGTGGCCAGGTGTTCATGGATTAGGTGGCTTGCGACAAAGCGATTGCGCGGGCTATGGCGGCTGCTTCCGCTGCCATGGGCGAAAACGATGATTTTTGTCGCTTTTTCAGGAAGGGTCAAAATTCCTTGAAGAGAGATTTTTTCTTGCGGTAGAAAAATTGTTATTTCTTTAGAAAAGATTTGCATAACCATTAAACGAGTGGTTCTTAAGATTCTAATATTAGAAAATTTTTTTTTCTTGTATACATCGAAAAAAGAAGAGACATTTACATGTGGATCGAGAAAATTTTTTCTTTTCGCCATCGAATTGTCTTGAGCATGTTCTTGTTTGCCATTCTGCATGCGATCACTTTTTGCATGGCCCAAAATCTATCTGATTTTTTCTTCACGAGTTTTTCTCGCACGTTTCATGTGTCGTTGGTGGTTATTTTGTATGGCTCTGTGGTCTTGATGTCTTTATTTAACCAATTTTTTACTCGGAAATATGGGGTAAAAAATCTCTTGATCAGTGGGTTTCTTTTTTATTTTTGGGGTCTGGTTTTGTTGTTCATTTCCCAGTTTTTTCGAGGAAGCCTCATTGTTGCCGATTCTTTTTTAATTCTGGGAATGGTTGCTTGCGGAATTGCTTTTGCTGTTGTATTCATTGCTCTTATCACCTATGTGATCATTGAAATTCCCCGTTTTTTGGGACTGGCGCTTACGGCCCTGTTTGCTTTTACGAACATCGGAGTTATGCTCGCTTCCATAGTTGCGAAATTTTTTGATTCCTGGCAAGAACAGATGTTTTTTTTGATTTTGGTGGAAAGCTTGGTTATATTTTCGATTATTTTTATTCGCGAATATTTTTTCTCGCCGCCCTATCCCAAACATTTGATTCATTTGGGAAAATCCACACTGATATGGAGAGAATTGCACTATCGCTTTTTTTTGTTTTTTCTGCTGATTATTTTCTATGGCATTTGTGAAAATACGATGATTCTTTGGGGGGAAAAATTTCTTGATTTCTTTTTTGAGCCAAAAGTCTCTGGCGGCGTGGTTTCCATATTCTGGATATTTTTGATTGTCGGACAGTTTTTGATTTTGGCCCCTCTCTATTTTTTCGCGGCCCGCAACGTGTTTTTCTTTCTTGTTTTCTTGCTGATCTTAGTGCTGATTTCCTTCCCGGCACAAGAAGATTGGACGGGATTTGTTTCTCGCCTCGCGCTTGGAGGGATTGCCTGTTCGGCTATTTCTCCCATTCTTTTCTCTATGATGGAAGAAGAGCTCAAAGAGTTGCAGGAAAGCTCGCGTTTTCAATTGAAGATTTTGCCCTATATGGAAATGGGAATTGCTTGGATGATCATCGGATATGTCATTGGCGTTGGGATGGTTGCTTTCGCGGTCGAAACAAAAAATCCGCTTTCGAAAACAATTGTGCAGCATCAGTTTGTCTATGCCCTCATTTGCGCAGCCCTTATGCTCTTGATTACCATTTATCTTTCCTCTAGTTTGCATCGAAAAAGAAAGAAAAAGAAATGGATCAATCTCGATGAAATTTAGACTTGCTATGGACCTATCTCTTGGAGCAAAAGAGATTTTCCCTCGGTTTTTCCCCTAGCCACTCGCGATAAATCTTAAGCGCTTTTTTGCCGATTCTGATAAACCTAAAGAAGAGAATCCAAGAAAAAAGGACTTTTTTTTATGGACGTTCAAAAGATTGAAACACCAGATGCGCCAAAAGCCATCGGACCCTATTCGCAAGCAGTCGTAGCAGGGGGATTTCTGTTTGTTTCCGGGCAAATTCCCATCGATCCTAAAGAGGGAAAAATTGTGGATTTAACCATTCAGGGGCAGACGAAGCAGGTCCTTGAGAATATCGAGGCGATTTTGAAAAAAGCGGGACTCGGATTTGCCGACGTGGTGAAGACGGAGGTCTATTTGAAAGACATGGGAGATTTTCAGGAGATGAACAAGATCTATGCGCAAACCTTTTCCTGTCCGATAAAGCCGGCACGGCAGGCGATGCAGGTAGGAAAGCTTCCCATGGATGCGCTTGTGGAAATTTCCTGTATTGCAAAAACGAAGAAATAAACGCATCATTGCGATGCTTTTTTTTCTATCTCTTCCCAGCGAATATAGAGCTGCTCGATCTGGTTTTCTTTGAGAGAAACGGAGGCGCAAATCTCTTCGAGTTTTTCATGGTTTTGCGCAATCAAAGGATCTTCGAGCAGGGTATTGAGATCTCTTACCTCTTCTTCCAATTGAGAAATTTTTCTCTCGATTTGCGTCCGTTCTTTTTTTTCCGAAGAAGAGATTTTTTCTTTTGCGGAAAGGCCTTCTTTTTTCTTTTCTTCCCCGCTTTTGGAAAGCGTTGTTTCCAGAGAGGCTTCCCATTGGGCATAGTCTGCATAGAAGGTAGGTGTTTCTGAGCGGCCCAGGACGAGAAGAGAGTTGCACAGACGAGAGAGCATGCAGCGATCATGGGTAATCAAGACAATGGCCCCCGGAAAATCCAAAAGACCTTCTTCAAGAGTTTCAAGGGTCGGGATGTCAAGGTCATTGGTCGGCTCATCCAAAAGAAGAACGTCGGCCGGCTGCAGCATGAGATGTGCGATATGGATGCGGGCCCTTTCCCCGCCGGAGAGTTTGCCAAGAGGCATATCGAGAAGGTCGGGAGAGAAGAGAAAACGCTTGCACCAGCCATTGACATGAACGGGATGCCCTCGAAAAAAGACAAAATTTCCTTGGGGTGAGAGCGCTTCTCTTAATGAAATTGTAGGGGCAAGCTGCATGCGATGCTGGTCAAAATAAACAACTTTTAGCCCGTCGGCTTGTTTGATCGTTCCTTCATCCGGAAGAATTTCGCCGGCAAGAAGGCGGAGGAGTGTTGTTTTTCCCGACCCATTGAGCCCCATGAGTCCCAGATGGGAAGAGGGGGAAAGGGTAAAGTCCAAATGGCAAAACAGGGGCTTTTGGCCGATCTGCTTGGAGAGGTTTTTTGCGACGAGCAGTTTCCGCGTTTGACGCTCGGTCGAAGCAAAATCAATTTGTGCCCGTCTTTGCCGGTTTCTTTCTTTGGCCCGCTTCAGTTCTTGCGCAAGAGCTTGCGCTGCATCCATTCTCGATTGGGATTTTGTGGTTCTGGCTTTCGGAGATTGACGGAGCCACTCTTCTTCTCTTTTTGCTTTAGATGCGAGGGATTTTTCTATGGTCAGCTGCCCTTCTAGGAATGCCTCTTTTTTTTCCAAGAAATAGCTATAGGAGCCTTCGATGGAAAAGACTCCTTTTGGGTAGGCCGGATCGATTTCAATGATCCGCTCTATGGTATTTTGTAAAAAATAGCGATCATGGCTTACGAGAAGATAGGTGATCTTTTCTTTCGAGAGGAATTTTTCAAGCCAGAGTATTCCTTCTAAATCGAGATGGTTGGTGGGCTCGTCCAAAAGGAGCAGATCCGGAGATGTGATCAACTCCTTGGCTAAAGAGAGCCTTTTCTTCCATCCGCCCGACAAAAGGGCGGCGGAAGGTTCGTGGCCGCCGAAGCCGAACCTTGAGAGCCATGTGCGCACGATCCTTTCTTTTTCATAATCGGGTGTTTCACCATCTTGCTTTAGGGCATCGAAGAGGATTTGATCGGGTTTTTTATCCGGATGGTCGCAGGATTGGGGAAGATAGCCGATTTTAAGTCCGCGCTGATAAGAAATGGTTCCGCTATCGGGAGATTCCCGTCCGGAAAGAATGTTCAAAAGAGTCGTTTTTCCCGATCCATTAGGTCCGATCAAGCCGATGCGGTCTTTTGCGAATATGCTCAAAGACAAATCCTGAAAGAGCACGCGCGTGCTATAGGATTTCGCAATCGACTGACAGCTGCATAACAAAGTCATAAAATGATTGTAGCAAGGAAGTCGGTCGGCATGCAAGTTTGCTCTATCAGAAATTAATAGGAGGGGCGTCTCTTTCCAAAAAATCGTTTCGGCTTGAATTTTCCCTGCCCCGGAAAACGACTTCGTCTATGGCGATTGAAATTTCCCTCGCCTGAGCGATTGCCTTTATCTTCCCCTTGATTTCTAGCTTCTATTCCGGGAATGGTGTCATGGACAATTTTTCGACCCGTAAATTGCTCAATTTTTTTGAGGCAAGACCGATCGTTTGGCGCGACAAAGGAAAAGGCGGTGCCCTTGTTGCTGGCCCTGCCCGTTCTGCCGATGCGGTGTACGTAATCTTCTGCGATCTTCGGAAGGTCAAAGTTGATGATATGGCTGATCGTGAGAATGTCAATTCCTCTTGCGGCAACGTCGGTGGCAACGAGGATGCGCACCTCTTCTTTTCTCATTCTCATCATGGTGCGCGTTCTTTGTCGTTGGTTCATATCTCCGTGAAGCGCTGCGGCATCATGGCCCTGTCCCATTAACTTCCTTGTAATCTGGTCTGCTTGGTGTTTGGTTGCCGTAAATACGATGGCCTGTTTCATCTCCGGGATTTTTAAAAGGTGGTCGAGAAGGCGATATTTATGGTCGAGGTTATCGACGCGGAAAAGGCGTTGTTCGATCTGCTCTTCTTGGGACCTGTCGCGCTCGATGATCGCTTCGACGGGGTGATTGAGAAGCTTTTCAGAGAGCTTCAGAACGCTTCCCTTCAATGTGGCAGAAAACATGAGTGTTTGGTGCTTTTGAGGAAGAAGGGCGGCGATTTCTTCAACGGGTTCGATGAAGCCCATATCGAGCATGCGGTCTGCTTCATCCAGTATGAAAAGCTCCGTTCTTGAAAAACGTATGCGGCCTCTTTCTATATGGTCCAGAAGGCGTCCTGGAGTTGCGACGAGAATGTCATAAGGGCGAGAAAGTTCTTGCAGCTGTCTTGGATAGGGAGTTCCTCCATAAATGCAGATGGTAGTGATCTTTGGAAGATGCTTTCCATACTTTTTTGCCTCGGCAGAGACTTGCAAGGCAAGCTCGCGCGTGGGAACTAAAATCAAAACCCTTGGGCCCTTTCCCGGCAGAGGAGAGTGGTTGGCAAGCTTTTCTAAAGCGGGAAGGATAAAGGCCGCGGTTTTGCCGGATCCGGTTTCAGAAGATGCGCGGATATCCCGTCCTTCGGCAACCTTTAAAATGACCTCTTTCTGAATGGGCGTAGGTAGTGTATGTCCTGCATCTTCAATGGCTTGAAGAATTTTCGGATGAGAAATTAAATCTTTAAAATGCATAGTTCTATCGGTTTTGGTTGTAAGAGGGTTTTGTTATACCATGAATAGGGCATAAAAGATATGTGATTTACAGATTTTTGAGAAAAAAAATGGATTTTTGGATAAATAATTAGAAATATTATTTTATAAAAAAACATTATCTCGACTTTGCAACTTTTAGCGGCTTAGCTCAGGCCGCCTGAAGCACTCGCCTTACTATATCATCCATCCAATCCACCATTTCCGGAGTAATATTTTCCACGGAAGGGGTGATTTTAGCCTTCCCGGAAATTAAATTATCCCTCCATATTACCATGCGCACGGCCCTCAACATATCGGAAAATGTGACGTGCTCTTTTTGGTGCCAAGCAGTTGCCTCTACTTTCAGCAACTTTACCTGTCCCAATCGATTTGCCATTAGGCATACACAACTATATAGCCCCATCAGTATGGGAGTCGATCGGGCTATTGCTCGATCCGACCATTGCCGCTGGGTCTCTACGCCAAGATGTTCACGTGTTTCCTCGAATGTGACCTCAAGTCCCCAGCGATCGATAAATAATTCTATCATACGTTCTGCCGTCATGAGTGGATCTGTGCTCATAAGAGGTAGAGGATCAAGTTTTCCTGTAGGATCCACCACCAAAGTCCATCGGATGGGAATAGGAGTCACTCCATCGGCTCCCCACATACATGTGTTAGACAGCACGCGAGCTACCCGTTTCTCTCCGCCGTAACCGACTACTTCCATTTCTTTCCAGGGCAATCCCTTCAGAGATAGCATCTCTTTAAAATTTTTCAATTTGACGCCCTTCTGTGCTGTACGTCCCCTTTGACCGGGACGCTTTTCGGCCGGGAAATCGAACAGGGCTGCATTCATTTTCAGTCGCGAAACAAGAGTCACCCCAGAACAGATACAGTTCAGAGCCAACTGTCCCGCAGCATATCCTCCATCGCCAACAAGAATTAGTGATCGCGCCTTACCTACCCATCGACGCACCTGTAAGATCATCTGACTCGCCCATTTTAATGAGGTTTTGTGCCGACGTTTCTTCGCTTCATCACATTTTTTAGAAGGCTCCAGTGCACTCAAAAAAGGCAATGCAAGTGCTCTCGACATAAACGGCAATTTCACAGAGAGCGCCATAACCTGCCACTTCAAACCCATGGCTTTGACCACTCGAGACTGTGACGATCGAACCGCATCTCGATAATAGCCCTTTGCTTTTATCTTCTTGCCACGCCTGCGCTCCAATGTCTCGTCAATGAGCAGAACCAAAGGATGCTGATCGGAGACAAAGATAAGCAACATAAAGAATAGGATTTTCGCTGCCTTGAGTGACGACCATTCCGCCCGGTTTAAAAGGTGATGGTACTTTGAAAAACCCGCCTGATGCTCAAGACCCATTGCGCGCAGAGCCGCGCACACGGTTCTCTTGCCAGTGCATAAAAGCGTGCCAAGTAATAAGGTCAGAGCTTTTTTCCAAGAAGGATTTGAAAAAAGTACTGAAAAAGGGATGAGTACTGCTAAAATGTTTGACGATAGAGAGTCCATGAGAGCCTACCATTTTGTTTTACTGAACCAAATAGTATGCGCGAAGCGGCACTCTCTATCAACTTTTTATTTTACAGATTGAAGCAAATGACTTTGGGCTATCAGATCGAAAAATGTACAAAGTCGAGATTATGGAAAAAAGGATCGAAAAAAGAAGAGATTTTTGCTCTATAGCGATTGCAACGTGCGCTACGAGGTGCACATGAACTTGAGAGCGGGCACTTTTTCAGCCTTTTTCTTATTGCATATTTTTTTGGTAAGAAATGGGGCCCTTCCCGTAGCCAACCGCTTTTTCCCATTCTTTTGGATAGCCCACCCGGTCTCGTATGTTGGGTTTATTGACGTAGCCATCGATATATTTTTCGACAAGAAAATCGGCAAAAGACCACCAGGTCTTGCTCATCTCGCTGGCGGTTGTATTGCAATAGCCGGTCAGATATTCTCGCGCGGCTTTGGGATCTTTCTGATAGAGGGCCATGGCTTTTTTATCAACGGCGGCAATGGCGGTAAAGATTTTTCTTTCCACTTCTTTTTGCTTTGCCTGGATGTCTTTATAGATATAAGAAAATTTGACATCTGCCCAGTTAGAGACAACATTGGCTGCCCACCAAGCCGACTCTCTCTTGAGAGAATAGGGGCTTCCTTTCTGGTAGCAATCGGGAAGGTTTTGAATTCCTGCGTAAAAAGGCGTGTAATAGCTTGTGGCCGGCTGATCCAAGCTGATCCAGGCAATGCCGCCGACTGCATCCGGAAGCCAGGGACGGATTTGGCACACCCAGGAATAGCCAATATAGTAGACGGAAATAGGTCTTTCCCAAGCACCCTCTTTTTTCAACGTAGATTCAGCCATAGGATTTTCCTTTAAAACGCCAAATTCATGATAGTGATCTTCTTTTCCCATCCAGCGATAGGGAGAGCCAAAAGGTCCGGACGCAAGGCCCTTTCTCAGATCAAATTCTGTACCTTCATAGTAGTCTCGATGAAGGCGGATCACCTCTTGCAGGGAGAGTTTGTGAGCGGGTTTTATGGAAAAAGGGTAGTCTTTGGTAAATCCGTCTTCGACCCAAGGACTTAGGTGAAGAGAAGGATTGAGGAGGGTTTGTACGCGCCAAATGCGTCGAAGAGAGTAGTAGGGATGATTATATTCTCCGGGGCTGACCGCTTTTAGCCAATCCAAGGATTTTTTGCTATCAGGACTCCACCAGCCTGCTTCTTGAATGGCTTGAAAAAGGTTGGAAGAGTAGAGGATGTTCGGATCTTTCGGATCGATTTCTCGGATGCGAAACTCATTTGCGCTCACAAAAACCTCCCCGTCAGGAACCTTTTTTGCAACCCAGATCGCACCGGTTCCGCTCGGAGTCGAGCAGATTTCAAAGACCCATCCTTCCGTCTTATCCGCAATCAAGAGGCATTCTCCCCAGCCATAATAACCATATTTTTCGGCAAGAGGGCCAATGAGCAGGACCGCATCTTTTGCATTGGTGCAGCGCTCGAGAGCAATGCGCGACATTTCTGCGATGTCGATGATGCGCTTGCCCTTTTCCGGGTCGAAAGAAAATTTTGCAACGCAGGTACTTTCGCCGATGGAAAGCTGGTGTTCATTCATGATCCCGTAGCCAGCGTCAAAATAGGCATAAGTGTGGGGAACCTGGTCGATCGATCCGAGAGATTCCGTTGGAGGGAAGGAGGGGTTTTCGTAATTCGGCCCTCTGCTTTTGCCTACATAACGGGGATAATTTTCCAGATAAGGATAGAGCTCTCTTTTGGACCCTTCGGGGTAATCTTGGGCAGGAACATAGATAATGCGTTCATCTTGCAATTCGTTATCGTCAGAATGGGTGACAAAGCAAGAGCCATCGGCAGTCGCTTCCCTCGTGACCAGAATAGTGGTACAAGAAAAAAGAGGATTTCCCAGCCATAAAAGCAGGGCGATCAAGAAAAGGGAAAAACGTTGCATAACATCTCCTAAAGATTCTGATTTCCTAATAAAAGGAACTGGTATTTCCGTCAAGACATAGGTCGTTTTATTGGGAGAATGATTGCGAAAGAAAGAAGGTTTACATTTTTTGTCTTTTGACCCAGAAAAGAAGGGGAAGAGACGCTAGCTGCGTGAAGAGGGAAAAGAGGACGACATAGAGGGGAGAGTAATCATAGAGAATACCCATTAAAGCGCTTCCTATAAACCAGAGGGACCCGAAGACGAAATTCAAAAGACCATAGGCGGAAGCTCTTTTGTTCGGGGCGACAAAAATAGCAACAAGCGCTTTCATGACCGTTTCTTGGGATCCGATTCCGATGCCCCAGAGAATGATGCCGATCAAAGCTCCCCAAAAACCTGCCAAAAAGACGAGAGGCGCAAAAAGAGAGGAAATAAAGGTGATGAGGATCAGTACCGAAATTCGTAAGTTCTCAAAAACCCTTGGTAAAGCATAACGCCTCAAGTAAACTTAAATTTTTATTTTGTCTTTAAGGCTATTTCCATATATGATTTCAGGAATGAAACTGCAAATTCCTGAAATTCCCGAGAATCTTGTTCTAGATCCAACCATCAACAAGTTGGTCGAATTGCTTCAGGTTTGCCTTAGGATCATTCAGGAATTGACGGAAGAAAACGCTCATCTCAAAGATGAAATTGCAAAACTTAAAGGTCAAAAACCACGGCCAAAATTATCCCCTTCAAGAACAGCTGATGATGCAAAAAATAAGCCGCCTCCCAAAAACTCTGATATTCATCGTTCTTCTTCTCGCAGACAAAGAAAAAAAGAGCAAAAGACAGTTTTGCCCAACAATATTCCTGCCGGATCGATTTTTAAGGGCTATGATACCTACAACGTTCAAGATCTCCGCATAGAGTCTCTTGAAATACAATTTCGCCTTGCGGTCTATTTGAGTCCTGACGGGTCACGTATTCGTGGAGAACTTCCCCCGGAATATCAACAAGGTCATTTTGGGGCGGAACTGATTGCTTATTGCCTTTCGCAATATCATCAATGCCATGTGACAGAGCCTCTTTTGTTAGAACAGCTTTATGAAATGGGAATCGACATTTCCCCGGCGCAACTCAGCAATATTCTGATTCAGAACAAAGAAAGCTTTCACCAAGAAAAAGAAGAGATTCTCAAAGCCGGCCTGGTTTTCAGTAAATTTCTTAATGCAGATGATACGGGTGCAAGACACGATGGGAAGAACGGATACTGCACAGCCATCGGCAGTCCTTTGTTTACCTACTTTGAAAGCACAGGTTCTAAAAGTCGAATCAATTTTTTAAAAATCTTGCAGGGCAAGGAAGAATTGTATGCTCTAACGGAAGAGGCCATAAATTATGCTTTCGAGCATGGGATTGGAGAAAAATCTCTCGCAGCTCTGGAGAAGCATAAAGGTAAACAATTTCAAGAAAGCGCTTTTTGGGAAAATTTTCTTAAAAAACAAAAAATCGAATCTGAAAAAGATCGTAGAATTGCTACTGAAGCGGCTCTTTTAGGCGGGGCTTTGGAAAAAGGAGTCAACCCATTTCTGATTACGATAAGTGATGCTGCAAGACAGTTTGCAATTTTTCTAAATGGGCTTTGTTGGGTCCATGAAGAACGTCATTATCGAAAACTGATTCCTCTATCAGATGTTGAAAAAATAGAGCTTGAAATGGTTCGTTCAGATATTTGGGATTTTTATGAAGCGCTGAAAGAATACAAGAAAAAACCGACTCTTGTCCTGCAGAAAACTCTTGAAGATCGATTCGATCAGATTTTCGGCAAAGCATACAAAAGTGCAGCCATAAATTCACTTCTTGCGAATACCCGGTCAAGAAAAGACGGGCTCTTGCTCGTCCTTAAGTATCCATTTATTCCTCTTCATAACAATGACTGCGAAAGAGATATCCGTGAATATGCAAAGCGGAGAAAGATCTCTGGAGGCACACGAAGCGAAGCTGGCCGCAAAGCCAGAGACACTTTTGCAAGTCTCAAGAAAACCTGCATGAAATTAGGCATCAGTTTTTGTGACTATTTGAAAGACAGGCTTGTAAATGCAAAAAAAATTCCCCGGATGAAAGATCTTATTGAACAAAAATCACAGGCATCGCCGGCAAGTTTTTAGTTTTTCCCAGACGTTTTTGAGAACTTACCGAAATTCCCTTCACGTCAAAGATGCGTCCGATGAAGAGCGTTGTCATTCCGTCAGCTCCGGTGGCAATTGCGTAAAAAAGAGGAATCATGAGCGGAGATAAGAGAGAGGTTTTTCCGAAGTGAAAGGCGATGAAGGCAAAATCCGCATATCCCGTAGCGACAAGCCCGACAGAAAAAATATAGATCCAATAAACGCGGGTCAGCCCTTTGGCTTCCAAAGAGATGCTGCTTTCCATTTCTTGAGGTTTCGGATAGAAGAAACGAGTCAACCCCAGAACAAGAAGTGCAATGAAGGCGGGAAGGGCAAGAGATAGAAATGCGTAAAAATAGCTCTGCTTGAAAAGAAAAAACAGAGAAATGACCAAGGGTCCTACAATTGCACCGACCCGATCCATGGCATTATGGAGAGCAAATCCCCATCCGCGCCCCACTTCTTTCGTAGCATAAGAGAGCATGGCATCTCGTGCGGGTGAGCGGATGGCTTTGCCGAGTCTTTCCAGGATGATCAAAAATGAGGCCGTCTGCCAACTCCCTGCAAAGGCAAATAGAGGAACGGCGATGAGATTGATCGCATAGCCAAGGAAGGTAATGATCCAATATTTTTGTGTCCGGTCGCTCCAATACCCAAAAACTACCCGAAGGCTATACCCGATGAATTCTCCCAACCCCACGACGGTGCCGACAATGGCGCCGGTGGCGCCCAAAAGAGAGAGATAGGGGCCTACAATGCTCCTCGCTCCTTCATAGGCAATGTCTGCAAAGCAGCTGACGATGCCAAGGAGTATGATAAAACTGAGCGCTTTTTTCTTAACGTCCATGAGCAAATTTTTCTTAAAAAAACCCTAAAAATCGGAGTCTATGGTTTTCGCAATTCCAACCCAAGAAATTTTTTATTCAGATGGTTTTTTTGACAAGCCGCGAGAAATTTTTCCGATTCATCAAGAAAAAATGTAGGCAATTTCATTGCCTTCGATTAGTCTTGGTTTTTTTAAAGAAAAGCGGAAGAGTTTTTTGTGGACAAAACACTCATCATCGTTGACATGCAAAATGATTTTCTTTCAAACGGCTCTTTAAAAATCAAAGGGGGCGATGAGCTGATCCCCGTCATCAATTCCTTGATTCCTTTTTTCGATCATGTCATTGCCTCCCAAGACTGGCATCCGAGCAATCACATAAGCTTTGCTAGCCGTCATGGAAAGAGTGCGGGTGAGACGATCCTGGTGCATGGCAGGAAACAGAGGCTTTGGCCGGTTCATTGCGTAGAGTTTAGCAAAGGGGCGGAAGTGAGCGCCTATTTGGACACAAAAAAGATCGAACTTACTGTTTATAAGGGACGGGATCTGGAATTTGATAGCTACAGCGTTTTTTTTGATGAAGGTGGGGAGACGACGCATCTTTTTGAGTATCTTCTGAAAAAAGATCTTTTTGCACTCTATTTTGCGGGACTTACAACGGAATATTGCGTCCATTCTTCGGTCCTCGATGCGCTCTCTTTGGGCTTTTCGGTTTTTGTCATTCAAGATGCAATAGCCGCCGTCTATCCTGGGGAGAAAGAGGAAGAGTGGGCATTGAATGATATGAAAAGGAAAGGGGCAAAATTTATTCGCTCGTCAGATGTTTTTTCAGGAGGGTTTGCAAATGGATGAGATCCATTGGAGTGATTTTGAAAAGGTGGTCCTTCTTTCAGGAACGATTGTGTCGGCAGAAGAGTTTCCCGAGGCAAAAAAAAGCGCCTATCGGCTCCAGGTGGATTTGGGAGAGAAAATGGGCGTCAAGAGCTCAAGCGCTCAAATCACAAAACTCTACCGAAAGGAAGATCTTGTGGGAAAGCAGGTGATTTGCGTTGTCAACTTCCCGCCAAAGAGGATCGGCCCTTTTGTCTCAGAGGTGCTCGTTTGCGGATTTATCCTCGGCGATAGCGTTGTCCTTGCCTCTCCCGAGAGAAAAGTTCCCAATGGCACCCGCCTCGCTTGATAAGAAACTCCTAATGAGTCTCTTTAGAACCGTTTGGCAAGCTTAAAAGTTTTAAAATTGTTTGAAAAAGAGCTCTTCTCTGATTTTCTATTTTTTGCATGGCTAAAAAGAAATTTGTTTTGAAGCGATTTTTCGCATCGGAATAAAAAGCGCTATATTCGGGATGAACTCCGCAAAGGATTGCAATCCCTTTTCCAACACAACACTTTACGATCGCAGCTGGGTTGCCTTTGATATTTGCATACTGCGCAAGAATGGAAACGTTCTCATACTGTTCAGCTTTCACAAAAGAACATCCGCCATTGTAATAGGCGGAAGAGGGGCAACTTAAGCTAGAGGGTGATGGAAAAAGAGTTAACTGCGCAATTTGCGAACCTTTTTCACTTTGATATCGAAATTTCCCAAGACCGTAGGCAGGTCCGCGGGCGATGCCAGGAAAGAATTGCAACTCTCTATCTTGTACAATTTCTAAGGGGCCTCCTTTCTCGAATTCAATCGATGCACATCCATAATAACCACCTGCACAGATGCCGAGAAAGTTCCCGCCTTGATAAACGAACTCAGAAAGTTGGCGATTAGCAGCGCCCTTTAATGCGTCATGATAGGGGATGTCTCTTCCACCAGGAAAAATGACCAAATGGGTCTCTTTTTGCCATTGGGTTCCGAGAAAATTGTTATGATCGACCAAAGAGAGAGAGTAAAAAGAATCGAGTTTTTCAAGCTTCAAAGCCCATAAAAGCGTCTTTATGCAAACAGGGTTTACTCCCGATCCGGCGTAAATGAGAATTTTTTTCATAAAAAATTTTTAATAAATAGCCTTTTTTATCGATAGTGCTTTTTCAAATAGAGCGTTAGAACGATCGATTTCATAATATCGCCTAAGAGAAATGGTAAAAGGCCGATGATTACGGCTGTGCCAAAACCGACAAAGAATGAAAGCCATAATACTCCCAGGCCTAATTGAAGAGAGGAGGAGAGTAAAAGGATAGACAAAATTTTTATTCCTTGAAATGAAATTTGCCTTTCGGTGAATCTTCCTACGAAATAGGCCTGAAAAATAAATCCCAACCAATATCCTCCTGATGGGCCAAGAAGACAGATGAGTCCAGAACTTCCGCCTGCAAAAAAAGGGCATCCCAAGGTTCCTTCAATAAGATAAGCAATAACGCTAAAAAAAGCTTTGCGGCTTCCCATAGTAGCGCCGATCAGCATTATTCCAAATGTCTGCCCAGTAATCGGTATGGGACTAAACCCGAGTGGAATGCAAATTTGAGAAAAAAGAGCCAGCAATAGAGAGGCTCCAAAAATTTGCAGAACCGAGAAAAATAGACTCTTTTTTAAAGGTTCAAAGAAAGGAATCTTGATTTGGGCAGCGATCATAAAGTTTTCCACCATTTTAGAATGCATGATAACAAATATTCAAATTTTTTTGAGAGGAATCTGCACAAAATGTATTATGAATGGCTCTTTTTTTCCAGCCGGTCCCTGTTTTTTTGAAAAAAAAGCGCCGATTCGATCCAAAGCGGCCAGAGGGAAAGATCAAAATCGGTGGGAAGCGAGTAGGAAGAGAGTTTGGAAATGTCGATCCATTGGTAGGCGGAATGCTCCTCGGAAAGTGTGACCTTTGAAGAAGAAGCTCTGCAAACATAGGAAAAGCTGAGCACGTCATTGCCCAAAACTACCCCACGCCATACATGGATGCAAAGAAGAGGGTCGACTTCAAGAGCGGTTTCTTCTTTGACCTCGCGCTTGACGCATGCGAGAGGCGATTCCTTTCCTTCCATTTTTCCGCAAGGAGGGCACCAAAGAAGAGGTGGTTTTTTTCGCTCGAGGAAAAGACACTGATTGTGAAAGATGACGATTCCGACAGCGCAGAGGCAGGGGGGCGTTTCCTTATTCATGAAGGACCCCCGCATCGACAAGTGCTTGGTAGTGGTCTTTTCTTTTATGCGCAAGGTAGACGGAAATTTTGCCAAGGGCGGGCTTTGCACTTATGATTTGATGCTCTTGTAAAAAGTGGTGGATTTTTTGCTCTGCCAAGGGAATGTCGTCTGCATGAGGGACGATAAGCTCGCACTCCATCACGCGGTAGGTCATGTCGCCGAAGTTTGCAATATCGAAATCAAGCGTGAGATCTTTCAGACGATAGGTTGTTCGCGTGGTGGAAAAGGTGCAGAAAGGGAAAAAACCATCCTCTTTAAGAGCTTTTTCTAAGCCGGATGCGAGGGGAAGAGAGAGTCTCTTTGCAATCTCTTCTTCTTTGTCGATTTCGAGATACTGGTCGATGAAATCTCTTTTTTCCTTAAGGCCGATTTTTAACTCGAACAGATCATCTCTTTTTCGCAGCCACATATTTTTTAAGGTAAGGCGGTAGTCGCTCGTGTCAAAATAGATATCGGTAAAAGATTTTTTTTTCACAAACGTTGCCATCTGTTGCAAAAGAAGAAGCTCCTTTTCTTCGATAAAAAACTTTTTTTCAACTTCGATCATAGGGCCCCCGAATGAAAAGCATGCGTCAACTTTTGTTATTTATGCAAATAGGAAAATCGATGCCAAAAGCAAGAAGCTAGGAACGGATCGCTTCAGACTTTCCTTTTGTGAAAATCTCCTCTTGTAGATAATCTTAATCAACGATAACTCGATTTTTCCTGAATGAAGGCTTTTTTTACAATCACGCTTGCTTTTCTCTTAGCTCTCATGGCCCTTTTTTATCTCTATACGCCAAAAAAAGAGCCGCTTTCGCAGATTATGGTAAGCGTTGCGCCCTTAAAATGTTTTGCCGAGCGCATTGTTCAGGGAAAAATTTCGGTTAGCGCGCTTGTCCATGCGGGGCAGAATCATGAAACCTATGAAATTTCTCCCCAAGAAATGATTCTTTTGATGCAAGCAAAGCTCTATTTTTCTACCGACTTTCCCTTTGAAAAAAGATGGATAGAAAAAGTGCAGCACTTGAGCCGAAAAATCACACTTGTCGATCTTCAAAAGGAGCTTTTTCCGGGAGAAGAAGGGAGAGATCTTCATATCTGGACATCTCCTAGTCTTGCCAAAAAAATTGCAAGAGTTATGGTAGAAAATATTGGTAAAATCGATCCTGCAAATGAGCGGCTCTACCGATCCGGCTATGAGAGTCTCATTCGGGATCTTGAGATACTCGATCGGGAAATCGCGTCCCGGCTTGCGCCGCTTAGAGGGGAGAAATTTTATGTCGTTCACCCTGCCTGGGACTATTTTGCCAAGGATTATGGGATCGAAGAGGTAGCCTTGGAAAGAGAGGGCAAAGAGCCCTCGCTGCAAGATCTGGCCTCGATCATCGAATCTGCCAAAAAAGAACACATCCAAGTCATATTCATTCAAAAAGGAGTGAGCCGCAAGAGCGCCGACGCTGTAGCGCTGGCTTTTCAAGGAAGAGTAGAAGAAATTGATCCTTTGGAAGAGGATTATTTTTCCAATATGCGAAAAGTTGCAACGAAAATACAAAGGGCTATGTCGAATGCAAGCACCGGTCATTGAATGTACAAATGTGAACTTTTCTTATGAAGAGGGCTGTCCTGTCCTGGAGGATGTTTCCCTGTGTGTCGAAAAGGGGGATTTTCTCGGGATCATTGGACCTAATGGGGGAGGGAAAAGCACTCTTCTTAAATTGATTTTAGGGCTGCTCACTCCCAATAGCGGCTCCATAAAGGTATTGGGCCTGCCTCCAAAAGAGGGGCGCGTAAAAATTGGATACGTTCCTCAATTCAAGACCTTTTCCCGCACCTTTCCCATTTCGGTCGAAGAGACGGTTTTGATGGGGCGTCTCGGAAAAACGAGATGGATGGGAAATTACACGAGAAAAGACCGAGAAATTGCAAAAGAGCTTTTGCAAAAATTGCAGATCCCCCATTTGGGAAAAAGGGCAATTGGGACTCTTTCCGGAGGAGAGCTGCAACGAGTGATGATTGCAAGGGCGCTCGCTTCGAGCCCGGAGATCCTTCTTTTGGACGAGCCGTCCAGTAGTACAGACCCTCTGGCAGAAGAAAATCTTTTCGATTTATTAAAGGAAATGAACCAACAGTACACTATTTTGATCGTCTCCCACGATATCGGCTTCATCTCTCACTACATCACAAGAGTTGCCTGTATTTATCGAAAGCTGATCTGTCATCAAACGGCACCTTTATCGCAGGAAAGAATTGAAGAGCTCTATCAAATGCCCGTGCAGTTGATCCATCACCATACGAGAGAAAAAAAATGAACTTTATCGCCCTTCTTTTTACCCATGAATTTCTCATGAATGCCCTGATCGGCGCAATGATCGCAAGCATTGCCTGCGGGATTGTGGGGCCCTTTGTTGTGGTTCGGCAGATGAGTTCTATTGCCGGAGGGATCGCCCATGCAATTTTAGGAGGAATGGGGATCGCCTTTTTCCTTCATGCAAGTCCCTTAGTGGGCGCAGTTGCTTCCGCGCTCTTCGTCGCTTTGGCGCTGGGGTTTGTCAGCCTCAAAATCAAGCACTATGAAGATGTGATGATCAATGCCCTTTGGGCGATCGGCATGGCAGTCGGTATTCTTTTCCTTTCAAAAACATCGGGGTATAGCGATTTGATGAGCTATCTTTTTGGCAATGTTCTTATGATCCCTACCCAATCGTTGATTTTTATGGGGATATTGACGGCGGCAATTGGTTTTTTCGTCGCTCTTTTCTACAAGGAGTTCGTTGCGCTCTCCTTTGATATGGAATTTGCCTATGTTCGGGGCGTTCCCACGACGTTTTTTTACCTATTTCTTCTTTGCATGATCGCTTTGATCGTTGTTTTGCTGATTCAGGTCGTTGGCCTGATCCTCGTCATTGCTCTACTCACTCTTCCGGCCGCGATCGCGCGGCATAGGGCAGGATCGATTGCCAAGATGATTTTCACCTCCTGTCTTTTTGGCTCTATCTTTTCACTTTTCGGGCTTGTTCTCTCCTTTTACGCCAATCTTCCTTCGGGGCCTACGATCATTTTGGTTGCAGCTCTTTGCTTTGTTTTTTCATTTCCTTGGAGAAAGGAAATTAAATTTTCTGAATAGGAGTTCTTATGGGAAAGGTTTTTGATCGTATTTATGAAGAGGTGAAGAAGATTCCCAAAGGAAGCGTTGCCACCTATGGGGATATTGCAAAAAAAGCAAAGACCTCTGCGCGCATTGTAGGTTTTGCTCTGCATCGGAATCCCGAGCCTTCCCAAATTCCTTGCCATCGCGTAGTCTTTCAAGATGGATCTCTCTCTTCCTCCTATGCCTTTGGAGGGAAAGATGCCCAAAAAAGAAGATTAGAAGAAGAGGGCTGTCGTTTATCGTCAGTTCTCGGGGAGTCAGTCACATGCAGCATTTGTTGACATGATGTAATGTAATTGGTTACTTCATGTTAACGGTAATTGGGCGATAGTCTTTCGCTTCAAAGAGGGGGAAGCTCAAGACGTAGATTTAATGTCTCATATCGTTAGTCAAATCTCTGGATTTTCAGTCCAAGACTTTAGTTCTTGACTTTCAGTCATTTTTCTTAATTCTATGAGCTTCAGTTCATAGTGATTTAATAATCTACCATTGATTATGGTGGATCCGCTCTTTGAGAAATCGATTTTGCAGAGGGGGTTTCTCCAAGGCATGTCCAACGGGAACGAAAGAGAAAGGAATGACCTCTTTGGGAAGAGATAAGAGCTTTTGAAAGCCTTTTATCCTCTCTTCGTTGGGATAGACCCCCGTCCATACGGCCCCAAGACCTTTTTCATGGGCAGCGAGAAGAAGGTTTTGGGTCGCGGCAGAGCAGCTCTGCGGCCAAAGACCATCGGCTTTTTGAACTCTTAAGTCTCCTGCGATTAAAATGCCCAAAGAGGCAGAGGGGGCCATGGCGCAATGGGGATGAAATTTGGGAATTGCGACAAGAAGTTTTGGGTCGTCAATCAGGATGAATTGCCAGGGCTGCTCATTATGCGCTGAAGGAGCGCTCATGGCGGCTTTGAGTAGCTCATTTACGATTTCGGGAGCAATTTTTTCATTGGAAAGTTTACGAATGCTTCTGCGAGTATAAATTGCGTCTAACGTGTTCATGAAAATCTCCTTTATCAAACAAAGAGGCGATTGGCCCAATTTGCAAGAGCCGCTTTGTTAAAGAACTCTTATGCAGAATAAAGTTTTTTGATGGTTTCGTTGATGATCTGCTTTTGGTGGGTCAATAGGCATCCTTTTAATATTTCATCTTCGAGATTGAGCCGGAACTTTTTCTCTTGCTTATCCCAGAAATGATTCAAGAGGTGGACGAGATTGGAAGAGAGCATTTGCGAGGCGTGAAGAGCGACTCTGCTGGCAGGGTTGCTAAGCCCGAGAATCTTGACTCCATGAAGCTCGACGATTTCATTGGGTTTTGATCCCTCGATGTTTCCGCCGCTGTCAATGGCAAGATCGATGAGAATGGAGCCAGGTTTCATCGATTCTAGATTTTTACGCGTCAAGAGCAGAGGCGCTTTTTTCCCAAATGTCTGGGCGGTTGTGATGACAACGTCGGCACTTGCACAGGCGTTTTCCATTGCAGCTCTCTGTTTTTGGAGCTGCTCTTCCGTCAATGGCTTTGCGTAGCCCTCTTTTGTAGCTTGCGTTTCTCCCAAATCGATTTTGATGAATTTCGCACCTAATGATTTGACCTGTTCTTCCACAATCGAACGAGTGTCGAAGGCCTCTACGCGAGCACCGAGGCGTCTGGCAGTGGCAATGGCCTGCAGTCCCGCCACGCCCGCTCCGATAATGAAAACGGTGGCGGGAGAAAGACTTCCTGCGGGAGTTGTCATCATGGGGAAAATCTTGGGAAGCAGGGAGGCTGCGGTGATGACCGCAACGTAGCCGGCAAGGTTGGCCTGCGAGCTTAACGCATCCATTTTTTGGGCAAGAGTTGTTCTGGGCATGAGCTCCAGACTAATCGACGAAAGACCGCGCGAGAGCAATTCTTGGACGAGATCTTTTTCTTGATAGGGGTCGAGAAATGAGATCACAAGAGCATCTTTCTTTAATCGGGAGAGTGTGTCTAGGGCAGGTTTTTGTACGCCGAGGAGAATGTCGGCCGAAGCAAGAGCGGGTATTGGGTCGGAAAAAATGGTGGATCCGGCTTTGACAAATTGTTCATCGGAAATGTTGAGATGCTCGCCGAGTCCTTGCTGGATCAAAAGATCCGCTCCGAGATCTTTGAGCTTTTTACCATTTTCAGGTGTGATGGCAATTCTTTTTTCTTGGGGGAAGTCTTTTTCTTTGAGTATCAGGATCTTCATCGAGCAAGCTCGTTAAATAAAAATAAACATAGCACCAAAGAGAGTTATAAAGAAGGATGTTTTGAGACAAATTCGAGCGTGGTCATCGGAGTGTTGGGCCCTTCGTTTGTCTGATAGAGGATCATTTGATGTGTTTCCGTATCAAACCAGAGCTCTGCTTTCCAGAAAAGCCCCTTAAATCCGGCAAGGCGAATTTCGATCCTCTGCGCTTTGTAGGGTTGATTTTGGACGGTGATCGTTGCCATTTCCATTTTTTTTGCGCGCATTTGATAGGCCAGAAGATCTTTTGTGTTAATGATAAAAAACGAGTAGGAGGTTTGGTTGGATGCTGCAAATGGGAGGAGTCCAAAGATAAAATTTTGCATCCACGGTCTATTGGTCAGGGGGAAGCTTTTCGCTCTTTGTTTTCCATCGACTTTTCCTTCAAAAAAGACGACGGAGTTTTGCAAGGAGATTTGATATTGATTGTCATTTTCTTTGGAGGAATAGACCATTTTCTCGATCTGATAGTTTGTCGAGAATGTCATGGAATAGCTCTCTTTTGCATCGTCGCTTTCGATGATGCGCTTGCCATCTTTTTCGGAGATGTGATAGGTGGTTTTGAGTTTTTGCTCCCCTATGCTTTCTTCGTAGATCAAAGAAGTGGATGGAAGCAGCTGCGATAAAAAAGAGCAGGATAAAAGAAAAACCAAAAAAAGGGCTTTTTTCATGACAAATTTTTATTTTTCAATCTTTCTTAAACGCAATCAAATGTCAAGGTAAATTCATTTTTTGAAATTCTTTCGTGTCGGGAAGGTGGAGTTGAAAATTCTCAATCGGACAGATGTGCGCGGCAGCTTTGACAATTTTTGCGGCACAAAGATGGCCGCCGTATTCTTTTTTCTCATCGATGAAATGAAAATGGTATCCCTCGACGTTTAAAGAGCGCAGATAGGAGGGAAATCGGAGGCCTAAAATGGTTCCCCGCGCTTCTTGCAAACTCGTTTCGGAAACTGCATGGGGCTGACTTTGAAAAGGACGGAAGGGAGCCTTTTGCTTGAGAACACTTCGGATTTTGACCTCCTGAAACTTGCCGTCGATGCGAAATGCGTGGATATAATTTTTTGTTTTTAGATGGAGAGACAGCTCCTTTTCTAAATTTTGAACAGATGAGATCTGTTGCAGGGGAAGTTCCTTTATTTTTTGGAAGAAAAGAACGTTGCTGAAAGGAGTTTTCATTTGCAAGGAGGGTTTTGTCACCCTTCCGTTTTCATTTGTCTGATAAAACTGCCCATCTAGCAAAATGAGCTCTCCGTCAAGACAATTATAGGTTCCAATTCCAAAATCTCCATGAGAGAGCAATACTTGAAGTTCCGTATCCCCCTCGTAAAGACATTGGAGGAAAGAAGGAAGGGTTCCTGTCTGAAAAAGGGTGGGAATCGTATGGTGCATCGGTTGCCTCTTTTTAACCCTTATAAAAGTTGCACAGGATTTTGGCAAGTTTGCAAAATAAGAAACTTTCGCGCTTTTTAAGCCGGTAGTGTGCAGGGAAAATTGCATGGTGCGCCACAAGCGCATATTATTAACCCGCTAAACAAATAAGAGACAAAAATTGAAGAGTGTGTTAGCAATTCTTCATGCAATTAGGCGATAGGAGAAAATTAGGTCAAGACACACAGGAAGCTCTTCGCAGACGTGCCATCAAAATGGTCGTTGTAGATCGTAAGCCTGTGAAAGAAGCAGCTCAGGCTCTGGGAGTGCTAAGAACTTCGGTTTATCGATGGATAACTGCTTATCGCACAAAGGGAGAATCGGGGCTTAAAAAAAAGCGTCGAGGCCGGCGCTCCGGAGATCAGGCGAAATTATCGGCTCTTCACTGCAAAATCATTCAAAGATTCATCACGGATAAATGTCCCGAACAACTCAAAATGTCGTTCGTACTTTGGACTCGGCAGTCTGTGCAGCATCTCATTCAACATTGCTTTGGGATCAAATTAGCTAAATCCACGGTCGGTGCTTACTTGCGCGCATGGGGCGATACGGCTCAAAAACCCTTAGGGCGCTTCTATGAGCGACAGCCACAACGAATAGAGAAATGGCTCAACGAAGAATATCCGTCCATTTCCTCTCGCGCAAAAGTGGAAAACGCTGAAATACAATGGGGGGATGAAGCCAGAGTATGTTCCACTTGCCAGGTAGGCAAGAGTTATGCGCCGAAGGGAAAAACTCCTGTTCTCAATCAGAAAGGAAAACGATTTTCAGTGAGCATGATCTCAACCGTAACAAATCGAGGAGATCTTCGATTCATGGTTTACGAAGGGGGCATGAACATTGCAATTTTTCTGAAATTTTTACGAAGACTGATCAAAGGCCAAGACAGAAAGATATTTTTGATCCTAGACAACCTGAAGGTGCATCATGGAAAGAAAGTTCAGTCCTGGGTAAACAAGCATAAAGATGAAATCGAGTTGTTTTTTCTTCCTCCCTACGCTCCTGAATATAACCCAGATGAGTATCTGAACAACACGGTGAAGGGGAGAACTCATCGGAAAAAGATGTCAAGAAATCAGAAGGAACTATCGGGGCATTTGCATTCGACTCTCGCCAAGCTGCAAAAAGAACCAGAGACGATCCGAAATTTGTTTCGAGCTTCAGCGGTTAAGTACGCTGCTTGAGTCTCTTATTTGCCTGTCGGGTTAATAATTACGATAAGTGATGCTGCTAGACAATTTGCCATCTTGCTAAATGGACTCTGCTGGGTCCATGAAGAACGCCTTTATCGAAAACTAATTCCTCTGTCAGATGCTGAGAAAACAGAGATCGAAATAGTTCGTGCGGATATTTGGGATTTCTATGAAGCACTGAAAAAATATAAGAAAAATCCGACCCTTCTTCTGCAGAAAAAGCTATCAGAAAAATTCGATCAAATTTTTGGCAAAGCATATAGAAGTGCGGCTCTAAATTCACTCCTTGCAAATACTCGATCAAGAAGAGAAGGGCTCTTGCTTATTCTTCAGTATCCGTTCATTCCTCTGCACAACAATGACTGCGAAAGGGATATCCGTGAATATGCGAAGCGAAGAAAAATCTCAGGTAGCACACGGAGTGAAGCTGGCCGCAAAGCAAGAGACGCCTTTGCCAGTCTCAAGAAAACCTGCATGAAATTAGGTGTAAGTTTTTGTGACTATTTGAAAGATAGGCTTTTAAATGCAAAGGGAATTCCTCGCCTGAAAGATCTTATTGATCAAAAATCTCGAGTTTTACCATCTGGTCCTTAGCTAGTTACAAGATCTTTTTGAGAAGTTACAAAAATTTGTGGAGATAAATTTTTAATTAAAGATAAACTCTTTAAAAGTTTTCCTAATTCTAAAAAAAGCGAGGGCATATGGTTGTGTCGTTAAATAGTTTAGGAGCTTTAACGCATCCCACGGAAATAGTCGTTGCAACAATCTTCGATGCATTGAAAACTGCTTTCAGGGTTGCATGGACGGCATTTAAAACGATAAATGATTTTGTAGATAGGTATCAGGTTGTAGTGGGGATTGGTTCAAGCTTAGTGGGCGCTTATAATTATTTTTTTGCAAAAGAGGCACCATCTCCACCTCAAAATCATACTGCCAAATTATTTGGTGGTGTGGCGCTTTTTGCTATTTCTTTGGGATTTTTCTATAGTGCATCTGCTTGTAAACTGACAGATCTAAGAAATATATGCGAACCAATGGCATTCATTAGTTCTGTTGGTTGTTTTTTATGTGGGACATATTTGTTGTATAAAAGTTTGTCAAGCATGTTTTCAGATTAAATTCTATTATAGGAGATTTTATGAGTGTATTTGGAGTTTTTTCGCATAAATCCACAACTACTATTCCTTCTTTAAAATCTTTTTTGGGATTTGGCTCAGATTCTTTTAGTAGGCGTGTGAAAGATCTCGCCGAAAAAATATTTCGAACGATGTCCTATGTTGCAGGAGCTGCTTTTACGTCTTTAGTGTTGTTGTATACAGTAAAAAACGTAGTAGTAGGTCTTCCAATGGTCACGAATTGTTCGATTTTTCTAATGATTGCTGTGCTGATTATATCGGGGATATTAGTTCACTTTAATTTAGATCGCCGTTCTTCTTAGTTGAAATAATGGTTGTGGGTAAGCTCCTCAATGGCTTTGCCCTACGCCACAGGAAATAACGGGGATTCATGAAGCTAAAAAAATGACGCGCCTTTAAAATTGCTAGCTATCAACAAACGCAATCATAAGGAGACGCGTCATGAAAAAATACCCTACAAAGCCCATTAAAGCAACAGTTATAGAAGCAGCAGAGCAATTGCGACAGTTAAGGAAGAACCAAATTTTAAGTCGCACAACCCCTTGATTTATAAATAAATATTTTACGCGATGTGCGAGTTTATAAAGCGAAAAATCGCCTATGCTTTTAAGAACAAAGCAACTGGTCAAACTGTAAAGGCTCGTTCCCTGCGTTTACATTAAGTTTAATGCCGACAGTATGCGCCAGTAATTTTCTCCAAAATCTTGAAAATTGATGCCATAAATCTCGCGCCCATACTTTTTCAATCCGAAATCTATCATTGAGCTGCCCTATAACTGTTTCAACCAGTCGCCGAGTCCCTACCAGCCATTTCAAAAATTTCTTCGGTCTTTCATCTTTCATATTTTCTCTCAGCGAAGTTTGCAAGTACAACCCTTGTTTTTTGAGCAACTCTTTCAATCCAGGTCGTATAAAACCTTTGTCTCCCAACAAAAGCCCTCCGATTTTTTCCACAATCTCAGGACACACATCGCGCTCATCAATGTTTGCCTTGGCGAATGTAGCTGCTGTCACCACCCCTATTGAACTGATGACAACATGGCCTCGAAAACCATAAAAGTGCTCTTTTTTTGTAGCACAATATCCATATGCAGCGTCGCCCTTGAAATTTTTGCTAAAGTGAGCTCTGGCAAATTTGCAAACTGGAATAGGAAGCCCGTCTATTATGTGCAATGAATCAGAAAGAGCATGTAGGTCAGTTGCTAAACTCTCTTGTAACAATCGCTTTACTACATGAAGGTTGGCCGCTTGCCTGACAAAATTCGAACGTGCAGGAATATTTGGAAAGAAATGCAACCAGTGCCTTTTGAAATATTCCCAAATGGTTTTGTCACGGTCCATTCCAAAAAATTCTCCAACGACCTCCATCGTAATAACCTCGCTGTCTTTCAATCTAGGCGAGGGACCTCTTTGACGAAATTTCTCGTCTGCAAGAACCTTCTTCATCTCATCATCTATCAAACAAAAGGTGGTTATGATAAAATCATCAATCGACATGTCCTGAACTCCTGTTGTTGTTTTGTCGCAAAACAGTGTGCAGTAAGGACTTGTCATTTTTCAATTATTTTTTTACGTGTGATTTTTTGCTTTGAAAAACTCGCACATCGCGTATATTTTAGTATTCTCTTTGCCCATTTTTCGAAAAAAAATTCGTCCGCGACTCATATGTGGCGTGGAATGATCGTATAATTCCACTTTTCATCACTCTTGCGATAAGCAATATTTACCAGTCTTATCAGCCCGTTGCTTACTTTTTTTCCCAGCTGATACTCATTCTTATCTAATTCAGCCTTTGGATATAGACCCGGAAAATCAGCAATAGAAGCGGTAGGGAAAGCACGAGAAAGGTGCTGGAGATACAACTATGTTATTGATCTGGATATCAAGGGGTTCTTTGACAATTTGGATCACGAACTCGTGATGAAAGCTGTGAAGAAACACACCGATAGTAAGTGGATCCTGATGTACATAGAGCGGTGGTTAAAAGCACCAGCTCAAAATGCGGAAGGAGCGCTTATAGGCCGAGATAAAGGAACGCCGCAAGGGGGTGTGATAAGCCCGCTATTGGCGAACCTTTTTCTCCACTATGCATTCGACGTATGGATGAAAAGGAATTATCCACAAAATCCATTTGAAAGATATGCGGATGATGGAGTGGTACATTGCAAAACAGAGGCAGAAGCTAACAAAATAAAGATCGCCATCGCAGAACGCTTAGCGGAATGCAAACTGGAATTACATCCTGAGAAGACGAAAATCGTCTATTGCAAGGATGACGATAGAAGAAAGAGATACCCAAATGAAAAGTTCGATTTTCTAGGGTATACTTTTAGAGCCAGACGATCGAAAAATCGTTATGGAAAGTACTTCGTCAATTTCAGTCCGGCAGTGAGTAATAAAGCGAAGAAGAAGATGGCGGGCACGATGAGAAGTTGGCGGATGCATCTGCGCAGTGACAAAACACTCGGAGATTTATCGAGGATGTTCAATCCAATCATGAGAGGTTGGATTAACCACTATGGTAAATACTATAAATCGGAGTTGTATCCAACGTTCAGAAGGGTAAACCGTACACTAGCAAGGTGGGCGACGAGGAAATACAAGAAACTGAGAGGCCATAGTCGGAGAGCAATACACTGGATGGGTAAAATCGCAAAACGAGAACCCAAACTGTTTGCTCACTGGCAACTGGGTGTACTCCCAGCGGCTGAATAATAAGAGCCGTATGAGCCGAGAGGCTCCCGTACGGTTCCGTGAGAGCGTGGGGGTGAGATTCCCCTGCGCTACTCGACCGGTAATATGCTGTGAATTAGAAGCAGATGCGCAAAGAATCCGACAAACTCTTGGGAAACGGCTCGAAAAGTTTAAACTTCAACTCAACGAAGAGAAAACGAAGCTGATCGCTTTTGATAAAAGAGCAGCAGCTAGAGGCGTAAAACAAGAGACTTTTGATTTTCTGGGATTCACGTTTTACTGGAGTAAGTCTCGATCGGGATGGGTAGTACCCAAACTGAAAACGAGAGCCAAAACCATGCGAACCAAACTCAAAAAAAGTCAAAGAATGGATCAGGCAGGAAAAGGATAAAAGGCTACTCAAGGAAATATGGAAAACCTTTATTGCGAAACTGAGAGGGCACGTTCAATATTACGGAGTCTCTCACAACATAATGCAGGTAAAACAGTTTCTATGCGAGGCAACCAAGATCATGTACAAATGGCTGAACAGGCGTAGTCAGCGAAAGAGCTTTACGTGGGAAAAGTTTGTGCTGTTCATGAGAGCGCATCCTCTACCGAAAGCCCAGATAGTGCATAAAATGTTTTAACCATCGAGTCAAGTGAAGGATGGTATCAGGAGCCCGTTGCCTTAATTGGGCACGCCGGGTTCTCAATGGGGGGGAGTAGAGAGATCTACTCCTCTACCAGCTCTGAGTAGTGTGCCGGTAGTAGAAAAGAGATGCGCTCTTTCCTTCAGAGAGGGAGCTGTTTGCTCTTCCCGCGCGATTTGGCTGACAATAATTTTTATGATCAAAGGCACAAGGCAGATAAAAAGACAGGCAGCTAGGGGGTGGATGCCGCCCATGGCCCATAGATAGACAAAATCATGACTCAATTCTTCAAGGGGTGTCCCAAGAGCGGAAAGCGCATAAAAAATCTGTTGCGTTAGGCTCAAGAGAGTGCAGGCGTTTAAATATTGATTGAGCTGTGGATGGCTTTCTTTTACGAAGTGGGCGATGGTCAATGTAAGGAGCGAAAAGAAGAGCGTTGTGAGGGGGCCTGCAGCAGAGACAATGAGCTCTGCTGCGTTTTCTCCAACGAGGCTTCCGACAAACGTTAAGGCTTCGGGGAAGTAGTTCGTCACTCCTCCCATAAAAGGAAAAAGAGAAACGCTTAGCGATCTGTTTTTGTAGAAGAGAGAGCTGAAAAAAGCATGGCCGAATTCATGGGTCAAAATGTCTCTTGTCCCCGAATCCAGAAAGGCAAAATTCCATCCCATCATTCGATAGATGGTTTTTTGCGCGCCTATTCGCTCTTCTTTATCGAGCTTGAGTGTTGCGCGCAGTTTAACGAAGCGAAAAAGAGCGTTGAAACTCACAACGCAGGTTGTCGCAATCAAGAGGGTTGCGATAGCGGAGAGGGATGTGACAAAAAGACAGGAAAAACCGCAAATGGCAAGAGCTATGCTCAGTTCAGTGAAGCAGTCATGCGCCACTTTTTTTGTAAGCTCCTCGAGCTCCTTCTTTCTCGTTTCTTTGGCGCTGGAAAAATGCCAGAGGGAGGAAAGATGATGGGGAGAAAAAAAGGAAATGGAGGATGTCATAAGCCTTTTGTTTTCAAAAATTTTAATAGAAATATTAGCAGCAGAATTGGATTTTGGGCAACGGAAAATAAGAAACAGGCTAGATTTTGTTTAATATTATTTAGTGTTTAAATTAATTTTATGTTTTTACTTAAGAGCGGATTGGGGGAATCATAGGGAAATTGCAAGAAAATTTTTGAAGCCCGTTGACAAGTAATTCTTTATAAACACTCTATAGAAGGTCGCGCAATTTTGGAGGAGATCGAAAGAGAACCCCGAAGAGTAAACTAAACGCTAAATTCATGCACAAATCATTGTTGCCCCGAAAGGAGAGCACGTAGAGTCAGATTGTATCTAATTAATAGCAAGTTTATTGCGTTGATAACATCCTATCGTTTTGATAATCAATACGATTATCATCTTGCCTGGTAAATTAAAGATTTGGCAGGATTTATACCTATCAGATTGACAGGTTGTTTTTTCTGTGTTAAAATATAGGTATTGTGATGAGTGAAGCGTTTTCTTTTCCAACCCCAAAAGAGCTTCCTCAATCGTTGGAGGAGTTTGTTAGGGTGGTGCATGAGATGGCAAAGGATTCGAGTAGAGTCTTTTTCGATTTCCCTCATAATCAGCAGCGTATGAGAGAAAGAAAAGTGACGATGCGTCAAGTTTTTGATGTGTTAAGGTCGGGAAAAGGTATAGACGGCCCGAGTCTTGACCAATATGGTGATTGGAGAATTAAACTATCACGTTATACTGCAGGGAGATCGGTGCAGGTAGTTGTGGTCGTTAAAAAGGATTACTTAGAAGTCATCACCGTAATATAGGAGGAATGAATATGGACCACAGTTTTTACCAGTATAAAGAATGTGGACTGGATAATATCTACCTCGCTAATGGTTATAAGATTATCAAAACCGATAGAGGGGAGGCGGTTTCTATCCACGATCTTGACGGCTTGCATCGCGCTATAGGAATGCATCTTGTTTCTTTGAAGAAGGATCTGTCTGGAGATGAACTACGATTTCTTAGGCATGAAATGTTGATGTCTCAGAATATCTTAGCTTCTTTGTTGGGAGTTAGCGAGCAAGCTATTCGGAGATGGGAAAATGGTAAAACCAATATACCCAAATCTTCTGAGTCTTTGGTGAGGTTGCTCTACGCTGAAAAAACCGTTAATCAACATGGTAAAATCTCAGAAATTCTTAAGAAAATTGCCAATTTGGAAGATCAATTGAACTCTAATACGATACTTTTCAAAGATACCCCAAAAGGGTGGAAAGCCGCAGCGTAGATATAGTTCTCCTGGTACTAGGCCTAACTAGGAGTAAGACCAATTTTTTGAAGGAATCGGCAAAACATCACGTTTCTCCATGAAGCGTTTTTTCGAGAACTTTATCATGCAATTTCCCTGGGGGGGGATCGGGATCCCTGTCGAGTATCTCTTTTACAAAATTCTTTTGTAAGACAAGGAAGAATCTCTTTTTTTCTCTCTTTCATCCAGAGAGGAGCTACGAGATGTTGTGGATGGCCATTGCCGGAGAGGCGGTGGATAATGGTATGCGCAGGGAGTCTTTCCAGAAAGTCGGCAAGCAGAGCAATGTGTTCTTCAAAGCCAAGGGGCTGCCATTGACCCTCTTGATACTGCTTTGCAAGAGGCGTTTTTTCCATGGCAACGAGCGTGTGAATCTTTACCCCCTCGATTGCAAGTGTTGCAAGCATTTCGGCCGTTTGCATCATATCTTCTTTCGTTTCTCCCGGAAGGCCCAAAATGACATGCACGCATAGGTGGATGGGGAATTTCCTTGTTAAAGAGAGAGCTGAGAGAAAGTCCTCGAACTGTTCTTGGCGGTTGATGCGATGTAATGTGCGGTTGTGGATGGATTGCAGGCCATATTCGATTTGCAGGTAGGGCAGATGTTTTTCATAGCTCGCAATTAGCTCGAGTTTTTCTTCATCGATGCAGTCGGACCTGGTCGAGATGGAAAGACCGATGATATCGGGAGAAGAAAAGATGGCCTCATCATAGAGTTTTTTTAACATCGTGGCTGGCGCGTAGGTGTTCGAGAAGGATTGAAAGTAGGCTATGAATTTTTCTGCTTTGTAGCGGGATTTGCGCACCTGAATATTTTTCACCACCTGCTCTCGAATCGAGTCGCCGCAAGAGTGCGTGCGGGAAGAAGAGCCCTTTTCATCGCAATAGATGCAGCCGCCGACCGCCTTTGTCCCGTCGCGATTGGGACAAGAAAAGCCGCCGTCGATAGAGATCTTATATACCCGCGTTTTGAAAAGCTCTTGCAAATAGGAATTATAGCTGCGAAAATAAGGATCCATCTTAGATTTTTTAACCCCTCATTTTCTTGAGCATTTTTTTGGAGCATGTGAAGATCGTGCGATAGACTTCTTGAATGAACGGGCAATTGATTGTTGCAAGGATCTCATTTTCTCTTTCCCTGTCCGTCATCTTTTTCTTGAGATCTTTGAGATGGCAAACAAGAAAAAAGCGTTTTTCCAGAAGCGCGATGATCTTGCCGTCCAAAAGGTCGATCTTTTTTCGAATGGCTTTTTTATCGCTTTTGCAAAAGATAGATCTGGTCATTTTTCCTTACCTTTGTTGCGAGGGGAAAGGTGACGCGCACCTTTTGTTCTTCTTTGGGCGAGTGAAAGTAGAGGCTTGCAATGGAAGCCCTGAGAGCTCCGGTGGTATTCCCCATGATGAGAATGGTGTCGTTTTCTTTTAACGAATCCCGCTCGATCAGAGCTTCGGCAATTTTTGATTTTCCAAAGTAGTGATCGACGGTCCCGACAAAAATCTTTTTTTCCGTCGATTGCGAGCCGGCAGAGGCGCTCCATGCGCCGAGTTGATGGCCAAGATAATAGCCGTTTTCCCAAAAACCCCGATGGTAGACTTTTTTGAGCTCTTCTTTCCAGAGGAGGCGCTTTTCTTCTCCGAATGTTTTCTCTTGGACGCTTTGGAGAGCTTCTTTGTAGGTTTTGACGACCGTGAAGACATACTCGGCGCTTCTTCCTCTTCCCTCGATCTTAAGGATCGAAACGCCTGCTTGGATGATTTTGTCTACAATGTCGATGGTCGAGAGATCTTTGGGAGACAGAACGTATTGGTTATCGATGAGAAGCTCTTGTCCCGTATCCTCGTCTGCTATGCGATATTTGCGCCGGCAGGCTTGCAAACAGTCGCCCCGATTGGCGGAGGTGTTGTACTGCGCAAGGCTCATATAACATTTGCCGGCAATTGCCACGCAAAGAGCGCCATGAGCAAAGAGCTCGATTTGTAAAAGTTTTCCGGAGGGGCCGCAAATCTTTTCCTTTTCGATCGTGTGGCAGATCGAAGCGATCTGAGAAAGCGTGAGCTCTCTTGCCAGAATACATGCATCGACAAACTGTGCGAAAAAACGAAGGGATTCTCTATTGCTGACGTTGAGCTGGGTGGATGCGTGGACAGAGAGGTCGAGCGATCTTGCATAACTGACGGCTGCCATATCCGAGGCGATGATTGCAGAGATGTCGGATTCTTTGGCCTTTTTGCAAATTTGCTGCATCAGACGGAGGTCTTCATCGTAGAGAATGGTGTTGAGCACCAGATAGGTTTTGATTCCTTCCCTTTGGCAGATCGTGGCGATTTTTGCGATGTCATTTAAGGTAAAAGAATCCGTAGCGCCCGCTCTCATGTTCAAGGGGTGGACGCCGAAATAAATGCTATCGGCCCTTGCCTGAATGGCAGCTTGCAGAGAGGCAAATGATCCCGCGGGCGCAGAAACCTCCGCGATCTTTTTATTCATAGAAAAATTTGTGTTTTTGCGGATATTATCTCAAAGAGCCTCTATTTTTTAAAGGAAAGAGCCCCTTCAAAAAAGGGAAAGGATCAAAACAATTTTTAACACAATGGTTTGCTTTTTCTTCCTACTTGTCTTGTGGATATCTGCTCTTTCCATTATTTGGACCACTTTGCGGGTGGGGATATCCCCCATGCCGACATCCGGAAGCGTGCGAAAAGAGCTGCTCTCTTTTTTGCCCCCTTCATTCGAGGGGACAATTTTTGAGTTGGGAAGCGGCTTTGGCCATCTGGCCATCTTTCTTTCTAAAAAATTTTCATCGAGCCGAGTTTTTGCCTATGAGCTCTCATATGTTCCCTATCTTTGGTCTCTTCTTTGGAAAAAAGCGGCGCAAAGAGAGAACTTGTCCATCCAAAGAAAAGATTTTTTTGAGATATCTTTCGCAAAAGCGGGCCTTGTGACTTGCTATCTTTTTCCAAAGGCTATGGAAAAGCTCAAAGAAAAGCTGACGGCCGAACTTCCGAAGGGATCTTATGTTTTGAGCCATACCTTTGCTTTTCGCGGATGGACTCCCATCCGAATGATTGAGGCAAAAGATCTTGGAAGAACGAGGATCTATCTTTATCGAATGTAGCATTCTTGGACAAAGGGAGAGATCATCTTTTGAAGCAAGAGCAGATCTTCTTCAGAAAAACTTGCCGCGTTTTTCAAGTGGGAAGAGAGTGTGGCATGATTACGAAATGTTTGGAGCACATAGAGACGGGCATGGGATATCATTTGTGCCATGGCAAGAATATCCTCTTTTTGATGAAGCGATGGAAGGATAGTGGAGCGAAATTCATAAGGGATGTGCGACTCTACAATCAGCCGTATGCTTTTTTCGATGTGATCGGAGGGAAAGGCTGTTCTTGTTATTTCTGCATAGCGGGCAAGCGGACCTTTGATGTCCATGGCAATGTAATCGAGAAGATCGTTTTTTAAGAGCGATTCGATCATTTCAGGATTTGTCCCTGCCGTATCTAATTTGGTGAGAAAGCCCATTTCTTTGACCTCTTGGATCAAGAGAGGAAGAGTTAGGTGGATCGTTGGCTCTCCTCCCGAAAAAACGATCGCTTCAATCTCATTTCTTCTAGAACAAAGAAAGCTTTTCACTTCGTTCAAGGAGATGGGTTTTGTGAACTGCTTCGAGTCGACGAGATGGGGATTGTGGCAAAAGGGGCAAGAGAAGGGGCAGCCCTGGGAAAAAAGCACGGCTGCGATTTTCCCAGGATAGTCAATCAATGAAAGACGCTGAATGGCTCCGATTCTCATCATATTATTCAGGGTTTTGTGGCAAAAGGCCACTGTGTGGGATGCTATAGTTTTTCTTGATGGCAAATTCCGATTGCTTGCCTGCATTCCATTGTTCTACGGGACGCAAATAGCCGACCACTCGCGAATAGATCTCGCATTTGGTGCCGCAGTGCGGGCAAGAATGCTGTTCTCCGTTCAGATAGCCATGAGAGCTGCAAACGCTGAATGTGGGAGTCAGAGATAGGTAGGGAAGCGATTTGCTTTCGAAGACTTTTCGAATGAGATTTTTGACCACAGACACGTTATCGATGCGCTCGTTGAGATAGGCATGAAGAACGGTGCCTCCCGTGTAGCGTTTTTGCAGATCGTCTTGGTGGTTGAGCGCTTCGAACAGATCGTCGGTATGATTGACGGGAAGGTTGGTGGAGTTGGTATAGAAGGGCTCGGCGCCATTTTTGACCATGGATTCGTTGGCCACGAGGATATCGGGATAGCGTTTTTTGTCGATGAGCGCCAAGCGAAAGCTCGTTCCTTCTGCCGGAGTTGCTTCCAAGTTGTAATAGTTTTCCGTCTCTTTTTGAAAATCGGCGAGCTTGTTTCTCAAGAAGTCGAGAACTTCAACGGCAAACGCCTTGCCCTCTTCTGTGGCAATGGATGTTTTAAGAAGATTTAAACAGGCTTCGTTCATGCCGACAAGGCCGATGGTGGAAAAATGGTTTTTCCAGTAGCAGCCCGAGCGTTCTTTCACTGCGCGCAAATAGAATTTTGAGTAAGGATAGAGGCTCGTTTCCGTGAGCTGTTCGAGAACTTTTCGTTTGATCTCGAGACTTTGTTTGGCAATGTCTGCAAGATCGCCCAGGCGAGAGAAGAACTCCTCTTTATTGCTGGAGAGATATCCGATCCTGGGAAGATTGATGGTCACAACGCCGATAGAGCCCGTGAGGGGATTGGAGCCAAAAAGTCCGCCGCCCCGCATGGAGAGCTGGGAGAGATCGAGCCGGAGCCTGCAGCACATCGAGCGCGTATCTTCCGGCTTCATATCAGAGTTTACGAAATTCGCAAAATAGGGAATGCCATATTTTCCCGTGACTTTCCAGAGAAGATCGCGCTCTGGATTTTCCCAATCAAAATCTTTTGTAATGTTGTAGGTGGGAATGGGGAAGGTGAAGACGCGCCCCTTGGCATCTCCCTCCATCATGACTTCTAAAAAGGCCTGGTTGAGGAGGTTCATTTCTGCTTGAAACTCTCCATAGGTTTCTTTTTGCATCTCGCCGCCGATGATGACGGGAGTTTGTGCATAGAGGGAAGAGGGTTTTAGGTCCATCGTGATGTTGGTGAACGGCGTTTGAAAGCCAACGCGCGTGGGAATGTTGATATTGAAGAGGAACTCTTGCATGGCCTGTTTGACCTGCTCATAGTTCAGTTTATCATAGCGAATGAAGGGGGCGAGAAGCGTGTCGAAATTGGAAAAGGCCTGTGCTCCCGCAGCTTCTCCTTGAAGGGTGTAGAAAAAGTTGACGATTTGGCCAAGAGCGCTGCGCAAATGCTTGGGCGGTTTGCTCTGTATTTTTCCTGAAACTCCCTGGAAGCCGACCGACAAAAGATCTTTTAAGTCCCAGCCGACGCAATAGGAGGAAAGAACCCCTAAATCATGAATGTGAAAGGCGCCTTCGATATGGGCTTTTTTGATAGGGGAGGGATAGATTTTGTTGAGCCAATAAAGCTTGCTTGTTTCCGAGGCCACATAGTTGTGCAGCCCTTGCAGAGAGTAGGACATGTTGCTGTTTTCTTTGACCTGCCAGTCGAGTTTGTTGAGGTATTGATCAATGAGGTCGACTCCTGCCTGGGAGGCAATTTCTCGAATCTTCGCATGCTGCTCTCGATAGATGATGTAGGCCTTGGCCGTTTTTTTGTAGGCAGAGTTCAAAAGGGTTTCTTCGACGCAATCCTGAACTTCTTCCACAGTGGGAATGTTTTCGGCTGATATTTTCTCTATTAGTTGTAGTGCTTTGATTGTGAGAGTCTTTGCGACTTTTTCATCCAGCTCTCCCGCTTCTTTTCCGGCTTTTGCGATCGCAAGCGTGATCTTGTGGGCATCAAAGGGCAGGATTTCTCCTGTGCGCTTGCGGATCTGTTTCAATTCTGAACCTTGGGAGGCATGATTTTTTTTGTGAGCGGCTTTTGGCTTATTTTTCATAGAAAGACTCCTCGATTTTTTATGTTATCACTGGCCTGCAGAGTCTCTTTTATGCAAGGATCTGCAGGTCCTTATATAAGAGGGATGGCACAACATCTAGTATCCCAATTCTCTTTTAAGATACTAGATATTGGATTTGTGGATTTATATCTAGAAAAAATTTTACCTGTTTGGGAAAGACCTATCTTATCATCTTCTGGTTTAAGAAGAAAAAAAAATCTTCTTCGATTTTTTGTTTTTTTTAAGGTCCAAAAATTGTAAGAGAGACAACAGATCTTGAGTTCGTTGCTTCGTTTCGATAAAATAGAAATTTGAAAAAAGGGGTGTTTTTTATGAAGAGCTTAGGAGTAGAGATTGTTGACATGGACGTGAAGAAGCTCGTGGAGCTTTTGAATGCAGCTCTGGCTGATGAGTGGCTGGCCTATTATCAATATTGGATTGGTGCAAAAGTGGTGCAAGGAGCCGAAAGTCGTTTGGTTGCTGCTGAATTGGAAGAACATGCCAAGGAAGAGCTCAAGCACGCGACTAAGATCGCAGAGAGGATCGTCAAGCTGCAGGGAAAGCCGATTCTCAAGCCCGAAGATTGGTACAAAAAAACCAATTGCGGCTATGAGGCCCCGCTCTCGTCCGATGTAAAAAAGATCTTGCAGCAGAACATTAAGGGCGAGCAGTGTGCGATTGTCACTTATAATGAGCTTTTGAAAAAGGTCAAGGACAAGGATCCCATTACCTATCAGATGATTTTGGACATACTCGAAGAAGAGATTCAGCACGAATTTGATCTGCAGGCGCTTTTGACGGATATTTCTTAATCGTTGATGTGCATATGGCATCGGTTTAAGACAAACCGCAAAACAAGAAGCGGGTGAAGGGCCAAATTTTTGAAAAATGTTTTGTAATTGATGCTTTTGAGCTCTTTTTTGAAGCTGTCTGTTGCGGGAAAATGCGCATCAAAAATCCATTCCTGATAGGGGGGCGGCAGGAGTTTTGGAAGATGTTCGATGGAATAAAACGCAATCTCTTTCGTCTCCTTTCCTATGCAGGCATGTCCTCCCGTGATCGAACATTCAAAGAGATAGGTGTGTCGAGAGAGACGATTGATCGGCAAATATTCTCCAACGAGCCGAACGATGTTTGCTTGGAATCCCGTTTCCTCTTCAAGCTCTCGAAGGGCCGACTCTTCGGGCGTCTCTTTCTCTTCGATGCCGCCTCCCGGCAGCACCCAGACGGGAATATCTCTTCTCTTGATGAGGAGCACTTTTTTCCGATCCTGAGAAAAGATGGCAACAGCGACGCTTTTTTCTTTCTTTTTTCCCATAAAAATTTGATCTTAAGACCCATCGCATGCTAACGTTTGAAAGTGATTGTAGCATAGGATTCGACTCCGTGAAAAGTCTTCTTTTGCTTTGTTTGGCCCTGCTTTTTTCCTCCTGTTATAAAAATCATCTCTATGTACAGCAAGAATGGGTGGATGAAAAGGATCTGGCCAGTTATTTTGTCGGCAGTCCCGATCCAAGAAGACAGAACCCCCCGGTGGGCCAAAAAATCATTGTGAATTGGGATTTCTCTCGCCCTCTTTTCCTTAGCGAAATGGACCATATCCTCGTCACGGTCCATTTTTGGAATCACGAAGAGAAAAAGGTCGAAGCTCCTATTGACAGACGAAGGGGATATGTGAGCTTTTTCTTCCCCAATCCGACCCAAGATCCCGTGAAGAAAATTTTGACCTATCGCGTGCAGGTCTTTAGAAAAGACGGCTCTCTTTTTGAGACGTGGAAGCACCAGTTCTGGACGGAGCTCATTACGCTAGCTCCTGAAGAAGAGACGCCGTCCTCTAAGGAAAACCAAGAAAAACCTGTTATGCGATAGAGTGTGCGCATGCGAGGATCAAATCTTTTGTCTCCTCCCAGCCGAGGCAGGGATCGGTCACGGAAATGCCATACTGCGCCGAGCCGGAAGATAGGCTCTGATTGCCGGAAAAAAGATGGCTTTCGAGCATATAGCCTAAAATCGTTTCATTTTTTTGCAAAACTACACGTCGGAAACATTCTTTTTGCCTCTCGAGGTTTTTCGAAGAATTTGCATGGGAGCAATCGACGATGATCGGAAGGGCAAATCCCAAAGATGCGCTCTTTTTTAGCAGGTCATGAATGCTCTTTTCGTCATGGTTTGGGCCTTCTCGATTGCCTCGAAGAACGACATGGGCAAAGGGATTGCCTTTGCTGCGGCAAGAAACAATTCTGCCCTCCTCATCGATCGAGGGAAACACATGGGAAGATCTTGCTGCACGGATGCTTTGCAGGGTGATGTCGATCGCATCAAAGTGGCTGTTTTTGAACCCGACGGGAAAGGGCAGAGAAGAGGCGAGCTGCCGATGGATTTGCGAGGAGCTGGTTCTCGATCCAATGACGCCCCAAGAGACCAGGTCGGTAAAATAGGGTGCGAAAGAGGGGTGTAAAAACTCCATTGCGCAAGGAATCTTTTTTTGCACAAGCTCTTTTAAGAGTTTGCGCGAAAGCATGAGGCCGCGATCTATCCGGCAAGATCCGTCGAGCATTGGGTCGTTCAAAAAGCCTGTCCATCCAAGAGATGTTCTTGGTTTTTCGATAAAAAACCGAAGCACGAAAAAGAAATTTTTTACCTTTTCCGAGAGCGCTAAAAATCGATCTGCATATTCTAAGGTAGAGGATTCATCATGGATGGAGCAAGGGCCAGCGATGAGGAGTTTTTGTTTTTTTTCCCCGCGAAGGATCCTTTGAATATTGTCTCTTGTCTCTTGTAGAAACAGCTCATCGTTTTTTTCTACAGGATAGAGTTGTTTGAGCTCTTTGGGCGAGGGAAGTCTATTCATACAAGAGGGCATTTTACCGAATAGGCAATCTAAAGTCATCTGAGAAAAATCGTAACTGTTTACAATCTAACTGCTTTTAAATGACTGATTTGCAATATCTAATAAATTGGAGGTTTTGGAAATAATTTGCACTATTTTTGCTTAATTCTCCAAAAATATTGGAGGTTCTGGTAAAATAAAAATTAAAAAGAAAAAGTGTTTTTGATGCATCCTTTATTAAATTTTGCTACAACAGCTTACATAGAAAGCAAGAATCTCAAACCACTTCTTGAGGCCTATACAAATCCCGATGATTTTATTTCGAGAATGGTAAAAAACGGAGAATTAATCCGCTTAAAAAAGGGGTTCTTTTTGATTGCCGAGAAGATCAAAGACCAACCTGTGCCTTACGAACAAGTCGCAAATTTGCTTTACGGGCCCTCTTATGTCAGTTTTGAATGGGCGCTTTCTTACTATCAAATGATTCCGGAAGGTGTGTATGTAGTTACCAGTGCATCGGTAGGTAAATCACAAACCGTCTCTTCTCCTGTTGGAACATTTGACTACACCTATTTGAGCCGTCAGCGTTATGCCATAGGAATCGATCAGAAGGAAAACAGCGCTGGGAGATTTTTGATCGCAACTCCAGAGAAGGCTCTTGCAGACCTTGTGCATCGTAAAAGTAAAAAACTGAGCGAAAAAGATCTTTTGATCGATCTTGTGGAAGCGCGAAGGATAGACAAAGAGCAGCTAAAAAATTTGGATAAAAACCACTTGTTGGAAATAGCAGAAAATTATCGCTCAAAAGCGGTGGCTAATCTTGTAAATGTTTTGGGGTTGTTATGAGCCGGGCAAATGACAATATCAAGGGCATGCTTGATCGGTATGAAAGATCAAAAATACGAGAGCAGACAAAAGTTAGAGAAGTTCTGCAACAAACGGCTCTTTTAGGCTTAGAAAGACAGGGCTTTTTTGAAAAAGCAGCTTTTTATGGAGGTACGGCACTGCGTGTCCTTTACGGTCTGGATCGGTTCAGTGAGGATTTGGACTTTTCTTTGATCAAACCGGATCCTTCTTTTGATTTTACCCCCTTTCTTGAAGGCATGAAAAAGGAGCTATTGTCTTTTGGATTTCAAACGACAGTTACCCAAAAAATGAAAAGTGTTGAAACGGGAATCGTTTCTGCTTTCATGAAAATGAATACCATTCAGCTCTACATAGCTTTAGGAGAAGAGGCCAAGACCAAACAGCTTCCTCCTAGAGAAGAGATCCATATCAAACTGGAAATCGATATCGATCCTCCGATCCATTTTCGATTTGAGAATAGGCTCGTTTTAAATCCCGTCCCTTTTTATGTTTTGACACTACATAAAAGCGATCTCTTTGCTGGGAAAATGCATGCTATTTTGTATCGCGCATGGAAGGGACGAGTGAAAGGAAGAGATTGGTACGATTTAATCTGGTATATTCATAACAACATCCCTCTTTGCATCTCTTCTTTAGAGGCTTGTATGAAGCAAGCCAAGAATCTAGGATCACAAGAAACGTTCAGTCGAGAGCGACTCATTGAGTTGTTGCATGAAAAAATTCGCTCCATTGATTGGGAGAGTGCGAAAGCAGATGTTCGAGCTTTTGTTTCCGATCCTCAAAAGCTAGATATTTGGTCTTCAGAATTCTTTTTTCAGCTATTGGACCATTTGCAAATAGAATAAACACAGTTGTGGCGGGTTTTTTGGTGAAAAAAGATGTCGAAAACTTCGAGGATCTTAGCTATAGACAGGCAAGAGATAGTCTAAAGCTATAGAACTGCCTCTGGGGGCCCTCTATAGGGCAAATTTAAGGCAGGTATTGTTTTTTTGCTTCAAAAAGGCCTATTTTAAGAAACAAAATGCCCTTTTTCTAAGCCAATATCAACAAGTTCATCGATTGTTTTGCTTATGGATTTGTGCATTTCCTTTGCCATTTTTGCAACACTATAATGACGCTCGCTTGTTGTGCGATATGCGATGTTTCCCCTGAAGTCTGCTTTTTTGATGGGCTCCGGAACAGGTTCTCCATTTTTAAGGTATAATGCAACAGCGCCCTCTATTGCTTCTTTGATAAGTTGCATGCCTTTTTCGACGCTTTCCGCATCAGTGCAAACGCCGGGAAGTTCATTCACTCTAATAATGAAATATCGATGTCCATTAGACGTTTCCGTTTCAATGGTATATGTCCAATCAAGATTGAGATAATAACCTAACTTCTTCTTAGTATTCATGATCCCTCAATACCTCCTTTAAGTCCCTCATCTGATAGGGCAACAGTTGGCTGCGGCGTTTAATCGACACGTTCTTGGCATAGCCCTTTTTTCGAAATATGTGATGTGAGCCTCTAATTTGTAACTCAAATCCTAGTTGAAAAAGGGCGCTTTCGGCTTCTTCGTAGGAGGTGTTTTTCCCTCCAAGATCTTCTGTATCAGCTTTTGCCACTTGCTCATATTCATATGATATCATTGTTGATATCAAAATGTCAAGGGTCTTTTAGCAAAAGAAGCGGTTTCCCTGTACACAAATCCGTGGGAGGCTAAAGGGGAAGTTCCTTTGGGCTACCCGGCTTGAGCTGATTTTACGAGCATCAGCGAGTGAAATTAGTCCAAACTCCAGGAAACTTGTTCGATCTCAGATGGAGGCCCTCAATAGAAAATTGCATCTTTCCGATGATCATATGAAGGGGAGATGCAAACTTTTGGCGCGGCAGCTTTTGGGGATTGCTCAGAGATAAGAAGTTCCATCGGAAGAAGGCGTTTCTATTTTTAGGCCAAAACCTGTTCGATTGGGTTAGAAAGAAGAGAGCTTCTTTTGGATTTCGTTGTATTTTTCCTCGAGGAGTTTGAACTGCTCTTTTTCTTTCTGAACAATGGCGGCAGGAGCCCTGTCGACAAAATCTTTGGAGCTTAATTTCTGAGAGGAAGCGGTGAGCGCTTTTTGCACCTTTTCTCTTTCTTTGAGAAGACGCTCTTTTTCTTTTTTCAGAAGATCTTGCGAAAGGGGCAGATAGATTTTCAGTTCATCGATGAGGGCAATGGCTCCATTTTCCGGAATGGCACTCGAATCGTGCGTGAACTGTATCTTGTTGATCTTGACAAGAGCTGCAATGAGGTGCTCCTCTTTTTCTATGAGGGCAAAACCGGGATCTTTGGTCTTGCCAAAAAGAAGGATGTCGCTTCGGTCTCCAAGGGGAATCTGCATCTCGGCGCGAATATTGCGAATGGCGTACACAATTTTTAAGAGAAAAGTAAATGACTCTTCGGCCTTTGGATTGATTTCTTTTTTAGATAGTATCCGGGGATAGGACGCCATCATAAGCGATGGAGCGTTGAGCGCAAGGATGGTGTTTTTCGTACGCTTGTCGGCATTGGAATGAACGACAGCGGCGGAAAAATGTTCTTTGATGAGAGAGAAAATCTCTTCCGTAATGAAGGGGGCAATGGGATGAAGAGAGCGAAGATAATCGGATAGAAGAATAAGCGTTAGCTTTTGCTTGTTTTTGCGTACATCTGCAGATCCTATTTTGCCAAAAAGAAAGGGCTTTACGAGCTCTAGATAATGGGAGCAGAAATCATTCCAGAAAAAATCGTAAACGAGCTGCGTTGCACGGTCGAAGGTAAAGTCGTCAAAACATTGATTCATCTCTTGGATCATGCGGCTTAAAAGCGAGAGAATCCAGCGATCGTCAAGAGTAAAAAGAGAGGGATCGAGTCCTTCGGCAAAGGCTTCTTTGGATAGGGGAGGCAGAGAGGGATTTTCGGAGGACGTGAGGTTCATGAGAACGAACTTGGCGCCATTCCAAATTTTATTGGCAAAATTTTTGTGCTCCTCAAAACGCCTGTAATCGAGATCGATTTGCCTGGAATGGGTCAGACTGCGCGCAAGCGCAAGACGCATGGCATCGGTCCCATAATCTTGAATGACTTCGATCGGATCGATGACATTGCCCTTCGATTTGGACATTTTTTCCCAGCGATAAGAGACATCGGAGGGGAGCGTTTCTCCCTGATCATAACGTTTTTTTTCTTCGGATTTGAGATAGGTGACGGAGCCGTCCGGATCTTGCCGCCAATAGGATTTTCCATAGATGAGCCCATGGATGAAAACCTTGTGGAAGGGAACCTTTTTTAACGCGTATTCTCCCATTAAAATCATGCGGGCGACCCAAAAAAAGAGAATGTCATGCCCGGTCACGAGAACCGAGGTGGGATAAAATCGTTTGATCTCTTTTGTCTTGTCGGGCCAGCCGAGAGTGCTAAAGGGCCAAAGAGCGGAAGAAAACCAGGTGTCCAGAACATCTTCCTCTTGGGACCAGCCGGAGGGATCTTTTTTTACCTCTTTGGGAAGGTCATCGCCATCATAGCAGATCATTTTTGTAGGATCTTTTTTGGAATACCAGATGGGAATGCGATGGCCCCACCAGATCTGCCGAGAGATGCACCAGTCGCGGATGTTTTCAATCCAATAAAAATAGGTCTCTTCCCAATAGGAAGGAATGAGAGTGACCTCCTTCTTTTTGACGGCATCGATCAGAGTCTGCTTAAAAGCCGTCATTTTGACAAACCATTGTTTCGAAAGATAGGGCTCAATCACTGCTTTGGACCGATAGGAGACGCCAACGCGCAGCTTATAGGGCTCTATTTTTTCAAGAAGATGCAGCTCCTTCATTTTTTGGACCACAGCAACTCTTGCTGCGCTAAGGGTGAGGCCGGAAAACTCTTTTCCGTTTTCATTAATACGGCCGTCGGGAGTCATGACGTTGATCAAGGGAAGATGGTGGCGCATTCCCATTTCATAATCATTGAAATCATGGGCCGGAGTGATTTTAACGGCGCCGGAGCCAAACTCCGGATCAACCGCAGGATCGGCGATGATCGGAATGGTCCTTTGCGTAAGAGGAAGGAGGATTTCCTTGCCGATGAAAGAGGCGTATCGCGGGTCTTTGGGAGAGACGGCGACGGCCGTGTCGCCCAGCATGGTTTCTGGCCGTGTCGTGGCGACGACAATCGTTTCTTTTTGGCTTGCGAGAGGGTAGCGGAAATACCAGAGATGCGACTCTCTTTCTTCATGCTCTACCTCATCATCGGAAAGGGCGGTCTGAGTGACGGGGTCCCAGTTGACGAGATAATCGCCGCGATAAATCAACCCATCGTCAAAGAGTTTTTTGAAGATTGTGCGAACGGCTTTATTGCTTTTTTCATCCATCGTGAAGCGAAGACGATCCCAGTCGCAGGAAGCCCCCAATTTTTGAATTTGAGAGAGGATCTGCCCCTGTTTTTCTTCTTTCCATTTCCAGATAAGGGAGAGGAACTCTTCTCGAGAAAAATCCCTGCGTTTTTTGCCTTGCGTTGCATACAGATGTTTTTCCACAACGGTTTGCGTGGAGATTCCCGCATGGTCGGTTCCCGGAATCCAAAGCGTTTCAACCCCCTTCATTCTTTTATAGCGGATGAGCATGTCTTGAATGGTATCGTCCAATGCATGGCCCATATGGAGAACGCCGGTGACGTTCGGAGGCGGCATAACGATGGAAAAACTCTTTTTCGAAGAGTTTTCATCGGCATGAAAAAATCCACTTTTTTTCCAAAAAGAGTACCACTTCTCTTCTACTTCTTTAGGAATATAGGCTTTCGTTTGTTCTTTCATTGTTTTTTTTTCTTTAAAAAAGAGCGCTTATAAAAATAGCAAAAAAAGCAGCGGAAGTCAAAAGGTGGTTTTCGGAAGCTGGAGGGAGAGCTTTTGAAAGCGGAGCGCTTTCTTTGTATCTTCGATGCATCGATAAAAGAGGGCAAGCTGGCAAAAGAGCTTTCTTTTTTCCCAGAAAAACGCCTCTTTGCCCCAGGTATTCAAGGAAATTTTTTTCAAAAGAAAATGGCTTAAGAGCGAGGAGGATCTCGGATAGGGAGTGTCCATCACTGCGGAAAAGTGCGCCTCGGCGCTCTTTGGCCCTTCGATGCGATAGAGCCAGATGCCATAGAGGAAATGCAACGGGGAGCTCTCTTCGCTCAGTAGTTCTGTCGGATAAGAGCGGAAAATTTCTCGCGCGCTTTCCCAATCCTTTTGAAGAAAAAGATACATCAAGCGAAAGGAGTCAAAGAGAGGATGATCTTGCTTGGAAAGATTTGAGGAAGATAGAGCGGGGAGCAAAAAGGATAAAGAATCTGCGTTTTGGCGGATCAAGAGCTCCTCGATGACATGAATGCAGGCCCGTCTGGCCTCTTTTTTTTCCGTCCAGTTATTGGTAAACAGAGAGATCGGGGAGAAACTTTGAGGGGAGAGGTGGAATGTGACGATTTTGGAGAGGTAGGACCAGTCATGTTTTGGGAAAAGAGAGAAAAGAGTGGGAATGAGGTTGTGCACCTCTTTTACAACCTTAAGCTCGACAAGTCCAAACAGAGCATCTTCTAAAAGGGAGGATTTTTCTTGAAAAAGCATCAGCGATTCGATGAGTTCGAGGAGCGTTTCTTTTTTCGCAAGGCGGAAAGAGAGGCGAACGATCAAGGATTCTTTTTGAAAGAGTTCTGTGGAAGAGAGCGGATCAAAAAAGGAGAGCTCCTCCCAGTGGTTTTGCAAACTTTGCAGAAGTTTTTTCGTTTCTCTGGATTCGGCAAAATGGGGGATGTTCTGCAAGCCGATGAGGATCAAACGATAGGCAGCTTTTCTTTCTTGAAGGGAGCTTTCATGGCAGCGAAAAGCGAGATGTTCTTGAAGAAGCGCCAGGCGAGGATGCTTCTCGAATCTCCGAATGGCCAACTCTAAACATTTTGCCTCTTCGTCCGTATCCTTCATGGCGGCGTAAACCATGGAGTCTCCTAAATATTTGAGAGGCGCTTCGGCGGTTTCGTGCAGATGCTCGAATTCATCGAGAGCTTGAGAGAAAAAAAAGGAGCGTTTTCTTTTGCTTTTTGCGCGCTTTGCCCTCTCTAAAAGGCAAAGACCTGCGCGAAAGGTGGCGTCTTTTGCTTCGGCCCGTCCGGAAAAAGAGAGGGAAATGCGCCGATATTCGCTGCAGGCGATGTCGAAATGTCCTTTCACGAAAAAGGCGTCCGGTATGGCCAAGCAATGCACTTTGAGCGGTCCGCTTGCAGAATAAATTTTCAAAGAATGGAGGAGGAAGTCCGTATCTTTGCATAAGAGGCCCACGTGTGTTCCCGTTAAGGGAAGAAGGCTTGCGTAAGAAGAGATCAAAGCGCCATCGAAGAAAATCTGGATCTGATTGTCCATGCGCTCAATAGAAACGAGATGTTTTGCCTTTGGATAGAGACAAAGTTCCGGAATTTCTTTCACGAGCACCTGTGAGCGCAAGAGAAAAGAGTGTTTGTTTTTTTCAGGTCCGCACCAGAGGCAATAGCCCTCTTCCAGGCTTCTTCTTTGTCCTTCTTCCGGTATCCCTAACAGAAAACCGATTCCCTCGCTCTCCTCTTGGATTTCGATTTCCGCCTCGATTTTGATGTTGGGCGTAAAGGAGGCCTTTGAAACCATCAGACTGGCCCATTCGGCAATTTCGGTGGATCGGGTGAGTGCAATATGTTTGGCGAGCAAGATATTTTCATGAACACCCCAATCTTTTTCATTTGCGACCTCCAGATGCGTCATGAGGACCCAAGAGGATTGCCCCTCAATGTATTTTTTCAGATCCATCATGAGATCTTCGACTTTTTGATAGCGGCTCTCTTTGCGAAAAGCGAGGCATCGGAGGGCAATTTCGGATAGTTGCTGAGGGATTTCTCGAGCGGGAGCTCTCTCTTTGGGAGGGATGAGTTTTTCCTTGTGTGCGTTTTTTCGAAGGTCGGCAACGGTTGTCCTCCGAAAGGGAGAGCTGAGCGTTAATAGCTGATAGAGCATGACTCCCAGAGCATAGATATCGGTTTGATAAGAGGAGGGATGTCCAAAAGCCTGTTCGGGAGCCAAATAGGTGATGGTTCCTGCGATTTTCCCGGGTTTTGTGAGGGGCTCTGTATGGGAAAAATCTTCGCAATGCTCTTCTTTTTCCTTGTCGTCGACCGACTTGGCAATTCCCCAGTCAAAAAGAAGAACTTCTCCAAATTTTCCGACGATGACATTATCGGGTTTTAAGTCGCGATGCAATATGCCCTTCGAGTGGCTATATCCAATGGCCTGGCAGATCTTAAGAAAAATGTTTACAAGGGCCGGAAGAGACTCCTCCTGAGAAAGAGGCTCTCTGCTATTTGTTTTTTGTTTGCATTTTTGTAATAGCTCCTTGAGCGTTTTTCCTTCGACATGGGGCATTGTATAATAGCTCATTGAAGGATCCGAATAGATGGAAAAAATGGGGATGATGGAAGGGTGCGTTAGCCGGCCCGCGATCCTGGCCTCTCTTAAAAACCGCTCGTGGATGTTGGGCTTGTCCAGAAGCTCATCTCGAATTTTTTTGATGGCAACCGATCGTTTGCAGATCGGGTCGAAGGCTAAAAAGACCTCTCCCATTCCTCCTTTGCCAAGCGTTTTGATCAGCAGGTAGGGGCCGAGCGTCCAAGAGCCTATAGAAATCGTTTCTTTTTCCATGAAAAAAAAATGGATTTTGGCTCTATTTCTCGCATAAGACAAGAAAGTTATCAAGGATTTTAATGCCGCAGGCAAAAAGAAAAGATCAAAGTTTTTTTATCCATTTTTCTTTGCCCATCTTCTCCTTGTTTTTATCTCTTTTTTATATTATTTTTTTAGCATTAACGTCTTTTGAGAGATGGGTATGGCAAAAAAAATTATTTTGACCGGGGATCGTCCCTCGGGCCCCTTGCACATAGGGCATTATGTGGGCTCTTTGGCCAATCGAGTGTCGCTGCAGGATGAGTGTCGGCAATTTGTGATGATTGCGGATGTTCAGGCACTCACGGATCATGCGGAAAATCCGAAAAAGGTCCGTGAGAACATTTTAGAGCTAGCTTTTGATTACTTGGCCGTTGGTCTGGATCCGAATAAAACGACCCTATTGATCCAGTCTCTGGTCCCGGAACTTTTTGAACTGACCTGCTATTATCTTAATTTGGTGACATGGAATCGCCTCAAGCACAATCCGACCGTCAAGCTGGAGATTCGGCAAAAGGGGTTTGGAGAGAATGTGCCGGCGGGATTCATGATTTATCCGGTGTCGCAAGCGGCAGATATTACCGCTTTTAAAGCAGACCTTGTTCCTGTCGGGGAGGATCAGCTTCCCGTTTTAGAGCAGACACTTGAGATTGTCCGAAAATTCAACCGCATTTATCAATGCAATGTGCTTGTAGAACCCAAAGCCGTTGTACCCTCCATCGGCCGTTTGCTCGGAACGGATGGGCAGGCCAAAATGAGCAAATCTTTAGGGAATGCGATTTTTCTATCGGACGAGGCCGATGCCGTAGCAAAAAAAGTGAAGGGAATGTATACCGATCCTTCTCATTTGCGTATCGAAGATCCCGGAAAAGTTGAGGGAAATCCCGTATTTCTCTATTTGGATGCGTTTGATCCAGATAAAGAAAAACTAGAAGAGATGAAGGCCCATTATCAAAGAGGGGGTCTTGGGGATAGCGTAGTCAAAAAACACCTTCTTGATGTTTTGCAAAACTTTTTGACCCCCATCCGGGAAAGAAGAAAACAATTTGCCAAAGATCCGCACAGCGTCCTTCAAATGCTATTCAAAGGAACCGAGCGTGCAAGAGAAACGACGGGCAAGACCCTGTCTGAGGTGCGAAAAGCAATGCTTTTGGATTACGATTCTTTTTTCTCTTAAAAACAGACTTTTTAAAAAGACTGAAAAGCTCGCGGCTGCGAAGTTTTTAAGGTTATGCAACATGGGTATTCTATCGTTATCGATGCGGAAAATCTCTTAGGAAGGAGGGATTTGACGGTATTGCATTTTTTAGCGAATCTGAATTCAAGCAAGTTGAAGCAAATATCAATCAACAGCTTCTAGACTGGTGTGCTCATCCTAAGGGAATAAAAATATCTGTAGTTCCTGATACGGCATATATGCACGAAAAAAGGGAATGGCATTGCGCATTTCCCGATGGAAGAAAAGCAATAATCCCCTGTGGAGGCACTCATATTTCAGCTATTTCTTATCCAAAGAAAGTGGTCGTTACTTTAACCCAGGAGGGAGAAGGGGAGTTTACAATGGTTTCTAAATTTATTGAGAATCCAGGAGCTATTTATTCCACAAACCGGATCTGATTGACTCCGTTCAAATTGAGTGATCAAAATGTTCGAGTTCTTTTTTTCTGCCTTGTTTTTTTTTCACTTTAGAGTAAAATACCTAAAAAGTGCAACTGCTCATAAAGTTGAGGCGTAAACTTTTTTTGAACGCTTCCGTCCTCTATGGATAAACCGTTGCTTAAAGCCCAAAAATTGGGATTTACCTCAACTTTATGAGCTCCTCACCGGGACTGTGTCTCTGGCAACATCTAAAAATAAGTGAGGTCACAAGAATACGGTAAAACCCCCAAAAAATGACAAACCTCTGTAGAATGATCGACGCGATTATTTGAAACAACATCAACTAAAGAGGTTTGTCATGAAAAAAAATACCAAAAAATATCCAAAAACTCAACCTGCATCTGCATCTAATTTTAGATTGGCTCCCATAAATCCGTGTGTTGCCGGTATAGACATTGGAGCCAGCTCTGTATTCATTTGTATCGGTTTTCCCGATGGGCACCAAGAAATACGCGAGTATTTAACCTTCACAGAGGATCTCAAGAACATGCTGTCCTGGATCCAACAGAATGAGATCCGGAGCGTAGCAATGGAATCTACCGGAGTATACTGGATTCCGGTTTACGATATCTTGGCTCAGGCAGGGATAGATGTCATATTGGTAAATGCATATTACCTCAAAACAGTCCCGGGTAGAAAAACCGATGTAAAAGATTGCCAATGGATCCAACAATTACACGCCTACGGATTACTTAGAGGATCATTTCGTCCCGATGATGAAGGAGTCATACTTCGCGGATATGTGAGGCAGAGAAGCCGTTTATTTGAATTGGCCTCTCAGCAGGTGCAATTGATGCACAAAGCCCTCGTGCAAATGAATCTCCAACTCAATCACGTAGTGAGTGACATTACGGGCGCTACAGGCATGAATATTATACGAGCGATTGTCTCTGGAGAACGATCTCCCTTAGTCTTAGCAAAATATCGAGATCCTCGATGCAAAAAAGATGAAAAAGAAATTGCAAAAGCTCTCGATGGCAACTATCGAGAGGAACATCTACTGGCGCTGAAACACGCTCTTGCAGCTTATGATTTTTTCCATCAACAGGCTTTGGAGTGCGAAGAGGCTATAGAGCAAGTACTGAAGAAATGGGAAGAAGCGCAACCGAAAAAAAATATGCCGGCTCCAAGATCGACTCCTGCAGAACATTCAAGTAAAAATGGGCGAGGAACACAGAAAAAGACGAAATACAACCTCAGTCCATATCACTTTGAAGCAGAAGGTTCTCTCGAAAGAATTCTTCACGTCAACTTGACTGACATTCCCGGACTGGACGTGAATGGGATTATAAAAATTCTAGGAGAGATTGGCATGGATATGTCCAAATGGCCGAGTGCGAAACATTTCGCTTCTTGGCTTGGGCTTTGTCCCGGCAACAAGATTTCCGGTGGCAAGATTTTGAGCGGCAAGACCAAGCCAACTGCCAACAGGGCAGCACAAGCATTACGCTTAGCAGCCAATGCCCTTTACCGCTCCAAAACAGCCCTTGGCGCCTATTTTCGTAGGATGCGAGCAAGACTCGGTGCTCCAAAAGCGATCACAGCGGCAGCACATAAACTTGCAAAAATTCTGTATACGATGCTGAAAGAGCGCAAAAATTTTACAGAAGTTGGACAAGCTGCATACGAACAGGCATATAAAGAAAGACAGCTATTGTCATTGCAGAAACGAGCACGAGAACTAGGATATGGGCTAGTGCTCTGTCACCCTTTAATTTTAGGATAAATTGACTTGAGTTTATGCCGACCGTTGCCAAACTTATAATCCTAAATTTTAACTATGACAGAGCACTAGTAGCTTGCTAAAAACAAAAATCAACTAAAACTTACAGGTAATCAAGCAAACTTTCAACGACTTTAAAGGCCGGAAATGCATTGGTGCTAAACGCCCGATTATGAGCTTGGTCTGCATCATCACCGATAACATCATTGGTGAGATCGTTTGTCGTAAGACCGACGATCATCCCGTTTTAGAAGAGTGCGCAGTATAGAGTGATGAGCAAGTTTAAAGAAAGTTTGTGTAACCATGGACAGGAGACCCACATGTGAACTTATTTAGAAGCAGTTGCAAAAAGTCGTAAGATATGTTGATGATCCATTCTGAATCATTAGAATTTACACACCATCTCGTTGAACACCTGCCCCATTCTTGTGGGCATAGGTTCCGTTCTCTTTGTTTTTCTCATTATTACTGGCGCTTGAGCCAGTACTCTCCTTGAAGCCATCATTTTTTATTTACTATTTTTAATCTGAAGTTGAAAAAACAAAAAACTGAGGTTCTATGCAATTCGGTAAAATGATCGGAAGTGTATTTCTTCTCATGGGCACACTGATAGGAGGAGGGATATTAGCAATTCCTCTGGTCAGTGCGGGAGTAAGTTTTTTCGCTGCCTCCTGTTTGCTTATCTTTATGTGGCTTTTGATGCTGATCACGGGTTTTCTTTTTTTAGAAGTGAATTTAGCATTTCCCTTTTCCAAAACCAATTTTTCTTCCATGGCATTTCTAACGCTGGGAAATCCAGGAAAGGTGGCAACTGTACTGAGCTATCTGATTCTTCTCTATGCTTTAGTTGCCGCGTATGTTTCTGCGGGAGGGTCTTTATTGAATGAATTATTCCAACAGATGCAGATCCATCTGTCGAGCGAATCCTGTAGTTTGCTCTTTGTCGCCCTCTTTGGGCTTGTCGTTTTTCATGGAATTCAAGCGGTGGATTATTTAAATCGCTTTTTCTTTAGTTTGAAGGGACTGCTTTTGATTTTGTTCATTGGCCTTTCTTTGCAGAAAGTGGACGTACATCTGTTAACGTTTTCCAATCATTCGAGCAAGTATCTGTGGGCGGCGGCTCCCATTTTTCTTTGTGCTTTTGGCTACCACATTTTAATTCCTGTGCTGGGCCAGTATTTGCATTATGAAAAAAAGCAGTTAAAATTCGTGCTTTTTTGGGGTAGTTTTTTGACGCTGGTCCTCTATCTTTTTTGGCTGGCAGTCACGATGGGCGTTGTGCCCCTGGATGGTTTTTTGCAACTCGCTTTGCAAAAAGGATCTGTGGGAGAGTTTGTGCTCATGTTTTCTTCCTTTTTGAAAAACAAGTGGATTGAAAGTGCTATTCACGGCTTTGCCAACATCACAGTGACCACCTGTTTTCTGGGGGTCAGTTTAGGTCTTTTTAATTTTTTAGCTGATTTTTTTAAGAAGCAAAAAAGACTTTCGGGAAGGGGATCGATTGCTTTTTTTACCTTTGTTCCTCCGGCTCTATTTGCTTTCTTCTATCCAAAGGGTTTCATTTTAGCGCTTGGCAAAGCAGCGATTTGCGTGGCCTTTTCCCATGTAGTGTTGCCCGCTTGGATGGTCTTTCGTCTCAGAAAGAAAAAGATTGAGTCGCCTTATCGGGTAAGGGGAGGAAACCTTCTTTTGGGAGTGATCTTTTTGACCGGGCTGATTCTGATTGCTTTGCAATTATTGGCAGATTTTCATGCTCTTGCGATTTTTGGAAAGAGATAGAGATCCTGAGCTCGCTTGGGGCTTTGTGAAGATGAGAAAAAAGTTTGAAGATAAGGGAAGATGCGAGAGATCGACTTTTTTCGGAAGAAGTTGTCGGCCGTAAGTTTTTTCTAAAATTATTATTTTTCTTTAAATTTGTTCTGTATAAGATTTTTGCGAATATGCTAAAAAATTTGTTCTTTTAAGGAAGCGTCTTTTACCCGGGGTATTTATGGAAAAATGGAAACTTTTGTTTTTTTGTGCAAGCCTGTTTTTATCTACCCAGATCATGGCACTGCCCACCATTACAAAAATCTCTCCAAAAGCGTTTGGTCCTTCAAGAACAGCTCTGAGCCCTGAGATCACAATCACCGGAACTGCATTTCTCAAAGCAACGGATGTGCATTTTGGAAGTTTTTCCGTTCCTTCAAAAGATTTTATCGTAAATGGCGATACTTCCATCACGGTGAAAGCAACCGCGCTTCCTCCCTCTTCTCCAGAAACTGTCTGTGTTACCGTTACCGCTGATGAAACCTCTTTGCCCAACCATCCTTTCGACTACTTCACTTACCAAGATGAGTGGCTTGCTTTCGTTCCTGATTTTAATGGGGGAGGAAAGGGTAATGTCTATGTATTCAAAGCAAAAACTGACGAAAAGATTGCCGCCATCAGCACCGGCAGCGGAAGCGAGGCTGTTAGCGTCACCCCTGACGGGAAGTTTGCATTTTGCGTCAATTACTCCAGCCGCACTCTCTCCATTATGAACACTGCTTTGAATACGGAAGACTCTACAATTTCCTTTTCACTTGCAGAGCTGGCAACAAATCCTATCGCTCTTGCGATCTCTCCCGGAGATGGCCATATTCTCTTAATCAGCGACTATAGAGCCAACAGTATTATTCAATTGGACATCACCGATCGTGAAAATCCTCGCTATGTGTCGACATATAAAAGTGGGCTAAATCCGGTGGCTGTTGCCTTTTTGCCCAACGCTCAAACGCTGACGGCTTTCACCACCAACTTTGGTTCAAAATCGATCACGGTCATCGATCCGATTAAGAAGGCTGTCATCGGGGATTATACGGATCAGACTCTTCAAAATCCTTCTTGGATCGCATTTACCACGACAAATACAAGCACAAAGCTTTCTCGGGAAGATCTTTTCATTCAAAATACAAATGACTCTGGCGCCATGGTGCTTGACAATACTCTCGGCAAAGCTCTTTTTTACTCTCGTTTGGTTCCTCCGGGCCCCGAAATTCCCGTTTCTCTTGCAGGTTTTGCCTTGAACCAGGAAAATTTCTTTCCGCAAATTTTGCCCTCCCCCGATTCCACCATCGCTTATGTCACAAACACTCAAAGTGGAAACATTTCTCGCATTGACCTAACAGGACCGACTCCCGTTTTGCTGCCGGAAAATATTCCCACGCCAAAACTGGTCAATGGCATTTCTCTCACTCCGGATGGTCTTCGAGGTTTTGCGGGGAATGGATCTTCTCCGGAAAAGATCATCATTTTTGACACCACCACCCTAAAAACAACTTCCCAAACGATTGGAAACGAAATCACAAATCCCGGCATCACACCCGACCAGGCGCCCGTCGCTTATATGTCTTTTTCGTTTTTGAATGACACAACTGTTCAATTTGATGCTTCTGATTCTTTATCGCCGACAGGAACCGTTAGCAAATACATTTGGGATTTTGGCGACGGAAGCCTTTTGTTGACAACCACATCTCCTCGGCCGGCTCCTCATACATATGTTCCAAGATCGCAACCTTACACTGTTACGCTTACCGTTATCAATAGCGCAGGAACATCGCTCAATCAAACCTATTTTGGGCAAATGACTTATAACAACGGCGGTCCTCAAGCAATGCAATCGTTGCAGTTGACCGTTTCTTCTCTTTTACCGCCCATAAATATCCAGATTTCACAAACTTGCAAACAATTTTTAACGCAAGATTGCTTTTATAATAAAATCTGTTTTTCGCCCCCTTTGTCCGGCATCCCGCCCGTTGGTTATCTGATTTATCAGGATGAAGAAAGAACTCATTTTGTCGCACAAATCGCCGCCGATGGCCCTTTGTGTTTCTCTATTTGCGAACCAAAAAAACATCACACATACTATCTTTTTTCTATAGGTAGCGGAGGAACTATTTCAAGTGGTTTTGCAAAAGTTTCGATATGATCTAAAAAAATAAAAGGAACTAGAAAATGAAAAAATATTCGAACCGGAAGAGCCCCTTTTTTCTCATCGCCAATATCTGCATAGCGCTGCTCTTTTTCTCCTTTAATGATTCGAAGGACGCTTGCGCTATATCAAAATCTTCTTGTGAAAAGGCCTCCTCTTCAATGCCCTCAAAGCGCATTCGCGATTTTGGCAATGAGACCGAATTGCGTATCGCTTATTTTTATCCGCGCGCTCCTATTTTCCGTAAAATTTATCGAGGTGCGCGGCTTGATTATGAAATCGAAAGCGCACAAAAACTACACCGAAATTTTTATCTTTGGGCCAATATCAGCTGGTTTCCCAAAAAAGGCGCGATCGACCAAGACCACCACTCGAAAATTCATTTGATTCCTCTGAGCATGGGCCTAAAGTATCAATTTCGACTGAACCGCTGTTTGAAACTATCTTTAGGATTAGGGCCCACCTATTATTTTTTAAACGTTGCCGATCAGAGTTCTTGCGAATCTGCCAATAAGCACACGCGCTACCGACGATGGGGAGGGGTTTTTAAATCCCAATTCCAATGGTTTTTCTACCATTCTCTTTATCTGGATTTTTTTGCTGACTATCTCTACCTTCCGCTTCATGGAAATGAAAACTGCGCAAGCCAAGCGGGTGGGTTAAAGGCAGGGATGGGTTTTGGAAAACATTTTTAAAGAGAGAAAGGAACTTTTAACGGAAGATTTCGTGAGATGGCGAGCTTTCATCCACCGGCGCGAGGCTGGTGGTGTTCTCGCTCGTCATCATAAAAATTTTTTGCATTTCGTCGCAAAATGCTAAATATAAGGTACCTATCTCTTTAATGTCTTGAAATTTGGCTGAAAAGCATACCTATTTTCGCCAAAATTTGGCTGAAATAGGTAGTTAAAATAGCCAAAAAATGGTAATTTTAAGACATGAAGCGATTTTTAGAAAAAGATCTCATCGCCTGGAAAAAGAGCCCAGAGCATTTGCCTCTTATTCTTAGAGGAGCTCGTCAGGTAGGGAAAAGTTATCTCATCGAATCCTTTGGGAAAACTTTTTTCGATGAAGTTCTCATCATCGATTTTGAAAGATATCCACATCTAAAAAAATGTTTTGTCACTCCGGATGCCAAAGAAATAGCACAAAAAATCGAGATGGCTCTACAAAAAAAAATCGTTCCGGGAAAAACTCTTTTATTTCTTGATGAAATTCAAGAATGTCCCGAAGCTTTGACGAGTCTGCGATATTTTAAAGAATTGATGCCACAACTTCATGTGATTGCTGCGGGATCGCTCATGGAGTTTTTTCTTCACGATGAGCGTTACTCTTTTCCTGTAGGAAGGGTAGAATTTTTTTATTTGCGCCCTTTTTCTCTTATGGAGTTTTTACAAACAACCGCCCCTATTTCCTATGAACGGATTTCTTCTGCAACAATGGAAAAACCCCTTTCAACACTCGAGCATGAAGAGATGCTCAAATGGGTAAGACGGTTTTTCTTTATTGGAGGGATGCCGGATGCCATTGCAAGCTATTTATTGAAAGAATCATTTTTAGAGTGCCAAAAAGTTCACGAGAGGATTTTACAAGCTTATTCGAGTGATTTTGGAAAATATTCTGCAGAGGTTCTGCATAAATATTTGTATTTGCTTTTTCAAAAAGCGCCAGCGCTTGTGGGAAAAATTGTCAAATATGTCCAAATTGACAAAGAGTCTAGATCCCGCGATCTAAAACCTGCTCTTGAACTTTTGACAAAAGCAGGAATTATCCATCAAGTTTTTGCCACAACGGCAAGCGGCATACCTTTGCATGCGCACATGAAAGAAAATCGTTTTAAACTTCTTTTTCTTGATGTTGGCCTTTTACAAACGGCTAGCCAAATCGATGCGCAAGATATTTGGGAAAAAGATATCAACCAAATCAATGCCGGTAGTTTGGCAGAACAGTTTGTCGGACAAGAGCTTTTGGCTTATGCAAAACCTTATCAAAATCGCTCACTCCTTTTTTGGGAAAAGGAAAAATCGGAAGCTGAGGTTGATTTTGTAGTCACTGTAGATTCGCAAATGATCCCTATAGAAGTGAAAGCAGGATCGACGGGAAGGCTTTGTTCGCTGCAAAGCTTTTTGGATGCCAAAAAAGCTCCTTTAGGCATTCGCATTTCTGAAATGCCCCTATCCTTTCACAATCGAATTTTATCCGTTCCATTCTATTTGGTGCATGCCATAGACCATTTGGTGAAAAACATGTTGGGATGAAAAAAGAGAGGGGGATTGCGACCTTCTCTTTTTGGGAAGTCTTAAAGCTCTTTTTTCTTTTCTGCCATCAGCTCTTTAATAAAAACGTAAAGAGAGCCGGAAAACAGCAGGATGGCGGCAATGATTTTTCCGCCCATGCCAAACTGCACCGCGATGAAGCTTCCGACGAAGACGATGAGAGAAACGCTCATATCGGCGTATTTCTTCATCAAGCCTTGTTTTAAGGCGGAAGGAAGGCCGATGGCAAGAAGTACGCCCGGCCACCAAACATTCCAATAGGTAATGATGGCGAGAATGAGAAGCATAAAAGCAAGGGAATAGGCCCGGGCTTTTTTTTGGGGCAGGGGAGGCGTCATAAAAAAACTCCTTTTTTGCCATTGTAAGAATATTTTTTATTTTGGCAAGGAGAAGAGAGGTGCTAAGTATCGGCCCGTTTTGGAATTTGGGCTTTGTGCGAGCTCTTCCGGAGTGCCGATGGCTACGACTTCTCCTCCATGAAGACCGCCCTTGGGGCCAAGGTCGATTACAAAGTCTGCCTGGGCAATCATATCCAGGTTGTGTTCGATGATGATCACCGTATGGCCCTTGTCGGCCAACCGATGGAAGATGGGAAGGAGGTGCAAAATATCTTCACTGTGAAGACCGATGGTCGGCTCGTCAAAGAGATAAAGGGCTTTGCCTTTGGTCGATTTCATGAGCTCGCGGGCCAGGCGCAATCGCTGGACCTCTCCTCCGGAAAGGGAGGGGAGCTCTTGACCGAGCTTTAGATAGCCAAGTCCTGTGGATAAAAGAATGTTGATTCTTTTAAAAATACGGGGAATTTTTGAGAAAAATTCTGCCGCTGTAGCAACGCTCATTTCGAGCGCTTGTCCCAAATGTTTTCCGAGATACTCTATTTCAAGGCTTAAGGGGTTGAGTTTATATCCATGGCAAAGCTCGCAAGTGGTTTGCACGGGCGGTAAAAATTGCAGATGGGTGGTTTTAACCCCCAGTCCAAAACAAGCCCTGCAAGCGCCTCGAGGATGGTTATAACTGAAATGGCCGGGTTTTAATCCTTTGGCCTGAGCAAGTTTTAATGAGGCATAGTGGGAGCGGATGAGAGGGAGTATTTCGCTAAAAGAGGCGACGTCGGAGCGGACGGAAAGGTGGCTCGACGTTTGATCGAGAGAAATCACGCTGTCGAAAGAAGAAAGGCCTGAAATCTCTGCATAAGCATAGGAGAGAGAGTCGGTTTTCTTTTGCAGAGATTCGAGCGCAGATTTTTTTAAGATGTCTTCGATTAGCGTGGACTTTCCGCAGCCCGAAACTCCGGTGATGCAGGTGATCACTCCTTTGGGGAGGGAAAGGGAGATGTTCTTCAGATTATGGAGGGTGGCGCGTTTGATTTCGATGAAGGAAGTGGCCTTTCTTCTTTGTTTTGGCAGAGGAATTTTTTTTCTTCCGGAAAGATAGGCGCCCGTCAAAGAGTGCGGATCTTTTTTGATTTCTTCTAAAGATCCGATCGCCATGATTTTTCCCCCCTCTTTTCCGGCATAGGGCCCAAGGTCGACGATTCGATCTGCTTCTTGAACCGTGAGAGGGTCATGTTCGACAAGAAGGATGGTGTTTTCAAGGTTTTTAAGTTTTTTCAACGCCTGATTAAGGAGGCTATTATCGGCCGGATGGAGGCCTCTGGTCGGTTCATCGAGAATGTAGGTGCAAGAGGTCAGGCCGGAAGAGAGCTGTCTTGCAATATGGATGCGCTGCAGCTCTCCGCCGCTCAAGGAAGGGGCCGATCGGTTCAAAGAAAGATAGTCAAGACCAATGTCAGAGAGAAATTCCAGATGCAAGATGAGCTGTTGCAGGGTTTCATGCAGGTAGGCCTTCTCTTTTGGGAGGGAGAGTTTTTGAAAAAAGAGAAGAGTTTCTTGAATCGAAAGGGAACAAAGATCGGGGAGGGAAAAATTTTCGATCAGGACGTTACATGCCAAGGGGTTCAGGCGAGCTCCCTCGCAGACGGGACATGTTTTTTCCGTCATAAGCGGCACAAGCGCTTCTCGATAGATTTTCTTTCCATGTTTGGCCATGTGGGACAGTATGACCTCAAGACCTTGCCAGCGAAATTGAATGTTCTGCTTTTTGTAGGGATAATCCGCAAAAGATCCGTTGAGAATGATCTGCACTTTTTCAGAGGGAAGCTGTGACAAAGGAGTGAAAAGATCGATCTTAAAAGCGGAAAAATATTCTTTTGCAAGTTTTTGCGCCAGTGGCGGCAAATCAAAGAATGTGGCGAAAATCTCATCGAGAGAAAGGCTTGTGAATTCTTCGGACGCGGCAAGTATGCTCCCATAGATGGTTCCGATGCCTTGACACTCCGTGCACATTCCCTGCTCAGAATTGAAAGAGAAGGTTTGCGAGGTGATTAAAGGATAGGATTTTCCCGTGCTTTCCACAGCAAAGGAGAGGTTGAAAAAGAGGTCTTCGCCCTCATGGTCGATTAAAAGAGTTCCTCCCGAAATCTTTACGGCCATCTGGAGCGCTTCAAGAACTCTTGCTTCGATTTTTTCCTGGACGATGAGTCGGTCAATGACGAGAAAGAGTTCATTTTTGAGATTTTTTTGGTAGGGGATTTTGTCGTCGAGCTCAAAGTAGGTCTTGTTCAAACGAACGCGTACAAAACCCTCTTTTTTCAAACGTTCTTGAAACTCTTCAAAACTCTCTTCTCTAGAAATTTTTAAAGGGGCGAGTATTTGGATCTTTGTCTTTAGCGGGAAGGCGAGAATTTTTTTAGCGACAAATTCTTTCGAGATTGTTTGGATCTTTTCTTTGGTCTCGGGACAAAAAGCGATCCCTAAATGGGCAAAGAGAAGGCGCAAAAGATCGTAGGTTTCCGTTAATGTTCCCGCCGTGCTTCTTGGGTTGATCCCATGGCTTTTCTGTTCAATGGCGATACAAGGGGTGAGCCCTTCGATTTTTTCTACTTTTGGCTTCTGCATCTGTTTGACAGATTGTCTGATATAGAGAGGCAGCGCCTCGATGTAGCGTCTTTGCCCTTCGGCATAAATTGTATCAAATGCCAAAGAGCTTTTTCCGCAGCCGGAAGGGCCCGTGATCACGGTCATTTTGTTATGGGGAATTTCAAGATTGATCTGCTGCAGATTGTTGGTTTGTGCATGGACAATGGAAATATTCTCGATAGGAAGTGCCGGTTTTTCTTGTGGCGGCTTTTGAAATTTCTTGTTTTGGAAGAGGCGGGCAAGGGCTTTCCCGGTCGGCGTGTCTGTTTGCGCGAGCTTCTCGGGATTTCCTTCAAAGATGACGGATCCTCCCAAGCGGCTCGCGCCGGGCCCCATTTCAATGATCCAATCGGCCATCTGGACCAGTTCCATGTTGTGCTCGACGACGAGAATGGTATTTCCCTTTTCCTGAAGCTTTTGAAAGATCGAAAGGAGTTTTTCCATATCATAGAAATGCAGGCCTGTTGTGGGCTCGTCAAAGATATAGAGGGTTTTTCCGTGGGAAGGACGAGAGAGTTCTTTGGCCAGTTTGATGCGCTGCGCCTCGCCGCCGGAGAGAGTGGGAGAGCTTTGGCTCAAGCGCAGATATCCGAGCCCCACCTCTTGAAGAAGCGATAGCTTTTTTCGAATGCCGGGTATCGCTTCGAAAAACTCCAAGGCGGTATCGACCTCCATCTCGAGTATGTCGAAGATGTTTTTGCCCTTATATTCGACCGAAAGGATCTCTTTTTCGAAGCGTTTCCCTTTGCACTGGATGCATTCGGAAAGGACATCTTCCATGAAGTCCATATCGATTTTGACAGCCCCAAGCCCTTTGCAATAGGGGCAGGATCCTTCGAGAATGTTGAAACTGAAATGACCGGCCCCAAAACCGTGGATTTGACTTGAGGGAAGAGAGGAAAAAAGATCGCGGATCTCATCGAATAGTTTGATATAGGTTGCGGGATTGGACCGAATGTTTTTCCCAATCGGAGATTGATCGACGAAGATGACTTTTTCAATCTGCTCGAGTCCTTCGATTTTTTGAAAATTCCCGCAAGGAAGATGGCTCTGATGGAGTCGGTTTGCAAGAGCGGGAAAAAGGGTGTCGGAGATGAGGGAGGATTTCCCGGAGCCGGACACGCCTGTGACGCAGGTGAAGAGTTGCAAGGGTATACGAATATTTACGTTTTTTAGATTATGAAGGGAGGCCCCATAAAGACAAAGGGCTTCTTTCGGAGGCTTTTTTCTCTTTTTGGGGGGAGTGAACTTCTTTTTTCCGGAAAGGTAGGCGCCCGTTAATGATCGGGGATTTTCGATCAATTCTTGAAGAGATCCGCAGGAGAGGATCTCTCCTCCATTTTTACCCGCCAGCGGCCCTACGTCTACAATGATATCGGCGCTTTCGATCGTTTCGCGATCATGTTCGACGACAAGGATGGTATTTCCCTTGTCTCTCATGGTGAAGAGTGTCTGGATTAATTGATGGTGGTCGGCAGGATGAAGCCCGATGGAGGGCTCGTCCAAAACATAGGTAGTCCCGATCAGGCCCGATCCAATCTGTGCCGAGAGCTTGACTCTCTGCGCCTCTCCTCCGCTCAAAGAGAGGGAAGAGCGGTCTAAAGAAAGGTAGGAGAGACCGACATCGATGAGAAGCGCAATTCTTTTTTGTATTTCTCGAATCAGATCGCCTGCGATGATTGTTTCTTCCTCGTCTAGGAAAAGATTTTCGAAGAATTGCTTTGCCTCTTCCAAAGAAAGAGCGGTGATCTCATGGATCTTTTTCCCTCCGATTGTCGTTGCCGAAGGATAGGTCTCTAAACGGCTTCCTTTGCATGAGGGGCAAAGGCCATGGCCCATGAATTCTTGCATCCTTTTTCGAAATAGTTCGCTTTTCGCTTCTGAAAAACGGAGCAATGCTTCGTGGACCACTCCCTTCCAAGAGACAAACTGGTGCCACCGTTTTTTTGTCACCGGATGGATGAAGATCATCCGGGTCCATTTTTTTCCCGTGCCATAAAGGAATACCTTTTTTGCCTCTTCCGAGAGATTTTTCCAGGGTGTATGGACGTCGAAATCATAAAGCTGCCCTAAGTTGCGATAGATGTTTCCGAAACGAACCGTTTGATAGGGGCTGGCGATGATGCAGCAATCTTGGGCAATGCTCAGGTTGGGGTCGATGATTTTTTCTAAGATAAATTCATAGGTTTCTCCAAGACCCTGGCAGTTCGTGCAAGCGCCAAAGGGATGGTTGAAGGAAAAATTTTGTGGCTCTAATGGTCCATAGGAGAGTTGGGATTTTTGCGAAAAAGCATGCTCGGAAAAAGAGACCTCCTCTTCTTTTTCAATATCGAGAACAGAGAGGGAGCCGCCCCCCATTTCGAGAGCAAGAAAGGTGGATTCTGCAAACCGGCTTTTCGAACTCTCCTCGATGTAGAGTCGGTCGATGACAAGATCGATGTCGTGAAAAAAGCTTTTATTGAGCTCTATTTTTTCCGTAAGATCGGCGAGCGATCCGTCGATTCTTACTCGGGTAAAGCCGCGTTTGATGAGATCGGCAAACTCGTCTTGAAAGGAGCCCTTTTTTTTTCGCGCAAGCGGGCAGAGGAGATAGATTTTTTTATGCCAAAAGTTTTTTTCGATCTTTTGCAAGATCTTCTCCCGGCTTTGCGGCATGACCACCTCTCCGCTTATCGGACAGTGGGGAGTGCCGATTCTGGCATAAAGAACGCGGAGATAATCATAGATCGTCGTAATTGTGCCCACTGTGGACCTTGGATTTTTCTGTATGCCCTTTTGTTCGATGGCAAGGGTAGGGGAAAGGCCGGAGATGAGCTCGGCATCGGGCTTGTTCATTTCTTTTAAGAAGCGGCGTGCATGGTGGGAGAGAGATTCGATATAGCGTCTTTGCCCTTCAACAAAGATGGTGTCGAATGCCAAAGAAGATTTTCCCGATCCGGAGACTCCCGTGAAGACGATGAGCTTTCTGGAATCTAATTGAAGCGACACCTCTTTGAGGTTGTGAACTTTTACTTTTTTTAAAATGATGGGCTGCCGGGACACAAAAAGAAAATGTTTGATTTCACAACTATCATATTCCTACGGGCGATTTCTCATCAATTTTCTTCCCCGATCTGACGTAAAAAAGAAAATGAGAGAGAATTTTTAAAAAAAAATCTCCTGAGGTGATATACAATAAAATATTCCTTAAAGAGGATGTTCTTATCCAAGGCCAAAAAGAGGAGAAAGACCGGATGTTTTTACGCACAAAGATCATTTGCACGATGGGCCCTCAGACCAGCAGCAAGGAGAAGATGATCGCGTTGATTGACGCGGGAATGAATGTGGCTCGATTGAACTTTAGCCATGGGAGTTATGATTGGCATCTGCAGATCATCAACAGGCTCAAGAAGGCACGTGAAAAGAACAAAAAGCCCGTGGCCATTCTTTTGGATACAAAGGGTCCTGAAATTCGCATCCGTAAGGTGAAGAAGGATTTGATTCGACTAAAGCCAAAGGATCGCTTGATTCTTGTGGAGAAGTTTTCGGGAAAAGCAGATGAGGCGATGATCGACCCCTTTTCCGTTTTATCCTGTGTGGAAGAAGGGATGAACATTCTGTTTGACGATGGATATATTCAATCGCACGTCGTTGAAAAAACAAAGAGGGGCGTTGTTGTCGAAATCAAAAATCCGGGAGCGCTCAAAAGCGGAAAAAAGGTCAATATTCCCGATGCTATTTTGAATCTGCCGGCCCTGTCGGAAAAAGACATGGAAGATCTTAAATTTGGATGTAAACACGGCATTGACTTAGTGGCCGCGTCTTTCGTGCGTTCGGCAGAACATGTTCTGATGATTAAAAATTTTCTCGAAAAGGAGTGTTCTTACGAAATTCCCGTGATTGCCAAAATCGAAAATAAAGAAGGAATCAAAAATTTTGATTCCATTGTCGAGGTGGCGGATGGGATCATGGTGGCCCGAGGGGATCTTGGCGTGGAGATTGATTTGAGCCTTGTTCCGAAACTTCAAAAGATGATGATTCGAAAGAGTACGATGGGCTGCAAGCCCGTAGTGATCGCTACCCAGATGCTCGAATCGATGATTCAAAATCCAAGGCCCACCCGCGCCGAAGCTTCCGATGTTGCCAATGCGATCTACGATAGCGCCTCTTCGGTCATGCTTTCTGCGGAAACTTCGGTGGGCAAATATCCTGTTGAGTCCGTTCTTCAGATGCGAAAAATCATTCAGGAAACGGAAGGGGATTTCGACTACCTCTCCTTTTTTGAAAGGGAAGCGAAAGGAGATTATTATGACGTCTCTTCCTCCGTTGCGATCGCTGCGGTAAAAACGGCCTATAGCTCGCGGGCAAAAGCGATCTTTGTTTTTACCCATAGCGGCTTTACTGCCCGGCTTGTTTCTCGTTTCCGCCCGCAAGTTCCCATCATCGCGCTCACGACGAGCGCAAAGATCTACCATCAGCTTTCCTATTTATGGGGAGTGAGCTCTCTTCTCTCTAAAAAATGCAAGAATGCCGATGAGGCGTTTGCTTTGATGAGCCAGTTTGCTTTGCAAAAAGGATTGGTCTCTTTTGGCGATCTCGTGGTGATGACCGCAGGCGTTCCTTTTAATAAAAAAGGATCGACGAATTTGATGATGGTGGAGAGCATTGGGCATGTTCTCGTGCGCGGCTACTTGGGAGTGGGCACTCCTGTGAAGGGAAGAGTGGCCATGTGTGGATTTGCAGAAAAGAAAAGCGTGAAAAACGTCAGTGGGAAAATACTCGTCATTCCCCGATGCGATGAAAGTTATGTTCCCTTAATGTGCAGCGCAAGCGGCGTGATCTTACAGAACCATATGGGAGATACCTCTTCGGAAAAATATGCCCTTGCAGCGGCGAAAAGTTTGCATATTTCCCTGATCGTACGCGCGGACCATGCGATGAGCCTTCTCAAAGAGAAAGAGTTTGTGATTCTGGATCCGGAAAAGGGACTCGTTTATAAAGCAGATGCTAGCTACAAAGAATGCGTGGGAGAGAAAACTTAATCATCCCGCGGCCAATGTTCGTTACACGCTTGCGTTAAAATATAGGCGCATAAAAGGCCCAAAGTAGCGGCTACAATAATCATTGCGGTCGAGATGCCTGCGGTGAGCGCCATCGAAAGGATGATGGAAGCCGCCAGAATGGTGGGCAGGAGAATGGCCATGGCCCTTGCCAAGAGTTCCCGCCAATTTCTATCTTTGTAGGCATTGATGAATTTTTCAAAAAGCGCGCTTAATCCTTGATGGAAATTGAGAGCCGCTCTCTTAGGATTGATGATCGTATCTTTCATAAAATTGCCAAGCGTGCAGAAAAACGTTAATGGGTGGTGCAGCAGTGTGGTAATGGGCGTTAACATGTCGTTGGTCGATCTTGCTTTGTCGATCATTTGCATGAAGGTTTCGGAAAGGTTGGCCGTCTGTAGATAGGTATAGATCCCTTGAAAGAGCATCGAAGCATAATTTCCCCCCGGCATCTGTAGGGCGTACATGATAGAGCCGTTCGCCGCAAGGGAAAGAAAGGCCCTTGTCAGAGGTTTTTTTTCGCTTTGCAGAAGGTTTTTAATGCCCAAAGTATCTTTTGACCAATGGAGAACGGCGTCGATGACAAGATAGGAGATCCATCCGGCGATAAACATTCCCGTTTGGGCCCCAAGATTCAGTTCGTGGAATTGTGGACTGGTAACGCATAAGTGGCAAAGCCAGGAACCGGCGGCGATTTTTACGAGGGTATAAAAAAAACCACTGGGGCGATGAACGCAGTCTTTCAGGATTTTAAAGACTCCCTTGGAGGAGAGTTGGAAGAGGTGGCCAATTCCTGAAAAAATGGTTCGAGCGGATCTGTTGACGATCGAGCACGCCTTAAAAGGTGAAACCCAAGCAGGAAAGAAAGAAGCGGGTTGGCGCGAGCGGCCGAATAAATGAATCATGTTGTTTTCTTGTAGTGTTTTTTTGATATCTTGTTTGTCTGTATAAAGCTTATAACAATAGATGTTAAAAATCAATGAAATACATTTATATTAACAAATAAATATGTTTTTATTAATGTGGTTAGTATATTAAAAATTTCATTAAATTGCGATTTTGCTGTTTTTTTCATTCTCGCTAGATCTTTTTTCGGGTCAGAAAATTCGGTGGAGGAATTCTTTTTTGAGTATGATTGGGATCAAAAATTTTCCTCCATAGACATTCTCAGAGCTGATTATTTAGTTTCTGTTTTTCATAAGATGCCTCGGCTAATGTACAAGAAGATTTGCTAGACAAGAATGTTTAATGTTTGTCTGCTTTTTGCAAGTGCTCAAAAAGTTGAGGTAAATACCTCATTCTTAGATCCTAAAAAAATATAAATCTTTTCTTTAATCGTTCGTCATCGTAAATTTACTTGCTTATGCAGAATAACAATGACCTCATTCAACGAATTTTAGAGCAAAATACCCAGCTCGCTGAAGAAGATCGACGCCTAAGAGATCGCCTCGACATTGCTTTGAACACCATTTCATTTCAGCACGAAGAAATCCAACGACTAAAAGATGAGATTGCAATTCTCAAGGGACAAAAGCCCCGTCCAAAGATTCCTCCCAGCACTTTAGAGGGGCAACAAAGCAAAGATAAGCAAAACGACAAAAATAAACTCTCCAGGGGGATGCATCCTCGACGTAAAAAAACCAAAAAACTTGAGATACATACCAGAAGTCGCATTAAGCCCGAATCAGTTCCCGAAGGAGCTACCTTCAAAGGATGTCAGAAATTTACCGTACAGGACATCATTCTTCAGCCTTACAATACCATATACGAACTCGAGCGATGGCAATTGCCTGATGGCACTTACTTAACAGGTAAATTGCCGCAAAATATCCAGGGACATTATGGCCCTCAATTGATCAGCTACGTTTTGCACCAATATTATGGCTGTCGTATTACAGAACCTCTGCTGTTTGCACAGTTGAAAGAAATTGGCGTATTGATCTCCGAAGGACAGTTGAGCAATATTTTGATCCAAGGAAAGGAAGCCTTCCATCAGGAAAAGAACGAGCTATTGTCCGCGGGGATAGCAGCTACAGGACAAGTAAAAGTAGACGACACCGGCGCTCGCCACCGAGGGCATAATGGCTACTCGACGATCATAGGGAACGAATATTTTACCTACATTGTGTCGACAGAAAGCAAAAGTCGCATAAATTTTCTCAAGATATTGCATGGGACGGCTCCTCGATATCTTATCAATGAAGACACTGCAGACTACATTGAGACCCTAAAACCCTCGAGTTGGTTAGGAGGATACCTCCTTTTGCAGGCCCGATATCGATCCATGAATCAAATAGAATGGGAGAAATTTTTACTCGCAATAAACATCAAGTCAGAAAGCGACATAAAACTTGTAACCGAGGCCGCCCTATTCGCGAGCCTGATAGAAAATGGCATACCAAGAGATCTTGGAGTGCATGGAGATGATGCAGGGCAATTCAATGTCTTCGTTCGATCTTTATGTTGGATCCATGAGGAGAGGCATTATCGAAAACTCATTCCCTTTGACGAAGCAACACGCAAAGCAATCGAGCAAGTCCGGGGAGAAATTTGGGATTTATACAAGGGGCTGCAGGAATACAAACTCGCGCCCTCTGAAAGCCTAAAATTGATTCTCGAGCAGAATTTTGACAATTTATTCTCAAAAAAGAAAACCATCAGTCCCACCCTAAACAAACAGCTGGCAAAAACTTATGAAAAAAAGGACGAATTGCTCAGGGTATTAGAGAAACCAGACACCCCCCTTCACAATAATGGAACCGAAACCGATGCTCGAGAGATGGTGGTTAAGCGGAAAGTATCCGGAGGGACTCGTAGTGAAGAAGGTCAAAAATGTCGAGATACTTTTGTAAGCCTAAAAAAGACTTGCTGTAAGCTTGGAATCACTTTTTTCGGATATCTTGAAGACAGAATCAACGGGTTGTGTAAAATTCCCAGGTTGTCGCAAGTAATCGTGTCGCGAGCTCCCTCGCGGCTCAAAGAAACTTAAAGTTTTTTACCTCAGTTTTATGAGCACTTGCTGCTTTTTGAGATTTTTTTTATATAAAAAACAAACTTAATTATTTTAAGATGCGATATAAGCAAAAAATCAATTTCATTGACATAATGCTGCAAGTGGATGATAATCTTTTCGACATGAATCAACAATCAGCTCTCCATGCACTCGATCATTAGGGATAATCCATGGCTGAATCCTTGGGCTTTTCCGGTCTCGTCTTTGAAAAAAGAAGTTGAAATGACTTCTTATGGGCTCTATGCAACATTAAATCTCATGTCCAAAACACCTCCAATCCGACCAAGAACCGAAAGGTGTAGATCTCCTAAACCATCTATGGAAGGATGGGCGGAAATTGGCGGGAGGGATGGCTACTCTCCGAGGAACCGATGCTACGCGTCTTTGGAAACCGTTCAGTACTGCCGCTGCTACAGTCTAATTTTTCGAAGGGAAGGTTCTTAAGGATCGTCACTAAAAAGAAAACTCTTCTACGATTGCATCGGATTGAGGGGGAAGTTGCTGGGGGATCTGTTTGGCATCAGAATAAACGAATGAATCCACCCATTCTTTTACAATCGTATGCGGTAGGCGTTGGCATAGTTTGGGCTGCGATGGTTCAAGGCCGGAAAAATCCGTCAACTTTTGCCGTGCAAATGCAGCAGGAAAAACCGATCCTGCCCAAGTATCGCAGATAACATCATCCTTGAGAAGAGGTGCCCGATCCTCTTTTCTCGGCGCGCCGACAATTAAAAAGGCATGATTATTCAAGTATTTAATAGTGAAATAAAAGCTTTCCCCATATTGTTTCAGCGCATAAATATAGCTCAGTGCGCTCATGGCAAAGCAGTTCCCAAATCGGTATCTTTCAACGGCATCGGCCAGATTGATAAAATCTGCAGGATCTGACGTTTCCTTCGATCGAATGAAAACATAACATTTTTTAAACTCTATGCAGGCAATAATGGCACCCGGAGCTGAAAGTCTGGCGTTGAAATCCTTTGCGGAGAAGGACCGATGGGAATAAAACCTTGCAGGAAAATTCCCGGAAAGAATGTGCAAGCTGTTGATATACTCTTGAATGCTTTTGGCAACGCTTAAGATTGCATGTCTTTCCTGCGCATACTCGAAACCGCAAGAGACAGAAGTTCCTAATAAATGGAACAGGTGATCGTTCCTGCCGGGGCAAATCAAGGCCTCCCTTTTCGCAGAGATGTTTTAAGTCCGCTGCGCGGGAAGATCTTGATGTTTCGAGCCGTGGAAAACAAAGGAGTTTGTCCAAGGCGTTACAAAGGTCCGCATATAGGAGAAGGATTGACAGAATTGTGTACCCATAAAATCCATCAAATGCTCAGGATGAGACGCAGGAAAAATAGATCCTGCCCAGGTGTCGCAAATGAAGTCATCGTCTTGCAGGGCCGCTGTGTCCGCCTCTTTTCTGGGCGCGCCGACAATTAGGAAAAAATGATTTCTAAGGCCTGTTATGGAAAAATGAAAGCTTTCCCCATATTGTTTCAATGCATAAATATAGCTTGCAATGCTCATTCCAAAACAATCTCCGCATCGGGCAGCCTCAACAGCCTTTGCCAGATCTTCAAAATCAGGTATTGCTGCTCCTGAATTTCCCTTAAATAAACCCAAACATTTTACAATTAGGTCAGCTGTACGATCCCAAAACGGATTCAAACATCTTTCATAAAAATCCTCAAGAGAATAACAACAACCATGATCGACATAATATCTTGCCGGGAAATTTGGAGAAAAAATCCCTAAGCTCTTCACATGTTGTCGAATGTTTTCTGCGACCATGAAGTTTTTTTGTCTTTCAGGAGACGCCTCGACGGAAAATTCACAAGAGCTCCCGAGTAAGCTGAACACCGGATTCTTGCTTTTGGACGCAAAATCCTTTTCATCCACCATTTCCGCATATCGGCAACTTATAGAGCTCTCGAAAGGGCGAATTGCTGTAGTCATTTTTTTCTCCTATTGGTTATTTTTGATTTTAATTAACCGGAAACTTTATTTTATATTATTATATAATAAATAATGTATTAATTCAATTAAAATATTTAGATTGTTGACGTTTTTTAAAATACCCACCTTTTGTAATTAAATATTTTAATTACCAGAAGGTAATAAATGAAGCGCAAGTTTCCCAAGGAAAAGGCCAAGTCACTGTTAATCAAGGACTTTTAATTTTTTTTGTTAGAGAACGTAATCCTTGGCAATCTCCCGGGAACTCATCTCCTCTGTTTGGTTGGAAATGTTTTGGCCTTGCGGTGGTATTAAAAGAAAGGGAAATGATCTTTGAAGTGAACGCCCTGTACAACCTCAAAAGCCATTTGAATGTTAAAGTAGCCGGATGCGCGATGGATCAATTTCATCAAAGAAAGGACTATTTGCTTCTCTCCATTTTCTCGCACGATGGCTATTCCCGTTGTTCGGCTACCCGGATCGATAACACCGGGTATTTGCATTGTCTGTGTCATCTTTTTTCTGTGAGTTTTTATACCTTTTCGCAGAGATGTTTTAAGTCCGCTGCGCGGGAAGCTCTTGATATTTCGAGCCGCGGAAAACAAAGGGATTTGTCCAATGCGTTACAAAGGTCAGCTTGAAAAGGTCGATGGATTGAGAGGTTATATTACCCACAAAATCCATCAAATACTCAGGATTAGACGCAGGAAAGATAGATCCTGCCCAGGTGTCGCAAATGAAGTCATCGTCCCGCAGGATCGCTGTAGCTGCCTCTTTTCTGGGAGAGCCGACAATTAGGAAAACATGATTTCCAAGACCCGTTAGGGAGAAATGAAAGCTTTCCCCATATTGTTTCAATGCATAAAGATAGCTTACAATGCTCATTTCAAAACAATTTCCGCATCGGGCAGCCTCAACAGTCTTTGCCAGATCTTCAAAATCAGGTATTGCTGCGCTTGAATTTCCCTTAAATAAAATCCAACATTTTGCACGTTGATTGGCTGCAAGATACCAATGCGGGTTTGAAAACCTGTCTAGAAAGTCCGGAAAAGAATACTCATGTTCGGCATAATATCTTGCCGGGAAATTTTCAGAAAAAATCTCTAAGCTCTTCACATGTTGTCGGATTTCTTCTGCGACCATGAAGTTTTTTTGTCTTTCGGGAGACGGCTCGACGAAAAATTCATGAGATCTTCCGAGTAATTTGAACAATGGGGGCTTCTTGTCGGACATGGCCTCCATTTCCGCATATCGGCATCTTATAGAACTTTCGAAGGGACGAGTTGCTGTAGTCATTTTAAAAACCCTGCTGTTTGCTTAAAATTCTTTATTAAATTAAGTGATCTTATCAAGAGAAACAAGTATTTTGCAATAGAGCGCTTGTAAAATTATAATTTTATAAAACATGAGGAGGTTTGTTTCCGATAATGTAAAAAATATTTTTTACCCGGCGTAATAGTTGTCTCACGCTTGAAGCGGCAAGAATGGCGGATTCACTAATGATCAGAAAAGAAAGATTTTTCAGGAGCCGCGGTTGCGAGCGGAAGAAAAGATCTCTGATACTTTCTGGAACACTAGAAGGAATAATTCATGAAAAAATGGGCTCTGTTATTATGGTATTTCCATCCAAATTCCCCTTCATATGCCAAAACCCAGGAAAGGTGCTCTCCCTTCTTTAGCTGGACACTTGCCTTTGGAGAGACAAGTGTATGGTTGGGACGCAGACCCTTGACGGTAAAAAAGACGCCGGGATTTTCTAAAAATTCCGCGTGATAATATTTGCCTTTAAAACGGTTTTCCTCAACCACTGAAATGCCAAGCTTTGGGATCCATTCGCGGTCTTTGATCCTGTGGCAATAAGAAACTTTTAATCCCGCCTCGCTGCGAAGAAGGTCTGCATTTGCCTCGTCCACTTTCAAGTTGAGGCCTATTGCTCCTTTTTCGTTAAAATGGTTTTGATGCAAGTAGCAATAATGGAGAGAGGCAAAAGGGAGGAATTGAAAACTGCCTTGTTGGAAGATGCCGTCCATCTCTATAAAGCTGCTCGCTTCTATGCCGGAAAAAGAGCTTTTGGCCGTGCGGTTGAGATCGCTTGTGAACAGGATAATACTGCGATTTGCTTGGGTGTGGTCATAGGCGGCAGTGAGTGAAGATGTCACAAAGAAATGGCTAGAATACCAGCTGGCATAAAGAATGCCATAGCCATTTTGGATATTTGCTTTGGAGGGATTTTCGTTCCATGCCAGATGGGTGAGGGTATAGGCGGTAGCGATGCCAACACACAGATTTTTTACAGGACAGGCATCGATCCCGATTAAAAAGCCCCCTGTCTCATCATGAAATCCCATCTCTCCTCTCAGCTTTGATTGATGAGAGAAGTTTCCAAACACATCGGTCCAAACTTCCCACTTTTTTCTACCCCACAACGAACAGCGCGTTTTTAAATAGGAGTTTGCATGGTCTGCAATCATCGAATGCATTTGCATTGTTGTATTGGTTGCGGAAACGCCAAGGGCTTTGAGCTGGGAGGGTTGCATCTGCAAAAGATCGTGGATGATCACATCTGAACTTGTCGACATCATCAAAAGATTTACGATATTGTCAAGATCGCTGCCGCCTGAAGGATTTACCTGCTCTAAGGCAAGGCCTACAGCAATCGCATTAGATGGAGCATTATTAGGAAGAATAGATGCAAAGCTCTTTCTGCTTAACAATAAAAGTACCTGGTTGGCGGAGTAAGAGAGCTGTGCATTTAAAAAATGAGAGGGGTTATTGAACGTCGTAAATGTGCCCGAGATGGGGCTTGTTGCCGTAATAATCGGGTAAACAGTACTATTGGCAACAATTTGATCAACTTGCAGTGTAACAGAGGCGCCCGGTTGAATCGTAACGCTTCCTGTAACGTTTAAAAGATCGCAATTGGTTCCATTGAATTCCACCAGATAATTGGAAGACGAGCCCAAAGTAACGGGCCCCGCCATGTTCATTGTCCCTATAGAATTTCCGGGCTGCAAATTTCCATTGATAAGAATGGGATTTGCCGTGATGGTTCCCACACCACTTAGAGTTGTTCCCGCTTCGACATCGAAAGTAGTCGTAGAAGAGAAAGTCCCATTTACCTTGAGTCCACCATTGAATATAATGGCAAACCCCGAGCTATTGGCTCCTGTAAGGGTAACCGTCCCACTGCCAAATTTTTCAAAAAAACCGAGTCCTGAAACAGTACCGTTGAAGGTACCGGAAGTAGACTGATTAAAAAAAAGTTCGCCATTATCGGTAATTGCTCCCTGTAAACTCGAGGTAGTTCCCTCAAGGGTAGAAACACCGGATATTGTCGTTCCCCCGGAATAACTGTTTGTCCCCGAAAGTACCAGCTTACCGCCTCCGGTGACTAGGAGACCGCCGCCGCCATTAATCGCTCCGCTAAGAGTTGTTGTATTTGCATTCACGTTCACGGTTGCTCCCAAGGATAATACAATGGGATTAGGAATCAAAATCCCCCCATTTTGGGTATCCAGTTCATTAGGGCCGGGCGCACTAAGGGTGATGGTTCCGCTTGTCGGAATGATGTTAGATGCAGAGACTTGCAGGATTCCTCCGATGATATTTGTGCCCCCGTTATAGCTATTCGTGTTATTGGAAAGGGCCAAAGTTCCGCTTCCCGTTTTTGTAAGAGAAAAGCCAACTCCGGTGATTTGCCCACTCAAAATTCCTGCGTTGCCGGTATTCACATTGACCGATCCATTCGCAGTTAAAGTGATCGCGTTAGGAATGGCAAAGCCGCCCAACCCTGTATCTAGGGCCAGGGTCGATGGGCCGGTGAACGTGATCGTTCCGGTATTTGGAATAACGTTAGCAGCTGGGACTTGCAGGGTTCCCCCGTTGATATTTGTGCCCCCGTTATAGCTATTCGTGTTATTGGAAAGGGCCAAAGTGCCGTTTCCCGTTTTTGTAAGAGAAAAGCCGCCTCCGGTGATTTGCCCACTCAAAATTCCTACGTTGCCGGTATTCACATCGACCGACCCATTCGCAGTAAAAGTGATAGCGTTAGGAATGGTAAAGCCGCCCAACCCTGTATCTAGGGCCAGTGTCGATGGGCCGGTAAAGGTAATCGTTGTTCCAATTCCAATATTTGGAATAACGTTAGCAGCTGGGACTTGCAGGGTTCCCCCGTTGATATTTGTGCCCCCGTTATAGCTATTCGTGTTATTGGAAAGGGCCAAAGTTCCGCTTCCCGTTTTTGTAAGAGAAAAGCCAACTCCGGTGATTTGCCCGCTCAAAATTCCTACGTTGGCGGTATTCCCATCGACCGATCCATTCGCAGTTAAAGTGATCGCGTTAGGAATGGTAAAGCCGCCCAACCTTGTATCTAGGGCCAGGGTCGATGGGCCGGTGAACGTGATCGTTCCGGTATTTGGAATAACGTTAGCACCTGGGACTTGCAGGGTTCCCCCGTTGATATTTGTGCCTCCGTTATAGCTATTCGTGTTATTGGAAAGTGTCAAAGTTCCATTTCCCGTTTTTGTAAGAGATCCGTTTCCCGACATATTGCCTGTATAGGAGCCAGGGGTTGTCTGGTTGAAAACAACAGAGGCATTATTTAAAATTGCGCCCTGCAAACTGGAAGAATCTCCCTGCAAAGTTCCTGCCGATACGATAGTGTCTCCCAAATAACTATTTGCACCGGAAAGTGTCAAAGTTCCATTTCCCGTTTTTGTAAGAGCTCCGGCTCCGGTGATAGACCCTCCCAAAGTTGTTGTGTTGCTATCCACGTTGACAATTCCGCTCGTAATTAAATCTATATCATTGGGAATAGCAAGGTTACCTGTCGTTGTATCCAGCTTTTGCCCGCCATTAAAAGTGATGATTCCAAAGGGCGATATGTTGCCGTCAGATGAAACCTCAAGGATTCCGCCATTGATACTTGTGCCCCCAAGATAGGTATTTGAGCCAGAAAGAGACAAAGACGCAAGTCCCGTTTTTGTAAGAGCTCCTGCTCCAGAGATATTTCCGTTCAAATCTACTGAATTGTTATTTACATTAAATGTTCCGCTCGCAGTTAAAGTTATGTCATTAGGAATATCAAAATTACCTGACAGTGTATCCAGAGTCGATGGGCTCGTGAAAGTGATGTTTCCAGTGATGGGTATTCTGCCGCCACTCGAGACCTGCAGGGTTCCGCCATTGATATTTGTGCCCCCGCCATAACTATTCGAATGGGTAAGTAACAAAGTTCCACTTTCCGTTTTTGTAAGAGAGCCGGCTCCACCGATTGCTCCGCTCAAAGTTGCTATGTTGTTGGTGCTATTTACATTGACCGATCCATTCGCAGTTAAAGTGATAGCGTTAGGAATGTTAAGGCCGACCAACCCTGTATCTAGGGCCAGTGTCGATGGGCCGGTAAAGGTAATCGTTGTTCCAATTCCAATATTTGGAATAACGTTATTAGCGGAGACTTGCAGGGCTCCCCCGTTGATATTTGTGCCTCCGTTATAGCTATTCGTGTTATTGGAAAGCGCCAAAGTTCCACTTCCCGTTTTTGTAAGAGAAAAGCCAACTCCGGTGATTTGCCCGCTCAAAATTCCTACGTTGGCGGTATTCCCATCGACCGATCCATTCGCAGTTAAAGTGATCGCGTTAGGAATGGTAAAGCCGCCCAACCTTGTATCTAGGGCCAGGGTCGATGGGCCGGTGAATGTGATGGTTCCGCTACCACTTGGGATAATACCGGCAGCTGAGACCTGCAGGGTTCCTCCGTTGATATTTGTGCCCCCGGTATAGTTATTCGAGTTATTGGAAAGCGCCAAAGTTCCATTTCCCGTTTTTGTAAGAGAAAAGCCAGTCCCGGTGATTTGCCCGCTTAAAGTTGTTGTGTTGCTATTCACATTAATAGTGACATTTGTTCCTGACATATCGTTAGGAATAGTAAAATCACCTGTCGTAGTATCCAGGATATTCCCGAAGCTGAAAACGATGACTCCGGAGGGCGCTATGTTGTTCACAGCGGAGACTTGCAGGTTTCCTGCAAAGATACCGGTACCTCCACCATAACTATTCGTACCGGAAAGAGCCAAGGTTCCGTTTCCCGTTTTTTCCAAAGCACTGGGTCCATCGATTGTCCCGCTCAAAGTTGTTGTGCCGCTATCCACCTGGATCCTTCCGATCGTAGTTAAAGTGATGTGATTAGGAATTATAAAACCACCTGTTGTCGTATTCAGTACTTGTCCGCCATTGAATGTGATCGTTCCTCTATTCGGTATATTGTTAGCAGCCGAAACCTTGATGATCCCGCCAAGGAAGTTGGTGCCTCCGCTATAAGTATTGGAATTAGAAAGAACCAAAGTTCCATCTCCTGTTTTGCTAAGAGAAGAGTTATCCCCTCCGTCCGCGATGGGTTTGCTCAAGGTTGTTGTGCCGCTCTCCACATTGATTGTTCCGTTTGTGTATAAAAATATGAAATTTGGAATGGTAACGCCCGTTGTTGTATCTAGAACATCCCCTCCTACGAAGCTGATGAATCCAGAGTCGGGTATGTTGCCAGTAGCTACAACTTGAAGGGTTCCTCCAGAGATAGTTGTATCTCCGGTATAAGTATTCGTACCCGCAAGAGTTAACGTTCCATTCCCAACTTTGACAAATTGGCCTCCCGCTACTGTCCCGTCAGAAATAGTTCCAAGGATTGTTGAGGCAAAGCCAAGGTATCCCACAGCGATCAGATTCCCATTTAACTTTATTGAGTCACCGACAGAACCGCTCGATAAGAAGCCAAAAGTTGACTCTCCATCAAGTATGAGGTTGCCGTTGCCGCTTAGGCCTAGGGAGACCGTAGCATTACTTCCGCCCATTGTTCCCCGAAGAGTCCCAGAAGAATGGACCTGAATTTCGATTGCATCCAAAGAACAATTATGAAAATTTAGTACGCCAGAAATGTTGAAAATTATATTGGGAGGGAGGGGAGGAACGATAACGATACCTCCCGCATACACATCGAACGCGTTAGTAATACCGAAGGTATAATTGTTGTTTCCGGTAAAAGTCAAAGAATAAGCACTAATGGGAAAAGCACCTCCGGAGGGGCCATAGCAAGAGGAAGTGCCAAAATTGGCGTTGGTGCCGGAGTCTGGAACGCCAGAGGTCCAGTTTGTAGGAAAGATTAGGTCGCATGATGTCCCTATCCAGTCTGTATTAGGTATAATAGCATGGAGTTGAAATGGGCGCGTGATAAGGAGAAAGAATATAAAAATTCCCGGGAGCTTTTTTATCATAAGCAACTTCGCGATCTCTTTCCCGTATAACTTTTTTTTTGATTTCTTGTCACTTCCAAACATAATGTATTAGCGTTTTTTTAAAATGTCCGCTTTCCGTTTTTTAGAAATGTCCTCTTTCTGGTAATCACAAGTTGTTGATTACCAATGAGGAGGCGATCAAATGGAGGAGCGTATGTCAATGAGTTTCAGGGAATTAACGAGATTAGAAGTTTTTACAGCTGTCAAAGAAGGCCGGTTAAAGCAATCAAAAGGCGCCCGGAGTTTAGGAATAAGTCCCAGGCAGTTTAGGCGTTTATTGAAGAGATTGAGGGTTGAAGGCCCAAAAGGGATCGTTTCCAGGAAAGTGGGAGTTCCAGGCAATCGCCGGCTTTCTCAAGAAAAAAAGGCTCAAATTTTAGAGTTCTTCAAGCAGGAAGACCATCGCGATTTTGGTCCCACCCTGGCCCATGAGTATTTGATTGAAAGCGGAGCGGCGAAATTTTCGGTTAGCGCAGTGCGTAGAGTGATGATCGAAAATGGCCTGTGGCATCCAAATGAAATCCGGGAATTGAAAGTACATCCATTGAGACAGAGACGATCAAAAATGGGCGAGCTCATTCAGCTCGACGGCTCGGAGCACGACTGGTTCGAAGGCCGGGGACCGCGATGCACTCTCCTGGTATTCATCGATGATGCAACGAGTAAGACAATGCATTTGAAATTTGTGAAATCTGAAAATACATTTGACTACTTCCAGGCAACCCGAGAATACATTGAAAAGCATGGTAGACCAGAGGCGTTTTATCCGGACAAACATAGTGTTTTTCGAGTGAACCATGAAGGCGCTTTAACTGGAGATGGAAGAACTCAATTCGGCAGAGCCATGGAAGAGCTGGACATAACACTGATCTGCGCCAATTCACCACAGGCAAAAGGGCGCGTTGAAAGGCGCAATCGGGACTTTCAGAATCGATTGATCAAAGCGATGCGTATAGCCAAGATCTGCGACATCGAGGCTGCAAATGCATTTTTACCATCATTTCTACTCAAGTTTAATCAAAAATTCGCCAAAGCACCGAAAGATCCGAGCAACGCGCATAAACCCTTATTACCCTCATACAACCTAGACAAGATATTTTGCCTCAAGGCCAATCGCAGATTGTCCAAAAATCTAACTCTACAATACGACAATGTGATTTATCAAGTGATAGCACCTTGTCACGAATACGTTCTGAGAAATGCCGAGGTTACCGTTTTGGAGACAAAAGACGGAGTTGTTTTCATCGAATATCGAGGTAAACAACTCACAGCAGTACCACACCACAAAATGCAAGCACAAACAGAAGTGGTTAGTGCAAAAGAATTGATAGTGAAGTTGGCTGAACGAAAAGAGCGCTGCCGTTATCGCCCAAGTCGTCGACATCCTTGGAAGCGAGGACCCAGAGGCTTTTCAAATAAACATAAGCTCGCTTGCTAAAAGAGTCCCTCAGTTTGAATAAGGGAGGAGGGGAAATTGCCGAGCACCTTTGCTCCCGCCCTTCGGTTGGGCTCTAGATAATCATTTAAAGAGGGAGGCGAGAGGGAAACCCTCTCGCGCTCTCCCCTTGAAAAGACCTGGATTTTTTAATAAAGAAATGTTAAAATTATTCTTATAAAGAAGTAACAATGTTGCTATTCCTCTAAATGCGGACATTTCAATAAAACGCAAAAAGAGGACATTTCAATAAAACGCTAACACTTCCAAACATAATGGGCCATATCGCACTGTTTTTCGCCTGATCGTTACCCACATTTTTGTTACGTGTCCCAACATTAAATGGTTGAAAACTTGTGCAGCAAAATGATCAGGTTTTTCACTCGTGTTCATGGCAGCATGTTTTTGAAGCGGATCTTTTTTTTTGTAGATTTTATCTTGTTTTTGGATGTATGAAGTGAAAGAGTTATTTGAAAAATGCGGATTCCTAAAACTGAAGGAAAAATTCTATGAAGTTTTTTGCATGTTTATTACTGATTGCTTTGAGTTTGTCGGGAGAACTTTTTTCCTCGGAAGAGATGAGGGAAATTTCGATGTTCCAATCCGATGAAAAAGCATCGCTTGGAATGACGCTTTCTACTTCAACGCGTCTTCGAAAGGCGGAAGACGCGATTCAAGAATTGAAAAAGAGTCGAGGAACGAGAAACTCTCATTGCGGCTATTTGAACGTAGACTTTCTCTGTTGGAGAGGGCAAGGCAATGATTGGGGATTTGCTGGTGTAGACGATATCATGTCGAATCCAAGAAATGTGGGAATTAAGGGAGTTCGAGGGGAACCTAAATGGAAACCCGGCATCCGCATGGAAGTGGGATTTTCAACTCCTTTGGATTGGAACATAAGTTTTCTGTGGACCTATTATCATAACAGATCAACCTCTGCCATTGCAAAGCAGGCAGGGATAGAAGATCCGTTTTTTGACCTTTTCGGCACAACCTATTCTTCTGCGTCCCATATCAATTACAACACTTTGGATCTGGAGCTCTCAACCAATCTCAGCCTGCTCAATTACTTCACATACAAGCCTTTTATAGCAGCTCGATGCCTGCTGCTCAGAAATGGATACCGAAATCACTTGGACGGCGGTTTGCCTGTTGGAATGAGCGGAATTTCTCCCGATGCTACCAATGTGATTCACCATCATTTTTGGGGTTTGGGTCCTCTTGTCGGATCGACTGCCTATTTTCGATTGGGAAAAAGCGGCCTTGATCTGTTTGGCACTCTTGCCGCATCGCTTTTATGTGGAAGAGTGAGTTTGAAGCAGGACGTGGGTCAAAACGTCACTTTCTCTACTACCCAAACAGGCCCTGCCTTCAATTTTGAATTCAGAGATGCTTTCTACGATCTCAAAACTTCTTTGCAGCTGCTTTTGGGCCTTCAGTGGAAGAAATGGTTTGATCATGACAAAAGAGCCGTTTCTTTGGACGTCTCTTGGGAAGCAAATTATTGGTGGGATCAGACGGATGATGGGTTGGCAGGCGCTTTCGGGGCTGGTTCTATTTTCTCTGAAGCCTGGATTCTTTACGGAGCAAATTTCGGCTTGGGGTTTGATTTTTAATCCTTTTGGCTGACCCAAGTTCTTAAGGAATCTCTAATCACGTCTTGCCGAGATAAAGAATTCTTAAGCGAGCTGGTGTGCGAGTAGAGAAAGGCCCATAAGGGCAGCCGTTTCACTGCGAAGAATGTTGGAGTGAAGGCGGACGCCGGTTGCATGCATCTTTTCTTCTAATAAGGCGATCTCATTGGATGAAAAGCCCTTTTCGGGGCCGATGAGGAGACAGGGCGGTCTTTCTAAGGGGTGGGAGGAGAGGTAATCCTTCAAAAGATGGGCATTTTCTCGAATATCTCCAAAGAGAAGGGTGGCTGACAGAGAAGAGAGAAAAGATAGGTTTGTTTGAATGGAAATTCGGGGCAGATCAAGCCGTCCGCATTGTTTGAGTGCGGAGATGAGAAGAGTTCTCATGCGTTCTTGTTTGGATTCATTCAGATGAGGCGCTGTGGAATTGTCGGTGGAGAGGAGGAAAAACGCTGTGACCCCAAGCTCGCATCCCTTTTCCAAGACCCAATCGAGCCTTGTCGGGTGGATCCAGCTTTGGGCCAGATAAAGAGATGGGGGCGGCTTTTGCTCAGTTGCAACATCGAGTATGTCTAAAAGGGCTTCTTTGGATGCAATGGAGCGCACCTTGGCTTTCGCAAGCTCTCCTCTTCCGTTGATCATTTCAACCAGGTCGTTTGTTTTTTTTCTCATGACATGCTGCAGATGGTGCAGCTCGCTGCCGGATAGGGTGATCGTTTGGTGGACCCTGAGACTCTCTTCGGAAAAAAAACGATCATGGGGCATAAAGAGATTCCTTCAATATCGGGATCGCGGCCGGACGGCATAGGGCATAGATAAAAACCTCCGAAAGATCAAAGGGTTTTTCTGCTCCTAAATAGGGGCGAGCGAGCCTTTGAAAATCTTCTAAAGAGAGCACTTCAAACGCACTGAGCTTTTTATAATGCTTTTTCACTTTTTTGTAAGAGGTGAAATTGAAAACCATCTTGAAGCGATAGTCAAAACGCAGCGTCTCTTCGATGTCGCGATAGGTAAAGGTTTCATCTGCTTCGATCAAGGGAGTGTTTTTGAGCGACTCCGGAATCATGAGGAAGATAAAATCTTGCGGATAGATTTTTTTCAGGGTTTTTAGATGGGGCAAGATCTTTTCTACATCCTCTTTTTGAGGAGGAAGGATCATTGCGATACAATCATGGCGAAATTTTTTATAAAGGATTTTGGGGGTCTGCTGTTTCCAGCGATTGTGTTGCCAGAGCCATTCTTCAGGGCTTTTTTTGATGCTTTCTTGCAAGAGAGAGAGGGAATGATTCATGAGACGGATGATCTCTTCTTCCATAGGCACCGAGAGCTCCGGAAAGATGGGGTTGCTGTAATTGATGCGATAGCCCTCCTTAGTTCTGCGGGTAGTTGCAACGATAATAGGGGAGTTTGTTTTATAGGAAAGAAGCGCCGGTGCGGTAGAGGTCCAGGCTCTTCTTCCCAAGAAAGGGAAAGAGTATCCGCTGTCGGGCATTCCCTGATCTCCGACAATGCCCATAAAAATTCCCTTTCTGAGAGAGCGAAGCCCTTCGCGCAGTGCATTGCGGGGAACGATGATCCTTCCGCCGTTCTTTTCGCGAATATCCACGATCCATTGATAAAGCTTTTTGTTTTTGATGGGTTTTCCGATGGCAATTCCCTTCATTCGCGTCGTCCCGTCTAAAAAAAGAACTTCCCAATTAGATTGATGTCCGCAGAAAAAAATGATGCCCTGCCCCTTTCGATAAAGATCGTCGGCCATATGCGGATTTTCACATTGAACGATCCGAGAAAATTTTTTTTCTCTTGCCAAGCGGGGATATTCAAGAACGTTGATCGCCAGATTTTGAAAGGATCCTTTTGCAATAGAAAATAGCTCCTCTGTTTTCAAATGAAGATCGGTGGCCAGAGCAAGATTGCTAAGCGCACGTTTCCGATAGCTCTTAAGAAAGTAAAAGGCAAGCATTCCTACCCACCTGCCGAGAAGATGGATGAAGGAGTAGGGCATCCATCGAATGGGGAACGTAAGAATGCGAGTGAGAGAATAGAAAAAAAGGTCTCGGTTCATGAAGTTAGCGTCGTTTGTATCAAAAGTTCGAGCTGTTTTGAAAAATCGAGGTGTTGGATTGACAAGCGAATGTCTGCAGCCCTCTTTTGCGTTTTTGGACGATCCATTGCTAAAAGAAGAGATTTTTTTATGGAGTATGGGTCGAAATTGTCGTCGATAACGATGCCATTTTCTGGAGTCAGGATTTCATGGCCTCCGTTGGTTTTAGAGGAGACGACGAATATTCCCATAGAAAGAGCTTCCACGGTGACGTTGGCAAAAGGATCATAAAAAGAAGGGATTATCAGACAGTCGGCGAGCTGATAAAAAGGCAGAATTTCTTCTAACGGACCAAAAAAACTCACGTTTTTTTCCAGATGGAGTTTTTTTGCAAGCGCAATGAAATCCTTTATTTTTTTTTCTTTCCCGATGATGGATAAATGAAAATCCCGTCGAGGCAGTAGAGAAAGAGCGAGGAGGAGCGGTTTTAATCCTTTTCGAAGATATCCGTGGCCGATGAATAGAAAATGAAAGACATCCGGGTCGAGTTGCAGCTTTTGGGCTACGAGTTTTTTTTTGTCTGGCCACTGAAGAAAATCCTTCTCTTTCTCAAGCCATTCCACTCCGTTATGAATGACGAAGATTTTTTTTTCGTCGATAGAATAATAGCGTAAGATCTCTTCCTTCACCATGGAAGAGTTCGTAATGAGTTTTTGTAGGCACGGGTTTTCAAAAGACTCTTTTTCAATTTTTAAAATGGTTCTATGCAAAGGATTTAAGGAGATGCTTAGCTTTTTCCAAGGACCTTCAAACTGGTATCGATGGCGGAGATAGGAGATGTGCACTCCATTGCCGGCCCGCAGATGGGTTTGCATGCGGTTGCGGTCCATGCCAAAGATCAGAGAGGAGGGGTGGTCATGAATCCATTTCTTGCAAAATCGATCATATTGTTCTATGCGCCGAAACCCCGGCCAGCGGCATGTTTGAAAGGCATGGAAGGAGATCTGCTCATCCGAAGGAAATTCTTCTTTCTTCCCTGTGGTGAGAATGTCGACAATCATTCCTTTTGCCGCAAAGGCTTTGGCAGTTCTCCAAGAATATTTTTCGAGTCCGCCTTTTTTGTGAAAGTTGCTCTTTAAAAGAACAATATGATTGGCCATTTAGGAATGTGCTTTTTTAGGAGTGACGAGAATCTTTTTGTCTTTGCATTCGATTCGCAGTTGTAATTCTTCCTCATCGGATTGGTAGAAGCGGATCAGGCGCAAATATTTTTGAAATTGGTCTATATAATACTCTTCCGGACAGGCATTGTTAGGGAGCTGCTTTTTTTCTTCTTGCCCGGCATACTCTTCCGCAAGCTCTTCGATGCCTTGCAGTTCGATGCTCCAACGAAACGTTCCGGAGGAGGGAAAAATAATAAGTTCGAGTCGATTTTTAATGAACTCGAGAAGAGAACGGTTCACGCCGCGGACAAAAAGTGGAGCGGTGTAGAAAAAGACACCATTTTTTTCTTCGACCACGCCTTTGTTTTCGCTAAGATTTATGGGGGAATCGGAAGAAGAAAGAGTTGTGGCGGCGCAAAAAAGATGGATCGGAAGAGGAACGCCAAGGGGAAACATCTCCTTTTGAACAAAATTGATGCGAAGTTGCGAGCTATTGGGATCGTCGATTGGGAGGGGGGTCGGTGAAATGGAATGGATATCGATAAGTTTCCAGGAAGCGGGGACCGAATAGCTGATGACTTCGTGGGGATTATCCTTGCGAAGAGCGTTCAATTCTTGCCTGGACACATTATCCAAATTGAAGGCCAAAGAAATCCCTAGATTTTTTAGTTCTTGGATGGTTTTTTCCGGACCGCTAAGGGTGATAAAGAGCTCGTTTGGCCAAACATTCAAAAATTCATATCCCAGCGGTGGTTCTCCTTCTGGCGGTGTGAGATAGACGGGGATCTTAGATGTTGCGAGCGGCGAGAGTTTGATGAAGAAATCTTCATGGTCCACTCGATGAATACTCTGCATGATGTCAATATCGGGATTGAAGCAAATGAGATTTTTCTTAGAGATGGACGCAATCCATTCTTCTCCTTTATTCGAAGCGTCAATAATGACCTCCAGATCCTTGGCAGTTAGTTCATCGATCGCATTTTTGCTGCCCATCAAGGTGAGGGAGATGCGATTGTTCATGATATTACTTTGGCTCAGCCCTTCAATTGTTTTGTTTGGGGGCAGATTGATGACTTTCACCTGGATCTCGGTCAATGTTTTGGTCGATGTCATAGAATGATGGACGAGAAACCACGTAATCACAGCCAAGAAGAGAGAAATGGTTTTCCTTTGCCAATGTTCAAAAAAGACTCTTTTGAGAAGATCTTTCATCCTATTTTAACAGCGCGAAAAACCCATCCCTTTAGGGGTGGGGGGAAGCGCTGCTCCTTTATTGTTAAACTTAAAAGCGGGGGGATTGCTCCCCCCTACCAGTTACCTGCAATCTCCGGTTTCCCGGGTAACGTTCCCCTCGCCAAAGTTATGGAGCGGTTTACCATGTTAACAGCACTGGTTTAACCTGTACGCTTGGTTTAACTGCTAACCGCAGAGCTTGGAACTGAGGCGGCATTCCAAGGTGCCTATATATTCTATTCGCTCCTAACGTAGTCTCAAGTTGCCTTAAGACTAAAGCTGGTCAACTTCAGGCTTAATTCTACCTCTCCCTTTAGGGAGGGGCGGTTGACTGTTGAAACCATTCACGCAAATGAAATTTTGTTTGTACGCGATTCGGTGGATTGAAAATGCTGCGAATAATGCCTTTAAATCGATCGATTTTTATACCCCGAGTTATAATTCCGTCGCGTGCGATCGATACCTTTCCCGTTTCTTCGGAGATGACGATCACGAGAGCATCGGTCGCATGGCTCAATCCCAGCGCTGCCCGATGGCGTGTGCCCATGGATTTGCTTAGCTGTGAACTATCTTCTGCCAGGGGCAGAATGACAGCCGCAGCTAAAACCATGTTTTCTCGGATGATCAAAGCTCCGTCATGGAGAGGAGTGTTGGAGGCAAAGATAGTTTCTAATAATTCCGAAGAAAAAACCGCATGAAGCATCACTGCTTTTTGCGCATATTCTTCTAAGGAGTCTTCATTTTCTAGAACAATCAATGCTCCGGTTTTTTTTTCAGCCAAACGATAAGTAGAGTTGGCAAGGCTATCGAGAAATTTGTCAAACTCGGTGATTTCTTTGTAGCGTTTGCCTTTCAAGGAAAGCTTAGAGAGGGCAACGCGGAGTTCGGGCTGAAAGATGATAAGCACGGCAATCATTGCCGTGTTGGCAATTAAAAACATGATCTTATGCAGAACGGGCAAGTGGAGCCATCCGGAGAGGGCAAAAAGTAGGATGAAGGCAAAAAATCCCCAAACGAGATCCATTGACTTGGTATGCCAAAAAAAAGACAATAGATAGTTCAAGGCAATAGAGATAATCGCAATTTCTATAAAGGGAACGATTAGTTGAAAAAAGCTCATGAAAAATTACTCATTTCTCATCCTATCATATAAATAGAGAAACTTTAATGCAAAGGATCGCTTTTTCTTTTTCGCTCTTCCCATGAGAGCCAATGGGAATTTATGGAGCGGCAAAAGAGAACCTCCCACTTTATTGACAGCGCAGAAATCCATTAGAGGGAAGAGGAGGCGGCCGCTTCTTATGTTGATTTGAAAGATTGCAGTCTATCCGGGAGATCCGGAAACCCAACAATTGCCAGGTAGCAAGACAACAGATGATCGACGCCATTCATGGCGCGGTGGGGAGAGGCTTCTTTGGGAAGATGGTAAAAGGTAGCAATTTGATCTTTAGAAAGACCGATGTCCCAGGGATATTTTTCTTTTTTGTCTCTTTTGACTCGAGCCATCCGAATGGCCCAAAACATCGAAGCCAAATCCAGCCAATGATAGGGCCAGGAAAGGCTTTCTTGAAGATCCGGATCGATCAGTTGGGAGAAAAAGGCACGGTCAAAAGAGGGGTTTTGGCAGATGAAAACGGCATTTTTTCGGCCGATGGGAATCTTTTGAAAGGAGCGAAGGATCTCCTTTTTTACGTTCTCTTCGGCACTTCCCCTCTGTTGAAGGAGCTCTTGAGTAAAACCATTAATTTGAAGGCTGGAAGGGTCGCTCTTCTGCCAAACCTCCGCTGGCTGTAGGAGAATGGCATGATAGCTTTCCGTTAGCTTTCCGGAGGAAAGATCAACGATTTTATAAGCAATTTCCAAAAGCCTATGATTTTTAGGGTTCAGTCCATTGGTTTCCGAATCTAAAAAAATTCCAAACATGGGCAACATCTCGTGTGTCCAGATAGAAAAAGATACCGAACTTTGGAATTTTCGCAAGAAGGAATTGATAAATTTTTTTTTAAAAAAACACAACTTATTGATTGATAGGCGGATGTGGAAATTTCTAAAAAAATCTTTTCCCTTCCATTAAGCATAAGTAAGCGAGTGGAAGCAAAGAATTCCTTCTTGTAAAAGTTGGAATGGTTTAAAGTGTTTTTTCGCTGTGCGATAGTTGCTATCTTGCAACAAGTTGTCTCGAAAGTGGGTGGGGTTCCTCCGGAAAGAGGCTTAAAACAAATAGGTATTATTTATGGCATTGCCTAAGCAGAAGTTTCGTGAGCTCATTGTGCAACTTCTTTACGGTGAGGATTTCTCTTGCGGCGAAGAGGGGCCTGTCTTAGAATTTGCTATGGAGCAGATCAAAACAACTAAGAGAAAAGCGAAAGAAGCCTACGATTTCGTTCATGCGATCTGTGAAAAGAAGGAGTTTTTAGATCAAAAGATTAAGGAACTTTCTGTTGCTTATGAATTTGATCGAATTTCTCCCGTGGAGCTCAATGTCTTGCGGCTTGCGATTTTTGAGCTTTTTTTTGTCAAAGAGGTTCCGACAAAAGTTGTTTTTGCGGAAGGAATACGTCTTTGCCGGAAGTTTGGGACTCCCGAAAGTGCACGTTTTATCAATGCGCTTTTAAGCACTTTGTTTAAAAAAGATGAGGCTTTAACGATCGGTTCATCATGCAAATCCAAGAGAGAATCGAGACAAACCGCTCCTTAAAAACGCTTTCAACGATGGGAGTCGGAGGCAGTGCTTCCTATTACCTTGCAGTAAGAGATAGGGAAGAGATGAAAGAAGCTCTTCAATTTGCTGCCTTGAAGCAACTTCCTTTTTTTATCCTCGGGAAGGGCTCCAATTGTCTTTTTGACGATCAGGGATACCGGGGTTTGGTGATTCACAATCAGATTGATTTTTTCGCACATGAAAAAGAGACGATACGAGTGGGGAGCGGTGCGGGTTTTTCCCAATTGGGCGCATGGAGTGTTCGCAACTCCCTTGCCGGGTTGGAATTTGCCTCCGGCATCCCGGGAACCGTGGGCGGCGCGATTTATATGAATGCTTCAGCGCACGGGAAGGAGATCGCATTCGTTCTAAAAGAAGTGCTTTTCATTACTGACCGGGGGGAGGAGAAGAATTTTCTCTCTTCCGAATTAAGATTTGGATATCGATATTCTCCTTTTCAAGAGATGAAGGGTGCGATTGCGAGCGCTCTTTTCTCTTTGCATTCATCCCAAGAAGCGAGGGAAAGGGAAAAATTTTATTTAGCCTATCGGAAAAAAACGCAACCTTTGGATAAAAAAAGCGCAGGTTGCATCTTTCGCAACCCAAGCGGGGAGATTTCCGCAGGCGCTTTGATCGAAAAGAGCGGTCTGAAAGGATTTGTGTTGGGGGGCGCCAAGGTTTCCGATCTTCATGCAAATTTCATTGTGAATGAAGGGGGAGCTACCTGCAGGGACGTTTTGGAACTTATTTCGCTGATCCAATCGCGCGTTTGGGAAAAATTTGGCATTCGCTTAGAAAAAGAGGTTCGCTTCCTTCCTTACGGAGATACCCAATGAGCTTTCGTGCTGATTTGCATTGCCATAGCAGCTATTCTGACGGAACATTGGCCCCGGAAGAGATTCTTCATTTGGCGAAAGAAATCGGACTGCAGGGCATTTCGATTACGGACCATGATACGATTGATGGCTATTCGGATGAGTTGTTTGCCCTGGCCAAATCTTTGGAAATCGAACTTCTTGCCGGAGTGGAAATTTCATCTCAATGGAGAGAAGAGAATGTGCATATCTTGGGCTATGGATTTGCCCTCGACTCGAAATGGCTGAGGAGTTTTTTAGCGGACATTCAACAAAGACGCTGGAAAAGGAATCTGGAAATTGTAAAAAAGCTTGGCCAAAAGGGAATGCTGCTACAGAAAGAAGAGCTTGTGGATTTTGCTCAGAAATGCAATCGGGGGCGCCTATCATCGATCGGACGGCCCCACATCGCCGCCCTTTTACTGCAAAAGGGATATGTCACCTCTTACATGCAGGCCTTTCAGCTTTATTTAAAAGATGGCGGCAGCTGCTATGTGCAGGCGGAAAAGTATTCTTCCTTAGAAGTGATTCAAAAAATTCATGAAAGCAATGGAAGGGCGATCATTGCACATCCCTATCAGATCGTTCATAAAAGCGTATTACATAGCTTGTTTGAGCTCCCATTTGACGGAATTGAGGGGCGCTATCCGCGGCTTTTGCCTCAAGATGAAAAGAAGTGGAACTCTCTTTCGAAACAAAAGGGGTGGGTTGTGACAGGGGGATCGGATTTTCATGGTCCTGAAAGAACTTCTCATTCTCTCGGAAGCGCCTGGGTGGCTAAAGATGTTTTCGACAGGTTAAAACATGGATCGCTATCATGAGCTTTTGAAAGAGTTGGTTGACCATCCCCCCATTCGGGAAAAATATCATCTTCGGAACATGCAGCTGCTGCAAAAAGCACTGGGTTTCCCCGATCGCTCTTTTTTATCTGTTCACGTTGCCGGAACCAATGGGAAGGGATCTGTGGCAACGAAAATTGCAGAGGCGCTGCGTTTGTCCGGTCTGTGCACGGGGCTTTATACTTCTCCCCATGTCTCGTCTTTTAGAGAAAGGATTTGCGTCGATGGCGCAATGATTGCAAAGGAAGAGATGGTTTTGGGGATGGAAAAATTGCTCTCTCTTTCGAAAAGTCTTGGGCTAACCCTTTCTTTTTTTGAACTCATGACTCTTCTTTGCTTCGAATATTTCGCACGAGTGAAGGTGGATGTTGCCGTAATCGAGGTGGGATTGGGAGGAAGGTTGGATGCGACCAACGTGATCTTTCCGATTTTGAGCGTAATTACTTCCGTGCGCTTGGATCATACGGAGCTTTTAGGCAATCGAATCGATCAAATTGCCAAGGAAAAAGCGGGCATTATCAAGCGAAGAGTTCCCTTGATTTTAGGGCCTAAAGCCCATCAGAAGATTATCCGGAAACAGGCGCAGAGGCTCGAAAGCCCAATGATTTTCGTTTCTGAAGAGGGCCCTTATTTTGATGAAGAAGACAGACGGATTGCTCTGTCGGCTCTCAAAGAGTTGCAAAAGCGCTTTTCCCTTGAAGAGGAGCATATCCAAAGCGGCCTGAACATGCGGCCGAAATGCCGTTTTGAGGTTGTAAATGAAAGCGCGCCTTTTGCGAAAAATTTCCCCCACTTTCCCAAAGCGATCGTTTTTGATGTGGCCCATAATCCCGATGGGTTTCGATCTCTTTTGAAAACGTGGCGTTATTTCTACTCGGACCAAAAGCCGCGGGTGATCTGTGGAATGTCAAAAGACAAAGATATCGACCGATGCATGCAAGTGCTTGCAAAAATGGCATCTCACGTTCATCTTGTAAGAGCGGATCACAAGCGCCTAGCTTTTCCAAAAGACATTGCACAATTGCTCAAAAAGTCTGCTTTTGAAGAGATTTCCGTCGAAAAAAATTTGACGGAAGGCGTTCGCAATGGTTTTTCCCTTTCTTCTCAGAAAAAAGAACTTCTTTTAGTTTGCGGCAGTTTTTTTATCATGAAAGATGTGAGAAAAGCGTTGCATATCGAAGAAGAAAGAGACGAATAAGCGAAAAGCCGACTTGAAGAAAGCAGGCTTTTCGTTTGTCTTTCTTTTACGTATTAAAAATAGATGCTTGCGTAGAGAAGGATTGCTCCTAAGATTAGAGTAATCCAGCAGAATCGATGGGGGAGTTTTTTCATATTTGCTTTTTTGCACAAGCTCATCGTGCGATTTTGGAAGAGCAGGCGTAATACTCCCGAGATCAAAAATACCCAGCCGATCACGGTTGTTAAAACCCGCCAGTCGCGAACCCAAAGATTATGCGTGAAGACGATAATCATCCCGAAGAAAAACATCAGGCTGCTGACAAGTATCCAGAGAGTGGAGCTTTCAGCGATCTCATTGCACGCTTTTTCATGGTGCTTTGTGTTGAGTAAAAAAGCCAGGCTCATGATGATGAAGCCTATGCCAAGAAATTGACCTAAAAAAATTGAATATGCCATTTTGGATTTCCTCCAAAGTTAATCCTTAATTCGATCTCTATCAAAAATGCTAATTAAAAATCAAAATTTTAATTATAAATTGTTTTTGATGCATTCTGGCAACGCTTGTTGCATGCGTGCGATCGAAAGGGAAATGTTTGCAGCAGAGAGAATGTTTTCATAGGGAAACGAGACGGGTTGGTGATTTTTTTTCATTAGTGCTTGCGTGAAAATCAAAGACCCGAGTATGTTTACTCTATTCTTTTGAAGGCAAACAGCTTCTTTAAGAAAAAGAGCAGCAAGACTGCTTATGCGTTTTTGACAGTGGAAGAGAAGAGACGAAAGTGAAGTTTGTGTGAGAAGAGAGGGAACTCTCTTCTCCGTCAAAAAGTTTAAATAAAGATCTTATTCAATGAGAATTTGATCTTAGTTCAGATTGAATGCTGACGGCGTGGATGAGGCATGCAAGTCGAACGAAGCTAAGGGGCAACTCGTAGCTTAGTGGCGGAAGGGTTAGTAATACATGGACAATCTGCCTCTTACCTGGGGATAACGGCTGGAAACGGCCGCTAATACCGAATGAGGTAGTCGCAAGGCATCTTGCGATTATGAAAGTCGGGGATTCTGAAAAGGACCTGGCGGTAAGAGAGGAGTCCATGGGATATCAGCTAGTTGGTGTGGTAACGGCGCACCAAGGCTAAGACGTCTAGGCGGATTGAGAGATTGACCGCCAACATTGGGACTGAGATACTGCCCAGACTCCTACGGGAGGCTGCAGTCGAGAGTCATTCGCAATGGGCGAAAGCCTGACGGTGCGACGCCGTGTGAACGAAGAAGGCCTTCGGGTTGTAAAGTTCTTTCGCTCGGGAACAAGGGAGATGTACGAATAGTATATTTTCTTGATGGTACTGGGTAAAGAAGCACTGGCTAACTCCGTGCCAGCAGCTGCGGTAATACGGAGGGTGCAAGCATTAATCGGATTTATTGGGCGTAAAGGGCGCGTAGGCGTCTGAGCAAGTCAGATGTGAAATTCCGGGGCTTAATCTCGGAGCTGCATTTGAAACTACTTAGATGGAGGGTAAGCGGAGAAAGTGGAATTCCACGTGTAGCGGTGAAATGCGTAGATATGTGGAAGAACACCGGTGGCGAAGGCGACTTTCTAGTTTATACCTGACGCTGAGGCGCGAAAGCAAGGGGAGCAAACAGGATTAGATACCCTGGTAGTCCTTGCTGTAAACGATGCATACTTGATGGAGCTGGGCTCAACCCCAGCTGTGTCGTAGCGAACGCGGTAAGTATGCCGCCTGGGGAGTACACTCGCAAGGGTGAAACTCAAAAGAATTGACGGGGACCCGCACAAGCAGTGGAGCATGTGGTTTAATTCGATGCAACGCGAAGAACCTTACCTGGGTTTGACATGCAGAGGAAGTGAGCTGAAAAGTTCACGCCCGCGAGGGTCTCTGCACAGGTGCTGCATGGCTGTCGTCAGCTCGTGCCGTGAGGTGTTGGGTTAAGTCCCGCAACGAGCGCAACCCTTATTGTTAGTTGCCAACATTTCGGATGGGTACTCTAACGAGACTGCCTGGGTGAACCAGGAGGAAGGTGAGGATGACGTCAAGTCCGCATGGCCTTTATATCCAGGGCTACACACGTGCTACAATGGTCGGTACAGAAGGCGGCGAAACTGTGAAGTGGAGCAAATCCTAGAAAGCCGATCTCAGTTCGGATTGTAGTCTGCAACTCGGCTACATGAAGCTGGAATTGCTAGTAATGGCGTGTCAGCAATAACGCCGTGAATACGTTCCCGGGTCTTGTACACACCGCCCGTCAAATCATGGGAGTTGGTTTTACTCGAAGTCGCTGACTCAACCGCAAGGGGAGAGGCGCCAAAGGTGAGGCCGATGACTGGGATTAAGTCGTAACAAGGTAGCCCTATCGGAAGGTGGGGCTGGATCACCTCCTTTAAGGACGAAATGGATAGACCCACGTTTATCCAGATCCTAGGTTGGGATGCAAACTTTCTTCTCGTCTCTTCCCTTCCATTGTCAAAACCTTGAAAGTCGAATGATCAGCAAGAATAGAAACAAAACAAAGCAAAGCAAAGTTTAAGAATAAAAGTTCATTGAACCGAGCTGGTGTTTGAGACGGCGAAAAAGTAAAGATTAAGTTAGTAAGAGCTATCGGAGGATGTCTTGGCATCAAACGGCGAAGAAGGACGTGCAAACCTGCGAAAAGCTTCGGGGAGCTGGTAAGAGGCGTAGATCCGGAGATATCCGAATGGGGAAACCCGATAGGAGTAATAACCTATCATCCCTATCTGAATACATAGGATAGGGAAGCGAGACCCACTGAAGTGAGACATCTCAGTAAGTGGAGGAAAAGAAAATCAAATGTGATTTTCCAAGTAGCGGCGAGCGAACGGGAAAGAGCCTAAACCGAGAAGATACTTTTCGGGGTTGTAGGGCCTACAATAACGTTTCCGGAATTTTAGTTGAACCATCTGGAAAGATGGGCGAGACAGGGTGAAAGCCCCGTAAACGAAAAGAGGAAGGAAGCCAGTAGGTACCTGAGTAGGGCCGGACACGTGAAACCCGGTCTGAATCTGGGGGGACCACCCTCTAAGGCTAAATACGATTTGATGACCGATAGAGAAGAGTACCGTGAGGGAAAGATGAAAAGAACCCCTGTTAGGGGAGTGAAATAGAACCTGAAACCGGTAGCTTACAAACGGTCAGAGGCCTATGCCCTTTATAAGGGAATGGCTGATGGCGTGCCTTTTGCATGATGAGCCAGCGAGTTATGCTGTATGGCGAGGTTAAGGGATGTAAGAAGTTCCGAAGCCAAAGCGAAAGCGAGTGTGAATAGCGCGATGAAGTCATACGGTATAGACACGAAACCAAGTGATCTATTCATGACCAGGTTGAAACAGGGGTAACACCTTGTGGAGGACCGAACTAGTGACTGTTGAAAAAGTCTTGGATGAGTTGTGAATAGGGGTGAAAGGCCAATCAAACTTGGAGATATCTTGTTCTCTCCGAAATAACTTTAGGGTTAGCCTCAGTGAAACTTTCTTGGGGGTAGAGCACTGGATCTATGCGGGGACCTACCGGTCTACCAATTGGAACCAAACTCCGAATACCAAGGAAGCAGCTGGGAGATAGACAGTGGGGGATAAGCTTCATTGTCAAAAGGGGAACAGCCCAGATCGTCGATTAAGGCCCCTAATTCTATGCTAAGTGAGTAAGGAAGTGGAGTTTCTTAGACAGTTGGGATGTTGGCTTAGAGGCAGCCATCATTTAAAGAGTGCGTAACAGCTCACCAATCGAGAGACTCTGCGCCGATAATACACGGGACTAAAGCATAGAGCCGAAATCACGGATTTATACGCAAGTATAAGTGGTAGGAGAGCGTTGTATGTGCATCGAAGGTATACCGAAAGGAGTACTGGAGCGCATACAAGTGAAGATGCATGGCATGAGTAAACGATAAAGGAAGTGAAAATCTTCCTCGCCGAAAACCCAAGGTTTCCAGGGTAAAGCTCGTCTTCCCTGGGTTAGCCGACCCCTTAGTCAAGGCTGAAAAGCGTAGGCGATGGGAATCAGGTTAAATAATCCTGAGCCACCGAAAGCAATGGTGAAGAAGTGACGAAGTAAGTAAAGCACGCGGACGATTGGAAGTGTCCGTTTATTTATGAGGTGTGTGAGTAGGAAAATCCGCTCATAGAGCACCAGGTAGATGATGAGGGGAATCGTAAGAGGAACCGAAGGTGTGGAGCGAAGCTTCCAAGAAACAACTTCTAGCCGCTGAAGGTGATCGTACCAAAACCGACACAGGTGGGTAAGAAGAATATTCTCAGGCGCGCGAGATAACTCTCGTTAAGGAACTCGGCAAATTATCTCCGTAACTTTGGAAGAAGGAGAGCCCAAATTTGTTGCTCTAGAAACTGGAGAGGCAAAATTGGGTCGCAGAGAAATGGCCCAGGCGACTGTTTAACAAAAACACAGCACTATGCGAAGTCAGGTAAGACGAAGTATATGGTGTGAGACCTGCCCAATGCCAAAAGGTCAAAGCAAGATGTTAGCGCAAGCGAAGCATTGAACTTAAGCCCTGGTGAATGGCGGCCGTAACTATAACGGTCCTAAGGTAGCGAAATTCCTTGTCGGGTAAGTTCCGACCTGCACGAATGGCCTAACGATCTGGGCACTGTCTCAACGAGAGACTCGGTGAACTTGTAGTAGCGGTGAAGATGCCGTTTACCCGCGATAAGACGGAAAGACCCCGTGAACCTTTACTGTACTTTGATATTGGCCCTTGACTTGCCATGTGTAGGATAGCCGGGAGACGGAGAAGGAGACTCGTTAGGGTTTCTGGAGTCGACGTTGAAATACCGGTCTTGGTAAGTTGAGGATCTAACGAAGTTCCATGAAACTGGAATTCGGACAATGTCAGACGGGCAGTTTTACTGGGGCGGTATCCTCCTAAAGAGTAACGGAGGAGTCCAAAGCTTGCCTCATCGTGGTTGGCAATCACGAGTCGAGCGTAAAAGTATAAGGCAAGTTAACTGTGAGACCAACAAGTCGAGCAGATACGAAAGTAGGGTTTAGTGATCCGGCGGTGGAGAGTGGAATCGCCGTCGCTCAACGGATAAAAGGTACTCCGGGGATAACAGGCTGATCGCCACCAAGAGTCCCTATCGACGTGGCGGTTTGGCACCTCGATGTCGACTCATCACATCCTGGGGCTGGAGAAGGTCCCAAGGGTTTGGCTGTTCGCCAATTAAAGTGGTACGCGAGTTGGGTTCAAAACGTCGTGAGACAGTTTGGTCCCTATCTGTCGTGGGCGCAGGATACTTGAGAAGAGCTGCTTCTAGTACGAGAGGACCGAAGTGGACGAACCTATGGTGTTCCGGTTGTACTACCAAGTGCATAGCCGGGTAGCTAAGTTCGGAAAGGATAAGCGTTGAAAGCATCTAAACGCCAAGCCTCCTTCAAGATTAGGTATCCCAATGAGACTCCTTGAAGATGACAAGGTAGATAGGTTGGACGTGGAAGTGTAGTAATACATGCAGCGAACCAATACTAATCAGTCCAATGTCTTGATCGTTATTTTTTTAACGGCTCAAACACCAACTTGATTCAATGAAAAAGCTTTGCTGGTGGTCATGGAAAGAGGGAAACACCTGAACCCATTTCGAACTCAGAAGTTAAGCCTTTTTTCGCCGATGGTACTATGCACAAGAGTATGGGAGAGTAGGTCGCTGCCAGTTTTTTAATATATGCCCGAGGAAGAACTCCTCGGGCTTTTTTTTTGGCTTGATTCTTCGAGAGTTTTTGTTCCCTTTTAAACCTAAAAACGGCAGTTGAACCGCTCTGCATGACCTGAAAATTGTAAATTTCTCTCTCAGAAATAAATTCTATCTTGAACTTTCACGCCCACCCAATAGGTGAGTGGATAAATTTGAGCAATAACATTGATTTTTAGAGGAGAATCGCGAAAGTTTTGATTGTGCGGAGCGGTTCAACTGCCGTTTTTAGGTTTAACCATTCTCCAGTGCTCATACAGCTGAGGATTGCTCTTCGCAATTCTTCCCAGCCAGTATATGGCTCTTCTAAAATGTCCTCTCATCTTCTTATACTTCCCAGGGAAATTGCACGAAATTTTTCAGTCCTTCTGTTGCCCCAAAAAACGAGTGAGATTTTTTTTGCTCAGTTTGCCGGAGCCAAGAGATGGATCTTCAATTGGGGTTTGGCTCAAAAAAAAGAGGCTTGGGAAAAAGAGAAGAGAAACAGCTCTCTCTCTTTGATCAAAGTAACGAGCTTGTCCTTGATGTTGGATGGGGAATGTTTTTAGAGTGTCTTAAAAACAAAGCTCTTGAATATGGCAAAACACTATACGAAGTTTCAAGTCTCTTAGGAAGCACACGTCTTTGTTCAAAATGTGGTCGCAGACAAAAAATGGACCTGGGACAAAGAGAATATATCTGCGCATGCGGACAAAGGATAGACAGAGATTTGAATGCTGCAATCAATATAAAAAATTGGGCTGTCGGTGCGTCGGTCTAAAGCCTGTGGAGCTGCCCGGGTTGCCGGGAGCTGTGAAGCAGGAATCCTTCGCCTTTAGGCGAGGGAGGTTCAAAGGGATACTTTTAAGCCGGATCCGCATATGTAGAAAAACAAAAGAGTTTTTGCATAGAGGCGAAGAAATACATGTTCCCGTCTGATGCTCTCTTTGATCCATTCGATTCGCTTTTCGTCGGAGGGGTGGGTGGAAAATAGGCCCCCTGAAGGAGGAGTGTCTCGCTGGAGATAAGAAAAATCAACGATGGCTTTGACTTTTTCCTTCGTGGATATGTATTGTAGCGCATTCTTGTCCGCACGTTCTTCTTTTCGTCGAAAATGAGCAAGCGTTGATAAGCGGAGCAGTAGGTTTGTTATGCAAAAACAGCTTACAACTGCGCTTGCTTTCAGTGCTTTTGCCTTCCATAGACCTTCCGATCCCCAACCGAAACCTAGTCCTAAAATGGCTAGCACGCACGAGCAGACGCCTATTTGAGACCATAAGCTTTTCGGCAGGATGGTTTTATCTTGAAGGTGCGAAAATTCGTGAGCGAGGCTGAAATCATCCGCTTCATCTACGATCCAGAAAAAGTTATAGGGAATGTAAATCCGATTAAGAGATTGTGAAGAACTCCAGTCATGCCGCAGCATTACTTGAATGGGCCGTGAACTTTTCACATGCATTTTTTCAGCCATATGGCGAACGCGGTATTTTGTATACCAACTGATCCCCGGACCAAATTCAAATTTTACAGACATAATAATCCTTTTATAAATTATGTTTTAAAATAAATTAAAAACTAAATCGTTTAATATATTTTACTAACATTTTAAATAAAAGTCAAGGCTTTGTGGAAATAATTGTGGAAATAAGAAATGTTTTAAGGCGCGACAGCTCGGCCAGCAGGCCGCAAGCATGATGCGTTTTCGAAAAAAAGCTTTATACGCAAGGCAGTCATGAAAAAACCCAAAAGAACTTTTGCATAGACGCGAAGAAATAGATTTTCCCGTCCAATGCTTTCTCTAATCCATTCGATTCGCTTTTTGTGAGATGGGTGAGTGGATAACATGCCTCCTAGTCCATGTCCTTTTTTTTGGAAATAGGTGAAGGTAACAATGCCTTTGACCTTTTCCAGAGTGGATACATACTTTAAGGCATTTTTATCTGCAAATCCTTCTCTGTTTCGGTCAAGAGCTGTATCAGCAAGGATAAAAGCCATCCCGGCGCAGAATGCAGCACCCACCTCCATGAATACTCGGGTGGTTGGGCCCGCTATGGTCAAAATAGCCTTATCTATCCGGCTGTCTATCTGGCTTATTTTATCACGTTGCCAAATGCCTACCCCCATCATCCCCATCATTCCCAAATAACCAAGCTGAAGCCATTTGAGTTTTTTGTCTTAGCAATGCGAAAACTCGTGAGCCAAGAAAAAATCATCGCCTGCTAATGTAAGAAGCCAAGAAAAGTTGCTAGTGCTCTGTCACCCTTTAATTTTAGGATAAATTGACTTGAGTTTATGCCGACCGTTGCCAAACTTATAATCCTAAATTTTAACTATGACAGAGCACTAGTGCTCTGCCATTCTTTAATTTTAGGATAAATTGACTTGAGTTTATGCCGACCGTTGCCAAACTTATAATCCTAAATTTTAACTATGACAGAGCACTAGGGATGTAAATTCGATTAATGAGTAGATCGTAACCCCAGGGTTTGTAAGTTCTCAAAAACCCTTGGTAAAGCATAACGCCTCAAGTAAACTTAAATTTTTATTTTGTCTTTAAGGCTATTTCCATATATGATTTCAGGAATGAAACTGCAAATTCCTGAAATTCCCGAGAATCTTGTTCTAGATCCAACCATCAACAAGTTGGTCGAATTGCTTCAGGTTTGCCTTAGGATCATTCAGGAATTGACGGAAGAAAACGCTCATCTCAAAGATGAAATTGCAAAACTTAAAGGTCAAAAACCACGGCCAAAATTATCCCCTTCAAGAACTGCTGATGATGCAAAAAATAAGCCGCCTCCCAAAAACTCTGATATTCATCGTTCTTCTTCTCGCAGACAAAGAAAAAAAGAGCAAAAGACAGTTTTGCCCAACAATATTCCTGCCGGATCGATTTTTAAGGGCTATGATACCTACAACGTTCAAGATCTCCGCATAGAGTCTCTTGAAATACAATTTCGCCTTGCGTCTATTTGAGTCCTGACGGGTCACGTATTCGTGGAGAACTTCCCCCGGAATATCAACAAGGTCATTTTGGGGCTGAACTGATTGCTTATTGCCTCTCGCAGTATCACCAGTGTCATGTGACAGAGCCTCTTTTGTTAGAACAGCTTTATGAAATGGGAATCGACATTTCCCCGGCTCAACTCAGCAATATTCTGATTCAGAACAAAGAAAGCTTTCACCAAGAAAAAGAAGAGATCCTCAAAGCCGGCCTGGTTTTCAGTAAATTTCTTAATGCAGATGATACAGGTGCAAGACACGACGGGAAGAACGGATACTGCACGGCCATAGGCAGTCCCTTGTTTACTTACTTTGAAAGCACAGGTTCTAAAAGTCGAATCAATTTTTTAAAAATCTTGCAGGGCAAAGAAGAATTGTATGCTCTAACGGAAGAGAGCTTAAATTATGCTTTCGAGCATGGGATTGGAGAAAAATCTCTTGCAGCCCTGGAGAGGCATAAAGGTAAACAATTTCAAGAAAGCGCTTTCTGGGAAAATTTCCTTAAAAAACAAAAAATCGAATCTGAAAAAGATCGTAGAATTGCTACTGAAGCGGCTCTTTTAGGCGGGGCTTTGGAAAAAGGAGTCAACCCATTTCTGATTACGATAAGTGATGCTGCAAGACAGTTTGCAATTTTTCTAAATGGGCTTTGTTGGGTCCATGAAGAACGTCATTATCGAAAACTGATTCCTCTATCAGATGTTGAAAAAATAGAGCTTGAAATGGTTCGTTCAGATATTTGGGATTTTTATGAAGCGCTGAAAGAATACAAGAAAAAACCGACTCTTGTCCTGCAGAAAACTCTTGAAGATCGATTCGATCAGATTTTCGGCAAAGCATACAAAAGTGCAGCCATAAATTCACTTCTTGCGAATACCCGGTCAAGAAAAGACGGGCTCTTGCTCGTCCTTAAGTATCCATTTATTCCTCTTCATAACAATGACTGCGAAAGAGATATCCGTGAATATGCAAAGCGGAGAAAGATCTCTGGAGGCACACGAAGCGAAGCTGGCCGCAAAGCCAGAGACACTTTTGCAAGTCTCAAGAAAACCTGCATGAAATTAGGCATCAGTTTTTGTGACTATTTGAAAGACAGGCTTGTAAATGCAAAAAAAATTCCCCGGATGAAAGATCTTATTGAACAAAAATCACAGGCATCGCCGGCAAGTTTTTAGTTTTTCCCAGACGTTTTTGAGAACTTACCAGGGTTTGCCCAAAGTCACATGAAATGTTCGCCAGCTTTTCACATGCATTTTTTCAGCCATATGGCGAACACGGTATTTTGTATACCAACTGATCCCCGAGTCAAATTCAAATTTTACAGACACGGTAGAGTTCTTAATAAACTTTGTTTTAAATTGTATCAAAAGTTAAAACTTTTAACATATTTTACTAACATTTTTAATAAAAATCAACCAGTCGGTTGGAGTTATGAAGCAACTTCTTCCTTTTCGGGAATTTTTTGCATATACCCTAGACGAAGCTCTTCGCGATAGACGATCCAAAGGCCAAAAAGAACGATGCAACTGGAAAGACAGATCGCAAGGGAGGGCTTTTCACCCAGGATGAACCAGCTGGTCAGGGTAGTAAAGAAGGGGCTTAAGAGGCCAAAGAAGGAAAGGATAGTAGCTGTAAATTTTTTTAAGAGAAGGCCGTAGAGATTGTAGCAGAGTATGTTCGAGATAAAGGTCATGAGTAATATTTCTTTGACAAATGCCCCTATGTGCTCTTGCGGAACGGGAGAGGGATTCCAAGAATCGACAAAAAAAGAGTGGATCAGCGCAAAAAAACCGCCCATGAGCATGGTGGACCCATTGACAAAAAGAGGGGAGAGGGGTTTCTTTGTATTGTCGGTGTCTTTGACGAGAATGCGCAAAAGTACCCATCCATAAACGGAGCAAAGCGCTGCTGCCACTAAGGCAAGTTCCGGCCAGGAGATAAAGCCGATGCCGCCCAAAGATTTTTCCGAATCTGACTGAAAAAAGAAGGAAGAGACCACTCCGAAAAAGCCAATGAGCATTCCCATCCATTTGCGCATATTCATTTTTTCTTTGAAGTGCAAATAGGAAAAGAAGGCCGCAAAAAAGGGAGAAAGGCTATAGATAAAGCATGTTTTTGCAGCGGAGAGGTGCTGGAGTCCCCAAAATTCAAAGACGTTGGTCAGGTACATGCTTAAAAGGGCCAAAAGAATGAGGGGCAATAGATCTTTCTTTTGTATTTTTAAAAGGTTTCTTTTAAAAATAGCCAGATAGGCTAAAAGAAGAACTCCCGCCAAGATCATGCGGACGCCGGTTAGAAAAATGGGGGGACAGAGCTGCAGTGTTTGCTTAGCTAGAGAAAACATGGTTGTCCAAGCGGCATAAGTAAAAAGTATTAAGAAAACCGACATGCGGGTCCTTTTATTTAGAAGAACTAAATTTTACCTTTGTGAAATTATTTAGGTCAACGAAAGAGAAGTTTTGCAAGTGCTCAAAAAGTTGAGGTAAATACCTCATTCTTAGATCCTAAAAAAATATAAATCTTTTCTTTAATCGTTCGTCATCGTAAATTTACTTGCTTATGCAGAATAACAATGACCTCATTCAACGAATTTTAGAGCAAAATACCCAGCTCGCTGAAGAAGATCGACGCCTAAGAGATCGCCTCGACATTGCTTTGAACACCATTTCATTTCAGCACGAAGAAATCCAACGACTAAAAGATGAGATTGCAATTCTCAAGGGACAAAAGCCCCGTCCAAAGATTCCTCCCAGCACTTTAGAGGGGCAACAAAGCAAAGATAAGCAAAACGACAAAAATAAACTCTCCAGGGGGATGCATCCTCGACGTAAAAAAACCAAAAAACTTGAGATACATACCAGAAGTCGCATTAAGCCCGAATCAGTTCCCGAAGGAGCTACCTTCAAAGGATGTCAGAAATTTACCGTACAGGACATCATTCTTCAGCCTTACAATACCATATACGAACTCGAGCGATGGCAATTGCCTGATGGCACTTACTTAACAGGTAAATTGCCGCAAAATATCCAGGGACATTATGGCCCTCAATTGATCAGCTACGTTTTGCACCAATATTATGGCTGTCGTATTACAGAACCTCTGCTGTTTGCACAGTTGAAAGAAATTGGCGTATTGATCTCCGAAGGACAGTTGAGCAATATTTTGATCCAAGGAAAGGAAGCCTTCCATCAGGAAAAGAACGAGCTATTGTCCGCGGGGATAGCAGCTACAGGACAAGTAAAAGTAGACGACACCGGCGCTCGCCACCGAGGGCATAATGGCTACTCGACGATCATAGGGAACGAATATTTTACCTACATTGTGTCGACAGAAAGCAAAAGTCGCATAAATTTTCTCAAGATATTGCATGGGACGGCTCCTCGATATCTTATCAATGAAGACACTGCAGACTACATTGAGACCCTAAAACCCTCGAGTTGGTTAGGAGGATACCTCCTTTTGCAGGCCCGATATCGATCCATGAATCAAATAGAATGGGAGAAATTTTTACTCGCAATAAACATCAAGTCAGAAAGCGACATAAAACTTGTAACCGAGGCCGCCCTATTCGCGAGCCTGATAGAAAATGGCATACCAAGAGATCTTGGAGTGCATGGAGATGATGCAGGGCAATTCAATGTCTTCGTTCGATCTTTATGTTGGATCCATGAGGAGAGGCATTATCGAAAACTCATTCCCTTTGACGAAGCAACACGCAAAGCAATCGAGCAAGTCCGGGGAGAAATTTGGGATTTATACAAGGGGCTGCAGGAATACAAACTCGCGCCCTCTGAAAGCCTAAAATTGATTCTCGAGCAGAATTTTGACAATTTATTCTCAAAAAAGAAAACCATCAGTCCCACCCTAAACAAACAGCTGGCAAAAACTTATGAAAAAAAGGACGAATTGCTCAGGGTATTAGAGAAACCAGACACCCCCCTTCACAATAATGGAACCGAAACCGATGCTCGAGAGATGGTGGTTAAGCGGAAAGTATCCGGAGGGACTCGTAGTGAAGAAGGTCAAAAATGTCGAGATACTTTTGTAAGCCTAAAAAAGACTTGCTGTAAGCTTGGAATCACTTTTTTCGGATATCTTGAAGACAGAATCAACGGGTTGTGTAAAATTCCCAGGTTGTCGCAAGTAATCGTGTCGCGAGCTCCCTCGCGGCTCAAAGAAACTTAAAGTTTTTTACCTCAGTTTTATGAGCACTTGCGAAGTTTTTATTTTTTTAAGATATTAAATTTTTTTTTAGGAGTTTTTCATGATTGAGCTGAGCGAAGCCCCGGCGGGCTCATGGGCTTCAAAAATTTCTTCTGAAATCGTGGTGGAAGATAACCTTCGTCTCAACCATCTTTCTTTGCACGGAAACAAGCTTTTTTTTGAAGAGATGAACCCTTCAAAAAAGGGGCAAGTGATGCTAGTTGCCCTTTCGGGGAAAGGGCAGGAGGATCTTTTGCCGGATTCTTATAGCGCACGAACAAAAATCAATGAATATGGAGGAAAGTCCTATTGTCTTGCAGGTGACCTGATTTTCTTCTGCAATCAAAATGACCAGTGTATTTACAGGATCGATTCTAAAAGAAAAATCCATCGCCTCACTGACAAAGAGAGCGTTCGCTATGGAGCTATTCTCTTTGATCAAAAAAGAAATCGTTTGATCTGCGTCCAAGAAGAGGGTAAGGGGGAGCGCCGCCATTCGATCGTGAGCATCGATCTTCGGACAAGAGAAAAAAAGGCGTTGGCTCAAGGCAGAGATTTTTACGCATCTCTTTCTCTAAGTCCTAATGGATCTGAACTGGCCTATCTCTGTTGGGACCATCCCAATATGCCATGGGATGGGGCGCAGCTGACCCTTTGTCCAATCAAAGAGGATGGTTCATTGGGAGATGGAGAAGTGGTTGCGGGAGAAGGGGGCTCTTCGGTTTTTCAACCCCAGTGGGCGCCTGACGGAAAACTCTTTTTTGTCTATGAAATCAGCGGTTTTTGGAATCTGTATTGCTATCAGGACAAGAAAATAGAGCCCATGCTTTCCTTTGAGGCGGAATTTGGTGTTCCTCAATGGATCGATGGACTTTCTACTTATGCTTTGATCCCAAAAGAAAAAGGATATCAAATTCTTTGCTCCTATATCCAAAAGGGGATCGGCCATTTGTTGCTTTTGGATGTAGAGTCTCATGCGTATAGGAAAATCAAAACACCGTTCACCTATTTTAGCAGCCTGATTGCGGATAGCGAGCACGCCTTTTTCATCGCCGCCTCTCCGGTAGACTTTCCTTCGATTGTCCAGATGGATGTAAAAGAGGAAACCTTCAAAGTTTTAAAACAGTCCAAAAAGCTGCAGTTGGATAGGAAAGAAATATCGATTCCCCAACAGATCGAATTTGAAATCAGCGGAGAGGAGATTGCTTACGGCTTTTATTATCCCCCAAAAAATTCCTCTCAAAAGCCATTAAAAGGAGAAAAGCCTCCTTTGATCGTTCTCGCACATGGCGGGCCCACTGCGCAAGTTTTCCCCTTATTGAGCTTAGGGGTGCAGTTTTGGACCAATCGCGGATTTGCCGTGGTGGATGTGAATTATCGCGGAAGCACGGGATATGGCCGTCAGTTCAGAGAAAAGATTTTTGGACACATGTTGTATAGTGCAGAAGACTGCATTGCTGTGGCCCGCTATTTAGCGAACAAAGGCCTGGTTGATGAAAGGCGTCTGATCATTAAAGGGGGAAGTGCCGGAGGATATACGGTTCTCGCAGCTCTTGCCTTTTTTGACGTTTTTCAAGCGGGTGTGAGTTACTATGGGGTAAGCGATTTGGAAGCTCTTGTCAAAGAGACCCATAAATTCGAATCCCATTATGGCGATCGACTGGTGGGCCCCTATCCGGAAAAAAAAGATCTTTATGAACAGCTCTCTCCCATCAATTTCACGCAGAAGATTTCTGCCCCGATCCTTTTTTTCCAGGGGTCTGAAGATAAAATTGTTCCTCCTGCGCAATCCCAAAAGATGTTCGAGTCTTTGAAGAAAAGAGGGATTGCCACTGCTTTTCTTCTCTTTGATCATGAAGGGCATGGTTTTTGCGATGCTGCGAACATGAAACGTTGTCTTGAGGCAGAAGAGTATTTTTATTCCCAAATTTTCGCACTTGCTCTTCCCGAAATGGTCGAGCCAATTGCGATCGAAAATATTTCGTTGGGTAAATAGATTGTTTTTTTCTTTTTTTAGAGTAAAATGCCTCGGTTTTTTCTCAAAAAATTGCTGTTTTTCAGCCTGTTTTTCTCCGGGGACTTGAAAATTAAAATTTTTTTTTGTTGTAAAACATTATTTTAACAACAATTTATTTTTTGAACATAAAAAGCGAATAAACTTGAAGAAAATGTTTTAAAATATTATAATTAATTAAATAATTTTTTAAAAATGGGGTTTTTTTATGCAATGGATAGGCGCGGTTGCCGATGCTTTACTGGGGTCACCACAAGATTTAACACCGAAACGTCCTGTCAAAAAAGGAAAGGGCAAATCAGTTTCTGAAGAGACCGCTCAGAAGGTGGGTGTTTCTCTGTCACCTTTTTCCCCCACAGGATTTGCGGGGAAAGGGAGTTTTCCTCCACAACCCTCTTCTCCCCCTTTGCGTAGACGAACGAAACAGGTTGCAGCATCTTCCGCAACTCCTACAAAAGTGGTGCAATCTTTTACTTCTCCTGCGGCCAAGGCGGCTGCGTCTGCACAACAAGCAGGAGTTGTTATTTCGCCCAGCCGCATGCCTCTACCATCACTTGAAGGGTTTGTGGGTATGGAGGTAGATGATGCGGCTCATACTCCTCCTGCGGCGCCACGTGCTGTTTCCGGAACACCCAAGCGTCGAGCACTACCTATGCCTTCACTAGATGGGTTTGATGATGATGAGAGAATGGATCGAGCTGCTCTTTCTGGCGCTTGCGGACCTCTTTGTCCTCCAACTCCCGTGAAACGTCGCACCAGCGCGGCGATGACGCAGAGGAATAAACTTTATTGTGAAGCTAGGGAGCGCGTCTTGAAAGATGAGTTAATTTCTCTAAGTTCTAGAGGTCATTACAAAGATGTTTTTCGGCAGGGGCCACATGTAATAAAAGTTTATAAACCTGAATGCACTCTTACAGAAAACCTGCAAGTATTGACTCGAAATGCCCTTGAGCAACGAGAGGAATGCGAAGCTGCTAAAATCCCTTGCGCCAAACTTGACAACGACCCTTTGGAAGAGGGTTATTTCAAAGAGGAGTATGTTCCTTTTTCTATTCAGGAAAAACTTCCTTTTATCACGGGAAATCAAGAGCAACCTTTTACCACCGAACAAAAAGAGCAAATAGAACCCTATGTCGAGAGTATTGCTAATATTTTTGTTCAGGCGGCCCAGAAGGACATGGCGCTGGATCTACAGCCTGACAATCTTCGGGTTCGAGAGGATGGAGCGGTGGTTCTGATCGATTTTAGAGAGGAAGAGGCGGAGAAAGATGAGGTCTATCCTCTTCTGAGAGGCTCCTTGAAGAAAGTGGACGATAGGGTTACTACTTGGGACAGTCTGTCCCGACGATTTGCTCGAGCCTTAATCGAGCGGATCAGGGAAAAACTTGGGGAGTCAGCGACTGCATTTTTTTCAGACTTCCAAAGTTAAGCTGCTTAGTGATTTATTATTGAGCACGATTTTTTTACCCCGATAATGTCGAATTTGCAATAATAGTATCGATTATAATACGTCTGTTAATAATAAACTTTAAAAGTTAAATAATTATTTTAAAAAATTTTATAACTAAAAAGGTGGTTTTTATGAGTTTTAAAATCCATGGGCTGAGCCCTTTTAGGAGCGTTGGAGAAGCTCCACAAGTTCAAAAAGAAAAAGAGAATTGCGCTTCTCTCTTAAATCGTGCTCGTCCTCTTAATCCTCAACCCTCGTCGTGCTTGTTTCTTTCGAGAAGAGACATTGTGGAGATGTCTGCTCTTGTTCCTGGAGCGAAGGAAACAGAGTGTCGTAAAGAGACGGAACCAGATTCTGATGAAGAAGATCAGGAGGATGAGGTTGAAAAAATAACAGTGTGCTTTGAATGTCTTGGTCTTAAAGTAAGTTCTCCCCCAACTCGATCCTTTACTCCGTTGATATTAGATGGTGAATCCGCAAGTGAAGTTTCAAAGGCCGTTTCAGCTGAGGTTGAAAGTTTTGATTGGCCAGCATGCAAAAAACAACAGCATGTGGAAATTGGGACAAAGGCCGAAAGCTTAGAAAGCAAAAAAAGAGAGCGCTGCGATGAACCCACAAGTGAAGTTTCAGGGGCTGTTTTAGATGAGTTTGGAAGTTCTGTTTGGCCATCGTGCAAAAAGCTACATAGCTTAGTATGAAGGAATCTGTGTAGGCTTCAAAGGAGATGTTTTGAAAAGTTGGTGAATAGATTGAATGGAAATGTTTAAAATGTATGATCATAAAAAATTAAAAGTTTGTTTCTATGTCAATCCATCGTGCAGCTTTTCACCCATCATCTCCTTGGCGGAAGGGAGCATTACCTGAGGGTTAGAAAAAAAATGCTCTTTTCCTCTCGAGCGTTATTGCTTTGCTTGTAGATGTTTTGTTCCTCCTCCCTATGTTTGTCCCTCTCCTTTTTTTTTCAAGAATGAAGAAGATCCGGTGGAGACTCTCTGACACTCCTACACGCTTATTTTCTGGCCCTCTTCAAGAGCGCGAGGGGGGGCTTTGGATGAAGCAGTCCATTCGCGCTCCGAGCATTTCTCCTCTCCTGCAGATAGCTCCTTCTCGAGCGCCAACCCCAAACAATGCGGAGTTTTCGAATATTTTTTTCACAAATGGCGGAATGGAGGGGCTGTTCGTCAGATCATAACGATTATTCAAAACGGTTGGAGAGGAATTTTCTCCGGCCGTTTTTCTCTTTTTATTTCTTTCGAGATAAGCTAGAAGATGTTATTCTTAATGAGTGTTTTATGAACGAGTGCATCTTCTTTTTACATCTTTTTTTTGTGCTGGGTTTTTTATGGCTCTCTTTGAAAAGAGGGATCCATGCCCTTTATTTATTTGTCGCGCTGCAGGTTCTTTTTGCCAACCTTTTCCTTGTCAAACAAATGCATCTTTTTGGATTAGACGTCACCTGCAGCGACGTCTATGCTGTGGGAGCTCTTTTGGGCCTCAATCTGATACGAGAAATTTACGGAGCCAAGGCGATGCAAAGGGCCATTGCCCTTTCCTTTTTTTCTCTCTTTTTTTTTCTCTGCATGAGCAAGATGCATGTTTTCTATCTTCCTAATTCTTTTGACGAGACCCATCTCGCTTTTTCCAAAATTTTTTCCGCAACGCCGAGGATTGTCATGGCCTCTTTGTGTGTTTTTTATGTGGTACAAAGATTCGACGGCTGGTTGTACGGCTATTTGAAAAAGCGAAAAGAAAAAAACTTTTTCCTTCGGATGAATAGTTCTCTTCTTTGTTCGCAGCTGCTCGATACCGTTTTGTTTACGGTCTTGGGCCTTTGGAAGGTGGTGGCCTCTGTTCTGGATGTGATCGTCATAAGCTTTGCCATCAAGGCGATTGTGATTATTTTATATGCTCTTTTTCTTCCCTTTGCGCAATCTTTCATCGGGCAGGCGCAAGATGAACTTTGAAATTCTTCATCGATCGAAAATCTCCAAAGCACGAGTCGGAAGGATCCATACGGCGCATGGGATTATCGAGACTCCCAATTTTGTGGCGGTCGGAACCAATGGCACGATCAAAGCTCTCGATACGCAAATGGTAACGGACATCGGCCTGCAGCTGCTTTTTTGCAACACCTACCATCTTCTTTTACAACCGGGTGTTGACGTGATAGAGAAGGCAGGCGGCCTTCATGGTTTTATGAAGCGCGATCTTCCCATCATTACGGACTCAGGGGGATTTCAGGTTTTTTCTTTAGCTTACGGCTCTGTTGCGGAAGAGTTGAAAAGTTCGGGAAAAAAGAAGAGCGAAACGCTCGTTTTAAAGATCAACGAGGAGGGTGTTCTCTTTCGCTCCTATCGCGATGGGTCCAAGATTTTTTTAACGCCGGAGACGTCGATTGAAGCGCAAAAAAAGCTCGGCGCCGACATCATCATTCCATTCGACGAGCTTCCTCCCTATCATATGCCAAAAGAAAATCTTCAAAAATCCTTTGCAAGGACCCATCGTTGGGAGGGCCGTTCATTGGAAGCTCATCAAAAAGATCCGAGACATCAACAGATCTGGGGAGTCATTCATGGGGGAGTAGACCCCGATCTTCGCAAAGAAAGCTGTCGGATTTTAACCTCTCTTGGCTTTGATGGCTATGCAGTGGGAGGAAGCGTCGGGAAAAGTAAAGAAGAAATGTGTCACATGCTGCAAGCGACGCTCCTGCATATCCCGGAAGAAAAATCGCGCCATCTGCTGGGGATCGGAGACCTCCAATCGTTGCAACAGATCGTACCGCTCGGAATCGATACCTTCGACAGCTCCTATCCCACAAAAGCAGCGCGCCATGGCCTTTTGCTTTCCAAAAAAGAAAATATCAAAATTCTTAAAAAAGAAAACGCGACCTGTTTTCGCCCGATAGATGAGGGATGCACTTGTTGGACATGCCGGCATTATACCCGCGCCTATCTGCACCATCTTTTCAAAGCAAGAGAACTTGCAGCATTTACTTTAGCAACTCTTCATAACTTGCACTCCATGGTCGATCTTATGAAAGAGGTCCGTCAAAAAATCTTCTCCGATCAAATCTAAAATTCAATCGACAATTTTTTTCTAAAGCATTATTTAAGAAGTAAAACAGGGAGTCTGCGTATGAGAGATAGCGTGATCTTCGAGATTACCAAGGAGCATCTGCAAAAAGGATTAAGAGATATCCCGGTGGGATATTCTTCTACTTCTTACGTCGATCCCGAAAAAGGCGTGTTCTATGTGGGAAGATCTCTTTTTGAGCTCATTTTACGAAATCCTATGGAAGTGGTTTATCTTCTTTTGCATGGGCGGGAGCCGAGCGAAGCAGAAGCGCGTTTTTTTGCAGCAGAAATCGAAAAGAGGGCGGCTTTGTCCGAAGAGTTTTTGACGGAATTGAAAAAATTAACGACAAGGGTGGACCCTCTTTCTTCTTTTTCTATGGCCCTGCTGCTGCTTGGCTCTTTCGAAAACAAAAATGACCCTAAAGAAGACTGCTTGAACATCATTGCAAAACTTCCCCAAATCATTGCTCACTTGGTCCATTTGTATGAGGGTGGGTCTGCGTTATCGGAAATGCAAAATGATCTTGGCGTTCTTGAAAATTTTATCGAAATGCTTCCGCTTTCTTCCAAACAAAAAGAAAAGTTTTCAGAACTTTTTCCGCTATTGCAAATTCTTTTTTATGATGATGAAGGAGGCGCGATCGATGCTTTTGTGGGCAAGAGCGTTGCTTCCGCCCATGTGGATCTTTATAAAAGCCTATCTGCTGCAATGGTTGCATTTTCAGGGAATCTTGCGGGATCTTCCTGTCTCGGAGGGCTGGACCTACTCCAGCAGATTGAAGAACAGACGCAGGGCGTCTTGGCGAGGGAGGATGTTGAAAGGATTTTGATTGCAAAGCTCGAAAAAAAAGAACTGCTTTATGGTTTTGGACATCCCTCTCTTTGCGTGGAAGACACAAGGGCGACTCTTCTTTATCATTTTGCAAGGAATCATTATTCCGACCATCCTCTGGTCAAAATCGCTCTTCATTTGCGCTATGAAGCTCCTAGAGTTTTATCTGCTTTTTTTCCCAACATCTCCCGCCCGTTTGCCAACGTGCATGCGATATCGGGAGCCTTGTTGCAGGCGGTCGGATTTACCCAAGCCCGCTATTATCCGTTGCTATTTGCCATGGCTAGATCTGTGGGGATAGTGATTCAAATTCTGCATGAAACAACCCATCGCGATCGATTGAATCTTGTCCATCCCCATTATTTCTATCGCTTGAGGTGAGATGCGCTATTTTTATACAGTCTTTCAATCGACGCCTCTCTGGGTCTATTTGATCTTTCTTTGCTGCGTTTATCTTGGGATCAGATCTAGAAAATCCAGGGCGGTTTCTTTTCAGAGGCTGCTTTTGCTTCCCTTCCTTTTTCTTACCTGGTCTTTTGGATATTTGCTTGAGAAATATGGCATTTCCTTTTCTACGTTGAGCGTTTGGCTTTTTGCCATCGCTTTGGGAACGTCGATCGGCTGGAAGCTCCACCGGCCGCTTCATCTCGCGATCGACCGTCAGAAAAAACGCATCACCATTCCGGGAACATGGTCGGTTCTTGTTTTGTCCCTTTTGCTTTTTCTATCAAAATATTCTTTTGGATATCTGCACGCTGTGGCAGTGGGCGCAAAAGATCGCTTGTTGATTTTTGGCAGCGATCTTTTGATTTCGGGAACGATCTCGGGAATATTTTTAGGAAAGTTTTTTTGTTTTTTGGGGAAGATACGAGAAGTAAAAAGATAAAGCGATCGATCGATTTTTCTCATTGTCTTTTCCTCATGAGAGGAGTATCTTCAAATTGTTTTAAGACCACGAGGCGCCTTTATGCGATGGGACGATTTAGAAACCTGCTTTAACCGTGCTTTCTTTCTTTCTTTTTCGAGAAAAAAACTATTTCTTGTCTTTCCTGTTTTAGTTCTTTGCGGGATCCTTGTTGTCTTTTGCAGGGCCCTTGCTTTGGATGCCATGGGCTGGGTGGCAATGAGCCTCATTTTTTTGCCGATTTTTCTCTCTTCGGGAATCCTCCTTTCCTTAGGTGTTTTTTTGATTCGCATTTATTACCATGAGGTCAAAGGGTTGAAAGGAAGGTATCGGGAAATTTTAAAACATTCTTGGCGATTGATCATCGGCACATCCTACCTTTCGGTCCCCCCCATTTTGATCTATCTTTTTTTATGGGTCATTTTCGGCATTTTTGTTTTTTTAAAAGAAATTCCTCAAATCGGACCTTTTATAGGAGTGATTGTGACCTTTGCTCCCTTTTTGATCATTTTGAGCTCTCTTTTGCTGGTTTTAGTGAACCTCTTTTTGCTTTTCTTTGTCAGTCCGGCCGTTGGTTTGAGGCCCGTGGAAAAATTGCATTTTGATTTAGGGTTGATTCGAAGATTTCGCACCAGGCTCTTTTCGAATCTGCTTTTCTTTGTTGTCGCTGTTTTCCCAACTGCGTTTGTCGTAGGGCTCCTTTCTTTGGCGGCGATTTTGACCGAACTTCATTATCTTGTTGCGCAGGCAACCCTGTCATTGGCCTTGCAATGGTTTTTTATCATGCTTCCTTTTTGCGCCTGTTTAACCCCTGCAATTGTTTTCTTTTTCAACTTTGCAGCGGAGAGTTACAATCTTCTCGAAATCAAACGAAAAGAATCTTGATGAAAGGGCGTTTTTTATTTTTGGGAACGGGGTCTTCTCTTGGCGTTCCTCTTCTTGCGTGCAAATGCTCAGTATGCACCTCTTCTTCCCCTCATAACAAACGGCTGCGCTCATCGGGACTTCTCAGGCTTCAAGAGCAACAATTTCTGATCGATGCGGGCCCTGATTTTCGCGCGCAGGCATTAAAATTTTCGATCGATCGGCTCGACGGAATTCTCTTGACCCATCTTCATGCAGACCACATTGCGGGATTAGAGGAGATGAGGTCTCTTTATTACGCGCATCAAAAAAGCTTGCCCTGTCTTCTTTCTCGAAAAACGAAAAAAGAGGTGATGCGGCGCTTTCTCTACCTATTCAAGGGGAAGCATGCAGCTCCCTATTTTGACTTGAGGGAAACGAAGGGGAAGTTTGGGGATGTTCGATTTGAGGGGGTAGATCTTTCCTATCTTACCTATTATCAAGGGGAGGTGCAGGTGACGGGATATCGAATCGGGGATTTTGCCTATCTGACCGACATGGGCCAATATGAAGAAAAAATGATTGAGCATTTAACCGGTGTCGATACGCTTGTATTGAGCGTTCTTCGTCATCAGACAACAGCGCAGCATTTGGGCCTTGAAGAGATGATGCATATTGCAAAAAAAGTGGGCGCTAAAAAGGTCTATTTTACCCATCTTTCGCATGAGATTGATCATGATGCGCTAAGCAAGGCTCTACCTGAGCGGTATTTTTTGGCCTATGATGGGTTAGAACTTTCTTTTACCTATGAGTGATCTATGACGAAAAGTCCAAAGGGGCGCCTCCATCATCTCGACGAAAAGAAAAACAGGGCCATTCTGGTGGGGGTTTTTTTCTCTTCGAAAGAAAAAGAGGTTTGCGAAGAGAGTTTGCATGAGCTCGCAGCTCTTTGCGATACCTATGGTCTGGAAGTGGTGAAAAAAATTCCGGTCCCTCTCCATCATTTTGAATCTTCCACCTATCTTGGCAAAGGAAAATGCAAAGAGATCGGATCTTTTGGCGAAGAGCTTTTGGCCGATGTCGTGATTTTTGACGAGGAGATTTATCCCCACCAGCAGCGCAATTTGGAAAAAATTTTGGGCAGGTCGGTGATCGATCGAACGGAGCTGATCCTGGGTGTTTTTGCCCAAAGGGCCCGAACGCGAGAGGCCAAGATCCAGGTAGAGCTTGCCCAGTGCCGGTATCAGCTTCCTCGACTGACGAGGCTTTGGACTCACTTGAGTCGTCAGAAAACGGGAGGAGGGAAGGGCGGGCAGCTCAAAGGAGAGGGCGAGAAGCAGATTGAAATTGACAAGCGCATTGTGAAGAGAAAAATTGCCGAGCTTCAAAAAGAGCTCGAAGAGGTCAAAAAGCATCGAGAGGTGCAAAAAAGCAAGCGCAAAAGACAGCAGATTCCTACATTCGCAATCATTGGCTATACCAATGTGGGAAAATCCACTCTTTTAAATGCTCTCACCCACGCAGATGTCTTAGTGGAGAACAAGCTTTTTGCAACGCTTGATACCACGACGCGTAAATTTTCTCTTCCCAATAAGCAGGAAATCCTCCTCATCGATACGGTGGGTTTTATTCAAAAGATTCCCCATTCTCTTGTGGCGGCTTTTAAAAGCACTTTGGAAGAGGCTCTTGAAGCAGATATTTTGATCCATCTCATTGACGTGAGCCACCGCCAAGCAAAGGAGCAGGCCGAATCGACCATGAAGGTCTTATCCGAGCTGGGCCCCATGAAAGACCGTCCGATCATTACCTGCCTCAACAAGGTGGATCTTTGTGTGGATCGAACATCTCTTCTTTTTTTTCGTCTTCACTATCCAAAAACGATCGAAATTTCTGCTTTGACAAAAGAGGGGTTTGATCAGCTTTTTGCGCTCATGATTGAGGAGATTTCGCTTTTGCGAAAAGAGGTGAAGCTCAAAATACCCCAGAGCCATTATGCCCTCGTATCCCAACTCATGAGCCAAGGCAGGGTGATCTCCTGCGATTACGATGAGGAAAATCACGTCCTCTTGCACATTGAGATCCCGTCTTTTCTCGAAAAAGAGGCGGCTCTTTTCCAAGTAAAGGATTTTTAGCATGAAGAAGTTTTCAACATGCCAAAAACGATCCGGTGCTTATTCAGGATTTGCAGCGAGCAGGGACAACAACCAAAGAATTGTCATTGAAGGAACTCTTTCGTGGCTCGTCAAGGGGATGGCACTACAGCAGCTCAGAGGTTTTTCGAAAAAAACAAAGCGGCTTGAGCGCAACAATTGGGTAGCGAATGCGGAAATGATGAAAATGGCTATGGATTGAAATCATCCTTCTCGCTATAATTTTTTTTCCATAAAAATGAGATTTTTTATGAGCGAATATCAATATGATGAGTTTCAAGTTGTCGACCACTGTCTGGCTGACAAAGAAATGGACGAATTGCGTTGTCCGGCCCCGGTCGCTTGACAGACTTTTTGCGTGTGCACGATCTGATTGAGGCGGCGTCAAGCCCGAGTCCTTCATTAGAGCAAACGCCATCTGATTCGAACGACGTCCGCGCGTGGCTAGTCGGCTTCATCGATGCAGAAAAAGCAGAACAACAGCTACAAACTCTCAGCATAACCGAAACCTTAAAAAAGAGAGCCTTTTCATGGAACAGTTAGAGCCGAAAGAAGTAGAATGTTTTAAAGACCAATTGCAAGGAATCATCAAACCCTATCAACAAGAGCAAAATCAGCGTCAAAAAAAATCTGATTTTCTAGCAAAATGCGTCCGATGCATTGAAAAAAATGATTTTTTTCAACTAGACGAACTTTTAAGAAGCAAGCAGGTTCATGACGTTCTGGAAGATTCTCACTTTCAATCATGCGACTCTATTTTTAACCAACTGCGAAAATTTGCAGAGACTCAGGTAGATAATTATCGGGTAAAATTTAAAGACACTTTGCTCCAGCTAGCACAGGAAGCCGGCCTTCCTTTGGAAGTGGATTTTCCGCGATTTTCCGTATTAAAAGGAATCGAAGGATCCTTGGATTTCTCAACCAGAAGTACAACCATCAATCAGATCACTCTAAGGTCGATGGATCCAAAACGGATTATTTCAATAGCTGTTAAATTAAAACGTAATCTTTATGACCTGATCCTTACACACAAGTCTAAAATTTAGTATACTGTTCCTTTTTTAAAAGGAGCGGTATCATGAAAGAACAATGGATTTATGAACAATTTTCTACTATCGATGTAGGAGATGCCCGCCTGCAAAAGAGGGCCGTTGACGTTGCTATAGGTTGCGCAGAACATCCTGAAGAGTCCCTGGCAGGACGCTTTGATAAATGGGCAGATCTCCAGGGAACTTACCGCTTTTTTAATAATCCTAAAATTACACATCAGGCGCTTCAACAACCCCATTACGATCAAGTCTTAGAAAAGGCGCGCTGGTCGGAACAGCTTGTTCTATTTATTCAAGATGGTTCAGAGCTTTTGTTCAATTCCCATCCATGGACACATGGACTTGGACCAACCGCGGACAGTAACGGAAATGGACTCATGTTTCACTCATGCCTGGTCGCCAAATATCATGAATCTGAAGAAACCGAAATTTTGGGACTTGGTTACCAGGAGGCTTGGGTGCGTCCCGAAGAAAAATCGGCGAGTGATTCGAAAGAATCTGAGGTGTGGCTGAGGACGTTAGAGAAAATGGGACGTCCCCAGGAGAACTGGGTGAGCGTTGGCGATCGCGCCAATGATATTTATGATTTTTTGAATAATGCAAATAGGCTGGGGTGGAAATGTGTAGTGCGGGCGCGACATGATCGCAAAGTCGAGATTGATGGCGAGAAGACACGTCTTTTTTCATGGATTCGTCAACAGACAGCCAAGTGTACATCCACGCTGTATGTGAAAGCAAAAGGCGAAGAATTTGGTGGTGAAGTGACACTGGAAATAACTTGGGTCAAAGCGAAATTGTTTCCTCCAGGAAATGGGGGTTCAGCAGGTGAAGAAGTGACGTATATTCGAGTGTGGTGTCCCGATAGGCCCAGGTTAGAATGGCTATTGGTTACGAATCTTCCTGTCAACAATCAAGAAGACTCCCTAAGAATCGTCAGAATCTACCGCCGACGCTGGCTTATAGAGGATTATCATAAGGCGGTCAAAACGGGCTTTCGAATCGAAGATAATCAGCTTAAACAGGCGAGCCGAATTCTTGCACTATTTGGAATGATTGGGGTGATAGCGACGCAACTTTTATCGATGAGAGAACGATGTCGGTTGTCTCCGGAAACACCGGTCGAGGAAAAAGTGCCCAAGCCTTGGATTACGCTCATAGAAAGGCATCTGATGGTGAAATTGAAAACGGTGAAAGATTTCTGGCGTTCTCTGGCTCGTATGGGGGGTTTTATAGGGCGCAAATCAGATGGGGAGCCTGGGTGGCAAACAATTTGGAAGGGTTATAAACGATTGCAAGACATGTTAATGGGAGCGCTTTTAGGTTGTGGATGTTGACTTGTGTATAAGGATCAGCTTTATGACACTGCATTTGAGCCACAAACGTTTATTGATTCATTATTACAGTGTTACAAAGAGATTTTAAAAAAAGAAGGTCGTGGAGCGAGCGATGCGGTGCCCATTCACCAATTTTATACTGACTATGTATGGTCGCTGCAAAGCAAGGCATTTTTTCAAAGTATGGATAAAGGGAAATTTAAAGGATACTCCATAGAGCAGTTTGCCGTAGATCTTTGGCGATTTTTCAAGTCTCCTGTGCCTGCTGCAGAAGGTGGGTACCGCATTAGATTGAATTCCGGACGAGGAAAATCGTTTTGGTTGATTGATCAAGGCGGTGAAAAACGACAAATCACACACGTATTATTTGTAAAAAATTAAAGGATCATAAGCTATGATTACGCGAGAAGATATCGAACAACTCAAACCTTTTCAAGCAAGAGCGATCATAGAAGGATTAAGAAAAGGAATTGTCCCCACAGAATATGTTTCATTTTTCACTGTAGGACGCCAAAATTGGTTACAATTTGTTGAAGAGGATTTGGATTGTTTTATTGCGAATGGAGGAGGAAAGGTTCGTTTTATCAACGGAGATTACGGGGATGGAAAAACGCACTTTATGTCCGTTATTCAGCAACTTGCTCTTCAAAAAAAATTTGCCTCTTCTTTTGTCGTTTTGACACGGGATGTCCCGATTCACAAATTCGAAGTTGTGTACCAAGAGATTGTATCACAACTGCGCGGCAATTTTGAGGGAGTAGGGATTCGAGCCGCGATCAAACATTGGATCAAGGAACAAAAAATAGACGAACAAGATCTTGGGGCGCTTTCTACTTCATTGCGTGAAATCCCGGGTTTGGGGATTGACTTTGCCAATGCACTTATTGGGCTGTTGCAAGTCCATTCTTCACCTTCTGACGAAAAAAGTGAAAGTGAAATGGAGGCCCCCGAAATGGAGGCCCCCGAAGAAGTATTATACCAATGGTTTGAAGGAAAAAAAGTCGCTAAGAAAGACCTCAAGAGGTTTCATATCTTTGAACTGCTCAATAAAACAAATAGTAAGCAATTTTTGCAGTCTCTGATCGTTTTCCTTAAAATGGCCAACCATAAAGGGCTTATCTTGTTTCTTGATGAGTTGGAGACCGTACTTGCGCAAGGAGCTTCCATTCGAAATGCAGCGTACGAAAATGTTCGGTTGTTAATGGATAATACAGAGCATGCCCAGTATTTGCAGCTTTTCTTTTCCCTGATCCCCGATGTGCTGTTATCGGAAAAAGGGTTTAAATCTTATGATGCCTTGTGGAGTCGGGTGCGTACGGTTGGAGATTCCGACGATTTGAATTACCGTAGTACTTTGGTGGACTTGCACAAGACCCCATTGAGGCGGCAAGAGCTGGTGGATTTGGGGGTGTCTTTAAGAAAAATTCATGAAATCTCTTACCGTTGGAGCGCAGAACGCTCTGTGCCTAATGATCTCATTGCCAGCATGTGTGAAAAGCAGGAAGAGATGGGCGCTTTAAGTGAGATCCGTTTGTTTATCAAGCAGATGATTCGTTGTTTAGATATTACAGAACAGGGGAATGCAATGGGTGAGTCTAATCTCCTTGAGAACCTGTTGGAAAGCCATAAAGAAGCGGAAATAGAAAAAACACGTCAACTTGAACCGGTTTGGGATGCTTAACGTGGATCGATTTTCTCTAAGGCGCGCTGTTGAACGACTACGGGACGGATTATTTGATCCGGTAGCAGTGAATTACCTGACCGTGGAAAAGGATCGAATCGAAAATGTTTTTTCTAAAGGTCTAAAGGCACTAGAAAAAGGAAAGTCGGATCACTTGTGTGTTTGCGGATCTTATGGGCAGGGAAAATCACACACGTTAACTTATTTGAATCAATTAGCCCTTTCTCAAGGTTATGCTACGAGTGTCGTTCAATTAGATTTAAGAGAAGTTCCTTTCCATCGATTTTCTATTGTTTATCGGTCAATCATGGAAAGACTTTCTTTGCCGGATGGTCAAAAATTTACGAATGCGTGGAGAAATTGCGCTCACAAGGATTGCCCGGAGCTTTTAAGCACTATGCCTCATCGCTTTAGGATAACACTCACTGCAATGCTTTGTAAGAACAAGCGGCTCACTCCAAAGGAGAGTTCATTGAAGAAGCATCAAGCTTATCGGCCAAAGGAGTATGGGTATTGGCTCGACAAAGCGTTGATGGGATATGACATACCTGTCGCGCATCTCAGGAATGTCTGCAAATATCGGGAAGTCGAAGGCTATCGGGAGCAATCTCTGATTTGCCGTGGGAATGACTCCTATTTTCAAATGGTTCAATCCTTAGGAAGGGTCCTAAAAGAAATGGGGTACAAGGGATTGCTGCTGTTTTTTGATGAAGCGGAATCGATTGCACAGGGACGATTGGGCCATCGAGTAAAAAGTTATCATCTTTTAGATCAGTTTTTTCAAACCAAAAGTTCTGTATTTCCCGTATTTGCGTTTACGGACGATTTTTTTGATAAAGCTAATCATGAGACGTACGATGACAATTTTCCCAAGAATTATGCAGAGGCTTGGCGGGATTTACATATTCTGCGCCTTCAAGACTTTTCTTCTCATGGATGGGAATCTTTGCTCGACCGCCTCATGCAACTTTATTCTCAAGCTTATCAAATCGACCTTCCTTTACAAGTAAAGGCGAGCTTGCAATCTTTGCTAGGTAAACTTGAAGCTCAAGAGACTCGATTTAAGTTAAAGGCATTAGTGAATAAACTCGATAGGGAAACCCAACATGTTCTGTTGGATACTTCAGTGTGACTTCTCCATTAGAACTGCTTCCTAACACGTATCGCGCTTTTTTTTCCGGTTTTTCCACTCTCACAGCTGCGCAAAAACAGTTGATTCAACCTATTCTTAATGGAGAGGATGTCATACTGCAGGCAGGCACGGGAGCCGGGAAAACAGAGGCTGTCCTTGCTCCGGCAACTGAAAAGCTGATGATCTATCCTGATCATTTTACCATCATCTACATCGTTCCCACCCGCGCTTTAGCTTTGGATATGAATCGAAGGATTAAGCCTATCTATAAGAAGCTAGGCTTGAAATCAGGCATTCGAACGGGCGATGGAAAACACCTTCTGGATGCAAAGCCTCATCTTCTCATCATGACTCCCGAATCATTAGATGTGATGCTGGGGAGCCCGAATCAGGATAATAAATATTTTCTCAAGCATGTGCATATGATGATTATCGATGAAGTGCACGTGTTTCTTCATGATGACCGAGGGCGTCAGTTATCGTATCTGCATCATCGGCTTGCAATGCAGTCTATCGGACCGCTACAAACCGTTGCATTGTCTGCTACGATTGACAATGCAGAAGATATCATGCGGTTTTTTAATCTTAGCAAGACCTCCTTTTACTATAAGCAGTCTGTTGCCAGGACGCTGCAACCGTGCTGGGTGCACATTGAAGATGAAGAGCGAGAGCTGACGCTGCTTTTCGATGACTTATATCGCCGATCGGGTTGTAAAAAACTTTTAGTGTTTGCGAATAGTCGAAAAAAATGCGAGCAATTATACAATATCCTGAATCAAGAAGGTGTTTTTTCTCAGAAAGTTTTTTTACATTACTCTAATTTTTCTACTCAAGAGAGAAAGTTCATCGAGGCTTCGTTTAGAGATGGAAAAATGGGAGTTTGCATTGCAACAAGCACCCTAGAGTTAGGGATTGATATCGGGGATGTAGATGGCGTAGTGCTGATGGGACCGCCCCCCTCTACAATGGGGTTTTTACAAAGGATTGGGCGCGGCAACCGTCGCCAGCAATACATGAACTTCTGGGGAATTTGCTATGGACAAAGCGCAGGGATGCAACTCGTTCGCTTTTTAGCTTTTTTTGAACTCGCAAAAGAACATCGGGTAGAAAAATGCCGCAGCTCAGAGAATTACAGCGTGCTATTTCAGCAAATTTTATCTTGCCTCTACGCGAAAAAAGCATTATCAAACGATTCGTTAAACCTGCTTTTCAAAGAAAAATCGCAGGATTTGTCCTGCATTTTTCATCATATGCTTGCCAACAATTGGCTCAAACCGGCAAAGCAGCCCGGGATATGCGGTGGAGGATGGCGTTATTTTTCGTCATTGAAAAGGAAGCAAATATGGAGCAATTTTCCACCGACTGACGAAGAGTATGATGTGATTTTGGAATATGAAAAAATTGCTGTTTTACCCCTGTCGGTGGTGAGGCAATTAAAGGTAGGCGATCTCATTCGATTAACGGGAAAGGTGTTAAGAGTTCTTCGCATTGAAGAGAAGAGGGCCGCTCTTGAGGTTTTGGTTAAAGAGTCGAATGAGCCCGCAAGCAAGGAATTGGTTTGGATGGGATTTGGACCTTCAACTCCTTTTGAGGTGGCGCAAAAAATGGGTGCGATTCTTTTAGACAAATTTACACCCCGAGGTCTATTAAGTCGCACCGGGCAGCTCCTGGAGAAGGAGAGAGAGAAAATAGCTAGATCTCTTGAAGAGCCAAATGGTATTCGGGTTCATCGACTAGGAAATGGAACGTATCGCTATGAAACATTTTTAGGATCAGTCGCAAATTATATCCTCTACCACCTTATCGAAAAGCAGTTTGCCTCTAAAATAGAGGGATTATCAATGAATTTCGATGAGATGGGTCTTGAATGTAACGAATGGATTCCCTTTGCATTCCTAAAAATTCCTCATACGGTTGAGCAATTTCAGGAGTGGATATCCTCTCATTTGCCTTTGCTGAAAGGGGGATTTTCTTGGAATAGTTGGCTGTATTGGCTGCCGGAAGAGCATCAACGGAAAGAGATCGGCTCTCGTCTCCACGACCCTAGAGTTTTAAAACACTTTCAGAGGTACGTTTCAGAATCTAAGTGGCTTCCCTGTCCCCCCCTTGTGGATGAGGAAAAAAAAATAGCGACCCATCGCATCGATCTGAAAGGGGAACCCTGGTCTCTAGAAAATGAAAAAAATGCATGGGGCATACTTTCTTTTCCCGAAATTTCTTCGGATGGACAGATTTTGCCTCTCTCATTGACTGCGACGCAGGTTCAAGGTTATGTGACTCAGAATCTGTGTCCAAGATGGGCTCGATTGCAGCAACTTGACTACCAAATAGAGCCTCACCCTCGCTTCTCCGGGATTGATCAAGAAATCCAATCTCGACGGCAACAAGGGATCGCTTTCAAAAAGGAAGTGATAGAGGCCTTGCAGAATCAAGCGAACGTCTGTTTTGAAACAGCAGAATTGACATGGCAAGAGGCCATTCGAACAGTTGTATTGGACAAAAAGCCTCTTTTTCTGGCGCAGGCAAAACTTAAGGTCGAAGGTTCGATAAGCGGAACTCCGGATTTAATCTATATTCAACATCAAGGATCTCATATTTGCTTAGAGGTTTGGGATATCAAATTTTCTCAATCAATCAGTTATGCACAAAAATGGAGGATCGCCTTTTACGCCTATCTGCTAGATCGCCTTTTGAATGGAGAAACGTTTTTGCTTCCGGTAAGGGTCTCCGCTCTGGGTGGGCTTGTTTACCGTCCTATGGACCGCGAAAAGCTATTTGAAAAAGCCTCGTTTATATTGGCTCCTTATAGAGCTTGGATGCCCCGGTTATTGGCTCAGTGGAAAACAGATTCCGGGAGGAGTTCAGCCGTTCAAGACTATTCTATGGAATTTTCCTGTACATCGTGTTGTTATTTTTCTTACTGCTACCAAGAGACTCTTTTTAATAACGCAACAACTCCGAACAATCGGATGATTGTTTCACGGAATATCGAATCCAATGATTTCCCAAAAAATTCCAAACAGTGGTACTTCATCCACTACGATCGCGAGAGCGTCCGGTGGCAGTGCTGGGAAAATGGGGTGTCGATCAATGATGTTTGTATTCGTTCACGAGATTTTTCAAATGAGGAGACATTTCAAAGGGAAATGGCAAGCCAATTGCGAAAAGAGTGGATTCAATCTGTTAACCGGGGAAAAAATCCACACTTTCTCGTTTATGAATCAATAGACTGGCATCTTTTTCAAAGAACTTTTCAGTCGACGGTATTGAAATCATTAGGGTGCACCTGTTTTAGAACGACGACTTTTCATAGAGAGCTAGAAATTTTCACCAGTAATTTATTGTACTTTATCAAGAATTCTCGGATCTGCATAGAGTGACTTATGATTACGCACAAATTCTTGTTCCTCATGAAATCTCCAGTAGTCCTCAAAATCTCCACTAGATCTGAGCGAACGCAATCTCACTATTGCCTCCGCTCCTTGCAAACTCCAACGAGCTCCCGTTATATCCATTCTATCTTTGATTAAATGGCGACAAGCTCCTTCTATAATTCCTGTAGCTATCGGAAACCCTTTTTGAAGATAGCGGTGATACTGTAAATAAGGTTTGTTTTTAAGTAAGTACCCAGCACATTTCTCTATCGGAGCTCTCTGTGCCGCGGGAATTTTTCGCAATGTTGCTGATCTCCGTATTCCGGCAGCTACTTGCCCAGGATTTCCCCGCAAAACAGCCAGCAAACGCTCCGAGACCCATGTCTCGACTTCCGGGCTAGTTTCCTCATGAAATACACGTGCTGCTTTCCATAGATATTCAATGACATGAATCACATCCATTACAATCGTAATTTTTATTCCCTTTTTCTTCGCGGTTGATCGTATTCTTTTTAGTTGCCTTGGATCTCCATCCAATAAACAAACCCATTCTTGCTCTTGTTTAGGATCCCTATGCAATGCTTCTTCAAAGATATCGGCTGTGACTTTGTCAGATGTGTGCTCAATACTTGCCCAAACTCTTTTCTCTGAAGGACGAGGACGAACAATTGGTACTTCTGAAGCTTTCATCTCCATAACGATTTGTTCTGCAGTACGCAGAAATCTATCTATGCTATACACAGATGCAACTGTTGCCATTCTTTTCGCGTTGGCCTTTTCTCCCTTTGACATTCTTTTATTCAACTTGTGCTTGCCTTGTTCCGCTTTTTTTCGAGTCGCTTCTCGCAAATCTTCATGGCGCATTACAATACCCTTGCCATCTGTCGTTAAAATAAGCAGGGGAAGTTGTTTGACTGAAGGTTGCTTCATGGTTAGTTTTTGCTCATAAAATGTGTCAAAATCCACAGCTGCTTTACGAGTCAACAGCTCTATCGTTTTTTTGGGCAGAGCAACACCTGTTATCCGTTTTACTACCTCCATGACCTCATTAAAAGGACCCCTCGCGGCTTCTTGAGCTACAAGCTTTCTAATCCCATGAGAATAAGACTCGATAGGGAGATTAAGGATGGCATCCTTAGGAAATAAACTGTTATGTCCACGTGCTCCATATCCCAGTCTTCTAATGGTCACATTGCCAAACAGACACACAAGTACTCTCTCGAGAATTCTTTTGTGGGTACGCACTACCCCATCAGAACCCACGATACTGTCTCCTACCTCTCCGAGATTACGTAAGTCTATATGCTCTTCGAAAATGTTGCGTGAAAGCTCTCGAATGTCGGTTGATATGATATTTTCTATTGAACTATGTCTCATGCTCATAGTTTCTCGTGAACCCATGTGTTGAGTCAATGCTAAAAAAACCTGTGCTGAGGTTCGGAAAAGAGTAGACATTTTTTGCCTAATTTTTCGATTAATGCAGATAGGCTACGAAAAAACTAATTTTTATTACACTAAAATTTTTTTGAATTTCTTATTTTTATCTATGAAATATGGAGTCGTTCTAAAACAGGTGCACCCAAATCATTATGGGCTATGCATGTTTCCTGGACCGCTATCCAGACTGTGTTGGAAACCCATTTTCTTTGGCCCATTGACGGACGTATCACAGCGATGCAAGTTGGGGCGTGCTTGGGTCTTTCCCCCTCCCCGATCCAACCCCTCAGCTTGTATCATAAGGAGTCCTTTTCGGATGCTTCATTTGATCTTTGTAGACACATTTGGAACTGGTGTCTGTCTAACGTGAAAAGTCAGCGTGTGGTGTCGTTTGAAGGCAACAAAGCACACTCGGTTCCTTTGATTCATGCTTATCTTGCGATGCACCACCGAGAAACGGAGTGCCGCGGTTTCGAGATTTGCGCATTTCAAAAAAACCCCTTGCCGGACCGTGTAAAACAGTTCCGAGCAATAGGTCCTATCAGTTTCCTTGGCGGCGCGGCGCAAAAAGAAGGCCTCTCATTTTCTATAGGTGCAAAGTCGACAGTTTCCAAATTTAGAGTCGGAGATTTTTTAAAATTATCGCCGGTTGGAAGTGATCAAATTCAAGACGGGTTTTCTGTAGTACTCGACACCTATTCGCCGGAACAGGGGCTTCTTTCTGTGCGCCCTGTATCTCAAAAGGTGAGCTTTAGCAGAAATCAATTATACGCCTTAGATGAGGATGCAACAGATTGGAATGCGCCGAAAATAGCCAGGGTTTTAAACCTATTAAAAGATCCAAAATTTTGCCCTGAAGTGATTCAAATGCTTCTGGGGCATGCAAAAAGTTTTGCATCCGACGCAACCCATTGGATAGAACAGTGGTATCAATCAAGAGCTCTAGCTGCAGGATTGAACCACCTTCAAAAACAAGCCTTAGCGCTGCCCTTTCGGGAAAAAATTGGATTCATTGAAGGACCGCCGGGAACCGGGAAGACCCACTTACTCGTATGGACGCTTATTGCGCTAGTAGCGCATGCAAAATTTTTCAATCGCCCGATCAAGATTTTGGTCACGGCGCAGACGCATCATGCGATCGATCAAATTCTCAGAAAAGTCGCAAAAACACTTCCGGAGGCAAACGTTTCCGGTGTTTCCTTATGGAAATATGGACGCTTCGATGAGACTCAATTCTCGAGTTTGGGGATTGGCCAGATGTATGGTTCTGAAGCGCTTCACGACCGCTCTTGTCTTATCCTTGGGGCTACAGGGTATGGGGTTTATCAATTATTGGAGGATAAAAATTTTCCACAACTATTTGATTGGGTTGTTTTTGATGAATCGTCACAAGTCCTCACCCCCTACGCATTGCAAAGTTTCATTTTTGGAAAGGGAAAAGCGTTGTTTTATGGAGATACGCAGCAATTGTCTCCCGTGTTGAAGGGAAACTATGAGAACACCTTCCTTCCTCCTCGCTCCATATTACAGGAATTGATTTCCCGATACGGCGCTCAAAACCACTTGCGCTTGAATGAAACCTATCGCATGAATGCGGATATTTGTAAGTTTGCAAGTGAGCAGTGGTACAACGGCGAACTACAATCTGTTGTGGCTGAAAAAGATCAGAAATTTGAGCTACCTCACCACCCGTTATTTGGAGATCTTTTAGATGACTATCTAGATCCATCTAAATCCATGGTCGTCGTTCAGCTAGATCATTTGGGATCGCAGCAGTCTTCTCCGGAGGAAGCTGAGTGGATAGCGAAAGCCGTGAAACGTCTGATTGACGATTACTCCGTTTCCTATGAGCAAATTGGCATTATTTCTCCTCATCGATTGCAAAATAATACGATTCTCTCTGCTTTGAAAGAGGCTTTGCCTTTTTCATTAACGCTGCCCAGGGTTGATACGGTTGAGCGAATGCAAGGATTGGAATTCGATATTGTCATTTTCTCTGCTACAGTTTCTGATAAAGATACGATCCATAGTTCTTTTTTGAAGGAGTATCGACGATTTAATGTGGCGCTCACTCGGGCGCGGAAAAAATTTATATTCGTAGCAAGCGCATTCTTTTTCCAAGCCTTTCCAAGGACGGAAAGAGAACTTATAGCACAGATGCCTTTTGAGCATTTCTTTACCTTGTCAAATGACGCCATTGCATCCCGTCCATGAATGGACAGGTTTCATAGCGTCATTTGATAGAAAAGAATTGTAAAAACATGGTACGCGTTCACGGGGATGGGGGGTCTATGAGAAATGTGAGATTAAAGGCATCTGGTTCACTAAAAAGCGGGGAAAAACCGGTAGTTTTTTGTTGTTTAGCTCGTTGTTTCGCAGCCGTGCGTCCTCCGATTTCATTATTTCCCATAGACCCCTCACCCCCCCCCCCCCCCCCCGTGAACGCGTACGATGGTTTGGGATAGATAAACGTGTGAAGTTAACATGAAGAGCCGTATACGGACCCGTACGTGCGGTTCTGTGAGCGGACGGGGTCCAAACCGGACCCCTCCGACTCGATGATACTCACGGGTTGTCGTTAAGCTATTGATTATAAGAGCCTATTTTTCTCAATTTTCGCTATAAAGATTCATCCGCAAAGAGACTTTTTGCATTGCGGATCATTTTTGAATGATAGAAATACATCAGCAAACAGCAGAAAATACCATTTCCAGATGTATTTTTGATTCAAAAAAACCATCCGCAAATCGCCATTTTTGCTGTTTGCTGCTACCTTTTTGGACATAAAAATCAAGCAGCAAACAGAGACCTTGACGGTTTGCTGCTTGATTTTTTCTTTCTGTTAGGAGTATGCTCATACCATAGAATGTAGGAGTTAAAAATGAAACCGTCTCAGTTTATAGGACGTGAAGCTGAAATGAAAAGGCTTGAGGGGCTTTTAGACAAGAAAAGCGCCAGCCTTATTGTTGTCAGGGGTAGAAGACGTATTGGAAAAAGCAGACTTCTTGTAGAATTTGGGAAAGAGATAAAAAGCTACTTTTTTTCTGGAAATCCTCCGGTTCGCAAGACAACAGCTCAAACTCAGCGTAATGATTTTGCACGTCAGCTTGAAAAAGCTGGTATTCGTGGCGTTAAGCCAGATGATTGGAGCGATCTCTTTTGGTATCTCTCCAAGGAAACTAAAAAAGGTCGAATCCTTATCGTATTCGATGAAATTTCATGGATGGGGGGAAAAGATCCTCATTTTTTAGGACACTTGAAAACTGCTTGGGATATGTATTTTAGCAAAAATCCGTACCTAATTATTGCGCTTTGTGGATCAGTATCTTCATGGATTGAAAAGAATATCCTAAGCAATACAGGATTTCTGGGAAGAATTACCCTTGATCTTGTGCTTGAAGAACTTCCATTAGGGGTCTGCAATGCTTTCTGGCATCCAAAAGAAAAACGTATTACTCCTTATGAAAAATTCAAACTTTTATCTGTAATAGGAGGTATCCCGCTTTACTTGGAACAAATCAAACCAAATCTTCCCGCTGAACGAAATATCCAAGATCTTTGTTTTACTAAAGGAGGATTGCTTGTGAGAGAGTTCGATGAGATATTCTCTGATCTTTTTTCTCGTAGTAAAGCTAGTCATAAAGAAATTGTCCTCTGTCTTGCCAATGGTTCAAAAGAGCTTGTTCAAATTTGCGATGAATTAGGGAAAAGTTTGGGGGGGATATTCAGCAAACATTTAGATGAATTGGTAAAGGCAGGCTTTGTAAAAAGGGACTTTACATGGGATCTGAAAAGTGGAAAAGAAGGAAAATTGAGCCGTTATCGATTAAGTGATAATTATTTGCGTTTTTATTTGAAATATATAGCTCCTAATCATTCTAAAATCGAGAAAGAAAGTTTTTCCACTTTAATAACTCAACTTCCTGGGTGGGAAGGTATCATGGGATTACAATTTGAGAATCTTGTTGTCCATAATAGAAAAACTCTCTGGAAGATGTTAGGGATCTCTCCAGAAGAGATAGTAATGGAAGGTCCATTTTTTCAGAATCATACGACCAAGCAAGCCGGATGCCAAATTGACTATATGATCCAAACTCGTTTCCTTAATCTATATGTATGTGAGATTAAGTTCTCTAAGAATCCGGTCGGCAATAAAATCATTGAGGAAATGGAAAAGAAAATAAAGAATTTGAAAATCCCCAGAAACTGCTCTATCAGACCTGTGCTTATACATGTGAATGGGGTGGAGGAGAGTGTTTTGGATAAAAGGTATTTTGATAAAGTGATTGATTTCGGACAGCTATTAGAATGAGGTTTGAGTCTTTCATCCATTCATGGTAACAATCACTGAGAATGACCCATTCGTTACTCAAAGTAACGTTAGAGGGAGTTTTGCAACTCCTTCACTCGTTATGACCGTTGGTCTTTTTTCATATCTTTCTGCGATCAACTGGTAGAGGTCATCGTACGCATTCAGCCCCGCAGGGCTGACGCCCTGTGGGGGCTGCGTACAAAACATGCAGAAAACCCAAAGGTTTTTGCTTATGCGATTTAAAAATTTTCTTTTACAACGCTGATGATTCCGGAGAGAAGCATTTGCGTGCCGATCAAGCAGATCAGCATGCCGCCCAAGCGTTCGACTGCTTGAATGCCTTTTTCTCCAAGATAATTCTTGATATAGGCGGAAAGATACAAAATGACAAAAGAGGGAATCCAGGCTGCCAAAACGGCTAAAGCGGTGATGGCAGGGCCTCCATGGCTTGCGAAGACCATTACAGTGGCAATCGAGCCTGGGCCCGCAAGTCCGGGAATGGCAATGGGAACGATCAATGGTTCATGGTGCGGCATTCCCTTGCGTCCCACTTCTTTTCGAGGAAAGATGAGACTTAAAGAGATCAAAACAAGAAGAAATCCTCCGGCAATTCCAATGATGCCCTGGGAAATGCCCACCATTTGAAGGATGGTAATTCCAAAAAAGGTAAAGAGGAGCAAAACGAAAAGCGCGATGAGAAGTTCTCGGAAGATAATCTTTTTTTGAGCAGCTTTTTCATAGGGAGCTAAAAGAGCGATCAAAACAGGCAAAAAGCCGATCGCATTGAATACGAAAAATATGGACAATGCCATGGAAAAAAACGTTGCGCTGGTGGATTCTACCATAGAGGCGTTCCTTGTTAATTAGTTTTCTTATATAATTTGGCTCTCGAAAAATCAAGTTTTTATGATAAAAAAATTTTTGATTGAAACTTTTGGATGCAGACTCAATCAGTATGAATCCCAACTGATTCGAGAACAGCTGCAAGGGATAGGCTTTCAAGAGTCTGAAAAAGATGTGGACATTTGCTTGGTCCACAGCTGCAGCGTGACTCTGTCTGCAGAAAAAAGCTGTAAAAACCGCGTGCGCGCTCTTTGCAAGAAACATCCGTCAGCAAGAATTGTTGTCTTCGGCTGTTTTGCTAGAAGAGATAGCGGCGCTCTTGCGGCCATCGACCCTAGAGTGGAAGTGGTAAGAGAAAAAGAAACAATACTCGCCCATTTGGTCGGAGAGGAAAAGCTTTTATGCGAGAAAAATTTTATCTCCTATTTTCAGGGGCATACAAGAGCCTTTGTGAAGGTTCAGGACGGCTGCAGCGCTTTTTGCTCCTATTGCATCATCCCGCAGCTCAGAGGCCCTTCCATTTCCCGGCCCATCGCACATATTGTAGGTGAGATCGAGGCACTTGTGCAGAAAGGATATAAGGAAATCGTCTTGACCGGTGTAAATATCGGAGAGTATCAATATGGCCTGCCCTCTCTTGTCCGCGCGATAGACGCAAACCCCAAAGTCCAAAGAGTTCGCCTCTCTTCCATCGAGCCGAATCACGTAGATGAAGAATTAATGAAGGCTCTTCTGGAAGGAAGATCTACGATGCCCCATTTGCATCTTGTTCTGCAGTCGGGAAGCAATGGGATTTTAAAAAAAATGCGAAGGCCCTACACCCGAGAGTTGTTTCTGCAAAAGATAGATGAGATCCAAAAAAAATCTTCTGATTTTTGTTTTACAACCGATGCCATTGTGGGATTTCCCTCTGAAACGGAAGAGGATTTTTTTCAAACGATCGATCTTGTAGAGAAAATCGGCTTTGCAAAGGTCCATGTATTTCCCTATAGTAAAAGGCCAAAAACGGCGGCAGAACGCATGCCGGAACAGGTAGAGGATGCCGTCATTCAAAAACGGCGCCAAAAACTTTTTGAAATTGCAAGAAGAGTTGCCCATCGCCAAAGAGAAAAATTTGTCGGAAAAAAAGCCCTGCTGCTTTTGGAGGGAAAGGGGAAAGAAGGATATACTCCTAACTATTTGCCCGTGCGCCTGGGCTCTGATGCCGGAGTTGCAAATGAGATTGTTTTGGTAGAGCTCGTGGAAAATCAAAAGGAACATCTGGTCGCAAAAATTTTGTCAACCACCCCTCTCTAATCCATAGGATGAAAATGCAAATGGAAAAAATACGCCCCTTCTCCCATCTTCCCGGCTCGGAAGCGATTCTTCCCAAAAGCTTTTGGAGGGTGGCTGCCTATCCTTCCTTGCTTGTACTCACGGGGCCCGAGGAAAAGAAGATCGAGATTGCATGGACGCTTTTAGAAAGGATGGAAAATTTCACTCAGTTTCTGGATCTAAAACGCGCAGAGATTGAAGTAAGCGGGAGATTAGGCACGCAATTTTTGCGCATGTTCCTTCGATGCGAAGAAGAGAGTATTCGTCTATTCATCAAAAAAGCGCCTAAAGAAGGAGTGGAGGCGCGCATTACTGCCTCTTTTCCTCATAGTCCTTTGCACGAAGGGCGCATTTTTTCCGGACAGGAAATCGTCTTTGACGCCGGCTGCAAAAATTTTTCTCCTCAAATGCTCGAATACCTTTCTTTGGGCCTCCATAAAAAATTGGACGTTGATCTTATCCGGAGAAGAGGGGATCTTAAGGAAGTTTTGCCATTATGGTTTTTGCTCTCTCAATGGATTCCCCCGACTCGATCTTCCTATGAGGGAATGGGACGCTTGTTGCATCTTTGCGAGGAAAAAAAGAGAAAAAAGGATCTTCATGGACTGGAGAAAGATCTGCTTCTTCTTTGGGATGCGGGTTTCTCTTCTCTTTTTGTCCCCCATCTTTTGGACGAAAAGCATTTAGGGCCCTTCGAAGGACAAAAGGTTTCGGAAAAAGCCTCTGCCTTTGTTCTTTTAAAAGAGGGAGCCGAGATCATTCGGTCTTTGTTTCTTTTGCAAAAGAAAAATGAGATTCATCTTTTGCCATCTCTTCCCCCCTCTTTTGTCTCGGGGAGCTTGGTGCAAATGCGCTGCCCCTCTTATGGCCTACTCGACATGGAGTGGAGAAGCTATCTTCCTCGACGGGTGTTTTTCACCTCTAGCGCCGATGGAGAGATAAAGCTCATCTGCCCAAAAGAGATACGAGAGTTTCGTATCAGACGGTCTTTGCGAGAAAAAGGGAGGCGCCTCGCTCAGGGCGAGCCTTTGAAAATAGAAAAGGGCGCCACATATTTTTTTGATCGTTTTGAGAAATAATCTTTCTTTTTTGTTATAAAGAAAAGAAACGATGTTCGCTGCCATGAAAATAGACAATTTTTTTTCCTTTGAAGCTCTGTTTGAAAATCAACTCTCCAATCCCCATGAAATTTTGGGCCTGCATGATCATTTGGGAAAAGAGAAGATCATTCGCCTCTGGAGGCCTGGGGCTGATGAGATCTTTGTAGAGCTTTTTGGGAAAATCGTTGCAGCGACACGAGTCCATCCTTCCGGGCTTTTTACTCTTTTAGTGCCTACAAACACCTCACGGCTCGATTATCGCGTTTTTAACGACTCGGGAGAAAAAGTTTTTGACCCCTACTCTTTTCCTGCCGCCAGCTCCGATCTGGATGTCTATCTTTTTCATAAAGGGGTCCACTATCAGCTCTATCAGTTCATGGGAGCCCATCCCATGGAAGTTCAAAAGGCAATGGGTGTGCGCTTTGTCGTATGGGCGCCCAATGCAAGATCTGTCTCTTTGGTGGGAGATTTTAACTCTTGGGACGGAAGGAAGCATCCCATGAGGAGCGCCTCGAACCTTGGCCTTTGGGAGCTCTTTGTCCCCGGTTTGAAGGTAGGGGAAAAATACAAATATGAAATGAAGACCAAAGAGGGGCACATTCGTCTCAAGTCGGACCCGTTTGGGTTTTCCTTTGAAAAAAGGCCCCAAAATGCTTCGATCGTAGCTTATGTAGATGATTTTCCCTGGGAAGATCTTCGCTGGAGAGAAAACCGGAGGGAGAAAGAACAGGTCCCGATGCATATTTATGAAGTGCATTTGGGCTCTTGGAAAAAGAAAGATGATGGATTTCTCAACTATCGTCAGCTGGCGCAGGAACTTGCCGCCTACTGCCACCAGATGCACTATACGCATGTGGAGCTGCTTCCGGTAATGGAACATCCCTTGGATGAGTCATGGGGATACCAGGTAACGGGATTTTTTGCGCCCACCAGCCGCTATGGAAGCGTGCAAGATTTTCAATATTTCGTAAATCTTCTTCACAAAGAGGGAATCGGTGTTTTTTTGGACTGGGTGCCGGCCCATTTTCCTTGCGATGATTTTTCTCTCTATCGCTTTGATGGGACCTCTCTCTATGAACATGAAGATCCTCGTTTGGGACTGCACCCGCATTGGAATACGGCTATTTTTAATTATGGAAGATCCGAGGTGTCCAACTTTTTGATCGCATCTGCACTTTTTTGGGTGGACAAGATGCACGTGGACGGGCTCAGAGTCGATGCCGTGGCATCGATGCTCTATTTGGATTACGGAAGAAAAGAGGGAGAATGGATTCCCAATGTTTATGGCAATAACATCAATCTGGAAGCGATTGAATTCATCAAACACCTAAACTCCGTCATGAAAGAACGCTTTCCTCATTGTCTTATGATTGCCGAAGAGTCGACGGCATTTCAGGGAGTCTCCCATTCTTTGAGAAGCGGGGGGCTTGGCTTTGACATGAAATGGAATATGGGATGGATGAATGATACGCTCCGCTATTTTTCCAAAGAGCCCATCCACCGAAAATTTCATCAAAATGAGCTCACTTTTTCTCTGGTTTATGCGTTTCATGAACACTTTGTTTTAGTGCTCTCTCATGATGAAGTGGTGCATGGAAAAAAAAGCCTTTTGAATAAAATGCCGGGCGATTTTTGGCAAAAATTGGCCAATTTGCGGCTTCTTTATGCTTACATGATGACCCACCCCGGAAAAAAACTCTCTTTTATGGGAAATGATCTCGCCTCCTATGAGGAGTGGAGCTCTTCTCAGGAACTTCCTTGGGCAGTTTTGCACGTCGAAGAAAATCGAAAATTTCACTATTTTTTCCAACAGATGAATCTTTTCTATCTTTTGCGAAAAGAGCTCTGGATGCGGGATTTTACCTATGAAGGATTTGAGTGGGTCGATATCTCTGACTATGAAAGTTCGGTGATTTCCTTTTTGAGAAAAGAGGAAAAGAAGGAACTTCTCTGTGTCTTTCATTTCACGCCTGTTTATAGAGAAAGATATTTTCTGCCCCTTTCCCGTGTGCAAAAGATGCAAGAAGTTTTCAATACGGATGATGCCTCTTTTGGAGGCAGCGATAAAAAAAACCGCAATATTTCCATTGGAAAAGAGGGAGGGCGGGAAGGGATCTTTCTCTCTCTTTCTCCTTTGGCAGCAATGATTTTTGAGGTGAATCGTGACCGCAGCCCATAAAAAAATCCATTCGCAAAAAGAGTATATTGAGCTTGTCGATGCAATTCTTGCGCATGATCGCCATTATTACGAGGAGTGCAAGCCCGTCATTTCCGATTATGAGTATGATTTCATGGTCAAGGAAGTGGAGACGTATGAGAAAGAGCACCCCGATCTTGTCCTCTCCTATTCGCCGACCAAGAGAGTCGGGGAAAAACCATCGCAAGGGTTTCAACAGGGGGAGCATAAGATTCCCATGCTTTCTCTTGCCAACACCTATTCAAAAGAAGAAGTGGAAGAGTATATGCAGCGCGTCCACAAACTTTTAGAGAAGCAAAAAGTTCTCTTTTGCGTTGAGCTCAAGATGGACGGGACCTCGATTTCCCTTCGCTATGAAAAGGGCCATTTTGTCCGCGCACTTACCCGCGGAGACGGAAAGGTGGGCGACGATGTGACGGCCAACGTGAGAACGATCAAAACGCTCCCTTTAAAACTTGCAGGGCACAATCATCCCGATGTTCTGGAGGTTCGGGGAGAGGTTTTTTTGACGAAAAAAGTTTTTCGGGAGATGAACGAACAGAGGGAAGAAGAGGGATTAGATCTTTGGGCCAACCCTCGGAATGCCGCTGCCGGATCTTTAAAATTACTCGATCCCAAAGAAGTAGCAAAGAGAGGATTGAACGTCATTACCTATGCGATTGTCGAGGGTGGGGAGGAGATCAAATCCCAGTATGAGGTGCACCACATTTTGAAAGAGTGGGGTTTTCCTTCATCTTCGAAAAACCATCTGGCAAGGTGTCATACAACGGAGGAGATCTTTCACTTTGCAGAGAAAATTCATAAGGAGAGGGCCGACCTTCCATTCGAGATCGATGGCATCGTGATCAAGGTGGATGATTTGACCTCCTATCAGATCTTGGGAAGCACGGGAAAAGCGCCTCGTTTTGCGGTGGCCTATAAATTTGCCCCTGAGCAGGCGTTTACCAAAATCGAAGAGATAACGATTCAAGTGGGAAGGACAGGCGTACTTACTCCTGTGGCCGAGCTTGCCCCCGTCCGCTTAGCGGGAAGCACGATCTCTAGAGCGACTCTCCATAATGAGGATGAGATCAAGCGCAAAGATGTTCGGGTGGGCGACTGGGTCGTAATTGAGAAGGGGGGAGATGTGATCCCCAAAGTGGTGAAGGTTGATTTTAAAAAAAGGCCCGCTCATTCTCCCGTTTGGAAAATGCCGCACCGCTGTCCTGCATGCGAAACAGAAGTTGTGCGAGCCGAGGGAGAGGTGGCCGTTCGCTGTCCCAATTTAAAATGCACAGCCAGACGCTATCGCCGCATTGCTTTTTTTGCGAGCAAACATGCGCTGGACATCGAACATTTGGGAGACAGAGTCGTCGAGCAGCTCATCGAAAGGGGACTCGTTTCGCGCATCTCTGATCTTTATAGCCTCGATGAAAATGCTCTTTACCAACTGGAGGGGTTCAAGGAAAAGTCGGTCCATAATCTTTTGTCGAGCATTGAAAAGTCAAAAAAATGTTCCCTTTCCCGATTTTTGATGGGCCTGCAGATCAAATATGTGGGAGAAGAGACGGCGGAAGATTTAGCGGAAGCGACAGGAGATCTGGAAAAGCTTATGCACATGAAAAAAGAGGATCTTTTAGAGATTGGGGGTGTTGGCGAAAAGGTCGCCGATTCGATCCTTGCATATTTTGAAGATCCCAACAATCGCGAAGAGATCCATCTTCTTCTCAAACATGGCGTTGCTCCTAAAGCGCAAAAAAAGAAGAAAATAGAGGGCCATTTCTTTGATCGCAAAACCTTTGTTCTTACCGGCACTCTTGCGCATCATTCTCGAGACGAAGCATCTCTACTCATTAAAGAAAGAGGCGGAAAAACCTCTTCTTCCGTTAGCAAACAGACCGACTATCTTCTTTTAGGGACAGAGCCCGGATCCAAATATGACAAAGCAAAAGAGCTCGGGGTCAAAATCCTGACCGAAGAAGAGTTTGAAAAGATGCTTTGAGGGAGCTTTCTTTCTCGCGCACGAGAATCAAATGGATAAGTTCTTTCGCAGATAATGTAGCAAGGTATCATGCGAATATCCCGATCTTGTAAACTCTAACTGAAACCCCATTTTTTGATAGAATCCAAGAGCCTGAAAGCTCATCGTTGCAACAAAGGCAAAAGGGCACTTGTTCTCACGCCCAAACGTCAAGGCGCGTTCCATTAAACGAGTAGCTAAACCATGGCCGCGGAATGCGTCCTCTACATAAACATATTTCACATTCAAAGCGCCCCAAAAAAGTTGCACGACAACTGCCCCGGCAAAGGCATCATTATGCATCGCCACAAACGCCACGTAGTCTAATTGTAGCTCGTCATATCCGGTCATCTCAATCGCATGACGACTAAAGCCTTCGAAAATTTGTTTTTCAAGGACATGCGTTAGCGGCTGCTGTCGCATATCGAAAGTAGGTTTCTTTCTCATTTTCAGGGTTTTTTCTTACTTGCCTTAGAATTCTCGTGGTCGATTGGTAAAAGTCAAGAAAAAATTGCACATTATCTTTTGTCACGGACAGAGTTAAAGGCCTTGTTATTTTGCAAATCCTTGAAACATAATGGAGATTGACTAATTTTTAACTAATTGAGTAAAAGGATTTTTATGTACCAACGTCCATTGTTACTGGAGTTTGGACTAATTTCGCGTCTGAATCTGGTACAAAATCAGTTCAAATCTTGATTTGTGCTCTATAGCGATTTCTGTCGGAAAACCATATTGCTTGATTTATTCGGGGGTTTGAGAAAATTGTCCAAAAATCTCAAACCCCCAGATAATTCGACTGCAACATCCTTTGTTGCTCTTGTTCTGCAGGTTAATCATAGGAGATGACGTTTAATTTAGACTGATTTCTGCGCCTCCTGGTCCCAGAAATTAGTCCAAAGTCCAGTTTTTAGAGAATCGTTGCAATAAACGTCTGGTGTTGAAAACTCTCTAGCCGAACTTTCTGAAGCGTTCCGATCATTTTTGGATCTCCATCGAAAATGACTTTTTCAAAGCGGCGTGTTTTTCCTTTGAGTTTTTGATGGTCTTTGTTGAAACGCTCCACGAGTATTTCGGCAGTAGTGCCTAGACGTTTTTCTTTCTCTTCGCGATCGATTCTATGATAGAGGGCGAGCATGCGCTGCAATCTTTCTTCTTTCGTATTTAGGGGGACGTCGTCTTCGAATCTAGCGGCGCTTGTTCCCTTTCTGGGGCTATAGGCAAAGATGAACGCGGCGGAAAAGCGCACCTGTTCAAAAAGAGAAAAAGTTTCTAAAAAATCCTCTTCGGTTTCGGTGGGAAAGCCCACGATGATGTCGGTGCCGAGGGCCACATCGGGAACAATGGACTTGAGAAGACTTGCCTTTTCTGCATACTCCTCTTTGGTATAGATGCGGTGCATTTTTTGTAGGATGCGGGTAGATCCCGACTGCAAGGGAAAATGGACAAATTCACATACGGAGGGCAGGTCGCGAATCGCTTGCATGAGATCGATGGAAATGTCGATGGGGTGAGAGGTCAAAAAGCGAATGCGCTTCATTCCCGTTTCGTTGAGCTGATAAAGAAGGTCGGGGAAAAGGATTTTCCACTCAGGGCGGTCTTTTCCATAGCTGTTCACATTTTGACCGAGGAGCGTCACTTCCCTGTATCCCAATGAGACTAGCTTTTTCACCTCTTCTAAAACGGAAGAGGGTGTTCTGGATACTTCCCTCCCTCGCGTATAGGGGACGATGCAATAGGTGCAAAACTTGTTGCATCCCTGCATGATCGATACGTAGGCCTTGATCTTGCTCTCTCTTTTAGCCATGCCGTAGTCCGCTTCCGAAGAGGCGGTCACATCCACCCGGGATATAGTCTTTTTTTGAGCGATGGCTTCATCGAGTATCTGGCTGAGCTGAGAGAGCTGTTTGGGCCCTATGAGGAAATCGAGGCCGGGAAATTTTTTTAAAAGTTCTTCTTTTTTTGCGACCGCAAGACAGCCTACGAGGCCAATGAGAGCTCGTTTTTCCTCATGAAAGATCTCCTCGAGCTTGCCGATCACCTTGTTTTCCGCCATTTCCCGAACGGCGCAGGTGTTGAAAAGGATGAGGTCGGCCTCTTCTTCCTTTTCCACCCTTTGGAGGCCTCTGTTTTCCAGCAGGCCGACGATGAGCTCGGAGTCCAGCTCATTCATCTGGCAGCCATAGGTTCGCAAATAAAACGTCTGGGGAAATTGCATAAAAACTTTTTTTATCTCTTCATTAGGAGGGAAAGCTTAGCGGAAGATTTTTTCTTTTCCAAGGATCTTTTCATAGAAAAAAAAGGATTTTTTCTTGGCAAAAACTTCTTAAAAGCTTATATTTTTGTGTAAAAGTTTTATGAGAGAATCATTGTGAAACGTAGAACAACATATTTGACAGTAGAAGAAGCACGCAAAGCAAAAAAATGGTATCTTTTAGATGCAAAAGGAAAAACATTAGGTCGTTTTGCCTCTGAGATCGCTAAAATCTTAACGGGAAAACATCGAGCGGTTTATACCCCTCATGTGGATTCCGGAGAAGGCGTGATTGTAATCAATGCCGGTAAGATTCGCGTTACGGGTGCGAAAGCGGCTCGTAAAACCTATCATATACACACTGGTTGGATGGGGGGAATGAAAGAAATACCCTATCAGACAATGTTGCAAAAAAAACCGGAAGAGATCATCTGGCGCGCAGTGAGTGGAATGGTTCCCAAATCGAGGCTGGGCAGACAGCAGATGGGGAGTCTCCGTATTTTTGCAGATGATCAGCATGGAATGCAGGCACAACAACCCATTGGAGTGAATATCTAATTATGGTCAAAAAAGCTTTGAAGGAGTTTATCGGGGTCGGACGTAGAAAAACAGCGGTAGCGTCTGTTCACATGAGAAAGGGATCGGGTAAGATTCGAGTGAATGACAAAGACTTTGAACAATATTTTGTGTCCGCCCTTGTTCGACAAATGGTCTTGTCTCCCATCCAAAAATTTACCTCTCTTGATAAGTATGATCTGGTGATCCGCGTCAGAGGCGGTGGCGTCGAAGCTCAGGGAATGGCAGCGAGGCTGGGAATTTCCAGAGCTTTAGTTCAAGAAAGTGAAGAGATGCGAGCTCCTCTGAAGGATCTTGGGTTTTTGACCCGAGATCCCCGAAAGAAAGAGCGTAAGAAATACGGTTTTGCAAAAGCAAGAAAGAGATTCCAATTCTCGAAACGTTAGGATTATTTTTTCTTTCTCCTTGTTTATCAAAAAGCCCTCAAAAAATATCCTTTTTGCGGGCTTTTTTCTTTTAACTATTTTTTTTATTGATCTTAATTGTTTTTCTCTCTATCTAAAAAAATATCTAGTTGGAGGATTTATGATCACCCTTCAAAGAAAAAAGAGGGGAAAGCCGGTGTCTGCTTCCGCGATTGAAAATCGTCGGGTGTTCCTGTCATGGAGTCAAATGGATCCCCATGATCTTTTCTTTGGAGGCAAAGTCTTGCAATCCATCGACCATCATGCGCTTGAAGTAGCCATGCGGCACGCCGAAAAAAAATGCACTCTGGTCAGTATCGATTTCATCCGCTTCTTCGCCCCCGTGCGACGGGAGGATATCCTCGTTTGCCACGCCAGCGTCAATCATGTTTGGAGTTCTTTTTTAGAAGTTGGAATTAAGGTTGTTGCGGAAGATTTTCGCCTTTTGGAGCAAAAGGAGATTCTTTCTGCTTATTTTTTATTTCAAGCGGTGGATGAAAATGGGCTCCCCTCGGATATTTCTCATGTGATCCCCGAGACCCTGGAAGAAAGAAGACGTTACGCCTCTGCAGAAAAAAGACGTCTGCTTCGTAACAAAAGCGAAGCGATTCCCTAAAGTTTTCAAGACATTTCTTTTTTGCAGGAGCCAAGATCGATTTTGTTTGCGATCATTTCATGCATCAGGCAGATTATTTTTTCTATTATCGGAGAAGTTTTTATGTTTGACATGGCAGCTCCAGGTGCGCATGTGCGTTTTAATAAGTTGGGATATTGGGGAGAGATGGCAGTGGCTGTGGGAGGTGGAATTGCGGTGGGAGTTTGTGGTGGACCTGCAACTGGAGCAACTGCTTGTGGAGTATTTACTGGATTTGTTGAAAAAAGATGGAGGGATGCTGAGACTGCCGCTTTGACCTATCGAATGAATCAAGTGGAAAAAAGAGAGAATGCTCAGCAGACATGGCGAAATGTTGCTATCGTTGCGATAGCTAGTTTTGCTGCATTTTCTGCGGCTCACAGCATTGTTTGCGCAATAAATCCCATCTCGTTTGATTGTCGTAAATGGACAATGCTTGAAAGAGGCGCCGGGGTTGTCTCCGTGTTTGGACTATTGGGTTTTTTGTATCAATTTGTAAGGAAAAAAACGTAAAATTGGTGTTTTTATGAATGTTTCTTCATTTTTTAGAGATTATAATTTCCCTGGAATAGTTTCGAGAGTATTAGAGGGCTTAACCGGGCAGAGCTCTACAGCTGCCAAGGTTAGCACATTTGTTTTCTTTTCCGTGGCGGCGGCCGCTTCTCTTTCTTTCTTATTTTTTAGCAGCAAAGCGCACTCTAAGTTGACTTTAGACCTGAAAGACATCAAGGCGCATATGAACCATCAGTCTATAGTAAATAAGGTTGAAATGGTTGTCCTTTTGTCGCTCGCTTTTCTTTCTGTGGCCTTTTATTTTTTTAACATTTGCATGGCCTCTCAGGTCTATTGGGTTCTAGTGGGCAGTGTCGTGACGGTTCTTTTGCCGGAACTGATTGCACGAATTGTTTCTCTTCAAAACGGGTGAGGCAATCTTTCGATAAAGATCTTCAAGAGTGCTTGTTTTGCTTTTGAAAAAAAGAGAGAGGGGCTTTTAAGCTATTTTTCTCTTAAAGAAAATAACTTTCCCTTTTTTTCTTTTTATGGGAAGACTGAATTTTGGTAAAAAATCGCGCAAAGGGCAATTTTTTATCGCCGAATCAAAGGTTCCATGTTTAAAGCTGCCACGCACTGACCTCTTTAGAGTTTCTCATACTTATTCTTCAGATAGGTTAGATAATAAGAAACGTCAAGAGGCTTTTTTGTCACGCGCTTGAGAAGCTCTTCGGAAGAATAGAGTTTTCCATGGCGATGGATCTTTTCTTTGAGATAGGAAGAAATAAAGGCAAACTCTCCCCTTTGAAGAGAGTCTTCCCAAGAGGGGCACTCTTTTTTGAAGGCATGAAAGAACTGGGCGGCATAAAGATTGCCCAGAGAATAGGAGGGAAAGTAGCCAAAAGAGCCCATCGACCAATGAATGTCCTGAAGACATCCCTCTTTGTCGGAGGGAGGTGTGATGCCAAGATATCTTTGCATCTTCTCCTTCCAAAGGTCGGGGAGATCTTCCGGCTTGCACGAGCCTTCAATCAATCCCTTTTCGATCTCGGTGCGAAGAATGATATGGAGCGAATAGGTCACTTCGTCCGCCGCAATGCGGATCAGGGAAGGTTTTACGATATGGATGGCGCGATAAAAAGCATCGAAAGAGATATTTTTTAACTGTTGGGGAAAGCTTTTCTGGAGTTTGGGATAAAAATGGAGCCAAAAGGGGCGGCTTTTGCCGATAAAAACTTCCCAGAAGCGCGACTGGCTCTCATGCATTCCCATGGAAACGGCTTCGCATAGAGGGGTTCCGTAATGTTCCTGAGGAAGATTTTGATCGTAGAGGGCGTGGCCCGCTTCGTGCAGCACGGAGAAGATGTGGCTTGTAAGATGGCGGGGGTCGATATGGCTTGTGATGCGCACATCGGTCGGATGGATTCCCGTGGAAAAGGGATGGGCTGACAGGTCGACGCGCAAAGAGTTTCGGTTGAGTGAATAGGCATCCAAAAGAACGCTCGTCCATTTCATCTGTTCTTCAGAGGGAAATTCTTGGGTTAGAAAATCGTCGGTGAAAGCTTTTTTCGCTTGGATCATTTGCAAAAGAGAGGAAAGGCCCTCTTTTAGTTCGTTGAAGAGAGGGGTGATTTTTTCGATAGTCATCTGGGGTTCATAGAGATCTAAAAGAGCGTCATAAGGGTGGCTAACATATCCCAGATAGTCGGCCTTTTTTTGGCAAAGAGAGATGATTTTTTTGAGGATGGGCAGGAAAAGGGAAAAGCGATTTTCTTCCCTGGCTTTTTGCCAAGTTAACGTGGCAAGGGATGTTGTTTCGGCAAACTCTTTGACGAAGGGGGCCGGAAGGGAGTTTTCCTCCTTATATTTTCGCCTCCACTCGCGAATATTGGCCTCTTCTTCTTTCGTAAGGTTTTTCTTCAAAAACTCTCCGCTCTTGAGATCGATGAGCTGGTTTAAATTTTTTTGAAATTCCTCGCTCAGAATCTCTTCATGAAGATAGCCTGCAAGAAATGCGATTTGTTCGCTTCTGGCATTTAAGCCATTGGGAGGCAGGTAGGTTTCGATATCCCAACTGAGAAGTGCTTCGATCGAAGAGAAAAGCGCTTGTTTTTTTGAAAGATGGCAGAGAGTTTGATAAGGATTCATAAAATTTCTCATGGGTTTGTTTTAATGTTTTAATGTTTTCATGAAACGCCATCCGAATAGAAGGAAAAGAAAAAGAGGGAGCAAAGCGAGCGCAAAAAGCGGCCGAACAACCTGATTTTCTCCCAAGATGACGCAAGCGTCCATCAAAGTGATGAAGGTAAAAAAGGCAAAAAGGGCGAGTGTTGTCACAACGAATATTTGGATGTTTTTGGAAAATCGAGAGCAAAAGGGGATGAGGCTCAGCACTACCAATGGCGAGAGCCAAGGAAGGATCAACTTATAATAGAGATGGCTTGAAGTAGCAGACTCGTCTGACTTAGAGAGAAAGATGTTTTGGCGCAACAGAGCGGTGATCGAAAGATTTTCTTTGGGAGTAAAAAGCATTTCAGGATGATCGAATGACCAGGATATTTCGGAGAAAACATGGGTGTCGTAGGATTCTTTTTTTTCAAAAAGAAGATCGCTTTTTTCCCTCGCTAAATGATCCGCGAACCTTCCCTCCTTGGATTGCAAGGAGAGATATTTGATATGCCAAATATCGCTATGGGAGCGAATCCAAAAAAGGTCGAATAGTTCATTTTTTTGAAAATCGTAGGATTGATAGACGATTTTCGATCCATCGGTGAGAAGGGCCACTTTGAGAGAAGGTGTTTCCTTGCTATGACGATGGAGATTCTTTTCCTTAAAATCCTCAATGAAGCGCAAAGAAGAAGGAAGGGCAAATTCGTAATTGAGATAGGTAGAGAAAGTCAAAAGAAGGGCTAAAATAAACAGAGGCAAAGAGAGCCGGCCGAGAGAGATTCCTGCCATGCGAAGGGAGACGATTTCCTGGTGCTGGTTCATGGCGGAGAGAAGAGAGATGGTTGCCAGGAGCAGGGAAAGAGGTAAAAACAGATCCAGACGCGCCATGAAATGGTGCAGGTAATAGAAAAAGATGCTGACGAGAGAGCCGGAGGAAGAGAAAAGGCGGCCGCTATGGGCGGAAAGATCGATCACCACGTAGATGAGATAGATAGAGACGAGAAAAAAGAGGATGAATTTCAAGGCTCTAAAAAAGAGCATGCGCTGCCAAATTTTCGAAAAGATCATTCTTTCCCCGCAGAAATTTTTTTAAGAGTTTTTATGGCCACCAGCAGAATAATGGGCTGAGGAAGAATGTAGGAAAGGATGGCGAGGGAGGGGCGAAACCGGAACTCTTTCCCAATGAAGAAGGAGGAGAGGATGAGAAGAGCGAGCAGACTTGCTAGAAATAGCCCCTTTTTTGAATGGAGGCGGTTGATTTCAACGCCGCAAGAAATCCCGATGAATGTCAAAGAAAAGCAGGAAAGCGCTAAACAGACACGCCGCACCATTTCGGCAATCATGGACTCCTGCTTCAACGAAGAGATGGAAGTGTTTTCTTGGGCTTTGATGACCAGCATCGGAAGCGTGAGCTGATTGGCATTCAAATTCCAATGTTGCGCAACCATCATCTTGGAAAAAACTTCTGCTTTCGTGGTCATGAGATCCTGATTTTCAATGATGAGCGTATCGAAATTCTTGGCCGGAACATGAGAGAGGAGGGAGACGTTTTTTCCGATGAGCAGATCCTCCTGCAAAGCCAGCTCTCCAATATGGAGGAGGTTCAAACGATTGTGAACGTTATTAAAAATAATAAGCAGGATCTCTTTGGCAAGAAGATCATTCTTCTTTTCTTCGATGTCGACAAAAGAATGGTGGATTTTGAGAAGGTTTTGTCTTTCTAACAAGAGGATGGGGTTCGTGGAGCTCTGCTTTTTGATAATGCTATGGGATTTTATACGGCAAAGAGGGGCGGCGTCCGATGCAATGTAAAGGTCGAGCAGCGAGATGAAGAGGGAAAGACAGAGGATGGGAAACGCGATGCTTGTCAAGGAAAGGCCGGAACTTCTCAAGGCGGTAATCTCCTGGTTGCGGCTCATGCGTTGAAAGAGCAAAATGGAAGCGATCAGACAGGAGATGGGAATACACATGGGCAAGATAGAGGGAATTTGGGCCAGGATGAATTGAAAAACGCCCCAAGGAGAAGAGGCCAGGGCTGCAAATCGGGCAATCTCCTTCAATCGCATCACCAAGAGCAGCGAGATAAAGCCGCCGACGCAGAGGCAAAAAGTTTTGCTATAACCTTTCAGAAGGTATTTCCAAAAAATAGGAATCAAAAAAGCCCCGCTGCATTAGAATAGTTCCATTAGAGATTATGCATATGAAATTACTAAAATCAAATCGACTTCTTCAAACACTCAAGGCTTTTTTTGAAAAGCATTATCAACCGGGAAGGCCTCTTCTTCTTGGATATTCCGGAGGAAGAGATTCCGAGCTGCTTTTTCATCTGCTCCTATTGTTAAGAAAAGATCGACCTTTTGAGCTCCATCTGGCCCATGTGGACCATGGCTGGAGAAAAGAGAGCGCTGACCAGGCGGAAGGTTTGAAAAAAAAAGCAAAGCTTTTCGACTGCCCCTTTCATTTAAAGCGCCTATCTGAAAAAAATTCAGAGGAAGATGCCAGAAAACTGCGTTTTTCTTTTTTTCAAACTCTTTTTGCATTCCATGGCTTTCAAGCGCTTCTTTTAGCCCATCATAAAAACGATGTTGCCGAAACGGTTTTTAAACGGTTTCTTGAGGGAGCTCACCTGCCCTTTCTTTTTGGTATGGAGGAGAAGAGCGTTATGGGGAACATTTCCATCTGGCGGCCTCTTTTGCCCATCTCTAAGAAGGAGATCTTAGACTACTCTAGGGAAAAAAAGCTCTCTTCTATCGATGATGCGACCAACCGCGACCCTTCCTATCTACGGGCCAGGATGCGGCAGGAGCTGTTGCCCTTCTTAGAGAAAAGTTTTGGAAAATCGATCCTTCAAAATCTTTATGAGGCATCTGTAAGGTCCTCTGAGTTAAAAAAATATCTCGATGGGAAAACCCAACATGCTTTGGAAAAAACCATTCTAGGGCCCTTGGGTTATGTCGTGCCGATGTCCGTATATTCTTCTTTGGAGCGAGTGGAAAAAATTCACCTTTTGAAGAGGATTTGTCAGGAAAAAAGGATCGAGCTTTCTCGCGCTTCTCTGCAGGAGATTTTGTCCTGGACAGAGAAAAAAAAGACCGCTTTGCGTTTTTTCACCAAAGAGGCTCTTTTTGTGCTGGATCGAGACTCTCTTTTCATCCAGACCGAGTCGTTTCCTCCATTTGAAAAGGAGCTTCCCCTTTGCGAAGGGAGTTGGGAAATTGGGGCATGGAGAGTTTCGGTTTTAAGGTCCGAAGACAAGGGAAAAGACCAAAACTCTTGGGAAGACTTCTGGAAAAATGGAGCCTTTCTCTATCTTCCGGAAGGGAAATATTCCTTAAGCTTGGCAAAACATCCGGCCGGTTGCATGCAGGGGCCTTCCTTAAAAAAATGGTGGGAAGTTCACAAAACACCGGCCTTTATGAGAAAGCACCTTCCCGTCATTTATCAGGGAGAAAAGGTTGTAGGAGAGTTTTTATCGGGGAAAAGGCTTTGTAGGAATCCCCAAGGCCCTCTTTGGAAGGTGGGGATAAAAATTCGCGCTTATGTGCAGTGAGTGAAGGTTTTTTTTAAAAAATCCGTGCCCTGGCCGATAGATCGTTTCCATGCGCTGTCATAGCTGCGGCTGCGTCTTTTGAACCTTCGCTTCTGGTTTTTTTTGCGTTTTATCGGATATAAAAAACTATCCTTCTGTATTTTGCAAGTTTTTTCTTAAAAATAATATTTGTTAAATCTAGTTTGTTTTTTTATTCATTTACGCATAACAAACTGTTTGAAATTAATTTTAACTAGTGTTATATCTAACAGTAGAGGAGATGGGGCAGGGGAATTATCATCAAAACTCCTTTACTGAAAAGGAGATAAGCTGTTTTAATAGACTCAATTCAACTCTGCTAACCTAAGAAAATGAGCGAAGAAATGAAGCCAAGTGCAAAAAAGGGCCTTCCCGGCGGTTTTTTACTTTTTATTTTTGCCATGATTTTGATCATTATGGCAATACAGTCTTTGACAGGCGATGCGAAAGCGAAAGTTGCATTTAGCTATCAAGCAGAGCCTCTTGTCAATCTGGATCTATTGCAACCGGGCTCAGGACGCAAAATTGCGCTGAATGAAAATCTCGTCACCTTTTCCGGAAAATTCCGCGATCAGTTGACTCAGGGGGGAAAGGACCGCTTTCTCTATTTAAGCGAGCTCAATCAAAATCATCAATTGCTCGCCAAAAAATCGACGCTGGAAGAGGAGCTGGACCTTGGAAAAAAAGAGATCCAATACGTTGCGGGCTGGTTTTTTTATCTGACTGGCAAGGTGCTTCCTCAGGGAGGCATTGCGATCGTTTCTCCCTACTATGATACGGCGCAAAAATCATTTTCCGTCTTTCTAAAAGACCTGTCTTCCAAAGAAGGTGTGTCTTTGAAAAGCCTTGAAGAAGAACTGGCCCAAACGAGACGGGAGCCGACGGTAGCAAATACCCAGAAGGTCCAAGACAATGTAATGGCTTTGCTGGAAAGCTTCTCCTCCCACTTGGGGATTGGCGATGAAGCCATGAAACAAGAGTTTCAAAAAATTCAAGGCAAAGCAGAAGCTTTTCAAGGGTTGCAAAGCGGGTCTGAAAAAGAAGAGTTGGCCGCTCTCATTTTGCAACAGTTGCGCCTTTTTTCCGACCGCCTTTTTCATGAAAATAATTATGCCCGTTTGACCGCTCTTCGAAGCGTTCGCTCTTATATTGCCGATATCGACCAGTACAAAGAAGTGGAAAAACAGCTGGAATCTAACAAAATTGCGTTGGTTAAAGCTCGCGAGAGCGTTGGAGACATAGTCTGGTTTTTCAATAACCGCGAACTTTCAACAAAAGCCCTGGAAAAAGAGGATTTTGATCTTTTTTCTCGATGGTTCAAACAATCAAATGAGGAGTGGGAGCATTTCCCGATCAACAAAGGAGCCGGATTTAAGGCGCCCGATCAACCGCGGACTCTTGTCTTAGAAAGAACCTTCCAAAGCGAAGAGCCGTCTCCCAACTACTTCAGTTATATTTTGACTCTTCTTCCCGTCATCTTAGTCGTTTTGGTTTTATATTTCCTATTCTCGAAACAGATGAAGGGAGTGGGTTCTTCCGCCATTAATTTTGGAAAATCTCCTGCTAAATTGCTCACCAAAGAATCCAATAAAGTCACTTTTAAAGACGTTGCGGGCGCTGAAGAGGCGAAAGAAGAGCTTGAAGAGATCGTTGACTTTCTCAAAGACCCGCATAAATTTACCGCTCTTGGCGCCCGCATCCCAAAAGGCGTGCTGCTTGTAGGCCCCCCGGGAACGGGAAAAACGCTCATTGCAAAGGCCGTTGCAGGAGAAGCCGATCGGCCCTTCTTTTCGATCTCGGGATCTGACTTTGTCGAGATGTTTGTGGGAGTGGGAGCCAGCCGTGTGCGCGATCTTTTTGACCAGGCGAAAAAAAATGCGCCTTGCATTATCTTCATGGACGAGATCGATGCTGTCGGTCGTCATCGAGGCGCCGGAATTGGCGGCGGCCATGATGAAAGAGAACAGACGCTCAACCAGCTTCTTGTGGAAATGGATGGCTTTGACACGAAAGAAGGGGTCATTCTTATGGCCGCCACCAACCGTCCCGATATCCTGGACAAAGCGCTTCTTCGTCCCGGGCGATTTGACCGAAGGGTGGTGTTGGATTTGCCGGACGTTAAGGGCCGCTACGAGATTTTAAAAGTGCATGCGCGCCATATCAAGATCGATCCTTCCGTAGATTTGATGGAGATTGCAAGAAATACTCCGGGAGCTTCAGGAGCCGACCTTGGCAATATCTTGAACGAAGCAGCTCTTCTTGCCGCAAGAAAGGGGAGAAGTGCCGTGACTTCCGCTGAGACAAGAGAGGCTTGCGATAAGGTGCGTTTTGGAAAAGAAAGACGCAGTCTTGAGATGGACGTCGAGGAAAAGAAAACAACGGCTCTCCACGAATCGGGCCATGCGATGGTCGGTTTGAAAGTGGAGAGGGCAGATCCCGTCGATAAGGTAACGATTATCCCTCGAGGATTTTCTCTGGGAGCAACCCATTTCATGCCCAAGAAGAATCGTTTGAACTACTGGAAGAAAGAGGCCATCGACCAGCTTGCCATCTGTATGGGCGGAAGAGCTGCGGAAGAGATTTTCATTGGAGATCTATCTTCCGGAGCGCAGCAAGACATTGCAAGCGCTACCAAACTGGCTCGCGCGATGGTGTGCGAGTGGGGGATGAGCGATCTTGGCACGGTTTCCTTTGAAGAGAGAAACGACTCGAGCCCCTATCTTGGTTTCGGCGGGTATCATGAAAAACTCTACTCTGAAGAGACTGCGCAAAAGATCGACAAGCAAGTCGCAGACCTAATTCTTGCAGCGCATGAGCGGGCCAGAGCCATCATTGAAGAAAATAAGGGAAAAGTGCAGTACATGGCAGAGATGCTGATGGAATTTGAAACTCTAGATGCTCAAGACGTTAAAGAGATCATGAGCGGTGAGTGGGATGTTGAAAAAAAGCGCGCGCGGCTGAAAAGTGCAGATGAGCTCCAAAAGAAGAAATCGCCGCCTCCGATTCCAGAGGACAAGAAAGAAGACTCTTCTCTGAAAAGCATATCAGAGCCGGAACAACCTTAAGCCGGGTTTGTTCTGCTCTTTTTTTATTTTTATCGCTGTTTTTTGCTTGTTTCTAAGAAATCATATAAAATAAATACTTTTTTCGCCATTATTAATAGTTTTAATATTTATTAAAATTATTTTATTATTAATTCTTTGAAAAACTTTGTTTAAATTTTTTTAAAATTTTTTTTTATTGTTTTTATTCTAAAAACATACTATAATTTCATTAAAAAACACCAAGGCATGTTTGCATGCTAAACATCGGTTCATTGTTCAATCCCTGGAATTCTGCCCCCATTCGTTTAAAAGGCAAGGTAGGCATGACCTATGGATGGAATGTCTGCACAGACCTGACCGGAAAGGCCAGGCAGATTCACAACCCTGCCTTCCGAACAATGGCGAAAGTCGGCGCCTGCGCGATTGACTTTTTCACTGCCCTTATTTGGAATAGCGCTGCTTTTTTGTATAACAATACGATTGCAAGAATCGAAAATAGGCTCATCGACTCTCAGAATAAAAAAATGCAACAGAAGGCTGAATCTAAAAGGTCTTGGAAACCAACTTCTTATAAAGCGATTGTGATCGATGTTGCTCTTGTTTCCCTGGTCTGCATCCTTGGCTATAAATACTTTTCTTCTACAGTCTCCATTCCTTCACAAGCTCCGGAAGTATTGCATCAGCCTATACTGACATCCCCGACCCGGCCACAAGTTCCGGAAGTGTTGCATCAGCCGATACTTCTCCGGCAGGGAGCCCCTTCTCCAAAAATTTCTTCAGCAGCGGGAAAACCATCTTCAGACTTGGGATGGCGATCCTACTATTTTGCCTTTGCTCGTCTATTGACTGACGGGAGAACGATAGGTTCGTTATTTGCACTAGGATGTTTTTTAAAATTCAGACGCGAACAAGCAGATCGCAGGCGCGAACAAGCAGATCTCTTGCAGGAAGAGACACTTCGTCAAGAACGTACAAAAAAAATAGAAGCTGATCTTTTTTCTGCAACCGGCCAGGAAGGAATAATGGACATCAGACAAACACAGGATAGACGAAAGGAAGAAGCGCAGTCTTTTTTTTCCTGGTTTATTTCAGCGGACCTGATTTAGTCTTTATATGTCCCTGGCTCGTAAAAAATAGTCCATCAATCAATCCAGTTCCAGTGCAGCAATTTTTCCCCATGGACAGCAATCTTTTTTTTTGAAAAATGGAGAGGGGAGATCTCCAATGAACTTCAAACAGATCCGTATCGAAAACACCAATGCGTGCCCTTGCAAATGTTTGATTTGCCCTCGCGAAAAGATGACACGGCGCGTGGGAACCATGTCTTTAGAGGATTTTTCTTTGGTCCTTAAGCGTTTGGATTTTTCCTATGAACAAATACTCCATCTGCATGGATATGGAGAGCCTTTGTTGGATCCCTATTTGATCCAAAAAGTCCAAATGAGCCGCAGGCAATGGCCGAGGGCCGAGATTCAGTTCTACTCTACGCTGGGCGTTCCTGTCGAAAAAGATTTTTTCTCAAAAATCATCAACGCAGGTGTTTCGACAATCTACGTGAGCTGTTATGGATGGGACGAAAAGAGTTATCGAGCTTTCCATGGAGTGGATCATTTTTCCCAGGTTCTGGAAAATTTACGCCATCTGTGTGAGGCGAAGAAGCTCTGCGGCAATCTGATGGTCCTGCTCTGGTTTTCCGGAAAAGAGATGATGGATGCTTGCTTGGTACAAGAAGAAAAAGAGAGGGCGCTTTTTTTACGCAAATTGCAGGAAATGGGGATTGACGGGATTGCAGAGCAAGAGCTTCATAATTTTGGGGATGGAAGAACGTATCATCGAGATGTTCAGAGACGATGTTTTCGACTGTTGCCGATCGAGATCTTACAAATCACATGGGATCTGAAAGTGATTCCCTGCTGTTTTGATTATAATGCGCAAATGCCTCTTGGAGATATGCGCTTGCAAACACTGAAAGAGATCTTCGACGGCAGACCTTACGAAGATCTCTTAAGAGCACACTTTTTTTCGGACTTTCAACAATATCCCATCTGCCAAAAGTGTGACAAAAAACAGATCTGAACTTAAAGAGGAGGCGGTGGAAATTTCAGGGTTGTTTTAACGCCTTGCGGTTCCCGATTGATAGGTGCACTCCTGGGCGGATGCCTCTCGTCATTCTCGCGTCTCTCATTATTGCTAATGAGGACCTTATGGCTCAGACGGATTTGTCCGCGGTCGTTAATTTCCAATACTTTTACTTCGAGGGGATCTCCTTCCTTAAAGAGATCGTTCAGATTCTCAACTCTTGTATGAGAAACCTCAGAAATATGGCAAAGACCTTCTTTTCCAAAGATCTCAACAAAAAGGCCGAAAGCTTTGATCGAAGTGATCTTGCCTTTATAGACCTTCCCGATTTCCACCTCTGCTGTAAGGTTGTGGATGATTTCTTTTGCTCTGGCCAGACTTTTGGGGTCGGGCGATGCAATGCTGATCATTCCATCGTCATCGATGTCAATTTGCACGCCGGTCTCTTCCACGATGGCACGAATCTGCTTGCCCCCGGGGCCAATGACCGTTCCAATCTGGCTTTGCTTGACTTTCATCATCTCAATGCGAGGAGCATGCTCTGAGAGCTCTTTTCTGGGAGCCGGGCAAACTTCTAGCATCTTTTTCAGAATGTGGATGCGGCCCTCTTTTGCTTGATCCAGGGCCTGTTTCATGATGTGGAGTGTGATTCCTTCCACTTTGATGTCCATTTGGAAGGCGGTGATTCCACTTTCATCCCCAGTGACCTTGAAATCCATATCGCCAAGAGCATCTTCCGCTCCTAAGATATCGGATAAGATACAATAGTGGTCCTTTTCGAGAATCAGTCCCATAGCAATGCCCGAAACGGGGCGTTTGATCGGAACGCCTGCATCCATCAAAGCGAGGCATCCGCCGCAGACAGAGGCCATGGAAGAGGATCCATTGGATTCCGTGATGTTGGACTCTAGACGAATCACATAAGGAAACTGCTCTTTTGTCGGCAAGGCGGCCGCGAGTGCTCGTTCGGCAAGTTTACCGTGGCCGATTTCTCTTCGTCCCGGAGGGCCTGACCGTCCCACTTCTCCGACAGAGAATGGCGGGAAGAAATATTGCAGATAGAATCGATGCGTTCCCTCTCCATGGAGATCTTCATAACGCTGCGCCATGGCTTCGCCGCCAAGGGTGCAGGTTGCGATTGCTTGCGTTTCGCCGCGTGTAAATAATGTGCTTCCATGCGTACGCTTTAAGAAATTGATCTCAATGTCGATCGGTCGGATTTCGTTCATCTTTCTGCCATCAATACGGCGATGTTCGTTCAAGATCATCTTACGCATGAGGTCGGAAGAGAGGTTTTTGAAAGCAAGCTGCAGATTGACTTTTGCGTGCTCTTTCTCTTCTCCTTCGGGAAGGAGGGCTTCTAAAACTTTTTCGAGAACATCAGAGGTCGCTTTTTCACGATCTTTCTTTTGAGAGATTTTCAGAGCGGTCTCCAAAAGGGGAGCTGCCAGGGAAAAAACGGCGTCTTTAGTTTCTTGAGGGATCGGACGAATGGAATCTCGACACTTGGGTTTGCCGATCTCTTTGGCCCAATTTTGTATTGCATGGCAAATTTGTCGGATGGATTTGTGTCCCTCCTCAATTGCTGCAAGTACCTGCTCTTCCGTTAAGAAGTCGCAAAATCCTTCAATCATGAGAATCGCATCTTCTGTGCCTGCGAGAACGAGATCGAGTCTCGAATTCTTTTGCTGTTCTGTCGAGGGGTTGATCACAAAGGTGTCGTCGATCATTCCCACGCGGACGGCTCCCACTGGTTTGAGCAGGGGGATGTCGGAGAGGGCCATTGCTGCAGAAGCTGCGCAAATTCCGAGCACGTCAGGAGTGTGGATGCCGTCGTAAGAATATACGTAGGCCAAGACTTGCACTTCATTATAATATCCGTCTTCAAATAATGGGCGCAGTGTCCTGTCGATAAATCTGCTGACGAGGATTTCATGAACGGTGGACCTGCCTTCGCGTTTGATGAATCCGCCCAGTGTTTTTCCCGCGGAGGAGAACTTCTCTTGATAGTCGACGCGAAGAGGAAGAAAATCGATCTCTTCGGAGGCGGTCGGTGAAGCACAGGCTGTGGCGAGCAAGGTCGTTTCTCCGCAGTGGAGAAGAACGCTTCCGTTGGCTTGTTTGGCCACTTTTCCTGTTTCTAGAATGATTTCTTGTTGATTGCCAAGAGGTATTTTAAGGATCTTGCGGTCCATGGATTGTCTCCTTTCCGTGCGTTCAAGTATTGAAGAAAAAGGGAGGTCATTTTCTTGATAGAAGATCAGAAAGAAAACTTCAAAACTCCTTTGAAATCTTTTCTCTGTTCTTTATCTTTTGATTTCCTCCATGGGATAGGCTCTAGGGGGAAAAATCCCCCTAGATACGAATCTATTTTCTCAAGTTCAATCGCATGATTAAGCTTTGATAACGTTTTGTGTCGGTAGAATTTAAATAATCTAATAACTTGCGTCTTTGTCCCACCAACTTTAACAGAGCAAGGCGTGAATTGTGATCCTTTGGGGCAAGTTTAAGATGTTCTGTGAGCTCTGCAATTCTTTCTGTGAGAATGGCAATTTGAACATCCGCAGATCCGGTATCCTTTTCATGCAACTGGAACTTTTTCGTGATTTCTTCTTTGGTACCTTTATCTAAAGACATGAGAGCTTATCTCCCTACCTTAAGGGTTTTCATATCGTAGAATACATTTTACATCAAAACCCGCATACAAATCAACCGGAAATGCGAACTTAAAAAAAGAAAGCGGGCGAAGTTTGACAAAAGAAAAATTTAAAAACAAGTAAAGGACGCGTTTTTTCTTCCTTGAACTCATCGCATTTTCTTGTTATTCTCCAAAAACTTTTTTGGAGAAAAAATGACTTTGTTTAGAGAGGGGCCTTCCCAAGAGGAGACAGATCTTCGCTTCATGAAAGAAGCTTTGAAGGAAGCACAAACGGCTTTTCGAAAAAAAGAAGTTCCTGTCGGCGCTGTGCTCGTTCATCAAAACATGATCGTTGCGCGCGGGCATAATCAGGTCGAGATGCTGAAGGATGCCACCGCCCATGCCGAAATGCTCTGTCTGACATCCGGAGCCGCTTTTTTCTCCAATTGGAGACTTGCCGGCACGACCCTATATTGTACGTTAGAGCCCTGTCCTATGTGCGCGGGCGCCATGTTTGCCTCCCGCATCAAAAGGCTTGTATGGGGGACGCCGGACCTTCGTCTGGGAGCTAATGGAAGTTGGATCGATCTATTTGCTCGGAAGCATCCCATGCATCAAGTAGAGGTTTGCCGAGGGGTCATGGAAGAGTTTTCTTCAAAGCTTTTAAAGGATTTTTTTCACCGGCAAAGAAAAGGTTAGCCTATTGCTTTTCCTCTCTTCGTCTCTTGGAAATTTTTTGCATCCGTTTCTTTTCCTCATCGGTCAGAATGCCCTCCCCATACAGCGAAATTTTGGAGAGCATCGCGTTTACAAACTCTTCATCGCTTACGATAGGGTTGCCGGTTTTGATGTCATACATCTTCGCCTCGTGGAAGATCTTGGCTTTTTTTTCAATTTTTCTTTCTTTTCTCCTGCGGAAGAAGGTAATAATGCGCCTTTCCATCTGATGTAAGAAGGGCAGCGGGCTATGTACATGGTAGAGGCAGAGGATGTAAAGGTAGCCAAATAGGGCGCCCATGAAATAACTGACAAAAGTGACGAAGTCCCAGTCGGAAAAGGCCAGCAGCAGCGGAAGCCCCAAAAAACCTAAGAGGAGCCATTTGGCTTTAAAAGGAATGGCGAAAAAAAGGCGCAGTTCTGCTGTTGGATTGAGCATCACCCAAGCCACCAGGATCGAATAGAGAGCGATCGAGTTTCCGGAGAGCTGGTAGAAAGGGTAGGATGCCGACATAATTAAAAGGCCGAAAATGGCGGCAGAAAGCCCGCCGGCAAAAAAAAGCATCAAAAAGTGCAAGGTTTTGACCCGTTCGATCAAGGATGTGCCAAAAACCCATAGTAAATAGAGGTGGAATGCCAGATTAAAGAAAAAGGAGATTGTCACCCCGTCAGACGGAACGAGGAAGAGATAGGAGAGCGGCTGCCAGAAAAAATGTTCCTGCAGCCCTGCCCAGGAGAGGTTTAACAAATATTGCAGAGGAAAATGGGGGAAAAAGCTTACCTGGACGGCACAAAAAAGGCTTGCCAGTCCCGTGAGCAAAAGAAAAATTTGGATGATTCTTGGGGTTTGTAAAGGACCGATTTTATAAAAGGGATTTGCCATAGCTGTTTCTTCCCGCCTTCCTCCCACTCGTAAGAGATTGGAGATTTTTTTTCAACAGATCATTAAATTGTCTTGTTTTTTAACCTTTTTTTCAATTACGATCATGCAATAATTCATTTATTTTTTAGCGGAGATGTGCATGAAAAAAGAGATTCACCCCCCTTATCAGGATGTCCTGTTTGTTGATTCTTCCAATGGAGTTAAATTTGTCTGCGGGAGCACTTTGCAGCCCAAAGAAAAAGAAGCCTTCGAAGGAAAGGAATATCCTGTCTATCGCGTGGCAGTTTCTTCTGCCTCCCATCCCTTCTTTACGAAAAGCAAGCAGTTCATTGATGCGGAAGGAAGAGTAGACAAATTCACGAAGCGTTATGCAAAGAAAAAAGAGGATGCCGCAAAAGAAAAAGAAGGGAATCTTCCTCAAAAGAAGAAAAAAGAAAAAAAAGCAGCCCCATCTGCAAAACCTCGAAAGAAAAAAGCAGAATAGTTCTTTTTCAAGCCCAAGAAAAGCATGGAAGCAAAAATTACCAGTCTCTTGCACCGTTTGTCTGAGGTGGAAGAGCTTTTAGGCAATTCTGCTACGCTTCAAGATCAGAAGCTCTATCGCGAGCTGACGCAAGAATATGCGTTTCTGTCGCAATTAAAAGAAGTTTGGGATTATTACCAAAAAATGCTTTTTCAGAAGGCGCAAAGCCAAGATCTCTTGCTTTCGGAAAAGGATCCCGAGCTGATCGAAGTTCTCAAAGAAGAGATTCGGGATTTGGAAAAAGAGGCGTTTCTTTCGAGAAAGCGGTTAGAGACCCTGCTCGTTCCCCCGGATCCTAAAGATAGCTGCAATACCATTTTGGAAATACGCGCAGGCACAGGAGGAGAGGAGGCGGCTCTTTTTGTGGCGGACTGCATTCGGATGTATCAGAATTATGCAGGCCGTAAAAATTGGCGTTATGAGGTGCTCAGCTCCACTCCCTCCGATTTGGGTGGATTCAAAGAATACATCATGGTCCTGTCCGGGCCAAACGTCTATCGGTATCTTCAATATGAAGCAGGGACGCATCGCGTACAGAGGGTTCCTGCGACGGAAGCGCAGGGGCGCCTTCACACATCGGCCATCACCGTGGCTGTTTTCCCCGAACCGACCGATGATGATGCGGTGGACATCCAGGAGAAAGATCTTTCCATCGATACCTATCGCGCTTCAGGAGCGGGAGGACAACACGTCAACGTGACCGATTCTGCGGTTCGCATCACCCACCTGCCAACGGGCGTCGTAGTGACGTGCCAAGATGAACGATCGCAGCATAAAAATAAGGAAAAGGCCATGCGTCTTTTGCGCGCAAGAATTGCCGAAGAGAAGCGCCGGAAACAGCATAGTGAAATCGCAGCTCTTCGCTCCTCGCAGGTTGGAACGGGAGATCGCTCGGAGAGAATTCGGACCTATAATTTTCCTCAAAATCGGTTAACGGACCATCGCATTGACCTGACGCTCTATAAGCTCGATCAGATTATGGATGGCGATCTGGACGATATCGCACAAGCGCTGGTTACTTTTTATTATCAGCAAAAGCTTCTCTCATAAATATGCAAACGATTTCCGAAATCCTGCAAAAGTCGACCGAAGAACTTCTTGCAAGCGGTCTTTTTGATGCGCGTCTCTCTGCAGAATATCTTTTGGCGCATGTTCTTGGCTGTAAGCGAATGGATTTGTATCTTCGGTATGATCAGCCCCTGGAAGAAAAAGAAGTGAGGGATTTTCACGCTTTTTTGGAAAGGAGAAAGAAAAGAGAGCCCGTGGCCTATCTTTGCGGCAGACTGCCCTTTTACCATCTTGAGCTGGAAGTGAATGCGGATGTGCTCATTCCGAGGCCGGAAACGGAACTTTTGGTGGACAAGGTTGTGGATTTTTTAAAAAAACAGGAGTTGCGAGGGAAGGTGTTTGTCGATCTTTGTTCGGGAAGCGGCTGCATCGGCATTGCAATCAAAAAAAGCTTTCCTGATCTTCGGGTGGTTTTAAGCGACATCTCTCGGCCCTCTTTAGAGGTCGCTCAAAGAAATGCTTTGAAAAATGGAGTGGATGTAGAGTTTCATCAAGGAGATCTTTTAGAAGGATTTTGCGACAAGGCTCACTTTCTCTGCTGTAACCCCCCTTACGTTTCTGAAGAAGAAATCAAGGATTTAGAAGATGACGTAAAAAAATATGAGCCCCTGATTGCCCTCATTGCAAGGTCTTTCGGCTATGAGTTTTATGAAAGACTTTCAAAGAGCTTGCCTCGTTATTTGCACAAGGGGTCCAAGATTTTTTTTGAAATCGGCAGTAGCCAAAAAGAGCGCATTTTACAAATCTTTAACCATACGCCCTGGCATGTACAACAATTTTTTTCTGACTGGAACGGAAAAGATCGTTTCTTTTTCCTTGAAAATGAATAACTTTTTTTAGTATTCTTTAAGGTGATTTAAAGGCTTTTTAAACCTTATTCAAATTATATGTTTGAAAATTTAACAGAAAAATTTCGTTCTCTTTTTAGCGGTTTGGCGGCAGCGAAAAAGCTGACGGAAGAAAATATCCAGGACGCTGTGCGCGAGGTTCGTTTGGCCCTTTTAGAAGCCGACGTGAGCTATAGTATTGTCAGCGGCCTTGTGCAGAGAATCAAAGAAAAGGCGATCGGAGAGAGCATTGTCAAATCGGTAACGCCCCATCAGCAATTTGTCAAAATTGTCCACGATGAGCTCGTTTCTCTCATGGGGGAGGAAGAGTCGCATCTCGACCTGAAAGAAAAACCGGCCGTGATTATGCTCTGCGGGCTTCAAGGCGCCGGAAAGACGACGCATGCGGCGAAATTGGCCCATTTTTTGAAGAAGAAGAAAGAAAAGATCCTTCTGGCAGCTTGCGATTTGCAAAGACCTGCTGCGATCGAACAGCTGTGCCAGCTGGGCTCTTCCATTGGAATTCCCGTTTTTACCCTCCCAGGAGAGAAAAATCCCACCAAAGTGGCTAAAAAAGCAATGCAGAAAGCCGTGGAGGAAAAATTTGACGTTTTGATCGTCGATACGGCGGGACGGCTCCATCTGGACGAGGAGCTGATGAAGGAGCTCGAAGAGATCAAAGAAATCGTTCAGCCCCACGAGATCCTTTTCGTTGCCAATGCGACCATGGGCCAAGATGCGATTAAAGCTGCGTTTGCTTTCGATGCCCGTATGCAGATTACCGGTAGTATTTTGACCATGCTTGATGGCGACTGCCGGGCCGGTGCAGCCTTGACAATTCGAGAAGTCACGAAAAAACCTTTGAAGTTTGAAGGCATTGGTGAGAAAATAGAAGACCTGCAAATCTTCCACCCTTCTTCCATGGCAGATCGAATTTTGGGGATGGGGAGATATCATCAATCTCGTTCGGAAGGCCGAAGAGAATTTTGATGAAGCAGAGGGAAAGAAGATGGAGGAAAAGCTCAGAAAGGCCTCTTTTACCTATGACGACTACTTGCGCCAGATGGGAATGATGAAGAAAATGGGGTCGTTTAAGAATTTACTGAAGATGGTGCCGGGACTATCGTCTATGGGAGGAGATTTTGAGGTCTCCGATAAAGAGTTCCAAAAAATGGAGTCGATGATTCTTTCCATGAATCCAGAGGAAAGGCAAGAAAAAGTGGAGATTTCTCATGCGCGGCGTCGACGCATTGCGTTGGGCAGCGGAGTAAAATTAGATGAAGTGAATCGACTCGTCAAAGGATTTAAAAAGATGAAGCAGCTAGTCAAAAGCTTAGGTCAAAAAGGTGGATTTTCTGCAATGAAACAGCAAATGATGGGAGGAAAGACATGGCCCTTGTAATTCGATTGAGACAACAAGGAAGAAATAATCGAAAATGTTTTCGTTTAGTGGTTGCCGACGAAAGGTCGCCTCGAGATGGAAAATATGTCGAAAAGCTCGGTTGGTATGATCCATTTATGAAAAAAGATGTGAATTATGTCGTCGATGCAGTGCGCGTTCAATACTGGCTCTCCAAAGGAGCGCAAATATCGGAAAGGGCCAAAGTGCTCGTTTCTAAAGTAGCGCCGGATGTGGTCCATGCATTGAACCAAAAAAAACCGAAAAAAAAGAAGACATCCGCAGAGAAAGCGCAACCGGTGAAATCCGAAGAGCAGAAAGAGCGATAAAGCATCATGATGCAGATCGACATCCTCTCTCTTTTCCCTGATTATTTTCAGGGGCCCTTTGACGTGAGTATTTTGAAGCGAGCGATCGACGCCGGCCTTTTGACCATACGGCATGTCGATATCCGGCTTTTTTCAAAAGACAAACACAAAAAGGTGGACGATCGTCCGTTTGGAGGGGGGCCCGGCATGGTGCTGATGCCCCAGCCGGCTGTGGATGCGATTCGGAGCGTTAAGAAAGAGGGATCTTGTGTGATTCATCTCTCTCCTCAGGGGAAACTATTGACGTCAAGGAAGTGCGAGCAGCTTTCAAAGAAAGAACATCTGGTCCTGCTGTGCGGTCATTATGAGGGAGTTGACGAGAGAATTCTGATGAAAGAAGTGGATGAAGAGATCAGCATTGGAGATTATGTCCTGACCAATGGATGTATTCCCGCGATTGTCCTTGTCGACGCGCTTTCACGCTTTATCCCCGGAGTTTTGGGGCATCCCGATGCTGCAAAAGAAGACTCGTTTCAAGAGGGGATTTTTGATGGGCCTCACTATACGAAGCCGATCGTTTTTGAAGGAATGGAAGTGCCCGAAGTGTTGCGCGGGGGAAATCATTTAGAAATCCGCAACTGGAAGCTCAAAGAAGCTTTGAAAAAAACAAAAAGAGTTCGGCCGGAGCTCTATGCGAAATATCTTTTAGAACAATGTCAATTATTAGCAAAAGAAGAAGAGGTGTTAAGTGAGCCGCAGAAATCAAGTGATGAAAGATTTTGAAGAGGCATTCAAGATTCAAAAGAGGACTCCTTTTAAGGTAGGGGATACGGTTCGTGTTCACCTGCGCATTATGGAAGAAGAGGGGCAGAAAGAGCGTATTCAAGTCTTTATGGGGACCGTGATTGCAAAAAAGGGACAGGGCTTATCCGAAACCTTTTCTGTGTATCGAAATGCTTATGGATGCAGCATGGAGAGGGTTTTTCTTCTTCATAGTCCCAAAATTAGTAAAATTGAAGTCGTTTCTTCCGGACAGGTACGTCGCTCGAAGTTGTATTATCTTCGCGGTGTGTCGGGAAGGAAGGCCAAGTTGAAAGAAAAATTTGGGGCGATTCTTGGAGAAGAGGTAGGACTCGAATCGGAAGGTGCGGTAAAAGCGCTGACTGAAACGCCTCCTCAAGCGTAAAAGGCTAGGATCTAATCAACTCCCGACTGTGCTTCGCGCAGTAGGGAGTTCTTTACTTGCTTTGATGTCCATTTGTTTTTTTCTTGTCTGATCTTCTCTTATTTAGTCGGCTTGTAAAGGACTCAAACGGCGAAACGAAGAGATGATAGTTTATCCATCCTCTCTTTTGCCAGCTTGTACTCATCTTCAGAACCAACGTTGTTAGCGCGAGCGATGCTTAAGACAATATCAATATGGCGTTCAGAATACAAATTTTGGATGAGGCCGCTACGGTTTAGCGCTTGACTGCCAAAAATGCCGACAGAAGCCATAAAGGGAAATCCCCCAGGGAAATTGCATGATAAATTTCTTGACAAAACCCTTTCATGGAGCAGCGACCTTTTTTTACCGATCTCTCCAAAAGAAGAAGACCAACAAGTTCTTCGACCAAAATGTCTATAGCAAACCTTTGTCAACAAATTTATCATGCAATTTCCCTGTGCTATTAGATGTCATTACTTCAAAACCAGAAATCACATCGAACAATTCTTCATCAATATTGTTTTGCCTCTCTAAATTAAACCTCAAATGCAACTCTTCAAGAAAATCTTCAATATGATGCTCAGCTGCTTGCATAGTCGCAAATCTACTTGTGTTTTCACTAGTTAACGACTCAACACAAGCTTTAAATATGGAGGTGAAGAGATGTTCACGAATCAGAGCTGAAAAAGTAGACTCAATATCATCGATCACTTCTGGAAATTTATTTGTAGGCCACTTTTCAATTTTGAAGCTATTCAACCATTTTTCATCGATGGGAAGAAGAGATAAACATGTGGGCTCGAATTTTGCTCCGGATGTTGGTTTGTTGTAAAAGATCAATAGTTGATCGATTTCCAAAGATGCTTGTTCTTGTTCGATTGAGTCCAACACCTGGCCAATCAGTGCGGAAATGCTCGGGATCGAACGCGGCACGTTAAAGGGATCCTTAAGTTCCAGATCGGAATATTTCGTCAATATTGAATGCATGCGGCCTCCGATAGGCCAAATGATTTTTTCTTTAGGAACTAGTGCTCTGTCATAGTTAAAATTTAGGATTATAAGTTTGGCAACGGTCGGCATAAACTCAAGTCAATTTATCCTAAAATTAAAGAATGGCAGAGCACTAGAAGGAAGATAACCCATAAGACCAGAAACTTCTGAGCCTGCCTGAATAAAGCGAAAAATATTATCAATTAAAAACAAGACATCTTTTCTCTCGTCATCTCGAAAGTACTCAGCCATTGTAAGTGCTGCATGTCCTACTCTAAATCGACACCCCGGCAACTCATTCATTTGCCCAAAAACCATAAGCATGTGGGAAAGCATGCCGGTATTTGTCATTTCCCGGTAAAGTTCTTCCCCTTCCCGACATCTCTCTCCGATGCCGCAAAAAATACTCACGCCTTTATAGGATCCGATTGTGTTGTGAATCATCTCGGTCAGCAGGACTGTTTTGCCAACACCAGCTCCTCCAAAAAGCCCCGCCTTGCCTCCTCGTTCAAGAGGCATGAGAACATCGATGATTTTTATTCCTGTTTCGAAAATTTTAGATTCTATAGGCCGTCTCGAAAGTGCAGGAGGAGAGTGATGAATCGATCGCCATTCATTACCGGAAATTGCACTTTTTTTATCTACAGTCTGGCCAAAAACATTGAACATGCGGGCTATTGTATTTGCGCCGACCGGAACTTTTATTGGCTGACGAGAATCCTCAATTGGATCCCCTCTTGCCAATCCTTGAATGGGTGTAAGCGCAATTCCTCTAATTTTATTCAAGCCAAGTTGTGCTTGAACCTCAATGATGATTCTCCGATCCCTGCCCGCATATAACAGTGAATGAATGTCCGGCAGACCATTTTCAAATGTAGCATCAATGATGCTTCCTTTGACAGCGACGACCACTCCAAAATTTGTTGTATTTACAACATCCATCAAGAAAACTTTTTTTAACAAAATTTTTCAACAAAGCTCAATTTAAATCTAAAATGGTTGCAATAGCATCTTTCCGTCTTTGTATCTATATGAAGAAATTTTATCAATTCTTTTAGTTTAGATGGGCGCATTCCCATTTTCTGGGTAGCCGTTTCCTAGGAGAAGACGGCTTATCTTGTCTAATTCGTTCCTTACAAATGAGGGTTGCTACGTCATTTATTTGTTGCAAATTGCAATGCCTTGCGCATTTTTCCTCGAGAAACCCCTACCCAGAAAATGGGAATGCGCCCAATATTAACTATTGGAAGTGTTTTGTAAAAAAATTTTAAATCTTTTGCCTTGGTGGCTGTGCAACACAGCCACCGATCGTTGCCTATGATCGATTTTTCCTTTAGCCTTTGATTTTTGGAGCTCTGTCTTGTGAACTATTTTCTATAGAGGTATAAATGTTTTTAACCAGTGGAAAAAGGGTTTCTTTTGAAAGACGTGGAAAGGGAGCGGCTTTGTGCCATGAGTGTTTGGGAAGAGGATCTTTTTCAGAAGGGTTATCGTCATATTGCAGGCGTAGATGAAGCGGGCAGAGGTCCCTTGGCAGGTCCGGTTGTCGCTGCAGCGGTCATATTGCCGAAGGGTTTTTTGCTCGAAGGCCTCAACGACAGCAAAAAACTCCCAGCAAAAAAAAGAAAAGAGCTTTTCGAAAAGATCACCCGCCATTCCGATATTTTCTTTGGAATCGGAATTATCGATGCCAAAACCATTGATCGAGTTAATATTCTTCAAGCGACATTCCTCGCGATGCAAGAAGCTTTGCTCCACCTTTCAACGACGCCCGATTTTGTCCTTTTTGACGGAAACCAACTGCCCAAAGTTTCTCATCCCCATTTAGGGATTGTCGGCGGCGACGCTCTTTCGATTTCGATTGCAGCGGCTTCGGTTGTTGCCAAAGAAACGCGCGATCAACTCATGAAAGAGATGCATCAAAAATGGCCGCAATATCAATTCGATCTACATAAGGGATATGGAACGGAAAAACACTTAGCTTTGCTTCGAAAGCACGGACCTTGCGAAGAGCATCGCCGGACCTTTGAGCCTGTGAAATCTTGGAGATTCTTGGAGAAAAAATGGAATTAGCTTTTCAAGGGAGTATTTTATGAAATGTGGTTTTTACAAGCTTTTTTCGATCTTTGTATTGTTTTCCTCACTTGTGTTTTCTTCAGAACTGACTTTGGGAGAAGAAGCACCCTCTTTTCAGGTAGGAACACAGCAGGGCAATCGTTCTTTCCCGGGGGATTTTTTAGGGGAATGGATCCTTTTGTTCAGCGTTCCGAATCTCATGACGACGGTCTGTACGCTGGAACTTGCCAAATGTTTGCAGATGACCCAAGTATGGAATGACCTTCGCACAAGGTGTTGTCTCTTGACCTGCCATGAAGGAAGCGAGCAGCAAAAATGGCTTCAAACCGCATTGCAAAACATGGGCCCAGAGGGAGCGAAAATTTCCCAAGAGGATCTTCCTTTATTGCTTTCCGACCCTGAGAAGAAAATTGCAAATCTATATGGAATGATCCATCCGCACGTAACGAGCGAAAAGCCCATTCGCTCTGTTTTTGTGATCGACCCTTGCGGAAAGATTCGGTTCGTTGCTTTTTATCCTATGAAAAATGGAAGAAACTTTGAGGAGATTGCCCGGATTATTGCTGCGATGCAAAAAACAGATGAAAAAAGCTCTTATGTCACTTCCCCTGATTGGAAGATGGGCGAATCTCCCATGGTATGCGCTCCTTGTGCAGGACTTAAAAAATAGCTTTTGAGGTCGTTTGATGCTCATGATTTCCTTAGAAACAAAGAAAGACAAAGAATTGCTGCTTTGTTTTTCAAGAATTTGCAAAAGGAGTTTCTTGTTGTGTTTTTTGAAGCGCTTCGCGAATTTTTTCTTTGAGAGTCTCTGATCCGGGGCTCATTTTGAGCGCTTGCTGGTAGTAGAGAAGAGCAGATTTGATTTGATTCGTTTCCGTAAAAAGATCGCCGGTCTCTTCGAAGAGGCGGGGGTCTTCATTTTTCTCGGCCAGCTCTTTGTAAATCCAAAGGGACTCGGACAGTTTTTTCTCTTGCTTGAAACATCGTGCGGTTTCAATTAAAAATTTTTGGACCAAAGGTGATGTTTTGGGCATTTTTTTAAAAAGGGAAAGAGCTCTTTTCTCGTCATTTAGGAACAGGTAGATTTTTCCTTCATTGATCTGTGCGCGGACGTTCTTGGGATCCAGGCTGCTTGCGATTTTAAATTCATCAAGCGCTTTTTCATAGAGTTTTAATTTTTGATAGATTTCTCCCATTTCCATATGAATCCTAATATCTTTTGGTTCTTCTTTGGCAAGGAGCAGGTAATGAGAGAGTGATTTTTCTAAATGTCCCTCTTGCAGATGCAAAAGCCTTGCGAGTATATGTCTTGCTTGGAAATCGGATATCCTTTTCGATTGGGGCACTTGAGTTTTTTGGCTTTCTTCTGCAAGGGAGCGGGCGAGCTCTTTTTTTGTCTCTTCCGTGCGCATGTCTCTTAAAAGCGAGAGCGCCAGGGCTCTTCTGATGTAGCGATCGTGCGGATTTTCTTCGATGATCTTTTGATACTGCTCTGTGGCAAGCGCATAATTTTTATGCAAAAGAGAGAGTTCTGCAAGCTCAAATCTTACTGTGAAATCATTGGGCTTTTTTCCTAAGTAAAGTAAAAGGGCGTGCGCAGCTTTTTCTGTCTGGTTTTCCTTTGCATACATCCGGCCCAAGAAAAGCTCTGTGTTTGCATCGATCTCCTGCTCGTCGAGATTCTCGAGCATGTCCAGGGCGGCTCCGGTTTTTTGCTGCAAGAGAAGAAGGTTTGCGATTTCTAAAGAAAGAGAGGGGCTTTTCTTTTTTTCATAGAGCTTTTGGTAATGAAAATAGGCCTCTTCATATTGTTTTTCGATTGCGAGCACTTTGGCGAACTCATATCTTAGAGGATCGTTTTGGAAATCTTTATTCAAAGCTTTTTGATATTCCGCAATGGCCTCTTTGCCTTTTCTCTGAAGGAACAAAGAGCGTGCCAAAAGGAGGTGTACAAAAGAGCTCTTCAACTTTTTCACGACAGGTGTTTTTAAGATTTTTTCAGATTCTTCTGCCTTATTTTCCAATAGAAAAATGAGAGCAACTTTCGTGAGCAGGTGGGCCTTTTGTCCCTCTTTTTTGATCCTTGCAAGGAAAGGATCTATTCTCTCAGTGCCGCCACCGAGCTTTGAAAGTGTGTGGATAAAATGGGTGGAGATGAGCTCTTCATCGAGACCCCATCGAAGAGATTGCAGATAGGAAAAGAGGGCTTCTTCGTAATGTTCCCTAAAAAAAAGAGCCTCTGCTTTTCGATAGAAATGCCATTTTTGCTGAAAGATATGCGATGTGATGCTTGCAGTCATTGTAAAAGCAAAAAGAATGAGGATCATCCTTCTCATGAAACTTTTCCGTTTTGCTCCTTTTAATTGTTTAAAAATTGTTTGTCTAGTGGGGGAACCGGCCTTTGTTCAAGTTTTTTGCGAGGAGCTTGGAAAGAAAGGCCGCTTAATATGTTTGTTGTCAATGTTTTGGAATCGACGGCTTGCTTTTTTATAATGAGGCGTTTTTAAGAAAAAAACCTTAATCGAACGAATTTATTTTTAAAAAAAACTTTCTTGCTTCCGGCAAGCAAGTCATAAGAAAAAGAAAATAAAGACCTTTTTTTTGCTTCAAGTTATAGTTTTGTTATAGGCAAGGATCTGAATTTTACACGATGACGCTCACTTCCTCTTCATTCTTTCGCCCCCGGTTCTTGAAGGGGGGGCAGATGCTCGAAAAATATTTCCTTCTCCATCAAGAACCGAAAGTCGCCTCTTTTTTTGAGAGATTGCATCCCTTGATTCCTCAGATGGAGCAATTGAGCATAGAAGAGCGCTATGTGCTTGAAGTAATGATTTACTTAGGAGAAGGGGAGCCTCTTTTCTCCTGGCCGTACGAACCCTCTTCTGCTTTGATTCCTCTAAAACTTTTAGCTCAAGATCTTTTGGCGGTTGAAAAATTTTATGAAAAAATCGGCGGGGTTTACGGATATCACGAAAGAGTTGTAGAACTTGTCTCGAAAAAAAATGAAAAAGATCGAGACGTTCGTTTTTTCAAGCCGGAAGTGAGAGACATCAGAATCGAAACTTCCGAAGTTCGCGAAAAGATTTTCCAGGGGTTGCAGCATTTGCCCGAATTTGCTGCCATCTTTCCGATCGGAGGGGTGGGAGATCGTTTGGGACTTATCGATCCGACAACGAAACAGGCTCTGCCGACCGCCATGCTTCCCTTTTTAGGAAAGAGTTTGTTTGAGTTGCTTTTCCATGATCTGTCGGGCTTGGAATATCTGTATCGAAAAACGTTCGACAGGGAAATTCTTCTTCCCGTCGTTGTTATGACCTCGCAAGAAAAGAAGAATCACGAACGGATTGTTCGTCTTTGTGAGGAAAATGGATGGTTTGGCCGTCCTAAAGAGAGTTTTCGATTCATTCAACAGATTTCGGTTCCCGTTTTGACGCAAAAAGGGGGATGGGTCATTTCTGCGCCTTTACAGCTTTCTTGGAAGCCGGGAGGCCACGGGATGCTCTGGAAGCTCATGCAGGATGAGAAGGTCTTCGACTGGCTTGGCAAGCTTGGGAAAACCAGGGCTTTTATCAGACAGATCAACAACCCCGTGGCCGGCATCGATCATGGTCTATTGGCTTTGATGGGCGTTGGATCGTCGGAGCAAAAAGCGTTTGGGTTTGCCGCATGTCCGAGAAGAGTGCATGCGGCGGAAGGGGTTGATGTCTTTCGCGAAAAAAGGGGAAAAGAGGGCTATGAATACGGTTATGCCAATATCGAATATACCGATTTTGCGAAGTGGAACATCCAAGACTCTGCTATAGAGGGAGACAGTTATTCCGAATACCCCTCCAATACCAACCTTCTTTATGTGGATTTGCAAGAAGCAAACAGAGCTGTCGAAAAGGATCCTTTCGTCGGAATGATGCTCAACATGAAAGCGCAATTTCCTTCCCTGCAAAAGGATGGATCTCGAGTGGAAGAGGTAGGAGGGAGATTGGAGCTGATGATGCAGAGCATTGCCGATTTGATGACCGATCATTTTTTGTTGCCTCTAAAATCCCAGGATCCGAAAAAGCTCAAGACATTTGTTCTTTACAACGACCGAAAAAAAACGATTTCCACAACGAAGCGTCTTTGGGAGGAGGGTTGTCCATTTATGGAGACTCCCGAGGGCTGCTTTTTCGACCTTCTTAAAAACCACTATGAGCTTCTTTCCCAAATCTGTCAGATGGAGCTTCCTCTTTTAGAGTCAGAAGAAGAGTATCTTAAGAAGGGGCCCCCCTTTCTTGTCTATCTGCATCCGGCTTTAGGTCCTCTGTATTCCGAGATTCAGAAGAAGATTCGGAAGGGCAAACTTTTTTATGGATCTGAGCTCCACTTGGAACTTGGCGATCTTTTCATGGAAAACACAGAAATCCAAGGAAGTCTCATCATTCAGACAAAAGGCGAGGGGAAAAAAGCTCTTTTAGGAAGATGTCTTTTAAAAAACGTGCGCGTTTTAAATGAAGGCTTCGATAGAAATGCTTGCAATGTCTATTGGAAGAATCGGATCAAAAGAAACGAAGCTTTGCACGTCCTTTTGCATGAGCGTGCGGAATTTGTTGCCGAGGGGGTGGTTTTCGAAAAAAACCATCGAATCGAAGTGCCGGCAATGACGCGTGTGGTCGCCTCGATGTCGCAGGGAAAACTTTCTCTACATTCGGAATCTATTTAGTCCAAAAGAAGATGGCACAAATCTGCGCAAAAAATGGCAGAGGCTCCAAAAATGAGCTCTTGCTGGTAATCGAGAAGAACAAAGCTTGGGTTTTTTATGGAAAAAAAGAGAGCCAAAACGGCATAGAATAATCCTCCAAACCAGACAAGACGCGTGAGCGTGCCGAAAAGCGGGTGGTGGGAAATGCCTCGATGGCGAAAGATCATCGAATAGACGCGAAAAGGGAGCGTTAAGATTCCTCTCAAAGAAAAAAGCTTGATCCGAGCGGCCAAATCCAGATCGGGGTTGAAAAAAAAGGTGGCATAGGCAAAAACCGCAGAGAAGAGCAGCAGCATCTGAAAGGTCGGATGCGCCACAACCCATGATATGCCCAACAAGGTGGGAAGGGCCAGGAAAAGATTAAATCGGATGTGTGTTTTATAGTTTGCCATTTTTGTTTCTTCTTCCTTATCATCATAAACTATTTTTTAAAAAAAGGCGCCTTTTCACGAAACTCTTGCTTTAGAGGGAATTTCCAGATAAGATCTGGCATGGTTTTTAAAGTATTTACCAGAGAAAAGCCGATGCCTCGAAGCATGACAGGTTTTAGCCGTTTGGCGGTCCAGACAAAAGAGGGCCAGTTCGTTGGAGAAATTGCCTCTTTGAATAAAAAATTTTTCGAAGTGAGTCTTTTTCTTCCCAAAGAATTTTTTCGCTATGAAATGGATTTGAGAAAAAAAATATCGGAAGAGATCTCTCGCGGACAAGTATCCCTTCGGATCTTTTTTTTTCCACACAAACCTGAGCTTCTCTCCTTTTTACCCGAGACGGGTTTCCTAAAAACTCTCAAGAAGGGTTGGGAAGAGAGGGCGCGTCTTCTTGGATTGGATAAAAAAAGCGTGGATCTTTTCTTTTTGGCCCAGCAGGCGAAAGAAGTTTCTTTTCCCGAGAGCGTTTCTGAAGATGAACAGGTGAAAAAAAACCTCTTTTCCTTCGTGGATCGGCTGATCGATGCGCTCGTGGCGATGAAGGAAAAAGAGGGAGCGTTGCTCCTTAAGGATATCAAAACCAGGCTGAAAAAATGTGAAAAGTGGATCGATGAGATAGAAAAGCTATCCAAGACAAGCGTTTCTCAGTACCGAGAAAAACTTTTGCAGAGGGTTGGAGAATATTTTACAAAGCCTTCCGATGAGGAGCGTCTTTTAAAAGAGGTGGTGCTTTTTGCGGAAAAGATCGATATCACGGAAGAGATCGTTCGTTTTCGCTCCCACCTATCTCAGGTAGAGGCTCTTTTTAAGGTTAAAGAGCAGCCCATCGGAAGAAAATTGGAATTTTTCTTACAAGAATTCCACAGGGAGATTAATACGATCGGATCCAAAACCTCTGATGCTTTAGTCTCGCGAAGGTCTATTGAGATAAAAAGCGAGCTTGAAAAAATTCGGGAACAGGTGCAAAACATCGAATGAAACTTTTAGGAAATCAGAAAAAAGGACTTTTATTTGTCATCAGCGCTCCTGCCGGAACGGGAAAAAACACGCTGGTCGATCGCTTGAAGAGAGAGTTTCATTGCGTCACGGAGAGCGTATCGTTCACTACACGACCTCCTCGCATAGGGGAAGAGAATGGCGTGCACTATCATTTTGTTTCACTTAAGGTTTTTCGAAAAAAAGTAGAGGGTGATGAATTTTTAGAGCATGCCCATGTGTTCGACCATGATTATGGTACGTCAAAAGCAGAAATCCAAAAATCGCAAAAAGAGGGCAGGCATGTAGTTTTGGTGATCGATACCCAAGGAGCTCTCTTTTTAAAGAAGAAAGTCGAGGGAGTCTTCATCTTTATCGAGCCTCCTTCCTTGGGAGAGTTGAAAAGACGCCTTATGTCTCGCAAAACAGAATCCGGCGAGATGATCGAAAAAAGGCTCGAATGGGCCAAAGAGGAGATGAAGGCGGCAAAACATTATGACTATCTCATTGTCAACGAAGATTTAGAGATAGCCTATCAGGTTCTTCGTGCAATTTTTATTGCCGAAGAGCATCGAACGAGAAAAAAAGGAGTGGAAAAATGACAGCGGTTGCACAATTTTTGACCAACGAGCGTTTGAAAGGCCGATTTAAAAACAATTTCGAAATGATCAACATTGCGATCCAAATGGCCAAGGAGCACATACGCGCATCGACACCGAAAAGCGTGGGAGAGTTGATCGAAGAGCTCATCCAGCTCTATCCCAAAAAACAAGATTTTTCCGAAAGAAAATAAATTCCGGGGTCTTTCATGGCAGAGCGAATTCTCATTACATCGGCGCTTCTTTACGCCAATGGCTCTCTTCATTTTGGGCATATTGCAGGGGCCTATTTGCCGGCCGATTGCTATGCCAGGTTCGAAAGACTTTTAGGAAACGATGTTCTTTATATCAGCGGGTCTGATGAGTATGGAATTGCGATCGCTTTAAGTGCCGAGCTTGCCAACAGATCTCCACGAGAACATGTCGAGATCTATCATGCGCTCAATCAAGAGATTTTTCGGCAGCTGAATTTTTCTTTTGATCATTATTCTCGAACGACTTGGGAGGGGCATGCAAAAACCGTACAGGAATTTTTTGAGGTTTTGCTCAAAAATGGATTTGTGGAAGAGAAGATTGAAAACCATCTCTACTCCGAAGAAGAAAAACGATTTTTAGCCGATCGTTATGTTGTTGGCACCTGTCCGAAATGCGGGCATGAAAGCGCAAGAGGCGATGAATGCACAAAATGCGGATCGACCTATGAAGCGACCGATTTAAAGAACCCAAAATCGAAACTGACGGGTTCCTCTCTAGTTTTGAAGCCGAGCAGACACTGGTACTATCGATTCGATCTTTTTAAGGAAAGACTTACCCATTGGCTTGCGAAAAAGAATTGGAAAAGCAATGTGATGGCCTTTACAAAGAATTACCTAGATGATCTGCACCCCCGCGGCATCACAAGAGATTCCACATGGGGAGTTCCTATTCCCTTAAAGGGAACGGAAGGAAAGGTCTTTTACGTCTGGTTTGATGCTCCGATCGGGTATATTTCCGCAGTGAAGGAATGGGCGGAAAAGGTAGAAGGAAATCCCGATCTTTGGAAAAAATATTGGCTCGATCCCTCAACCAAACTTGTCCATTTCATCGGGAAGGACAACATCCCTTTCCATACGCTCTTTTTCCCCGCCATGCTCATGGGGCAAACTCTGGAATACAAATTACCCGATGAGGTTCCTGCCAATGAATTTTTTACCTTGGAGGGCAAGCGTTTTTCCAAGTCGGACAACTGGTTTATCGATCTCGACGACTTTTTTAATAAATATACAAGCGATCAGATTCGCTACTATTTAGCTGCAAATGCCCCCGAGACCTCCGATACCGAGTTCTCTTGGAAGGATTTTCAAATTCGCTGCAATAGCGAGCTTTTGGGCAAGCTGGGAAATTTTATAAACCGAACGCTTGTCTTTGCGCAAAATCATTGTGAAAATAAAGTCCCCAATCCTGCTTTAAATACCGAAGATAGACAATTTCTAAAAGAGATCCGGCGGCATGTGGATCTTGCAAAAGATGCTTTTGCAAATTTTCAGCTGCGAAGAGGAAGTCAAGTTTTGATGGAACTAGCTTCGGTTGGCAACGTCTACTTCGACTTCCACAAACCTTGGCTTCTTGCTAAGGATCCGCAGAAAAAAGAGCGTATGTTTTCCGTGATCTATTGCTGTCTTCAATGTATTCAGAGTTTAGGTCTGATCGCTTTTCCGATTATTCCGGAGTCTTCGCAAAAGATCTGGGATATGCTGGGCAGGAAACATCTTCTTGCGGAAGAGTCCTGGGACGGGGTCAAAGAAAGGCTCTTAAAACCCAATGATCATTTAGGCAAAGCCCAAATTTTGTTCCGTAAGGTCGAAGATAGCGAAATTGAAGCGGAGATCAAAAAACTTAAAAGCAGCGTGCAAAAAGAATCTTTTCCGGCGGTAAGAGACGCTGTTTCCATCGAAGATTTTGATAAGATCGATCTTCGCGTGGGTCAGATTTTGAAAGCAGCGCCCATCCCAAAAGCCAAAAAACTTTTTCAGCTGGAAGTGGATCTTGGATTTGAAAAGAGACAAATTGTTTCCGGGATTGCCCAGCACTTCGAAGCGGAAGCCTTGATTGGAAAAAAAGTGGTCGTGGTCGCCAATCTGAAGCCCGTCACTTTGATGGGAGTAGAAAGCCGGGGAATGATCTTGGCCGGAAGCTTTAACGACGAGATGGAGCTGCCGTTTCTTCAATCTTTAAAGCCCGGAAGCATCATTTCATAAGGAAGGCCATCTTCTGCCGTAAGAAGAGAGTTTCGATTGAGAGCAGATTGCAGGCCCGTATAGCGATTTTGTACATCTTTATTTTTGATCGTCATGGCAATGGCCTGTTTTGTCCCCACAAGGACCACCCGTTTTTTCCCCCTTGTCACTGCTGTGTAGAGAAGATTGCGATAGAGAAGCTTGAAGTGGCAGACGTGAATGGGCATGACGATGCAAGGACACTCGCTGCCCTGATACTTATGGACGGAAACGGCATAGGAAAGAGAGAGCTCTTCGAGCTCATGGAACTCATAGCCGACCCGTCTCTCATCAAAGGTCACTTCAAGTATCTGTTCGCTAACGTCGATGCGAACAATCCTTCCGATATCGCCATTGAATACTTCTTTATTGTAGTTATTGCGGATCTGCATGACCTTATCGCCCACGTGAAAGCGCTGACCGCCGCGGAAAAATGGCGTGTTGGAGGGATTCAATTCGTTTTGCAGAAGGAGGTTCAAAGATTCGGTTCCGAGCGGCCCTTTTTTCATGGGGGAAAGAACCTGAATGTCATTGATGGGGTGAAACTTTTTAGATTGGGGCAATTCTTGCGAAACTAGAGACAGGATTTTCTTTTGAATCGCAAGAGGTTCCTGGACCTCAAAAAATTGAAAGTCGCTCCACTGCTCTGCACCGAGAATCGGAAACTCTCCCCTGTTGATTTTATGGGCGTTCAAAATGATGGTAGATCCGGCGGCCTGCCGAAAGATTTCGACGAGTTGCGTGACCGGGCAGATATGGGAGATGATCAGGTCTTTAAGCACCTGTCCGGCGCCCACGCTGGGCAGCTGGTCAATATCGCCGACAAGGATCAGTCTGGCGTCAGGGGGGAGCGCCCTGACCAGGTGAAACATGAGAAGGGTATCGATCATGCTGCATTCATCGATGATGAAAAGATGGCCCTTCAGGGGATTGTTTTTATTTTTTCGAAATCCCTTTGTCCCAAAATCATATTCTAAAAGGCTATGGATGGTTTGGGCTCTTCTTCTTGTGATTTGGCTCATGCGTTTGGCCGCTCTTCCGGTCGGCGCTGCGAGCACGATCTGATCGGTGATTTTTTCGGTGATGGTGAGAATGGCGTTGATGATGGTGCTCTTGCCGGTTCCGGGGCCTCCGGTGATGATGTGGAATTTTTCAGAGATGCTTTTTTTAATTCCCTCGATTTGCGCATTTGCAAATTGGATATGAAGCTTTTTTTGCACCCAATCGATGGCTTTGCTCACATCCATCTTTCGTATTTTCGAGGGCGCATTTTTTAAGCGAGCAAGTTCTTTTGCAATTCCCTCTTCCGAATAAAAAAAAGGTTTAAGCCAGAGAAAATTTTGGGGGATACCATTGAAAAGAAGTTCTTGCCGCACGAGCTGGTTGTCCAGCACCATTTTGTCGATCATCTCTTGGATCAGTTTTTTTTCTATAAGAAGAGTTTTTTCCGCCTTCTCCAAAAATTCCTTTTCGAGTCCGCAGGTATGCCCGTCATTGGTCATCTCCCACAAAACATATTGGATGCCTGAGAAGATCCGCTTGGGATCGGTGAGAGTAAATCCCATCTTTTGGGCAATTTTATCTGCACTTTTAAATCCGATGCCGAAGATTTCCTGGGCCAAGGCAAAGGGATTTTCTTTGATCTTTTCTAAACTCTGGTCTCCATAGCGTTTGAAGATCTTTTGCGCAAAAGAGGGGCTGATCTCGAAGGATCTAAGAAAGATCATCACCTCCCGTATCGACTTTTGCTGCGCCCAGCATTCTTGGATTTTTTCGATCTTTTTTTTCCCGATGCCCTGGATTTCTTTCAAACGCTCCATTTGCTGGTCGAGAATGACCAGGGTGTCGAGACCGAATTTATCTACGATTTTTTTGGAAAATACGGGGCCGATCCCTTTGATGAGTCCCGATTCCAAGTATTTTTGAATTCCTGCAAGATCGGATGGCGAGCGGACGGAATAGGAAGAGACTTCGAACTGTTTCCCATGAGTCGGGTGGTTTTTCCAAGTGCCCTGGCAAAGAAGGGTTTCTCCCGGCTGAACGGAGGGCATAGGGCCCACGACGAGGGTGAGCTCTTTTTTATGGCTTTCTTTGAGTTTTGCGACTATGAATCCATTTTCTGGATTGGAAAAGAGGATGTGGTCGACAAAACCGATGATCTCATTCATAAAAAAGCTCTTTCGATCAAATAAAATTAGCATACTTTCAGATCTTGGCAAAGAATTTCTAAGAATTGCGGGAAAGTTTCTGAAGAATGGCCTCTTCCGCTCTCTTGCAATTTCTGCAACGCGATCCATCATTTCTGCAGACCCTCCCGCTGCGAAGAGGTTTGCAGGTGTTGTTTTGAGTCGATCTTGTTCCTCGGCAGATGTGGAAAAACCAAGCCTGCCTCTTCGCAAATGCCGGAAATCATCGCCCATTACTCCAAAATGATCGGATTGTTTGGACTGAAAAAATTTAGGTCAAAAATATTTCTTGAGTTGCTATCGTCAAAAGAAAACGAGTGGTTGCATGCAAAGAACGATTGTAAAAGATATTTATTGGGTTGGGTCTGTTGACTGGTCGATGCGCGATTTTCATAGTTTTACCACACTGCGTGGCGTGACCTACAATTCCTATCTCATATTCGATGAAAAGATTGCTTTGATCGATACGGTCAAAGCAACCTTTGCCAAGGAGCTTTTATTCAACATCTCCGCTTTCGCCTCTCCGGAAAAGATCGATTACATCATCGTAAATCACGCGGAGCCCGACCATGCAAGCTCTCTTCCCATCATCGTGACGGCATGTAAAAAGGCAAAAGTTGTTTGCACCAAAAAATGTCAGGAGATACTCTCCCTTTATCACGATGTTTCGAAGTGGGTGTTTCAGATTGTCAAGGAGGGGGATACTCTCTCTTTGGGAAAAAAGACGCTTTCCTTCATTGAAACTCCGATGGTCCACTGGCCCGAATCGATGTTTACCTATCTCAAAGAAGAAAAAATTCTCTTTTCGATGGATGCTTTTGGACAGCATTTTTCTTCCTCTTCTCGCTTCGACGACGAGGTGGATGGATGCGCAGTCATGGACGAGGCGAAAAAATATTATGCCAACATTCTCATGCCCTTTGGACAGCAGATCTTAAAAGCGATCGACAAGATCAAAAAATATGAGATTCGGATCGTTGCTCCTTCTCATGGGATCGTTTGGAGATCCTCTCTTTCGGAAATAGTCTCTCTTTATCAAGAGTGGGCCTCTTTCAAGCCGCAGAAAAAAGTTCTTGTGATCTACGATACCATGTGGGAGAGCACAAAAGAGATGGCGGTAGCGATTCATCGGGGAGCGTCTATTGAAGGAGTGCAGGCCAAACTAATTTTTATACGCGCGACGAACATCACCGATATCGTTACCGATGTTCTAGATGCACATGGGATTATTTTAGGCTGTTCCAACTTAAATCAGGGGTTGATGCCCTTTATGGGCATGCTATTGACCTATTTGAAAGGCCTAAGGCCTCAAAAAAAGCTCGTTGCTTCGTTTGGTAGTTTTGGCTGGGGAAGAGGTGCTGTTGAAGAGATAGAAGAATTTTTCAAGTCAGCTAGTTTAGAGGTTTTTGCTCCTCCGATCAAGAGTCAATGGAAATCGACCCAAAAGATTCTTGAAGAATGTGAACGGCTTGGCCTGGCTTTAGCAGAAAAGGTAAAAAGATAAGGAGCTCATGATGAACCAAAAAAATAGGTATATTTGCAATATTTGCGGCTGGATCTATGACCCTGCTACCGGTGTTCCTACCGAGGGGATAAAAGCCGGGATCGATTTTAAGGATCTTCCCGAGGATTTTGTCTGCCCCGAATGCGGAGTGGGCAAAGACCAGTTTACTCTCCTAAAATAACTTTACTTTTAAAGGAAAGTTCTGCTACCATTAGTCCTTATGTTTTTCCGGATTAGCTCAGTGGTAGAGCAGTTGACTGTTAATCAATTGGTCGTAGGTTCGAATCCTACATCCGGAGTTCTGATTAAGAGGCAGTTAGAGTGAAAACCCTGGCTGCCTTTTTCGTTTGTGGCACACTCTTGGCACATTTTCCCACAACATTTGACAACAACAAAATTGCAAAAAAGAAAGCGAGCTCTCTCTGAAAATTAGGAATACATTTCGCATTGATGGTATCCGAAAGTAGATGTCAATAGGCAGGGTGAAATTCCAGTTTTAAACCACAAGCTTTGATTGCATTGATAAGTGTTGCAAATCTTGCTTTTCCTTTCTGGGATAAACTTCTATAAAAACTCTCTCGACTCACTTTCATTTTTGATGAGATAAGGGACATTCCTCCATGAGCTTCGACGACATCACGAACAGCAAGTTGAAAGATTCCCATATCTTTATTTTCAAAGCTTTCTTCTAAACATGCATTTAAGTAAGCAGATGCATATTCTGCGTCCTTCAATTTTTCTATTAAATGAACTTTGTAATCTTTATATTTTCTCATTTTTGCCTCGTCTTAGTTAGCGAAAGGTGCTCTTCCCAATATTCTTTCGCTTTATTGATGTCTTTTTGTTGTGATTTTTTGCTGCCTCCGAAAAGCAAAAGCAAAGATCTGTTTGTTTTAAATCCAAAATAAATTCTGTACCCAGCTCCAAAATCAAGTTTTAGTTCGAAAACGCCATTTCCTACAGACTCATAGATTCCCAGATTTCCTGTTTCTCTAATCCTAGTAAGTCTTGCATCTACTCTGACTGATGTAGTTTTATCTAAACTTTTTTCCCAATCGATATAAGGTTCTTTTCCTGTAGCTGCTTTATAAATTTCGATTTCGAACATGAGTATTCCCTTTCTTTTTTCATTGTAGCTAGTTGGCTACAAATAATGCAATTGAAAATAAATTCTTTTGCGTTAATCTTTTTAAGTATTTGATGGAAAACGTGTTATGATTTGTTTGTGAGGGTTTATCAAAGGTTTGCAAAATATATTGATAGTTGCAAAGGGAGAAAAAACAGGTGCTCTGTCTTAAAAAAAATAAGCATCTTAAAAGCGCTATGCACTTTGGCAAAAGCAGTGCCACACTTGGTGGCAAAAACCAGAAACATTTGGCGATTGTCCGCAAAAGTAATATTTTCCCAGATCATTGAAGAGACACATCGAAAAAGGATCCTTAAAGAAAGTTGAAGGAAAAAAATTGATTCTTAGGCAAAATCAGAAACATTTTGAGGATCTCTTCTCGCAAACTTGGAGCCATCTCGCTATGCATTCCATTATAAAAAAAATCATAGAAAAACTTCTCTCAAGCGCCGATGAAAAGTCCAAAGAAACCTTTCAGCGATTTTTTAAAAATGAGGTGCGATTTTATGGTGTCAGGACCCCTTTGGTTAAAAAGATCGCAAAAGAATGTTTTAAAGAACTGAACTCATTACAAAAAGCGAAAATTTTCCTCTAAGGTGGTCCCAAGCGTCAAGACAAAAAATCATAAAATCTAAGCTTATAACTTCGCATTGCTAAAGATTCCTTTGAGGGCTCTCTGACCTTTACCGAAAGTCCAGAGCCTGATCCTTATACACAAGTCAACATCCACAACCTAAAAGCGCTCCCATTAACATGTCTTGCAATCGTTTATAACCCTTCCAAATTGTTTGCCACCCAGGCTCCCCATCTGATTTGCGCCCTATAAAACCCCCCATACGAGCCAGAGAACGCCAGAAATCTTTCACCGTTTTCAATTTCACCATCAGATGCCTTTCTATGAGCGTAATCCAAGGCTTGGGCACTTTTTCCTCGACCGGTGTTTCCGGAGACAACCGACATTGTTCTCTCATCGATAAAAGTTGCGTCGCTATCACCCCAATCATTCCAAATAGTGCAAGAATTCGGCTCGCCTGTTTAAGCTGATTATCTTCGATTCGAAAGCCCGTTTTGACCGCCTTATGATAATCCTCTATAAGCCAGCGTCGGCGGTAGATTCTGACGATTCTTAGGGAGTCTTCTTGATTGTTGACAGGAAGATTCGTAACCAATAGCCATTCTAACCTGGGCCTATCGGGACACCACACTCGAATATACGTCACTTCTTCACCTGCTGAACCCCCATTTCCTGGAGGAAACAATTTCGCTTTGACCCAAGTTATTTCCAGTGTCACTTCACCACCAAATTCTTCGCCTTTTGCTTTCACATACAGCGTGGATGTACACTTGGCTGTCTGTTGACGAATCCATGAAAAAAGACGTGTCTTCTCGCCATCAATCTCGACTTTGCGATCATGTCGCGCCCGCACTACACATTTCCACCCCAGCCTATTTGCATTATTCAAAAAATCATAAATATCATTGGCGCGATCGCCAACGCTCACCCAGTTCTCCTGGGGACGTCCCATTTTCTCTAACGTCCTCAGCCACACCTCAGATTCTTTCGAATCACTCGCCGATTTTTCTTCGGGACGCACCCAAGCCTCCTGGTAACCAAGTCCCAAAATTTCGGTTTCTTCAGATTCATGATATTTGGCGACCAGGCATGAGTGAAACATGAGTCCATTTCCGTTACTGTCCGCGGTTGGTCCAAGTCCATGTGTCCATGGATGGGAATTGAACAAAAGCTCTGAACCATCTTGAATAAATAGAACAAGCTGTTCCGACCAGCGCGCCTTTTCTAAGACTTGATCGTAATGGGGTTGTTGAAGCGCCTGATGTGTAATTTTAGGATTATTAAAAAAGCGGTAAGTTCCCTGGAGATCTGCCCATTTATCAAAGCGTCCTGCCAGGGACTCTTCAGGATGTTCTGCGCAACCTATAGCAACGTCAACGGCCCTCTTTTGCAGGCGGGCATCTCCTACATCGATAGTAGAAAATTGTTCATAAATCCATTGTTCTTTCATGATACCGCTCCTTTTAAAAAAGGAACAGTATACTAAATTTTAGACTTGTGTGTAAGGATCAGGTCCAGAGCATAACACTGCTTTACCTCCCGAAGGAAGAAAACCAGATCCCCCCATGGGGGGAACGCGCGCGGCGAAAATCGAGTCTATTTTTCAAAATAAACCTCTGCCGGTGTTCGATACTCGAGCCCTTGATGAGGCCGTTTCTCGTTATAAAATTCGAAATACATTCTAAGCCCTTGTCGGACTTCATTTAAATTTTCATATCCTTTGGGGTAAATGTCTTCATATTTTACACTTCTCCATAGCCTCTCGGTAAATTGTCGACTTGTAAATTGAACCCCCTGATCCGTATTGAAAATCTCAGGCTCTTTTTTGGAGAGCCCTCTGTCCAATGCCTCCATGCAAAAATCAGTATCGAGCAAATTCGATAGTTCCCAAGCGACCACATAGCGGCTGTGCCAATCAATAATAGCAAAAAGATACCCAAAGCCTATTGTCAGGGGAATATAGGTGATATCATCAGCCCAGGCCTGATCGGAATGATCGATAGTCAGATCGCGCAACAAATTTCTCATGTTCCTGATTCGCTGCACTTAGATTTGGTTTAGGATAAATTGCTTCCAATCCCATGGTCTGCATCGCAGTCCTGACCCTTTTTTGTCCGACAAAAAATCCTTGAGTTCTCATTGCTATGGTCATCCGTCTCCTTCCATAGAAAGGATGCTTGAGATATTCTTCATCGATCGCGCGCATGAGCAATAGATCTTCAACATTTGGTTTTCTTGGTTCATAATACCATCCAGGCCTGCTTACCCCGAGGAGCCCACATTGTCTTTCCAGAGATAATTTTGCATCTCCTGGATCAATGAGGGCCCGTCGCTTTGCTAGGCTAAGCAATCCAATTTTTTTTTAAGCCATTCGACTTCCATTTTGAGTCGTCCTATCTGTTCGAATAACTCTGCCTTTTCTTTCACCTCTCCATTCATCTTGGAAGCTTTTTTTTGTTTTTCAAAAACCTGCGCTCCCGTATCTAGAAAGTGCTTTTTCCAATCTGAAAGAGCCATCGGGTGAACCCCGAGTTCACCTGATAATTGTGTAGCCGTTTTTTCTCCTTTCAATACCTCAAGCACAGCTTTGAGCTTGAATTCAGGAGAATGTTTTTTTCTCATTTTTGACCTCTTTTTTTTAAGAGGTTATAAGCTTAGACCTGTGTCTAAATTTCTGGGACCATTATATTTTTGAAGCTTCCGTGAAAACGGACCCTCAAAGTATCGATAAGGCTTTAAAAACCGCAGGATTCTCAATTCAAAAAATGTCCCTCGAAAGCGGATCTTGGAGTTATTGGCTAGTTCGAGAGCTTTCTTCTATGGGATGAGATTTTAACCCCATCCCCCACTACCCCCCGTGAACGCGTACATTAAAATAAAATTATCTTACAGCAAATATTTTAATGTTATTGCGAATTAATAAATTATTTCGTATTAAAAAAATAAAATGTAAAAAAACGATTGAGGAAAAAATCCAGGAGTCCGTTATGCGGTTTAACGTTTTATTTTTGCCTGCGGCAGCCATCTGTATGTCTACTGCCCTCTTTTCTTCCGAGAACAAAGAAGAAATGGTTTCCTTTGCCATGCCAGAGAAAACAGGTGCAATCGAGTTGCCTAAATCAAATAAAGTAGAGCGTTCTGAAAGCCAGATGATGAACATTGATGTAGAAAAGTTGGTGGTTTCAAAAAATTCGATCAACGGTTTTGTGAATTTGGAACTCCTCTATTGGAGAGCAGAAGGAGACCGTTGGATCTATGGCTACGCGCTGGACAGCAGACAGCAGCTCATCGCTCCCGGGAGTCTCGGTGGACAGACATCAGGAATTAAAACTATCCGAGGAAAAGCTAAGTGGAAACCCGGAGCGCGCCTAGAACTGGGATACGCAACGGCCTATAATTGGAATATTTCGGGAATTTGGACTTATTATCATAATAGGTCTGTATCGAACCATCGGGCAGATAATGGTTTGGCAGGAAATATTTTCCTGGGAGGAACAGGAGCAAAATCTGTTTCGAAAATCAATTATAACGTAGGCGACTTGCAGTTTTCCAGTAGCTTTCAACTGCTACAAAATCTTTGCTTAAAACCCTATTTTAGCGCGCGCGCAGCATGGATCGAACAAAACCAGAGGAATACATACACCGGAGATTCTATTCTTCCGGCCGGTGTGTTCAACGGAACCTACCGTCAAGCCACCGACTGGAGCGGGTTTGGCCCTCGTTTGGGACTCGATATCGCTTGTCATTTTGGGAAAACCGGGTTGCGTTTCTTTGGGGGGTTTTCCGCTTCGCTTTTATATGGAAGCATTCATATGAAAACCAATCTGGACTATCTCGGAACTCTTGGCTCGGTATTTGTAGAAACCCGCGATCGATCGCATGCGCTTAAAACCAACGTGCAGGCTCTGATCGGTGCCGATATGAAGTGGTGGTTTGATCATTGCAAAAAAGCTATTTCTCTCTATGCGGTATGGGAAACCAATTATTGGTGGCATATGGAAGCGCTAACTCCGCTAAGAGCAAACCTTACCAACGAACTGGCAACACAGGACTTGACTTTGAGTGGTGTATCTGGCGGACTCACATTTGAATTTTGAGTTTTTTCGAGGCCCATCCTCTTTAGAATTTCGAGATGGTTTCGGAGATCTCAAAGCCTCTCTTGAATTGATGCTCGGTGTTGATTATCGAGGGGAGTTTGACCATGGGAAAAAGCTTTTTGTTTGTAGCCACTTGGGAAGCCAACTACTAGTGGGATCAGGGAGATTCTCTTTAGTGATTAGGTAAATCGCTTCTAGTTTCGCCATCTCTTCAGAAAGAGGCTGTCTATCTTCTAATATTTTGCCAGCAAATATTAGCCGCATGGATTCAAGTGTTTCAGAGGAATGCAGGGAGGGTAGAATCGCTTTCTTTAATTCAAGAACTGTTGCATCTTTATTGACCTTCACTATGAAATTGTTTCCTGAAAGCGTTTTAATACAGAACGAAAATTGTTCGCCATCAGCTTCTGTAGTTACTGGCGCAGCAGCCTTATGTTCTGGGATCCTAACGCGTGCGCTATTTGCAAACGCACCGATTGCGCACCCGCAAATGGCTCCGATTATACCGAGTCTTGCGATCCAATAGAAAGAATTTGATCCGGAGAGACCGTTTACTGCAATGCTGGTTTTGTGTAGAGGAATTGTAGGCACTTTTCCTGCTAGGAAAGAAGGCAAATCTGAGTGGAGTGTGAAGGAGTATCTTCTTCCTAAATAAATGGCTGCCAAAGCTGCAGCTCCGATGGCAAGAGCTCCCAATGTGATCCGTCGATTTCTTGTGACCTCTTTTTTGGCTTGGAGGAATTTCTTTTGATTTTCCCCATTTTGAGAATGGATTATCCAGTTTCCGATGGTCAGTCGATAAAGATTGCCTGTCGAGACGTCAACGAGGAAGGAGAGTGCAATCAAACCAATGCAGGTGATGCGATAGGTCCATTTGAAGAAATCATGACTTTGCAAAGCGGGAGGAGTCCAAACTTTTTGAACTAGGGGCAGTTTATAAAAAGCATGTTGAGGAATCAAGTCTGGGGTTCTTGGGTGAGAAAAGCGAAAGGTTCATGAAAAAATCTCCATTTATTGGGAATAGTTTATCACTGGAGTTTGGACTAATTTCGCGTCTGAATCTGGTACAAAATCAGTTCAAATCTTGATTTGTGCTCTATAGCGATTTCTGTCGGAAAACCATATTGCTTGATTTATTCGGGGGTTTGAGAAAATTGTCCAAAAATCTCAAACCCCCAGATAATTCGACTGCAACATCCTTTGTTGCTCTTGTTCTGCAGGTTAATCATAGGAGATGACGTTTAATTTAGACTGATTTCTGCGCCTCCTGGTCCCAGAAATTAGTCCAAACTCCAGTTATCACAAAAAGCAGCAAAAATCATCCAAATTTATTCGAGAATTAAAATTTTAAATATCCGGAATTTGAAGATTTTAAATTGGCTCAGCTTGGTTTTCTTGCCGTACAATCGAAACTTGGACCTGAGTCCATGTTAGGTCAAGATTTTAGAAGCTGCGTGAGAGATAAGTTCAGTCCGATTTTGAGCTTTCTTCGGTATAGTATTTGCGTCTAGAATTTTGTGAAATTGAAGATAAAATTCTTCTGAGTAAAAACCCAATTTATCAAAATGTCTGGAGACATTATATCTTTGTCTCAAATCCTCTTGCGTTTCAGTAATTGGAATGAAAGAGAGAAGAAAAAAATGGAATTTTTGAAAAATTTCTGAATGCCCAATTCCTAGAGGGAGTTGGGCATTCAGAAACAAATGACTTATTTCTTTTGAACTGCAGAAGCAGGCGCGGCTTTTTGTGTGTCGGCCTTTTTCTCTGTTGATACAGCAGCAGCTGTTGCAGCTGGAGCTGCAGCTTCTGCTTTTTCAACAACGGCTACGTCTTTGTTTTGTTTTTTAACTGCGACTTCTTCTGAAACAACCGAGGAAGCTTTTTGTGCTTGTTCGGCGTCTGCGCTTTGTAATTGAAAGCCAGCTAAAGAGAGAAGTGCACCTGCGAAAAGAATAAAATTGAATTTTTTCATTTTTAACCTTACCTTTTTGAAAAACTTAATTGTTTTTTGACTAATCATAGAATGATTTCCGTACGTTTTTAATACTACGGATGGGTGAGGATTTATTGCAACACAAAACAGGAGAGGAGGCTATTGGGAATTTTTTAAACCGGGGTTTGGGCGATAGGTTTTTTTGTTTTTTATTGGGGGGTTTTGTGGCATTCTGATGGTTCATTGAAGCGAAGAGATCCATGCGAAAAACCATCCTTTTGGCGCGCAGTATTTTGAGGGGACCATGTGTTTGAAAAAATTTTTTCAACTGTTCGCCTCCCAAAAAAAATCAAGAGAAAACCATTTGCGCCCGATTGGCAGCCACTATAACCTGAAACGGATTTACGATGAGTTGAATCGTCAATATTTCGAGGGGAGTCTGGACCTTAGCATCGGCTGGTTTGGCAATGCGAACGCACGTTCGAAAACGAGGATTGTTTTTGGAGCGTATCATGAGCGCTTACGTTTGATCAAAATTCATCGGAGACTGGATTGCAAAGATATCCCGCTGCACTTCGTTTCTTTTGTCATCTATCATGAAATGCTGCACCACGTCCTTCCGCCTGTTTCCGGAAGGCGGAGGAGACGCGTGCATCACAGCGCTTTCATCGAAAGGGAAAAAAAATTTATCGACTATGCTTTGGCTAGCGAGTTTCGGGAGGAATTCAGACGACGCTTTCTTGTTTTTTTGCGACAAAATTGATAAAGCCCATCGGCACATCGACGCTTTCGAGCTTGACTTGCACCCTGTCCCCGACGTCGAGATTTTCAAATCCCTGAATGATTCTTCCTTCCACCGGCGGGGAAAAGATGCGCGCCCATGTGCCTTTGTCGGAAGATCCGGTAATGATCCCTTGATAAACCGTGCCAATATGGGGTGCCAGATAGAGAGCGGCGGCGGATTTGTTGAGATGTCTTTCGACCTTTAGCGCCTTTTCTTCTTGGACTGAGCAGTGCTCTGCTAAATGCTGCAGTTCTTCCATAGAATAAGGATTTTTTTTCCGCAAGAGGAGGGCTTTGCATTGACGAATCGATACCAGATCGGCAAAACGGCGGTTTGGGGCAGTGGAGTGGGTATATTCAGAAAGACCGAGATTGAAATGGCCAATGGAAGGAGCTCCCGGCATTTCGACGATATATTCTCCTCTTCCCAAAAGTTTGATCATGATGAGCGAAAGGTCTTGGAAGCTCTCAAAATTCTTCTTTTTTCTTAAAAGCAGAAAATCATCCAAAGCTTTTGGGTCGGGCAGTTTAGGCAGCGTTGTTCCAAGAGATGCAGCAATTGCGACGATGCGCTCCCAGCGTTTGGGAGTGCGTACTATTCTGCGCAAACTGGGAATATTGGCTGATCTTAGCCGGCGTGCTACTGCAATATTGGCAGCGATCATAAACGATTCGATGAGCTGGTGGGCAAAATTATGCAATGGGGGCTCTAGATAGATCTGCAGGTCCTCTGTGAATCTTGCCTCAATTTCAACGGGGTGGAGAGTGAGCGAGCCCAAAAGGTGGCGCTTTTCTTGCAGCATTTGAGCTGTTTGATGTTGGAATAGAAGCGCCTCTTCCAACCCCTCTACTTTCTTGACCTTTTCCGGAATTTTTTCCTTTCCTTCAAGCCATGCGCCAAGAGAGTGATAATGTAGCTTGGCATGATTTGTAACGTAGGCTTGGACAATAGAAAAATCTTGCAGATTCCCGCTGGTATCGAGTTGGATTTTCACAACGATTGCAAGGCGGTCTTCCCCTTCATTTAACGAGGTCCAGTCAAAAGAGAGTTTTTCGGGAAGCATCGGAAATATTTTTGCAGGCGTATAAACGGACGTGGTATTGATTTCCGCATGCTGATCAATGGGGGATCCTTTGGGAATGACAGCTTCTACGTCGGCCACAGCGATCCAGAGCGAACTTGTGCCATCCTTGTTTTTTTTTGCATAGGTCAATTGATCCAAATCGCGAGAGGTATCATTGTCAATGGAACACCAGAGACGAGAGCGCAGATCTTCGCAATTTTTTGTGGGCCCTGCAGGAGATGAGATGGATTGAAGCTGCAATAGGGCCTGGGAAGAAAATTTCGTTTGCAGACCTCTTGCTTTCATGACCTGATCTGCTAAAATACCCAAATCATACTTCATCTCTTTTTCCCCCAGAAGCTAGCGGTTCCAACGTTTCTTAACTTAACAAAATGATCGATCGAAGAGAATGATTTTTTTTGGCAAGTTTAGTGGAAGGCAAAGAAAGTATTCTCACATGCAAGAGGGGAGTTCAAATCCCTTAGAAGGGATGTAAAGAGCGTTTTCTTTTTTGAAACAAGGCAAGGTGGGTAGAGCCAAGCTCCTTGGAGAAGCTTTTGGGCTTTCAGAAAATCATGTGTCAAGTATTGAGGACGGTGGGCATTGGAGCTGATGAGCACGGAGCTTCAAGATAGAGACAGGTGGGTAGGCTTCATTGCAAGGCATATGCCATCCAGATGTGTTGCGCTCGATTGCCCTATCAGCCGTTGCAATGGCATCTGTTGCTTTATATAGGAAAAAGAAGTTTTTCAAATTTTTCCACATCTTTCCTTGCCTGTGTTATTCTAAATGGCTAAAATCAAACGGTCTCAATTTTTTAGAAGAGAAAAAGGAGGAAAAATGAAGAGCTTTTTGAGTTTTTTTCTTTTTGTTTTAACAATTACATTTCAGCTGACAGCACAGGAGACAGACATGGCAAAGGAAATGCCCGTTATAAGCTTAGAAACTACCCAGGGAACGATCGAAATTCGATTGCATCCCGAAGTGGCGCCTATGGCTTGTAAAAATTTCATCACGCTTGTCAATCAACACTACTATGACGGAGTGGTTTTTCATCGAGTGATCAAGAATTTCATGATTCAAACGGGGGATCCCACGGGAACGGGGGCCGGCGGAAAATCTTGCTGGGGAAAATCTTTCCAGGACGAGGTAAGGGCAGGTGTAGCTTTTGATCGCCCGGGTCTTGTGGCTATGGCGAATGCGGGGCCGAATACCAATGGCAGTCAGTTTTTTATCACCACGGTCAAAACACCTTGGCTTAATATGCGCCATACCATTTTTGGCGAAGTGATTTCCGGCTATGACGTGGTGCAGAAAATTGAACAGGTGAAAACCGGACTTGGCGACAAGCCCGAAAAAGAGCAGAAAATCATCAAAGCAACTGTCAAATCTTCTCAATAGAGCTACGGCTTTATTTGATTTTTTGCCTTATGTTGCGTTTGCGGTCGTTTTCATTAAGAAAACGCTTGCGAAGACGGATGTTTTTTGGCGTGATTTCGACAAATTCATCCTCTTCGATATAATCAATTGCTTCTTCGAGAATGAATCGGCGGGCGGGGGTCAGCAGGATGTTCTCATCTTTGCCCGCAGCACGAACGTTGGTGAGGTGCTTTGCTTTTGTCACATTGACAACCAGGTCGTTATCGCGACTGTTTTCTCCCACAATCATTCCTTCGTAAACCTCATCTCCCGGAGATACAAATAGCGTGGACCTTTCTTGGAGGCCGAAACAAGCATAGCCATTGGTTGTTCCGGCACAAAGAGAAATAAGCACTCCATTCTTTCTTCCTGCGATTGCTCCCTTCCAGGGAGCATACTCTTTAAAGACCGACGTCATGATGACGAGGCCCTTCGAAAGGGTCAATAGTTCGTTTTTGCATCCCATTAGTCCTCTGGTGGGGATTAAGAAGTCCATGCGAACGATTCCATGCACATCGGTATCGAGTGTTTGCATTTCGGCCCTTCTCCCCCCCATCTCTTGGATGACGGCCCCGGAAAATTCTTTGGGAACCTCGACATGCGCCATTTCGATAGGCTCGAAAGTGATGCCGTTTTCTTTTTTTAAGATTACCTGGGGTTTGGAAACGATAAATTCAAAACCCTCTCTTCTCATGGCTTCGATCAGGACGGCCAGATGGAGTTCTCCACGGCCCGAAACGGTTACCTTGTCCGTCATATTGTCTGGAATCTCAATCAATAATGTTACATTGGACCGTTTTTCTCTAAGGAGCCGTTCGCGGATTTTGTTCATGGTCAAATGTTTTCCGTCTTTACCGGAAAAAGGGCCGGAATTGACCATGATGTCAATGGAAAGGGTCGGCTCATCTACAGCGATGGGAGGAAGAATGGTTTGGTTTTCTAAAGCACAAAGAGTATCGCCGAGCGTAACGTCTTCCATGCCCGATATCGTCACGATATCTCCAACGCCGGCCTCGGGCATTTCAACTTTTTTCAGACCTAAACGCCCCTCAATTCTCTGCACGCGGAAAGAGTTGGCTTTTCCATCAGCTCGAACGCAGTTTAGAGTCATCCCTTTTTGAACGACGCCAGCTAAGATGCGCCCACATGCCTGCCGGCCCACATAATCGTCATATTCTATAGTCGCCGCTTGCATCAGGAAAGGGGCTTTGAGATCACCCTCCGGAGGGGGCACTGCCTTTAAAATGAGATCGAAGAGAGGATCCATGTTCCTCTTCTCATCTTCTAAGTGCATGATCGCATAGCCAGCAAGGCCGGAAGCATAAATGTAGGAAAAATCGAGCTGTTCATCGTTTGCTCCAAGTTCTGAAAAGAGGTCAAAGGTGAGATTCAGCGTTCGTTCAGGGTCTGCATAGGGCCTGTCAATTTTGTTGAGAATGACGATGGGCCTTAAGCCCATTTGGAGAGATTTCATCAAGACAAACCGCGTTTGGGGCATGGGCCCTTCCTTTGCGTCGACGAGAAGAAGAACGGAATTGACCATTCCGAGCGAGCGCTCGACCTCTCCGGAAAAGTCAGCGTGGCCGGGCGTATCGATGATGTTGATTTTATAATCTTTATAAAAAATCGAGGTATGTTTGGCAAAAATGGTGATGCCCCGCTCTTTTTCCTGATCGTAGCTGTCCATGACTCTCTCGGGGACGACTTCATGCTCTTGGAATGTTTTCGATTGTTTTAAGAGGCTATCTAGTAAGGTTGTTTTGCCATGGTCAATATGGGCAATGATGGCGATATTGCGAATTTTTTCTGGAAGGAACATAGGAAGAGACCGGTTATTTTAGGAGTCTAAATAAAAATCATAGCAGGAAGGGGGTTTGTTCTTCCAGATGTTTTTTCTCAGGAAAAAGATCTTCTCCGAAGAGGAAAGGCCCCTTTTTTCAATTTTCTTTTTTAATTTTTGCTCTGCAGGAAAGATCCCGTTGCACAAAAGTGGGGCTTTTTTTCGAATCTCATGACAAATTTAAAAAAAATGTTGCATGTTATTGCGAATTCTAATAATTACATTTAGAAACAATCGGAGGTGCATATGCAATTGCGGTATTTATTTTCCCCAGCGGCAGCTATTTTTATGTCTGCAGCGCTATTTTCTTCTGCGACAAATGATGAAGAGACGGTCTCCATGTCTTCTACGTCTTCTTCTGAAATGTTTGAGCCTTCAAAAACTTCTCTAACAAGTAGAGTAGGGAATGTTGAAGATCAGATGACAAACATGGAAATAAAGAAAACAGTGTCTTCAAAAAATCCACTACATGGATTTGTGAATTTAGAACTTCTTTATTGGAGGGCGCAGGGGAATCATTGGATTTATGCCTATACCTTAGATAGTGGGCAGGCGCTTCCGGCCAGCTTGACGGCTCAGTCGGAGGGAATCAAAAATATTCGAGGGAAATCCGAATGGAAGCCGGGCAGTCGCTTGGAGGTCGGAGTTTCTACGGTTCATAATTGGAATATTTCGGGAATTTGGACCTATTACCACAATCGGTCCACGTCGTCCCACAGTGCAAGCAATGGACTGGCAGGAAATATTTTGCTGCAGGGAACAAAAGCCGGCTCGTGTTCGAAAATCAATTACAATCTGGGAGATTTGGAGTTTTCAAGCAGCTATGGTTTGTTGAAAAATCTTTGTTTGAAGCCTTACATAAGTGCACGCGGCGCTTGGATCAACCAAATCGTGAGAAATCACTATAGCGGAGATGGCGTTCTCTATATACTGAACGGAATGTATAGACAATCCTCCGAATGGAATGGTTTTGGCCCTCGAGTGGGAACAAATGTTGCTTACCATTTCGGCAAAAGCTGCTTTAGTTTCATTGGCGGTCTTTCAGGATCGATTTTATATGGCAACGCTCATATGAAATCGAATTTAAATTTCAACAACAATTTGGGAGTTCCTATTTCTATAGAAATGCGTGATCATTGCAGCGAACTCAAAACAAATCTGCAAGCATTTATTGGGGCAGACTTAAAATGGCATTTTGATCACTGCAAGAAGGCTTTTTGTCTGCATGCCGAATGGGAGACCAATTATTGGTGGAATGTCGGAGGGCAAGCAACTCCGATCCGTCTCGCCCTTACCGATCAAATCTCGAGTCAGGATTTGATCATGAGCGGCGTTAGCGGTGGCGTGGCATTCGAGTATTAATTTTTGTCGTCGAATGCATGAGTTTAACAACACCCTCAATTTTTTGAGGGTGTTGTTTTTTAAGACACATCTGTTTTTTTCTGAAAAACCCGTTTTATCTTTTCCGATTAGTTTTGTTTCCGCAATGGGCAGCTCTTCCTGGTCATTGCGTGCCCATAGTTCCCCCGAAGGACACAGTCCTTTGGAAAGAGCCCGAGAGCACAGCCCTCGAATCCTTCAGTTGGCAGCATTGATAGGTCTCCTATGAATAACGCCGAAAAAATTGCCCGATCAGCGATCCAAATAGTTGTTGCATATTAATTATTTCCCATACTAGTTAGTGAATGTAGTGGTAATAGGGGCTTTCGTGAGGCGAAATTATTTCTTATTGTCTGCTGCGGGTCTTTTTATATTGGCGGCTTTTTTCTTTTCTCCAGACGCACAAAAACACAGAGAGTCCAAAAGAAGTTGGAAGGGCGCAGATTCTCTATCTCCTGCCGAGCATTCACTGGCCAATAGAGTCGAGCAGCTTGAGGATCAAATGAAAACCATCCGTGAAGAGGGATTGGGCGGCTCAAAAAACCCTCTGCATGGATTCATGAATGTTTCTTTTCTGTATTGGAAAGCATGGGGGAACCAATGGAAATATGCGACTGCAATAGAAGGCAGCGGCTCTCTTGCAAATCAAGGAGGGTTTGTCGCTATTAGCGGAGAGTCAAAATGGAAGCCGGGCGGCCGTTTTACACTTGGATTTGCGATGCCCTATCATTGGGACATTTCGGGAATATGGACCTATTATCATAATGAATCGATTTCGAGCTGCCACGCGGATGATGGCTTACTTGGTCTATTCGCGCTTGAGGGAACGGCGGCACGGTCTCTTGCAAAAATCGATTACAACGTTGGGGACGTAGAGTTCGCGGGCATGTACGGCCTGATAAAAAATTGCTGTGTCCGGCCTTATATAAGCGTACGTGGAGCAAGGATCTGGCAACACGTGGTCAATCACTATACGGGTGGTGCGGATATTTCCAAGAATGGATTGTTTAGAAATGCTTCCAAATGGAATGGCTTTGGCCCAAGGGCCGGTGCAAATGTTGCCTATTATTTTGGTCGAAGCGGTTTGAGTTTTTTCGGTGGGCTGTCTGCCACCCTTCTATTTGGCTCTCTCCATGCAAAATCAGATATCGAAGGACTCTCTGCAGGACATGCACAAATTCGCGATAACCATCGTGATCTAAAAACGAATCTACAAACGCTCATTGGTGCGGATATCCACTGGCGTTTTGATCGGGGCAAGAAAGCTTTTTCTCTGCACGCTGCATGGGAGGCCAACTACTGGTGGCATATGGGAGAGGAAGCTCCTTTGCAAACAGCGGGAAATAGCGGTGTTACATTCGGAACAGATTTGACCATGAGCGGAATCACGGCCGGAGGGTCTCTCGAGTATTAATTGTGCAATTGAAGGGAACCGGCGGATTTGCGTTGAGAATCTCTGGTATTGGAAGAAGGGGCTCTTCAATAGGAAGAGCCCTTGGGTTAAGAATTCTTTCTAGAACAAAAATCCATAAGAAACGGTTACGACAGGAAAGTACAAAATGTCTTTTCGGTCGAATTCCTTCTCATGATGTTTGTATTCCCATGAAAAATTAGGGAAGGAGATTTCGGCTTGGCAAAATCTCTTTTCATGCGATTTGTTCATCCACTCTCTTCCGACAATCAGTTCGGGAGAGGTAAACATTCCTGCAAAACCGCTATGAAAAACACTGCCTACAGCTGCTCCTAAGTTCACATAGGTTTGTCCCTTTGGATCGGGATGCACTATGTAAGAATAGAGTAGGTTCATTCTCAAAGCAGTTACCTTGACAATCGTTGCAACTTGCAAAGAGGTGTCAAACCCATGATGATTCCAGTTTTCGCGATATCCAATTCCAAAAACGGGAAGGAGAACGGGAAGAGGTCCTACACCAATGCTTGCGTAAAAATCTGACTGTCTCACGCAAGTTTTTTCAGGTGCAGGTGTTGTTGGAGTTTCTTCTGCTCTGAGAGCGAAAGATGAAAGAAGTCCAAATAGCAATAAAAGTCGTTTCATGTTTTTTCTCCTGTTGAATTGTGAAACGAAGTGGTGATTATTTATTATGAATCTATTTATTGTGAATTAAATTAATTTCTTTAATTTGTTTTTTTGTGATTTTTGAAAGAGAATGCTGCTTGGAATTTCGTGCAGGATCAAGCTTGAAAAAAAGAGCAATTCCTTCAGTTGGTGCAAGAGAAAGAAGCGCTTTGTCTTTTGAGAAAAAAATCACCTCTTCCATTCTTTCCTGAATCGATTGAAAAAGCAAAATGGGAATGCATTCCTCGAAAATTCCCTACACTTTTTCGATCAAGAGGAATGGGGAAAAAGTTCTGCAAACCTATCGAGAATCGAAAGGGATTGCGGGAAAAATCTCTCTAGACAAACTCAACAGCGCGGTGGAAGGACCAGTCCAATCAGAACGCCAACGAGCACGATCAGCGAAAGAGTTGCGCCCATGGGAAGAATTTTTTCATAAATGGTGCCAATCGCGATACCGACAGATCCTCCGAGCAGGGGAACCAATAATGAGCTCTTTGTGTTTAAAAACTTATGCAAGAAGTCTTTCATCTCTTTTCTTTTGGTAAATGAGCAGATATTGAACAATGGTTGAGTGAAAAAAAGCAAATAAATAGATTATTTTAATGAGCGATGTGTCTGAATGGCAGCCTATTTATCTTCCCTTGGAGCGTGGAAAAACAAATGAAAAAAAATGGTTTTTTTGGATTTTCTCTCTATGTGACGTTGGTTGCGTCTCTGGGCGGGTTCTTGTTTGGCTATCATAGCAGCTCGGTGGCGGCGGCTCTTGCGTTCGTGTCCAAAGAATTTCGCCTTTCTTCATGGGATGGGGGCTTTTGGGTGAGTATCCTGATTGTCGCTGCGCTTTTCGGGGCATGGGCAGGAGGGAGCCTATCGGATCTTTGGGGAAGAAAAAAAACCCTCTTTCTTGCGACGATCCTTTTTTTTGCAGGCGCTTTTTTCCAAATGAAGGCTTTGGGGTTTTCCCATCTTTTAGCGGGGCGTTTCTTGGCCGGCCTTGGCGTCGGGATCGTGTCGGTCGTATCTCCCCTCTATATTGCGGAGATGTCGCGGGCTGAAGAGAGGGGAGTGTTGGTGGCGATCAATCAGCTGATGATCACGGTTGGCATTCTTTTTGCTTATATCGTAGGCTATCTCTTGAGGGACGCGGCTGCTTGGCGGGAGATGCTCGGTTGGGGAATGGCTCCTGCGCTCCTACTTTTCATGGGACTCTTTTTTATCCCTGAAACTCCCAGTTTTTTGGCAATGAAGGGCCATATCCACGATGCAAAAATTGTCTTGCGGAAGATTCATAGGAAGGAAAAAGAAGAAGAGGTTTTTTGGGAAACAAAGGATGAAGCGCCAAAAGAGATCTCCAGTTGGAAGCATCTGTTTGAAAAAACCATTCGGCCCGCTCTTTTTGTCGGAATTATGGTCAGCCTTTTTCAACAAATCACGGGAATCAACGTCGTTATCTATTACGCTCCTGCTGTTTTTGAAATGGTTGGCTATGCAAAAGATTCTTCCGGGTTGCTCAGTGCTGTCGGAATCGGGCTTGTCAACGTTTTTTCTACCTTTCTCGCTCTTTATTTGATCGCTATCTGGAAAAGGAGATCGCTTCTTTTAATAGGCGTATCGGGCATGTTCCTTTCCCTTGTTTTGGTCGGCCTTGGACTATTGATTCGCGCGAGTGGTTGGCAATTGCTGACTTTTTATAGTCTTTTTGCCTATGGCGCGTTTTTTGCGATAAGCTTGGGGCCGGTTGTCTGGATTTTGCTTTCCGAAATTTTTCCCATGGGAGTCAGGGGTCGCGCGATGGGGCTTGCTCTTGTCGTGAACTGGCTTGCGAACTACTTTGTTTCCCTATCCTTTCTTCCGCTTGTTGATGCATTTGGGCAGGGGCAAACATTTTTGCTTTATGCCGGCATTTCGTTATTTGCCCTTTGGTTTATTTATCGGAAAGTTCCAGAGACAAAAGAGAAAAGCTTTGAAGAAATTCAGAAATTTTGGAGGAAAAAAAATCAGCTTCCCTCATAATAAAGTTGGTCTTTGATCAAACGATGAGGTAGGGATATGTCGCCGCTTTCTAAAATTGAGGCTCTTTTAGGAGATGAAGCTGAAAATCTTCTGAAACACAAATGCAAAACCGTGCCAAAGGAAAAACTTCATTTGCCGGGGCCCGATTTCGTGGATCGCATTTTCGGCCCCTCCGATCGAAATATTCGCGTCTTGAAAAGTTTACATGCTCTTTTTCAACATGGGCGGCTCGCGTCTACCGGATATTTGTCTATACTGCCCGTCGATCAGGGCATCGAACACTCTGCGGGAGCTTCCTTTGCTCCGAATCCCGAGTTCTTTGATCCTGAAAATATCGTTCGTCTTGGGATCGAGGGAGGCTGTAATGGCGTTGCCTCAACTTCGGGCGTTTTAGGGATTGTCGCCCGCAAATACGCGCATAAGATTCCTCTCATCTTAAAATTCAATCACAACGAGCTTCTTTCTTATCCAAACAGTTATGACCAGGTTCTTTTCGCTTCCATGAAGCAGGCGCACGACATGGGATGCGTGGGAGTGGGCGCGACGATTTATTTTGGATCGCAAGAGAGCAGACGCCAAATTGTGGAGGTGTCCAAAGCGTTTGAAATGGCACACGAATGGGGAATGTGTACGATCCTCTGGTGCTATCTAAGAAATAGTGCATTTAAAGCAGAAGGAGTGGACTACCACGAATCGGCGGACCTTACCGGACAGGCCAACCATCTTGGAGCAACTATTCAAGCAGATATCATCAAGCAAAAATTGCCGACGAACAATGGCGGCTTTAAAGCCATCAAATTTGGAAAATTTAGCGAGTCGATGTATACGCAGCTTAGCTCCGGCCATCCCATCGATCTTGCACGCTATCAAGTGATCAATAATTACATGGGAAGAATCGGTCTGATCAATTCCGGAGGCGCTTCCGGAAAAAATGATTTGGCCGAAGCTGCCGCCACTGCAATTATCAACAAAAGAGCCGGAGGCATGGGACTGATTTCCGGAAGAAAAGCATTCCAAAAGCCTGTGAAGGAAGGAGTCGAGCTTCTCCATATGATTCAGGACGTTTATCTCTCTAAGGATATTACGATTGCTTAAGAGGATTTCGTGGATCCCTATCTTTTTATTAGTCCTTTTGAGGTTAAAAACATTTTACATTCTCTGGCTGAGGAGTGCTGTAAAAGTCGGCGAGAGGAAAACAAAGAATGCCATCTTTTGGATGTAGGGAGAGGAAATCCGAATTTTCTCAATACCACAGTTAGAGAAGCGTTTGATCTGCTAAGTCTTTTTTCTACCTCGCTCGCCCATTCTTTAACGAAAGATCCCGATTTGGGCTATCGTCCCCAAAAAGAGGGGATGAGAGAAAAGTTTGGAGCTTTTGTAAAAAAAACCGAAAAGACTCCGGGCCTTGAGTTTCTAAAAAATGCCCTCGCTTTTGCCATAGAGCGATTTTCCTTTAACGAAGAGGATTTTTTTCTTGAGATGTGCGAATCGGCTCTTGGAGCTTCTTATCCAACGCCTCCCCGCATTTTGCCCTTCATAGAAAAGATCGTGAAAGCCTACCTGGACAAGGTGCTTTGCTTGGCGAAAAAAGCAAGAGAGGATCGCTATCTGCTTTTTGCAACCGAGGGCGCAACGGCAGCGATGATCTACATCTTCTCTTCTTTGAAAATGAATGATCTTCTTTGCGAGGGGGATCAAATTGCCATTGTCACCCCCATCTTTTCTCCCTATTTGGAGATCCCCCAGTTGCAGGAGTTTCAGCTCCAAGAGATCTTCATTCAAACAACCGAAGAGGATCAGTGGCAGATACCGGAGAGTGAAATGGAGAAGTTAAAAAATCCAAAAATCAAAGCGCTTTTTCTTGTCGATCCCACCAATCCGACCGCGGTCGCTTTGGAAGGAAAATCGCTCGATCGTTTAGTGGATCTTGTGCGTACCGAAAGACAGGATCTGATTGTTTTGACCGATACGGTCTACGCTCCTTTTGTAAACCATTTTCGCTCCCTTGTAGATGAAATCCCCGAAAATGCGATTTGCATCTACTCCTATTCAAAATATTTTGGAGTGACCGGCTGGCGTCTTGGTGTGGTGATGCTTCATGAGAAGAACGTCCTGGACCGCCTGATTGCAAACCATCCCGAAAATGTGAAGAAAAAGCTGCACGAGCGGTATCGCACGATTACTCTGGATTCTGCTCATTTTCCCTTTATTGAGAGGATGGTTGCCGATAGCCGAGAAGAAGCGCTCGCTCATACAGGAGGACTTTCGACCCCGCAGCAATGTCTCATGGCGCTGCTCTCGCTTTTTGATCTGATGGACGAAAACCACGTCTATAAAAAAAATGTCCATAGGGTATTAAAAAAGCGCAAGGGTATTCTCTATAAAAATTTAGAGCTCACGCCTCCTAAAGAGGAGGGAAATACCTTCTATTATGCGATGCTCGATCTTCTCTCGATTTCCCGGAAAAAATATGGAGAGGATTTTGCCCAATATCTCGAGTCAAAGCAGGTGATGCGCTTCTTTTTTGATTTGGCAGAAAAAAAAGCAACCATTTGTTTGCCCGGCTTTGGTTTCGGCGGCCCTCTTTGGTCTTTGCGCATCTCTCTTGCAAATTGCGACGATGAAGATTACGCCAAAGTAGGCAGGGGCATCAAGGATCTCTTGGAGAGCTATTATCAAGAATGGAAGGAGATCTCTTCATGAATGTAGAGTCTATGCCTTTCAAGATCGGAAAATGGTTTTGAGAGGCGCCTCTTTGTGTGGACGACATGAATATGATGGGTCATGCAGAAACTCAAAGTTTTTTTCTTAGAAAATTTTTCAGAGCCGGATTCTTTAAATCTTTTTTAAATTTTTTTTCTTGCATTCAACCACTATGAACTTTAGTTCATAGTGGTTGAATAGCGATGGGATTTCAGTTACGCATGATCGCAAGAGGATCTCCTTGAGAGATCTGGGGCGATTGACTGATCAATTACCCGGAGGGCTCCTTTTGAGGTTGTTGTTTGTCTTCATCAAAGCAATAGACTGTTTTCCCCTTCCGCACGTGGATGTCCGCCGCCTAACTTTTACCACTTTTGACATAGAAGAGAGTATCGAACACGGTTGGGTTTTGAGCTTTTTTTGGTTGATTGAATTTTCTCGATTTTATGATGATGATCGGGAACACCACGAGCCTTGTACTGGTAGATGAAAGATCGCTCTTGTTTTAATCGTCTCCTATTCTATACTCGATTTGCTCGCAAAAGCAATCTCTTCACTACTCATTGAGTCTGTGAAGCAGGGCACAGTCAATTGCCCGCCTAACGGTAGGACATGCAAACAATGGTGTATGTTCGAATGCTACGTCCCTGTATCAGGGGCAAGCCTCAGGTCTTGTACCAGAGGTATTTGACAGGAGAATTTGCCGAATAGATTAGTCTGAAAATTTTTTGCGTAAGCAATAGTTTACGCAAATTTTACGCGCTAAACTAGTGCTCTGCCATTCTTTAATTTTAGGATAAATTGACTTGAGTTTATGCCGACCGTTGCCAAACTTATAATCCTAAATTTTAACTATGACAGAGCACTAGAAGAAGTCAGCGTAATCAAACAAAGATCTCATTTCATTTTTTAGATGTGACTTATGTAACGCAGAAGAAACAAGTCACAAGCGCAATCTTCAAGCTTGTGTCATGTCTTATGGAATGCGAGAGAACATGGATCAAGAGTCAGTTTAAACGCTAATAAACAAACCTTTGATTCTCTCTCGGTTTTCATTTTCCTTATCGCTCTTGGAGTAGATTTCTATCAGATATATTTCATCAGTTTCAGGAATGTAGGCATAGATAACTCGAATGCCGCTTTTAGCTCCCTTGCCCTTCAATGATTTGCAAGCAAACTTTTTTGCCTTATATACCTGAGGAGATTCAAAGCCTAAATTGTTAATGGGAAAAAGCCCGTGATTATCTACCTGTAATTTATGGAAAGCAAAGAGTTGTGCTTTGATGAAATTATCCAGATCTTCTTCAAGAGAACGATATTTTTTGAGCAACTGTTTTAGATCTTTAGAGAACCCGTCTCCCCTTGTAATTTTTGCAAATTTACTCGTCATCAGTACTTCTCACGCTATATTCGGGAGTTCGATAAAAAACGGTTTCGTAATCAATAATCCCCATATCTTCTGTAACTTTCCAAGGAATATCTCCATGAGAATATTCACTTATTTGAGAGGCATTTTTATCACTTAGACGATCTAAGACCTCATCTATGAGTTTCAATTCTTTTGCTGATAAGGAAGCCAAACAAGCCGTGCGAAGAGGTAAGTATTTCCTTTGCTCCTTCCGATAGAATAAGCTTTTTACTTTTTCGATTTCTTTATTTGTAACCATCTCGTTTATGATCGCAGCGAATTCAATAGGAGTTGGGCCATATATATTCTTTTTATAAGTTGCGCCAATCAGTTGCTCTTCATATTTTTCATAAAAATCAAAATCTATGAAATATAAGAACTTATAAATAACAGTCTCGCCTACATTTGCTTTTGCTCCGACTTTATTTAGGATATACAACAGAACTTCTCGAAATTTTTGAACATTTTTTGCCGGTACGCTAATTCTCATAGCTTCTCTTGTTTTTTCCGTTGGATATAGTTTTGTGAGACTAACTTCATCCAAAGGGATGCGACCCAAAAGTTGGTCCGAGCTGACTTCTAGTATGTCGGCAAAACGACTCAGTTCTTCTGCCTTTATTTGACGGTGACTATTTTCAATACTCGAAAGCATTTCGCGACTTAAGCCCACTTTTTGAGCGAGCTCATCCTGATGCCAGCCTTTAGCCTCTCGCAACAATCGAATTTTTTCTCCTAAAGTATCGCCCATTTTAACCTCTTAAGATATGTTCATTGTAACAGATGTGCGATTTTCATGCAATGATATGTAAGATTATCAATCATGGCTACATAAAAGACTTGTAATTAGATGCTTATAAATTTATTTTTGATGCAGGGCCTATTCTGATTGTTCAAAATATATTCAATCCTCAACCGCTACTCAAAAAATGCAATCCTAACTGCTTGTTGCTCCAGCATAATTTATAAAACCTGATTCATAAATTCTTTTGGAATGCGTAAGAAGTGCGTAAATAGAGGTTTGTAAAATTGACACGTGACTTATACACAGAATAATAGAGCAGGTAAGTCAAGAGAATGTTCATCTCTTCCCTTATGGATCGGTTGTGGCATTCCAACTTGAGTGAAAGCTGATTGCCGTTTGCCATGTACATCACTGCTGGAAAAGATCAAAGAGATGATCGAGGGGCTTTTCTTCCGAATGTCGTTTTTGCCTCTTTCCTTCCCAGGGAAAGGGGCGCTTGGGAGGCGGAATATTGTCTTCTTGTATGATGCCTCCGAAAATCTTATTCAAAACTCCCGCATTGGTCGCTTTCATTGCCATCAGTTTGGCGATTTTTGCTGCGGCAACGGAATTGTCGACCTTCACATGGTCGATCGTTCCTTTGACGGGAATGGTCAGTACATAGTCTTCCGGAAGATTTGCAAAACGAAAGGTCTCTCGAAGGGCTTCGGCAGTTAACCCTAGGGTCATGTCCACTTCTTTAGAGATCAGATCGATCGTTCCCCAAGTGCAAATAGGAACCGAGTTGTCCAAAAGAACATCCATCCGATCGGTATAGAGCGTTCCGTCATAAAGAGAAAGCGTGACGGGAGTTGCCCAAACATCCATCTCTTCCATGTGGGAAGGAAGGTGGAGCTTCATAATGCCCATAATCAAACCAACTCCTGCAGCATTTTTGGCCCTCATTTGACCCAAATCAAGGATGGATTTTTGCACTTTGACCTCCTTCAGAGAAAAGGGGGAAAAGGGGCATTCGAATCCCTCTTTAAAGATTGTCAGGCGGATTGGTTTTTTGGAAGATTGCGCTGATGTAAAAAGGGGAGACATCTCTTTGAGAAAATATTGGCTGAATGTTTCGGTGAGAAAAACGTCCAGTTGCAAGTCCTCTTGCAGAGTAACCATCCCCTCTCGGATCTCTCCTTTCATTTTGGTAGAAACCAGAGGAGAGGAAAGGGAAAGGGCAAGGGTGCCCTTCTCGTTTTCGATATGGGCCGATCCTTGCAGTTGGATGGTTTTCCCTAAAAGAGTGGAAAAAAAGCTGTCCGGCAATTGGGTAAATAGGGAAACGATTCGATCTAAGAAAACCGAGGGGAGGTCTTGGCAAGAAAGATCTAAAGATGCTTTTGAAAAATCAAGATCTTCCGTAAGAAGGTTTACAAAAACTTTCCCCCCTTCTGTACTACTGCCCTCCATCTCTATATGCAAGGGGGCATTTTCCTCATGTGTGATCGCCAAGTTGATGTGGGAAAAATGGCTCTCGGGAATATGGGTCGTCAGCGCAGCATTTTTTATGGCAGTTTTTGTCCGCAAAGAAGAGAGTGTTTTTGAGGAGAAGGAGGACAGAGAGGATAGCTTCCAAAAGGGAAGATCGGTGGAAAACTCTTCAATGGAAAGCGCAAAATTTTCGCTTTTTATTTCGATCTGTTGGATCGTTTGCGGGCCGAGCCACGAAAAATGAACCGCTTCCGCATTCACTTGCTGATGCATCTTTTTAGCTGCGAGTTGCAAAAGAAATTTTTTGCCCGTGGGAGAGGAGAGAATGTCCGGAAGACTAAAGATTGCCAGGGCTAAAAGTGAGAGGAGAAGAAGGGGGAGCAAAATCTTTTTCATAAAAAGTCTTTGGATTCTTTTTTTTGGGTTTCCCATCGCAAGTAGAGCAAAACGGCGGCAATGGTTTTTAAGTCGCGAATTTCATTTTTTTCTAAACGAACAAAAAATTCTTGCAGCGACAGGGGAATAAGATCGATGGCTTCATCATCGTCGCATGGAAGGGGATTTTTTTTAAGGTTAAGAGCTAAAAAAAGATGGATGTACTCATTACAGAAACCGGGAGAAACAAAAAAACCTCCAAGAGAAATGAGTGTCTCTGGCTTGTATCCCGTTTCTTCTTGAAGCTCGCGCGCAGCGCAATCGCAAGCAGCCTCTCCCTTTTCCAAAATACCTGCGGGTATTTCCAAAAGGATTTCATCGACAGCTTTTCGATATTGTTGGATGAAAAGCAAGTTTCCCTGAGGATCGATGGCGATGATGGCAACGCCTCCTTGATGCTCTATATATTCTCGATAGGTAGGTTCTCTGTTTTTGAAGAGAAGTGTTTCGAGCCGGAGATTGATGATCTTGCCTTGATAGACGCGCTCGCTTTTTTGAAGGGCTCTTTCTTCTTTTTTTTTCTGTTTTTCAGCTAGGGATGCTTTGTGCGTCATGTTATTCAACGGTTACGGATTTAGCAAGGTTGCGCGGCTGGTCAATTGCTGTGCCCCTTTCGATTGCTACGTAATAGGCGAAGAGCTGTCCGGCGATTGTAGAAATAAAAGGGGAGAGGAGATCGATGGCAGGGGGGAGATAAAAGAGGTCATCTGCGATAGCGGACAAGCCCTTGGCCTCTGAGCTTGCGAACGCTATAATGGGAGCGCCCCTTGCTTTTACTTCCATGAGGTTGCTGATCATCTTTTCATAGGTTTGTTCATTTTGGCAAAAGGCAACGACCGGCAACGAGGGAGAGATGAGCGCGATCGGACCGTGCTTCAACTCTCCTGCCGGATAGGCTGTTGCATTGAGATAGGAAATCTCCTTGAGCTTTAGGGCCGCTTCCATGCAGGTGGGAACCATCATGCGCCGTCCAAGAAAAAAGAAGTTCTCGAATTTGCTATATTTTTTGGCGAGAAGTTCCATCTCTTTCGAACGTTTCAATACTTCGTTGATTTTCTGTGGAATTTTTTTGAGTTCGCTTAAGAAATCTCTTCCTTCCTCTTTTCCCATGTGGCGGCACCGCGCGGCAAAAAGAGAGAAGAGCGCCAGGAGGGTGAGCTGCGAGGTAAACGCTTTTGTGGAGCAGACGCTAAATTCAGGGCCTGCGTGAAGAAAAACACAGCCGTCCACTTCTCTAGAGAGGGTAGAATTTTTTACATTGCAAATGCCAAAGATTTTGTGTCCTTTTGCTTTGATTTTGCGCACGGCTCCCACAGTGTCAGCAGTTTCTCCGGATTGACTGATAGCGATGATGAGCGTGTCGTCGGAAATCAAGGGAGTTCGGTAGCGAAACTCCGATGCAATTTCAGCACTGGCGGGCAGACGGGCCATCTCTTCGAACAAAGAGACGGCAATGCATCCTGCATGCCAAGAGGTGCCGCAGCCAATAATGAGTATGCGGTTGATTTTCCTCAGTTCCTCTGCGAAGTTGGGAAGGTTTTTGAAGGCAGCGTTTGTGCCATCATCGGAGAGGTTTTCGATCATGGCTTTTTGCATGGTGAAGGGCTGTTCGAATATTTCTTTGAGCATGTAATGGGGAAACCCCTCTTTGGAAAAGGAGAGGTTTTCTGCTTGGATCTTTTCCGTTTTCTTGTGGATGGGCTGTTGATGCATGTCATAGACTTCAACGGAATTTTTTCGCACAAGGGCGATTTCGTCATTTTTTAAATAGAAGACATTCAAATTATGGCCTAAAAAAGCGTTGGGATCGGAGGAGATGATCGCTTCCGAGTGCATGTCATCATATCCGATGGCCAGAGGACTTTCTCGAGATGCCGCAACGATTGTGTCGGGGTGATTTTTGTGGATTAAGGCAATGGCAAAGCTTCCCTTGAGCTCAAGGAGCGTGCGGCAGACGGAAGGGAGAAGCTCGCCGTCATAATGATCTGCAAGGAGCTGGGCAATGACCTCGGTATCGGTTTCTGAAATAAAACAAACCCCTTTCTTCTGGAGATTTGTGCGCAAAAAGTCAAAGTTTTCGATGATCCCATTGTGTATTAATGAGATTTGCGATTTTTCGTCCGAATGCGGGTGGGCATTTGTTTTGTTGGGCTTCCCATGAGTTGCCCAGCGGGTGTGGGCAATGGCAAGATCCAGTTTTAGGTCCAAAAGGTTCATCTGTTCTTCGAGTATGGCGACCTTGCCAACCTCCTTGAACGAGATCAACTCTCCTTGCCGAAGACCGGCAATCCCGGAAGAATCGTAGCCTCTATACTCTAACAACTTTAATCCTTGAAGACAGGTTTTTAGGGGATCTCGTTTGCCGACGTACCCGAATATGCCGCACATGGGGTTTGTCCTTTTTTCGAGGAGTTTAACAAATTTGATGAAAAAGAGTTGAGAAAAAAATACCAACTCATTGCACATTCATCCCCCCTTCGGGCTGATGCGGAGGAAATAAGTACTATCTTATTGACTGACAAAAAGATAAAAGACATTTTGCGGGAAAGGCTCTTGCGCATTTTTCCCGCTTCGTTTATGAAGAAAATGTATGGCTCATTGCAAACTATCAGCTCTTGTCAAGGATGTCGTTCAGCCTGTCCATACGACTCTCAAAATGAGAGATACGATTCATGACGCACTCTCTTTTCTTCAAAAACAGGGGATAGAGGAAAAGATTATCTATTTTTATGTCGTTGATGATGAAAATCATCTGACGGGAATCGTTCCGGCCAGAAAACTTCTTCTTTCGCCTCCCCTCAAGAGGGTGGAAGAGGTGATGGAAAGGGCTGTGATCCACGTTTTGGAAGATGAAAAACTCGAAAAAGCGTTCGAAATTTTTCACCGCCATAACCTTCTGGCCCTTCCCGTTCTTGACAAAGAGGGACATCTCTTGGGATCGATTGATGTGGAAAATTGTCTTGATGAATCTTTTGACATTGCCAAAGCCTGCCAGCGGGAAGATGCGTTTCAGCTGATGGGGCTGAGTTTAGAAGAAAAAGCCTCGCTTTGGCGCAAATATCTTTTGCGTATGCCTTGGATCATATGCAATATATTGGGCGGACTTCTCTGTGCGTTTATTTCCTATCATTACGAAGCCGTTTTTTCAAAAACACTTGTTCTGGTCATCTTTATCCCGCTTGTACTCTCTCTGAGTGAAGCCATTTCCATGCAATTGATGGCGCAAAGTCTTTTTTATGTCAGAAGAAACAAGGCGCCCCGATTTTCGATCTTTTTGCGGCCCTTTAAAGAGTTTAAGCTCATTTTTTTTATGGCAGCAACGACGGGGGTTTTTGTCGGATGCATTTCTCTATTGGAAGGATCCCTGATCACTTCGCTTGCGATTGCCCTTGGGATTATGGCCTCTGTTTGTTTGACCTCGGTTCTCGGGGCCTTCCTGCCTCTTTTATTGCATCGGGTGGCCTTGGATCCTAAGATTGCCTCCGGTCCTATTGTCCTCATGTTTTCCGATGTATTGACAATGGTGATCTACCTCTCTCTTGCGAAATATCTGGTCTTCTGATTTTTTTTCCTCACTCTTCTTTAAAAATGTGCCAGGAAGGTTTTCTCATGCTATGAATCATGAGAGGGATGAAGCAAAAAAGGAAGATGCCTCCCGCTAAAAAAAGCACAAAAAATACGCGATGGGTTTTTTCGATGTCACCTGAGGGGATGAAGCTGCACCCGATGGCAAACAGAGATCCCAATATTCCCAGGGAGGCAAGGATCCAAACGCCCGCTTTTCCAAAAGGAACTTTAAAGGGGCGCTCCACTTCGGGTTTTTTGTAGCGTAAGACAAGAAGCGAGAGGAATAGCAAAACATACATGACGAGGTAGAGCTGGGCTGCCAAATAAAAAAGAAGACGATAGGTGGAGCTGACAGTTGGCATGAGGAAGAAAGTAAAGGACAAAAGGGTTACGACCGATGCCTGGATAAAAAGAATGGAAACAGGCATGCCTTTTTTATTGGTCTTTTGTAAAAAAGGAGGCAAATCTCCATGGCGTGCAGTTGCCAAAAGCCCCTTGGTCGGTCCAATGGTCCAGGTGCTAATCAGTCCAATCGATCCCAGAACGATGAGAAAAGCAACAAGAGGCAGCATCCAGGAGATTCCGTAGGAATCAAAATAGAGGCGAAAGGCTTCGATGGTTCCCGATGCAAGCTCTAACTTCTCTTTGGGAACGATCAGTGCGATGGAGAGCGAGGCCAGCGAGAGCAGGCCGAAGATGATGATGGAGGAGGAAAAGATGGCCTTCGGATAATCTTTTTGGGGATTTTCGACCTCTTTCGCATGAACGCCGGACATTTCGAGCCCCGCAAGAGAGAGCAGTACTGCGGCAAGCACGGAAATGTGATCAAAATTTGCAAGCGACGGGATGAGAGAGCCTGACGAAAAGGATATTTGAGAAATTCCTCCCGATGCGAGATGTCCAATGCCCATAGAGATCAAAAAAAGTCCCGGGAAAAGCGTTCCAAAGAGAACGCAGAGCGTACTGATCCATGCAGAAATTCTCATGCCTAATGTATTCAAAAAAGTGATCAGCCAAAAGGTGACGAGCACGACGGTCATGATATACAATTTATTTTCCGCTAAGGAAGGATTGAAAATATAGGCAAACGTTCCTGCAACAAAAGCAAGAAGGGTCGGATACCAGATCACGTTTTCGACCCATTGCAGCCATATCGCAACAAAACCGGCCCTTTCCCCAAGTGCTTCTCTTACCCAGGTATAAACCCCTCCGCGCTCAGGCCATCCGGAGGCGAGCTCTGCAGAGGCAAGTCCAACGGGAATGAAGAAAATCAGGGAAGAGAGGGCATAATAAAAAAGAGAAGAAAATCCCTTTTGGGCAGTGAAGGTCAAATTGGCAATATTACAAATGGCAGCGACATTGATCATGCAAAGCACAAAAACGCTAAGAACTCTACTTTTCGGGCGCGACATAAATACCTTTTAAATCAGGAAAGCAGTTAGTATTTCATGTTCTTCAAAAAAAACAAAGAATAGATTTAAGGCTTTGATGGCAAGACGCTTAATGGAAGAATGCCGCGGGGTTTTTCATGGTTTTCCAACGCTAAGAGGAGAGCAGAGAGGCTCGATGTTGAGGGACTATAGGTCAAAAGCGTCAAATGATCATTTATTTGGAAGAGGTCCTGAGGATTGCGACAGCCCGCGATCACCAACTGTTCTTTGCCATATTCTTTTGCAAGACGGCCGAGCAGTTCTTTCTGCTCCTTGTTAGTAGGAGATAGATAGGAAAGAAAAAGGGCAAGAGAGGAAGACGAAATCTTCTCTTTGACTTTCTCTAAAGTGGGCAAAAAGCAGGTTTTAAGCTCTTCGTTTGTAAAATAAAAGAGAGAGGGAGAGAGGCGGGTATTTTTACAACTCTCTTCCAGCGGTTCTCTGAGCTCTTCCGGAGCGATGACCACCCAGTTTTTTCCGGAAAGACGGGTGTCGATTTGATTCCAGAGCTTTTCCGAAGACAAAAGAGTCAAGGATTTTTGGGCAACTTCGCGGCTAAGCGCTTCTTGGGGGTAAATCTCTTCCCGTTTTGTGTTTTTGTGAGCATATTTGGCTTTCAGACGAAGAATTCTTTTCAGCGAATCATGCAGACGCTCTTGAGGGATGATTCCCTCTTTGACGGCTCTTTTGAAATTTTCGACGACCCGGATGATGAGCTCTTCATCTTCTTCTCTTGAGGGAAGAAAATCGGCCCACTCGGTCCTGGACACGATGAGCAGGTCGCACCCCGCGAGAAAAGCTTTAATGGCAGCTTTTGAGATGGAAGCGACGGCCCTTTCAAATGAGGATTGATCTCTGGACACGCCCCGCATCATCAGAGAATCGCTGAGCACAACCCCGTCAAATCCGAGAGATTTCCTCAAAAAATCGGTGATAATTTTGGCGGAAAGAGTGGCCGGGTTTGTTGCATCTAGCGCCGGATAGATCACATGTGCTGTCAAGATGCAGTCGGCATCATTTTTCAACGAGGCAAAAGGAATGAGTTCGGTTGCTTGCAACTCCTTGAGTGTTTTTCGGACGCAGGGAAGATGAGTGTGGGAATTGAGAGTTGTGTCCCCATGTCCCGGAAAATGTTTGAGGGCAGATCCAATATTTTCCTCGTGAAAGCCTTGAATCATTTTTTTTGCAAGAGTTGCGACTATTAACGGCTTGCCGGAAAAGGAGCGCACTCCGATGACTGGATTTTCCAGGTTGGAATGGACATCGACAACGGGCGCTAAATTGAGATGGATCCCGCTCTCTTTCAGCTCTCTTCCAATTGCTTTCCCAACCTTGTAGCTCAAAGCTTCGTCTTGAGCGGCTCCAAGCGCCATGTTGCCCGGAAATTGACTGTATCCCACGCGTAGACGAGAAACGATCCCTCCTTCCTGATCGATGCAAATAAGAGGAGGGAGGTTGTTTATTTTTGAGACAAAATCATAGAGCTCATCGGAGAGCCTTCTTACTTGGCGGGGATCGGAAAGCTTGTTTGCCCATGAAAAATAGAGAAAATTTCCAAGATGCGCCCTTTCGATGAACCGCTTCGTCTCTTCATCGAGAGAGCTTCCATGGAAAAAAGAGAGGAAGAGCTGTCCTACTTTTTGATCGAAGCTGAGCGAATCGATGGCGCTATCAATGGCTTCATCGGTAGGTTCGCTCATTGCATGCGTTTTGAAAGACAAAAACAGGCAAGCGGATAAGAGAAAAAAAGAAAGTTTTTTCATGGGAAAAATTTCACCGGACTTCAGTTTTTTTCGTTATTTTACTCCGGGTCCTTTTTTGTTTTAAATCAAAAAGGAAACGAGTTCATTTTCTTCGATCGCGAAAAATTTTCTTCTTCGGTAAAGTTTGAGATGATGAGGATATTTTGAGGAAAAACCATGCAATCTCTTTACTTTGGAATAGGGTTTCTTTTCTTTGGTCTTGCTTTTTTTTACGTCGTTGTAAAAGGATATCGGGTCGTTCCCCAGCAAGAGGCCTGGGTTGTCCAAAGGCTTGGAAGATTTCATCGACAGCTATCTCCCGGACTCAACTGGATTCCCCCACTTATCGACGTTGTGGCCTATACCCACTCCTTCAAAGAGGAAGCGATGGAGATTCGGGAACAGATGGCGATTACGCAGGACAACGTGACGCTTACTTTGGATGGTGTTCTTTACATAAAAGTTGTGGATCCCGTGGCAGCTTCCTATGGAGTGAAAGATCCTCAATTTGCCATCTCCCAACTTGTGCAAACAAGCATGAGATCCGAAATAGGCAAGCTTCCTTTGGATCGAACGTTTCAGGAAAGAGAGATGCTCAACGCCCATATCGTCGAGACAATCAACGAGGCAGCGTCTGCGTGGGGTGTCCGCGCCCTTCGCTATGAAATTAAAGATATTAACATGCCCGACGAGATTCGCAAGGCCATGGAGCTGCAAATGACGGCGGAGAGGCAAAAACGCGCGCGCATTTTGGAGTCTGAGGGGATTCGGCAAGCGCAAATCAACGAATCCGAGGGAAAAAGACAGGCGGAAATCAACCTGGCAGAGGGTATGAAGCAATGCACGCTGCTTTCCTCCGAGGCTGCAATGGTGGAGGTGATCAATCGTTCGAAGGCAAAAGCGGAATCGATTCTAGCTCTTGCAAAGGCGACGACGGAAGAAATACAGATCATTGCCGATGCGATGCAAGGTCTTTCCAGCGAAAAGGCCATTTCTTTGAAATTGGCCCAGGAGTATATCGAAGCTTTTAAAGAGCTGGCAAAGGCAGGCACGACGATTCTCATGCCGGCCGACGTGGCCAATGCAGCGTCAATGATTACACAGTCTCTTTCTTTATTTGATTCCATCAAAACCAAATATCCTGTGTCCAAACTTTCTCCCGATCTTTTGGGTGCGAAGAAATCATGAGAAAAATCTTCATTACAAGAAAGATTCCCGATATTGCGCAAAAGTTGCTGTTGGAAAAGCGGTTTTGTGTGAAAGTTCACCCGCGACCCACCCTGTCTCGCCAAGAGTTGATCGAATCGGTCAAAGAATATGACGGGATTCTTTCTATGCTCTCCGATCCTCTGGATGAGGAGATTTTATCTCAAAAGAGCCGGCTGCAAGTCATTTCCAATTATGCCGTCGGCCTCGATAACATTGCTCTGGAATTTGCCGGGAGGGTCGGGATCGCAGTCTATCATCTCCCCAATATTGTTACGAATAGCACCGCAGATCTGACGTTTGCGCTGCTTCTGGCTGCCTCCCGCAATCTTTGCGAGTCTAGAGAGTATGTCAGAAAAGATCTTTGGAAGAATTGGAGGTGCGATCTTTTTGTAGGCGATGAGCTTTGGGGAAAGACGCTCGGGATTCTTGGTTTTGGCCGGATCGGCCAGGCGGTTGCAACAAGAGCTTTAGGGTTTGGGATGAAGGTCATCTTCTCATCTCTTTCTAAAAAAGAAATACCCGAAGATCTTGAAAAAAAGGCGATACAAGTCGACCAAGAGGAGCTGTTTGCATCTTCTGATACTATTTCTTTACATGTGCCCTTGACTCCCAAGACCCGAGGAATGATTCATTTAGAGGCCATGCGAAAAATGAAAAAAAAGCCATTACTGATCAACATGGCAAGAGGAGCGGTGGTCAAAACCGACGATCTTGTGATTGCTTTAAAAGAAGGCATGCTCAAAGGGGCGGCTTTAGATGTAACGGATCCGGAGCCGCTTCCCGCTTCCCATCCGTTATGCGCACTCAAAAATTGCTGGATTCTTCCCCATATTGGGACGTCGACCAAAGAGTGCCGCTGGAACATGGCAAAGGCGGCGGCGGAAAATATCATTTTACATTTTGCAGGCGAATGAACTCATGGGCTTTTTTAAGAATTCTATTACTTTGCGCTGAAAAACAACGACCCTTGTCCCGGGAATTTGGCCCATTTGCTCCATCGCAGGGACGATCATTCATGATCATCGAAAAGAGCATGGAAATCTTTTTTCTTAAGAGTGGCATCTTCGCCAAAAAGCTTATGAGAAACATCATTTGGGGAGGATTTTTCTTCGAGTGAGAAAGAAGTTGATGCGGAAAACTCTTCACAGAAATTATTGCTTTCGCGATCCGAAACAAAGAGGGTGTCGGGATAAGAACAGTCGTTGGGCTTGCCTAGGGAAAAATATTTGCAATTTTTGCAAACGTGAAAATCAGCTCCGCATAGTTCACAGATGGCGCGAAACCCAGCCTTTCCATGTGGTAAATCAATGTTTGCCTTGCATTTCCAACAGAACATAAGGCTAGCATAGGGGTCTCTTTCATTTTTTTCAATTGCCTTTGAATTTTCATCGAGATATAAGCAACTTTTGTAGGAGGGGGCATGAAAGTTTGGCTCTTGTTGGCTTTGCTTTTGAGTGCCTCTTTTCTCTATGCAAAACCCGATCTGATTTCTGTCGGCGTCGGGATCAACGACATCATCCGAGAAGAAAGAAGATGCGTAGTAAGCCGGCTCGAGTATCAATCTCATTTGGAGTGGGCAACGATACGGCCGATGCTGGGCTTTTCGATTACGGCGAAAAAAGCTACCTATCTTTATGGCGGATTTGGATTCGATTGGGTGATCGGAAGACATCTTTTTTTATCTCCTAATTTTGCCGCCGGGTATTACCAGAGAGGGGAGGATAAGGATTTGGGATTTCCCTTAGAATTTCGCTCTGGACTCGAAGCCGGATGGGTTTTTAAAAATCAGATGAGATGGGGGGCTCATTTCTTTCACATTTCCAATGCTTCTCTGGGGTCGAAAAATCCCGGAACCGAATCATTGATCTTTTTTGTGGCGATTCCCTTGGGATCGCTCGTTAAAAGATGATTTCATAAGAGACGACGGTATTGACAATCTTAAAAGCATTGTGGCCATATATGGTAATGAAACCGCCAAAGATCAACCCTTGATTTGCTTTAATGTTATATTCGATGGAAGGGGTCAAAACATAGGATTGAAAAAAGGGCTGTGCGTTGATTGCGGGTGTTCCTTTGGCATCCGTTCCCGAAAATCCATGAAAGCGGTTTCGTGTAAAACGCTTGTATTGAATGTCCATTGCATAGACCCAGCGCTGGTTGAAGGAAAATTCAAAAGAGAAGAGGGCCGTGAATGTTTTTGGAGGAGCAACCGTTCCATTTGTCCCAAAACCTCCTCCATAGGAGTTAAAGCCATGGACATGGGCGTTTGTTGGAAACTCTTGGAGTAAATTGAGGCGCCAGGCGATGGGGTGCCGATAAAACCAGTAGATGATTTTAGAGAGGGCCAGGCCTATATGCGAAGTGAAACAGCCGCTGCCTACATACCCATCCATACTCTCCATTAAAGGATTGAGGTGTTCATATTTTCCTGTGGGGAAAGTCTCTTGAAAAACCACGCGGATTGCAGGCCACTCTTCATCTTCTTTGTGCGCTTGGATTCCAAGCGTGACTAGCGTGTCTCCAAAAATATGGGCGGACTGATGGTTCACGCGCACATAAAATTCCTCTAATATAACGTTCATATCCAAACCCGAAACAATCCCCGCTTCGACCACGGTCAAAAAATCAATCAATTTTTTTCTAGAGCCTGTGGTGGTTTTTCCACGGGCTGTGAACGATTGATTGAAGGAACCAAAGGAAAAATAGGGCTGGATATCCCAGTAGCGGGGAGGCAAGCAGGTTCCGCTTCCTGATAAAATCGGTCCCGTAAACCAGGGTTGATAGGCAAATTTTTTCTTTTCCGTAAGGAGCTCTTCGGGGCTCAAAGGAGGGTTGATTGCAAGCAAAGGGAATGAAAATAGAAATAGCGCCAAAAGCAGTCGCAAGAAAAGCATCGAGATACTCTTTTACGTTCATAGGCAACTTATCAAAGAGGAGAAAAAAATTCTATTATCAAAACGAGAAGATCAAAATCTTGCGTTTCCTTAAAAGAGAACTTCGTAGGAAACGACGGCGTTGACGATCTTATAGGTGTTGTGGCCGGATACGGTCACATAAAGGCCTCCTATAAGTCCCTGAGTCGCACTAATATTATATTCGAGACAGGGGGTCAAAACAATCCATTGATAAAAAGATTGGGCGTTGATTGCCGGCGCTCCTTCGTCATCCGTTCCATTCATTCCGGAAAAGCGACTTCTGGTGAAGCGCTGGTACCAGATATCCATCGCGTAGGCCCAGCGTTGGGTGAAGGAAAATTCAAAAGAGAAAATCGCAGAAAATCCTTTGGGAGGGTAGACAGTCCCCTTCGTTCCATGCCCTCCCCCGTAGGCATGAAATTCATGGACGCGCGCAGTGGAAGAAAACGACTGGATAAAATTGAGGCGCCATTCAATCGGATGTCGATAAAACCAGAAGAGTGTTTTGGAAAGGTTTAGTTTCACATAGGAGGTGAAACAGCCTGTCGCTACAAAGGCATCCATGCCCTCGAATAGGGGGTTGAGGTATTCAAATTTCGCTGTCGGGAATCTTTCCATAAACAACAAGCGAATCCCGGGCCACCGATCATCTTCTCGGTGGACTTGCATGCCAAGAGAAACCAAGGTATCCCCAAAATCATATGTGGAGCGGCCATTGATATGAGCATAAAATTCTTCCAATACTACGCTCAGATCCAAGCCGGACACAAGTCCCGCTTGGACGAAGGCAAGAGAGTCAACGATTGTCCTTTTGTCGTCGAGGGAGACGGCATTCCCGCTGAGGTCGAAGAATTGATTGAGAGCCCCAAAAGCAACAAATCCCTGAACGTTCCATTCACCCGGGCTCAAACAAGTTCCGCTTCCTCCAAGAAGCGGTCCGGTAAACCAAGGGACATAAGCAAAAGAGCTCTTCTCGACGGAAATTTCTTTTTGGGACACGCGCGGATTGTGTGCAAAGAGAGAAAAGGTAGAAAGCAACGCTAAGAGAACGAGCCGTGGAAACATCATCAATTCCAGTTGTATACAAAAGTGGTATCTTAAGAAAGATTTGAATATTTTTCCACAAGATCTTGGGGCTCATGTTTTTGTGCTTCAGGATTAAGATTAATTAACAATAAACAGTAAATATTTAGTTTGATTTATTAATAAACAGAAGCGAATAATAATGTTATTAAGAAATTTTGTTTTTAAGAGCGCTATTATGCCTACAGAGCTTCCTTTCGATCCCTCCCCGTTTTTTAATAATGCCCACTTGCAGACGATCTTTGGCTGCAGTCTACAGTTTTGCTTATCTCCTTTTTCTAAAACGATTTACGTTTCCCTTCCCGACCGCGATGTCCTTGCTTTGGAAGTGTCGACCCCGAAAGGGTGGAAGTCCACGGATCAAACGGTTGTCATGGTTCATGGTCTTTGCGGCTCTCATCGTTCCCCCCATCTGGTTCGCATGGCGAATAGACTTGCCAAAAAAGGAGTGCGTGCCGTTCGTGTCAATTTGCGCGGATGCGGATCGGGCAAAGGGCTTTCCCGCCACATCTATCATGGAGGGCAGAGCGCGGATGTGCTCGAAGCTCTGAAGGTTCTCAAGAGCGAGCATCCTCTTTCTCCAACGACTCTGATCGGATTTTCTTTAGGAGGGAATATTGTGCTGCGATTGGCAGGCGAGCTTCTTTCCGATGCGGCCAAATATTTTCAAAAGGTCATTGCCGTCAATCCGCCGGTGGACCTTTATTCCTGTATCCTTCTTCTAGATCATCCCGACAATGCCATCTATCAGCGATATTTTTTGAAGCACATGAGGGAAGAGGTTCTTTTTCGTCATCGAAAATTTCCCGATCTTCCTCAAATCGACCTTCCTGAAAAGCTGACGTGTCTGGAATTTGATCGGATCTATTCCGCTCCCCATTTTGGATTTTCTAATGTTTTGGATTATTATGACAAAAGCAGCTGCAAGTATTTGATTCCCTTGATACGCATTCCGGCGAAAATCCTCTGGTCAAAAGACGATCCCATTATCAGACGGCAAACATTTGAAGGATGGGATCTTCCTGAGAATATTCAGGTCTTCCTGACCCAAAAAGGGGGACATATGGGGTATTTGGGCAAAATGGGAAAAAATAAAAAATTCCACTGGCTCGACTATCTTCTGCTGGATTGGATTGATGAAAAATTGGATCTATAATTTTTTTTGTATTTCTGTAATGTCTGTGCGTAGTTTTTCTATTACTTCATCGGAAGTGTTTATGTTAAATTCTTTGTAATCCTGCTCGAGTGTTTTCTCAAGCTTTTGTCCTTTTTTTGAAAGGCAGAGCTTGGCCGTTTCATTCATTACAGTGGATGCTTCGTCCATCACCTGTTTGAATTTTGCTTTTTTATGTTCTTCTGTTGTGTTTTCATATTCAATCAGGCTGTTCTGAAAAAGCTTCACTCCTCTCGCATAATCCTGCTTAAACAGAGCTTTATCTTCAGGGGAAACGTAGGGCTTCCCTTCAATATTTTCCGACATCGGCGGCTTCCTCCCTCTAGGGCACTTAAAGCTCTATATAGTTTTTGCCCGTTTTTTTTTCCAGAGGAGAAAGAAAGAGCGGCAATATTGAGCTATAAAAAAAAATTCAAAAAGGGTAGGCTGTTTTTTTAAAAAGGGGAGTTTTTATGAATAAAAAAGCGCGTTTTGGACTGGTGGTTTGCGGTTTGTTTTTTTCCGGTTTTTTTTTGCTTTCTGCCGAAGAGCCTGCGATGCCCGTTACTCCTCAGCTTGTGGAAAGCCAGCTCGCCAAGGCGGAAGAGGATTTTCATGAAGCGCAGGAAATGTTCGACCCCTGGTACGCAGGGCCGCTTCTTGCCGGCGGCGCGCATGTTCTTCAGGCCGGAAAATTCAATATACAGCCCTACCTCTATTATATCGATAATTATGGGCATTTTGATGCTCACGGAAAGTCCCATGATGTACGCGACCTTCAACAGGTAAATCCCGTTGCGATTTTGCAATTTGGCGTATATGACAAGCGGATCGACGGAGTGTTCACTCTTCAAGGGCTTTACAATAAGCAGAGGGGGCATTCCATCATGAACATTACGGATACTTCTCTCTCCCTTCGCTATGGTCTTGCAGAAGAAACGATGTACTATCCTGCGGTTCTCTTTGGTGTGAAAGAAACCTTTCCCACGGGAAAATGCAACAAGCTTTCTCCTCATAAGGGGGGGGTCGATGCCACGGGAAGCGGTGCTTACACGACGAGCCTGATCTTGAATTTTGCCAAAATCGTCTGGTGGGTATGGACAGAGCACCCGATGAGCTTTCGTTTATCTAACTCCTATGCCTTTCCTTCCCATGTTTCGGTGAAAAATTTCAATGCTTATGGCGGAGGCTATGGGACTTGGGGGAAAGTGCATCCGGGGCAGAGTTTTTCTACTGATTTCGGTTATGAGTTCAGCTTTACGCAGCGCTGGGTTTTAGCGCTTGATGTTGCTTATTCCTATTCTATGAAAACAACGTTTTTGGGTACTACAGGAGTGGATGCAACCGGGTCGCCGGCTTCTGTCGGAGGTCCTTTTAACGATCAATTGAGTTTGGCTCCCGCTTTGGAATACAATCCCAATGCCGATTTGGGTTTTATCGGAGGGATTTGGTTTTCTGTATGGGGAAGAAATTCTTCCAACTTTATTTCCGGAATCATCAGCACGACCTATACATTTTAGGGAGGTGAAAAAACAAAAACATGAAAATTTCTTGTCCCGATTTTGCCCACAATCAGATGATGCCCAAAAAGTTCACCTGCCAGGGGAGGGGTGTTTCTCCCGCTTTAATCATAGAAGACATTCCCAAAGCTGCGCGATCGCTTGTCCTCATTGTGGATGATCCCGATGCGCCAGAGGGGACCTTTGTGCACTGGGTCGTCTATAACATTCTGCCACAGGAGCGCATTGAAGAAGGAGCCTTTCCGGGCAAGCAGGGACTCAATTCAATGCAAGATGTGGGGTATTGTCCCGCTTGTCCTCCCTCGGGAACGCATCGTTACTTTTTTAAGATTTATGCATTGAGCGACCTGCTTTCCTTTTCCCGTCATCCGACAAAAGAGCAGGTAGTCAAGGCAATGAAGGGCTCTCTTTTGGAATCTGCAGAATGTATCGGCCTCTACAAAAAAAGTTAATCATTGCTAGATCTTTCGGGGAAAGCTTTTTTGGATATGTTATTGTCCAGCTTTTTTGTAGGAGGCCTTTTTGAAGAGGTTTTTCTTTGTTTTTTTGTTTTTTTTCACCCCTCTTTCATCCTCCTGTCCGGCCCTTCATTTTTATTTAGCCGAACGTTGGCTGGACATGAGTGGAATTTCAAAAGAAGAAAATCGCCAAGAGTTTCTTCTGGGGGCGCTCTTCCCGGATATCCGCTATTTAGAAGGCTGGCCGCGCAAGAAAACGCATGTTGCGTACCCCTCTTTAGAAATGACAAACAGAGCCTCTTCTCTCTTTGAAGCGGGAATGATCTTCCATTCCTGGATCGATGTCATGAGAGAATTGTATATCAGGCGAACGGATGTGGAGACGGAACTTTCTTTTTTGGCTTATAATCAAAGAGATCTTTTTCTGAAATTTTTAGAAGATGAGATTCTTTTTTCTAGCGGTTTGTGGACAAAAAAAACCCAATTTTTAAAGGATATTTCCGAATATGAAAAGCAAAAAGCGCCCCTATCTTCTCTGAAGAAATGGCATTTTTTTCTTATGAACTATCTTGCCTTTGCTCCCAGCGACACTCTATCTGTTCTCTATTATTGCCATTTGAATTTTTTTCATTTGCCAAACGAGGCTCTCTCTTCATGGAAAGAAGAGCTGCCTCGATACGCAAAGGAAAAGAGATGGCAAAAACATTTGCAAGATCTGATCGAAGAGTTCGAGAAAAAGATGAAAATCTATTTAGCCGCGCCCAAAAAAGATGAGGCGTATAGCGGCTGAATTCTTAAATATCGAAAAAGCCCTGTTTTTATCTTTTTTCCTCCAATATTCCTTCTTCTTTTTCTAAGCGAGCCACGAGGATTGTAGAGCAGCTGCCGGTAAAAACGTTGGTGGTTGTGCGAAACATGTCCAGAAAACGATCCAGGGCGATGATCAGGGCGATAGATTCCGGCGGAAGGTTGATTGTTTTTAAGATGATCATCACAATGACTAGGCATCCCGACGGGATTCCGGCGACGCCCATGGAGAGAAATAGAGATAAAAATGCGATGATGGAATAGGTGTATAATGATGCAGGTATTCCATAGGTTTTTGCGATGAAAGCAACGGCGATGAAGGAAAAAAGAACGGTTGCCGCCATATTCAATGAGGCTCCCAGAGGAGGAATGACATGGCTGAGCTTTGCAGACACTTTGGCCCGATTTTCGAGACAGTCAATAGTCACCGGCAAGGTAGCCGAGGTGGAGGTGGTGGAAAAAGCAGTGACGATTGCCGGTAGCATGGCCTTGAAGTGGCGTAAGGGGTGCACCTTCGCAACAAACAGCAGACAGAGGGGCAAAACGATGAACATGTAGCTGAAAAGGCCCAATGAGGCGATGAAAAAGAATCTCCCCAAAAACCCAAGCGTTTCGAGTCCGGTCGCTGCAAATTGTTTGGCAACGAGGCAAAAGACTCCAAGTGGAAGGAATGTCAAGATGATCTCGGTAATTCCGATCATGGTTTGAAAGACGCCTTTCCAAAAATTCTGCAATACTTCTGATGCTTTTTTTTCAATTTTGGTCATTACATAGCCGAATAAAAGGCTAAAAAAGACAAGGCCGATGATTCGCATATGATAAAAAGCTTCCACCAAATTGGAAGGGATGATCTGCAAAAGAAATTGAGAAAAATTAAAGTCCATCGCGCTGCTCGACAAGGGGGGCGCTGTCAAAGAGCCTCCCTTCGCTTGGAGCAGCAGATTGGCCGACTCTGTTAAGCTTTTTTGAAACAAAAGCGTCATGAGTATACCGACCAGAAGAGCGAGTAGATTGAGCGCAAAAAAGGTAGCAAAGACTTTTGTAATGATCCTTTTAAAAGAGTTGTCTTGAGCGATTTTTGCAATACCCGTCATGACGGAGGAGATGATGAGCGGAATGGAGACGAGCATCAGCGCCTGAATAAAAAGCTGTCCGATGAATTCATAGACCGAATAAAATGATAAGCCCCAAAGACCTCTTGTTGTTCCCGAGAGGCTGCCGGCAGCCATGCCCAAAACGATCACGACCAAAATGAACCAAAGCGATGTTTTTTTTATTTTCATCCTATGCGACAGCGCGCAAAACCAATTCCTTTAGGAATGAGAGGAAACGCTGCTCCCTTTGTTTGAATGTAAAAAATGAACAAGTTTTGTCTATGAAAAAACCATAGCATTTCAACCGATCTGACTCAAGTGCAATCTAATTGTTGTCCATCATCGAGGCGAAAAACCGTGTCGATTTGCGCTCTCTTTAAAGGGCAGCTTGGCAAATGTTAGGCGCACGATCGTAAGCCCGTTGCTTTCATTGGGCTCGGCCGGTTCTAACGAGGGGGAGTCGGGCGATCGCCTCCTCCTCTTGATAAGCGGAAACTTCACTACAACAAAAGAACAAGCGAGCGAGAGTAAACAGCCACTTGGATCCATCCCTAGTGCTCTGTCATAGTTAAAATTTAGGATTATAAGTTTGGCAACGGTCGGCATAAACTCAAGTCAATTTATCCTAAAATTAAAGAATGGCAGAGCACTAGCTTTTGAGCGGCATTTTATAAGGCGATAGGGAGGAGCCGGCAAAAGCAAGCCCGGTTGAAGCGAAGCCTTTTTGAACATCACCCGCATCGGGAATGACTCTATTCAAAAAAATATTGCACATAACTGGAGTTTGGACTAATTTCGCGTCTGAATCTGGTACAAAATCAGTTCAAATCTTGATTTGTGCTCTATAGCGATTTCTGTCGGAAAACCATATTGCTTGATTTATTCGGGGGTTTGAGAAAATTGTCCAAAAATCTCAAACCCCCAGATAATTCGACTGCAACATCCTTTGTTGCTCTTGTTCTGCAGGTTAATCATAGGAGATGACGTTTAATTTAGACTGATTTCTGCGCCTCCTGGTCCCAGAAATTAGTCCAAACTCCAGACATAATCTGCCGTTAAGACATACCCTTATCGCTAAGGGCTTATGAAAACTTTTACTGAATATAACGTGTAGGCCTTGAAAGAGTCCTGTCAGTGTTAAAAACCCATAATGGAGGTTTATGTATCGTCCATTAATATCGAAAAACACAGGCGCATTGCTGATCCTGTTTTTTCTATTGTTCACTTTCTTGATGGTTGGGTTTGATCAGCCTTCCTATGCCACGCCTTTTTCAAGGAAACAGAGTCCGCCGCGTCCCCATCCGAAAGCGAAAAAACGACTGCCGATTCTGGAAATAAAAGGGGGCTATTTCCTTTTTTACGATTCTACAATGCGCAAAATCTATCGTAAAGGGGGAGAAGATGTTCAATTATCTCTGTCCTGTCCAATACAAAGATATCTCCAAATATATGGCAGTGTGGCGTACCTGGAAAGGCATGGTAGGTCGCTCACTATCGGAGAAAAAACAAGAATCTGGGAAATTCCGTTGAGCCTGGGATTGAAACCTATCATTCCCATCTGTTCAAAGATGCAATATTATTTCACGATTGGACCGCGCTACTTCTTTCTGCACCAGCATAACAACGCCTCCTATGTCAACAAGACAATTGAAAAGAGCGGATTCGGATTATTTGCGAATACCGGTTTTCACATTCTTCCATGTTCTCATCTGCTCGTGGATGTTTTTGGGGAGTTCTCATACAAAAAAATGCACGTTCATCCTTCTAGTGCTCTGTCATAGTTAAAATTTAGGATTATAAGTTTGGCAACGGTCGGCATAAACTCAAGTCAATTTATCCTAAAATTAAAGGGTGACAGAGCACTAGGCCTTTGATCTATCAAAGAAGCGTTCAAGTTGGTGGTTTTGCTTTTGGGCTTGGAGTGGGGTATGTTTTTTGAGCTATTTGAGAACTAGCGGTTATCTATGCGCGCAACCTTTCGGAAGGAGTGGTTCTTCTGTGGGGGTGTTTCCCATTTGAAGGGGCCTGCGCTGCTTGCTCCTGAGATTTGAGGAAATTTTTTTACTTTTTTTCGATTTTTGCGATCGTTTCGATGATTTTAAGGACACTATCCGGATTGAGTGAGATCGAATCGATGCCTTCGCGTATGAGAAAAGCCGCAAATTCGGGATCGTCGGAAGGAGCCTGGCCGCATATGCCCACCTTTGCTTTGTGTTTGTGCGCCTTTTGAATCACCTCGCGAATCAAACGCTTGACCGATTCATCTCGAGGATTGAAAATAGAGGCCAAAGCTTCGCAGTCGCGATCGATGCCAAGGGTTAGCTGCGTCAAATCATTCGAGCCGATCGAAAAACCATCAAAGCGCTTTGCAAACTCTTCTCCCAAAAGTGCGTTGGAGGGGATTTCGCACATCACGTAGATCTGCAAGTTTTTTTCTCCTCTTTTGAGGCCATTTTTTTCAAGAATGTTAAGAACGCGGTCTGCTTCTTCGAGAGTGCGGCAAAAAGGAATCATCAAGATGATATTCTCCATGCCCATCTCCTCTCTTGCTCTTTTTAGAGCGCGGCATTCTAGATGAAAAGCATCGCGGTAGATATCGCTATAGTAGCGCGAGGCTCCGCGCACTCCGAGCATCGGATTGCTCTCTTGCGGCTCAAACCATTTGCCTCCGATGAGATCGGCATATTCAACGCTTTTAAAATCACTCATGCGAACGATCACGGGTTTGGGATATTGCGAGGAGGCGATCTTTGCAATGCTCATCGCAAGTATTTGAACGAAATACTCTTCCCTGCTTTTATAGCCGGCAGTAAGTGAGAGAATTTTTCTTCGAACGATTGGATCTTTCACCCGGTTGAGATGGATCAGCGCCATCGGATGGATCTTGATTAGATTGCTGATGATGAATTCAATACGGGCAAGGCCAATGCCATCCGTGGGAAGCTGCCACCAGCGGAAAGCGGCGTTCGGACTGGAAATATTCATGAGGATGGGAGTTTTTATAGAGGGCAAGTGGGAGATGTCGAGTGTTTTTTCCGCAAATTGTAAAAACCCCTCATAAACGAATCCATGATCTCCCTCAGCACAGCAAAGGGTGATCTTTTGTCCCTCTTTGAGCTTTTGGGTTGCGATGCGCGTTCCTACAATAGCGGCGACGCCCAATTCGCGGCTTACGATGGCAGCGTGGGAGGTTCTCCCTCCGTGATCGGTGATGATACCGGATGCTTGCGTCATGATGGGCACCCAGTCGGGCGTGGTCATTGGAGTGACGAGAATAGATCCTTTTTTGAATTTCCTGATTTCCGCTATGTTTTTGATGACCTGCACCTCTCCGGTGACGATTTCCTCTCCGATCGCAAGACCTTCTAAAAGGACTTTCCCCTTTTCCCTTAAGAAGTAATTTTTAAAAGAAGAGGAAGCTTTTTGCGATTCCACGGTTTCCGGACGGGCTTGAACAATGTAGAGTTGGCCGCTGATGCCATCTTTTGCCCATTCAATGTCCATGGGTTTTTGATAATGCTCTTCGATGGCCTGGCCCCAAACGGCAAGCTGGAGGATTTCTTTGTCGCTCAAGACAAAGCGTTTTCTCTCCTTTTGCGAAGTGGTTACGTTCTTGACCTTTTCCCTTCCCTTTGAATAGAGAAGTTTTTTCTCTTTTTCACCGAGATCTTTGCTTAATATTGGAGAGATCTTCCGGTTATAGAGAAAGGGCTTGAAGAGCACATATTCATCGGGATTTACCTTGCCTTGGACCACATTTTCTCCAAGGCCGAAAGAAGCATTGATGACTATGGTTTTACGGAATCCCGATTCCGGATCGAGTGTGAAAAGAACGCCGGATCCGGCTTTGTCCGAACGGACCATTTTTTGCACGCCGATGGAGAGCGCTACTTTGGAATGGCCAAACCCCTTGTCTTCCCGATAGGCAATGGCCCTGTCGGTAAAAAGGGAGGCAAAACATTTCCGGCAGGCAACGAGGAGCCGTTTTTTCCCGACAATGTTCAAATAGGACTCGAGCTGTCCTGCAAAGCTGGCCGTCGGCAGGTCCTCTGCCGTTGCACTGCTGCGCACTGCTACGTCGGCCTCCTTGACATGATATTCTTTACTTAAGGCTTGATAGGCATGCAAAATGGCCTTTTCTAATTCGAGGGGGATGGATGCGTGCAAGATGAGGGAGCGTATTCTTTGTCCCGTTTTGGCAAGAGTGGTCTTTTTTTTTCGATAGTCTTTTAAAAGAGAGAGGATTTTTTCTTCCAAATGGTTTTCATTGAGAAAGAAAAGGTAGGCTGTAGATGTAATGGCAAACCCTTTTGGAACGGAGATTCCTTTTTTCGCAAGAAAAGTGATCATCTCTCCCAAAGAGGCATTCTTCCCTCCGACAAGTGCAATATCTTTCGAACTCAACGTGGCAAAGAAGCGAATGAATTCTTGATCCATGATTTCTCCAAAAAACTTGGGTTCCGTAAGTTGTACAAAACCGCTCTTTCTTCTACATACCTGATCGAAAGGAGAAAAGCAAGTTGGAGAAAAGAAAAAGTACATTATAATTCTTTACCGTGATATGTGAAAACTTGAGATCAAAGATGGTTGAAGAGAGGGGCAATGAATCAAGAAGTGCAAAAAAAATTTCTACTTCTCAAACAAAGGGCCAAAGAGGAGCTTTCGAAGGGCAACATTTCCGAAAAAATTGTGATCCAGATTGGAAGCGCTACCTGTGAAAATGCCTCCGGCGCCGATCTGGTGTATGAAGAGTTTCGTAAACACATTTCCGCGGCAGGAAAAAAAACCATTGAGCTGAAACGAGTCGGGTGTACGGGCCGCTGTAGTTTAGAGCCAATCGTGACGATTTTTACTCCCCAGAATCGATACATCACCTATCGAAAAGTAGACCGAGACGCGGTTCATGAGATCTTTGTCTCCCATATTTTGGGAAACAAAGTTTGTGAAAAGTATCTTTTGGAAGCGGAGCTGACCGACGAAGAGCGCAAAGAAAAACAGAAGCAATCGGTGAAGCAAAAAGAGCTATGCCAAGTCTCCATCATGCGCAAATATTGTGAAATTTATGGAGATCTGCCCTTCTATTGCTCCCAGACAAGAGTCGCCCTTCGTAATTGCGGACTGATCGATCCGGAAAACATCTATGAATATGTCGATGCCAATGGATTTCATGCGCTTGCTTTAGTTTTACAAAAAAATGATCCGCTGTGGGTGATTGAAGAGATCAACGCCTCCAAGCTTCGGGGCCGGGGAGGAGCGGGTTTTCCAACGGGAAAAAAATGGACCTTTGCGAGGGCCAATCAAGAAAAAGAGCGCTACATGATTTGCAATGCGGACGAAGGGGATCCCGGCGCGTTTATGGACCGCAGCATGCTGGAGTCCGATCCTTTTAGCGTTATTGAAGGCATGATGATCGCGGGTTTTGCCATCGGCGCTCAAAGAGGATTTTTCTACATTCGCGCGGAGTATCCTCTAGCTGTAGAGCGTATTGAAAAAGCCATCGACGTTTGCCGCTCCCACGGCATTCTGGGGAAAAAGATTTTTGGCTCCGATTTTAACTATGATCTTGAAGTGCGTCTTGGGGCCGGAGCGTTTGTTTGCGGAGAAGAAACGGCTTTGATCCACTCCATTGAGGGAAGTCGGGGACAGCCAAGAATACGTCCTCCCTTTCCTGCAGTACAGGGACTTTGGGGCAAGCCGACGATCATCAATAACGTCGAAACCCTTGCGAATGTTCCTGTGATTCTGTCCATTGGCGGCGAGAAATTTGCAGCAATTGGTACGGACAGGAGCGGGGGAACGAAAGTTTTTGCCATGTCGGGAAAGATCAAACATACAGGTCTTGTGGAAGTTCCCATGGGAGCGACGCTCAATGAAATTGTCTTTGACATTGGAGGAGGAACGGTTTCGGGGAAAAAACTGAAGGCCGTTCAAACAGGAGGCCCTGCCGGCGGGTGTATTCCCGCATCTTTGATGCATACGGTTGTGGATTATGAAAAACTTGCTGCAGTGGGATCGATCATGGGAAGCGGCGGCCTTATCGTCTTAGATGAAGACGATTGCATGGTTCAGGTGGCGCGTTTCTTTATGGAATTTTGCCAAGATGAATCTTGCGGCAAATGTACTCCCTGCAGAGAAGGAACGGTTCGTATTTTAGAAATTTTGGATCGCATCATCGCAGGAAAAGGAACTTTGGAAGATATCGAAAAGCTGGAACGCTTGGCGCTTCTCATGAAAAAGGCATCCCTTTGCGGACTTGGAAGATCTGCGTGCAACCCGATTTTGAGCACTCTTAAATATTTTCGCGACGAATATGTAGCGCATGTGGTTAAAAAAACATGTCCTGCGAAAAAATGCCAGCATCTGATCCACTATGAAATTGATCCCGAGAAATGCGTGGGTTGTATGATGTGTGCAAAAAATTGTCCTGTCGCTTGTATATCAGGAGAAAGAAAAAAGACGCACCTGATCGATCAAACGCGCTGCATCCAGTGCGGCAAATGTTTTGAAGTGTGTCGCTTCAATGCCGTTAAAAAACTCTAAGAGGCAAGGCCATGGCGGAAAAAAAAGAAATTACCTTAACTATCAATGAGAATCAGGTGAAAGTTCCGACGGGAACTACGATCATGCAAGTGGCGCAGCAAATCGGGATCCATATTCCTCGGCTTTGCTTCCACCCTCGTCTGAGTTTGGAGGGTTCTTGCAGGATCTGTATCGTGAAGGTCACGGGAGTCGAATATTTTGTGACCTCTTGCAGCGCTCTTGCAGAAGAGGGGATGGTTGTGCTGACCAATTCCCCGGAAATTCGCCAAGCCCGCAGGGATATCATTGAGCTGCTTTTAGACAACCACCCCAAGGATTGCCAAACCTGCGAAAGAGATGGCCATTGCGAGCTGCAGAATCTTGCCTACGAATATGGAGTTCGCGAGAGACTTTTTGAGGGGAAGCGCAAGCAGTATCCCATTGAGAGTTCGAGTAAATCCGTTGTGCGCGATGCCAACAAGTGCGTGCTTTGCCGCCGCTGCGTTCGTGTTTGCAGCGAGGTGCAAGGGGTGAATAATTTGAGCCAGCACTATCGGGGCTTTCATACGGTCGTCACTCCTGCTTATGGGGCGAACATGGATGATTCGGTGTGCATTCAATGCGGGCAGTGCATTAATGCATGCCCAACCGCATCTTTTCAGGAAAAGAGGCACACCGATGCCGTATGGGCCGCGCTTGCGGATCCGAGCAAACACGTTGTCGTGCAGGTAGCTCCGTCCATTCGCGCTGCGATTGGAGAGGATTTTGGATTTGATCCCGGAACTCCCTGTACCGGGAAGATGGTAACGGCTTTGAAATTATTAGGGTTTCACCCCATTTTTGATACTTCCTATACGGCCGATTTGACCATCATGGAAGAGGCCCATGAGCTTTTGAACAGAATTAAAAAGAAAGAAAGGCTTCCTCTGATCACTTCCTGCTCGCCGGGTTGGGTCAATTTTATGGAAAAATTCTATCCGGAACTCATTCCGCATGCATCGAGCTGCCGTTCTCCGATGAGCATGATGTCGGCGCTGATCAAGACCTATTATGCAGAGAAGATGGGGAAAAACCCTCATGATATTTTTGTCGTTGCTATCATGCCCTGCGTGGCGAAAAAATTTGAGATGGATCGTCCCGAGCATACGATCGACGATATGAAGCTTACCGATGCCGTTCTTACAACGAGGGAGCTGGGATGGATGATCAAAAACTATGGAATCGATTTTGCCCACCTTTCCGATAGCGAATTCGATTCGCCTTGGGGAGAGGTTTCCGGAGCCGGGGTGATTTTCGGCACCACGGGGGGAGTGATGGAAGCCGCCCTTCGTACTGCAGCGGAAGAAATTACGGGAAAAGTCCTGACGAACATTGAATTTAAGGAAGTTCGGGCGGTTGAGGGTCTTCGTGAGAAAAGTTTGACGATCGGAGATGTTACCTTAAGCATTGGAGTTGCCAACGGCCTTGTCAACGCTAAAACTCTGCTGGATAAAGTGCTGTCGGGAGAAAAAGAGTTTCACGTGATCGAGATCATGGCTTGTCCCGGAGGCTGTATCGGGGGAGGGGGGCAGCCCTATCCATCCAAGGGATATACGACTCTCGATCCCAAGCTTTTTGCCAAACGTGCCGAAGCGCTTTATTCGATCGACAAAGGGAAAAAGCTGCGCACTTCTCATGACAATCCCGCAATTCAGAAGCTTTATAAAGAGTTTCTCAAGGAGCCCGGAAGCGCGATGGCCCATAAACTTCTCCATACCCATTACCATCAAAAATTTCCCAAGGGGATCCGATGAGCAAAAAACCTGCAATCCAAGATGATGTTCTCGAGAAAAGTAAAAAAGAACTTCCTCAAGATGTTTTAGCCTTCATTGAAAAATGCAAAAAGGAGCCCCATCCGGAGAGCCAGCTGATTGCCGTATTGCAGAAGACTCAGCTGCATTTTGGCTATCTGAGCAAAGAGAGGCTCGATGCGATTGCGCAAGTGATGCAAATCCCAACATCCAAAGTGTTCGGAGTAGCTACGTTTTATCATCTGTTCCGATTGAAGACGATCGGCCGTTTTATCATCAGCGTTTGCACGGGGACGGCTTGCCACGTACGAGGAGCTGACAATGTTGCTAAGAAGCTCAAAGAAGAGCTTGGAATTGATTTTGGCGAAACGACTAACGATGGCCTCTTTACCCTCGAGTCCACACGCTGTTTGGGCATGTGCGCTTTAGCTCCTGTGATCAAAGTAGGAGAAGATGTCTATCCTCAGGTAACTCCCGAACAGATTCCGGCGATCTTGAAAAAGTATTTTGATAAAAAGTGAGTGAAATCTCAGATACTGCTTTAATCATATCGCTTATTAGCTCCAAGTCGTATCGCAAAAAACGGATGCAAGGAAAAGATTGATTCAAGAGAATCAACCATCTACGAATGGAAGGAAACGGAATTTTTTATGCACTGGCAGCTTGATTGGATCTATTTTCTCCACAATTTCAGAACACCAATTCTTGATCAATGGTTTATCTTTTTAAATATTTTTGATCGGCAGGAATTTTTCTTTGTCCTCATACCGCTGATTTGGCTCGGAGTGCAGTGGAAATGGGGCGTTCGTTTGTTTTATCTTTTCATCGCGAGCAGCTTGTTGAATCTTGGTTTAAAGATGCTTTTCACAACGCCTCGGCCCTTTTTCTTGGACCCAAGCGTGGCTTTGGTCTATGTGCCGGGATATAGCTTTCCAAGCGGGGGAGCGCAAACAGCAATTCTGCTTGCGGGCCTGATCCTCAAAGAATGGAAAAAGGGGTTTTGGACAAGATTTGCTGCGATCAATTTCTTTTTTTGGGTGAGCCTCTCTAGAATTTATTTAGGAGTTCATTTCCCTATGGATGTCCTGGGCGGTTGGCTGGTCGGCCTTTTTTTACTGATCCTTTTCTATCAGAAGGATCCTTGGATCGAGAGATGGGCGAAGAAAAAATCTTGGAATGAGCTTTTTATCTGGGGGGCGATCGTTTCCACGATTCCATCTCTCCTTATTCGAAACGATACCGTCTATCTTTTGTCGGGCGCCTCGCTTGGCATCGTGGTATCTCTTTACCTAGCTTCTCGTTGGCATCTTCTCGTTGATCCTAAGAATAAAAAGGAGGGCGCTCTTCGTGCTTTGATCGGCATCGCGGGCCTATTTCTTTTATTTTTTCTGTTGCATCCTCTCCTCGAGGGACACCACTTTTTTCAGGCATCGATCAATCTAGTTTTCGGGCTATGGATTGGATGCGCAGTGCCTTGGATTTGGAAAAAAACCGGCACATGTTTTTTTCCAAAATAAGAAAGGCCGCTTATAACAAGCGGCCTTAAAAAAATTGCTGCAAAATCTTTTCGAGAAGAGATTTCTTAGCCTTCGGTAATCGAACGAACTTTGATGGCTTCCGGACCTTTTTTTCCATTCGCTACTTCAAACTCTACAACTTCGCCGGGCTCCAGAATGCGGTTTGCGTTTTCTATGTTCGTGTTGTGGACAAAAATATCTTTTTTCTCTCCATCGGGAATGATAAAGCCATATCCTTTGCGTTCGTCGAACCATTTGACCGTTCCTCTCTGTTTCATGAAAAAATCTCCTTCGAGGGTTAATTTGGGGGAAATTGTAACAATTTCTTCTTTTTGCGGTCAATTGCAAAAGATGGAATTCATTTTCATGCTTAAGTAGAATGGTTGTTCTTTCAAGTTTCGAAGAAAGGGGGTTTTTGGTGAACATTGCGAAACTATTGATTTTCGTGGGACTTGCTTTTGTTGTTCTTGGCCTCTTGATCTATTTTGGACAGAAAATGGGGTTTCCTTTGGGAAGACTCCCTGGAGATCTTGCGTGGAAAAAAGAGGGGGCCTATGTTCGCTTTCCACTTGCTACCTGCTTGCTCTTGAGCGCTCTTTTCACCCTGCTGCTCAATCTTTTTTTTTGGATCTTTCGAAGATAAGGTTTTTGAAAAAACTTCTTTTAGCTTTTCTTTGGAGATACTGCCGCCACCCCTTTCAGAAACCCATTGCAAAAAAAAAGAGATGGATCGAGAGAGGGAAAGAATCGGACGGAATTTTTAACAATTCTTATGTTTTTGTTTCTTGCCTCCTAATTCCCCTCCTGTTATGAGAAAAAAACAGGGAGGAAGAATGCTTTTCTTAAAAGGGCTGCTCATTGGCTTTTCTTTAACCGCGCCGATCGGACCGATTAGCATGTTATGCGCCTATCGAACGATGAGGCGGGGGTTTTCTTCGGGACTTGTCTCCGGACTTGGCGCTGCTATTGCCTATTCTTTATGTGCCATTGGCGCGGCGCTCATGATCCCGTTGTTCTTGGATTTTTTGATTCAGATTCAATATTGGCTCAAGTTGACGGGAGGCATCTTTTTGATCTACTTGGGCGCTTTGATCTTCCTTCATAAGCCTCCAAAGGCAAACAATCATTTCCATGACCACAAGTTATTTTTTGATTTTTCAACAAGTTTTTTGTTTGCTCTTTCCAATCCGCTCTCGCTTCTTTCCTACCTAGTTGTTTTTGCGGGATTTGGTCTCACTTTGGAATGGAGGGAGGTTATGAAAGGATCCGCTCTCGGGCTTGGAATTTTTGTGGGATCTTCTCTTTGGTGGTTTTTGCTGGCGGAGAGTTTGACCCATTTTAAAGGAAGTTTTTCCCAAAAAGTGATTTTTTGGATCAACCGGATATCGGGTCTTGCGATCTTCTGCTTTGGAATATTTGCTATTTTGACGCTCCATAAGATATAATTCTGCGACCAAAAGCCGCGAGTTTTTCCATGCAAGCCAAGGTGATTCTAAAGCCCAAAAAAGATGCGTTCGTTCGCAATTTTCATCCCTGGATTTTTTCTGGCGCCATTGCTTCTTTTCCCCCCTGCAGACAGGGAGATCTGCTTCCGGTTTTTACCCATGAAGGAGAGATGCTGGGTTGGGGGTATTTTAATGAAAAATGTTCTTTGATTGGGCGGATGGTCAGCTTTGGCAGCGAGGATCCCTATCTTGCTATCAGGAATGCCATTTCTAGAGCGATCTCTTTACGAGAAGGTCTTTTTTCAGGGCAAGAGACCAATAGTTATCGTTTGATTCATGGAGAAGGGGATTTCCTGCCCGGCTTGATCGTGGATCTTTACGGAAAAGTTCTTGTTTTGCAGGTCACCACCTTCGGTATGGACAGGTTGAAAGAATATCTTCTTGAAACTCTCAGAGAAAAGCTTCCTCGGATCGAAGGCATCTATGAAAAGTCCGATCTGTCCGTTCGGGATTTGGAAGGATTAGAGAGAAAAGAGGGGATTTTGTGGGGAGATGTTCCCGACGAAATCGAAATTTTGGAAAAGGGTTTGCGCTATCTTGTGAAAATCCCTCAAGGCCAAAAAACGGGTTTTTTCCTCGATCAGAGAGAGATGCGCTTTGCGATCAAGGATATTGCTTTTCAAAAACGAGTTTTAAATGCCTTTGCCTATACCGGAGCTTTTTCCGTTTCTGCTGCTGCGGGAGGCGCAAAAAAAGTGGATTCGATCGAGATTTCAGAAAAGGCGCTAACTCTTGCCAAGAAGAACTTTTCGTTCAATCAACTGTCTCCGGACGGTCATGGGTTCTATTGCCAGGATGTGTTTGATTTTCTCAGAGAAAAACCTCTGGATTACGATCTTCTCATCTTAGATCCTCCGGCTTTTGCAAAAAAACGCGAAGATCTCTCTTCTGCAATTAGAGGGTATCGAGAGCTTCATAGCCTTGCTTTTAAAAAAATGCCCGAGGGCAGCCTTTTATTGACTTGCAGCTGCTCCTATCACGTTTCGGAAGAGAATTTTCTTTCCTTAATATTTCGAGCAGCAAAAGAGGCGAAAAGACAAGTGAAAATTCTTTCCTCCCATCACTTGGCCTATGATCATCCGATCAGTCTGTTTCATAAAGAAGGAAAATATCTGAAGAGTTTCTTATTGTCTTTGGGTGGGTTTTTTTGATTGAACTGACCCGCCCAAAAATAGAAGCTCCAGTTGAGGGGATTATATCGCATGAAGTAAGAGCTCGCAATCGATTCGTAGAGCTTTTGCCAATTTTTTAGCTACTTTTTCGCCAATAGGTCTTTGACCATTTTCTAGTTTAGAGATATTTTCTTGATTGATGCCGCTTTTTTTGGCCAATGCTTTTTGAGAGAGACCTTCTCTCTGGCGAGCGCCTCTAAGCACCAAGCCCTGCTTCTTAAATTTGGCAATGCGTTTGCTGGCGAGTTCTTCCCATGAAGTCGATTCGGATTGCCCATACTTTTCCAAGAATGCTTCGAGTTTGTGCAGATATTTTTCTGGCACAAAGGAAAGTCTCTTTGTTCTTCCTGGCATTTCGATGATAACTTTATAAGCTAGACCATCTTTAATATGGTGCATTTTCATGTGAGCCGACATAATATACCTCAATTTGTCTCATTTGTTTGCCTATAATCTTCCAGCAAGCGACATATGTAGGATGTCCTTTGCGAAGATGACAATGAAAAAGATCTTTCCCTAATGGCTTATAATGAGGCCATGAAGGTAGATATGGTCCATTTTTCTGGAGATCGAGGGCCAAAAAGTCAATTACGTCAAGGATTTTGGATCCGCTACGTTCGAGTTTCTTATATTGCTTTCTCGCATCTTTAGAAAAGGCCACAGTCCAATGAGACATGCCATTTTCCTTATCAAATCTTGATAATAACGAAGTTTTTGACATATGTCAACAAATTACGCAAATTTTACGCACTTGGTCAGGAAAGACTGGTCAATATTGGATTAAATGAGCAGAATTAAAGCTTCTTTAAGTTGTTGGTTTTCTTGATGCTGTATGCTCTGGTTTATATCACTCTGGAGTTTGGACTAATTTCGCGTCTGAATCTGGTACAAAATCAGTTCAAATCTTGATTTGTGCTCTATAGCGATTTCTGTCGGAAAACCATATTGCTTGATTTATTCGGGGGTTTGAGAAAATTGTCCAAAAATCTCAAACCCCCAGATAATTCGACTGCAACATCCTTTGTTGCTCTTGTTCTGCAGGTTAATCATAGGAGATGACGTTTAATTTAGACTGATTTCTGCGCCTCCTGGTCCCAGAAATTAGTCCAAACTCCAGTTGAATCCAGCGCTTGCCATTATCTTGCAGAAATCCAATAACTTAGAAAAAGAAAAATACGGAGACGTCTTCCTTTCTGAAAATGTCTCCGGAGATGTGCCCAGAATAGGACTCGAACCTACACACCTTGCGGTACCAGAACCTAAATCTGGCGTGTCTACCAATTTCACCATCTGGGCTTAAGATAGATTTAAATTTAGGCACAAGTTTGGTTTTCGTCAAGAAGATGTCCAGTATAGTTCCCGCTAAAAGCAGCAGATCAATGTCGATAAATTCGTGTTTTTGATGGGCTGAAAAAGCCCTGCGGTCAGGGTGTTCCGAAATAGCGATCTCCAAAATCACCAAGGCCCGGGACAATGAATTTCTCTTTATTGATCTTTTTGTCGATGGCGGCAAGATGAATATGCACCTTAGAATGGCGTGCTTTGATTTCATGAACGCCGGGGACAGAACCAATAATTCCTGTCAGATGGATTTGATCTTCTCTTCCGCCTTTTTTGAGAATTTTTTCAATGGCCAGAAGAGAGCTTCCTCCGGTTGCAAGCATGGGGTCTAATAGAAAGATGAGATCTTGAGAAGAGAGGGGGGGGAGTTTTTCATAGTAGAGGATAGGCTCTGCGGTCTTCTCCTCCCGCCGCAGACCGAGAAAACCCACTGTGGCATCGGGAAAGAAATAGAGGAAAGCGGGAAGAAGCGCAATTCCGGAGCGCAAAATGGGAATCAAAACGATTTTTTCTGCAACGCATCTGCCCTTGCAGGAAGAGAGAGGCGTTTGGAGGGAGATCGGTTTTTCTTTGACCATCGAGGCTCCGTCCGCTGCGATGAGAAAAGAGAGCTGGTCGGAGGCTTTTCGGAAAGAAGAAAGATTGCATTTTTTATTTCGAAGAATAGAGAGAAGGCTCTCTTTCATGACCCACCGTCTGGTTGATAAACAGGAAAAGCATCGAATCCGATTTCTCGGACGGAAAAGATCAGTTTGGCAATTTTTTCCCAAGGGGCTTTTCGATCGACGTGCAAGAGCACTTGGGTTTTGGATTTCTCTGCCGGCAAAACTCCAATGCTATACTGATAGAGCAGCTCTTTTTGTATTTTTTCTGCTGTCTCCATGGGATAGTCGTGAATGTCGGTAATCCAACGATAATCGCCTCCTTCTGAAATGCCGATGTTGACATGAATATTTTCCGATGAGGGAAAGACTTGGGCCGCGTTAGGTTCTTTGGCAAGCTGCACGAGATCGAGCTGCGTGTCAAAGAGGGTAATCCGAGTGACGGCCAAAGTTGCGAAGAAGGCAAGCATGAGGAAGAAAAAGTCGAGCATGGGAGCTGGTGAAAATGCGGGCGCTATCTTTAACTTGTCATCGGGGATAAGATCAAGATCCATACATTCACCTCAAAGGTTGTCTTTGGAAAAGATGGGATGGCTCAAAGAGATGGCTTCATTTTCGATTGTTGAAAGCGCCTTCATTGTTCGATATTTGAGAGTTGTCGCAAAAAGCATGGAGAGAATCGCTACGATGAGTCCGGCGACTGTGGATCCTACTGCAATACCCAGCCCGTCAAAGAGAGTGGAAAGAGTTTCTGCGGATCTGTTCAGATCGTAGAATGCATAGAACATGCCCAGAACGGTTCCTAAAAGCCCGAGCATGGGAGATACGATGACGATGTCATTGAGAAGAGAAATCTTTTGCCAGGTGCCGGAAGTGACCCGCTTTCCTTCAGCCTTCATTGCTTCGACGGCAAACTGGGCTCCATGGTGGCGGGAAGAGATTGCTGTCAGGAGAAGTCTTGCGATGATCGATTTTTTTTGCGCATTGCAAAAAGCAAGCGCTGCATCGTATTTTTTTTCCAGAAGTAGCTTTTTAAGATCTTCTCCGCTTTTTCCGAGCAGGGCATCTTTTCCCCGAAAGGTCAAAAGTGTATAGGACCAAAGACTGAAGGAGATGATGGAAAGAAGGAGGAGTGCGGTATAAATTACGGGAGCGGCTGAAAAAATTTCTTTGAGGTTGAGGGAAGAAAGGCCATGGGACGATTCTTCCGGGGCGCTGATCATTGTTTTTCCGTTCAGAGGAGCTTTTGCCTCTTGAAAAATGCCCGACTTTTCAATTCCTATCTCTTTTGCATCTTCACTGTATAGATGAAGAGGAAGACATAAAAAAAATAAAGGGCAGAAGAGTGCTAAAAGTTTTTTGACGAGATGTTTCATGTTCTTTCTTCTCCAGTTTTCATTTGATTATCTGAAAATTACATTTTGGGGTAGAATTGTTCAAGGTTCTTTTGAAAAATTTGCTTATGTCTCATTTGACAATTTCTTACTTAAGGCAAGAGAATAGGCCCTTTCTTCAGGACCGTCTTTTCTATATTCCCCAGCACGATAGGGAGCATTTTGAGCAGTTCCCCCTCCTCCCTGCGGATAAAAAAGTAGCGATTGAATATTGTAGCGGCAACGGACAGTGGATTTTGGAGAGATCTCTGAAAGATCCTTCCATTTTTTGGGTCGCGGTAGAGAAAAAATGGATGCGAGCGCGTAAGATTTGGCAGAAGATGTCCAAAATGAATCTGGAAAATCTTCTTGTTGTCTATGCGGAAGCCCTTACCTTTACGCTCCACTATCTTCCCGATCAAAGCGTTTCTGAAATTTTTGTCAATTTTCCAGACCCCTGGCCCAAACGCCGCCATGGTAAGCATCGCCTGATCCAAAAAAAGTTCGTAAATGAGCTTTCCCGGGTATTGAAAATAGGGGGGACAGCAACCCTTGTGACGGACGATCCGGGTTATTGCGAGCTGAGCGCCCAAGAGATGTGCGCATGTGCGGCATTTCAGTCATCATTTCCAGCGCCTTATTATATAACGGATTGGCCCGCCTATGGATCTTCCTTTTTTGAAAGACTTTGGAGAGACAAAGGCAAGTTCATTCGATATATGCAGTTTGTTAAAACGATCTGACCTACGCGCTTTAAGTCCGGTTTTCTGTCTGATCGTTTTTGCGCGAGTCTTTTTCTCTGATTTTTGTCAGGAGTCCTTTTTCCAAAAGCATCAAATCCTTTTTTGGAACTCTCTTTTGTGCTATCGTTTTTTCGTAAGCTTTAAGGAAATGTGTGGAATTTTTCGAATCGATCCACCACGAGTTTTGAGAGGAGGGTACATGCATGAAGAAATTTCTAGTTGGAGCGATATGGGCCACATCTTCGGTCTGCAGCCCTCTTGTTGCCGATTCCGGCGAGGATCTTCCTTTAAGTTTTTACATTACCGAGAGGATCATTTCTCTATTAGAAACTTTCGATCTTGAAACAGATACAAAAAAACTCGGCTCGGTCACCAAGAGGCTTTTTAGTCTGACGACGGCTTTTGATTATCAGGGCCCAAAAGAAGAAAAGATCGCACGGGCCATTGCAGAATTCTTTTCCTTTGGTACGGTGGCTCATGTATTTGATGCTCATGAGAAAGAAATCGGTTGGATTGAAGAGGTGCTTTTTACCTGGATATCGCCTGCCAAGTATCGCATTTTTGATGCCGATAATCGGCTGGTTGCAATTGCCCGTATGGATTTTTGGGGCACCAAGTTTGTCATTAGCGATCCTAGCGAAAAAAAGGAGATTGCGACCATCCATCGACCTTGGCTTCGGTTTTTTCGCGATGCTTGGACTGTTGATATTCAAGATGCCAGAGCCCTCGACCCGAGGCTGTTGGTTTTTGTCGCAGTATACCAGACCGATGCCGAGGCACGAGCACGTGCACGAAGAGAAAGGGAGAGAATGGAGCGTCAGAGAGAGGAAGATGATGAGGTGTGGATGGAAACCCGTCTGGGACTCATGTCCCTTCTTCCCGCTAGGGAAAAAGAAGAAAGTGCGCTTTTGCAGGAGCTGGATGGTTTTGATTTTCTTGCAGATGATCAAATCATTGCCACATGGTCGGAGCATGAAAAGGAATATGAAGAGATGTTGCTCCCCTTTTCAAGAGAGGTCCTTTCCCATCTTTTTCTTAAGTTGCAAAGGGTGGAGAGAGAAAAAACCACCTTCGTGACGCAAAAAGAATTTGAAAACCATTATGACCGGCTGCAGCGAGATTTTTTTCTAGAAAGTGTCAAAGAGGGAGCGAAGGCTTTGAAAGATCCCAATATCTCTGACGTTCAGAAAAAAATTCTTTATAACTTGCTAAAGGAATTGAAAAAAGAGAGGTCCTAAAAGTATCGGGGCAGAGGGATTTGAACCCCCGACCTACTGGTCCCAAACCAGCCGCGCTAGCCAAACTGCGCTATGCCCCGCATAAAAAACAAATCTATGTTAGCCCCAAACAGTTCTTTTGATCAATCAAAAAGTCGCAAGGAAAACCACTCTTGTATAGAAGAAATTTTTGTGTCATTGTAGGAGTACATTGATCCTATCATAAGGAGCTTCTATGTTTTCCAAGTGCAAAAGTTTCAACGAACTTCGGGCGTTGAGCCAAAAACCTCCTGATTTAACGACGCAGATGACCCAAGGGCGTATTGAACGGATGCAGGCCCGGAATGCCGGATGGAAGCTTTCCTATGCAACCGAGAGGGTCGATGAACAGATAGTAGAGGCTCTTTTGGATTTGGCGATAGAGACAAGGGCTTTGGACTCTATGGTGTCGATGCAGGAAGGAAAAATCGTCAATCAAGTCGAGGGCTGCGAGAGTGAAAAAAGGGCTGCATTGCATACGGCCACGCGTGATTTTTTTAAAGATCCTCTGACCTCCGCAGAAGCTGATTTTGCCCGCAGGGAGGCTTATAAAGAGGTAGAAAAGCTAGAAAGGTATGTAGAGAGCGTAGAAGAGAGGGAAATTACCGACATCATTCAAATCGGAATTGGGGGATCTTCTCTTGGCCCAAAGGCAATCTATGAGGCACTTTGCGTCTATCAAAAAAAGACCGTACGCGTTCATTTTTTGTCCAATATCGATCCCGATTGTGCGGCAAGAGTTCTGCAATGCGTGCATTTGTCCCAATCTCTCTTCATCTCAGTTTCCAAATCGGGCACGACTTTAGAGACATTGGTAAATGAAGAAAGAATACGAACGGCTTTTGAGAAAGAAGGGCTGGATTCGAGAGATCATTTTCTTGCGATTACGGGAAAAAATAGTCCGATGGACAATCCCTCGCGCTACCATGCCATTTTTACCATTTGGGATTTCATCGGCGGGAGATATTCAGCCACTTCGATGGTTGGAGGTGTTTTGCTGAGTTTGTCTTTGGGTTTTGATATTTATTGGGAGCTCTTAGAGGGAGCGCAAATGATGGACCGGGTGGCAAGATCTTCTTCGGACGTGGAAAATCTTCCTCTGATGGGAGCTCTGCTTGGCATATGGAATCGCAATTTTTTGCACCATGCGGCCATCGGGGTGATTCCCTATGTGCACGCACTTCGCTATCTGCCTGCCCATTTACAGCAGCTTGATATGGAGTCCAATGGCAAGCAGATCGATAAAAAAGGGAGGCTTTTGGATTTTGCAGCAGGCGAAATTCTCTTTGGAGATGTCGGAACCGACAGCCAGCACTCTTTTTTCCAATTTCTCCATCAGGGGTGCGAAGTCGTTCCTCTTGCGTTCATCGGGTCGATCAAAAGTCAATATGGGGATGATTTGTTGCAGAAAGGAACCTTTTCGCAAGAAAAACTTCTGTCCAATCTCTTTGCTCAAATGATTGCGCTTGCAGTGGGTCAAAAGAGCGAAAACCCCAACCGGCTCTTTTTAGGAAATCGTCCGAGCCACCTTCTTTTGACCGAAATGCTAGACTCCTATCGTATGGGAGCGCTTCTTTCCTATTTTGAACATAAAATTGCATTTCAAGGATTCATTTGGGGCATTAACTCCTTTGACCAAGAGGGCGTTCAGCTTGGAAAAAAACTATCCCAAGAGATGACGGAAGCGTTTCGCTCGAGAAGAGAGCCTCCCGCGGCGCCTCCTTTTCCTTTGGCAGATGGCTACTTCGAGCTGATGGAAGATCTTCTTTAAAAACGGCCCTTGGTTTTTTTAAGAAAAAGAATTAGGCCCTGCGAATCGTTCCCTTTTCAATGAAGTAGGTTTGCAAGAGATCCTTTTCTTCGAATAGGGGACTGGGAGAGGTAAAAAAGACTTGGGCCAACTGGGACAGAAGGGGCTTTAAAAGAGATTGTCTTACGGCGTCTAAGTGAATGGCCGCATCGTCTAGATTCATCAAGATAGGTTCTCCCAATTTTTGCGAAAGACGTTTCCATTCGGACAAACGCAGCGCGAGAAGAAAGGATTTTTTTTGCCCCTCGCTTGCATAGGTAGAGGCTTGTTTTTGTTGAAAGGCGAGCATCCAATCATCGCGATGGGGTCCGATGAGTGTGGCGCCAAAATAAAGTTCTTTAGCCCGGTTTTTCTCTAAGAGTTTTAAGTAGTTTTCAAAAAGCGGAGGATCTTGGGAAAAAGAGGGGAGATAGCGAAGAGAGATCTCTTCGTCTTGGGCAAGCAGAGAGAGATAGGTCGGAAGAAATCCGTCCAGCTCTTGGAGCAGACGGCTTCTTTTTTCCATGAGGTAAATAGCAGAAATGGCCAGCTCTTCTTCCCAAGGAGAGATTGTCTTGGTGTTTTTTGTTTTCAAAAGAAAGTTTCTCTGTTTGAGCGCAGATGCAAAGCGAAAGAGGTGATGGGTATAGAGTGGATCCTCTTGGCTTAAGTGGATGTTTAAAAAGCGGCGGCGGATCGAAGGAGCTCCCGAGAGAAGGTCGCGATCATCAGGTGCATGAAGGATAGAGGGCAGGAGGCCCAGAAGAGAAGAAAAACTGCTGCACAGATTTTTTTGGTGGCAAATTTTTTTTTCCTTGCCATCGTAGTAAAGAGAAAGTATTTGATCCAAGCCATCTTTATGGACTTCAGCTTCAATATAGAAAAAGTTTTTGCTTTTAGAAATGAGCTCTTGCAAATGGCTGCTTCGAAAAGATCTTCCGGTGCTGAGAAGATAAATGGCTTCGAGAAGATTTGTTTTCCCCTGTCCGTTTCCTCCGCAAAAAGCATTGATGCGAGGATGAAAGGAGACGCTTAGCTGCTCATAATTGCGAAAATTATGCAAAAGCAGGTTTTTTAATATCATGCTCACTGCCGGTTGGAGATGGATCCATCAGCCTCATCGGCATAATGGCGAAAAGGGCAGAGGAGGCGTCGGAAAGAAGGCCTGGGGTATAAGAGTCGGTGAAGGAAAATCGAACGGTTTCATCTTTGCTGTGGCGCAAGATGTCGAGGAAATAGTGGGGGTTGAACGCAATTTCTAATTTTTCACCTGCGTAATCGACGGGCATAATGACATTTCCTTCGCCAATTTCGTTGCTGGCTGCATTGAGCTGGAGCTGCCCATTGGTAAAAATAAAGCGGATCGAAGCGCTGGTCTCAGAGGTGAAGAGCGAGACCTGCCGCAAAAGAACCATCAGCTCTTCTCGATGCAACGTCAGCGAAAGGGCGGGATTTGGGGGAATGGCCCTCTCCACATCGGGATATTGGCCCGTTAAAAGCTTTGTGATCAGAAGAGTGTTGTTATATTCCAGGAAGACCTTGTCGTGGGTTAAACTAAGAGTTGCTTCTTTTTCAGATTCTTCGAGCATCTTTCCCATCTCTTCGACGGCTTTGAGCGGAATGATATAAGCTCCTTGAAAGGAGGCATCGGAAGAGATTTTGGTCCAGGTCTTTGCCAAACGCTTTCCATCGGTTCCAATGAAGGTGGCCGTTTGATTGGCAATCTGCAAAAGTATGCCGTTGAGGAAATAGCGGTTTTCTTCGCGTGAGACGGAAAAAGAAGATCGCGCCAGAAGTTCCTTTAAAAGACTAGGAGAAATGGAGAACTGCAGAGCTCCGGTGAGATTGGGAAGGGTTGGAAATTCATTTTTGTTCATTCCGTGAATTTTAAAGGAAGAGCTTCCCGATGTGATTTCAGCGAAATCGAAAGAAGAGGCGCTGATTTTGATTTGGGATGTTGTCAATTCGCGGACCAATTGAAAAAATCGTCTGGCGGGAAGGGCAATTGCCCCTTCTTCGATTACCTTGGCGCTGCAGTAGGAGCGCATGCTGGTTGTGAGGTCTGTTGCACTCAAAACAAGCTGGTCGTCATAGGCTTCTAGAAGAACATTGGCAAGGATGGGAATCGCAGGCTTGTTGGCGACAATGCTTTGCAGTTTGCTACATAGGGCGATAAGATCTGTTTTGGAAATTACAATTTTCATAAACCCATCCCTTGAAAAATTGAATCGCAATTATTTTACAACGATAGAAGATTCTTTTGCGAGCTGTCAAGGATTTAACGATAGATTTTGCTGATTTCTTTCTTCTCTGCCTTTTCCTTGAGGGCGGCGCGCTTATCGTAGCTTTTTTTTCCTTTTGCGACCGCAATGCGAATCTTGATTCTTCCCTTTTTGAGATAAATGGCTAAAGGGACAATGGTCATCCCTTTTTCCTGGGTAAGTTTTTTAATCTTTTCAATTTCGTAAGAATGCATGAGTAACTTACGCTCTCTTCTTTCTTCATGGTTTTCATGCGTTCCTAGACGATAAGGAGGGATGCTGGCATTCAAGAGGAAAAGTTCGCCCCCTCGTGCGATGACGTATGCGTCTTGCAAAGATCCCTCATGCCCTTTCAAGGATTTTACTTCCGTTCCAAGCAAGACCATGCCGGCCTCAAAGGCTTCTAAGATTTCATAATCATGAAACGCCTTGCGATTAGAAATAAGGTCGTTTGAAGAATTCACGAAAAAAATCCCTTTTTCTTAATTATCCTTGGAAGCGAAATTAATGTGCAAAGATTTTATGGCTGAAGATTTTTCTATTGCGTTCCAATCGATCTTGTTGAAAAAACTTAAGAAATATTGACTTAAGTTGGCAATAGTATAATGTAGAGAAATGTTTTGATAAAAGGAAAAGGAAGTTTTTTATGAAAAATTTTTGGAGCGTCGCCGCGCGCAATGTTTTTCCCATCGTGAATATGGCCCTCTTTGTCGGGCTTGTTCTGATGGGCCTCAATGAGAATAGCCCTTCTCGCATAGAAGCGGAAAAAATGAGCATCCTTTCTGCGGATCAAAAAGAGAAAATCGAAATTGGTTTTTTTGACGGAAAAGCGCAAATTCGCTTTTTGGACGAGTCGGGAAATGTCACGCTTTCGCTGAAAGGCGGGAAAGAGCCTATGGTTGCCCTATGCAATGAGCAGGGAGTTCCCTTGGCTTCTCTTTTGGTGAATGCTCACGAAGAGGCACAAATTTTACTCAATGACGAGCATAACGCCAATCGTTTGGAGATCAAAGGGGGAACTCTTCCTGCAATTTATTTGAAAACTCCGCAAGAAGCCGTTGTCGGTTCTTGGTCTTTATTTCAAGAAGGCGGTTGTGGATTCGGACTCGCAAAGTCGAATGGAATGGTCTCGGCTATTCTGCGCGGGGGAGACAAACCCGGTCTTGCCTTTTATGACCAGAGCGATCTTCCCGGAGCCGTGTTTGGTCTTTTGGAAAAAGTGCCTCACCTGTTAGTGGCCGGAGAGAGTGGGGAAGAGGGTGTTTTAATTCATGGCGGGAAGCCCAGCGGCATGATGGTCATGGATGAGGCGGGCCAGTTGAAGGTTTTCATTTCGAAACATGGCATTTACCAGGGCAAGGAAAAGTCTTCAATGGAGCAGCCGAAAGAAAAACAAAAGCTTTTTTCTTTTGAGGGCGACCTTAAATCTCTTTTTCCGAAGAGGGGAGAGAGCCGCTAGATTTTGTCCGGAAGGAATCAAAATAGTGAACGCGTTTTTTTAATTCTCTTTCAAAGCCTCTGTCTACGGGGCGATAAAAGGAAATGCGCTCCAACCCTTCCGGAAAGTAGTTTTGTCCCGAACAGCAATCTTTTGTGTCATGGTCGTAAAGATACCCGTCAGAGTAGCCCATTTCTTTCATTAAGGAAGTGGGCGCATTTAAAGCGAATTTTGGAGGCGGGAGATGGGAATCTTTTTGGGCGCTTTCTTTGGCGGTATTCATAGCCATGTAGAGAGCATTGCTTTTAGGCGAGAGCGCTAGATAGAGCACTGCTTGTGCAATGGCCAACTCTCCTTCGGGAGAGCCCAAGAGATGGTAGGTTTGCCAGGCCAAGTGGGCGATATGCAAAGCATTTGGGTCGGCAAGTCCTACGTCTTCGCTTGCCATGCGGATCAATCGTCTTGCGATGAAAAGCGGATCCTCTCCTCCATCGAACATTCGTGCAAGCCAATAGAGGGCCGCATCCGCATCCGAACTGCGAACGGCTTTGTGAAGAACAGATATGAGATTGTAGTGATGATCGTCATGTTTGTCGTAGAGAGGCGCTTTTTTTTGAAGGAGCGTTGTGATTTTTGCAAGATCGAGCGTTTCTTTTTTTCCTTCTACGTTTTCGATCATATTAAGAAGGTGCCTGGCATCTCCATGAGAGGACGCAATGAGAAAGTCTTTTGCTTCCGGAGTCATGGGCAGGGGTGCTATGCGTTCTTCATATCGAGAAAGAATGGTTTCCAAATCTTTCGTTTCTAATGGAGAAAGGGTTAAGATGCGAAGTCTTGACAATAGAGCATTGTTGAGGGCGAAAGAGGGGTTTTCAGTGGTTGCTCCGATCAAGACGATCGTTCCATTTTCCACATAGGGGAGAAAAGCATCTTGCTGTGCTTTATTGAAGCGATGGATTTCATTGACGAATAGGATCACCTGTCTTTGAAAGAGCGGGTTTTCTTTGGCGTCCTGAACGATTTTTTTGATCTCAGCGATTCCGCTAAAAACAGCGCTGATTTGAATCCACGGCAGGGGAAAAGAGCTTGCATAGATTTTCGCCAGCGTGGTCTTTCCGCATCCGGGAGGGCCATGAAGAAGAAGAGAGAGGGGTTTTTTCCGTTCCATGGATTCTTTTAAAAACCCTTCATTTGTAAGAAGTTGTTTGTGTCCGACGACTTCATGCAGAGATTGAGGGCGCAGGAGCTCAGCTAGAGGAATGTTCATCGGGATTCCCTGTTTTTTGGCAATTATAATCGAATTTTCATTTTGTTGGAAAAAAAACCTTGCAATGAAATTCATTTTTTGAGACTAGGTAAGATAATTACCTTACTTTATTGGAGGAGTTTATATATGAAAAAAATTGTAGATATCATAGCTTCAGCTCTGCTCATTATCGCTGGGCTGAACTGGGGTTTGTGGGGCATTTGGGATATAAATATCGTACATTATATCTTTGGACAAATCTGGCTTGAGCGTTTTATTTATTTTCTACTGGCCGTGGCAGCCATTTATGCAACGATTGCGTGGAAAGTATATCAACTCAATTGGTTCGGTCGGGCAAAGAAATAAACAACTTATTTTTAGCGACTTGAATGACAAAAGAGGCTTCATTGCCTTTTTAACAAAAAAAGTTTATCGTTGATAAATAAAATTTTAACTGTTAATAATAATAATTGTAGTAAATTACACTTAAGTGAGGCGTTCATGAGCAAATTAGATCAATTAATTCTCGCCATGCTGATCTTTGCTGGCGTTAACTGGGGTCTTTGGGGTGTTTTTGAGTTCAATTTAGTTTTCTACCTGTTTGGAAAAGAATGGGTCGATAGGCTTATTTATTTCCTTTTCGGAGCCTCTGCTATTTATATGGCAGTGATCTGGAGGAAGATTGGAATTCGTTGGGCCGAAGCTCCTCGAAGAAAATAATCACCATAAGGCCTTGGAGTTCAAGGTTTGTGAATGCTTTGAAACATCGCTGTTTCAAAGCATTTTTTTTGCCTTCAAGCGATCCTCTGATTCTTTTAAATGTAATTTAATTCAAATATAATTTAAATTTTTCACCAATTATTAACTATTTTTAAATTAATTCAATTTATTATTGAATGATTAATTTCATTGTTTAATAATAAAGACATGGGAAGTCCCATTAGCCATGAGGTAAATATGACAAAAATGGATCAATTGGTAATGTCCGCCCTAATTATTGGCGGCATTTGTTGGGGTCTTTGGGGGATATTTGAATTTAATCTAATTTACTACATTTTTGGAAGAGAATGGGTAGTTAGATTGGCTTATTTTATCTTCGGAGCGGCAGCGATTTATACCGCTGTTGTTTGGAAAAGCAAAGGTGCCCGCTGGATCAAAGCCAGAAAATAAGCTTTTTCAATGATCGCCAATAAAAGTGCTTTGGAAGTTCGATTTCAAGGCACTTTTTTTTTATCCCATATGCAAAAAAACAGGCTCCTTTTTCGTTGACCGACCTTATCCGGTGGCGAGATCCTGCTATAAAGGGAAGAGAGTTTTCCTAAAAAAGAGAATAAGCGGGATGCTCCTCCGTCCATGGGAAAAAAGAGAGTCTTGCGCCCTGTTTTTCACATCATATCCTGATTGTTCCCGCAATGCTGTCAACATAAGGGGCCCTGCCCCTTAAACCCCCGCCAAAGGACGCAGTCCTTTGGAAACCTAAGCTTTGGGTTTCCAAAGGGCATGCCCTTTGGGGAGAGCTCGAGAGCGCAGCTCTCGAATCCTTAAGTTGACAGCATTGATTGTTCCCGGAAGTATTTCCCTGTCTCTTTTCGTCTTAAGGTTTGGCCTGTGAGCCGCCCCTGAGCGAAAAGGATGGATTTGCGGCGCTGGCAAGCATTTCCGGTGATGTATGCGGTTCTTGGCCTGATCCTTACCCACAAGTCTAAAATTTAGTATCATGTGCTCCGTTTTTCAAGAAGGAGCAGGTATCATGAAAGAACAATGGATGTACGACCAATTTGCCAAGATCGATGTAGGTGACCCTCGTTTGCAGAAGAGAGCTGTTGATATTGCAATAGGCTGCGCAGAAGATCCTGAAAAGTCATTAGCGGGACGCTTTGAAGATTGGGCAGATCTCAAAGCGACGTATCGCTTTTTTAGTAATCCCAAAATCACGCATCAGGCGCTTCAACAGCCCCACTGGCATCGGGTGTTGGAAAAGGCCCGCTTCTCGGAAGAGACTGTCTTGTTCATTCAGGATGGCTCAGAACTTTTGTTCAATTCCCATCCATGGACACATGGACTTGGACCAACTTCCGACAGTAACGGAAATGGACTCATGTTTCACTCATGCCTGGTCGCCAAATATCATGAATCTGAAGAAACCGAAATTTTGGGACTTGGTTACCAGGAGGCTTGGGTGCGGCCCGAAGAAAAATCGGCGAGTGATTCGAAGGAATCTGAGGTGTGGCTGAGGACGTTAGAGAAAATGGGGCGCCCTCAGGAGAACTGGGTGAGCGTTGGCGATCGCGCCAATGATATTTATGATTTTCTGAATAATGCAAACAGGCTTGGGTGGAAATATGTAGTGCGGGCGCGACATGATCGCAAAGTCGAGATTAATGGCGAGAAGACACGTCTTTTTTCATGGATTCGTCAACAGACAGCCAAGTGCACATCCGCGCTGTATATGAAGGCAAAAGGCGAAGAATTTGGTGGTGAAGTGACACTAGAAATAACTTGGGTCAAAGCGAAGCTGTTTCCTCCAGGAAATGGGTGTTCTGCAGCAGGTGAAGAAGTGACGTATATTCGAGTGTGGTGTCCCGATAGGCCCAGGTTAGAATGGTTATTGGTTACGGTGCGCCAAGAGAAGCTGCGCACTTCTACTGGTGAAAGTCCAGGCATAAAAAGTGGATAGCCACCACATTATGTAGCGAATCTTGCAACTCCGGAGGTAACAAAAGAGCTGAAGCGTAGATAGCGAAACATTCGAGCCAAAACCGTGAGGTGAATGCGTTAAGTCTCGAGAGGTATATCGTGCAAGCCGAAACTTTCGTATTAGGAGCAGGCAACAGATGGGAAGCGGGTCAAAATGGCGAAACCCTGCGATCATCAAGCACCGGGATATTAAGCATTGGCGAGCTTGTAGAGAAGTGTGACGGAACTTGGGAAGTCCTTATTGCTCTCCGAAGGGAGTATTTGTGGTTCAAGCGCCATGAACGTAAGACTGCAAAGATGGGATAAGGATGGCGGAGTCCACCATAGTAGCGAGGAACCGAGTAACGATCGGGGAGCAAAGGGTGGATAGAACAGAAACGAACGAAAAGGTGGAAACAATGTCTGTACACAGCAAAGACAGATATACAGTGTCAATGAAGCTGGATCGTATAGGAGATCTTTCGGCAGGAAATCATGATCTGGTGTTCAATAATCTGGGACATCTTATCAACGAGGAAATGCTGATGAGAGCATTTGCACAGCTTGATGGAACTAAAGCTGTAGGAATTGATGGTATAACAAAAGAAGCATATGGCAAAAATCTGGAGGAAAATCTCCGAATGCTCGCTGCGAAAGTGCATCGGGCGCAATATGCGCCACAACCATCAAAGATAGTTGAAATACCCAAAGCAGATGGAGGCAAAAGACCTCTGGCAATATCCTGCATAGAGGACAAATTGGTGCAGATGGCAGCGGGAGAGATTTTGAACAAAATCTATGAACCGCTCTTTCTGCCGAGTTCTTTTGGATATAGGCCCGGGAAAAGCTGCCATGATGCTATTACCGCTTTGCACCAAGCAGTATACGAGTGCAAAGATGGCGCTCTATTGGAGATTGATATTCGGAAGTATTTTAACTCTATTCCACATATGGAAATGGAGGCTATACTACAGAAGAAAATCAACGATCCAAAATTCCTGAGGCTGATACATATTCTGTTGCAAGCAGAAACCATCACAAACGATGGGGTAGTGCAAAAGAATTTAGTCGGATGCCCACAGGGATCGGTCACTTCACCGATTTTATCAAATATCTACCTACATGAAGTGGTGGATAGTTGGATAGAATCCATTCGAACATATCTCAAGGGAAAGATCTTTCCGATTCGTTTCTGCGATGATATGGTATTTGTATTCGAATGCAGTGAAGATGCGGAAAGGTTCTATAGAGCGTTTACCCAAAGGTTGCAGAAATATGGACTTGCGGTTCACGAAGACAAGTCGCATCTGCACTCCTCGGGATCGAAAAGAATAGCAGAAATGGCGGCCAAGAAACAAAAGCTGCCTGTTTTCAAATTTCTGGGATTTACCTTCTTCTGGGAAAAAGCGCAGAAAGGGAACTTCTGGAGATTAAAAGTCCGCAGCAGAGGAGATCGGAAGCACTCGAAACTTCAGGGATTATCAAAATTTCTGAAAGAGAATAAAGCCATGAAAACCTTGATAATGTTTCAACAGATACTGCCAATCATCAAAGGGTGGATCAACTATCATGCAGTGACCGACAACTCTAGAGCGGTAAACGGATTTATCTTCCAATGCGAAAGAGCTATCTTCAAATGGATCAACAGGAAAGGTGGCAGAAAGAAAATGAGTTGGGAGAAATTCGAGAAAGTTCTGGAAAAAGTGGGCTTTCCAATGAAGTGGAAAATCAAATGCATCATAGGAACTCCTAAGGTAATCAAAACCTAAAAGGACTGTTCGGGAGCCGGATGCGGGAAACCTGCAAGTCCTGGTTCTGAGGAGGGGGGAGCGGAGCAATCCGCTCCTCTACTCACCAATCTTCCTGTCAACAATCAAGAAGACTCCCTAAGAATCGTCAGGATCTACCGCCGACGCTGGCTTATAGAGGATTATCATAAGGCGGTCAAAACGGGCTTTCGAATCGAAGATAATCAGCTTAAACAGGCGAGCCGAATTCTTGCACTATTTGGAATGATTGGGGTGATAGCGACGCAACTTTTATCGATGAGAGAACGGTGTCGGTTGTCTCCGGAAACACCGGTCGAAGAAAAAGTGCCCAAGTCTTGGATTACGCTCATAGAAAGGCATCTGATGGTGAAATTGAAAACGGTGAAAGATTTCTGGCGTTCTCTGGCTCGTATGGGAGGTTTTATAGGGCGCAAATCAGATGGGGAGCCTGGATGGCAAACGATTTGGAAGGGTTATAAACGATTGCAAGACATGTTAACGGGAGCGCTTTTAGGTTGTGGGTATTGACTTGTGGGTAAGGATCAGGTTCTTGGCCTATCTCTAAAAAAGTCTTCCGGTTCTAACAAACCGAAACTATCGGTTTTTTTTAACTTTTTAAAAAATTTAAAATATTTAAAAAAACTCGACCATCTTTAATGAAAATTTATTCGATTCTTTTTTATTTTTTATGTAAAAAATAATTTTTTTTAAAATTCATTTATCTTAAAAAACCTTGCCCAAGGGTGTCTCTGGAGGCGTTTGTCGCCATTTGGAATTGTTTTAAAGCTTGTAAGTTTTTATTTTACAGTTGATAAATAAATAATAAATTTAATATATTAAGTTTAAGAAAGAAAAATTGTTAAATTTTGATGTTTTTATAAACATAGCTCTAAAAAATTAAAGGAGGAAGTCTATGTTAAAGAGAAAAGGAAGAAAATCGGCAAAAAAACGTACTGTTAAGCGAAGAAAAGCGCGTAAAGCTTGCCGCAGCTGCAAAAGAGTAAAGCGAAAAGCTAAATCTCGAAGAGGCAAAAGAGTCGCTTCAAGATAAGCGGCCCTTTTTCTATCTGCATGATCTCATCGGGCAAGTCAACGATTTGTCCGATTTTTTTTTGTCCGTCCGGCAAGGCCCTTTTTCAAGAATGAAAGTCCCGAGAGAAACGAAAAGGGAACAATGTAATGATTTACATATAAGCTATTTAGCGAAAGATTTTCAAGACGAGATAGAGGCTCATAAAGAAACTCGCAAGCCCAAGCGCTGCGGAAAAAAAATAGGTCGTGGCGGCAAAATAATAGCTATAATAGATCAGCAAACCGATGGAAATAGCCAGCCCCAGCCCTTCTGCGGCTATCTGTTCCTTTATTATCCATGGGAGAGCGGCGAAAAGGACAAGGCCTGCGAGGATTTCGATGAGTCCCGATCTTCCCGCAAAATAGGCCATAGCGCCATCCAAAAATACAATGCCGCCATAGAAAATGAAAAATATGGGATTGGGTTTCATAAATACACTTCCTTTTAAGTTTGTTTTATAAAGTTTTCTCTTCTTTTGGACAACAAAGGAATATTCAGGGTAAAATGTCGCAGCTTCTTCAAGGACGCCATCCATGTTGACACGTATTTTTTCAGCCCAAGGTCTTCAGGAGGTCGATTTTCAAGAAATCAAGTCCCTTTTGCTCAAGGGCGAGGTGATCGCTTTTCCGACGGAGACCGTTTATGGACTCGGGGTCGATTGGCAAAATGAACATGCAATAGAGAAGCTTTTTGCACTTAAAAACAGGGATCCGAACCATCCCATGACTATCCATGTCTCTTCCGACCTTGTCGTGAAGGAGATCGCCGTTGAAATACCGCCTTCTTTCTATGAGTTGATTCAGATTTTTTGGCCGGGTCCTTTGACCATTGTTTTAAAAAAGTCTTCTTGCATATCTTCCAAGATCTCAAGGAATGAAACGGTTGGTGTGCGCATGCCTTTTCACGCAGGGCTGCTTTTTTTGATTGAAAAAATGGGAGGAGCAATTCTTGGCACATCTGCCAATATCTCCGGCCAGCCGCCGGCGTGCCGCGCAGAAGCTGTCAGTCGAGCTTTTATGGGAAAGATAGCGGCTTTGATCGATGGAGGAGAGGTGTTTTGCAAAAAGGCATCGACCGTCTTGAGTTTGGCCGATGACCCTCCGCGTCTTTTTCGAGAAGGGCCTATATCCAAAGAAAGAATCGAAGAGATTTTGGGAAAAAAAATTCAAAGATAATCCTTTCTTTTAAATTTGGGGTTGCATCTCGTTCTATTAATCTCTATATATAGGGTTTTAAGAAACGTGATGGGTATTATGAAGGAATATGCTTTTGATTCTACTTTGAACATTTTGTATAGAAAACAAAGACAGCTGGACTCTCTCTTTGCCCCAAAGAACGTAGCGGTCATAGGAGCTACCGAGAGAGAGAATAGTGTGGGAAGGACAATTCTTTGGAATCTCATGCGATCTCCTTTCGGGGGAACGATCTATCCGATCAATCCCAAGAGAAACAACGTGCTTGGCATACCGGCTTACAAAAGCATCGGAGATATTCCCGAGAAGATTGATTTAGCAGTCATTGTGACCCCGGCTCAAGCAGTTCCGTTGATTATTGAAGAGTGCGTAAAAGCTCAAGTGCCGTCCGCAATTATTATTTCTGCCGGATTCAAAGAACTCGGGGCTCCCGGCATCGAACTTGAACACCAAATCATGAAGCATGCCAAAAAAGGGAAAATGCGCATTATCGGCCCTAACTGTCTTGGGGTGATGAACCCCATGACGGGCCTGAATGCAACCTTTGCTGCCGACATGGCACTCAAGGGGAATATTGCCTTTATCAGCCAATCCGGGGCTCTTTGCACTGCCGTGTTGGATTGGAGCTTGCGAGAAAAAGTGGGTTTTAGTTCTTTTCTCTCGATCGGTACGATGATGGATGTGGATTGGGGCGATCTCATTACCTATTTGGGAAGCGATCCCAATACGCATAGTATTCTGATCTACATGGAAAGCGTAGGGGATACGAGATCATTCTTGTCTGCTGCAAGGGAAGTCGCACTTGCCAAGCCGATTATTTTGATTAAAGCAGGGGTGACCGAAGAGTCGGCGAAAGCCGCGGTTTCCCATACAGGGTCGCTTGCCGGAAGCAATGAAGTGTTAAATGCTGCGCTCAGACGGGTCGGAGTGCTTCGCGTGGAGATGATTTCAGATCTTTTTAACATGGCCGAGATTCTTTCCAAACAACCAAGGCCAAAAGGACCTCATTTAAGCGTCATTACGAATGCGGGTGGTCCCGGCGTGATTGCAACGGATGCTCTCATTCAAAGCGGTGGTAAGCTAACGACTTTTGATCCGAAGGTAATAGAAACGCTAAGCGGTTTTTTACCCAAAGAGTGGAGTCACAATAATCCCATCGATATATTAGGAGATGCGAGTCCTGAGCTTTATGCCAAAGCATTGGACGTGGCTATCAATGATGCCGCAACGGATGGCGTTCTTGTCATTTTGACCCCTCAGTACATGACCAATCCTACCTTAACCGCTGAAAAGCTAAAACCTTATGGGCGTTCAAAAGATAAGCCCATTTTAGCCAGCTGGATGGGAGGGACAAATGTGGCTCAAGGGACGCGGCTGCTCACCGATAATAATATCCCTTGTTATGAATTTCCCGACGCTGCTTGCAAGACGTTTGGCTATATGTGGTCGCATAGCGACAACTTAAAAGCTCTTTATCAAACTCCCACACTTTATGAAGAAGAAAATGAACGGATCAAGGTAGCTCAAGGGGGGAAAATGATCCGGGAGATTTTTCTTAAGGCAAGAGGGGAAAAAAGAGTTCTTCTCTCCGAATATGAAGCAAAAAAAGTTTTGGAAGCTTGCGGCATCCCCATTGTCCCCACGGAAATTGCCAAAAATGCAGAGGAAGCTGTGAAACTTGCGGAAAAAATGGGCTTCCCCGTAGTTCTAAAGCTTTTTTCAGAGACCATTACCCACAAGACTGATGTTGGGGGGGTAAAGCTGCATTTGAACAACAAAGAAGCCGTGTATACTGCCTACGGGGAAATCTATGCATCGGTGAAAAAACTTGCCAAAGAAAGCGATTTTCAAGGCGTTACTGTTCAGCCGATGGTCAATCTCTCAAATGGTTATGAGTTGATTTTAGGAAGCTCGGTGGATCCGGAGTTTGGCCCTGTCCTTCTTTTCGGGATGGGCGGGCAGCTCGTAGAGGTGTTTAAGGACAGCTCTCTTGCTCTGCCTCCTTTGAACTCTACCTTAGCAAAAAGAATGATGGAAAGGACCAAAATCTACCATGCTCTGAAAGGAGTGCGAGGAAGAAAATCGGTCGATCTTGCCCTGTTGGAAAAGGTTCTTGTTCGTTTTAGCAACCTGATTGCAGAATACCCGGAGATCGAAGAGTGCGATATCAATCCGATATGGGCATCTCCCGAACAGATCATCGCACTGGATGCACGTATTGTTTTGCATGATGCGGCAAAAATCGGAAAACTGCCGCAATTGGCGATTCGGCCCTATCCGGTTCAATATGTGCAAGAATGGGCTTTGAAGGACAAGACGCCGGTGGTCATACGTCCTGTCCGGCCTGAAGATGAACCTTTCATGATTGATTTCTTCAAAGAGCTTTCAGAGAGAACCCTTTTCCAAAGATACTTGAAAGAGATGAAATATGATCAGCTTATTGCAAAAGAGAGGCTCATCCGCATCTGTTTTACGGATTATGATCGGGAAATAGCCCTTGTTTTCGAATATAAACACAAGGATGGCAAAAAGGAGATATTGGCCATTGGCCGATTGAGCAAAATTCCCTTAACCGAGGAGGCTACCTTTGCCATTTTGGTCAAAGACAAGTGGCAGAAAAAGGGAATCGGATTTCGCCTGTTGCAACTGCTCATCCAGGTGGCCAAAGACGAAAAGGTGCAGCATATCGTAGCTTCTATGTTCCCTGAGAACAAGGAGATGCAGAAGATTTGCGAAAAATTGGGATTTAAGCTTTCAGTCGAGGAAGAGACGAAGCGGATTTTTGCCGATCTTGCGCTTTAGGTTTTCTCTTTTTTGATGATTTCATAGAGCGACCAAAAGATCATAGGAAGATCCTCCTTGGGCTCTTCAAGAAGATGGGAAAGGTCGGATTCTTTAGCTTTTTCAGAAAGGAGGCTTGTTTCTTCGCCTCCGGCCTCGCTAAAATCCAATGCGGCATCGAGCAGCGAGCGGTTTGTCATGTAGGCCGATCCGTAAGGACTGATCAGAAAATGGTGGATCAAATAACTGGCAGGATAGAGATCGGGCATCTCTAAAGAAAGAGAGCTCTCCTTTTCCAGTTCTTTAATATCTCTTGCGATTTGCAAGAGATATTCTTTATTCTTTCGCCCTTTTTTTGCTGCCAGAAACTTTTCCCAATGATCAATCAATCTTTTGAGGCCTTTTTTCAGTTTATCTTCTTTCAGCTTATGCTTTGAGGATTTGGGTTTTTTCATAAAATTCTCTCTTTATTTGCATTTTAAGTTTTTTCGAATTAAAATAAAATATCTGAGATTATGAATTTTTTAAAAACTTGAGATATAAATAATTACAAAATGCGTCGATATTTTTAACGTTCAAAAAAAACTCCCGTTTGTCATGCAGCAATTCCTGGTTTTGTTTTGCCGCTTCGGCTAAACTTAACTCTTTGAAAGTCAGGAAAAGTTTATGGGTACTCCGGCAGTTTTACCTTGCCTTTATGGAGAAGTTCTTTGGTCAGGTGTTGACCTTTGTGTCCGTAAATGTTTGCTTCTTGGGCGCATTGTAAAGAGTGTTTGCGGGGGCGACTCGCCGGCTGGGGGATATCGGTACGGTTCGACTTTTTCTGTCATGATTGCACCCAACGCTGCGCGCTCCTTTCTCGAAAATCGCCTCGGTAATAGAATTTGGGAAAATTTTACATATCTGATCACCTTCCCGATTCTCGGGGTGTTAGACATTGTTTGTTTTGCCCCCAGCTCTCTTCTCTACAACGTGTATGCACTGGCCTATAATCGACTGATCCAAAAGGGGAGGGAGGCGCGCTGGATGGTTGCCGAAAATGACAATCTACGCATTGGCCCCATGCCACAGCTCCCAAGATGCGATTCAGAGAGAGCCAAAAGTCTCATCTATAAGGTCGTTGGAAGCTCTTTGGGCTGTTTGGTAGCAATATCGGCCCTCTTCTCAAACACATCGCAAACACAGAAGTGATGCACATTCGATGGCCCCAATGATCAATCCACTGCATCTTCAAAATCTGCTCATTGCAAAAAGCTCCAACATGTATTTTTTTTCTAGGGGAATCGAAAAAATTTGGCATGCGGTCTTCTGGGTCTTCTCGAGTATTCGAGAATTTTTTTCCCGTGCGAGCGGCAAAGAAGAGACGAGGCTTGCCAATCGCGTTTTCTTTCTTGCGCATAGCTTCCCTCGAAATACCCTTCTTTATGAGATGGTCCATGAAGCCCAGACCCTTTATCCTAAAGAAATCAATAGCTTTTATCGAGCCTGTGGAAAAAAGGCATATCAAAGAAGCAATATCTTTTGGAGATATTGGATCAACTCCTTTTGGGCGTATGCTCCCTTTTCTTATTCCTTTATGGGAAGAGATGCTCTGTTGAAACAGGGAAACGAAGAGATGTTTTCTCCTCTCTTGGAGTTTTACCGGAAGCGACTAGACTTTCTTCAGAAAGGGAAAAAGCCTGTCTTCGCTTCTTTCGGCCGTCCGGAAATAGAGTGCATGGCTACTCAGATGATCAACGCCCTTTTCCTTGCATACTTTTCTTATCGATTCTATCCGCTCTTAAGCGAAAAGATCCAATGCACATGGAAAATTTAACTCTCCATCAGTAGAGAACACAGCCCGACAGCCGCTCAATTTTTCTCCAGAAAACATGAGGTGCGCCTACATCTCCTGGCAAAGCCGGGCTCGCCTGAGCTTCCTCAATCTTCTTGTCTTAAATAAGCTCCATAACATTTGTATGTGGATCTTTCATTTGGATAGTCGATTCTATCGATGTGAGATTCTATTATATAGCCGGGAAAAGAAGAGCCGGACTCTTGAATTGCAGCAGTAGCCAATCGATAATCTGTTTCAGAGATTTTTCCATCGTATACAAAATAAAAGATCAATCGTTTATTTTCGATGTCGACTTCTCCTGCTGCGCGACGTAAAGAGGGGGTTACTTTTCCCAACAAAGCTTCTTGCATATCAAGCAGAAGAACAACGGATGGCCTCGATTGTTTTAGAAGATAAGATCGGTTTTCTTTCTTAAATTTCGGTAAATGAGGTTCGTATCGTAAATAAGCAAGTTTGCCTTGAATGGGAATTTCTTTGGGATAATCCAATTGAACATAGTGATCATCAGTAAAATATTCGGGCAGCGAAACGCCGGCTTCAGTAGCCGCAACACTTGCTAAGTCAAATAATTTATCAGTAATGATTCCATCGTAGAAAAAAAACAAAATTAACTTTTTGTTCTTTAAGTCAATATCAGCAGTAACAGCCTGGGGTGTGACAAATTGATAGTTGACCACTAAAAACCAATCGCTTCGCTCCTGACGGCTCCAGCCGATTCGTGTACAATATTTTTTTGAAAATTCTTTTTTCTCCAGAACGCCAAAGCTTTCCTTCTTCTGGAAAGTAGCGTCGATCCGACCTGTTCTCTTGTCCACGTGTCGACATCACTTATCTTTATATGTGTCATGGCTGCCTTCACCAAAGCAATATCCACTTTACCGACGCACGCAGCTACTCCCAGAATAAGCGGCGTGAAGCCTCCCTTGCTTTGGTCATTCTCGAGACTTTTCAATTTTCCAAATAGAGATTCTATGATTTCGCTTGAACCAAGCCAGGTTTGTCCAAAAGGGACGACTTTCGACTGTTCGTAGAAGAAATCTATCAGCGCTCCAGCGTATTCGCATGCTTCTGCATTAAAATTTAAGGACTTCATTTCCTCTTCCAAAAATGCATCTATCTGCTCTCCTGTGCTAAAACTCACTCCATTCTCGCGGATATACTGTCTAGTTTTCCGACTGATGAGGTCAAATTGTTTCAATCTTTCAATGAGCCCTGTATATTGACGAATCCAGCCACAGTATTGTTCGAGCAGATCCTTGTCAGGATGGTTCGGCGTATCTATGGCAACCATAATGTCAATTCCCCATCGCGCAAGAATCTCGATATTGAGGAATCGAGACTTCGTCCTTTGGTTGGGTGGCATGAGATGAGCTGCCTGTGTTTGCTGCATCTTATTCTTGGCAGCTGCCGCAGCTGTTGAAAAAGCTTGCCATTCCGAATCATCCTCGAAAATCTTTTTTAAAAAAGTGCCAATTTTATGAATAGTGTCAAAAACGCGGCCAGCACCATGCTTCTGACAAAACAGTTCAATTCCGCCTCGGAGATCTGAACCATCATCAGCGCATACCATAGCAGCCTTTCCAATTTTTTTCTGTGCATTCTCCAATGCCCTGCAGACAATATTCGCGTTGGACTGATCATGGAGCTCTATAATCAGTACTTCCATGTCCTCGAGAGTTAGTGCTTTTCCCTTCTGAAACTTACTCAGACGCATTCCTAAAATTACAAGACATTTTTGAGTACCAATTTGGACTGAATTGTCAATGACTAGTGCCCAGTCATTTGCTTGTTCTTTCGGGCAATTCAACTTATAGAGACCTATCTGCGTTAGCCATCTGCTGATGCTTTTGTATGTTGGAATCGGTTGATCTTTGACAGCATCGAATTGAGAAAATGCAATATGAATCGCCTTAGGAGCTGCGCGAAATGAAATAGTAGCTTGGAGCACTAGCCTAATGCACATGATGATCATCAAGATGGGATACCAACCACGCGGGGCTTTCTCTCCCATCTTTGGAATCAAATTTTCAAGACCCCTGTTTTTTTTTTCGAGCTGCTTCAATTTCAGTTTGGAGTTGATCTGCGCGCCTGCGTTCCTCATCAGCTCGTATTCGCTCGCGCTCTATCTCTTTCTTTGCAGTCTGTATCTTCTCTTGAGCCTCCAGTAATCTCTCCTGCGCAACTTGTATTTGTTGCTCCAGGCCTTCCTTTTGCTGGTCAAGCTCTTTATTACGATCTTTCCAATGATCGCGACTTTCAGCAATCTCTACATTCCTGTCGCGAAGTTTTTTGTTCTGCTGGGTTTTTTCATAATTGTGATGCTTCAGCGCATCTCTGGATGTTCGTAGCCGCTTGATTTTCTGGTGCAATTCACCAGGCCGTTCTTTCTTCATTTTTATCCTATCGGGAAAAATGACTAAACATTGTGACGGTTTTGTTGTTGTGAAGTCAAGATTTTATTGAAAGGTTTGTGTAGTAAAGTTGGACAAAAAATAGGGGGGTAGTACTACGGCTCTCTTGGGCCATTGTTGGACGTCTTCTGATTGTTTGTCACACCCCAGTAACAGCCCTCAAGGAAGGTGCGACGGCATTGATTAATGCACCTTGAATATCCAATAGTAAAGTATTTAAAGGCGAGAGCATAATTATAAATCCCTAATATCTCAATCTTTTTTCTTAAACAATCTCAATGAATAATGCTGCATATATTGGAGGAAGCAGAACTGTCATTTCCTTGGCAAGCTTGGAACAATATGAACTCCATCTTTTGCATAGTGAATCTTGCCCCATGTTGTTGCAGTTTTTTCCCCAGTATTTGGGTCAACAGCATATCCAATAAACTCTTTAAAATTCACAAGCTCTCTATATGCTGGAGTACCAGGTATAAGATTAATATCTTTGATGCCAGTTCCGGCATATTCTTTAATTAACTTCTCAGGATTCGGATGAGTAAAAATGCTTGGGTTTCGATGATCATTCACTAATTTTTCATAATTCTAATGGCCTTCCATATGTTTCCCCAGTTTATCCCACTGGATATTGAGCGTGGCGTTTTTTAAGACTTGTTCTCGATGAGCCCATCGTTTATTTGCTTCGGAAAGAATTGTTTGTGTTTTTTGAGGAGTTGCCAATGCTTCTAATGTCATAAGCTGATTGGCCTGTTTGAGTTCACGATATGCTTTAATCGCGGTTGTTCCATATTTGGCGAGAAAAATGTCAACTCCATATTTACCGATCGCAAGACCTACCAACTCACCCTTTCTAAAATCGCTGAGCTTGTTGTTGTTTTGAATGAGTTCTTTCAATTCAGGGACGATTTCTTGCAATGTTTCAATAGCTGAATTGGACTGCAATAATTCGATAAGTTTTTTCGTAGACTCAATCAATTCGCGAGAAGCCCCTACTGGGCTTTTAACAAAAGTCCATAATCCATTGCCAAGTCCACGTAGGGTGACAAGAGAAGAAGGGATAAAATCAGCCACCGATTGTCCGGCACCTTTGAATAATCCTGCACTAATGCCAAGACCCCAATCTGTAGGATTTGTGTCATAGGTCGGGCGAATACCCGATGAAAGATAATCTTGGATCGACTGATCAAACTTCCCAAGTTCAAAATAGCTAGCAGCGCGTTCAAGATAGGCTTCTTTCATGGAAGGCATTTTTTGGATTGCTGTGGTGAGATCTGCAATTGCATCTGCGTAAAGAGAACCTTCGGCTTGTATTTCTCCTTTGAGAAAATAGAGCTTTGCGATGAGATCATCTCCTAATTCGCACTCTTCTGCCGTTTGAATGAGCTCGCGAATTTGTGCGACGCCTCCATCTATATCGCCCAGCAGAAAATTTTCTAAGGCACTATTAAATGCGATCCCCTCGGGCTGGTGGTTATTAAGACACCGGATGAAGATTTTTTTGAATTGTTCGTCAATTTCTCTGAATGTCTCTTCAGCAATTTCAATCGAATCATGGAACTCCTCATGTTCGCTCTCTATATCATTCTCTACTTCCTTGAGTTTTTCTTGAGCACTCTCGATTGCCTCATCGATATCAATTGAATATCCGCCTGCGTAATGATTCCCAAGCATTTTTCCATCAGGATCATAGTCAATGCTTAAACAGCCATCCTTTTTCAAAGACACAAGAGTTTCCAGAATGGATTTTTTTTCTTTAATTTTTTCATTGTAAACAGAAAGAGATTGAATGTGATTATATCCCAAGTCTTTGTAAAATCTTTCGATAACAACTGGCAAACGGGAATATGAATCTAGCAAGAAGGTGTCATATCCTTGAATTTTAGCTTTATTTTTTCCTCTCTGCCAATTCATGACAGAATATTTACAGATATCCTCTCGTTCCCACAGCTTTTCCGACATGCCATTTGGGAATAACCACCATAAGGCAGGGGATGGATGACCCACTGTTTTTTCAAGACAGTTATAAAACATAGAATCGATCGTTTCCATTCCCGGATTATAGAATGGATCGCCACATCCTTTAGTGCATTCAAAACTGATCCCACCATAAGAAATTGTGTAGCTATCAATCCAGGGATATTCATCCTCCTCTTCTTCAGCAAAACAGACGTTGAACATTGTAAGTCCAGTCAGTAAGAGGCGGAAAAACCAATACATGTCCATTCTCCAAAAATAGGCATCCAATTTAAAAGATCGGGAATTGTTTTATCTAGAAAAAAAACATTCTTGTGACCAAAAAGATTCAAAAAATCGAGTAGCTCGAAAAAGGCAAAAAAACGTGGATGGCGCAGCAGAAAATGGAGAGAGGAAGAAATTATGGCTTATTCAAGTGCCCAATTTTTGGGGAGCAGCGCACACTTTTTGGAGGGACTTATGAACAAAAAGTTGTATTGGTTTTGCAATTCCCTCTATATTTTGTCAAGCTGCTACAAGCCCTTTTTCTTCATCTTTTTTCCATTTTTTTCTTCGAAATGGTCGATCCAGACAGGAGAGCTCCAGGCCATATGGCCATTTTTTTGTAGCACGCGAAGATAATAATAGACAAAGGGCGGTTTTTCACTGCCTCCGTCTAGGGTGATCGATGCGATCGGATCTGTATCGTCGATAGCAAACTCGTAGCTATTTCCTTCCGGGGTGAAGGTCGCATAGACCTTGCCGTTTCGAATGATTTCGATTTTTTGGATGTAATCTGTTCCGATGGCATATCCGGTGAGATGGCGGCTATAAGCAAGCCCGGGCCTTTTTTGCGTATCAAGCTCTGACCCCATCGGGCTTTGCGCGACCTGGAGATCAATGACTATGCGTTCTCCTGTCGTTGCGTAGCAGCGACGATGGTAAAGGGCATCTAAAAGCACATCTCTGGTTTGGGTCGTTGCGATGATGGCGGTAAGCCCAGGAGAATATTGCACATGTTCCGAGCCATAAAAGGAGCTGTAAATCCCCCGGTCATCAAGACCTCCGGCAACAAAGCCAAAACGGCAATTATTATTCAGCGCTTTTCGAAGAGCTCCCGCTTCATTTTCTTCTGTCTTTTTTACGGATTTCCGAATGGGGAAGGGATTGCCCTCTTTTTCCGTGCATTCAGAGCATCCCCAGCAGTTGTAGATTTCGGCAACTCTCTCAAATTCCGGATTGAATTCCTTAAAATCAAACAAGAAATCCGCGCTCATCGTAAAACAGGGGATGGAAATTAAGTCTTTGGGCTGGTAGATCTTGTAGATCTTTTTTAGGGAATTGTGCTTGATGTCCTTTTTGCGAAGAATGGGTTTGCTATCTTTTGTATAAATGAACTCACGAATACCCTCTTCTCTAGGAGTTCCTTCCCACTGGAATCCCAGGAAAGTGATGAAACGCTCCTCTTCGTTGATCTCGGCAATCTGGTTGGAGATGTTCTTCCATTTATCGTTGGACGTCTCTTGCTCGCTATCAAAAGGAGATGTGCTGATAAATTGCAGCGCTTTTTCGTCGCGGCATTGCCTTAAGAAGCTTTCGATATTTTCACCGGCGTCAAATTTTTCGGACTCTCCATGAAGAAGTCCCCAAAATAGAGAATCGCTGGACTCGGGGAAACATTTGATTGGAGGGGAAAAGAATAATTCTTTTGTGGAAAGATTTTTGAGTTGGATACGGTAGATGCCGGGTTCGTTGAAGTACAGATTTGGCAAAGTAATGAATCCGGTTTCCGGGATGAAGAGCTTCCAATAAAGGTTTTCCCGAAGATTCTCATAAGTAAGTTCAATCAAGGTTTCTTTGGGAGCATTGGACGTAAGATTTCCAAACACGTCTTCAAAGCGGATCACAATGTCAAATCGTCGATTTCTGGCAACAAAAGAGGGAACGATGATGCGAAGAGTTTTGAGCAGGTTTCCCTTCACGTCCATATGGAAGATTTCCGGCTCGACGATTTGGCCTTTGACCTTTGTGTCGATCAATAACTTGAAAGGGCGTCGTCTTTGAATGTTAGTTTGGCAAAAATTGCCGGTTTTCGCACCGGACGCGGGGCTGCCCATAAAAATTGAGAAATGCTCTCCTGATTTAAGAGCCGACGGCAGGGAAAACTCAAATTTGGGAGATTCAAAAGCAGAGCCTTGATGGATTTTTGCATAGATGGGCTTGCCTGCTGCTATCGTAGCCCAAATCAGGTTTGTTTTTGCTTTAGGGTTCGACTCCGGGATCTGCCACTCTCCCGGTTTCTTGCTGGAGAGCAGGTCGAAGGTCAAAGATGTGCCTTTGGGAAGGTCGATCGAAGGGGTATAGACAAACTTCCAGGTATTGCTTTCGCCGGCGATGGCAAAGCTAGGCTCGCAAAAACAAATGGAACGACGCATCGGATCTATTCTCCCTTCCGTTAATTGTTCGAAATTTTGCCAGAGAGGTCATTCTTTTTCAAGGAGTTCAGAAACAATCGGGATCAAGCGGATTTTTTCAATAAAACGTTCGTTCGAAGCCAAAACTTCTAGATGGAAGTTGTCATGAATCAGTTTCCACCCCTTTGACGGAATGGCGCTGGCCCGATGGAAGACGAATCCTCCAATGGTCTCATATTCAGGATGATGAGGAATTTTTACATCGAGCTTGCTTTCGATGTCCACGATGCTCATTTTGGCATCGACAACCCAGCTTCCATCGGGAAGTTTCCAATAGGAACGATCCGCTTCGGTATCAAACTCATCTTCGATGTCGCCGACGATCTCTTCCAGAATGTCCTCGATAGTCACAATTCCTTCCGTTCCCCCATATTCATTGACGATAATGGCCAAATGGATCTGCTTTGTTCGCAGCTCTTGGAACAGATGGGAAATTTTTTTATTTTCAGGGGCGTAGATCACGGGCTTGGCGATGCTTTCCAGCGTTAAATTGAGCAGGTCTTGCGTGTCTTTTTTATCTTCGTTTTTCTTATAAATTTTAAGGACGTCTTTGAATAGGAGCACGCCAATGATATTGTCCAGATCATCTTTATAGACAGGGATGCGGCTAAAATCTTCTTCTACAAAAAGCTTTGTTGCTTCACGGATCGTTGCGGTCGACGGCAGGCAGAAAAGATCGACACGGGGCACCATAATTTCTCTGGCCACTTTTTCTCGAAAGGAGAAAAAGGAATGGATCATTTTTTGATCTTGAGTGTCCAAGAGCTTTGAAAGGCCGGAATCTTGCAACACCTCTGCGAGGCGGTCTTTGGCAAGAAAATATTGGCCCGGTGTTTCTTCAATATGGAGTTTTTGAAAAAAATAGGCAGTGGCTTTTAAAAGAAGTCCGGTGAGCGGGAAAAAAAAGAAGAGATAAATGGAAGATAATGGAGCGGAGAGTTCAAAAAGATTTTTGGGCCGAAGGGTCGCTGCCAAGCGCATGAGGAAGTCAAGTAGGATAGAAAGGGCGACGATTCCTACGAGATAGATGGCAATATGCGCCCAGTTTTGTTCTGGCAAAAAATGGGAAGTAGAGAGGGGCAGATAGTGGTCCAAAAAAAGAAAAGCAGATATGGCATAGAGTATGTGCAGGATATATTTTGTGAAGCTGATGATGAAGTAAAGATTTTCCCACTCGTTTGCAGGGAAAAGACGTTCGAAAAGGAAAAAAAAGAAGAAGAGATGAGATTTTTTTTCGTCTAAAAGAGTTGTACATCGGAATTTGCCAAGACGCAAAAGAGCGGTGCTAAAGGTCGTAAGGAGACTCGCTCCGCTTAAGAAAATAAGTAGCAAATAGGGGGTCAAAGATTCATGCATCATTTTTTCTTCTTCAAAATTTCTCTTACTACCTTCATATAGTTTTTTTCCTTTTTTCGCATGCATCTTCGCTCGGTTAAGGATTGATCGTCATACCCGATCAGGTGCAAAAGTCCATGAATCAGATAAAGAGCCTGCTCTTCCAGAGGATCCAAACGATGGCAAGAGGCGTATTCAAGCGCAACTTCACTGCAGATAAAAATCTCTCCTAAAAAACAAAACTCCGTTGAACGGCTTTTCGGAGGGGCAATCGGAAAGGAGATGCAATCAGTGGGGGAGGGGTCTTCAAAAAACTTCTCGTGAAGAGGGCATATTTCTTCTTTTTCGACAAAATAAATGCCCACTTCATCACAAGAGATTTTCTCCTGCAAAAGAAAAAAAGCAACAATTTTCTTAACGACTCTTTTATCTACCGGAAGAGCTTTTTGTCTATTGAAGATCGAGACCTTCACAAAAACTATTTCGCAGTCGTTAGTGTTTTAGGAAGGGCCGTGACCTTTTTGCCATCCCATTTTCCAAGCTTTTGAAGAATCTCGACCCTTTCGAATCTTTTCAAAACATTGCGTTTTTTGACGTTTTTACTGGCTTTTCCGTAGCTTTGATGGCGCGACATAAAATCCTATGAAATTTTGGGGATGAAGGTTAAAGGAGATGCGGCATCTAAAGAAAGGGCATTGACTCTTTCTTTAAATCCTAAAGCTAATTGATCTTTTTTAGGTCCCGTTTTATTGACGATTCTTTTTCTTCTTTTGTGGGGACTGATATTTCTGATTTTTCCCTGTTTAGACATGCGTGTCATTTGCGAAAGACTCCCTATTTAAACATGCAAAAAATGATAGTACAAAGAGCCAATAGAGGCAAGGGTTTCTAACGAGATTCAATCAAAAACCCAAGGTTCCGATAGTAAGTGAATTTTTTTTTGGAAAGTTCTTTTTTTGAAGGGGAAGAGCTATCATCGAATTCATAAAAAATTTTTATCTTGTCCGTACGCATTGGGAGATCGGCGCCTAAGTTAAAAAGAAAAGGACGCTCATGGGCCTCTTGGGTGGTAGAGATTAAAATGATTTCTTTTGAGGGTGTGTCCGATACTGCATGGGGCAAAAAACTCGCGTCTTCGATCTTCCAGAGCCATTCGTCGATGAATAATGCTGCGGCAGCATCGGAAACGAGAATAAGCAGGGGCTCTTTTTTTTCAAAATGGGAAGTTGCCGTCTGGTAGATCTTTTTCAACTTATCCGTGGCATTTTTTACATCGAAAAAGATTGCTTTCGCAGCAGCTGTGTCCATGGGGAGTTCCTAGAACTTTGTTCTTTTCTGTTTTTTCATAGTGCTTGCGCCTTTTCGGAAAAGACTATTTCTTTTTAGCGGATTTCTCGCGCACCACGATGCCGCAGGAAATGACAAATTTTACAAATTCCTGGTGGGTCATATCGATCGATTCTGCTCTGTCTTTTGGAAAGAAAATGAGAAACCCGGAGATTAAATGGGGCGCTGTTGGCACAAAGACCGGCTCTAAAGGAAAAGGGAATTTGTCAGCGATTTCTTTTGGCACTTCTCCTGACGAAAGACCTGCTGAAAAACTGGCGTCGCAGGGAAAGGGGACAAGGACAGGATGTTTAAATGCTTTTCTTCCCTCTTTTGAGAGGAGGGCATAAATGATGTCTTTTGCAACTTTATAGATGGTTTTGATAACGGGAATGCGGAATATGAGAGAATGCAGCTTTTGAATCAGCGAGCGAACAAAGAGCCATTGAGCAATCACCCCAAACAGTAATATGCCGATAATAAGTAGCAACAGCGTGATGCATCGGGCTGCTAGAGGAAGATAGTAGGGATCGATATGAGGAAAGCGGGAAAGAATCTCAGATTCGGCAAAAAGAAGGAATGGTTCGGTAAAAAGATGGAAGAGGAACATCAAGACCAGAATGGTGAGCGCCATTGGAAGAACGATCGCAAGTCCGGCGAATAGATTTTTTTTCATGGATTTTTCCCTTCCGGGAGAATAACTCCGCAGGAAATGATGTATTTCAGAGCCTCTTCTGTGTTCATATCGAGATAGATGAGCTCGCTTCTTGGAAACATCAGAAGAAAGCCATTGACGGGGTTGGGAGTGGAAGGAAAAAAGACGGAAACAAGCTCTTCTCCCTGCTTTTCTTTGCAAGAGTCGGGCGCGCTTCTGCTGATCAATCCTAAACAATAGCTCTCCCTATTTGGAAAGGGGATCAACACGACCTGTTTGAAGGAGTCCTTGTCGGATATGAAGAGAGAATGGATGATCTCCTGAAACGAGCGATAAAGCTTATTGATGATCGGAATTTTATGAAGAAGTAAATCTCCGAAGTGAATGAGGGATTTAAAAAGAAAATAGCGTGCAATAAAGCCCAGGACCCAAAGAAGAAAAAAAAGTGAGATCAGAATCAGAATCTCGCTTGTCCAGCGGACGGCGTTCTCGGACGGCAAATGGAGCCAAGTGGTTGATGTCAAAAAATGGGTCGTCAATCCCATAAAGGGTTTTGTCAATAGTTGAACGACAAAGACAACCACCCAAATGGTGACGACGATCGGCAACAGGGTCAAAAGGCCGGTAATGAATGCTTTTTTCATGAAAAGACCAAAAGTTCAAGGGTATCAGAGCAGAATTTTTTCGACCACTGATTTCCTCTTTTGATGAGGTTCAGGGGAAAGGGTCTTTTTTTGAGAAAAAAAGGGAGATCTTAAGATCGTGTGCGCTCTGTTTTTTTAAGATCTTGCATTTCTTCTTGCAGTTGAGCGATCTGTTCTCGGAGCATTTCGATTTGCTCGATATAAAGGGGAAGCTTTTTGACGAACACTTTTTGACGATGATAATCGTTGATGGGCGATGCGGGGGTCCCCCGATATTTTCCACCGGGCGGCAACGTTTTGCTGACTCCCGTCTGCGCGCCGAGCGAGGTGCCGTCTCCAATCAAGACGTGCCCTGAGACTCCTACCTGTCCGCCCATGATGACATTACGGCCTGTTTTGGATGATCCTGCAATGCCCGTTTGGGCTGCGATGGCATTATCTTCCCCGATGATGACATTATGTGCTATTTGCACGAGATTGTCGATTTTTGTCCCTCGACAGATTTTTGTTTCTTTGAAGCGGGAGCGATCGATGGTCGTATTGGCCCCGATTTCCACATCATCTTCCAAAACGACGGTGCCGAGCTGCTGCAGCCTCTGAAACCTTCCTTTCTCGTCTGTCAGGTAGCCAAAACCACAGGATCCGATCACGCATCCCGGCTGTAGAATGACGCGATTGCCAATCCGGCATTGTTCTCGAATGATACATCCCGGGTGGACCGTGCATTCGTTGCCGATTCGGGTGTAGGGGCCTATATAGACGGAAGATCCAATAAAGGTATGCTGTCCGACGGTGGCATGCATGTCGATCACGGCAAAGGGGCCGATCTGCACGTTTGGATCAATTACGGCAGTTGGATGGATCACAGCCGTGGGATGGATCCCGACAAAGCCCGTAAAGAGGGTTTTTTCCGTGAGCATCATTTCGGCTATCTTCTGGAAGAGCGCCGAAGGGTTGTCCGAGATGAGGTAGCTTTTCCCTTCGATGAGTTGTGCAGTTGGGCCGACACAAATAATACCGGCCCTGGAACGCTTCATGGACTCAACATATCGAGTATTGGCTAAGAAAGAGACATCGGTTTCCGATGCGTCTTCCAATGTATTCACCCCGTCGACAAGGGTTTTATGATTGCCGACGAAGCGAGCTTGCGTAAGTTGCGCAAGTTCTTCGAGTGTAAACGTTCGTTTCTCCATAAGCTTTTATTTTTTGGGAGCAGCTTTCGGAGGCGTTGTTTTTGGAGGCATCATGGGTTGGGACGATGCGCCCTTTTCACTCTCTTTTTGAGATTTCATTTCGCTCTCAAAGTTTTTGTCCATTTCAGAAATCACAAGGGGGGTGATGTCCATGTTAGGCTCATGATAGAAACAGATTTCTTTATTGAGAACAAGTGTGAGCTTTTTTTCGCTTGCAATTTTTTCGGCAGCTTTGGCAACGACGGCAGAGAGCTTTTGATAGAAAAGCATATTGGCCTGGTTCATGATTTGATAGAGTTGTCCTTGATATTTTGCCAAATCTTCATTCAAAGTTTTGTATTTCATTTTCAATTCCTGTTCTGCTTCGGGAGAAAGACCGTCCATATATTCCTGGTCTTCAAATTTTGCAGCGAGATTCTTGAGCTCTTTTTCCGTTTCCTCGATGAGCGAGTCCCATTGCTTGCGGACGTTCATGAATTGATCTTGTTCGTGTTTGCCATATTTTGATTCTTGGACACAGGTGCCGAAATTCACAACTGCCGTTGAGGATTTTGCAATATCTGCGGCACATAAAGTTTGTCCAATGGCTAAAAGTATAAAAAACATGAGTGTTTTTGCACTACGCATGTGAGCTCCTTTTGTTGTTAGAATTGTCCCCCCATGGAGAAGAAGAATTTTTGTTTATCGCTGCGTCGCTCCGGATTTACGGGGACGCCATATCCGATGATGAGGGGCATCTGGTTCATGATTTCAAGGCGCATTCCAATACCATAACTGGCCCTGAGTTCGGGAATTGTAAAATGTTTCATGGAAATGCTGCCGGCATCCGCGAAGACAAAGATATCGAAGATTCGAATGATTTCTTGTGAGTATTCAACTGACAAGAGTGCAGAAGAGATACCGCCGGTAGGGTCATCTTTATCATGCCTGCCGTCGATAAATCTAGGTCCTAAGATGTAGGGACGATAACCACGGACCGTTCCCTCACCCCCTAAGAAAAAGCGTTCGCTCAAGGGAATCTTTTCTTTTGGTCTATTTCCCCCAAAAGGCTCAATGAATCGAAAATCGGCCCGATATTTCATGGTTCCTTTTGTCCAAAGAGGCAGGTAGAGAGTATTGACCGTTCCCACTTTGAGAAAGGCGCTGCTTCCGCCAAGGCCGGCAACTTCACCCTCTACGGAGAATCGCAGGCCTCTGTGTGCTTTGCGCGGGTTGTCTGTGGAATCATAGGAAATGCTAGTGCCAATAGCTGAAATAACGCCTTCGGCCTCTTTCTCCTCGTGAATTTCCTTCGCGGATTTATGTTCTTTGTGTTTGACGTTTACCGAAGAATTGCGAATGCGATATTTCGTTCCATAGGTCCAATAAGTAGTGACAGGATAAGCTGCGAAGAGAGTCAAGCCATAGGTGCGGACAATATAATCAGTGGAGGTCAAGGTGCTCTCGGTGACGCTTCCCTCGAAACCCGTTCTCCAGAGGCTATCTCGGAAATAGGGGGTCATCCAAGATACGACGTAGCTTTGCTGTTTTACGCCGATTGTGAATTTGGCATGAGCAAATTCTCCGCCTCCTCTCAAAGAGGAGGGGCCTTTTTTAAAGAGAGCGGCAAACCCCTTATAGTTAAAATTACGCTCGGAAATATCGAGTCCGCCAAAGAGATCTTCCAAAGAGCTGAATCCCAAGAAAATACTGGCATTGCCCGTCGACGTTTCTTCGACTTCGATATGCACATCGCGGTAATTCGATCCGAGGCCGGAATCTTCGGGCGAAGTTACGGCATAGACATTGACGTTCTTAAAATAGCCGATGTTTTGCAGCCTTTCCTGGGTTGCTTTGAGTTTTTTGGTGTTGAACAGTTCTCCCGGGACAAGAAGCGATTCTCTTAAGATCACGTGGGACTGCGTTTGCGCGTTGCCGCAAATATGGATGTAGCCGATTTTGAAGGAGCCCCCTTCAGTGATCGTAAAATCCACGTCATAGATGGGCTTGTCTTCATGAAGCTTGAGCGTGTAGTTTGCTTCGGTTTCGATATATCCTTTTTGTCCATAAGCGTCTTTCATTGCTTGCGCCGTCTCTCTGAGCTTATCGGTGGAATAAAGATCTTCCGGGTGGATCAAAAAACGCTTTTCAATGTCCTCGTCGCGAAGAATCGTATTGCCTTCAAAAGTGATCCTTCCAAAATGATAGAGCACGCCTCGGGTGCAGGTCCAATCGAGAAGAACTCCTTTTTTGCTCTCATCGATTTTGGTGGCCACTTTGGCATCGGCAAAACCTTCATTTTGCAAATAGTTGAGGATCAACATTTCATCTTGCTCGACCCCCTCTTCGCGGAAAATTCCATTCCCATTGAACCAGCTGATGAGGCGGTTATAGGTCTTCGTGTGGACCAGGTCGCCAAGGGCTTTTTCTTCCTCTTTGGTGAAACCCGTAAAATGGATTTTGTTGATATGTCCCAATCTGCCTTCGGTCACTCGAATTTCTACATCCACTTCATTTTTTTCGGGAACTAAGAGAGTTGAATAGGAGAGGGAGGATTCAAAATAACCCTTTTTGAGATAATACTCTTTCACCTTATTTAGCGACTGGGTAAAGGATTCCCGGTCAAGAATCTGATTCGTCTTGACTCCCAACTCTTTTTGAAGGGTTTTAGTGAGCATGGCCTGGTTTCCGATCCAATGGATCGATCGAATGCGTGGTTTGGGCCAGAGTTTGATTGTAATGAGAAGCTCATGATCTTCCGGAAGAACGTAAGGTTCGATACGGGCATATTCTTTTGCCAGCATTTTAAGATCTTCATCGAACTCGATTTGAGAAAAGTGGTGTTTCTCTTTTGTTTTGAGTCGGTTGGCAAGGCTTTTCGTGTCGAACGATCTGTTTTTGTCAGTGGTTTCCAAAGAGATTTGCACTTTAGAAACAATGCGTCCATCCAAAGGTTCTTCAGCCGCAAGAGCCGTGGAAAAAAGAAATAAAAAAGCAATCAGGCAGTAGAATTTTTTCAGCATGTTTTTTCTTTTTGGTATTATTTGTCATAAGACAGGCTATCGACTTTTTCCTTTTCAGTCCACGTCCTAAATGACAAAAGCTAAATTATAGAAAAACTTATTAAATGCAGGCAAGCTAAAAGCTCTGCCTTCCTGCTAAAGCGCGCGACAAGGTGCTGTCGTCGATGTAGTCCAAACTACTTCCGACGGGCAGCCCAAAAGCCAGGCGGGAAACTTTGATATGGGGATGGTTTTTGAGATGATTTTTTAAGTAAAGAGAGGTGGCATCCCCTTCCAAAGTAGAGTCGAGGGCAATGATGAGCTCTTGCACCGCAAGCTTTTCGATTCTTATGTCCAAGGACTCCAAATGCAAATCGAGGCGTCCTTCAATGGGGGACAGGAGGTGGTCGATGACATGGTAGAGGCCCGAATAACTTCGGGTCATCTCGATTGAAAAGGCATCCTTGGGAGAAGCGATGATGCAAAGCAGATGCGAAGAGCGAAATTTTTGATTGCAAAAGCAGCAGACGGCCTCTTCCATGATGCAGCCGCACTCGGGGCAATGCTGGATTGTTTTTTTAAGTCGAGAAAGCAGATGGCCAAACTGCTCTAATTCTTTTTCATTCCATTGGAGCAGATGGAAGCAAAGGCGCTCGGCTGTTTTGCTTCCCACGCCCGGAAATTTCTTAAAAAAGGCGATCAGAGAAAGTAGATCCTTCGGATATTTGAGAGACATGGTTCATCCTGTTTTTTTCTTACTTTATACAGCAAAAAAATCAAAGATGAAATGAAATTTTGCTCCTCTTGATCCTTTCTTTTTCGAAAAATCTGTCGATTTAGATCTTCTTCTCATAGCCGGAAAAAAAAGTTTCTCAAACAAGGGAGAATCGACTACTATTTCTGCTTGCAGCAGTCATTCGGAGAAAACCTATGTCGAGCAAATGTTTGGACATTCAAAAAATGCAAGAAGTGCATCGGGCATTCGTTAAAGAAAGGGGATGGGAGAGCTTTCATAATCCAAAAAGCCTGAGCATGGCTTTGAGCGTAGAGGCGGCTGAGCTTTTAGAAGTGTTTCAATGGCTTTCGGACGAGCAATCGCAAAATGTCCGCGATCACGCCGAGAGATTTCAGGCGGTAAAAGATGAAGTTGCCGATGTTTTGATCTATCTTTTGCGCTTGAGCGATTGTCTTAAGATCGATCTGTACAAAGCTTTTTTGGAGAAGATGGAGAAGAATGCGCAAAAATATCCTCCGGAAAAAGGGAGAGAGCTGGCACGCAAGCTCAAAGAACCTTAAAATCTAAAAGGAAACTGGGATTTCGCAAACCATTAAAAATCTACCCATTCACGAAAAATTGCAAATTACATAAAGTTCGAGCAATTTTCTGATCGAAAGGGAAGAAGGTCAAGGTCTATTTTGCGTTCTATTTTTTGCCTGTTCTATTGCAATCTCATTAATGTGCGACAATGCCTTTGCTCCCGAAGCTCCTTCAATCGCCTTAATGGCGATGTCTTGCACCTGTCGTTTTGCCTCATCTAATTGGGTTTGAAGAGAAGACATTTGATTTTGCTGGGCTAAAAGCAGCTCTTGCTGCTGCTTGAGTTTCAACTCTCCGATCTGCTTTTCTACAAGGAGATCTCGTTTCAGTTGAGCAATTTCCTGAGCATACTTGGCCTCCGCTTCTTTTGCCGCCTCTTTCGCAGACTTGCTGCATTCTGCCGAAAGCCGGGAGGGAAACTGTTCGACCTCTTTTTTGAGCTGGGCAAATTCCTCTTCCTTCTGCTTTAAAATCGCTTCTCTTTCTTTCCAGCTCTTTTCGAGCATTTCTTGCGTTGCAAGATTCTTCTTTTCCCTTTGCTTTATCTCTTCGTCGAAACAATCCTGGACCTTTTTTCTTTCCAGATTCTTCTTATATTCATATTCTTCCGCCTCCCGCAAGCGAGTTTTTTGAAGGGATTCTTCGTATTCCGCATCTTTTTGGTCGTTGGCCTCTTTCTCTTTTTGCCAGATTTTCTTTGTTTCTTCCATTTCGGTATCAAAAGCTTTTTTCTTCTCGGAGTAGTCGGTAATCAATTGATGAAGACTTGTTGCCGCTATATCAATCCCGTGGAGCTGTTCCAGCTCCTTTGTTTCAAGAGAGGAGGCTTCTCGAAGCGTCTTTAAGAGATGAACCTCGTTTGTCATTTTTTCTGCTAAATTGACGAAAGTCTTCGAGATTTCTGACGAAAGGTCTGTGAGTTTTTTTGAGATGACCTCAACGGTAATTTCGCTGACGGCCGCCTTAATCTCTGCCTCCTGCATTTGCGCTGCAGCTTCCAATTTTGTCGATACAGAACTTTTTTCTGCATCAACTTGCTGTTCGATAAGAGAAAATTCTTGCTCTACTTCTGCTTTTGAGCGTTTTGACCTTGGAGACCTGGGCGGCATAAAAAACCTCTTTTTAAAAGAAAAAATAGCCGACTCGAGAGATTTTTGAAAGAAAAAATGGAGAATGAGGGTGTTCTTTGTGTGTGCGAAATGCGCCCATTTTTTGTCCCGAACCTTCACGTCGAATCGTTTTACGCATGCGCAAAGTATGAGGAAAATGTCTTCTTAAGCGAGTGTTTGTCAGTCATTTGCGAAAAAACTTGGCGTCCGAGAAAAAAACAGTAGGGCCGATTCTTATTTTCCCTGTTTGTCAGGGCTTTTCCCTCAGGCATCGTGTGCAGATTATTCTTTTTTTAAAGTGGCAAAAAAAGGTAAAATGGGAGACTCGATCTGAGGTAATTCAACAGAGAAGAGATAGGAAAATTTTCCTTATTAAACTGGGAGGGTTAGTGACTCTTAAGACACTGAAATCTAAGATTATAGGAATCGGTTCCTATGTGCCGAAAAAAGTCCTTTCCAATGCAGATCTTGAGAGGATGGTCGATACTTCGGACGAATGGATTGTTTCAAGGACCGGAATTCGAGAAAGAAGGATTGCCGAAGAGTCGGAATATACCTCTCAGATGGGTTGTGAATCTGCTAAAAAAGCCATTCACGACGCTCGTATTGCTCCGGAAGAGATCGACTTTATCCTATTTGCAACCGTGACCCCCGACTATCTTTTCCCCAGCACTGCTTGTTTGGTTCAGGAGCAGTTGGGGTTAAAAAATGTTCCTGCTCTAGACATTTCTGCTGCTTGTTCCGGTTTTATTTATGCTTTGAAAATAGCATCTTCTTTTGTGGAAAAAGGGGTTTACAAAAATATTTTGATCGTTGCCGCTGATAAAATGTCCTCTATCATTAACTATAAAGATCGTTCGACCTGCGTACTTTTTGGCGACGGCGCATTCTCCTGTGTGGTCAGCATGAAGGGAAGCGGGCTTGAAATTCAAGGGGTGTCTCTTGGCGCGGATGGAGGGCAAGCAGAGCTTTTAAAGCTTCCCGCCGGAGGCTCCAGAATGCCTGCGACCCAAGAATCGGTCAGCCAAGGATGCCATTATATTCGCATGGGCGGCAACGAAACGTTTAAACATGCAGTGCGCCGCATGGAAATGGTCTCTAAAGAATGCATGGACATGGTGGGCCTAAAAGAAGAGGATATCAGCTGGTTAATTCCCCATCAGGCCAACGAACGCATCATTTCTGCCATTGCCAAGCGTTTCGAACATCTATCCGAAGAGCGCATATTTAAGGTGATACAAAAGTATGGCAATACCTCCGCTTCTTCGATCGGCATTGCTTTGGATGAGCTCAAGAAAAAAGGGAGCGTGAAGAATGGAGAACACTTGTTGTTGACCGTTTTTGGGGCAGGATTTACTTGGGGTGCTGCGGTCTTGACTTCCCGAAGCGAGGATCTTTAGCGTATGAAAATTGCTTTCTTATTCCCGGGACAAGGATCGCAATGCGTCGGTATGGGGAAGGATTTTTTTGACCGTTTTGAGACGGCGAAAAAAATTTTCCGGGATGCGGACCTGCTTTTGGGATTTTCTCTCTCTGATTTGATGTTTCACGGCCCTGAAGAAGAGCTGAAAAAGACACTGCATGCGCAGCTGGCAATCTTTGTCGTGAGCTTTGCTATTTTAAAAGTAATAGAAGAAAAGTTTCCCCAACTCGCACCAATGGTTTGTGCAGGCCTGAGCCTTGGAGAATATACGGCCCTTTGCGCATCGGGCTGTCTTTCCTTTGAATCGGCCCTCTTTTTGGTGAAAGAAAGGGCCCTTCTGATGTCCCGCTGCTGTGAAAAGCAGGAAGGGGCGATGGCCGCCGTTTTGGGCCTGGAAGAACAAGAGGTCGATGCTGTGGTTCGGGAATTGTCTTTAACAGAAGCGATTTGGGTGGCCAATTATAATTGTCCGGGCCAAGTGGTGATCTCGGGGAGCAGAAAAGGGGTGGAAGCGGCCTCGCTAAAGCTAAAAGAAAAGGGTGCTAAGAGGGTGCTGCCTCTTCAAGTTCAGGGAGCTTTTCATAGCGGGCTCATGCACGATGCGCAAACAAAACTGGAACCGAAGATTTTGACCACAGCTTTTCATGCGAGTAGTCGCCTGCTTGTGATGAATGTCCCCGGCGATTTTGTAGATTCTCTAGAGGATGTAAAGAAATTTTTGGTGCAACAGGTAACCCAGAGTGTTCGTTGGGATCGCGGCGTTCGTAAGATGCAAGAGAGGGGAGTGGATCTTTTCTTGGAAATTGGAAGCGGGAAAACGCTGACAGGGATGAATCGAAAAATTGGTGTTGCGGCCCCAACGCTTTCAATTGAAAAAGTAGAAGATCTTGTCGAGCTGCAAAAAATGGCGGGAGTGTAAACGAGATGGAGCTATTGAAAGGAAAAAAAGCGATTGTGACCGGAGGAACATCGGGCATCGGGAAAGAAATTGCGAAGATCTTTGCAGAAAATGGCGCCGACATTGTCATTTTCGGAACGAATCCTCAAAAAGCTGAAGAGGCCCTCAAAGAGATCCGGCAATCCTGCCTCTCTTCCTCTCAAGAAGTTGCTTTCGATCGGGTCGATGTCGGCAGCTATGCCCAAGTCGAAGAAGCGTTTGCGCGTATTTTTTCCCGCTGGGACCGGTTGGACATTTTGGTCAATAGCGCAGGTATTACGAAAGACAACCTCATAATGAAGATGAGCGAAGAGGAGTGGGATCGGGTATTGGACATCAATTTAAAATCCCTTTTCAATACTTGCAAAGCCGTCTGCCGTCAGATGATCAGGGCAAAAAGCGGAAAAATCATAAACATTTCTTCGGTTGTGGGCTTGACAGGAAATGCGGGGCAGGTGAATTATGCTGCTTCTAAGTCAGGAATTATTGGCTTTAGCAAATCTCTGGCTAAGGAATTTGGACGAAAGGGAATTTGTGTGAATTGTATTGCCCCCGGATATATAGAAACCCCGATGACGGCGGCTCTTCCCGAGTCAATCAAGGAAGAGATGATAGGTAAAATTCCTATGAAGCGTTTAGGTGCTCCTCGAGACATAGCCAATGTTGCGCTCTTTTTGGCTAGCCATTTGTCCGATTATATGACCGGACACGTGGTCAACGTGGATGGGGGAATGGTTTTATAGATTTTGGATGAGAACATTAGAAAAAAATAGGAGCAAAACATTATGACGATAGAACAGAATGTCATTGACATCATCATAGAGCAACTGGGTTTGGATCCTTCAGATGTGACTCTTGAGAAGTCTTTTGTTGAAGATTTGAATGCCGATTCTCTGGATTTGACAGAGCTCATCATGACGTTTGAAGAACGCTTTGGGTTTGAGATTTCGGAAGAAGATGCTGAAAAACTGAAAACCGTCAAAGATGTTGTGGACTATATTAAAGCCAAGAAAAAATAACAAAGGCGGCCCTATCAAAACTTTGATAGGGCTTTTTTCTGACTTAATTGTTGACAAAATGAGTCAGGTATATAGAATCAGGATAAAAAACAAAGGTGTTTATGCGACTATCCAGGCGAGGAAGATATGCTCTATCGGCTCTTCTCGATCTTGTCCAAGGCCGGGAGAAGAAAGGGCTTGCCTCTGCTAGAGACATTGCCAAGAGGCAAAGAATTCCTCTCCCTTTTTTGGAACAGCTTCTCTCTTCAATGAAACGTCATTGCTTAGTTGCGTCTAAACGAGGTCCGAACGGCGGGTATGAGCTGGCAAGACCGGCCTCGGAAATCAGTGTTTTCCAAGTCTTTTCTGCAGTCGAAGAGCAGCTGGTTCTTGTCGAATGTCTCACGCAGACGAGATGCTTGCTCGAAGGCAAGTGCTTGACGCGCCCTTTGTGGGAAAAGATGAGCCAAGCTCTTTTTCAAATTTTACATGAGACATCGCTGGAGGATTTATGCCATCAAAAAAGCTCTACCTAGACTATGCTGCGGCTACCTACGTACGAAAGGAGGTCCTCGATGCCATGATGCCCTATTTTTCCGAGCGATTTGGCAATGCTTCTAGCATCCACCTGTGGGGTCAGGAAACAAAGGGAGCGATGGAAAATGCACGAGAAGAGGTGGCTCGCCTTCTTGGGGCAAATGCGGAAGAAATTGTTTTTACTTCTAGCGGGACCGAATCGAATAACCTAGCTCTTTTTGGCCTGCTGTTAAACAGTAGCGAGCAGAGTCACCTGATTGTTTCCAAGATCGAACACTCCTCGGTTTTATCTCCTGCCCATGAGCTCGAGAAAAAAGGCGGGCAGGTGACCTATTTGCCGGTGGATGCTTTTGGAAAAGTGGATCTTTCTGCTTTAGAAAAAGCGATTTGCAAAGAGACGCTTTTGGTTTCGATCATGCATGCGAGCAACGAGGTGGGGACCATTCAGCCTTTATCCGAAATCAGCCGGATCATCCAAAAAAAATCACAAGAGTTTGGGAAAAAGATCTATTTTCATTCCGATGCAGTGCAAACCGCCCCGATCGTCCCGATCGACGTTCAGACTCTCGGCGTGGACCTTTTGAGCCTCTCTTCTCACAAGCTTTACGGGCCTAAGGGAGTCGGCGCTCTTTACATTCGCAAGAAAACGCCGATCCGGGCTATTCTTCATGGAGGCCATCAGGAACGAATGATGCGTGCTTCAACGGAGAATGTTGCCGGCATTATTGGTTTTGGCAAAGCCTGTTCCCTGACACGGCAGGAGATGCAAAGTTTTTCTCTGGAGATGAAGGCTTTGCGCGATTTTTTCCAACAAGAGCTGATGGAGAAGATAGACGGCCTTGTTCTCAATGGCCACCCCACGGATCGTTTGCCTCATCTCTTGAACGTCTCGGTTCCTTTCATTGAAGGGGAGTCGATTATTCTTCATTTGAGTCAAGCGGGCATTGCCGCCTCTACGGGCTCTGCCTGTTCTTCTCATTCCTTAGAGCCCTCCCATGTTCTTTTGGCGATGGGAATTACCCATGAGATGGCCCATGGCTCCGTTCGCTTTGCTTTGGGACGATCGGTAAAAAAAGAGGATCTCGAAGCGGCTATTCCTATTTTTACATCGATTGTAGAAAAGTTACGAAACATGTCTCCTTTAACCAGGTGAGAAAACGATGTCCTATAATGAAAAAGTTTTAGATCATTTTACGAGTCCTCGCAACGTAGGGGAAATTTCTTGTCCGGATGGCCTTGGCAAGGTAGGCAATGCAAAATGCGGCGATATCATGCAGATCACCATCAAGGTGGAAGAGGGCAGAATCACCGATGCCAAATTCAAGACCTTCGGGTGCGCAGCGGCAATTGCAACGAGCTCCGCTTTAACGGAAATGGTCATTGGGAAGACCCCGGAAGAGGCGCTCAAAATCACCAACCGGGATATTGTCGATCATCTAGGAGGATTGCCTGACGTGAAGATCCATTGTTCCGTACTTGGAGCGGAAGCTTTAAAAAAGGCGATCGAAGATTATCGGCAAAAGAAGCCCAAGGCTTGAATGTGAACTTTCTTGAGTAATCTATCATGCAGGACTGAAGATCCTTTGCACATAGGTCTTCAATCCTTCTTCTGCTTCCCTTTGATCCAACATAAAAACTCCTTATTTTTGGAGTTTTCAATGCGCAACCGGCTGCTTGTCAATTGTCAGCAAGAATCTTGGTTCTCACTCTTGTGGCTTTATGTATCTATACCAAGCAGTAGTGTCCAAAGACTTAATGGGTTGACAATCGGCGGACAAGGTTTTTTTTATCAGCTCTGTCAAGTATGGGTCGCCACCCATTGGTATTATAGCCCACTGTTTATCGCTATCTGAAATGGGTCCAGAAGCTAGTAGCGCTTGCGCAGTTTTTCGGTCGCCATCTTGTGCGGCCAATACTAAACGCCAACCTCTGGTGCTCTCTGAAAGTCTAGCAAGGATTATTGAACTCATATTATTTCACTCCTCTTTTAATTTTAATTTGTAAAAACAATTATAATTATAATAAAATTTAGCAATTTTCCGCAAGAAAAATCGGAGCTTTTGTTAGCGTTTTTTAAGATGTTCGCTTTCAGGCGTTTAGAAATGTCTGCTTTTGGTAACTGGACTTTGGACTAATTTCGCTCCTTTGTCGCGAAATCAGTTCAAAGGAATTTGAGTCTCGCTGCCCAGTAGTTGATTAATGTTTAGGCAAAATCAAAAAAATTACTTTCCAAAAAAATGATCATGGGTTGGAATTTTTTGTTGAAAGACAAAAAAACAACCAAAGGCCCCATGATCGAATTAATAGTAGCTAAATTCCAAACTTTTCGTCATCGCTTATTTCAGCTCTTTCCTTACAGAGCTGGAGCGACAGTGGATCTTATAGATGCAGTGTCCGCAACGACTACAGCGGATAGCGTGGTTAAATTGAGTTTGTCAGATTTGTTCAGGAGAACCTACTCTAGTCTTACAGACGTACTGGACAGCCTATTTCGGACGAATTTAAAAATACCGCCAACAGATGAGGACAGGCAAAAGCAAGTTTTCAAAGTAACGTAGCTGTTGGCAGAGAAGTGCGCACCCAGCCTGTCGGAAAATGGCCGTGTCCTGTTTGCGATTGATTGTACTGCCAATCCGAGAATCTACGCGAGTAAAGTGGATGATCGCACAAGTGTTCATGCTCCCAACCATGTGCCAGGGCAAAAGCCAATTACTATAGGTCATGAGTATAGCGTTTTGGTTTATTTACCGAATCGAGCAGAGGATCGAGAGCTACATTGGGTGGTCCCGTTATCAGTCAGGCGAGTTCAGTCAGACCAATCCGGGCCTCAGGTAGGTCTAAGACAATTGGAGGAAATTGCAAACCGAACAGATTTCAAAGATCACTTTTGCATCAGTGTTACAGATGCTGCATATAGCACTAAAAGTTGGGTCATTGGTGTCAGTAAATGGCCTCATGTCGTCCAAATTGCGAGAGTGAGAGGCAACCGAAAATTATTTCGAATGCCAGCTTCAAATGATCAGACGCGAAGAGGCCGGCCTCAAGCTTATGGTGAAGAATTATTACTTCATGACCCATCTGAACCCGATTTGGAAGAAATCACAACAATAATCACCAGGAGGGGAAAAGAATGCCAAGTTTTATTACAACGTTGGAACGATATCATCATGCAGGGCTCAAAGGAAGAGCGGACACATGAGCACCCTTTTGACTTGTTGAAAGTGACAGTAACAGATAAAAAAGGGAAACCGGTATATCGACGCCCCCTTTGGGTGATAATCGTTGGTGCCAGGCGCCGAGAAGTGAGCAGCAAGGATGCTCACATTGCTTATGGAAGAAGGTATGATATAGAGCACTTTTTCCGCTTTGGGAAACAACGGTTGCAGTTAGTAAATGCGCAAACATGCGAGACCCGGCACGAAGAAAATTGGCATTGGATAGGACTTTTGGCATATAATATGCTCTATCATGCCAGATCCTTGGCATTGGCAGTGCGATATCCTTGGGAAAAGAAAAAGATCCAAGTCCTCGGTTCTATCGAGCGGCCGTCGCAAGTACAAAGAGACTACCGTCGAATAATCCGGGAGATTGGGACACCAGCTCCCGTTCCCAAACCCCGAGGAAAATCGCCCGGAAGGCAATTGGGGCAGAAAAGTGGAGAAAGACCCGATCGTTCTGTGATCCGGAAATCAGCTGAAAAAGAAATCACGCCTGCAAGCCGAGATTTATTGGAACGACAGAAAAAGCTTCTTACTCGTGGGAGATCTAAGTCTCAAGCAAGATATTCTCGCGTACGGCGGATTTGGTCAAAAAATCGTCCTGCACCTATGCGATGTTAAATCGAATGAAAAATTTTGAACTGATTGAGCGCCGCTTCGGCGCGAAATTAGTCCAAACTCCAGTGGTAATTTTTTGACCTTGTTCTCTAATCGCGCGTAAGAGTGCTCCTGATCCTTACCCACAAGTATATAACAGACTGATGTTCAACGGTCTTTGAATCCGGCGCGTCAACAGCTAAGGCACTTGCTGTTTTTTGCGTCGATACCCCCATTTTCTCTTGTAAAAAAGGGTCGCATGATGCGCCTCCTTAAACCATCTTTTTGCATGGTTTTTCAAAGGCAAACAGAACTTGTGGGTAACGATTAGCAAGAGTGCTCTTATGTCATTTTCTAATCCTTTAATAGAGTAGTTGAAAGCAGAGTAAATGCATATCATGGAGCAGCTCTTTTTTCTTCGTGGCAAAAGAGAGCTCTTTTTGCAGCATGCTGACGCAGATCTCAAGACCATCTTCGGCAAAGAATTTGAGTACCTTGATGAGAAGATTGCCGATCTCTTCTTTTCCTTCAAAAAAGTTCACAAGACCCGAAGAAGAGAGGAAGAAGAGGTCCCCCGGCTCAAGAGTAAAGGTTTTGGCTTTGGTATCGAGAAGCTTTTGCTGTTTGGTGGACCAGATAAAGGGGGGAAGGAATTGGTTGGATTGGATCGCCATCTGATGCTTTTCTTTGAGAAGAAATATTTGAAGAAAGGGAAACTCATCTCCAAGATCGGTTTTGGGATTCTCTTTGAAAAGTTTGTAGTTGGTGAGAAGCTGGTACATCTCTTCAAAACCCTTGTCTTTGGCTTCCACTAGGTGAATGAGGATCTGCTCTTGATCCTCGGTTTCGGGAAGATCTAAAAGAAGGCCGCGGGGATTGCGGGAAAAGAAGGAGATGGCCTTGAGCCCAATCGCGTCAGTGTCGCACTCGTCAATGACCTTTTGCAGCATGTGGTTTTGCAAGAAAAGAGCGCACTCATACTCTCCATACATCTTTTCTTTTAATAGAGAATTTTCCTTGAGGCGGTTGATGTTTTCATAAAGACATTCGCTCATTGTGGAAAGCGTGTTGGAAAGCTCGACGATCTCTTTGGGCCCTTTGACCTGGATCTGTTGGCCATATCCTCCGCCGGCGATGGCAAGCGCAGAGTTGTTCAGTTTTTGGACGGGATGGGCAATCTTATTGGCAATGATGAAGAGGATGGTTGTGATGATGAGGATGGTCATTCCGGAAGAAAGTGCGATCATCCACAGCCCTTCATGAAGCTTTTTGTCGATGATCTTCACGCTCGCATCTGCGGCAACGACGCCGATGACGCTTTCTTGCGCATCGAGTATCGGCGCATATCCGGTCATGATTTTAGAACCGTCTTTTGCCTTGTAGATGGGGGTGATGAATACTTCTTGAGTGAAGAAGGGGAGATGGCTTTGGGCAAAAAGAGGAACGTGGGGCTCTTGCGCATGCTCAGAGGGGGAGAGGGCAACGGTATGGAAGAGATAAGGAAAGGCGCTCTCTTCATGCTTGAGGTTTGGCTTCATCTGAATGATATAAAGGTGGGTGATGTCCAATTCGGCTTGAATTTCCTTCAAAGCTTCAAAGAGGAAGGCGCGCGGATTTTTGTTCTTTTTTGCGTCGGAAGCGGGAATCTCGTCGGGGTGGATCATGGCAGATGAGGTGACGATAGCAGAGCGCAGCCGCGTTCGAAATCCCTCGAGTAGCTCCTGATACCAATAATAGGCCAGTGCAGAAGAGATAAATAAAATGGCGGCGATCATTGGGGGCAGCAAAAAGAAAAGAAGGCGCGAGCGAATCGTCATATTTTTTCTCGAAGATAGCGGCTTTTCACGTTTTGTGCGTAGGATTGTAACAGGGAGATGGCGACGCTGGGACATTCGGAGAGAACGTTCAACAGGTGGCTTTTGGAAAGAGTGAGAAAGAGGGTTTGCTCTTCGCAAATTGCCAGATATCCCCTCTCCTTATCGTTAAATAGAGATTCGTCTCCAAAAAAATCTGCTCTGGACAGCTGTGCCATGATGCTCTCATTTTCATCAAAAAGGTTGACCTTTCCGCTGGCGATCAAATACATGCGATTCGCTCTTTGGTTTTGATCAAAGATCTTTTCTCCGGCTTCATAGACATCCTGGTTCATCTTGTCTGCAATGGCGACGAGCAGATCCAGATCTAGATCTTGGAAGAGGCGTGTTTTTTTTAGGAAAAAGGCTTTTTCAATCAAGCTTAATTGTTTCATATGTCCAATAACTCATAGGCAAAATGGTGAAAAAGTTCATCACTTGTTTTGATTTGCTCTCTTAATGATTGCTTCCAATTGGGAATTTGCATCTGGGCTTTTAAATGAGCGCTCACTGTGCGATCAAAAAGAGAGGGAGAGTTTTCCAAGCGATCCAGCAGTTTTGTGAGCGTAAGCTTTGGGAATTTGTTCTTCAGCTCGGAAAAGGATTCAATTTTGCTTTCCCAGGGAACATCGTCAAGAAGAGGAGAGATCTCTCGAAAGATTTTGAAGTCTGAGTTTTTTTCAAGCGTTTCAATGGCGTTGGTCCTGGCCTTCGCGTTCTTTCCGTGGAGAGCATGAACGAGGAAATCGCACGCTTCAATGGAGCTGGCGATTCCTAAAAGATAGACGATGAAGTCGATGACCGATTGGAAGCCGGAAAGGAGTGTGTTTTGCAACAGGCTCAAGTCATAAAGGGGGTATTGTTTGGGAATGGTATGGCCGTATAAAAAATAAAAATAGGCTCTTTCGATCTCGGCATTGATGATGTCCATCAGATTGCCCTGCAGCTGCGGGAGCGCAATCGATCCCAAAATTTTCGCAGCCAATATGCGGCAGCGATTATGAATCGAGGCGTTTTTAATAATGGAGAGCAAGACCGGGACGGTTTTTAGCCCCATGCCGGTGATGATGCTTTCGACGACCCTACGTTCATTGGGTCGAAAATAGGTGGTTGAGTGGATGATGTCTGCGACGGTTGTGGAATCTCCAATTTTTCCAAGAGCTTCTAGGCAGGATAGGCGGAATATGGAATCGCCGGACGACTGCAGGGCATCGAGTATTGTCGATGCGTAGCGGCTTTGCGTTTTATCGGCGAGTTTTTCGATGCTTTTTGCTGCCGATCGTTTGATGCGCAAAGATTCGTGGCTCAAAAAAGGAAGCGCTTTCTCCATGGCCTCTCTTCCGCTCTCCTCGCTTAAGATTTCAAGCCCCATGGCAATTTCGTCCAACTCTTCCGATTTGAGAAGCAGGTCTCTCTCTTTCGAGGCGATGGTTCTGTATAGGCCGGCTTTTGCAGCGGATTGATTGGCGAGCGATTTTTTGAGTGTAATGATGGCGGCCGTTCGTTCGTAAAGATCGCGTCCGTCCAAATGCTGGATGACCTTTTCGGGATGAAGCAGCCCTCTTTTTGCCAAGAAAAGAGAGGCGGTTTTGCTCAAGAGCTCCGAGGAAGAAGCTTTGGACCAGGAATCGATCTGTTCGAGTATTTGGGGATCCTTCGAAAAACTGCTCTCATCCACGAACCGGATCCAGGAAATTTTTCCGGCTATGCTCAGAGAATCGGCATGGCCGACCAGATCTTCTAAAAAGGAAGCGTCTTGAAAAGAAATGAGCGCCTCGAAGGCAAGGAGCTTGTCTTCTTCGTTTTCGCTATGAAGAGCTTTGAGCAGATCGTTTTTAAGATCTCTTTTTTCTTTCGCATTCAAGAGGTGCATCCAGTCGCGTATCCGCTTTTCAAAGCGAATGGCATTTTGTTTCAAGTGTGCCAGCATGGATTGGGAATAGATGCTTTTCATGAAGAATGCAGAGAGCAAGAAGGCAATTGCCAAAGCAAAGCCGAACCACTTGCTATTCGTGTGAACGAGCAGAAGAAAGGCCGAGCTCAAGAGCATGCCGATCGGCTCAAAAAAGGAGTCGTTGACGATTCTTAAAACTCCTTTAAGTTTGGAAGGGGCGGCATTGACGAGGAGATTAAAATTGTTATCTTCGATCGAAAAGAGGAAAAATTCAACGGCAATAACTCCGAGGACAGCGACGAAAAGGGCGTCGTAAATGAGCCAGTCGCCGAAGACGACAAGGAAGAAAATAGGGGGGATGAGCAGCATGTTGGGAAGCTGAAAGCGCCGCACGCAGTTTCGATAGAAGAACATGGCAAAAATGATATTTCCAAGATAGATGAAGGCTTTGAGCTTTCCGATAAATTCCGCAATCAAATTCTCCTCTAGGCGAGGAGTTACTGCCGCATGAGATGGGTCAAATACCTTGCTAAAAGTTTCCATAAAATTGATCTCGGTGCAGGTGCGGAGCACTTGAGCGAGAACGCTCATTCCCACCAGGATGAGCGCATAGGGAGATTTGCAAAAATTTTGCAAAAGGGTCAAAAGGCCCCGTTTTCCCGAAGAAAAAACCTCATCCAGAGCATCATCTTCCACAGGGCTGCATTTGCGGGCGATTTTTCGAATTTGTCCCATACAGAAGAAGAGGGAGATTGCGGTTGCCGCGAAGAAGGGAGCGATTCCAAGGACATTGATGAGCTGATTGATGAGCGCGCCGGAGAGGACGTATCCTAAAAAAATAGCTGCATTGTAGATGCCATAGAGTCTCTTTGCTTCCTGAAGATCGTGATACTGGTCGACAAAGGTCCAATAACAGGCAATCAAGGCAGCTTCCGCAATATAGGAAAAAATGAAGAAAAAAGTCCAAAACCAGCTTCCCGGGTGGTGGGAAAGCAGAAGCGTTGCCAAGGAAAAAATGGAAGAAGCGATGGCGGTTGTCCATAAAAAGATGCGATGAGAAGAGGTTTTCCTAATAAAGTAGATCAATAGCGAGGAGACGCCGATCATGCCCGATGCGATGATCAGGTAGGCCAAGGGCAAAAAACCGATTCCGCATTTTTCCAACAGAAAGCTCATGGCGAGCGTATTGGCAGTGCCCGAGGCAAATGCCCAAGTAATGCCAAGCAGGCCAAAGCGGAAGGTGTTCCTTCCCTCTCCCGTATAAATGCCAAATGCTTTGCGAACGAGCCTTCGCATATTTTGCCTTCAATGATTCTTGTTTTTTACACTACTTTAATTAAGAGAAACTTTCTCTAAAAAACGACGATATTTTATGGATATTGTCAATTAAGTCATATTGAATTTTCCATAAATTCTCAAGATTTGTATGTTTCGTTCTTTTTCGGGCTTGTAGCAGTGTGAGTTTAATGGATTTAAGTTTTTTAAAAAACGCCATCTTCCCTTTGTAGGCAAGGGATGCCGTGCGTTCTTCTTGTGTTCTTTTTCTATTCGGTATAATCTATTTTTTTCAAACGATTGATTATATGGAAGAAAAAGAACTGGTTATCATTGGAGGCGGACCTGCTGGTTTGACGGCAGCCATCTATGCAGCTCGAGCGGATCTGGCGCCTCTCCTTTTTGAAGGATTTCAGTCAGGGCCCATCGGCGGACAGCTCACAACGACGACCGAAGTTGAGAATTTTCCCGGCTTTCCCGAAGGGATTATGGGGGGCGAGCTGATGGAAATGATCGGCAAGCAGGCGCTTCGATTTGGTACGCAAATGATTGGGGAAGACGTTCTTTCGGTCAACCTCTCTTCGCGCCCCTTTTTAGTGCAAGGGACGAAAACTTCTGTGACGGCAAAAGCCCTGATCATTGCGACCGGCGCTTCTGTGAAGCGTCTGGATATTCCGGGAAGCCGGGAGGGTGAGTTTTGGCAAAAAGGGGTGACTGCCTGTGCTGTTTGCGACGGAGCCTCCCCCATTTTTCGGGGGAAAGATCTCTTTGTTATCGGGGGAGGGGATACGGCCATTGAAGAAGCTCTTTTTTTGACCAGATATGCAAAAACCGTTTTTATCGTTCATCGAAGAGATTCTTTGAGAGCCTCTAAAATCATGCAAGATCGCGTCTTCAAAAACCTGAATATAAAAATTCTCTGGAACCGCGAAATGGTGCAGATTCTTGGCGACAAGCTAGTCAAAGAAGTTGTATTAAGAGAGGTATCTTCGGGCCGGTTGGAAAAAAGAGAGGCGGGAGGTGTCTTTTTCGCCATTGGATTTCAGCCCAATACCGCATTTTTAAAGAACCAGCTGCAATTGGATGCGCATGGGTACATTGCCGCCAAAACGGGGTCTCCTATGACAAACATCGAAGGGGTTTTTGCAGCGGGGGATGTACAAGATCCCGTGTATCGACAAGCAATCACGGCTGCCGCCTCGGGATGCATGGCTGCTCTTGATGCAGAGCGCTTTCTTTCGGAAAAGGGGTAGTTCATGTGTAAAAATTGGTTTTTTTCCTTATTGCTTTGCTTTCCTTTTTTAGCATCCGCACTTGAAGTGCAGCCCTGGTTTGGCGGGGTGTATGAATTTCATTTTTTGACGGGCTATGCTTATGATTTTTATCGCGAGGTGCAGGGCGCCACACCTCCTTTGTCCTCGACATCCAACGACCATCATGTTTTTTGGGATTTGGATTATCATGCATCTCCCTATTGGGATGTCGACATTGATTTGCATCTGATTCATACGCCGAGACATTCGTTTGGGTTTGAAACAACGGCCGTTCAGTTTCGCTATCTTTGGATGGATGATATCGTGGGCGATCCACTCACTATTACCACGGGGCTTTCGGCGCGTTATGTGTCGGATACGAGCTTAAGAGATGTCAGCTCGCCCTATCATGGGCCATTGGAAATTGCGGCAAACTTTGCGCTCGGCAATGAGTTTGTAGATAACGATTCATGGAGAGCGCGCATTTGGCTCTGTGGCGCTCTTGGTCAGGCGACCATCGGATCTCCTTGGGTCGAGGGTCTTTTCGGTTTGGACACAAATATTCATGAGACCCATAAGTTCTCGGTTTTCTTAGACGGGATGCATGGATTTGGCAGAAAACATTCTTTGAACATCGATCATTTCCATGGGTATGGAAAAATGCGACAAAAATCAATCGATCTTGCCTTTCGCTATGGGTACCAGCTGGGCGTATGGGGAACTCTGAAATTCACTTATGGACGGCGTGTCCTGGCCAAGCTTTGTCCGAAAAATGTCAACACATTCGAAATCTCTTATCTATTTCCCTTTTCTTTTTAGAAAAAGGTTTAGCCCGTCGTCCAAATCACAACTGCCGTCGCATATTCTTCCGTATGGCTTAAGCTTACGAGAAGCCTCGGATCTTGAAAAATCTTTTTTAAGTGCAAAGAGAGGGAGAAGAAGGGTTTGCCGATGGGGTCATTCAGAAGCTCAATATCGTGCCAGGACGCTTCTTTCCCAAAGCCGATCCCGAGGGCCTTGACAGCCGATTCTTTTGCTGCAAAACGAGCGGCAAAATGGGGAGCAGAATCGCGAAAGCGCAGACAATAATTCTGCTCTCTTTCCGTAAAAAGACGATTGAGAAAATATTGCCCATGGCGCTCGATGCTTTTTTTGATGCGCACGATTTCTACAATGTCCGTGCCAAGGCCTCGAATAGATGTCATGGGGGCAGGGGAAGTATTACCGTTAGACATTCGTGAGCATGGGGGTTGGAACTATTTCTTCAATCGTGTTGCAAAAGATCATTCTGCCCGATGCCGTATGTTTGACGGAAAGGACGTAGACATCGATCGTTTCTCCGATGAAATCCCCGCCTCCATTGACGACAACCATCGTGCCGTCATCCAAGTAGCCTACTCCCTGCCGAGGCTCTTTTCCAAAGCGTTGGATTTTAATCTTGAGCTTTTCCCCGGTTTGCATTAAGGGTTTAAGGGCATTGGAAAGGGCATGCAAATTGATGATTTTCACTCCTTCAATGGCCGCAATCTGCACTCGATTGATATCGGTCGTCAGAATGTTCGCATCGAGAAGCCGCGCAAGACGGATGAGTTTTCCCATGATGTCTTTAATTTCCGGAAAGTCCGTATCGCTGGAGCGGATCTCAAGGGAGAGCAGGTTTTCGAGCTTTTTGAGATTTTCAAGCGAGCGCTTTGCCCTTCCGACAACTGCTTCGTCTGAAGATTCCGCTTGCATATAGAGATCTTTGAGGACGAATTTGGATAAGATGAAATGGTGGTCGACAATTCCGGAGGCGGCAAGATCGATGATTCGCGCATCCGAGAGAACAGATCCGTCGAGCAAGAGATCTTTTTTCTTGTGCGCAAGAGGATGGAATTTGACAAAGGGAATGCTCACATAGAGCTCGTCGGAGGCGCGCAGAGTCATGACTAGCCCAAGATATGTTCCAAAGAGGAAAAGGGAGATCTTGAGTATTTCTAGGACCTCTGGAGATAGATGGATCGTCCACGATCCGATATCAGTGATAGTTCGCAAAATTAAAACGAGCGCTTCTCCCATGAGATAGCCAACAAAAAGACCGATCGTAGCGATGTTGAAAGATCGCAAGTTCGCTCTGCGAAAAAGGATGTCAAAGCCAAAAAGAACAGAACTAAATAGCACGCCGATTCCGATTCCCAAAAAGGCGGCGATGGTTTTTGATTCCGAAGGGATCGACATCACATAGGTGGTGATGAAAAAAGAACTCAACACAAGAAAAAGAATTCTTGAAAAAAAAAGAGCTACATTCATAGGCCTCCTATGGGGTGTTAATTTTTGGTGGCGTGTCCCGTTTCTATGCTCAGGAACTTCCCTTTGTAATCCATCCCTGTTTTCATTGGGCAGAGGGGGGCTTAAACATGCCGGATTATTCATAGGGGGATCAGGGATTTTTTTATCGAAAGTTAACACCCCGGGCCTCCTAGTTTAAAAAAAAGTAAACGAGGCAAATTGTAAAAAGGCGCGATTTTTTTGTCGATGAAGATAAATGTAAATTGAAATTTTTTTTATTTATGATAGGCGCTATTTGCGCAAATTTCAAATGAACGATAGAGCTGTTCGATCAAAATGAGCCGGGTCATTTGATGCGTGAAGGTCATCGGAGAAAGACTCAAGTTGGCTTTCGATCGTCCTTTTATGGCCGGGTCGAGACCTGCCGCCCCTCCAATGAGAAAGGTGAGATGGTTTTTATTTTGCGCGAAAAGGGCCATCACCTTTTTACTAAACACTTCACTGGTGAGAAGTTCTCCATGGGGATCGAAGCAGACAAAGCGGTTTTCTTTTTCGACTTGTCTCAAAAAATCTTTTTCATCCTTGGCTAAAACCCATGTGATCCGCACTCGAGAAGATAGCCTTTTTTCGTATTCATTGAGTGCAAGACAAAGCCATTCTTCTTTTGTTTTTCCGATGGATAGGACCTTGATTCTAAACATTTTTCCCTCTATACTTTTCCCCATATGGACATTGCATCTTTTTTTTGGGATCCCTCAAGAGAAATTTTTTCGATTCCTTATTGGAATTTCCCTATCTTATGGTATAGCCTTCTTTTTGCGGTGGGATTTTTAGGCGCTTATTTTCTCTTTGCCTTTTTTTTAAAGCGCTATTTTTTACAATCTGCTCTTTTTGCCGAAAGAGATATCTGCTCCTTTTCCTCTCTTTTGGAACTCCTGCGCCATCCCGATGGGGAGATGCAAAAGCTGGTGCAAAACTCCTTTTTTTCTCTTTTGGGCCCGCAGAAGAAAAAGATCCTTTTGAATACACACGGAGAGGAGGCACATGCGAAGAGGATCCTTCTTTTGACCTTGAATCGACTGTTTGACGATTCCGAGTTGATTTCCGTCATGCAAAAAGATCCTCTGTTGAAAAAGCTTTCTTGCCAAAGCTGTTATCGCAATCCCATCCATGCTGCGATGAGGATTTTTTTCGAAAAGCAGTTTTCCGCTAGCTTGCATACGTTGAAAAAAAGAGTTTTTGCAATTGCCGAAAAGCTGTTTATTTCGATGATGCTTGCTACGATTATTGGGGCAAGGCTGGGCCATCTGGTTTTTTATGAGCATTTTTCCTTCTACATACACCACCCCTTGCTGATTTTCAAGACGTGGGAAGGGGGGCTTGCGAGCCATGGAGCGGCGCTTGCGATTTTGATTGCTTTGTTCTCTTTTTGCCGGTGGATGAAGAGGCGATTTTCTTATTCGATCGATTGGAGATCCCTTTTGGATTTGATGGCGATTCCCACCGCTTTTGCTGCCATGTGCATTCGCCTCGGCAATTTTTTCAATCAGGAAATTTTGGGGAAGAGCTCTTCGCTGCCCTGGGCAGTGGTTTTCGGCCATCCTATGGATGGCGGCGCTCCGATCGCAAGGCATCCTGCGCAGCTGTATGAATCAATTTTTTATTTTTTCATTTTTCTCTTCCTGACCTTTTTGAGCAGGAATCCTCGGTTTTTACTGAAAAAAGGGAAGTTGATCGGTTTGTTTTTAACATGCGTGTTCAGTTTTCGATTTTTGATTGAATTTTTGAAGGAGGAGCAAAGCTTGCTTCTCAAGGAAACTTCCTTTTTGGAAATGGGCCAATATTTAAGCCTGCCTTTTATCATTTTAGGCCTTTTTTTGTTTTTCAGCAGAGATTCAAAACAGAAGTATGCGGAGTCTCTTTTTTCTTGAATGTTTAATAGTAGAAGTTTCATAATTACTTTAAAATCAAAGGGGAGAGAGGTTTTATGAATCTCGTACATATTGCAGGACATTTAGGCGCAGATCCAGAAGTTCGCTTTACATCTTCAGGCCAGAAGGTTACAACTCTTCGCGTAGCGGCCCGTGTGCGTAAAGGCGGACAGGACGACACGATTTGGTGGCGCGCAACGGTTTGGGGTGAGCAGTTCGATAAGATGATGCCCTATTTGAAAAAGGGAAGCGCTATTATGGTGGTTGGGGATTTGCAAAAACCCGAAATCTTTAAAGACCGCGAAGGCAATTCCCAAATTTCCATGAACGTAACTGCGGTCCATTTGATGTTTAGCCCCTTTGGCAAGGGCGGAGAAAAACCTAGTGTTGAGGGGCAGGCCACTCACGACTCTTCCAAAGAAGCGGCGCCCAAAGAAGAGGCCGCTTTCGCCTCCTTTTCCTCCGGAGCGCAGCCATCAAATAATAATGCAAAATCCGAATTAGATGATGAAATTCCCTTTTGATCAGGGGGGTATATGAAGATTATTGGATGTAAACATTTTTCAGAAAGGAAGTTGTTCGATTGCTTGATTTTGCCATTTTTTCAAGATCAAAAAAGGGCGATTCCCGCATTTTCCCAAAAAAAATTGGACCCTCTTTTTTTCGAGCCCTTAAAACTGGGCGACTTTTCCGGGAAAGCGGGTGAGGTTGTTTTTCTCTATGGAAGCGGTACGAAGGAAAAAAGAGTCCTCCTATTGGGTTTGGGAAACTCATCCGAACTGACGGAGGAGATAATCAGGTCCGCAGTGGCAGCCGCTGCCGCAGCCCTGATCTCCAAAAAAATCAAGACGGCAAATTTTCTTATTCCCGATCTTGCAAAAATGGCTTTGAAAGAGCTGTTGCGATGCATGTGCGAAGGATTTTTTCTTTCGAACTATGCATTTGACAAGTTCAAGCATGCAGATCAGGTAGCGACGCTTCTCTCGGATGTGGCTTTCATTGGGGCGGATCAAAAAAGTTTGCCTTTCCTGGCCCGTGATCAAATCGTTGCCGAAAGCGTTTATTTAGTGCGCGATCTTGTGAATGACAATGCAGATCAGATCACGCCCGCGCACCTTGCCGAAACCGCGAAGTCTCTTGAAAAGCTCTCCAAAAAAATCAAGGTCACCCTATTCAAAAAAGAGCAGTTGATCAAAGAGAAGATGGGTCTTCTTTTAGCAGTTGGCCAAGGCGCTGCCGTGGATCCGGTTTTTATCGTCATTGAGTACAAAGGCGCCTCTTCTTCAGATCATACGATTTTAGTGGGAAAGGGGCTGACCTACGACACGGGCGGTCTTAGCCTGAAGCCGACGACTAGCATGGAAACGATGAAATCGGACATGGCCGGAGCTGCTGCAGTTATTGGTACGATGAGAGCGCTTGCGCTGTTAGATCTCCCCATCCATGTTACCGGACTGATTCCCGCGACGGAAAATGCGATAGGTTCTCGCAGCTACAAGCCGGGGGATGTCTATCGGGGATATTCCGGAAAAACGGTCGAGGTGATGAACACCGATGCGGAAGGAAGACTGGTTTTGGCCGATGCTTTGGCCTATGGTGTGAAAAATTTAAAACCCTCCCGAATCATTGATATTGCCACTTTAACGGGGGCAGTTTCCGTTGCTTTGGGCGAGGAGATTGCCGGACTTTTTTCCAACAACGATTCATTAGCGAAAAAGATCGAAGAGGCCTCTCGGAGCACCGGCGAGCTTTTCTGGAGACTTCCCCTTCATGAAGCCTATCAGGAACAGCTTAAATCCGATCTTGCCGATCTAAAAAATATCGGAAATGGCAAGGGAGGGGCGATTATGGGCGCTCTTTTTCTCAAGGAATTTGTGGACCGGGTTCCTTGGGTCCACTTGGATATCGGGTCCTCCTCTTGGGCGGCCAAGCCAAAAGGGATTTACACAACACATGCAACCGGAGTGGGGGTAAGGCTCTTTATTCGTTTCTTAGAAAGCCTCGCAGAAGAAAAATGACAGACGAAAAAACTCTTCTCTTTACCGTAACTACATTTGAAGAAGGAAGTTCTCTTCTTGCTTTTGTCAAGATCAAATGCGCTCTTTCCAACCGCTATGCACGAAAACTCATTGAGAAGGGATTTTGTAAAATCAACGGAGCGGTAGAGCTTTTCGCTTCCAGGAAGTTAAGGGAAAAAGATTGTTTAGAAGTTTTTTCCCATTGGAAGGATTTTTTAGCGGAAAGACAAGAGTCCCTAAGCGTTCTTTTTGAGGATGATTTTCTCATTATCATCGATAAGCCAAGCGGCCTTGTTTGCGAAGATCGCAACCTGCCATCTTCTTTTCCCAAGGGGTCCACATTTGTTCACCGCCTCGATCAGGGAACCAGCGGCGTCATGATGGTGGCGAAAAATCGAGGGATCAAAGAAAAGATGGTCACTCTTTTTGCCTCGGGCAACGTCAAAAAGTTTTATCTTGCCATCCTCGACGGCGCGCTAGAAGAAGAGAAGGGCCGGATCGAAAGTCGCCTTGCCCGAAGAAGCCAAAAAATGGCCCTTTTCGGCTCGATGCAGAATGGGCAGCATGCGCTGACCCTTTTTCGCAAACTCAAAAAAATCAAAAAGGCAACGCTTGTGCTCTGTCAGCCCGTTACGGGAAGAACCCATCAGCTGCGCGTCCATTTTTTTGAAAAAGGCCATCCTATTTTGGGGGATTACACTTATGCGAAAAAATTTGCCTATCCATCCCACGTAAAACGTCTTTTGCTCCACAGCGCAAGACTGGAATTTACCCATCCAGTCACTAGAGAAAAATTGGTGTTTGAATCTTCTCTTCCCCAAGAATTTTCCGAGGTCATGGGGGGCGTCATGCCATTGAAATCTTTTTCTTTTGTCTAGTTTTGCGTTATAATGGTTGGATCTTTAGAGAAGGTTTTGCTTTTGAAAAAGAAGATTCTCATCGTTAAATGCTCTTCGCTTGGAGACATCCTTCAGTCTTTTATTGTTGCCGAATATCTGCGCGCGCGCCATCCCGATGCGAAGATCGATTGGCTTGTGGAAAAAAGCTATGAGGATCTGGTGGCGGCCCACCCGAAGATTGACCGCGCCATTGGGGTGCGGCTCAAAGGCGGTTTTTCGACTCTTCTTTCTCTCTTTCGGCAAATTCTTTTTTTGCGCAAAAAAAAATATGATTGGATTTTTGATCTCCAGGGCAATTGCAAATCGGTTTTTTTCACTTTTTTCGCCAAAGGCAAAAAAAAGATAGGGTTTGGGGCAAAATCGGTGCGCGAATGGCCCAACCTTTTTGTCACGCATATTCATTTTGACCCCGATTTGACAAAACACATGAGCTTGCAATATTTGGAAATTGCACAGAGGTTTTTGAAGGATTCACAGCCCTTTTCGGCAGAGGGAATCCTGTTGCGTCTTTCTAAAAACAGAGAGAGCCGGTATTGCGAAGATCTTGTGAAGCAAAACGCCTCTTTTCGAGTCCTGGTGAGCCCCTCTTCTCGCTGGGAAAATAAGAAGCTTTCTCCCTCTCTCTGGAAATTCTTTTTGGAAAAGATTTCCTGTGAAAAAGACTCTTTTTTCTATTTCATATGGGGCAATGAAGCGGAAAAAGAAGAAGTGCAAAAGCTCTCCTCCTCTTTTCCCCAAAGCATGATTGTTGAGAAGCTCTCCTTGCCGGCTTTGCAGGTTTTGATGTCGGGGGTGGATCTGCTTTTGGCCGTCGATTCTTGCGTACTCCATTTGGGAGCCACTTTGCCCCATCTTGCCACCTTTAGTTTTTTTGGACCGACGCGGCACGAGATCTTCAAGCCCCCGGGTGGGCGCCATTTAGCCTTTCAAGGACAATGTCCTTACATGCATGTGTTTCAAAAGTGCTGTCCGCATCTTCGCACCTGTCGAGAGGGAAGTTGTTTAAAAAAGGTTTCTCCTCAAGAGATGGAGGAGGCGTTTTCTCTTTGTAAAACCCTCTTTTCTTCAAAAGAACTTGCCGGGAAATAGTGTACAATTTATATGGAAAGATAGGGCAGAAATATGAAAAAAATTGCACTTTTTTCCTTCGTTGTTTTCTTGTTTTTTTTAACATCATGCGAGGATCTTTCGTCCAAAAAAAAGTTATCGGCTCCCTCTTCTGCCAAAATCGAAAAAACAGAGAAAAAAGAAGTGCGCTCCCGTAGATGGTAGCGCTTTTTTTAACGATTCTCTAACGTTCCATTCAAGAACAGGTCGGAAAGTTTTGATGGGAATCTACCTTTTTTGTTACGATTTCTCTTCATCAAAAAGCTACAATTTATCGAACGCTCGGAGAATTGAGAAATGAAAAATAAAGGAATGGAAAAGCTTTTGGAAATTGGCGATCGCCTGCTTGGCCCCGGCGGGTGCCCGTGGGACCAAAAACAGACTCTTTTTTCCCTCCAATCCTATCTGGTGGAAGAGATGCATGAGTTGATTGAAGCGATCGATGAGCAAGACCCCTCTTCCATGAAAGAAGAGGCCGCTGATCTTTTATGGACGCTCATCTTTCTGTCCAAACTGGCCGAGCGGAAAGATTTTTTTTCTTTTCAAGATCTGATCGACGCCTCTTGTGAAAAGCTGATCCGCAGGCATCCCCACATTTTTGGGGACAAGAGTGCCAAAAATGCAGAAGAGGTTGTAGACATTTGGAACGAAGAGAAAAAAAAAGAAAAGAAGAGGCCCTCTGCTTTAATGGGCATACCTGCAACGCTTCCCCTTCTTGCAAAAGCGCAAAAAGTGGTGCAGAGGGTGAGAAAAAACGCTCCTTCTTTGCTCCCTCAAGGAGAAATGGAAGGTTTTACTAGCGAAAGGGAGCTCGGAGATGTCTTGATCGGATTATTGGCACGAGCAGAATCGCTTCATTTGCCTGTAGAAGATGTGCTGAGACGACGTTTGAACCAGTTGGAGAAGGAGTTTTTGGACTGGGAAGAAAAAAATATACCGGAGACGAGCTTATGACATAAAGCCTTGTCCTTAAGGCTGCTACCTTCCGGTCCTGACCTGGTTCAGACGACCCTATTCCACAAGATCCCCGGTATACAATGCAATTTTAACAAGAATCCAGGATTCGAACAATTATTAAAAAAATAAGAGCCCGTTTTTTTGTCCGGGCTCCAATTTTATTTTACCGACGAAAGATGGGTCAATTCCGTGTTGGGATAGAATTTGGCCAAGATCGTATGGGCCAGCTCTCCATTTTGCGCCATTGCAGAGGCAGAATAGAGGCAGAGGCCAACTCCCAGCCCCTTCCCATAACCGTTAAAGACCACTTCGTGGCCCTTCAACGCGAGGGTCAGATCGTTGCTTAAAAGAGAGTTTTTCCCGATCGTTTTTTGAAAAACGGCAAATTCCATATCATGCTTCTTCCCCTTTCGATCCTTGATGCGCACGCCATAGGCCTTGTTTGAGGAAGGATCGATAAAGAGATCAATGGACGAGATTCCATCGATTTGCAACAGATGGCAAAGGCGGTCTTTCGGAATGGAATAGAACCACTTGGCCTCTTCCCTTGCCAGTGCAGCATGCGGAGCATCGACGCCGTCCGGACTTGTCATTTCTTTTCGATAAATGGAGGAGACGGCAGCCGTTTTTCCGGCGCTATGCTCGGTCCAAAGGGCCAGGAAGGGAGTTTTCGTTTGCTCTTGGGAGTGGAGGAGGATGAGGTTTTGTGTTGCCTTTATGGCATTGCAAATGGGGGATTGGGGAGAAATCAGGGCAGATCCCAGATAGCCCATTTCTTTTGCGTCGATGTGCCAAAAACTATCTTTGTTTTTTTGCACGTAATAATAAGCCGTTGTTCTCGCGGCAATAGCGATAGCAGACATCACTTCATTTTCAAGAGGACAGGTAAACTCTTGCGAGAGGGCGGATTGCAAATAGGACTCGATGGAAAGATCGTTGACGACGTTGAGCTTTTCGCCGATTTTATAAACGTTTAGGCTTCCTTCATACTGTATGCCATTGAAAAAGAGAGATCCGTTTTTTTTGGGAGTGATGCGAATCTGGTAAATGCCCGGAAATCCCTCCCCCCAGCGAATCCCTTCGGCAAAGGAGCGAATCTGCTGATTTTTGCTAAAGAAAGAAGATCCTAATCGAGAGCCGTTTTTAGGATCGGTGATTTCGCATGCGCCCTTGATTTCCAGTTGCGCTGTATCTAGGTTTTTTCCTAAAAGAATCAAAATATTTCCCTGCATGATGGAAGAGGTGGGCAAATGGTCTTTTGCCGAAACTCTGCATCCAAAAGCAATCAAGAGGAAAATGAAAATAGATTGGATGATCTTCATGTGCAATCTCCATGATTGTGGGGACGTATGAGTCCCAGATGTTCATATGCTAACTTGGTGGCCTCCCTACCGCGCAAAGTGCGCTTCAAAAAGCCTTTCATGATCAGATAGGGTTCGTAGACCTCTGAGAGGGTAGACGGGTCTTCTCCGATTGCGACGGCAAGCGTTTGGACTCCTACGGGCCCGCCTTGATAAACGTTGATAATGGTGGTAAGGAATTTTTTATCCATCTCGTCAAGACCCTCGTGATCGATGGAAAGCATTTCGAGAGCGGCCAAGATGTCTCTCTCTTCGATTTTTTGAATGTTGCGCATTGTGGCAAAATCACGGACCCATCGAAGGAGATTATTGGCAATGCGGGGAGTTCCTCTCGCTCTATGAGAAATGGCAAGAGCTGCCTTTTCGGAGAGCGGTGTGCGGAGAAGTTTAGAAGACCTGAGGAGAATTTTTTGAAGGCTCTCGGGATCGTAATAATCGAGCCTTGCCTGATAGAGGAATCTAGATCGAAGAGGACTGCTCAAAAGACCAGACCGGGTTGTGGCTCCGATTAAGGTAAAGGGATTTAATTTCACCTGCACGCTTCTTGCGTGAGGGCCGGTGTCAATTAAGAGGTCCAGGCAGAAGTCCTCCATTGCTGCATAAAGATACTCTTCTACGTTTTTGGGAAGTCTATGAATTTCATCGATGAAAAGCAGATCTTTTGGTTGCAGGTTGGTCAATACGCCGGCAAGATCGGAGGGTTTTTCTATCACGGGCCCGGAAGTGATCGTCAGATGGCTTTGCAGTTCTTTGGCAAGGATATTGGCAAGGGTTGTTTTTCCAAGTCCGGGAGGCCCGGCAAAAAGGAGGTGCCCCAGCGCTTCATTGCGCGCTTTGGCGGCTCCGATGGAAATTTTTAGCTGTTCGACAACTTTTTGCTGTCCGACAAAATCCTGTAAAAATTGCGGGCGCAAGGGAACTTCAAAAGATTCATCTTGGCTTGTCCAAGAAGATTCGATGAAGGGATTTTCCATAGCCGTTAAACCTAACAAAAAAACAACAGAGTTCTATTGAAAAGGGTAGCAAGAAAAGGATTTCTACTCTATATCTAATTCCATATTAAAAGAAAATGGGGGGAGAATGGCCATATTACCGGACCATCAGATTCGTAAATTGGTAAAAGAAAAAAAAATGATCGAGCCTTTTATTGATGGGCAGATCAAAGAAATGGACAATCGAAAACTGGTCAGCTACGGCCTTTCCAGTTACGGCTATGATCTCCGAGTTGCCGATGAATTCAAGGTTTTTACCAACGTGTACAACTCCGTTGTGGATCCCAAAAAATTTCATGAGAACTCTTTTGTGGATTTGCAAGGAGATGTGTGCGTAGTTCCTCCGAATTCTTTCGCTCTGGCCAGGAGCGTTGAGTATTTTCGCATCCCCAGAGACATTTTGACGATCTGCCTTGGCAAGTCCACCTATGCTCGCTGTGGTATCATTGTCAATGTGACCCCCTTTGAGCCCGAATGGGAAGGGCATGTGACTCTGGAAATTTCAAATACCACTCCGCTGCCGGCAGTCATTTACGCAAACGAAGGTTTGGCACAGGTGATTTTCTTTCAAGCAGGAGATGTTTGCGAAACTTCTTATAAGGATCGCAAAGGCAAGTATCAGGGGCAAAGGGGAATTGTCGTGCCAAGAATCTAACTGCTTGCGGGAAATATTCGAAATTGGGTAGGAAAAGGATAGGGAGAAAATAGATGAAAAAAAAGCAAAAGAAGAGGCCGCTCGAAATTCTTTGGGAAAATCTTGTCTTGCGTTCCTGGTGGGTGATTCTTTTTTTGCTGCTTGGTGCGATTGGGTATAATCAAGCCATCAAGAAGAAAAAACAGGATATTGCCTCTCTCGAATATCGCATCCATGAAGTCGCAAAAGCCAAAAAGAGCGCAGACTCGCAACACGAAGATCTTCTTTTAAAGATCCGCTCGCAAACCGATCCCGATTGGATTGAGCTGGTTCTGATGAGAGAGCTTGGCGTTGTGCCGGAGGGAAGTTTAAAGGTTCATTTTGCCCCCAAAAAAGAAGCAACGTCTTCTTTGCAGGACTAACTGAATATGTTGGTTTTTTTTCTTATTTTTTTACTGGCTTTTTCCGCTTTTATGTCCGCATCTGAAATCTCTCTTTTTTCTCTTTCCTCCTACACTTTGCGCGCCTACAAGGAAGACGCGGATCATCGAAAAAAGCTCGTTGCAAGATTATTAGAGCGTCCCAAAGATCTGCTGGTAACCATTTTAATCGTTCACATTGCTTCCAGTATTTTGATTCAAAATATTGTGGCCTCTATTTTTGGCAGATTCTCCAGCTGGTTTCTGAACGTGGGCATTCCTCTTGTTCTGATCATTTTCATTGCCGAAATTTTTCCGAAGAGCCTTGCGTTGTCGAACAGTCCGTTCATTGCCCTTAAAGTTGCCGGCGTCATGGCTTTTTTGGAACGTTTTTTTGGCCCTTTGCGAGCCATCCTTACCTTTTTCACCACTCACATCTCTCGCTTTTTGTTCTTCTTTTTAAAGAAAGAAAAGCCTCTTTCTCAGGAAGAGTTGGAATTTGTGCTGGAAAAATCCAAAACCGAGGGCACTCTGCAGCAAGAGGAGAGCGAGTTCATTTCCAGGTATCTGGACCTCAAAAATAAAGTAGCCAAAGAGATCATGAGGAGCAGAGACGAGTGTGTATTCTTTGACATGACCCAAGATTTCTCTTCCATCGGCTCTTTTTTTTCCGAGAAAAAACTCTCATTTCTTCCCGTTTGCGAAGGGGATATGCAAAATCTTATAGGCATTCTGTCGTTTCAGCGTTTTTTCCTTCATCGAGAGACGATTCGCGCCCCTATCGACTTGAAGAAGCAGCTGGAAAAGCCCTTTTACGTTCCGGAATCGATGAATGGATGGCTCTTGTTCCACGAACTGAGAAGGAAAAAGGAGTTCATTGCAATTGCCGTTGATGAATATGGGTCCATATCCGGCTGCATTTTTCAAGAAGATCTCGTGGCAGCGGTTTTAAGCGACGAGAACGAGGAGAAGAATTTTTCAAGGCTTTCGGACGACGTGGTCATAGCGAAAGGAAAATTGGAGCTGCAGGAGTTTGCAGAGATTTTTGGTGTCGATCTGCTCACAAAGTCCAACGTTATGACTCTTGGAGGATGGTTGACCGAACAGATGGAAGACATTCCTCTTTCCGGACATAAGTATGTGACCGACGATTTTTTATTCTATGTTTTGGAATCAGGGCCTACCCATGTAGAGCGCATTTATGTGCGCCGCTTGAGACACCGGAAAAAGGAGGGGAGATGAGCGCATTTTGGCTTTTGGTTCTGACCCTTTTCTGTGTGTTGACCGAAGCTTTTTTTTCCATGTTTGAGATGGCCTGTGTTTCTTTTAACAAAGTGCGCCTCCAATATTATGAAAGCCAGGGAAATAGAAGGGCCGTTTGGCTCAAACTGCTTTTGAGCAAGCCATCGCGTCTCTTTGGGACATGTCTGATCGCAATTGAAGTGGCGCTGCAGTTGGGCTCAGAGGCTTCCCGCAGGTTTTATGAATCGATCCATTTGAATTCCGATTTTGCTCCGATTTCTCAGATCTTGCTTGTTCTGATTTTTGGCGAACTGGCCCCCCTGTTTGCTGCGAGAAAACATGCAGAAGAGGTGGCATTAAAGAGCGTTTCTGTCGTCTATCTGCTCTCTAAATTATTCTCTCCCCTTACCTGGCTTCTGGACCTTTGCGCAAAGATTGTAGACTTTTTGTTCAAAAAGGAGTCCCTCTCGCATCTCTATCTTTCGAGAGAAGAGATTCAGAGGGCTTTCGAGGAGCAAGACATTAAAATCATGCGATCCGAAAGAGAGAAGATGAGCCTTGTGGTCTCCCATGTCCTATCCTTAAAGGATCGCAAAGTGAAAGAGTTGATGATCCCGTTGAACACTTTTCCTCTTTTGCCGCAAGAGATGCCGCTTTGCGAAGCGGTCCTGCTTTTGAAAAAGAATTATTCTCCTTTGTTTTTGCTGTACAATCGTTCGAAGGAGACGATTTCTCACTTCGTGCAAACACAAGATCTTATCTCCGGAAACGCCGACTCAATGGTCTCTCTATATGGACGGCCCCTGCAGTTTTTAACCGAGGAGAGCTCTCTCTTTCCCTTTTTAAAGCAATTTCGCAAAGGGGGCATTGCCATTGTTTTGAACAAGGCAGGAAAGGCTGCGGGAGTCATTGCGCTCGATCAGGTTCTGGAGATGATCTTCGGAGGCAACGTACTTTCGCTGCCTCCTGCCCAGGATCAGTTTTTTATTGAAAAGTCCTTTTCCGGAGATCTATTGATCTCCGATTTCAATAAAGAGTTTCACGCGCATCTTTATTGCCAAGGTGCACAAACGCTAAGCGAGCTGGTCTCCCTATTGTTGAACCATTCTCCTTCCGAAGGGGAGATCCTCCATGTGGATTCTTTTGAAATCATCGTACAAGAGGTTTCTCTTCGCGGAGCGAAAACCCTAACGATAAGAAGCTTGATCTAATGCGCTTGCCGCTCTTACTACAACAAGCTATTGAAGAAGAGGCCGCTCTTTTTAACAATCAAGATCTGATCCGGGCGCGGAAGGATTTGAGCACCTCTTATCGCACCCATTTTCAAGAACGAACAAAGCCGCACATGAGTCATGCAAATGAGAGAGGCTCTTATCTAGTCTCCCGCATGCCTGCGACCTATGCGGCGATCTTTTTTGTGCTGCGCGAGCTGTGTCAAAGGGTTCCTTCATTAAAGGTCGAGAGTTTATTGGACTTAGGAGCGGGCCCCGGAACCTCTCTTTGGTGCGCAAAAGAATTTTTCCCCCAATTACAAAAAGCCGTGCTTGTAGAGCGGGACGCCGCAATGATATCTCTTGGGAAAAAACTTCTTTCGCACGCCTCTTTTCCTAAGACCGAATGGCTGATCGCGGATCTGGAAAAAACATCTTCTTTCTTACCCCATGATTTGACGATCTGCTCCTATTCGCTCGGCGAGCTTTCTCTTGAAAGGGCAAAAGAGGTCTGCCTTTCTGCTTTCCGGTCGTCAAAGCAGATGCTGGTGATCATAGAACCGGGAACGCCAAGAGGTTTTGAGCGGATTTTACAGATGCGCCGGCAGTTGCTTAGCTCCGGCTCTCATATGGTCGCTCCCTGTCCCCATGCTCTTGCGTGTCCCTTAAAAGAGGGAGATTGGTGCCATTTTTCCGTACGCGTCGTAAGAAGCGCTCTTCATCGGCGCGTGAAAGAAGCTTCCCTTGGGTATGAGGATGAAAAGTTTTCCTATCTGATTGTTTCGCAATCCCCCATTTTGCTCCCGGAATCGAGAATTTTGCGCCGTCCTCTAAAAAGATCCGGCCACGTACGATTAACCCTTTGCACGCCGCATGGAGTGGAGGATCTGGTCATTTCGAAGAAAAAGGGTTTGTTGTATAAAAAAGGGCGAGATCTCGAGTGGGGAGATTGCTTTTTTTCACAGGACAGATGATAGTTCTTGTTTGGAGAGGATGTTGATGAGCAGCGAGATTGAAAAAACATCTCAAGAGAAAGAAAGCGTTCAGGCCGTTGCCTCTTCCGCTTTTCATTTTTCCATCGGAACGCTGCTCAGCCGCATGACCGGCATGCTCAGAGAACAGGCTACGGCATTTTTTTTTGGCACGAGCCCTCTTATTGCGGCTTTTTTGATCGCCACCCGATTTGCTCTGCTTTTGCGGCGTCTACTGGGAGAAGGGGCGTTGCTGACCGGATTCATTCCTAGATTTGAAGAGAAGAGGGTGGAGTCCGAAGAGAGCGCCGCTCTGTTTTTTCGCGAGGTTCATGCTGCTTTGAGCCGGCTCATCATTTTTTTGCTTTTAGGGTTAGAGGGCGGGCTTTTTTGTCTTCTGAGAGCGAAAATTTTTTCTCCTGCGAATCTAGAAATTATCTTCATGATGATGATGATTCTTCCCAGTCTTTTTTTTATTTGTCTTTATGCCCTTAACAGCGCTCTTTTGCAATGCAAGAAAAGATTTTTTTTGCCGGCGGTGGCCCCGGCTGTTTTTAACGTCATTTGGGTGGTTGCCGTCATCTGGGTGGAAAGATTTTGGAATATGTATGTCATACTCGGCCTTTCGGTGAGTACGATTTTGGCCTACGGCTTTCAGTGGGCGGTCCTGGTTCCCTTTTCTCTGCGTTTTTCTGGGCCATTTTTTGGGTTGTTTCGGTGGGGTGTCAAATCTTTGGAATTGAGGGGGCTTTTGAAAAACGTTTCGCTGACGGCCTTGGGGCTTGGCGCGTCCCAAATCAATGGTTTTTTGGACATTCTCTTTGCAAGAGGCGCCTCATTAGAAGGCCCTGCCTATCTCAATTATGCAATGAGGCTTCATCAACTGCCGCTCGCTTTGATCGGCGTTGCGATCTCATCGGCGCTTCTCCCTTCGTTGTCCAGGGCCTTCAAAGAAGACGATAGGGCCCATTTTCAGGAATTATTGAGCTTTGGCTTGAAACGAGTTTTTACGCTGATTCTCCCCTGTACGTTTGCTATTTTTGCCTTGGGCCTCTCGTCGGTCACGCTGATCTATTACCGAGGGTGTTTCCATGAAGGATCTGTCCTTCATACCACTCTTTGTCTTTGGGGATTTGGACTGGGGCTGCTCCCTATGACGGTTGCGCTTCTTTTAAATCAGGGATTTTATGCGCGAAAGGAGTATCGCACTCCTACGATGGCAGCTCTTTATTCGGTCTTGTTCAACTTTCTCTTGAACCTTATTTTCATCTGGATTTTGCAAGGGGGCCCTGAATCGGTCACGCTCGCAACGAGTTTGGCGGCTCTTTTTAACATTTGGTATCTTCGTCGCAAGCTCCCATTTGCCGCCCTGCCTCTTCTTTCAAGAGAGACATGGAAATTGATCCTTAAACTTTTCTCTGTCAGCGCATTTGCGGCAGCGGCCACGCTTTTCCTTGGAAGAAAACTGGGAATTGATTTTTCGTGGGAAGTGATCTGCAGGCAAGGAGCTTCCTTTCCCACAACGATCGGTGTGCAAGGGATGCAGTTTTTGGCTATGCTCGCCATCTTTGCTTTTTTCTTTTTTTCGGCGGCTTATTTTCTGAATATTAAGGAAGTTTTTCAGCTGATCCGGAAAAAGAAGAGGTCGCAAGTTGCCGCGTCTTAAATTTTTTGCAGGTCCGCTTGTCCGGAGCCTTCAAGAAGAGAGCGTATCCTTACCAAAAGGACGGTGATGTTGTCCCGGCCGCCTTTTTCTTTAGCTGATTGAATGAGTTTATGAGTGGATTTTTTTAAGGAGGGCGTTTGCCGCAGTATGCATTCGATCTTTTCATCCGTGACGAAATCCGAAAGGCCATCCGTACACAAAAGAAAGAGGTCATTTTTTTGAATCGAACAGGAATGGATGTCGGGCTCGATGGAGTGGGAGGTGCCGAGAGCTTTTGTAATGATCCCCTTATAGGAAGAGGGGAGAGATTGCTTATTTCCCGTGGTGAATAGCTTGCTGGCAAGGGAGTGGTCTTTGGTCAGACAAGAGAGTTTTCTTTCGTGAAAGCGATAGAGTCGGCTATCGCCGATATGGGCAAAAGTAGCCGTTTCTCCATAAAGGCTCAGACAGCAAATCGTCGTTCCCATCCCTTTTAGGCCGGGCTTTGTCAGACTCAAATCATAGACATGGCGATTGGTATTTTTAATTGAAAAACGAAGGTAGGAAATAATGTGCTCGGGGAAGATAGGCGTTTGGGGACGAAAAAAAAAGCGCGCGGCCCATTTGGATAGCTGGCCGATGGCCTCTCTGGCGGCGATCTCTCCTGCATTATGTCCTCCCATTCCGTCGGCTATTAGGAAGATGCCCCAAGGAGAGAGTGATGCAAAGAGATCTTCATTATTGGTTCTTACATTGCCAATGTCCGTAGATCCATAGATCTCGAAAAGAGGCACTTTTTTCATGACGGCCCCTGTAGGTAGGCGAAATTGAGTGCGCTTGTCAGATTGAAGAATGAATGGAGGAGGATGGGGGCTGAAAGAGAGTTTTGCCTCTCATAGATAAAGCCCAGAGAGAGTCCTAAGATAAAAAGAGAGCAGATGATGGGTATGTTGTTGAGTCCTTGACTGAAAGAGAAATGGAAAAAAGCAAACCCTAGAGAGGAAAAAAAAACGCCAGCGTTTCTTCCCAGCGACTTTTTGAGCCAATTCTGCAAATATCCTCTGAAAAGGAGCTCTTCGGTAATTGGAGCGAGCACAATAATCATCAATAAGGCGAAAAAAAAGCCCATCGGAGAAGAAAGGCTCATTTTGAGAAATTCAATGGCTACCTGATCCGGAAGTTCCGGCAGATGAAACAAAAAAAGCGTTGCGCTCGTCAATAGCTGATGGGCAAAAGTTACGATGGGAAAAATGAATACCCATGAGAGAAAGCTGATGAGAATATTTGTGAAAAGAAGAGGCCTCTCTGGAATGGGCGGGACAAAGAAAAAAAGAAGGGCCTCTTTTTGAAATCTATAGGAAAACCAGATGAGAATGAGGAAGGTGGTAAAGACTTGGAAGGTGGGAGAAAAAGCAGAAAGCGAAACAACCTGCAACGGAAAGAGAGGAGAGAATTGCCGCAACAGGTAAAGGAAGGCGGGGCCTAGAAAAAGAGAAGAGAGGACAAAGAGGGCAAACACCTGGCACAGTCCTGAGAAAGAAACGGGAATTCTTTTTCGCTCAACGCATGGCGGGAGGTGGAACAGGCCCTGTTTTGCGACCAAAATCACAGCCAGAGCACCCCAAAGAAAAAGGAGAGTTTGCGAATAAAAGCTATTTTGAAAGAGTTCGCTTAAGAAACCCCTCATCTTTGCTCCCCTTAAGGCCGGATGTAGGTAGAGATGCGCTTGGCCGCCTCTTCTGAAAGCTCGAGATGCGCTTGGTAGAGAGGTGTGTCTAGGTATTGTTTTGAGCCCCAGGTGGTTTGATTATAATCGATAGGGGACTGTCCAATGAAATAGGTGTTTTGGATAAGTTCTTGGAGGGCGATCCTTGGTTTTTTTCCTCTTAAATCCAGGATGCGGATCCTGAGCGCCATGTCGAGGTTGAGCGGACCTTGCATGGATTTTTTATTATTTTTGACCGTTTTCAGTTCGTGTTGAATCAGTTCGAGAAAGACAACAAATTCCTGTGAGCGGAAGTTTTTTTTGACCCAGGAGATGTCGGCGCCAAATGGGTTTTGAGAAAAAGAAAGGTCGTTTTCAGAATTGTCGGAAGAGCAAGAGAACTGATGGCTTTTCTCGATTTTTTGAGAAAGAAGCGTTGTCAACTCTTCGGACAAGCTCCAAGAGATATCGAAATTGGTCGAATCGATCACCGGTGCAATCGCAACGGAGGGCGTGGCTTTCAGCCGCAGAGCCGATTCCGCACCTCGTTCCGGGTTTTGGGAATTGCAAGAGAGGAAGAGGAGCGATGTGAATGAAAAAAACAAAATCGACAAAAAAACGAGTCTTTTCATCTGAGAAATTCTCCTTCATACATTTAATGAAAGAGTATCAATATTTTTTTTTCTTTCCTAGGAGATTGTTAGTAAAAAATAGCCGGGAAAGAAGAAGAGGATTTTCATACAAAGAAGAGCGGGGGTATTTGTGAGGGGGCATTGTTAGATTCACTGAACAAATACTTGCCGTGGATGAACAATCTTTTCCTGAGGCTTAAGACGAGCGTCAGCGAGTTGATCGAAAATTGTACTACGAGATTTAATGGAAATGGGTCGATCGACGCAACACGCTCTATTTTTCAAGAGCGGCGCTCTATTTTTTTTGTAGGTCAGATTTTGTTTTAAGAATTCGTGCCCCTCTCTTCATCTCGAAGGTATTGAGCGACCGTTCCATTGCTGCCGCAACTAATAATGGCAATCTGACGAGTGTGCGGGTCAAGTGTAACAATTGCACATATCTTCTGAACAAACGCCAGATTCCCAGTGGCGCATGCTGAATTGAGAACACAAGTTCCGCGCCAATTGATTCCCTCGCGGCCGTCGCTAGAGTTGGTCATATATGGGGCAAGCTCGCGAACTTCTGGTGGTATAGTTATAGTTGACATTTTGTTTGCACTCCTATTATTTATTTTTGGGTTTTTAAGTAAATCATAAGTAAATTATAACTTTATTTTATAATAAATAATATATTAATTCAATTAAAATTATTTAAAAAATTGCTTTTTTTATCAAAAATGTAATAATAAAATATTTAAATCTTTTTAAGAGCTGGAGTTTGGACTAATTTCTGGGACCAGGAGGCGCAGAAATCAGTCTAAATTAAACGTCATCTCCTATGATTAACCTGCAGAACAAGAGCAACAAAGGATGTTGCAGTCGAATTATCTGGGGGTTTGAGATTTTTGGACAATTTTCTCAAAACCCCGAATAAATCAAGCAATATGGTTTTCCGACAGAAATCGCTATAGAGCACGAATCAAGATTTGAACTGATTTTGTACCAGATTCAGACGCGAAATTAGTCCAAACTCCAGTAAGAGGGAGCAATTCTTGTTAATACATTCTATTTCAGTGAGTTGGGGATTTTTCTTTTTCACATTAAAAATTTTGTTATCAAGGGGCGCCATTTTAAGAAGGCCTCAGCGCCATGGTCTTAAAGCTTTCGGCTGTGTAATTAATGAGGAACGGCAATGAACGAAGAGTAGGATTGTAGCAAATAAGAGCTGCTGAGCAATTCTTCGGATGTGGGATTTTCGACAAAATCATCGGGAGATGATTTGGAGGTATCTGCTAGGCGATACCAGCGAGCTTCTTTCGGGTGAGGGGGCAAGAAGAACTCTACATCATCATGAAAAGAGTTGAAAGCAACGTAAACGCTTGGCTCAAACTCCTCTTTGAGAGAAAAAGCGATGCATTTTTCTTCCATCGACCAGTTGGGCTGAAATGGCATCTTGCCATGCCAATCGATGTTTGCTTTTTTCAAAAACTTGGACCTGCAGAAGAGCGGATGGTTTTTGCGAAATTGAATGAGGAGAGATACAAAACGGAAGAGTTCCTGGTTTTTTTCCAGTTGATCCCATAAGAACCAGTTGTCTTCATTGTCTTGGCACCAGGCATTGTTATTTCCCATGCGTGTATGGCCATATTCATCTCCCATAAGGATCATGGGAACTCCTTGGGAGAGAAGAAGGGCGGAAAAGAAGTTTTTCACCTGTCTTTTACGGAGCCGGAGAATAGCTGGGTCCGATGTGGGCCCTTCCGCGCCGCAATTCCAACTTTCATTATTGTTGGTGCCGTCGCGATTGCCTTCCTTGTTTTTTTCGTTGTGTTTCTGCTGATAGCTGACAAGATCGTTTAAGGTAAAACCGTCATGAGAGGTGATAAAGTTGATGCTGCAAGAGGGGTCGCCCCATTTGTCGTAAAAATTCTGCGATCCGCAAAGAGCGGTGGCAAAAGCGCTCGTTTGATTGTTTGTCCCTTTGATGAACCTGCGACAACTATCTCGATAAAAGTCGTTCCACTCAGACCATTTTCCGAAATGGGGGAATTGCCCTACTTGATAAAGGGCGGCCGCATCCCAAGGCTCGGCAATTAATTTTGTTTGCGACAGAACGGGGTCTTCCCGGATCATTTTTAAAATCGGAGCAAAAGGGAAAATCTCACCATTGGCCCCTCGAGTTAAGATGGAGGCTAAATCGAAGCGAAATCCGTCGACGTGCATTTCCGATACCCAGTAGCGAAGACTGTCCAGAATCAAATGGCGTGCGATGACTTCATTGCAATGATAGGTATTGCCGCAGCCCGTATAGTTTAAGTTTCTCTTTTTTTCATCGAGAAGGTAATAGATGGGGTTGTCGATTCCCCGCAAATTGATGATTCGTCTTTCATCTTCCCCGGTATGATTGTAAACGACATCTAAAAGGACCTCGATCTGATTTTTATGCAGCTCCTTGACCATCTCCTTGAATTCATAGATGATCGCGCCGATTTTCTTTGTTGCAGAGTAGCGATTCATGGGTTGAAAAAAGTGGATGGGAGAATATCCCCAATAATTATACAGCCCTTCGATATGGTGAGAACATTCATCGAATTCGAAGAGGGGCATGAGTTCTATGGCATTGACCCCCAAGGATTTTAAATAGGGGATTTTTTCGATAACTCCCAGAAAAGAGCCGGGATGTTTTGCTTTGCCGGAAGAGTGGATCGTGAATCCATGCACGTGCATCTCGTAAATAATGAGCGAGGACATGGGCAGATTGGGCCGTGAAGCGTTTTCCCAATCAAAGGGGGTCATGAGATCTTCGGAAAAATAGCTCAAAACCTGATCGAACCTCTTTCTGTTCCCCCACTCAAATGGAGTCTTCACCAGCTTGGAATAGGGATCGGTCAGGATCTTGGAAGGATCGTATAATAGTCCCTCTTCCGGTTTGAATGGGCCATGAAAGCGATAGCCGTAGGCAAATTCTTTGGGAAGGTTTTGCAGATGGATATGCCAGATATTGCCCGTTCTATGATGGGGCAGGACTAAGGGAATTTCTACGAGCTCGGGAATGAAAAGGCAGAGCGAGGCGCCGGTAGCATGTCCGGAGTAGATGGCAAAGTTCAATCCATTGGACGTCGAAGTGACGCCCAACGGGTAGGCTAAACCATCTTTGAGAATCAAATCTCGAAGATGCATGTTTCGATACTCGTTTTAATTCGCACTCTAAGAATAAAATAATTTACTTGCAATATGAAAAAACGATCTTTTTGAGAAGAAAAAAAGAGAGATCTGCATGGCAGTAGGAAATATTTGAAAAATTGAAAAATAAGTGGAGAATACGTATCATTAAGATGTCTCCACGTTCACTCGTAAATTTGTTTTGGTGTAAAAAGTATTTTGTGTTAGCGTGTTTTCTGACTCCGTGTAGGAGATGTCATCTTTTCAATGCGACGGAAAACACATAAATCCTTGATAAGGAGGAATTCATGTCATATGAAAACGCAAAGGCCAATTTGAAAGAGTTCGGAAAGGAATTGAACCTTACGGGATTGGAATTTGACGAAAACAATACCTGTATATTAGGTATAGACAATACTTTTTCACTCCATTTGACATACGAACCCAATTCGGATCGCCTCTACCTCTATTCGCCATTAATCGATGGCCTCCCCAAAGATGATAAAATTCGCTTGAAACTTTACGAAAGGCTTTTAGAGGGATCGATGCTGGGCGGCCAGATGGCCGGCGGCGGATGCGGCGTTGCCGTTAAAGAAGAGCTTATTTTGCTCCATGCAATACTTGATATGGGACTTGGAGTCGATGCAATGGCCCTTTGCCGATTTGCTCCGCTTTTTGTCGAAACCGTAGAGAAATGGCGCGATATTGTTGCCAAAATTTGCGCAGGACAAGAACCGGAACCTTTCACGCTCCCAATGCCCGGTCGAGAAATGCCCCCTCCCTCTCCTGCAATCCCCGGAGCTCCCGGAATCAAGCAATTGCCGCCTAAAACACCCGGCGGTGGCACTCCTGGCGGTTATATCAAGATTTAAGTGTTTAGTATCGAGGCAGGGATCTCCTTGCCTTTTCTTTCCATTAGAGAAAACCTTTTGCAATTTCTAGAAGAGCTGAAGAGAGCTCTTCTTTTTTATTTTGCAACTGTTCGATGGTTTTTATGCTGGTCATCACCGTGGAGTGGTCGCGATTGAAAAGATCACCGATTTTCATGTAGGGCATTTTGAGTTTTTGCCGGCAAAAATACATGGCAATTTGGCGGGGAAAAGAATGGCCTCTGGCTTGTGAATTTCCTAAAATATCTTGCGGAAGAATGCCATAAAAATTCGCCACTTTGCGCACGATGTGGTCGGTATTCAGAGCGTTTTTTGTCTCCTGCTCAAAAAGATCCGGAAGTGTGGATTTGAGCAGAGCGGAGTCAATTTTTGGGGGAAGGTGCTGGTTTCTGAGAAGAAGTGCTTGGAGGGCTTTGTGTATTTTTTTGAGATTGTAAGAAAGCGCACTCAAAAGAAAGAACTTTGCTTCTTCTGTAAGATGGATGCCGAGGAGTTGGGATTTTTCTCCAAGTATGGAAAAGAGCTCTCCTTTGGCAAGATCTTGCATCGGGATTGTGATGCCCCACTCAAATCGGCTGATTAGGCGCGGCTCGATAGCAAAGAGATGCTCGGGCGCGGTGTTGGCGCTTAAGAGGATCTGATTTCCCATGGTATGCAGTGCGTTGAATGTGTGGAAGAACTCTTCCTGAGTTGCATTTTTCCTGGAAAAAATATGGATATCATCAAGAATTAAAACATCGCATGTCCGATAGGCTTTTCGAAATTCCTGCATGCATCCTTGTCGAAGCGCCCCTACCACGTGGTCGGTAAAGGTTTCGGCATGGACAAAAAAGACCTTTTTCCCCAGTTTTTGAAAACCCAGCGCTGCGGCATTCAAAAGATGGCTTTTCCCCGTAGCGGAATTTCCATAAAGGAAGATGGGATTGAAAGAAAGCGAAGAGGCGTTAAGGGTTTGCTCAATGAGTTTGAAGGCAAGTTCATTGCCGGAAAAGGGCATGAAATTTTCTAAACTCATCTCCGGGTCGAGAAAGTCCGGAGCAATGCGAAACGCGGAGGAGAAAAACTTTGGTTTTTTCTTTTCTTCTTTTTTTTGCCAAGTGGACAAGTGTACGCGGATGACGCGGTCATTACTGTTTTTTAAAGAGGAAAGCAGCGGTCGAATGTGCTCTTCAAACCAGTTGAGCTGGAAGGAGTCTTCCGCTTCGAGATAGAGGTTGGCAGCGTCAAATCGAAGGACTTTTAAAGAGCGGAGCCATTTCCGAACGCTCTCTTTGCCAAATTTTTTCTCTTGCTCGGCTAAGAAGATTTCCCAGGCTTGCATGGGGTGATCCCTTTTGTTTTCTTTGTCATCCACCATTGCTGGAGTATTCCCAAAACCATGGAAGAAAACCAGTAAATGTTCAGTCCGGAAGGAAGTTGATAGAACATAAAGGTAAAGAATAGAGGCAAGATCCAAGCCATGACGTAGAGCTGTCTTTGCTGATCGGTCCATTCGCTACGGTCTTTGGGGAGCTTTGCGCTCATCCTTTGCTGCACAAACATGATGAGTCCGAGCAGAATGGGCAGCAGGTGGAATTGATTGCCGATGAAAAAGATATGCTTCGGCCAGTTAAAGAGCACGTCGGGGGCTGTTAAATTATCAATCCATCCGGGAATGAAAGAAGCGCCTCTAAGCTCAAAGGCCGATTTGAGCAGATCGAACATGCCGATTAAAAAGGGCATTTGGATCAGGATCGGAAGACAGCCCATGAAAGGGTTGACGCCCATTTCTCGATAGGCTTTCATCGACTCCATTTGCAAGCGTTTCGGATCCTTTTTGAACTTGGCCTGCAGGATTTTGATCTTGGGAGCTAGCTCTTGCATTTTGGCATTTGACTTGATGGACCAGGAGTTCAAGGGGTAGAGCATCAAACGAAGAGCGATGGTCAATAGAATGATTGAAAAGCCCCAAGAGTGGGTAAACTTGTAGAAGAGTTTCATCAAAAGAAAGAGAAACTTCGCAAAGGGCTCCGATAAAAAGGCAAACCATCCATGATAACTCTGTGCGCCTTCGTAATCGGGAGTATATCCGGTTTTAAGATCTGAGAAATCGGCATCGGCCCGGCTTAGGATTTGATCTTGAAAGGGCCCGGCAAAGATGCGGAATTGATTTTTTCCTTCTTTGAGCGGAAGAAAAAGTTGATAGCCGGGGAAATTGGCCGGAGGAAAATGTTCTTGGTTCAAGAGGGTGAGGCGTGTGGGTAAAAGAGTGCCCTCTACTTTGGAGGCCCGATAACCGGAAGAGAGTCCATCGAGAGGATCGATGATCAGTCCCAAAAATCCATTCGAATTGCACACCCAATCGGGTTTTGTGGATAAAACAGTGATAGAGTCTTTGGGCAGATCAATCTTCTCAACAGAGCTTTTTTGCCCTTTGGTCAGGTGGTATTTTAAAACAGGAGCAGGAGATCCGGACGTAAGCTCTACTTCGGGAACTCCGGAGGAGAGCCAGAGGTTTTTAGCATCGCCTTCAACCGTAACGGTTAGATCAAAAAAGTAGGGGGTCTTTTCCGAGAAAGAAAAGGTTTTGGTAATTTTTCGATTGGGGAAAATGCCGACGAATTCCACGAGGTTTTTTTCCTGCCGGCGAAGGGAAAAAGAGATTGTGTCTTGAGGCGAGGACTCATCAATGACATGCAAACTGTAGTATTGGGGATGACTCACGATTCCGCCATTTTTCGCGATGGGTCGGCGAATCAAAGGATAGTATCCGCCCAAATTTTGGGAGTTTAAGGGAAAGCGCGCATTTTCCGGGCTGACGGTGATCATTTCTTGATCAAACTCAATGGCTTGCACGGCTCTTGTGGGATGCTCTTTGGAGCGGAAGGGAAGGTTGATTTCGGCAAGAGATCCGCCGCGTGTCGAAAAGACGAGCTGGGTCGTTTCATTTTCGAGGGTGAAAAATTTTTCTTCACTCCGAGCGGGCAGCTCCTTTTTTCCCGAATCGGCCATTACGGATTGTTGCGCTTCTTTGCCAACTCTTGGTTTTTCCGGGAAAAACCAGCGCTGCACAAAGAAAAATGTTGCCGAAAGTAGAACGATATAAAGAATGGTACGCTTATCCATTAGGCCCCTCAGGTCATCTGAAGCTTTAACGGTAGCATATAAGAGATTTAAATCCAAAAGCGAGACTGAAAAGTTTTATCTTGTCTCGAGCTGAGAGAGAAACTCGGCGAAAACTTCTTGCGTCTTTAAAGGAGCGAGCCATTCGTCTTGCAAGAGCTCTTCCACATTCGGAAGAACCTCGGCCTCTTTGGCCTTTCCGAGAAGGGCAATGGCCTCCGTAAAGCGGTTTGTAAGCGCATAGAGGCAGGCTAGATAGTAATAAGCGTGTTGATTGCCGAGCAGGCCGGCGCGATTGAGCTTTTGCTCGGCTTCCAGGTAGGATGTTGCTTGTATTTCTGCTGCAATGGACTCTTGCGACAAAGAGAGCAGCGTAAGACCCCATTCTAGGAAGATCTCGTCGTCTTCCTCATCATGCTTTGCAGAGAGGTGAAAAAAGTTAATGGCTTTTTCATAAAGTTTGAGATCGCATACGCTTTCTGCAGCTTTTGAAAGGGAAAGCGCCATATGAAAGTAGATCTTAGGGTAGGCGGGATCGATCAGAAGAACTTGATGAAAAACCTCTACCGCTTTGAGGTGGAAAGATTCTCCTTCTTCGGAATATTTGCCGAGCGTGTCCAGAATAAGGCCATAGTGGAAGAGCCATTCCGGATGGTTTAAAAGAGCTTCTTTCTGAATTTGAAGAAGAGATTCGATCTGACTTAACGCTTCTTCCAAAATCTTGGAATTTTCCGAAATCTCCCCAAGCTTTAAGAGGGTGAGCGCATAGTCGAAGATCAGAGGCGGGCAGGAGGGCTTTAAATGGATGGCTTTGAGATAAAATTTGCAAGATCTCTCCAAGAGATCGTAATCATCCAACGATTTTCCGATGCGGCTATGGGAAGAGGCAATCGCGTGCCATAGCTCGGCATGGGACCTATCAAGAGAAAGTCCAATTTGAAATTTTTCAATCGCCGCTTCTTCGTACTCGAGATCATTGTAATAAAGCGCATAGGATGTTTGGCAAACGCCAAGTGCATACCAGAGTTCGGGACTTTCAGGATATTGCTCCAGTTTTTCATTGGCTTTGTTTTCAGCTTCCGAGATGAGGTCCAAACGGTTCGTCAAAGCGCCTAACAAGGAGAGGGACTCAATCCATTGGCCGATAATTTCGACTTGATAGGGTTCGTGTCGATGGGCGTGGAGACATTTTTCAATCGAAAGTTTTAGTTTTTGCGCGTCGCGGTTGAGCTTTCCGTTTTCGCCGAGAAGCTGGGCCCATTCTAATAAAAGCGAGGGGTCGTTTGGGTGGATACGGGCGGCTAGTTCAAAGCTATGGGAAGCTTCAGAAAAATATTCTTCCTGGAGCGTGTTGATATAGAGCTGCGTGTAGCTGTCTGCAAGAGAGCGATAGGCTTCATAATATGTTTTGGAGAGGGAAATGGCCTTTTTGAAATAATCAATCGCCTGCAAATACATGCGGTTGTCGTTAATTAAGGAGGCCATTTTTTGATGAGCTATGCCAAAATCATGCCAGAATTCCGGCGCTATTTTTGCCATTTGCGCAAAGGATGTTCGGAGCGATTGGATGGCCATTCGAACGTCGACCGCTTCTCCGGAGTGGTCGGCTAGATTGAGCCATAATAGTCCATAGTCCCAATAGAGTTGATGCAGATGCTCTTTGGCCTGTTCTTTGGAAAGGGCAATTGCTTTTTGCAAAAGCTCTTTTGCCTTGAACAAATAGTGGGCCTCGTCGGTCAATAGTCCCAAATCGGTCAAAATGTTGCCCCAGACGTGCCAGAGAGCATATTTATTAGGTTCTAACGTAGTGGCGATTTTCAGATTTTTGTTGGCGAGAAGAAGCGCGCGTTTATCATTCTGGTCGGACCCATATTCGTAAAGGGAGAGTCCCACCTTGTACCAGATCATAGGATTCATCGGATCGAGAGAAATCGCTTCGTCAAAATGAGCAAGCGCCGATTTATCCTTCTGGAGGAGCTTCATTTCTCCTTGATGAAGGAAGGTTTCGGCAAGGAGTTTCTTCTCCTCCTGAGGAAGCTTTTCCCATTTCTTTGCAAGTTGTGCGAGCCTGACCGATGGGAGCTCATCCTTGGGAAAGTAACGATCATGCAGCTGTTGCAGAAAGTGGATGCGGTTCATGGAAAAAATTGTTCCCGTTTTTTTTGGGTCCTTGCGAAATTATAAAAGAGCGAATCCTTTTCAGACAACACTCTGAAACAATTTTTGCCCCACAATTTTACTTAATATTACTTCCTTTAAAAAAGTGATTCTTGCCGATCTCTATTTTATTTTCAAAGAAAAAACTGAAAACTTTTCGTCTGATAGCGGGAAGGACGTTATGACAAATTTTTTATAAAAGGAGATTTCCCTGTTTTTTTACCGCAACGAGCGCAAGAAAGAGGGGGAATTCTTTGCGGGCGATGTCCTCCATCTCCTGGCAGCCCCCTTCGCTTTTTTTGTCGGAAATCCATTCTTCGATGCGCCGGATCAGAAATTTATTTTTTTCCAAGATTTGACTGTAGTAAGAGAGGGGCCGGTGAAAGGAGTAAACGATAGGGGAGCTTTCTCCTTTGCTTGGACTGGTTTGCAAAGCGATTTCGGAAAAAGAGAGGTAGCCATCTAACTTGCGATATTGGGTCCGTTGTTTGCGGTCCATCTCCCAGCTGGATCGTTTGGGTATGCGGAAGAGGGGATGATTCAAAACGATGATCAGCTCTCCTTCTTCTTTAAGATGCAGGATAGCATTTTCGACTGCTTTTTCGGCCATCTCCATATTTTGAAGAGATAAAATGAGCGCGGCATAGTCAAAGTCCTTTTTTGAAAAGGGCAGAGGGGTTGTTGCATCGGCAATAACAAAGGTTCTTTTGGGCCCGGAGTGGAGGTTTTTGGCGTTTTGGATCATCGATGGGGATAGATCGATTCCCCAATAGTCCCAAGAAGAGGGGAGGTGTTTGGCTAAAACTCCCGGACCACAGCCCAAATCCAGTAGGCTTTTGGGTGGAGAGTCTTGTAGATGTAAAAGACGGAAAAGCGCCGGGAAAATGACGTGTTCATGGTAGTAATGCCCCGTCTCTTTGACCAGGGAGCCATACCAAGAACTGACCTTTTCCCAAGAAGTATTTTTTGATTTTTGCTTCATAAAAAACCCATGAAGCGATGATAGAGCAAATGGGGAAAAAGAGGTAGGGATTTGTCTTTCGAGTGATGGAAAGTTTCGAGCGGTATTTGCCGCTTGCGAAAAAAAACTTTTGAAAAAGGAGGAAGTCTTGTCTAAATTTTTTTTAAGAGCTATCATTTCCTCTTTTAAAAAATAGAACAGAAACTTTATGAAAAAAAATTTTTGGTTGGTTTTTTTTCTTTTTATTTCTCTTCCTGCACTCCTTTTTTGCGCGGAAAATGTCCAACAATTGTTGGAAGAAAGAATCCGCAATGGCGGAAGTACGGGCATGGTCGTGGCTATTGTCGATGGTCCCAAGGTAAAGATTTACGCTTCCGGCCAGCTTTCCATTGACAATACCAAAAAAGTGGATGAGGAGACGCTTTTTGAAATTGGTTCGATCACGAAGGTTTTCACAACGCTTCTGCTTCAGGAGAAGGTATTAAAGGGAACCCTTTCTCTATTAGACCCTGTGGAAAGGTATCTTCCCCCGGGGCTGCACCTTCCCATGAGACATGGGATAGCGATCCATTTTCTGCATTTGGCGACCCATACATCTGCCCTGCCCTATTGCCCTACCAATTACGTGGTGCAGAGCATTTCTAACCCTTATGCCTCCTATACGAAGCAAGAGTTTTGGGATTTTTTTCAAGAATATCAACTCACAAGAGATCCGGGAGAGCGCCATGAGTATTCGAATGTAGGGATGGGGCTTTTGGGCAACGTTCTTGCGGAGATAGAGGGGATCGGTTATGAAGAGTTGGTCCAGACGCATATTTGCCAGTCCTTGGGAATGAAAAATACCCATATTCATTTAACGCCTCAAATGCGCGACCGCCTCGCCAGAGGGCACTTGGGCAAAAAGATTGTGGACAACTGGGATTTTCCCGCCTTCCCCGGAGCCGGGGCTCTTCGCTCTTGTGTAAAAGATCTATTGCTTTTTCTCCGAGCAAATATGGGGCAGATCGACACACCTCTTGCGAATGCCATGAATGCCGCGCACAGAAGGATTTGTGAGAGCGATGATCTCGAAGTGGATGTGGCTTTAGGATGGTACATCATGCATCGCTTCTCTCCTGAAATTATCTGGCATAATGGCGGGACCGGGGGGTATCGAAGCTTTTTGGGCTTTTGCAAAAGCCGTCAAAAAGGGGTGGTGATTCTCTCCAACTCCTCCACTAAAATCGATGATATGGGATTTCACTTGATTGATGAGCGGTATCCTTTAGAAGCGGTCAATAAGGAAATCTTATTAGACCCTATCATCTTAAAAACCTACTGCGGAAAATATCGTCACCGATTGGGCCTGTCCTGCACCGTGTATCAAGACAAGGGGAGGTTGTTTGTCGAGGTGAAGGGATTTCCCGATGCTCCTGCTTTGGCTCTATCGGAAAATCGATTCTTTTTTAATGAAATTGCCGCCCAAATCTCTTTTGAGTTCAACTCCTCCGGGGAGAGGATCATGATCGTTACGTATGGAGATCAGCGCTATGTATTTAAAAGAACAGGGGAGGGATGATGGGGCAAGCTTCATCTTCCGAAATGAAGGCATTTTTTGTGAGACGGTATGAGCTTTGTAAAAGTTCCTTCCTTGCAAAAGATTTGTTGTGAATATTTTGCCCGCGCCCTCGAGCAAGCCCCGAAGAGAAAATGGCATCCGCTTACGATTCAAGAAAAAGAATTTTCCCTCATAAAGACAAAATTTTATTTGCTCTTTCAAAGGTCTAGTGAAAGGGAAAGATGCTCCTCGCAATTGGCCCGGACTCTTCCCCCACATCTTGTTGCCATGATCGGCACTCCTGCGCTACTGCTGGCATGGCAGTCCTTAAATCCTCAAGAAGATGTCGATGAGGGGTGGAAAATTGCCTGCCAAAGGCGTTTTCTCCATGCGGAGAGGTTAGAGAGCTCCAATTGGGAGCAGACTTTTTTCGCCCACCTTCTAGATCAAGACTTGGCAAAATGCGATTTCCGAAAAGCTTCTCCCGAAGCTTGCGATCTTATCTATCGAAATCGCCATCGGATCCACACGCTGTTGTTTAATAGGGACTCAATCGACGACCATCAATTATTGCAAATAGCAAGACTTTTTGGTTGCATTAACCATTTTGAGATGCGAAATTGTAAGAGCTTAACGGGCAGTGGGATTATTCAGATTCTCGAGAAGAACAAAGAAAGTTTGGAGATCTTTAAACAGATTGATTCCGGCTGGAGAATGGACACGGAAAGAGCAAAAGCGGCCCTACTCTTTTGTCCGCGTCTAAAGCGCATCGAGTGCGACTACTTTTATTTCTTCGAACCTTAAATCTTTAACAAACAGCTTGCGCCGCATCGGAAATTTCTCTTCGCAAAGAGATTCTTGTTATCTATCGCTATCATAAAATTGTTTTTTTTTGTAAAATTGCTCCCAATTTTTAAGGAACAAATTGCACAAAAGATGATTTTTTATGACCAGCTTGCGCGTCGAAAATAATAGGCTAAAATCGCCTGCTTATTATGCGCCGGATGACCAAAATATTCGTCCGGTTCAAAATGAGTCCGTTGTGACGAGAATCTTCTATGCGGCTCTGCCGTTTGCTGCTTTGCATCAGCCCTTCGGAAGAATCATCACGCTTGTCATGGACACGACGAGAACATGTTCATCTTTTAGCCAACTCGTCGAGAAACAGAATTACAAAGAACTTGTAAAAACATCGGTCGCTGTTGCGGCTTTAGCCGGCACTTTTTTTCTGCATCCGCTTGGCCTTTGCCTTGCGTCTCTCTACGATCTTGGCTTCGATCTGACGGCGATCGTGAACCAGTTGCAAATGGGGCGTGTTTCAGAAACGTGTTATGCTCTACTCTCTATGTGCCAACATCTCTTCTATCTTGGCACAATGCTGATCGGATCGGTAGAGGTGATTGCGCTTTCGCTTTTGTTTCAGATGGCGGCGGAAATCATTCGCTCGAGAAAAGAGTTTCAAAAGGGCAATTTCATAGAAGGAGTGGGTCATCTGCTTATGTCCATCGTGCGTTTTTCTCAAGCCGTTCCTTATGCGGAAAAAGTCTGTGACTCTCGCGATGTTTGCAAAGAGGCCTCGCATCAGCTAGGCGGCACCCTCCTGAAAGTGCGCAATCATGCAGCGCTCTTTTTTTATTCGCTCTCCGGATTTTTTGTTCGCCCTATTTGGGAGATAACCGGAAGATGGGTTGCAACCATCCCTCTATATAAAGACGTAAAGACGCCGACATCTCAAAAGATCTGTTCCGCAGCACAATCTGCCTTTGCAACAATGGTCCTCTGGCCGTTTGCTCTTGGCGGCCTTGTGATGGGGCAAGTGTGTCATTTCTCCGCATTTTTGCTCTGCCCGACGCCTTATCTTTCTTTAAAAGGCAGCGGGACCGTTAAAAAAATAATCGATAAAAGTCTTTCCTTTTTTCAGCTCAATTGCTGTCTTACCTCCGGCGGTTTTTCTCGTATGTTTGGCGGCGTTGTGCTTCCCAACCATGAGAGGGTCCGAGCCATTGGGAAAATGATTCGGGAGAACCATCCGGACCTGGTCTGTCTGCAAGAGGTGAGCGATTGGGATGACGCATATGGCCTTTACCGAGAGCTCGTGCCCGACTATGCAGAATTTTATTTTCATATGGGAGCAACTCCTTGTGTTTTACAAAATAATAGCGGCTTGTTTGTCGCGAGCAAAGTTGCCATTGACAACCCTGAGCTTCATGGTTTTTCAGAGATTCAAGGGACGGAATCAATGGTCAATAAATGTTTTTTTGTCTTCTCAACACAAATCGCGCATTTTATCACGACCCACTTGAGCCCCTCTTCCGATGATCTTCACCCCAAAGATGCGGAAATGCGCGTAAGGGCAGAGGAGCAGAATAAAATCTATTTAGCAGCCTGCCGGCGAATGGCGCAAAACAAAAAACCCCTCTTTGTTGCAGGAGATTTGAACATCCAGTGGAATGAGGAGGAATATCATGAAAGCCGTCTCTTTGCCGAAGGCGTCGATTCCAAGGCCAAAAATAGGCAAGAGGGGTGGGATTTGGAGCCAACTGCCGAGACCGGTTATTTGATTCAACGCAATTGGCAATCGGATGAAAGCGCAAAGCCGCAGCGTTTGATGATCGATTATTTTCTCTCTTTTTTTCAAAAGGACGCCCCCGCTTTTGCAACTACCCGAAAAATTGCTACTTTCGATACGGACCATCCCAAACAGGCAATTTCCGACCATGCGGCATTAGTGACGCAGATTGAATGCAGTTCATGAACCTGCAATGTGAATTCGTCAAACCTCATCGAATATCCCAAGGCCTAGGGCTCTGCTTTAGAGCCAGGTAAAGGGCTATTCTCTCTTTGCAAAACTGGGGAATGTAAAATTTTTTTTTGAATTTCATTCCATAAACATTTGATGTTTAATTATAAAAAAAACATTTTAAAATCGTTAATGTAAAAATTTTTATTGACTGATATTAATTTATTCTGTATTATATATAAACAATTCTGGCTGTCTCTTTAAAAAATTTATGTGTCTTCAGTTTAATGGGAACTCCGGAGCTCGCGAGGGTTTTTTCAGAACCCGAAGGTAGTCATTCCATTCCAGTGGATCTGAAAAATGAAATCGCTTTAAGGTCGTATCAATGTCGGCATTTCTTTGACCACCATGGGATGTTTCTAGAAGTCATGCGGAGTGATCCAGAGCTAGCTTCAGCGATCATTAAAAAATGTTTTCAAATGAGGGATGTATGCTTAATAGAAAAAATAAACGAAAGGATTCATTTTGAAAATTTTCATGATCTTACAACTTTACACGCCGCCGCCTGGAGTGGAAATCGTGCGCTCGTTGAATTATTAGTAACACATTTTCATCCAGACACAAATGCAGTGGATTCATATGGTATCCCAGTTTTACAAGCAGCAGAATTAAGCGGAAACCCCGAAGTCAGTGAATTTTTAATAAGGCAGGGAGCAGACCCAGCCCGACCCAGAGCAGATCTTAGGCACACTCCACCAGGGGATTGGCCACGTGGTTGGATTGGTGCTTCTTTGCATACTGAATTACTAGTAAGTCTTGGCGCGAACCCAAATGCAGTCGATAGTAAGGGGTGGACATCTCTATGTGGTGCAGCTCGATATGGAGACTCAGAGCTCGTAAAATTTCTTTTAGAAAAGGGCGCAGACCTAGACATTGTTAGTCCCGATGGACAGACACCTCTATGTGAGGCAGTTCGGTCTCGCAATAAAGAGGCGGTGGAGCTTCTACTCCGTTACGGCGCGAACCCAAATGTTGTTGACCCCGATGGACAGACACCCCTGTTTGACATGGCGAAAGCCGATGTATACACGCCGGAATTGCGTTTGGCAAATCAAGAAATTGGAGAACTTCTACTTCGATTTGACGCGAACCCAAATGCAGTCGATCGTGATGGTAGGTCAGTTTTAGAGGCTACAGTTGGCACCCTTGCTACAGAGACAGTAAGGCTTCTGCTCAGTTACGGCGCGAACCCAAAGGTTATTGATCACGAGGGACTGACACCCCTGTTTTACCTGGTGAAGAACCGCAGCTGTTACCTGGCGAGAGACAGCAGAGGCCGCGTAATTCCGCCGGAAGTGTACTCGCGCGTGTGCTCAATACAGAAAGAAATAGGAGATCTTCTAATCCTATTCGGCGCTAACCCAAATGCAGTCGATCGTGGTGGTAGGTCAGTTGTAGAGGTTGCAGTTCTCAACGGACACAGAGAATTCGCAGAGCATCTACGTCAAATGATGGCTCTCCCTTCGTGGATTAGTTGCGTAGTTAGCGGAATTAAAGAATATACCACTTGCGTTGTCCAATAATTGGAAGAGGGGAAATACCTTAACCCTGAATTCTTGCGCCTTTTGTAACTTAAGCCTTGCCTGGTAGCGTGATGTGTAAGTTCTCAAAAACCCCTGGTAAAGACCTCAACTCAACTTTAAATCATAACGCCCTGTGCAAAATTAAATTTTTATTTTGTCTTTAAGGCTATTTCCGTATATGATTTCAGGAATGAAACTGCAAATTCCTGAAATTCCCGAGAATCTTGTTCTAGATCCAACCATCAACAAGTTGGTCGAATTGCTTCAGGTTTGCCTTAGGATCATTCAGGAATTGACGGAAGAAAACGCTCATCTCAAAGATGAAATTGCAAAACTTAAAGGTCAAAAACCACGGCCAAAATTATCCCCTTCAAGAACAGCTGATGATGCAAAAAATAAGCCGCCTCCCAAAAACTCTGATATTCATCGTTCTTCTTCTCGCAGACAAAGAAAAAAAGAGCAAAAGACAGTTTTGCCCAACAATATTCCTGCCGGATCGATTTTTAAGGGCTATGATACCTACAACGTTCAAGATCTCCGCATAGAGTCTCTTGAAATACAATTTCGCCTTGCGGTCTATTTGAGTCCTGACGGGTCACGTATTCGTGGAGAACTTCCCCCGGAATATCAACAAGGTCATTTTGGGGCGGAACTGATTGCTTATTGCCTTTCGCAATATCATCAATGCCATGTGACAGAGCCTCTTTTGTTAGAACAGCTTTATGAAATGGGAATCGACATTTCCCCGGCGCAACTCAGCAATATTCTGATTCAGAACAAAGAAAGCTTTCACCAAGAAAAAGAAGAGATTCTCAAAGCCGGCCTGGTTTTCAGTAAATTTCTTAATGCAGATGATACGGGTGCAAGACACGATGGGAAGAACGGATACTGCACAGCCATCGGCAGTCCTTTGTTTACCTACTTTGAAAGCACAGGTTCTAAAAGTCGAATCAATTTTTTAAAAATCTTGCAGGGCAAGGAAGAATTGTATGCTCTAACGGAAGAGGCCATAAATTATGCTTTCGAGCATGGGATTGGAGAAAAATCTCTCGCAGCTCTGGAGAAGCATAAAGGTAAACAATTTCAAGAAAGCGCTTTTTGGGAAAATTTTCTTAAAAAACAAAAAATCGAATCTGAAAAAGATCGTAGAATTGCTACTGAAGCGGCTCTTTTAGGCGGGGCTTTGGAAAAAGGAGTCAACCCATTTCTGATTACGATAAGTGATGCTGCAAGACAGTTTGCAATTTTTCTAAATGGGCTTTGTTGGGTCCATGAAGAACGTCATTATCGAAAACTGATTCCTCTATCAGATGTTGAAAAAATAGAGCTTGAAATGGTTCGTTCAGATATTTGGGATTTTTATGAAGCGCTGAAAGAATACAAGAAAAAACCGACTCTTGTCCTGCAGAAAACTCTTGAAGATCGATTCGATCAGATTTTCGGCAAAGCATACAAAAGTGCAGCCATAAATTCACTTCTTGCGAATACCCGGTCAAGAAAAGACGGGCTCTTGCTCGTCCTTAAGTATCCATTTATTCCTCTTCATAACAATGACTGCGAAAGAGATATCCGTGAATATGCAAAGCGGAGAAAGATCTCTGGAGGCACACGAAGCGAAGCTGGCCGCAAAGCCAGAGACACTTTTGCAAGTCTCAAGAAAACCTGCATGAAATTAGGCATCAGTTTTTGTGACTATTTGAAAGACAGGCTTGTAAATGCAAAAAAAATTCCCCGGATGAAAGATCTTATTGAACAAAAATCACAGGCATCGCCGGCAAGTTTTTAGTTTTTCCCAGACGTTTTTGAGAACTTACCGTGATGTTCAGGTGCTGTAAAATTTCCCGCTGCGGCTTTGTCACCTCAGTGAGTATATGGCTGTACTTGCCAGAGTACATTACTTTTGTCAGTGTATCCATTTCTTGTAGAAGCTCACGAACTGTATATCGCTCAAAAGAACAGGCTTTCTCATCTCCCTGAGTAAAGCACTCATGCAGAGGAGATCGATGAACTGAACAAAGAGCCTGCCAGCAACAGTTGCCGAGCTATGTACGCGCAGGCGTTTCATGTCCAACTGATTTTTTAGGTCATCGAAGCTCTTTTCCACCACGTCTTTGTCTCGATAGGCCTGCATGAGATCCACTGGATTTTTGATGCTATTGGTCAGCAGCTCTTGGAATCCAGAAGTTAGGTCTTTTTTCGCCGATGGGAATATACGAGAGGTAGATAGCTGCCGGTTTTTTAGATACGACAGAAACCCTCGGGTTTTTTCGGAACAATTTCAAAAAAATTTTTTGTCGCGCTTTTTCCTTCTAAAACTGACGAAAAAGCCAATTTTTTTTTAGATCTTTGCGTCATTTTTGTTTCAAAAAAGAGAAAAACAGTATGAAGCCAAAACATACCCGTCAGGACCATCAACAAGCAAATGTGTTGTTGCCCCCCTATCTCCATAAGCAATTTCCGCTTATCTTCCTATCCCGAAAGAGAAGAACCCTCCACGCTTAAACGTTCCCAATCAATCATTTTTGCAAGTACGCTCTCTTGCAATCTTTTCAATAAGGTTCCAAAACGGCCTTTTCTTTCCATCAACCATGCCATCTAAGAGACGCTGAGAGGGATGCCCATTGTTTTTCTATGGGAAGAGCACATTGCCTAGAGGATTCTATTTATGACTTCTAAATTTTTTTAATGCCGAGAGTCTCAAAAAGAGCGCAAATCTTGATTCTTTATTAGTAGATTCATCTATTGGAATTTTGTTTTTCTTTTTTATTGATTCTATTGATAATAAAAGCTAAACTGCAAGAGCCGTTTGCGGAGTAGTTGTTATGGATTCTAGCCCCAAGCTCCCCTCTAATTTTTTTTCCAAGAGCGAAAATCTTTTGGAATCAAGAACATCCCATTTGGATGACCTTCTGCAAGAAAAGCTAGAGAAGGCTTTTGTCCAGCAAACATCGCGCGTTTCTATTAGCGATTTGATCAAGATTGCTGAAGAACACTCTCCGATCGACCTTGCCTATGCCGTTGCCCACTTGCCTCCAACCGCCCGTCCCGTTCTCTATGATAACCTGCCTTCGCGAGAAGCGAAGGTGAAGTTTTTGACCAATACGGACAGCAGCAGCCGGCTCACGATTCTTCGCTATATGAGCGATCTGGAGATGAAAAGGCTTTTTGAAAACATGCCGCTCGATGAGGCAGTGAAGATCTCCGATGACCTTTCCGAGAGGCGGTTCAAAAGACTTTTAGAACTGCTCGATCACAAACGAGCGGTGCGTATCCGTGATTTGAAACAGCATCATCGCAATAGCGCAGGAAGGCTCATGACGAGTGAGTTTTTTGCCTTTTCGATGGACATAACGATCAAAGAGGCCGCCGGGTATATTCGCGATTATCCAAGGATTGATTTCACGCGGGGCATCTACGTTCTCAACGAGCAAAAAGAGCTGCAAGGCTATGTTCCCGGAAGAAATCTCATCATCAATCCTCCCGACCTTCTTCTTGGCCAGGTAATGCGGCCGATTCTTCATAAGGTGACGGTGGATGCTTCCCGCGAAGAAGTAGTCGACCTTGTAGAAAGATATAAAATTCCCTCTCTTCCCGTCGTGGATGAGAAGGATCGATTAATTGGCGTGATTGCTCATGAGGATGTGTTGGAAGCGATGGAAGATCTGGCCGATGCTACGATCGCAAAAATGGCCGGTACTGCAGAAACGGTTTCGTCCATGGAGCCTACGTTAAAACGATTTTTGGCAAGATTTCCCTGGCTTGTCGTCACGCTGCTTGCAGGCCTTTTGAATGTCAGCACCATGTCTTTCTTTCAAGAAAGGGGAGGCAAGGCGCTGACCTTTCTTCTCTTTTTCGTTCCCTTGATCACGGGAATGTCGGGAAATATCGGCATTCAGTGCAGCACCTTGCTTGTGAGAAGCATGGCGATCGGAACCTTTTCGTGGGGAAATAAGAAAGAGCTGATTTTAAAAGAGCTGGCCGTGGGAATATTCAACGGGTCCGTCTTTGGCATCGGCGTTGGGCTTGTGACCTACTTCGTCGACCTTTTTTTCTCGGGCCATCCGGCCATTTCTCATTTGCTTTTGGGATTTGCCATTGGAGTGGGGCTTTTGGGAGCCTGTTTTACCGCGACTTTCTTTGGCATATTTTTCCCGCTTTTTTTTGCTCGAATACGCATTGATCCGGCGTTGGCCTCGGGACCCTTGATCACGGCGTTCAATGACTTTTTTTCCATGACGATTTATTTTTTAATCGCATGGAGCCTGGTCAGTGCCTTTTGAGAGAATTTTTCTCAATACTTCTGTGAAAAATCCCTGCAAAAAAACTTTTTAATGATGGCCTTGAACTTTTGATTGTTTTAGAATATAGTAATTTTTGGTGGTCGTTAGGTTGGCTGTGAAAAAGCGCACGCGAAGAACTCCTCGTAATTTTGATGGGACTGAGATCACAAGCCGATCGATCGATCGGCTGCTCGGAGAGATGCTCCTCCAGATTGAAGAGAGGGCGAAAAAGAATGTGGACGATATTGAGGGGAAGTGGAGAGCGGTGATTGGAGAAAAGATGGCGCCGATGACGAAGGTGGCCTCTTTAGAAAATGGAACGCTGACCATAAAGGTCAAAAACTCGACCTTATATAGTTTGCTTTGCCAGCATGAGAAAGCAAGGCTGCTTTGCGAGCTGCAAAAGAGATGCTCAAAAGAGAGTATACGCGATCTTAAATTTCGGATCGGGTAGTGAAAATTTTTAACAAGACGAAAAAAAGGCCATGACGAAGATGACGCAAGAAAAACAATATGATGCAAGTTCGATAACTGTTCTTGAGGGACTGCAGGCGGTACGCGAACGCCCGGGCATGTATATTGGAGATACGGCAGTTTCGGGATTGCACCAGTTGGCCTACGAAGTTCTGGATAACTGTGTCGATGAAGCTCTGGCTGGATATTGCACGGAAATCACGGTGATCTTGCAAAAAGAGGGCTATCTGTCCATCGAAGATAATGGACGCGGCATTCCCGTTCAAACGCATGAAAAGGAGTCGAGAAAACAGGGAAGAGATATTTCGGCGCTCGAAGTTGTCATGACGATACTCCATGCCGGAGGAAAATTTGACAAGGACTCTTATAAGGTTTCGGGAGGCCTTCACGGCGTCGGCGTTTCTTGCGTCAACGCGCTCTCCGAAAAGCTCCTTGCTCGCGTTTATAAGGACGGCGTGGTTTATGAAATGGAGTTTGCTCGAGGAAAACCGGCGACTTCCCTCCAGAAGCTCGGCGAGACGACGAAGAGAGGAACGCGCATTACCTTCAAGCCCGACGGAAAAATCTTTTCCGTCACCCAATTTGATTACGATACTCTTTTGCAGAGAATTCGCGAGCTTGCCTTTTTGAATCGAGGATTGACGATCCATCTGGTCGATGAAAGAGAAGAGGGGAGAGAAACGGTTCATTTCCATTATGAGGGCGGCCTTGCTTCTTTTGTCTCTTACTTGAACGAAAGCAAAGGGCCTTTATTTCCGACTCCTATTTATTTTCATGCGATCAGAGAATCGGAAGAGGGCACCATCCTCGTTGAAGTGGCGATGCAGTGGCAAGATGGGTATCGCGAGACGATCTACACCTATGTGAACAACATTGCGACCAAGCAGGGGGGCACGCATCTGACCGGATTTTCTACTGCCCTGACGCGGGTGCTTAATCAATACATCAAAAACCATCAAGTCTTGAAAAGCGACAAGGTCGCGGTTGGCGGGGATGATATGAGAGAGGGGCTGACCGCAGTGATTTCGGTTAAGGTTCCCAATCCTCAGTTTGAGGGTCAGACGAAGCAGCGTTTGGGCAACACCGAAGTGGGGTCTGTTGTCCAGATGGTGACGGGGGAAAAGCTTTCCACCTTTCTGGACGAAAATCCTGCTCTCGCGAAGATCATTTGCGACAAGGTGATCATTGCAGCGCAAGCAAGAGAAGCGGCCAGAAAAGCAAGAGAGCTCACCTTAAGAAAGAGCGCGCTTGATAGCGGGCGCCTTCCCGGTAAACTCACCGATTGCCAAGAGACAAATCCCGAGCTTTGCGAGATTTATATTGTGGAAGGAGACTCGGCCGGCGGTTCTGCCAAGATGGGCAGAGATCGTCGTTTTCAAGCCATTTTGCCTATCCGCGGAAAGATTTTGAACGTAGAAAAATCCCGTTTAGAAAAAGTACTCAAAAACGAAGAGGTTGGAACGATGGTTTCTGCCTTGGGATGCGGCATCGGACAGGAGAATTTCCACTTAGAAAAGCTTCGCTATCACAAAATCATCATCATGACCGATGCCGATGTGGACGGATCGCATATCCGCACGCTGCTTTTGACCTTTTTCTACCGCCACATGCCTGCGTTGATCGAAAACAATTTCATCTACATTGCGCAGCCGCCTCTCTACCGCATCAAGAGAAAGAAAGAACTTCTCTACATTCATAGTGAAAAGGAGATGGAAGAGCATCTTCTCAAACTCGGGATCAGCGATGTGGCAATTTATCGCGTACCGTCGAAAAATGCCCTAGAGCCCGCCCAGGTGGAAGATCTTACCAAGCTGATCATGGACGTTGAATCTCTCATCCATTCGATTGAGAGAAAGGGCGTTCCTTTTAGAGAGTTTCTCTCTTCTCGCAATGATTCGGGAAGTCTTCCCCGGTATCAAGCGGCCATTGGCGAGGAATATCGCTATGTTTACACCGATGAAGAATTGCAGGCCCTGAAAAAAGAAGATAGAGAGCTGCAAGTCAAAAAACATCAAGAAACGATTGCTTCGATGCCCCCGGAAGAATTGACCGAAGCGATGAAGGAATTTCACCCCAAAAGCCTTCCCTTTGTCGAAATCTATGAACCGCAGCATTTCCATCAAATCGAAGAGAAGCTGTCTGTTTTCGGATTGAAGTTGGACCGATATATTATTGCAGAGGGCAATCTTTTCGAAATCCACGAAGAGGGCGGAGTTCAAATCACCTTCGTAAATACCTTAAAAGAACTCATCGAGCTTTTGAGAAAAAATGGACGGAAAGGAATTGAAATCCAGCGCTACAAGGGCTTGGGCGAGATGAATGCCGACCAGCTTTGGGAAACAACGATGGATCCCGAGAAACGCACCTTGATTCGCGTCACCATCCCTGACGCGATTGCTGCGGATTACATGTTTTCTATGTTGATGGGAGAAGAAGTTGCGCCAAGGCGCGCTTTCATTGAAACTCATGCTTTGTCAGTGAAGAACCTGGATATATAAGGAGCCCGATCTATGTCTTATACGAAAAATGAGCAAATCCTTCCTCGAAATGTTGAAGAAGAGATGAAGGAGAGTTATCTTCGCTATTCGATGTCCGTTATTATTTCGCGGGCCCTTCCTGACGTGCGTGACGGTTTAAAACCCTCGCAAAGGCGCATCCTCTATGCCATGCGGCAGTTGAATCTAACTCCGGGCGCTAAGCATCGAAAATGCGCCAAAATTGCGGGCGATACCTCCGGAGACTACCATCCCCATGGAGAAGGAGTGATCTATCCGACGCTTGTGCGCATGGCACAGGATTGGAACATGCGCTATCCGCTGATCGATGGGCAAGGAAACTTTGGATCGATCGACGGAGATCCTCCGGCGGCTATGCGTTATACGGAAGCCCGGCTGACTCAATCTGCGATTGCTCTGATGGAAGATCTGGAAAAGGATACTGTCGAGCATGTTCCAAACTATGACGAGACCAAACTGGAGCCGACCGTTTTTCCTTCCAAATTTCCGAATCTTGTCTGCAACGGCTCTTCCGGCATTGCTGTAGGTATGGCAACCAATATTCCTCCTCATAATTTGTCCGAGCTCGTCCAGGCAACTCTTCTTCTTCTTGCCAATCCGCTCGCTTCTATTGAGGATATCATGAAGGTGATGCCTGCACCGGATTTTCCAACCGGCGGCATCATTTGCGGACATAGGGGGATACGAGAGGCCTTTTTTACCGGAAGAGGAAAACTTCTTTTGCGGGGACGCTTAGATATCGAAGAAAAAACCGCCACCGGAAAACAGGCGATCGTTGTTTCCGAGATTCCTTATAACGTAAATAAGTCGCGTCTCATCAAGCAGATGGCCGATTTGATCAACAATAAGGTAATCACGGGCCTTTCCGACATACGCGATGAATCGGACAAAGATGGCCTTCGCATCGTTTTGGAGATCAAGAGAGGCGAGATTCCCGACGTAATTATTAACCAGCTCTATAAATTCAGCGATTTGTCAGTCACTTTCGGATGCAACATGCTTGCGCTTGACAAGGGCCTGCCAAGAACGATGAACATCAAGCAGATGATCATGGCTTGGATTGAGCATCGCATGGAAGTGATCCGAAAGCGCACGCGTTTTGAACTAAAAAAGGCAGAGGCAAGGGCGCATATTCTTGAAGGATATCTGCGCGCTCTCGACCATCTGGATGAGGTGGTGCGTATGATCCGCTCCAGCCAAGATCGGGAGTTTGCGAAAGCGGAATTGATGAAACGTTTTTCTTTTACCGACAAACAGGCTATTGCCGTGTTGGATTTGCGTTTGTATCAATTGACAGGCCTGGAAAGGGACAAAATTGAAAATGAGCATAAAGAGCTTTTGGCTAAGATTGCCCATTACCAGGCGATTTTGGCAAGCGAAGAGATGGTGAAAGACATCATTCGCGATGAGTTGACGACTCTTGAAAGGACGCAAAAATCTCCCAGAAAGACGCAAATCGTAGCGGCGGAAGGGGAGTTTCAGATGGAAGATCTCATCGCGGAAGCGGCCGTTGTCATCACGATTTCCAACGATGATTATATCAAGCGCATGCCGATGGACACCTTCCGCGAACAGAGACGCGGAGGCCAGGGGGTCATCAGCATGGACATGAAGAAGGAGACCGACACGGTCAAGAGCGTCTATACGGCGTCTACCCATGACTATCTCCTTATCTTTACCAATTTTGGCCGCTGCTACTGGCTGAAGGCCTGGCAAATTCCCGAAACGGGCCGCAGGTCCAAGGGAAAGCCGATCATCAATCTCTTAGAAGATCTTCAAAAAGATGAAAAAGTAGCCACGATCCTGACCGTAAAATCCTTTGAGGAAAAAGCATGTATTCTCATGTCCACCAAAAAGGGCGTCGTGAAGAAGACCGACCTGATCGAGTATAGCAACCCTCGCCGCAAGGGAATCAATGCCATTAAGATTGACGAAGGCGATGAGGTAATTTCCGCAAGGCTCGTGCGCGAAGGGTATGAAATCATGCTCTTTACGAGAAATGGCATGGCAGTTCGCTTCGATGAATCCATTATCCGACCATTGGGCAGAGTCTCTCGCGGGGTCAAGGGCGTGACTTTGAAAGATCCCGAAGATAAAGTTGTCGCTTGCGAGATCGTCAAACCCGAAGATACCGTTCTCGTTGTTTGCGAGCATGGCTATGGCAAGCGATCGAAGGTAGAGTTCTTCCGAAAAACCAATCGCGGAGGAGTCGGGGTCCGTTCGATTTTGACCTCTGCTCGCAATGGAATTGTCGTCGGCTCTATTTCCGTACAGGATCAGGATGGCGTGCTTTTGGTCTCCTCTTCAGGACAGACGCTTCGTATCTCTATGAAAGATGTGCGCGTTCTCGGCAGATCCACGCAAGGAGTGCGCCTCGTCCACCTTCATGAGGGAGACAAACTGCTAGGGATTCAAAAAGTAGAAACGATTATTGCAGACGAGCCATGAGATCGTTGAAAAAAGGCCTCTTTTTCACCTTTGAAGGAGGAGAAGGGGCGGGCAAAACAACACTAATCGAGAAGATTTACGATTCCCTTTTGCCCTTAGGATACCCCGTGATCCAAACACGAGAGCCCGGGGGGACAGCGTTAAGCGAATCGATCCGCCCTCTCATTCTCCACCGCAAGGATTTTCCCTTTTTTTCTGCAAGATCGGAGCTTTGCCTGTATCTTGCCGCAAGAGCGCAACAAGTGGAAGAGGTGATCCTCCCGGCATTAACAGAAAACAAAATTGTTCTTTGCGACCGATTCAATGATTCCACGATTGCCTATCAAGGGTATGGGCGGGGATTGGACATTGAAGAGGTAGCTCATTTTTGCTCCTTTGTATCGCAAAACATCACTCCGGATCTTACCTTTTTTCTTGATCTAGATCCTCAAAAGGGGTTGGAGCGCGTTCATGGATCGAAGCACAAACCGGGTTATGATCGAATCGAGGCGGAAAGCGAGCTCTTCCACCAAAAGGTGCGCAAAGGCTATTATGCGCTTGCCGAAAAGGAAAAGCGGATCCATATTTTGGACGCTTCTCTTTCTCCCGAAAAGGTCTTTGCAATCGCTTGGGAAGCGATCGCGAGTTTCTTAAACCCTTCGTTAAAAAAGGCTTAAAAAAGAGCCGCACGAAAGCATTCGATTCTGCAGGTCCTTATATTTAGCTGCAAGTTGTTGTATATAAGAGGCTAATAACACAAAAACCCATTTTTCCGATATTTTCTAAAGTTCAACTTTAGATTATCATAACTACCCGTCAAACCTTCGTAAGGTTCTCTACAGATAATGCGGCGACTTTTCTGAAAAATATACCTTCTGATCCGCATTTCTTCTCGTTCTAGATCCGCAAAAAAGACAGGAGTCGTTAGGGAGAGACTGGGAATTTCTTAAGCTATTCATTAAGAATGGCTTGAAAACATAGCTCTAGAGCATTTTTCTGCTCTATTGCGCAGGTCTGCGACTATCACACGATTGCTATAAAAGTACTAGCAGCGACTGTGGATTCTATAGAACTTTTTTGGCGTTTTGTAATTATTGATTCTAAAATCACAGTAAATAATAAAGATTTTATGTTAGCGTTTTATTGAAATGTCCGCATTTAGAGGAATAGCAACATTGTTACTTCTTTATAAGAATAATTTTAACATTTCTTTATTAAAAAATCCAGGTCTTTTCAAGGGGAGAGCGCGAGAGGGTTTCCCTCTCGCCTCCCTCTTTAAATGATTATCTAGAGCCCAACCGAAGGGCGGGAGCAAAGGTGCTCGGCAATTTCCCCTCCTCCCTTATTCAAACTGAGGGACTCTTTTAGCAAGCGAGCTTATGTTTATTTGAAAAGCCTCTGGGTCCTCGCTTCCAAGGATGTCGACGACTTGGGCGATAACGGCAGCGCTCTTTTCGTTCAGCCAACTTCACTATCAATTCTTTTGCACTAACCACTTCTGTTTGTGCTTGCATTTTGTGGTGTGGTACTGCTGTGAGTTGTTTACCTCGATATTCGATGAAAACAACTCCGTCTTTTGTCTCCAAAACGGTAACCTCGGCATTTCTCAGAACGTATTCGTGACAAGGTGCTATCACTTGATAAATCACATTGTCGTATTGTAGAGTTAGATTTTTGGACAATCTGCGATTGGCCTTGAGGCAAAATATCTTGTCTAGTGCTCTGTCACCCTTTAATTTTAGGATAAATTGACTTGAGTTTATGCCGACCGTTGCCAAACTTATAATCCTAAATTTTAACTATGACAGAGCACTAGTGCTCTGTCACCCTCTAATTTTAGGATAAATTGACTTGAGTTTATGCCGACCGTTGCCAAACTTATAATCCTAAATTTTAACTATGACAGAGCACTAGGTTGTATGAGGGTAATAAGGGTTTATGCGCGTTGCTCGGATCTTTCGGTGCTTTGGCGAATTTTTGATTAAACTTGAGTAGAAATGATGGTAAAAATGCATTTGCAGCCTCGATGTCGCAGATCTTGGCTATACGCATCGCTTTGATCAATCGATTCTGAAAGTCCCGATTGCGCCTTTCAACGCGCCCTTTTGCCTGTGGTGAATTGGCGCAGATCAGTGTTATGTCCAGCTCTTCCATGGCTCTGCCGAATTGAGTTCTTCCATCTCCAGTTAAAGCGCCTTCATGGTTCACTCGAAAAACACTATGTTTGTCCGGATAAAACGCCTCTGGTCTACCATGCTTTTCAATGTATTCTCGGGTTGCCTGGAAGTAGTCAAATGTATTTTCAGATTTCACAAATTTCAAATGCATTGTCTTACTCGTTGCATCATCGATGAATACCAGGAGAGTGCATCGCGGTCCCCGGCCTTCGAACCAGTCGTGCTCCGAGCCGTCGAGCTGAATGAGCTCGCCCATTTTTGATCGTCTCTGTCTCAATGGATGTACTTTCAATTCCCGGATTTCATTTGGATGCCACAGGCCATTTTCGATCATCACTCTACGCACTGCGCTAACCGAAAATTTCGCCGCTCCGCTTTCAATCAAATACTCATGGGCCAGGGTGGGACCAAAATCGCGATGGTCTTCCTGCTTGAAGAACTCTAAAATTTGAGCCTTTTTTTCTTGAGAAAGCCGGCGATTGCCTGGAACTCCCACTTTCCTGGAAACGATCCCTTTTGGGCCTTCAACCCTCAATCTCTTCAATAAACGCCTAAACTGCCTGGGACTTATTCCTAAACTCCGGGCGCCTTTTGATTGCTTTAACCGGCCTTCTTTGACAGCTGTAAAAACTTCTAATCTCGTTAATTCCCTGAAACTCATTGACATACGCTCCTCCATTTGATCGCCTCCTCATTGGTAATCAACAACTTGTGATTACCAGAAAGAGGACATTTCTAAAAAACGGAAAGCGGACATTTTAAAAAAACGCTAATAAAATAATAAAGATTTTATTGAATGTTAATTTTAATTATGTTAAAATTAAATAAAAAATTTAATAATAAAGGAAGGTAATGTGTCTACTGTAGTTGTGGGGATTAAATCTCCAACTTACGATCTAACGATGGTTGATCAGGCGATAGGAAGTGGCACCAGAGATGAGCAGATGGAATTGGTCGCTCAGCTAGTGAGAAACTGTCCTTCTAAACGCTTATGGCTACTCGATGCGATGCTGGAGAAGAGTCATTGCGAGGGCCTTCGTTCCCAAGCCCTTAAAACTGCTGCCAAAATAGGTAAAGTAGGGATTGTCTTCCGGCTTCTTAGAAAAGGTTCTTCATCCAGGGACATTACTTCCGAGAAGAGAGAACAGTTCTTTAAGTGGCTAAAAACGGAACAACCTGGGGATAAAAATGTTCAGTTAGTTGAGCAAAAACTGAAAGAAGAGCGTGTACGGTTTATTGAGAGTTCTCTGAAGAATCGTTCGCAAAAAGAGCTGGCCGAGTTCGTCGACTGGATGCTGAAGAATGGGTCCCATGATGAGCAGGTAGAATTGGTTGATCAGCTGTTGAGGAAAGATTCTTCCTGCGAGGAGCAGATACAGCTCGTCGAATGGATGATAGAAAGAAGTGAATTTTCCAAAGATCTTCTGTTCCTGGCGCTTACAGCCATTACCGCAAGGGGTAACGTGCGAATGGTTGTTCGACTGCTGAAGAGGGGGGATTTTCGTGAGAAGGTTCAATTCGTTGAATGGCTATTGAAAAATGGTTCTCGTGACGTGCAGTTTAACTTTGTTGAGCAGCTGCTACAGAGTGCCCTCTTGGACGATCCTATGCAGCTCAAGGCTCTTTTGCTAGCTATTGTAAAAGGGGCGGATCCGGCAATTGTCGAATGGCTAAAAAGAAGAGGCATTGACTACTCCCAAGAGTCTTGGCTCGGAGCTTTAATAGAAGCTGCCAAATGCGGGAGAGGAGAAATGATCAAGCATCTATTGGAGAATCCATACTCCAATGAAGGTGCCGGACAGACTCCCGGGGCTGTTCGATACGATGGGCTGAGAGCTCTTGTTGCAAGTAGCAATAAAAAAACTTTCAAGTTACTGCTTAGTAGGGATTCAATGTCTGATAAAATGCTAGAAGAAACCGTTTTGCTAGCAATCGAAAAAGACGATCGTAAAATCACCGGCGCGCTGCTTCCTCAATTTTTTGCTCGAAAAAAATACGGATTTGCTTTCTTTTGGGGGCTCTACTTGGCTTTTGTCAATGTTCTTTCCCTCCAGATGCGTGCGGATATTTTGAGAAAAAATATCGCAAAGCTCCAAGCCAAAACGCTTGCTCAGAAATAAACCCTTAGCAGCCAAGAATCTTCTCTTGTCACCCATCGATACATGCAATAGAATAAAGTTCTGAGGTTTTTTAGGTCTTTATGTTTGCATCCATTCTTGGCAACCCATCGGCCAAAAAAGAGTTGACGCTGCTTCTTGAAAAAAAAGCGGTTCCCAATAGTCTGCTTTTTAGAGGGCCGGATGGCATTGGAAAAAAGCTTTTTGCAAAAGAGTTTGCCATTTCATTGATGTATCCGGAAGGTGCGTCTTTGGAGGATTGCCGGCATATCAGAGAGGAAAACCATCCCGATCTCCATGTATTGACTCCCGAAAGCAAAACGGGCATGCACGCAATTGTTTCGATCCGCAAACTCATCGATGAGCTTTTTTTATCTCCATTTGAGGCGCGGGCGAAAGTGTTCATCATTGAAGATGCCGAGCGCATGCTTCCGTCGAGCTCCAATGCTCTTTTGAAAACGCTGGAAGAGCCGGCGTTGGACAGCTATTTGCTGCTGCTCTGCAGCCAGTTTGATGAGCTTTTGCCGACCATTGCTTCCCGGTGCGCAAAGATCCGTTTCGCTCCGCTTTCCGAAGAGGATCTCATGATCCTTCTGGAGAAGTGGGACAAGGCAAGTTTGGGATCTAAATACATTGCGGCGCTAGCGCAAGGATCGGCAGCGAGGGCCTATGCCCTGGCCCACCATCCGCTTCAGGAAGAGAGAAGAGAGTTTCTCTTTTCCCTTTTGAGCAAGAAGGGGTGTGCTCTCGGGGATCTGAACAATGTTCTTGCAAAGATCGATGAGCTGTATAGCAAGGAAGAAGAGGGATCTCTTGATTGGCATAAGGACGTGCAGCTGCTTTTGGCGCAAATTTTTATGTGGTACCGTGATTTGCACCTTTTCAAAATGGGAGGAGATCTAGAGCAGCTCTACTTTTTGGACAAACGCGCACTTTTGCAGGAAAGGAGCCTTTTGCCGATACCTTCATTTGACAAGCTTCACGATATTTTAGAAAAAGCGCGATTGGGAACCCAGCGCAATATCAAGCTTAAAGCTGTGATGGAATATCTTTTTCTAGAGCTTGGAATCTTTTAAGGCAGTTTTCCCGACCAGCCCAATTTGTTGCGCAGAGTGGAAAAATAATCGTTGCGGTGGAGCTTGACAAGACGAAATTTCTTTGCGCTTTTGCTAATTTTGCAAAACTCTTTTGACCTAAGTTCTCCGGCATCTAATCCATCGGCCCTGACTTCGATGGAAGACTTGTTTTCGCTTAAGTATTGGATTTCAATTTCGTGATTTGCGGAGAGCACAATGGGCCGATTCGAAATCGTATGAGCGCAGATGGGCGTTAATACAAGTGCGTGCAAGTCGGGAGTGAGGATCGGGCCTCCAGCTGCTAGCGAATAAGCCGTGGACCCATTGGGAGTGGCAAGGATCAGTCCGTCTCCCAGAAACGAGTTGAAATAAAAGCCATTCACGTAGACCGCCATCTCAACCAGACTTGGATTTTTTGCTCGATGTAAAACGATGTCATTGGCGGCCAGAAACTTTTGGCTTTCGATCGTGGCTTCTATCATCAGACGCTCTTCGATAGAAAAGGCCCCTTGAAGCAGATCGTCCAAACTTGGATAAAGGTCAGAGACGGGAATATCTGCCATGAACCCCAAATAACCGAGATTGATGCCGACAATGGCAGCTTCCAGGCCGCTAAACTGGTGGGAGAGGCGAAGGATGGTTCCATCTCCTCCCATGGCGATGAGGAATTTGATTTTTTTAGGGTCCACGGAAGAAATGGGTTTGGCTCCGATGCGAGAGGCCTTATCATCCTCCGCTACCACGGTAACTCCATGGCGAGTCAAATATTCTTGAATCTTTGACGCCAGGTCAAAGGATTGTTTTTTTTCTTCATTGGGGCAGAGTGCAATGATCATAAAGATAGACGGATGCTCTTTGATTGAGATCTATACGACTTAAGATTTTTTTGGAAATGGTTTCTGCATCAAGGCCCGCTTCTTTTAATAGTTCTTCATTGGAACCATGCTGCAGGAAGCGATCCGGAAGGGCAATATTGAGCATGCAAAGATTCTTCAAAGGGACATTTTGCATGCAGAATTGATTGATAATCGAGCCAAATCCTCCCATGAGGGTATGCTCTTCGATCGTGACGATCAGGTCATGAGAAGATAGGGCATTGAATAGAAGTTCTTGGTCGAGGGGCTTGATGAAGATGGGGTCAATGATCGTGGGGCTAATCCCTTCCGGAAGAAGATGCTCTCTTACAGCAAACGCCGTTTGTACCATATGGCCGAGGGGAAGAAGAAGAACCTTGTTCCCCTGGATCAGCATTTCTCCTTTTCCGATTTCTCTTGTTTCTGCAGGATGCTCCAACTCTTCTTCCGTTTCTCTGTTGGGGTAGCGAATGGCAAAGGGTTGATTGGACACATGCGCCGTTTGCAGAAGCTCTTTCAGGAGGCGGCCGTTTCTTGGCTGCGCGATTGCGAGGTGGGGCATCGCATTTAAAAAGCCGATATCGTAGATGCCATGATGGGTGACTCCATCGGGCCCATTCAACCCGGCCCGGTCGATCGCAAGGATGACGGGGGCATCTTGCAGACAGATATCATGGAAAAGGTTGTCCAGAGCTCGTTGCAAAAACGTAGAGTAGATGGAAACGATCGGGCGCAAATTTTTCCCGAAAGAAAGACCTCCGGCAAAAGTCAGGCAGTGACCTTCTGCAATTCCGACATCAATAAGACGCTCGGGGAATTTTTTCGCAAACTCTTTCAAACAAGATCCCTCGATCATCGCCGGCGTCACAACAAATAGAGAGGGGTTGTCGTTTCCCATTTGGACAATGGTTTTGCCGAAAATTTTTGGAAATGTATTTTTGGAGGAGGAGGATAAAAATTGGCCGCTTTGCAGATCAAAGGGCGCAGCTCCATGATAAGTTGCGGGATTGTTGATTGCCACGGAAAGCCCCTTGCCCTTTTGGGTGATTGCATGAACGATGACAGGGGATGCGCTCTCTTTTAGCTGCGATAGGGTATGAACGAGCTTCCTTAGGTCGTGACCATCTACGGGACCCGTATAGGAGAGTCCAAATTGTTCGAAAAAAGGCGCGGGGCTCACGAGATTTTTGATCGATTCGTTAATCTTCTTCCCTTGCTTGGCAAGAAGATGTCCATAGGCAGGTATTTTGGAAAGGCCGGCGATGATTTCATGGACGAGTTTGTTCGAGGTAGGGTTGTTCAAGAGCCGGCTTAAGATTTTCGTGATGTTTCCCACATTTTTTGAAATCGCCATTTCGTTGTCGTTGAGCAGGAGAATGAATCTAGAGAGATTTTTGGGAATATGATTCATGGCTTCTAAAGTAAGGCCGCAATTGAAACTGGCATCGCCGAGAAATGCGATGACATGTCCTTTTTTTTGTAAAACATCTCTTCTTTTGGCCATTCCCAAGGCAAGCGAAAAAGCGGCTCCGGCATGGCCTAAGAAAAATGGGTCGTGAGGGGATTCTTCCGGATGGGAGAAGCCGCTGATGCCTTTATATTGGCGTAAACGATCAAAAGAACAGTTGCGGTGGGTCAATAGTTTGTGGGTATAGATTTGATGGCTTGTGTCGAAGAGGAAGCTGTCTTCGGGAGAATCGAACACAAAATGCAAAGCAAGGGTCAGTTCAACGGCTCCCAAATTGGAAGCCAAATGGCCGCCCGTGCGGGAAAGCACCGATAGAATGCGCTGTCTGATTTCTAAGGCAAGCTCTTCAAGCTCTTCGATGGAAAGAGATTTTAATACTCTTTGACGAGTATCAAGAGCTTTGAGCAAAGATCCGGTCATCTTGTTGCCTTATGGCTTAAGCGAGGGCGACAACTCGGATCGTTTGGGCTTTAACTCCTCATCGAGTTCCAGATTTCCCTCGCGATTTTTGATCAGTGTTTCAATTTTTTGTTGCGCGCTTGTCAAATAATTTTCGCATTTTTTGATGAGGGCGTCGCCCTCTTCGAAAAGAGAGAGAGAAACGTTCAGAGCAACCTTTCCCTCATTCATCACACTCAGGATTTTTTCCAGCCGCTCAAAGGCTTCTTCAAAAGAGAGTTCGTCTGCTTTTTTATCCATTTTTTTCTTCAATTCGGTCAATGGTTGCTACAATTTTTCCATCGCTCAAAAGAGCCGCTATTTTCTCGCCTTTTAGAAGAGCTTTGGTTGAAAGGATAGTCGAACCCTCTTTTTCCGAAAAGAGAATACTATATCCTTTTTTCAGAAGAGCTTTGGGGTCGATAGCAACCAAAAGGGTTTTCAATGCAGAGATTTTTTCTTTTTCGAAAAGAATCCTTTGGCTGCTTACATGCAAGAGTGCATGAAAGAAATTTTTTGCCTCAAAGGAGTTTTTTAAAATCGCGAAATGGGAAAGCAGGTTCTTCTCTAGAGATTCCTTGGCGTTTTTAACTTTTTCGAAGGACATTTTGAGCTGGAAGTGGGGATTCAATTTTCTTGTTTGCTTATCGAGCGACTCCAAAAGCGCCCGTTTTTTTTCCAAAAGATGGGAGGTTAAAAGATCGAGTTTTTCTCTGTCGTCGTCGAGTCTTTGCATCTCTTTGCCTAAGAGGGCATAGGAAGACGAAAAGACGCTCTGCTTGGCAATGTTTTTGAGATAGTTTTTGTAATAATCTACTTGATAGAGGAGATGTTTGGAGATTTCTCGGTAATAGGAGGAGAGTTCTTTTAAAAATTTTTCTTTCTCTCCTATAACCATCTCGGCGGCGGCCGAGGGGGTAGGGGCCCGAACGTCGGCAACGTAGTCGGCAATCGAGGTGTCGGTTTCATGGCCAACGGCCGAGATAATGGGGATGCGAGAGTCAAAGATGGCCTTTGCAACAATCTCTTCATTAAAGGCCCAGAGATCTTCCAGGCTTCCTCCTCCGCGCCCCACAATGAGAACATCTGCCAATCCATAATGGTTAAATTCACAGATCGCACGCGCAATCTCCTCTGCGGATCCCTCGCCTTGCACTTTCACGGGATTCAGAAGAATCTGTGCGTTATAAAATCTTCTTTTTAAGACGTTTAGAATGTCCTGAATCGCGGCGCCCGTGGGAGAGGTGACAATTCCAATCGTTTTGGGGAATTTTGGAAGCGGTTTTTTATGCTCTGCATCAAACCACCCGCGCGCGCGCAGCTTTTCCTTAAGCGCATGGAGCTTTAATAGCAGCTCGCCCACTCCTGAAAAAACGAGCTCTCGAATGATGAGTTGATAGTTGCCCCTTGGAGGATAGATCGAAATTTCTCCGGTTGCGATGACCCGATCGCCATCCTTGGGCAGGCGTTTTAGGGAAAAACTATTTCCTTTGAATAAAACGCAGGAGAGCTGGGCTTCATGATCCTTCAATGTAAAGTAGAGATGGCCGGACGATTGGAGTTTGAAATTGCTCACCTCTCCCTGCACGCAAACGCCATGAAAATAGGGCTCTACATGGGATTTGATGGCAAAGGTTAGCTCGGAGATGGAGTAGACTTTCTGCTGCGTCGTCGGCATCGCGTTTTTTCTTGAAAAGAGCTGTTATACCACTTCCAATAGAAAACTTGCAATTCAAAGAAGCAATCGATTATTCTTTTAAAGCAAAGGAAAATTTTATGAACCGATCGAAATGCGTTGTCGGCAACTGGAAAATGTACAAAACTGCCAAAGAAACAGTTGCGTATATCCATGCTATTGTCCCAAAAGTGGCCGCAGCCTCCGCTAGCGTTTATCTTGCTATTCCCTTCACCTCTCTTTCCTCTGCCATTCATGCGGCAGAAGGGACCAATTTGATCATCGGAGCGCAGAATATGCACTTTGAAGAGCAGGGGGCATTTACCGGAGAAATTAGCGCTTTTATGCTCAAAGCCCTGGGAGTGGATTTTGTGATTTTGGGACATTCGGAAAGAAGATCTCTCTTTCATGAGACCGATGCCCTCATTCACAAGAAACTCCTAAGAGCTTTGAAAGAAGATCTTGAGCCGATTCTTTGCATTGGAGAAAAAGAGGAGGAGCGGGCACAGGGAAAAACTAGGGAAGTTTTGGAGCAACAGGTCCATTCTCTGCTTTTGGGGATTGCAAAAGAAGAGGCGGAGAAAATTCTCATTGCCTACGAACCCGTATGGGCTATCGGCACCGGAAAGACGGCCACGCCTCAAATGATTCAGGAAACACACGCGCAGATTCGCGCTCTATTAAAGCAAAAATATGACTTGCGCACTTCTCAGAAAATCGCTCTTCTTTATGGAGGTTCCGTCAAACCGGAAAACAGCCAAGAAATTCTTTCGCAAAAAGATGTGGATGGCGCGCTGGTCGGCGGCGCATCATTAGATCCCGTTCAGTTTGCACAAATCGTCAATCATTGTTGAGGCTTTATGTCCTTTTTGTATTACTTTCTTCTCTTTGTTCTTTTGATAGTCAGCTCGATCCTCTGCTTTGTGGTTCTGCTTCAAGACTCTAAAAGCATGGGACTGGGCGCTTCTTTCGGAGGAGATGCAGGGGATGCTCTTTTTGGAACGGCTACAGCATCCGTGTTAAAAAAATTCACTGCTTACCTTGCCGTTATTTTCATGGCGGGATGCTTGATTCTTTCTCTTTGGACCGCATCCATTGGGCGCGCGCAAATGTCCCCTTCAAAATCCGTTGAAGAGGTTGCGGAATAATGATTTTGCCATTGGTTTATTATGGTATCCCTTTTCTTCGTAAAAAATGTCTACCGGTGAAGGAAATAACACAGGATGTGCGAGAACTGGTTGCCAATATGATCGAGACCATGGATGCCCATAATGGCGTTGGGCTTGCTGCGATCCAGGTGGGTGTTCTTTTGCAAATTCTCGTCATGCGTCCTGAAAAAGTTGGCCCTGATGGGGAATTTGCTCTGGGCGATCCCGAGGTTTATTGCAACATCTCCCTCACATCTCCGGCTGAGAAGACCGCTGTGATGAACGAGGGCTGCCTTTCGCTTCCCGGCATTCGCGCAGATGTCGAAAGGCCCCTATCCATTCATCTCGAGGCGATGAATCTAGAAGGAAAGCGCATCTCTCGGATGCTAACCGGCTTTGAGGCGCGCCAGATTATGCATGAAAACGATCATTTGCACGGAACTCTTTTCATCGATCGCATCTCCCCTGAGCAGAGAAAAGAGATCGAGCCGAAGCTTCGAGAACTCAAAAAAAGATTCCAACCGTTGAATAAATTTTTTCCTTGACCGCTCCCGCAGAAGAATGTTCAAAAATTAAAAGATATTCATTACGCTCGCCTTGCAAAGATTGTTTTTAGTAGGGCGTAAAAATAAGAATTTCTTCTTTAAAAAGTTTTTATTTGCATAATTAATGCATTATTTTTTCAGTTATTGAAATTAACTTCATTTTCGTGCATAATAAACTGCAATTAAGCGTGATTAAGGAAAATTTATGAAGGTGATTGTAGACTCTTCTGCCCGGTTTCCCTCTGCATCGCGTCTCTGCAGGGAAGTGGGAGAGTTAGCAAAGAAAGTGAAAGTTTATGGAAATATTTGCATTCATGAAAAGAATGCAGCGGTTACATCGGGTTTTTCTCTCTTGCATTTTCGCAACGAACTCTATCTTCCGCGCGATTTTCCAACAGATCCCCACAATCTTCACTTACCTAAGGAATATGTTTTAAGAAGGGAGCTCGCTCATTTTAATAGAAGAACCTATTTCGCGACCATCCTGGTGAAGGTTCTCCTCCCGATTTTTGCCGCAGCTCTCATGCTTGCCTGTATGTTTCTGGGGATAACAGTAATGAGCATGATTAGTGTAATAGCAACATCTGTTGCGTTTGCTTGTAGTTGTTTCACGCTCAAAAAGACGCTCCTAGTTTTGGCGCTCAAGACGCTCCGGGATTTGTGGAATGGATCGACCGACTCTCTTCTATCCTTCGGACATAAAATTTGCAGTTTTATAAGCGAGACCGAAATGCATAAAAAGGCGCTCAAACCACTCTCGTTGAAGAAAAAAATAGAAGTGGCCCACTGTTTTGCATCCGAAAAAGAAAGGCTGCATCGTCTATTGCCGAAACATCCCTGGTGGAGTGTGAAAGGGCTGAGAGTCCGATGGGATATTTGCAAAACAAACGAACTTCTTCGAGCAACAGAGGAGAGCCTTGAAAAACTTTCTCGTCTTTCCCGGTTTTTGGCGAAAACTTACTATTCAAGGCAGATAGGCTTTTTATCGACGGGAAAAATTTCTGCCCTCTGGGAAAGCTGGTATTACCTTTTTCTCTCGAAGAAAATCATCTGCCAAAAGCCTCTGTCCCATTATTGCTCGCGTCATAGCGGCTGATCTTCAATTTTCCTCTTTCACAATAGATACTTTTTCAAGGCAACGACAAGTTGATGGCATTGGAAGGGCAATTTTTTTGCGGAAAAAGAACTCTCTTTCTTTAAATCATTTCTTGAGATTATAATTTTTGATTCTTAAAAAGAAAAAAAATCATGAAAGTAATTCTCGAAAATCCCGGTTGGCTGCGCAGATCTACACAGATCTGCAAAGAGGTGAAAAAAAAAGCAGAAGAGATGGGTATTTTGCATGATATTTACATTGTCAGAAGAGACGATGGGGCGGGTGCAGCGACTGCATGGTTTCGATCAAGGTCCTATCTTGCGCTTCCCTCTAATTTCCCCTCGTATTTTTTCTTGCCGAAAGAGTTCACCCTAAGACATGAGCTGACTCATATTTTGCATGAGGATACAAGAATCGATCTTTACACTATTATTGGAATCGGCAGTTTCACTCTGCTTTCCAACCATCTCTCTTTATTCTTTTTCACTGGAATAAGCATGACCGCCATTCAAATTTCCATTTTATTCATTCAAATTTTATCGGCCACTCTGATTCCGTTTTTGGTCACTAAAAGCCAAGAGTGGAGAGCAGATGCAGAGACATGCAACTATCTTTCTATTAGAGAAAAATTACAGGTAATTGACTATTGGGTGGCTAGTAAAGTGACGTCCCGCATTTTCGATACGGCTCCATGGTGGAGTTGGGAGGGTTTGCGTGATCGATGGTCCGATCTTACCGATAATCATCCCTCCCATGATGAAAGAATTAAAATCATGGGGGAAAGCCTGGAAAAGCTTTCAGGATTGAAAAGGGTTTATGCGAAATGGTTATTTTCTGGCCGCATTGGTTTTTTAGCCACGCTGCAGATCTCGGCGCTTTGGAAAAGCTGGCACTATCTCTTCTTTTCGAAAAAGATCATTCAGCAAAAGACATTTGTAGAGAGTCGTTATCTTCGGGATGCGTTTCTTCATGACAAGGCGCATGTGATGAATCGTGCATTCTTATTGGGCCTTGCTTTGGAGGCGGTTGTTGTGGCAGCTTTTACGTATCAAAACATCTTGCAGCAGAAAATCACGTTCCAACAGTTTTTAGAAAAAACTTTGCATTTGCAAGAATGCGCTCGGAATTTCTTCATCCATAGATGGCGTGCAAACCCATTCCTTTAGGGATGGGAGGAAACGCCGCTTCTTTTTTTGTTTGCGTGAATTTCAAAATATATCTACTCTTTTCTTCTATGAAAAGAACAATTGAGCAGTCGTTATTTTTACCGTATCATCGACATCGCTGATTTGGGAGGCTTGAACAATTAAACTATGAACTATTCCCTTAAAAACGCTTCCGAAAGAAATGTCACGGAAATGGGTACCGAACCCCCTCAATTGATTTGCTGTGCCCTACAGGATCATGCGGCCGCAGTTGTTCCCATGTTCGGAAATAATGGCGATCTTCCGGATTTGATCATTTTTTGATCAAATTAAATCCCGCCGTGACTCGCGTATCTTTTTCCGTATGCTCAAGCGATATCCTGAGCTTCCAGCTGGTACTCAAAAGAGCAAAGAGATCGACTCGAAATTCATGATAGGGCCTCTCGGATGCTCGATTCCAGCCATGATGTGATTCCAGAGTGCAGGTCCAAAGAGGATGCAAACGAAAGAACATTTTGGCCAAAATCGTATTTCTCCGGTCGGACAAGGGAGAGGCGAGTAGCTCTTTTTGAGTTCGCGTGACATCGAGTATGAAATTTTCGGTATCCGCTTTTCTCCAGTCATAGCGAGAACGGTAGCGAAACTCGACCATGAGCGCCACGTCTTGGTTAAGGGTCCATCCTCCGCGAATATTGGCATGATCGAGCGTATTGTATTTCATGTTCCACCCATTTTGCGATGCGAGGCTAAACGAGGGCAAATTCCATTCACAATCAAGATAGATTTTAGGAAAGGCAACGTAGGTTTTATCTTCGTCTAAAAAGCCGTGGCTATAAAGATCGATTTGAAAGGAGGGAGAAGACTTGTCATGGCAAAAAGAATAGAAGCGGTTGGAGAGGCCGAGAGTCATCTGATTGAATTGATGATATCCATCCTGAATGCTAAAAATATAGTGTTTTGGGTCCGAAAGAGAAGGATGCGTCCATCCTTGGATATGAAGAAAGGGCTCAACGATGTGGAGATGGCGAGACAATGTCCTTGAAAAAAACGTTGAGGCAAAACAGCTATAGTAAAGACTGCCCAAAAACCTTGAATCGTGATTTCTTGCATTTTCCGTGTACAAAATCCCGCTTGCGCCTAATAGAGGGGTGATCTGCACGGGCCCGAAGAGGAAGGGACGATAGAGCTCTTGCAACCCCTCAAACCTTCCCGACTGAAAATTCTTTAGATGAGCATGAAGGTCATGGGCAAAGGCATAAGAGAGATAGGAGGCTTTAGCTTTCTGCAAGGTAAGAAGCCCTAAAGAGGGGATAGAAAAGGTGCGGGAGCTTAAATAGAGGGTGGGTATGTCCTGTTTGATGGTTTCAAAGGAATGAACTCTTGGTCTTGCATAAAGGATCGTTATGAAATCATTTTCTTGGTGGCGAAAAAGCGCTTCTGTTTTTTTTGCCCTATTGATTTCAAAATCATCGCTTTTGAAGTCGGTCGGCATGTAGATATCGCTATATTTGTCCCAAAGGATGTCGGCAGAGGTTTTCAAAGACCCGCTGGTAGTGCGATAGTGGCCTTGGACCCGATATCTTCTTTTGATGACAGGATTGTTTGGAACGAGATCTGTGGCCAGGTAATTTTTTGTCTCGCAAAAGGTTCTGCCGTCATCGGGGTAATATTCGGATTCCAAGGCACCGCCAAATCCGCGTTTCAAGCGGTAGTCTAGCCTTGCAAAAAGGGCAAGGTCTTTCCAGGTATAAAACTGATAACGAAAACTTGCCCGGGGACCGGAGCTTTTGTCCCAATCGAATTTGTAACGAAAAAGAGAGCCTGAGAAGAATTTTTTTGTCGACATGCGGAAAGAGGGGAGCCAAAGAGCGGGAATGCGAAAGAGGCGAAAGCGTATTCCGCTGGCTGCAAATATATTTTTTTTGTCTATATCGACTTGGGCCGCATGAATATCCCAAGAGCTTTCGGCATTTTCACACGTGGTCAAGGAGACGTTTTTGATGCGATAACTGCCATCGCTTTTAAGATAGATGCGATCTCCGCCGACATACCAGGGGGGAGATTTTGTCTTTCCATGGGTGACCACGCCCGTTTTTGTTACGAAATCATATTCTAACCTATCCCCCACATAGGCTTTTCCTTTGTATTGGACAAGAAGCTCTTTTTCCGCCTCGATGCGGTGAGTCAGCTTTTCATTTTCGATTTTGTGCACATATTGGATGCTCATTGCTTGAATGCGGATGTCTTCGTTTTGACAAACGCCTCCTTCGGTTGTGATCAAAACTCCGTTTTTTAGAGTTGGATTTTTAAGGTCGACGAGAAGCTCTTTTGTCTCAGAAGAGGGAGGGGGCTTTCGTTCATTGACATGGCACAATTTGATGCTTTTTTTGATCAGGCCTTTTTTAAACCCGGCCAGAAAATCCGCCGGACCTTTTTCCGTGGAGGAAGAAAAAGCCGCAAAAAAAATCAAAAAAAGAGCGAGTAATGGCTTGCGCATGAAGTGTCTGGTTTTTTTAATTACTATATGCAGGTTTGCCAAAAAATTCTAACTATTCAGTGGCGCGAAGGAGAAGCCCGGCAAGCGCATATCGATTTTTACGATTGCCTTGTTGAATGGCTTCGAGAAGAAGGCAGATGCTTTTTTCCTTGCGGCTTTCGGCAAGAGCGCTATAGGTTTCAATCAGAAGACGCGAGGTTTCTTCTGGGCTTAAAGAATAGAGTGAATCGACGCGGTTTTTCATGGGGATGTAGGGGCGAAGCCGGATCAGCTGGCGCCGGCTCTGCCTTGCCACCCATTCATAAATAGACTCTTCAAAGGGGCCCTCTTCTTTCAGTCGGAACAGAGCGAGATTCGCGTAATCGCGAATCAGGGGAGCTCCGGGTCTTTGAATCTGCTTTTTGAGAAGTTCGATTGCCTCCGTGCTTCTGAGATTTTCAAGAGCCTGAACACAGGAAGGAATTAGCTCATTTTTTTGGCGATCGAACAGGGAGGAGGCTAAGGAAAGAAAAATTTTTTCCGGAAGATCTATTGCTTTTTTTAAGAAAAATTCCTGAATATTCAACGAGACTTCCCAAAGCATCGCATCTTCTTCTTTTTTGGGATAAAAAGACGGAGTGCTCACCACTCTCCACGCCTGCATAGATCTTCCCGGAGATAGGAGCGGCATCACGAGAAAATTTTTTTTATCAAGAAGGAGTATCTCCTTTAGGCCTTCCAGCACGCGCTCATCGCGCTTTTCTAAAAGAGCCAATGTCGCATTGAGGCGAACGTTCAAATCCTCATTTTTCATGAGTTGTAAAAGAAGATCTTCCGTTTTGGGGACGCTGCCTAAAAAGCAGATGGCAAAAGGGTTTTTTTCTTGCGCTTTTTGGATGAGGAGAGCTTCCCCCTCTTCTTCCCCTAAAACAAAAAGAGAATGAGCGGCTGCTACTTGGACATTTTCCATCGAGCTTTTCAATAGGTTTTTTAAAAGAGGAATGCTGGCAGAGTCTTTTAAAGAACCCAAGATAGTGCCGAGAGCTTCTTTTTCGACGAGGGAAGGATGGGAGCCTTTTTGACGGATAACGGCGAGCAAATCATCTCTTTCAAAACGGCCGACGCTTAAGAGCGCTTCAATGCGAACATAGGGGTTGGGATCATTGAGCAGCTCTTTGAGGATAGGCGTGGTGGCTTTTGTTCCCATCAGTGCGAACAATGAGGGGAAAATGGGCTTGATTTCGGGGGGCAGGCGATGCATCAAAGACTCGATTTGCCCGATGGCATGGGGGTGTTTTTTTTGCGCCAGCACATAGAGAGCTTCCAGGCGCGTCATTAAGAAGTCGGAATAGAGAACTTTTTCGATCAGCTCATCGGAGCGATCGTCCTGAAAAAGAGACAAAAAATGCAGCGCCATGAGCGATGTTTGGGGATTGGTGCTCGCCAGTCCTTTTTCCAATATCGGCAAAGCGTGAGAAGAGGCGGAAAGGCCTGCGCCAAAGATGGTGAGCTGTTCGACTTCGGGATCATTGCTTTGGGCGCCCTGTTGCAATAAAAGAGAGGCCATTTTTTGCAGAAGATCGAAATTGTGCCCATTTTTTTGAGAAAAAACCCTATAGCTTTGCAACGATTTTTCCACCTCTCCGCTCTGCATCAAATACAGGACATGGGCAGGGTTGATCTCTTCGGAAACAAGAGAGCACCCTGCAAGAAAAAGACAGGCAAAAAAGAACTTTATTGTAAAAAATCCCATAGGTCAATGCCCACATTCAAAAGTAGCTTGCGGACGGTGGTAATCGGCAATCCCATCACATTGTAGAAACAGCCATCGATTTTCTTCACCACAATCGCCCCTCCTTCTTGTATAGCATATCCTCCGGCTTTATCTGCAAAATAGAAATGTTGATGGTAGGTGTTGATCTGCTTTTCGGTAAGAGGGTGGAGAAGAATTTTTGTTTCTTCCGCTTCCGTAAAGGCAAGAGTTCCCTTTCTAATTGTGACACCCGTGAAAACTTGGTGCCAACTGCCCGATAGATCGGAGAGCATTTCGATGGCCTGGTTCTCATTTTCGGGTTTGTGATAAATTCTATTTTTGCAAAAAACGATCGTATCCGCGGTGAGTATGACTTGCTCGGGAAACTTTTCCGCGAGGAGCTCTGCTTTTTTTTCAGCAACTTGGCTTGCATAGTTTTTTGGATCCCCGTCAAAAGAGACGCACCTTTCGTCAAGATCAGAGCTTTCTTGTTGGAAGGGAAGGGAAAAATAGCTCAAAATTTCTCTTCTTCTTGGAGATTTGGATCCGAGGATGATTTTCATGGAATGCCTTTTCTTTTTTGTGACTTTTATAGCACGGAAAGATCATTCGGAAAAAGCAATTTCACAAGTGTTCACTGGGCCGAGCAAAGGAGGTGAACGGTCCTGCTTTTTGAGAATTTTTGCTGTGTTAGACAATGGGAACTTCACTTGCAATTTGCATTCTGCCAGATCCCGCACAGTGATCCCATTTCTGCTCTTGAGATAAAGTTTTTACCATGATAGCATTGCCATTTTTAACGGAGTTTTTATGAGAAACTGTTTTTTGGCTATTTGTTTTTCTTTTTCATGTTTTTGCGACAGGCCGGCAGATTATTTCTTTTTCTCTCCCCAAGAAATACACACGCATGTAAAAAATTATACTCCGGAAGAAATGCTGCTGATCGAAAAGGATTTAGCCGTTGTCAAAAGCATCTGTTTTGAGAATGGGAAAGAGGGACAGAAAAAACCCCGATATTTGGCAACTGCGGGTGCTCCTTGCTCCGGAGCAAGCGCTATCCTAGAGAGGTTTTTGAGGGAATATCCCCAATACGCCAACAGCATTTATCTCGATCCCGATCAAAGAGGCTTAAAATTCATGTCTCATACTTACCACTGCCGTTCATTAAATGCTTTTGAAAGTGCGCAAGAAATCGATTTTTCTCTCGTTACGAAAAAAGCCTATGAGAAGTGGAGGGGAGCGTCGAACTACATCACTCTTTGCCTTTTGGAAGAAGCCTTTGGCCTTCGATACAACATCGTACACGGGACCACCTCTACCGGAGAGCATATTCCGGCTTTTTTCAAAAGAGTGAAGGAAAAAAAGTATGACATTGTTCTCTTGATCTGTTCTTGTGAAAACTCATTGAGGAGGAAAGCGCTTTCCTGTCGAGTCAATGAACAAAAATTTTATCAAGTCACGCTCGAAGATGTTGTCTCCAAGGCAAAGTTGTTCACCTTGCGCATGCCCACCTACTTTGCATTTGCAGATGTTTTGTATCTTTTTTGGAACGATGATCTTTTTTTAAAAGAGCGTTTGGCTGCAGTTCTGGAGAAAGGAAGTTGCCAGGTCAAAGATGAGGAGGCGTTGCAGCAGTTCATCAGAAAATATGAGGAAGATCGAAAAGCATTAAAACAGGAAGGAAGAGAGCTCCCCGCCTGGGAAGCTCTGCTGAAACAATATCAAGAACGGTTCTCCTCCCGCTTTGTATTCGAGCGTTTCGCGAATTTTGACATGATTTCTTGATAAAAAAATGTATTTACCGTGCCTCTTTCGGCAATGTTTGATCAGCTGAATATCAGTGCTCTTGATTAAAATATTCATGTATTGGCTTTCCATTTTTTGTTTCCATTCTCTTTTCATTTAAAATAATTGTAATTTTTGTTAAAATGGTTCGATTATTAAATGATAAATGTATGGCTTTGTCTTTTTTTAAAAGCGTTCAGAGAAAAATCCTTTTAAGCCGCCTTTTTTTATTTCGAAAACGAAAACAAAGGCGTCTTATCATTCAGAATGAAGAGGCGCATCTTCGCATGATGTCCTTTAACGTCATGGGAGTAGAGGGAAAAAAAACGCAGGATTCTTGGTGCTTTCGAAAAGAATTCGTTGCGAGCATGATCCGCTTTCACCGGATGGATTTGATTGGATTGCAAGAACCTCTTTCCAACCAGGTCCGGGATCTGCAAGAAATGCTTCCCGAATATCATTGGTATGGGGTGGGAATGAATGATGGAAAAAATCTTGGGTCGCATAACGCAATTTTTTGGAAAAAGGGGAGATTTGATCTGCTCGATCAGGGTTTTTTCTTTTTATCACCCACGCCGCATGTGCCAAGTCTTGCCTGGGGAGCATTTTTTATTCGGGGAGTGACTTGGGTCAAATTGCGGGATAAAAAAACAAAAAAGAGCTTCTTTTTTTTCAACACCCACTTTGATTACCATTCTCTCTCTGCTCGCAATGAAAGCGCCCGTCTGCTGTTGAAGAAACTCAAGGAAATTGCCGAGAATTTTCCTAGTGTGATTGTGGGAGATTTCAACCTATTCCCTGAGCTCGATGGAAAGCAAACATACCGGATACTCACAAGAAATGACCTCGTGGATGCGCAAAGCGCAGCCCTTTTTCCCCACCACGGACCTACCGGATCCTGGTCGGGATTCAAAAAAGCCGGGGAACCCGGTATTAAACCGGATTATATTTTTGTAAAGAAAAAGGGAACCGTCGTGGTCTCTCACGGAATCCTTTCGGACAGTTTTGACGGACGATTCCCTTCTGATCATCTGCCCGTAGTGGCAGAAATTTGTTTCATTTAGTTTTCTTTTGCACTACGTTGAGCAATTGATCAAAAATCTCACTCTTATTTCCTGAGGCAACTACATCGTGAAATGAGCCCCGCTGCTCTTTGTAGTAATGGATCAAGGGTTCTGTTTGCTTGCGATAAACGGCCAGACGCTCTTTCACCACTTCCTCTTTATCATCGTCTCGGTGATAAAGCTCTCCCTGGCAGCGATCGCAGACATTCTCTTTGATCGGAGGGGAGAAGGTTTTGTGAAAGGGGGCGCCGCATTTTTTGCAAACGAGACGGCCCGTGATTCTTTCAATGAGAAGATTGTCGGCGACGCTTAGATTTACAGTGACTACTTCGGCTCGATTTTTGAGATGTTCATCGAGCACCTTGGCTTGTCCCAACGTTCTTGGAAAGCCATCCAAAATATATCCTTTTTGGCAATCCTTCTCGCTGACGCGTTCTAAAAGCATTTGGATCACAAGGTCGTCGGGCACCAACTTTCCCCCGTCCATGTATTTTTTTGCTAGGAGGCCGAGAGCCGTTTGTTTTCTTAGATTCTCTCGTAAAATATCTCCCGTCGAAATATGGGGAAGGCTTAATTTTTTACTAAGCTCTACAGCATGCGTCCCTTTACCGGCCCCCGGGGGGCCCAAAAGAATGATAACGGTTTGTTTTTCGGTGGCCATGGAATCTCCTTTGAAAAAACCGGTCAACGCTAAAGCAATCAACGATACTATAACAAAAAACTTTTTCATCCTATTTGACAGCGCGAAAAACCCATCCCTTTAGAGGTGGGAGGAAGCGCCGCTCCTTATGTTTGGTTCCTTGATTGAATAAATGTAACCATCTGCCATCTGTATATTTGGGCAGTATCGATAGTTGCCGAGCAGGGCATGAATGGCTTTCTGTTTTTGTCCAATGCAAATATTTTCTGCATATGCAAATTTCCAATAGCAGTTACCTGCAATCTCCTGTTTCCCGGGTAAAGTTCCCCTCGCCAAAGTTATGGAGCGGTTTACCATGTTAATGGCTTAACTGCTAATCGCAGAGCTTGGAATTGAGGCGGCACTCCAAGGTGCCTACATATTATATTCGCTCCTAACGTAGTCTCAAGTTGCCTTAAGACTTGGGGCCGGTCAACTTCAGGCTTGATTCTCAAGCCGCTCCCTTTAGAGAAGGAATTGTAAGGCTTTTCAAGAGAAAAAATCAAGAAACCTTAATGTGGTAGGTTTTCCCCGATTTGATCGAATTGCTGATCGGGCAGTCCTTTAAAGCGCTTTCAAGAGATGCCTTGACAGCTTCGCAATTGCTTGATCCTGTGATGGTGAAGGAGATCTCCATTTCTGAAATAAAGAATTGCGTCGAAGTGCGATCCTTATCTAAGTAGGCAATCGCTTTTGCCTCTAATTCCTTGTAGCAAAGGTTTCTTTTTTCACAATAGATTTTGAAAAGGGCAATTTGGCAATTGAGAAGAGAGAGAGCAAAAAATTCCTCCGGAGTATATCCGCCCCCCGGACCGCCAAATTCCGTAGGGATCGAACAGGCAATGGAGGGAAGGGCTGCGTGCTGGGCCTCCCAGAGGCAACGAATGCCGGGTCCCGCCTTTGCACGGACCTCATATTTTAGGGGATGCTGAATCATTCATTTCTCTCCTCTTTTTTTTCATAGCACGAGCCCATTTTCTTTCAAATAATAATTTTCGAAGATAGGGAGCCTTGGCAAAGGCTCCCATGAAAGTGGCAAATCAGCTAAAAAGGCCAAAACTTAGCGTCGAATACAAACTCCTCTTTTGCGGCACGGGAGTTTGCACATTTTCTCTAATGAGCTGCGTAACTTTCGTCTGCAAATGTTCAATGCCATAATTGTTTCCGACGAGATAGCTATAGCCTGCATGGGCGGCATTTGCAAGACCTAAGGCCCACCAGGGAATGCTATAGAGGCCGAAGCCAAAGAGTCCCTGAATGAGGCAGGTCTTCACATTGTTGCTAAGCTCTGTTTTCTCAATTCCAAAAACTCCTTTTTTATTGCAAAGATCGCAAATGAGAAATAAAAAGCCGCTTGCCCCGACTCCCCAGGCATTCCAAAGAGCGCCAAAAAAAGCAAAAAAATGCAAAGCAATACCGGAAACAAAAAGGACAATTCCCTTCATGATACGAGAAGAGGAATCATCATTTCGATTCGGCAAGAATTGCAACCGAACAGGCAGACGGTTAGCGGCAGAATAAAATAGTGAAACGCCCGTATGGTTTCCTGAGGGAATCAGAATCTCTCTTGCGTATTCCTTGATTGACATAACCTACTCCTTGGATTGGTGAAAAATAGGGAAAAGTGTAAAAAATAAAGCAAAATTTTGTCAATTTTATTAAAAAAATTTAGCCAATAGAAAACATGAACAAAACAAATCTGATAAAATTTTTTTTTAATTTCTAACGTTATAGCGCACACAAATCCTCGCTTTCAGGGCTGCCCGGTCTGAAGCCCATTAAAACCCTTGCGGGCACCCACCCGTAGTTTCGCAGACTCGAGGCCTCTCTTGCATTCTCATGACGAATTTGTTTCTGATAACAGTCGGAAGTTGAGTAGAAGCTCCAGGAAAAAAGTCCAAGAGCCATGCTTGCAACGCAGACGATCGCACCTGCGGTGATGAGCAAGGAGGAGGATAGGATGCCCCCGACAAGAAGCGCGGAAGCGGAGCAGATTGTGAAGGTAAGGGAATAAAAATAACTTGCCGTTTCATAATATTTGCTCGTGTCGAGCTCGAGCTGCTTTCGTGCCAGTCGTTCAATTTTACGTTTGAGGGCAGATTCGGAAGAGCTATTCGCTCTTCTTGCAAGCCTTAAAATCCTTTTATCTTCCCGCATGTTCTTGCCGGCAGAATAATGGTCTTGTGCAACGACTTTTCCGAACAAACAAGCAGAACCTAAAAGGACTGCTGCGCCAAAGAGGACTGCCATTACATTCCGTGAATAGGTTTTGTCGGCATCCGATTGGTAGGCAGAGCTACGGCGGGCGGGATCCAACATGTAGATCCAAAACCAAATGGAGTCATCATGATAATGATGATGATGCACAACGGTGGGCCAATAATGTGTCTTTCCTTCATGGAGTGCGGACTCCTGGGTTTTACAACGATCTAAAAAACGCTGCACTTCATGCGACTTTCTGGGATCCAAGGATACTGCACCTGCTGGCATAAAATTCTCCTGTGAAAGATGGTTTGGTAAAAAATTATATATAGAAACGGATCTTTTTCGCAATTGAAAAACGGTTTGGTTTATGGCAAGATCTTTTCAAAGAACACCGATGTGATCGAATGTTGAAAATGCTGTGCACATTCTTCTCTCAAGCGATCCTTTCTAAAAACACAAAGACGCCCTCATTTTTTTTGAGTAGCACGGGAAAAAGAAAAGACGTGCATGTTCTTTGCGAGCAAGAGGGAACTCTACGTAAGTGGAGCTTGCAAGAGTTTGAAAAACAGATGGAAGTGGAATATCTTTTCAGACTTGAATTTGCCAGCCGCAAAATCTTACATAAAGTCATGCGGGCGTGCAAAAAAGCAAAAGAGTGCGGAAACATTTCCCCAAAAGAGATCTGGCTCGGTTCATTATTTGAGAAAGAGATCCAGGGAGGAGATGTAGGGGATGTTTTTCTTCGATGGACAGGGCCCCAATCGGGCTATGGGCTTTTTGCGGCAAGAGATCTTCCTAAGGGATATTACGTGGGGGAGTATGTGGGCCGTGTGCGCAGGTTTTCCGAAAGAAAAGACCGGAGGAACTGCTACTGCTTTGAATATAAGAGCGATTTGCACAGCAAAACTCCCTATACGATCGATGCTCAAGACAAGGGCAATCTGACCCGGTTCATCAATCATCGATCTTCCTGCAACCTCACTCCCAGGCTCGTCTTTTGCCAAGACGTGCAGCACATCATCCTTCTTGCCAATCAACCTATTGCCAAAGGATCTGAATTGACTTATGATTACGGGCCTACTTATTGGTCAAAGAGAGAAATGCCGCTCTCTTGCATGGAAGAAGGGGGGGATATGTGAGACGTTTACTTGTTTGGGTGTATCTATTGCTCGGATGTGCCGCTAGCTCTAGCGAAAATGAACCTTTGACACTAGAAATGGGCGCGGGGTACGGGCAGGCAAATAATCGATGGAAATCGCTTAGCGACACGGAGCCGCGCATCCTCGACCATCGGGAAAGCTATAAAAAGATCCGCATGTTCGAAACACTGGCCGCGCTGCGATCGATTCAATATGATTTTTATTTTTTGTTGGAAGCCGGATACGGATATCCCTTTTCCCCTCGCTTGAAAGAGCAGCTGGTTTTTGATGGCACTGATGTTTATCTTTCCTGCAAAACAAGCGGCTATCTGGCCCATTCTCTTTTCCTTTTTGGATATGAGGTGAATCTTACTCCCGATCGAGTCTCTCACTTCTTTTTAACTCCGCTCGCGGGATATGCGGGCTTTTGGAAAAAGCTGCGGGTAAAAAACAGAGAGGAAGAGTTTTTGCAAGGGTTAATCGTCGAACAGGAAAGCAATACCCTGAAGCAAACCTGGTATGGTCCTTGTCTTGGGGGAGGTGTGTTTGTGCAGGCCGACAAATTCTGGCGATTTGAGCTCAGCTATCTTTTTGATTGGCTTGATTTGCGCCACTCTTCGCATCTCTTTTTTGACTATCAAACGCTTCTCCAACAAGGGATGGTGTCGCAAAGAGAAAAAGAGAAGAAACTTTCAGCCTTTGGACATCTGGCCAGAGCCAAGCTATTTTATCAGATTTCCACGAAATGGAAGACGGCCATACAAGCAGATTATCATTATTTTGCCGCCAGACATCCGTTGATCGACAAAAGGACGAAAACCGAACAGAGGTCTCCGGTAGAAGAAACCTCTGTCGCAGAGGTGCGCGATCGATTGCGTGCATCCGAGTATCTCCTCTCCTTTCTGTTAGAAATTTCTTGCGGGTTTTAGGAGGGATGTATGGAATTTGACCTGATCATGGGCAAGCAGACCATTCGCGAGGTCGTTTTGCATGCGCGCCATCGCATCGTTGCGGTTTATGTTGCGCAGCACAAAGAAAAAGATGATCTTTTGAGTCTTTTGGAAGAGAAGAAAATTCCTCTCGTTTTTGTCGCAAAGGAAAAGCTCAGCTCGATGGTAGATTCCGACTCTCACCAATCTTTTGTCGCCAAGGTCAAAAAACGAAATATCTGGAACCTGCACTCTTTCCTGGAGGAGAAAAAAAGCTCTTTTCTTCTGATGCTGGACAGCATTTTAGATCCGCAAAATTTTGGAGCGATATTGCGAGTTGCCGAATGTTTTTCCGTAGATGGGGTGGTCACTTCAAAAAATCGAGGAGCGCCCGTCACACCCACGGTCGCAAAAACAAGCGCAGGGGCTAGCGAGCTTTTATCGTTAATCGAGGTGTCCAATTTGGCTGAATCCTTGAGAGTATTGAAGGAGGAAGATTTTGCAATCCTTGTTGCCGACGCTTCCCACGCCAATGCCAAGAGTCTTGGCTCTTTTTCTTTTCCAAAGAAAACCCTTCTGGTCATGGGTTCGGAGGGAAAAGGGGTGCAGCCTTTGATTTGCAAAATGGCCGACCATCGGGTCTATATTCCCATGAAGGGAAAGATTGAATCTCTCAACGTAGCGCAGGCAACGTCTGTCTTTCTCTTTGAAAGAATTAGGCAGATGGGAGGGTAGGCCATTCGATTGCAAGAGAGCTGAACCCCTCTCTTTCGAGCCAAGATTCCAGAAGCGTTTCCACCTCTTTTGCTTGTTCGATAACTTCCGTCAATTCCAAAAAGTCGTCTACGGCCTCAGCCTCTTGGATCAGTTCATAAATGCGGTTATAGAGAGTTTCTTCGGGATCTGAAAACCCAACTTCCTTGCAGACGGCCAGGCTTTCTTGAAGAGAATTGAGAAGGTCGATGATTTTTTCTTTGTGAACTAAAAACGCTCGTTTCATAGAGTCACCATTTTTCCTGTATAACAAAAGGTGAGGTTAAAGTGTCTTTTTTTGATTGCGCTCCCAAAGTTTTAGATATTTATAGAAGGCGGTGTGGCCATTGTACAGGGAGATGATGAGCCCTTCCTCTCCTCCTAAAAAACCCTTTTTGAGGATGTAGTTTTTAAAAAAAGCAAAGAAAGCGTGGAGAAGGGCCTTGGTCAAAGAAGAGCTTTTTTTATGCTGGTATTGCTCGGCAAAAAGAGAGGAGTAGAGCTGCATTTTTTTTAAAAAATCGTCAAAAGAACGATAGGGCGTGTGATAAAGAGGAGAGTGGAAATAATGAACGGTTGTGTTGGAAGAGAGAAGCGATTCATGGACATGTGAGGTGCAAAACCGGCATTTCTTCCGATGATAGAGCCGCACCACATGTTCCGGATACCAGGAAGAAAAGCGGATCGCTTTTCCGTTGAAAAAATTCAGTCTTGGAAATGCATACACCCGCGTCTCATCCATCTTAGCATTTTGTATTTCACAGATGAGATCATCCGAGAGCTCTTCATCGCTATCGACATGGAAAACCCAATCATAGGCAGCGAGCTCTGCCGCCTCATTTCGGAGATGGCCAAAAGAGGAGAGATGGGCATGATGGATCTTTACGTTGGGATATTGAAGAGCAATCTCCAATGTTTTGTCTTTCGATCCCGTGTCGATGACCAAAACCTCTGCAAAACTCTTGAGTGAATCGAGAGTTTTTTTTATGGTTTCTTGATTGTCTTTTGCAAGCAGGACGATGCTGATCATAAAAAATGAGTATACCAGAAGGAAGAAAAGAGAGCAAAGGATGGACTTTTTATAACCAATATGAATAACTTGAGAGAAGAAAACACGGGAGAGGTCTGATGAAAGAAGCCTTTACTTTTGACGATGTCGCCTTAGTTCCTCAATTCAACAACGTTCCCTCTCGCACGGAGCCCTCTTTAGAATCTTGGCTGACCAAAACAAGAAAGGTCGAATGTCCGCTTCTTGCATCCAATATGGACTCGGTGATCGGCGAAGAGCTCGCCGATATTCTTTTAAGCTATGGATCCTTGCCGATCTATCATCGTTTTACCGGCCAGGAGAAGCAGCTGAAGTGGGTCGAAAAATATGGGAATAATACCTTTGTTTCCAGCGGCATTCAAAAACTTGACGATGCATTCGCTCTATTGGAAAAAGGAGCTGCCGGAATTTGCGTGGATGTGGCTCATGGCCATTCCGATCGCATGATGAAATATATTTCAGAGATCAAAAAACGATATCCTAATAAAGAAGTCATCGCCGGCAACGTTTGCACTGCGATGGCCTATCACGACCTGGTCAATGCCGGTGCAGATGCGGTGAAAGTGGGGATAGGCCCCGGGGCTGCCTGTACGACTCGTATTGTGACCGGATTTGGCGTGCCGCAATTCACCGCAATCCGCGAATGTGCGTTAATTGCTGAAAAGCTCCGCGTTCCGCTCATTGCCGATGGGGGAATACGCACCTCCCGCGACGTGGTTTTGGCCCTCGCGGCCGGCGCCAGCACGGTGATGATCGGCAAGCTTTTTGCCCTGACGAAAGAAAGCGCGGCCCTCAAGCGCCCCTCTTCTCAAATCCCAACAGGTTTAGAAGCAAAATATCGGGGCCAGGCAAGCGAAGACTTCCAAAATGATTATTATGGAGGGCTTAAATCAAAGACAGTGGCAGAGGGGATCGATTTTTGGGCCCAGGTATCCGGCAGCGCCAAAGCGCTGATTGACAATCTTCTTGGAGGGATTCGCAGCGGAATGACCTATGGGGGGGCCCGCAATATTAAAGAACTGCAGAGAAAAGCCGAATTTGTCCGGGTGACATACAATTATACTGCAGAAAGCTTTCCTCGCCCGTCAACCAACTGAGGAGTCCCCATGGTCAAGGATTTTGCCCACGCAACCAAAAGAATTTACGATCCCGTTCACGGGTTTATTCGTTTTGATGAACATGAAAAAAGGCTGATCAACTCCTTTCCCTTCCAAAGACTCCACTATATTCGTCAACTCGGCCTTGCTTATTTTGTCTATCCGGGCGCAACGCATACGCGTTTTGAGCATTCTCTAGGAGTGATGGAGCTTGCCACGCGTATGTATCGACAACTTTGCCGAACGGTGCGTCCCGATCTTTTTCATTTCATCCCCCGCAAAGGCTCCCTGGAATATGTTTATTGGGAAAAAGTCTTGCGCATGGCAGCTTTGTGCCATGACTTGGGACATCTGCCTTTTTCCCACGTTGCTGAAAAGGAATTTTTAGGAGCCGCGGGACATGAAAAACTCACGATGGAGATGATTTGCAGCCCTATATTGAAAGAAGTTTGGGATCTGCTCGATGCCACGCCTCTCTTTCAAATGAACAACAAGAGCAGTATACGAGACGATGTCGTAAAAATTTCAATCGGGGAGAGGAAATACAAGGAGTTATATCAAACCAAGGAAGGTTTTTCCTCTTGGGAAAGAATTCTTTCCCAAATCATCACGGCCGATTTTTTTGGCGCCGATCGCATCGATTATCTTTTGCGCGACTCTCGAGGAACCGGCATTGTTTACGGTCTTTTCGATTATTTGCAGCTCATCGAGTGTTTGCGCATACTGCCCTCGATCGAACATCCGCAAGAAGGATATTTAGAACTCGGAATCGATGAGAATGGAATGGAGTCCTGCGAGGCGCTTTTATTAGCGCGCCATTTCATGCACCGGCGAGTCTATCAATATGCTTCGATCCAATCCTATAATTTTCACATGCGCCGGTTTTTGACCACCTCGTATACAAAGGAAGATTTCTTAGACAATTTGGACACGATGATCATGACCAATGACTCTCAAGTCATCGTGGCGCTTCACCTGGCAGCTTTTGATCCGTCTCATAAAGGCCATGAGGATGCAAAACGCATTGTTTTTAGAGAAAATCTTTTCAAAGCGATTGCCGTGCCCACAAAAATTGCAGAAGAGGATCTAAAGGCTTTTAAGAGAAAAAACTCCATTAAAGACGACGAAATGCAATGGCGCTTTGTCACGGAAGAGGAGATTGAGCGCAACACGCCTCGATTTTCCTTTCCCGTCTCTTGCCCCTCGCTTCAGATCTGCAAAGCGGAGGAGAGCTCTTCTCTTTTACTCAAGGTTCCGTCCCATCTGTCTCATTGGGTCTTCATCGCCCCCCAATTTGAGCTCTTATTTTTAGAGGCGTTCAAGTGATTTTGTCTTTTTTTGTGAGAGGTCGATGAATAGGGAAGACAAGAGGCTCTTTCTTACTACCAAGAATATGCTGGCGTGCGCACGACTTCCTTTTCCCATTGATTGTGAAGATTGCTGTGTTTTTTCGGGATTTATCTAGATAAAATAATTTTGTTTCTTTACTATCTATTCCTTTCCACGGAAAAAGGAGACCTTCATGGGTGGTGTCAACCAAACAATGCCGCTGTCGCGAGTTCCAGTGCTGGATCGGTTTTTTTCTCACAATCCCAATGCCGACATCATTGAAAAAACCACCTGGTCTGTCTGCCGGCTTTCTACCATCGTTTCCTGTGTAGCCATTGGAGCAATGGCGGGAATGGCAATTCCTGCGATTGTTGCCGGCGTTGGGATTGGCTCGGTTGCTTTCATTACATTTAGTCTAGGTGTCCGATTGATCAAGCTCACAAAAGACGATCCTGTTGAGAAAAAAACTCTGGCCGCTCTGGCCGCCGCCGTTTTCTTTATCGGGGGCGTTGCGATTGGCCTTTCCGGGCTTGTTTTTCTTTCCACAATGATCCATCAGATCGCAATGATTGCGCTTACCGTGGGGCTGGGATATTTTGGAGGAGATATTGCCTATAAAGGGATCAAATTGATCAAAGAGGAGCTTCAAAAAGATCCGATTGATCCTTGGAAGGTCGCGGGGGTCTCTGCTCTTACCGTCTTCGGGTGTGCATTGGGAAAACCGGCTTACGTTCTCTTGGGAGCATCTCCTTTGATGGCCATTGCTGTCCTTGCGATTGCCCTTAGTGTCATCAGTAATGAGTTATTAGCAGATCTTCGTAGACGGGCAGTTGTGCCGATCCCTCTGGCGGGAATGTTCGCTCTTTGACCCGAGGGGGGATTTGCATCTGATCTCTCTTAAAAAAGAGCGATCTTTTTCAAGGCCTTAGCTTCTGATTATAAATCACTTAAGGATATCTTTTTCGTGGCGCATTTGCATTCCTTTCTAAAGACTTTTTTGGTATCATGGCGTTGCATTTAAGGATACAATTCAGGGATCAAAATGTTTTCTTTCTTTAAACAACTCCTTTCAAAAGAGAGATCGTTTATCCTTTGCGTCATGGCATCCATTTTTCTGATCTCTTGGGAATATGGGGTGACAAGGCCTGCCTCCAATTCGATTTTTATTTCCGCCTATTCCGCCTCTTGGATTCCCTTTGCCTGGATCGCGGCCCTTCCTTTGAATTTTTTCGCGACCTACCTTTATAACCGGTTTTTGCCCCATTTTGGCTGCCGGAAGATGTTCCTCTTTGTGCTGGCTTTTATTATCACGCTCAATACGATCGGCGCTTTTGCAGCAACCTCCCTTCCTTTCTTTCCTTTTTTTCAGACGATCTGTAAAGATTTTTATATTCTTTTGATGTTTAAGCAGGTTTGGTCTCTGATCCATACCACGATCTCCTCCGATCGAGCAAAAGTTCTTTATGGGATGATTGCAGGCATGGGGGGGTTGGGCTCCGTTCTTGGAGGCTTTTTGGCCAACCGCCTCGCAGTGCCGCTCGGCACTCAGTCGCTCTTCTTTTTTACATTGCCGCTCTATCTTCTCCTCTTCTTTTTTTATTCCAAGGCCCTTCGAAATAGCAAAATGAACGACCCTCTGCAGATCTTTCAAGATAAAGAGGTTTTTCCGACGAAGGGGGGGCTCTCTTTGATTCGCAATTCCCGTCCTCTCATTTTTGTACTCTCCATCGTTGTGCTGATGCAGCTTTCCATTTCTCTTATCGACTTTCAATTTAATCTTTCTTTGGAAAAGGCATTTTCCACAACCGATTTAAGAACACAGTATTATGGCAAGGCGATTGGGATGATCAACGCCATTACCGCTCTTTTCCAATTGTGCGGCGGCTTTGTGCTGATCCATTTTCTTGGGCTGAAAAAATGTCATCTCTTCATTTCGCTTTTTCTGCTCTGTAATGGTCTTCTTCTATTTTTTGTTCCGGCTTTTGCAATGGTTTCCTATGCTTTCATCTCCATCAAAGCGATGGACTACTCTCTTTTCGGTATTGCTCGCGAGATGCTCTACATTCCGATGAAGATCCATGAGAAATTTCAAGCAAAGGCGATCATTGATGTCTTTGCTTATCGAGCTGCAAGAGCGGTGGGGTCTTTTTTCATTCTCTTTTTGCAGTTCTTTACGGGACATCTGCAGCCGCTGCTCCGCCTCTTTTCCATCGTTATTTTTTTCTGTTGGTTTTGCCTTGTTTGGAAGCTTTTTAAAACCGAAACTCTACCCGAAGCGAACCTTCCGAACGACGTTGTTTCATAAAAATTTCAAAAAAAAATCTTAAAAAATTTCAACAAATGGTACGATGTCCTTCCGTTTCATAAAAAAGAGGGACTATGTTCAAAATCGCTGTAAGATTCGTCGTCTTCTTTTTTCTCTCGATTCCTCTCCACTCTCGTGAGTGGGGCTCTCGAGAAAATCTCGAGGGGAAAAAAATCCATCGCGAAGAGGCCGGGTATCGCATTCTTTCTCTTGATGGGGGAGGGATCCGAGGAGTTTTTTCCGCTCAGCTGCTCGCAATGTTGGAAGATGAATTTCATTTTCTTCAACATGTCGATCTTTTCGTCGGAACCTCTACCGGATCTATTCTCGCCTGCTCCCTTGCCTACGGCGTCCCTCCGAAAGAAATCGTAGAATTTTTTCGCGCCCATGCAAAGAAGATCTTTACCGAACGAGGGGGCGTATATAGTTATTTGCAAATGCAGTCAAAGTATGATCGCGAAAATTTTCAGACGATCCTAGAGTTGGTTTTTCCCAAAAACCTTAAGCTCGGAAACCTTCCCAAAAAAGTCGTGTGCGTCTCGTTCGAGCTTTTTAATGAGGTCTATAACAGCTGGACGCCCGCGCTCATCGATAATTTTGACCCGATAACCGCACAAAATGTAGGAATTGCGGATGCTATTTTGAGAAGCAGTGCAGCGCCCACCTATTTTCCCTCCTATCAAGGCTATATTGATGGGGGAGCTGTGGCCAATAATCCTTCGATGATGGCGCTGGCAAGAGCCTTGGATCAAGAAGGAGCTTGCGTGCCTTTAGAAGATATTCGGCTGCTTTCAGTCGGAACGGGAATGGTCAATAGCTACATTCCTGAGGATGTGGACTGGGGGGGAATCGAATGGATGGTTCGCGCTCCTTTATCTCTTCCGACCCCGCCGCATCCCTTATTTGATATTCTCTATAACGGGACGATATCGGTACCCCATTTTCAATGTTCTCAGATTTTAGGCGCGAACTATCAACGTTTGAATGCTTTTTTAAGCAGAGATCTTCTTTTGGATAACTGGCGTGAGGTAGATTTTCTAATCGAACAGGCCAAAAAATTCCCTGAAGATTCTCCCGAAGAGTGGAAAAAAATCAAAGATTGGGTGCGTGAAAAGTTTTTACAATAAGCTTCTTAAGACATAGTTGTCTTTTTTAGTTTTAATGCAAATAATAATAGAATATAGTAAAAAATAGTGGAACCAAAGTTTAGGCCTCTATGTTTCATCGGCTTTTATTGTTAATAAGCGCAGTAGTGATTTGCGTTTTTGTCGTCTCCTCCGGACAGGAGGGGGATATGCTCAAGCAGATCGAAAGAGCCTGTAACTATTGTTCTTCCTGCGTGAAAAAGATGGACTTTGAAATTGAAGTCCAAGGATTTAAAAAACACTAATCGCGAATCTTTCGAGCCATTTTTTCCAGCTCTTTATCATCCGCTCGCACATAATCATGAGAAGAAATATACCCTTCGTATTTGTGAAAAAACTTATCCAGCTGACAAGTGGGCGGCTTCCATTTGCTCAAACGGCTCGTTCCATGCATGGGAAAGATTTTTGCATGGGCATGGTCGATCCCATAGCCTTCGAGAATAAGGCCGCATCTGGCCACCCCTTCCAGTTTAGAATCGATGAGTTTTCCCACCTTTTTGGCTGCCACGACCAGCTGTTCTAAAAGCTCATCCGGCAAATCGAAGCAATAGCTGGGCAGATGGGATTTGAAAGCAACCACAGAAAACCCCTCGGTGTTGGGGAAAATGGTCAAAAAAGCGATAAAATTTTCATCTTCCCAGATCTTATGACAAGGCTTTGCGCCCTGAACAATCTCACAGAAAACACACCCCTCTTGCAATTTTTTTTCCATAACGCCTTAAATTTTTTTCCTTATTTTGCCATGCACTTTCTTTGGCGGCCATAGAAATTTTTTGACTTTTCTCCTCTAGTTGCCTAAGATCCGAATGAACAGCAGGAGGGAATGATGCAGGCTCTTCTTTTAGCCATACTATTGTCTTTTATTTGTGCGGGATGCGAACCCCCTCCCAAATCGCATGAAACGACCCTGCGCGACCAAATGCAGCAACTCAAAAGGGGGATGCACGAAGATAAAGTAGCCCATCTTTTGGGGCGTCCCGACCGCGAAGAGAAGCAAGAGGAGTATCTCATCTGGTTTTATGCGACAAAGAGGTCATCTGATCAAAACTACACTCCCTTAATCTTTAAGAATGGCTATTTGATGGATTGGGGCTATTTCAACTACAATCTGATTCAAGAAGAATTAAGAAAGATCAAATCCCCAAAACCCGTTGTTCCCGAAAAGGGGAGCGGGCTGATTCTGCCAAGCGAGAAAGCTGACACGTCTTCCGACAAACAATCAGAATCGGATCAAAAAACTCTTTGGGAATAAAAAAACCGTCGCCCGATTAAGAGCGACGGGTAAGAAATAACCAAATTAACCCCAGAGAAAAGAACGACGCGCTGAAAAGCCAATACCCTGAGCTATTTTTCTATCATCCTCTGCTCTTCGAATAGCAGGCTCTTCGTCAACCCCCTTAAGAACATCGAGAAGCACCGGAAGTGCTTCCTGAATTCTACTGAATTCATCTATCTGTTTCTGCAACCGGTGAATCTCACTTTGCTTTTCCGTGACACGCGGGTTAGATTCAGCTGAACTGGTTAGCGTTCTCTCCATTTCTATAAGCGCTGCAAGTGCGTCAGACTCATTCATTGTAGCTTGACCCTTTGGACTTTTCCTAATGACGCTTTGATAAAGAGCATTAATTTCCACCCAAATCGATCTCTTTTCCCCCACGCCCTTTGAATGATAATCTGTCATTTGGCTTTCAAGCGCACCAATCCGCTCTAATTTTTCTTGATCTTGTTGCGTAAGCCCTGCAATTTCACCTCTTAATTCTTCGATTCTTTCCTGATATTTATGAATTTCCTTCGAGGCCGAAGAAAGCTTTTTCTTAATTTTCGTTACATATTGAGAGATTACGTTACCGGGAAAAAGAACAAGATTGCCTAAAACATTTTCCAACTCTTGTTTTTTAAGGTTCCTTGGAGCTTCTCCTGGCCTTGAAGTTGCTGCTGCTGGAGCAGGTGCGACCGGTGCTCCCGTTGCAGGTGCTGCTGCAGGTGCGACCGACAGTCCCGTTGGAGGTGCTGAAGTTGATGCCACTGTGGAACCTGCTGCTGGAGCTGGTACGACCGGTGCTCCCGTTGCAGGTGCTGCTGCAGGTGCGACCGACAGTCTCGTTGGAGGTGCTATGGTTGCAGGTGCTGTTGTTGCTACTGCTACTACTGCAGGCGCTCCCGTTGCAGGTGCTGCTGGTATTGCAGGGATTGCTGTCGGTGCGTCTGAAGAATCTCGGGCTCGAAAGAGAAGTTCTTCATAACACAGATCTAAAATTGCTTCTTTTATTTGATCAATTTTTTCATTTATAGAATCCGCAGATCCACCGCGACATAATTCGTTGAGCATTTTAAAAAACAGTGTCTTTAGATCGGCTAGTTTCTGAAGTTTTTCTAAAGAATTTTCACCTATTAGACTTTGCAATGCTTGGATTTGCCCTTTTAGCTCTTGTATCCTTGCAAATTTCTCAGGGTCTTTTGCTTCTACTTGAGGCATAAATGACAGAATTGAGAAGTCAAGCTCCTCATTCAGGTTTTTTACTTTTTGGACAACCCAATCTTGAATATGCTGTTTTTGCTCCGCGACTACGTCTCCTGACGGCTGCATTGCAATTAATCGTCTTATAACTTCCCTCGCACCGTCTCCCAGAAAAGGAATGCTTATTGCTATCAAAGGAGAAAAAACACATTGAAGAGGTATTCCAAGAACTAGGTCGATTGCAACTCGAGACTTAAATGGGTGAGATGCTATTTGATCGCATGCTTGTTTAATCGGAGGGTATGTTATTAGAAAGGTTTTTCCTTTATGCGTTGCTTGAATAGCTTTTGTGCAAAGAAAGTCGAATGGAATTTTTCCTGTGATTCGGCCAATGATCGGATGTCGTTCTATCCAGGCTTTTGTTTCAGCGCCGAAAGAAACCATGTCTTTAAGTCTTTTATGGAGATAGGACCCTCGGAGAGCAGTTGCATCGATAGCTTCATTAGCAACTCTGCGAAATTCCGTTGAACTCCCAGTCCAGCTCTTTTTAGCAACATCAAGCCAAACAGACAGCAAACCCTTGGAAGCAACCGCTGGTTGCGGATCTAAAACCTGAGATGCTTGCTCCAGTCTCTCGTTTAGAGTCTTTAGCTCGCTTTCGAACTGTTCTGGCGTTCGAGAAAAAAATAGTTCTTTTCCGACATTCCAAAGAAAATGTCCACCGAATGCAACGCCTACTGCGGCCAAAGGGGGAAAAACACAAGCAAGGGAAGCACAAAGAGCCGCGTCCTTTCCGATTCGCGTCAAAATGGGATGGTTTTCCAATAGTTTCTTTCCTTCATAACCAAATCGAACAACCCCTCTAAGGCTTGAGTTGATCATTGATTCCGCAGAACACGTAGCTACAATCGCACGATTTCCGTCGAGAAGAAACTCTCCGGCATCTCCAACAAAGAAATCCCTGACAACGGAAACTGCGAGGGGATGTGTTTCGGCCAACTGTTTGCTCCGCGTTACAGTGTGTGACCAGCACTTGCTAGCATCATCCCAGAAAAGGGGAGATTCAGAGGCAGATGTGAATGGTTTTGTTGTCATAAAATTTTTATCCTTTTTTAAGTTTTAGAAATATTTTATTATTTATTCATTCTATTTTAGCAAGTTTAATTTTTTTAAACAAGTTGTAAATTTTTAGTAATATGATATTATTTCATGATTTTAAAAATGTTATTATTTAGAAATAATAACGAACAAAAGGCTAGGCACAAGCCATTGAACACAAAAGACTTGCGAAAAATGATTCAAAAAAAATCTTGCACTAGAACAAGACTTCTTGGGATGTAAATAATTTCTTCAAGCGATAAATAAATTTTGAAAAGGCTTTTCAATTTTTTTCTTTACAATCGAGCTGAAAAAAACAAGATTTTCGTGGGGAAAAAGCCCTAGAAACAATGAGGCCTAAACGATGGTTTTTGTCTCTATGGGAAGTGTGGCAAAGAGGGGAGGCAAAAGGGTTTTGATACCCTGGGGAAAAAAGATCTCGTCGGAGGCCAGAAGCTCTTCCAAGCCCCACCAGCGAAGAGAGCTTAAGTATTCTCTTTCAAGCTCGTCGGGATTGCTCTCCATTTGTACCTCGACAGATCCTACACGAACGAGATAAAAAGTCTCTTTATAAAGGCAAGGAATCTTGTTCTTTTCAAGAACAACCTCGCGATACCAAACAGCCGGCTCGTGAATGGAAAGAATCTCTTTTTCCAAGATGCCGGTCTCTTCTTGAAGTTCACGAACCAGGGCTTGTCGATCGGTTTCGCCAGGCTCAATACCGCCGCCAGGAGCGATCCAAAAGGGACTCTCTGGGAAGCGTGAACTTAATGGATGCAAAAAGAAGCCCGGAAGGTTCTTTAGGAGCAAAATTTGGTCCTTGGCATTCACAAGAATGGCTCTGACCGATAAGCGTTCCTTCATAAAACTTGCCCTTTAGCGTTAATTATGTTGCATTAAGTCTTTAACGTTCAATAACAAAAATAAATTTATAGGTTATAAGAAACTGACGTTGTTATGTTTTTGCCTTGGAAAATTGCCAAAAATTTGGTAATTTTAGGTTGTAAAACAACCAAAAACGAACCGATTTTGCCCAGGAAAACAGCCATGTTTAAAAGAATCATAGACTTTCATCTAGACAAGTGGAAAGCCGATCCATTTCGAAAACCTCTCCTTCTACGGGGCGCAAGACAAGTGGGAAAAACGTATGCGGTCCGTAGACTGGGCGGACAATTCAAGTCCTTTGTTGAAGTTAACTTCGAGCGCCTAGAAGGAGCCGCCTCCATTTTCGAAAAAGACCTCGCCCCCGAAAAAATTATTTTATCATTATCGTTGCTTTTGAAAACTCCGATAATTCCAGGTGAAACGTTACTGTTCTTTGATGAGGTCCAAGAGGCTCCTCGAGCCATTCTTGCTTTGCGATATTTCTATGAAGAAATGCCTAATCTTCATGTTATTGCAGCAGGGTCGTTATTAGAATTTGCTATTGCAAAGGTAGGCGTTCCGGTAGGCCGCATCTCGATGCTCTATATGTATCCCTTATCCTTCCTTGAGTACTTAGTCGCGACAGGCAATAGTCTAATTGCAAAAGAAATCCTATCCCATCCGATCGGTCTGCCCATGGAAGACGTGATTCATGCAAAAATTTTAGATTTATTAGGAGAATATTTATCCATTGGCGGAATGCCAGAGGCTATCGCTAGGTGGACGCAAACCCAAAATCCGACGTCTGCATTACATGTTTTACAACAAATTGCAGCCACTTATCGCCAAGACTTTGAAAAATATGCGAGGAAAGCTCAAGTAAAATATCTGGAGCAGCTTTTCCGCCAAATTCCCCAACTTGTTGGTAAAGAATTCTCCTATCGGGAAATTCACGGAGAATACCGAAAAAGAGAGTTAGCTCCCGCTTTGGAGCTTTTAGAGAGAGCCAACATCACCCATTCTATTCGTCATTGCTCAGGTTTTGGAATTCCAATCGGAGCAGAAACGGATTTTGACACATTCAAAGTCATTTTTCTAGATGTCGGGCTTTGCCAGGCAATGTTGGGATCCGATATCTCGATCTGGTTTTTGCACCCGCTAGAAGGATTTGACAATCGCGGAGAAATTGCAGAAGGATTTATCGGCCAAGAATTGATTTGCTATGCAAGCCCCGACAGCAAAGCAGAGCTTCATTTTTGGAAAAGAAAAGAGAAAAACAGCTCTGCTGAAGTCGACTATCTCGTTCAGCGGGGAGAGCAGATTATTCCAATAGAGGTCAAAAGTGGCCATGGAAATACATTGCGAAGTCTTCATCTTTTTTTAGACACCCACCCAAAATCTACTTCAGCTATCCGCTTTTCTTGTCTCAACTATTCTATAATCGATAAATTGGATTCAAGGCCGTTATATGCTGCAGCCTCTTTAGCACATGACAATCAAAAAGAAGCGTTGGCCTACTTGGTGAAAACAAGCAATGCCTAACTGTGAACAACGATCAATACAAAAATAAATTTGCCGAAGCGTTGTTTGGCAGCATAAAGTATAGATACTTACGAATATTCAAATCATCTCGGGATTATTTGGGGGTCATCTTATTCAAGAGCGTATACAGGAGTGTTCCTGTTCCCCAAAGAAGAAAGCCGGGAACTTTGCAAGTGCTCATAAAACTGAGGTAAAAAACTTTAAGTTTCTTTGAGCCGCGAGGGAGCTCGCGACACGATTACTTGCGACAACCTGGGAATTTTACACAACCCGTTGATTCTGTCTTCAAGATATCCGAAAATCGAGGTTCAATGCCAGGCAGTGGGCCTGGCTTAATCCAGCCTATTACAAGGTCTGATAATTTATGTTATGTTAAGCTATGAGGAGCGTAGAAGAAGGCCCCTTAAGGCATAAAGAAAAAAGAAAATATCCGATCAAAAACAGGAAAATGATAAATCAATCATCACCTGCATCATTATTTCTCTTAAAATTTTTGCTGGTGATTTCTGGTTCATCCGACAAATGCGTACCTATTTTTTTAGACAGAGGAAAAGCGTTAAATCGGTAGATTTTTAAATGCATTGATTATCAGAGCGTTATGAGTTATGAGAAATTTTGAAAAGCAGGTAGAAACAAAAGAAGTAGACGTATTTGTCGGATGAACCCTATCTTAAAATTTCACCCTCTCTTGCCTGGCATTTTTTTCACCCCTATGTCTCAGCAGGCGCCTATACCGAGGAGTCTTGTAAAGAATAGATTTTGGCTACAGAAGCGTTTTGCCAAGCATGGATCTTTTCTGAGGGTACGATTTATGACGAAACTGTAATATCCAATAACCATGCCCAGCGCGATAAACGCGATAATGGCAACGTCAGCTGCGAGAACTTCATAGTCGGGTTTCCAGGATTTTCGAGCTATTTTGTCTTGCTCTTTGAGCGCATTATTGGAAATTCGAATGAATATGTTTCGGAGAGGAGCCAATGTAAGAATGTTGAACAAAAGTGCAAATACGTTGCAAGGGATCGCTATGAAAAGATCTGTCGCAAAAGCAGCTACTTTTGCCACTGTGTTCATTCCATTTGTTTTTGCAAGGAAGTTTGTTCCAACATGCAATCCTAAGCGTATGCCGGCATCTGCTTTCGGAGTAACGGCTGGGTGATAGAAAGGATTGTGATCGCGATAGAAAGAACTGAACATGCTTTTGATTGATAAAGGCATAATAAAAACCTATTTTTATTTGTTTTTGGGTTTTTGTCTATTGAGGGAGTTGCAAAACTCCATTCGGGCCTGAATTTGCGCTTTTTACGTCGGATTCAGATTTCTCGCAAACCGCCTATAACCATTAGGATATGTCAATTTGCAAGAAATTGAACCAACGCCAAAATCATCAAATTATGCCTTCGAAGCGAGTTTTGCAACTGCCTCTATTAATTATAATACCTCAGTGCGACAAAGTCAATAAAAAAGTTTTTTTTGTTAGCGTTTTTTTAAAACGATTTGGGTGCACCTGTTTTAGAACGACGACTTTTCATAGAGAGCTAGAAATTTTCACCAGTAATTTATTGTACTTTATCAAGAATTCTCGGATCTGCATAGAGTGACTTATGATTACGCACAAATTCTTGTTCCTCATGAAATCTCCAGTAGTCCTCAAAATCTCCACTAGATCTGAGCGAACGCAATCTCACTATTGCCTCCGCTCCTTGCAAACTCCAACGAGCTCCCGTTATATCCATTCTATCTTTGATTAAATGGCGACAAGCTCCTTCTATAATTCCTGTAGCTATCGGAAACCCTTTTTGAAGATAGCGGTGATACTGTAAATAAGGTTTGTTTTTAAGTAAGTACCCAGCACATTTCTCTATCGGAGCTCTCTGTGCCGCGGGAATTTTTCGCAATGTTGCTGATCTCCGTATTCCGGCAGCTACTTGCCCAGGATTTCCCCGCAAAACAGCCAGCAAACGCTCCGAGACCCATGTCTCGACTTCCGGGCTAGTTTCCTCATGAAATACACGTGCTGCTTTCCATAGATATTCAATGACATGAATCACATCCATTACAATCGTAATTTTTATTCCCTTTTTCTTCGCGGTTGATCGTATTCTTTTTAGTTGCCTTGGATCTCCATCCAATAAACAAACCCATTCTTGCTCTTGTTTAGGATCCCTATGCAATGCTTCTTCAAAGATATCGGCTGTGACTTTGTCAGATGTGTGCTCAATACTTGCCCAAACTCTTTTCTCTGAAGGACGAGGACGAACAATTGGTACTTCTGAAGCTTTCATCTCCATAACGATTTGTTCTGCAGTACGCAGAAATCTATCTATGCCATACACAGATGCAACTGTTGCCATTCTTTTCGCGTTGGCCTTTTCTCCCTTTGACATTCTTTTATTCAACTTGTGCTTGCCTTGTTCCGCTTTTTTTCGAGTCGCTTCTCGCAAATCTTCATGGCGCATTACAATACCCTTGCCATCTGTCGTTAAAATAAGCAGGGGAAGTTGTTTGACTGAAGGTTGCTTCATGGTTAGTTTTTGCTCATAAAATGTGTCAAAATCCACAGCTGCTTTACGAGTCAACAGCTCTATCGTTTTTTTGGGCAGAGCAACACCTGTTATCCGTTTTACTACCTCCATGACCTCATTAAAAGGACCCCTCGCGGCTTCTTGAGCTACAAGCTTTCTAATCCCATGAGAATAAGACTCGATAGGGAGATTAAGGATGGCATCCTTAGGAAATAAACTGTTATGTCCACGTGCTCCATATCCCAGTCTTCTAATGGTCACATTGCCAAACAGACACACAAGTACTCTCTCGAGAATTCTTTTGTGGGTACGCACTACCCCATCAGAACCCACGATACTGTCTCCTACCTCTCCGAGATTACGTAAGTCTATATGCTCTTCGAAAATGTTGCGTGAAAGCTCTCGAATGTCGGTTGATATGATATTTTCTATTGAACTATGTCTCATGCTCATAGTTTCTCGTGAACCCATGTGTTGAGTCAATGCTAAAAAAACCTGTGCTGAGGTTCGGAAAAGAGTAGACATTTTTTGCCTAATTTTTCGATTAATGCAGATAGGCTACGAAAAAACTAATTTTTATTACACTAAAATTTTTTTGAATTTCTTATTTTTATCTATGAAATATGGAGTCGTTCTAAAACAGGTGCACCCAAACGATTTGCTGTTGTTCCGAAATATCCTTTTGCTTTTATCTTCTTGCCACGTCTGCGCCCCAATGTCTCGTCAATGAGCAGAACCAAAGGATGCTGATCGGAGACAAAGATAAGCAACATAAAGAATAAGATTTTCGCTGCCTTGAATGTTTTGTGAACGATGGAGCGCTCTCTATCAATTTTTTTCTTGAATGATTTCATGACTGACAAGCATCAACGAAGTCAGTCATAAAATTGTACAAAGTCGAGAACATTAGATATTGCCGAGAAAGAAATATCTATATCCAACAATTCCGACAGCTGCAACCGTTGTGATAAGGGCAGCATTAATCGCAAGAACTTTGAAGGAAGTGGGCATCAAGGATCTTCGAGTTGCTTCGTCTTGTTTTTGGAGCTTATTCTTTGCAATTTTAATGACTATGTCTGGGACTGTTAATATTGCTGCTCCGGCGATGCATTGCCAGACAGATATTACCGGGAAGAAATATCTATATCCAACAATTCCGACAGCTGCAACCGTTGCGATAAGGGCAGCATTAATCGCAAGAACTTTGAAGGAAGTGGGCATCAAGGATCTTCGAGCTGCTTCGTCTTGTTTTTGGAGCTTATTCTTTGCAATTTTAATGACTATGTCTGGGACTGCTAATATTACTGCTCCGGCGATGCATTGCCAGACAGATATTGCCGGGAAGAAATGTCTAGATCCAACAATTCCGGCAGCTGCAACCGTTGCGATAAAGGCAGCATTAATCGCAAGAACTTTGAAGAAGGATCTTCGAGCTGCTTCGTCTTGTTTTTGGAGCTTATTATTTGCAATTTTAATGACTATGTTTCGGAGAGGAGCCAATGTAAGAATGTTGAACAAAAGTGCAAGTAAGTTGCAAGGGATCGCTGTGAAAAGATCAGCCGCAAGAGCAGCTGCTTTTGCCACTGTGTTCATTCCATTTGTTTTTGCAAGAAAGTTTGTTCCGGTATGCAATCCTAAGCGTATGCCAGCTTCCTCTCTAAGGGCAACGGCTGGACGATAAGGATTGAACAATGGATTATTGAGTCCATTTTTGATTGAAATGGGCATAAAAACCTGTTCCTTATTTGGTTTGTTTTTTGTACCTGAAATGATAACACATTGATGGGATGTGATCAATGAAAATGATTTTTTCAAACTTGCCTGAATAAACTTTTTTGCAACTTCTCAAAAACATCAGGTAAATTTGCAATTTTTAAAGAGACCCACCGAGAGCGTTCTGTAAAAAATTTTCATGACTTATCAGAACAACTTTTTTTTGACACAACCCTTTGAGAGTTGCGTTCGGCCGAAGCCGGCCTGCTTCCTTCTTTGCGGGAATTACACACATTAGCTTGCTCAAGATTTGGGGGGAAAAGATTAGCGGCAGTCGGATTCGAACCAACGACAAACGGATTATGATTCCGCTGCTCTAACCAACTGAGCTATGCCGCCAAAAAATGGCGGGGGAAGGATTCGAACCTCCGACCTTTGGGTTATGAGCCCAACGAGCTAACCACTGCTCCACCCCGCGGCAATATCATAATTTACGGAAAGTATAACAAAGGGCCCAAAAGAGGAGAAGAGAATTCTTTAAAGCGAGGATTTGAGCGACCGAAGTGTTTGGCTTGCACAGTCGGTTTTCTTCAAAAGAGACAAGCAGTTTTTTGAAAGCCTTTCCGCCCAGGAAGTATCGTCAAAATAGCGCGCTACCGAAGGGCCAAGATCAGAGAGTGAAATCTGTGCGCCGCAACTCTGCTTTAAAACGTGGCCGACCATCTCTTCTTGCGCAAACATAAAAGGTCCAAATAGGACAGGGATCTGATAGGAGATCGGCTCAAAAATGTTGTGTCCGCCGATTTTATCAACAAAACTCCCCCCAAGAATCGCCAATCGGCTTAAGGAAAAACAGATCGGAAGGAATCCCAATCGATCGATCAAAATGATCTGTTTGTCTTTCTCAAGACAACTGAGCGTTGTATAGGAAAATCCCTTTTCTGCTAAAAGCTTTGCAACGGAAGAAAACCGCTCGGGATGGCGCGGGGCCAAAAAGAGCCTGACCTCTTTTCTTGCCGTCAAAAACTCGGACAAAGAGGCCAAAATCCCCTCTTCTTCTTTTGCATGGGTGGAGGCAATCGTCACGAACCGATCGGAGGCAGATGTGGAAAATTGTTTTCGCCAACGCAGCTTTTCTTTCTCTGGAATGTGGCAAGAGGCAAGGTCAAATTTTAAATTCCCGGTAACGCATAGCTTTTCTAATGGAGCGCCGGCGGTAACAAAACGCTCTTTAAATGGTTCGCTCTGACAGCAGATCCGATCAAAGAGAAAAAAGAGTTTCTTCGAAAAAAAAGAGCCTAGGCGATAGCGATTGGCGGAACGCTGCGAGATCTTCCCGCTCACGAGAAAAACCTTCGCCCCCTGTTTTTTCGCAAGGCGGATGAAATTGTACCAAAGATCCGTCTCAATAAAAAACAAAAGCTCGATGGGGAATGCTTGTAAAACGCGCCGTATGGAAAAAGAAAAGTCAAAAGGCAGAAAGAGGTGTAGATCGGCATCTTTCAAACTTCTCTTCGCCTCTTCATGGCCCGTTTCCGTCACGGAAGAGACAATGATCGTCGCATGGGGATATTCCCCTCTCAGCTTGTGAAGAAATGTTGCTGCTGCCTTGGCCTCTCCGACCGATACCGCATGGATCCAGATCAGAGGAGTTCCCTTTTTTTTCAAGGGCGGATAGGATTGCAAGCCCAAACGTTGCAAAAGAGCGCTTCTTTTTTTTCGTAAAAAAACACGCTCAAAGAAAAACTTAGAGAAAAAATAAAGGATTAATATCAGGTCATACGCCATCTTACGTCTCGTCAACGACGATATTCATCAGCTTTTCGGGGACAAAGATCACTTTGACGATCTTTCCGGAAGATAGATATCGTCGCACATTCGAATCCTCTTTTGCGATGGCAAAAAGCGATTCTTGGGTTTGATTTTTCGCAAGCGTTACTCTTGCACGAACCTTTCCGTTCACCTGAATCACAAACGTGGCACTATCTTCTTGGAGATATTTTTCCGGAACATGGGGCAAAGGAGCGAAATCGATCGGATGTTTTTCCCCAAGTTTTTCCCAGATTTCCGACGCAAAGTGGGGAGCAAAGGGAAAGAGAACTTGCGTCGCCATGAGAAGCGCTTTTCTGCTATAGGCGGAAAGTTTGGAAAAGGCATTGACAAACTCCATCATCCGCGCAATGGCTGTGTTAAAACTTAAAAGCTCAATATCTTTGACTACAAGATGAACCAGGCGATAGGCTAAACGAAGGGCTGCCTCACTGCTCTCATCGGTGAGCTTGTCGGAAATGGCCATCTCATAGAACCGGTTCAGAAAGCGCCTGCAGCCATTCACGGCATCGGTGTTCCAGATCTTTTCCTTATCAAAAGGCCCCATGAACATCTCGTAGAGCCTCAGTGCATCCGCTCCAAACTCTTCCACCATATCATCCGGGGTCACTCCATTGAGTTTGGACTTGGACATTTTGTCAATTTGAGAGAGGAGCTTTTCGCCTGTTTTTTTACAATAATAAGCGCCGTTTTTTTCGACCACGTTTTCGGGCGATACATACTCCCCGCTTTCTTTCTTATAGGAAGGGGCCGTAACAACTCCAATGGGACGATAGGTGCCAAAAGGTTCTTTTGTGCTGACATATCCACAATCATAGAGAACTTTGTGCCAGAAGCGAGCATAGAGAAGATGGGCGACCGCATGCTCCGATCCTCCGACATAAAGGTCCACGTTCATCCAATATTTTTCCGCCTCCAGGCTCCAGGCTTCTTGATCATTTTGCGGATCGCAAAAACGAAGGTAATACCAGCAGGATCCGGCCCATTGAGGCATGGTATTGATCTCTCTCTTTGCCTTTCTTTTTGTTTTGGGATCGATGATATTGACCCAGTCCTTCACCTTGGCCAAGGGACTCTCCCCGCTGCCTGTCGGTTGATAATCTTCAAGTTCCGGAGGCATTAAGGGAAGTTCATCCAGATCGAGTATACGATAGCTTCCGTCTTCAAAGTGGAGGATGGGGAATGGCTCTCCCCAATAGCGCTGGCGGGAAAAAAGCCAATCTCTCAGCTTATAGCTCACTGCTTTTTCTCCCGCTTTGGTTTGTTCAAGCCAGGCGAGCATCGCCTCTTTGGCCTTTTCAATGGGAAGGCCATTGAGGCAAACCTTTTCGTTCGAGCTGTGGACCATGCGCCCATCCAGCGTCCAAGGGCGTTTCGAAGAGAGGACCTGCTCGCGAAACTCTTCCCGAGACAGATTGTGCAAAGATTCCTCATCGCAAAGACTCATGTCGGGATCGCAGACGGGAATGATCGGAAGCCGATAGGTTTTGGCAAAAGCAAAATCGCGCTCATCATTTCCAGGGACGCACATGATTGCGCCCGTCCCATATCCCATGAGCACATAATTGGAAATCCAAATGGGAATCTTCTGTCCTGTGAGCGGATGGAGCGCATAGCTTCCCGTCCAAACTCCCGTTTTTTCCTTCTCCGTCTCCTCGCGGCTCTCCCGCGCACAAGCAAGCACATAGTCTTCCACTTCTTTCTTCTTCTGGGAGGTGGTGATTTTCCGAATCAACGGATGTTCGGGAGAAAGAAGCAAAAAGGTGGCCCCAAAAAGCGTATCGGGCCGGGTCGTAAAAACGGTGATCGCTTCTTTGCTTTTTTCCTCTTGAAAATAGATTTTCGCTCCCTCGCTTCTCCCAATCCAGTTGATCTGTAATTTCTTTATATTCTCCGGCCAGTCGGCAAGGTGCAGATCTTCGATCAAACGGTCCGCATATTTTGTGATTTTCAATATCCATTGGCGCAAAGGTTTTTTGATCACCGGATATCCGCCGAGAACGGATTTTCCCCCTTCCACCTCTTCGTTGGCCAAAACGGTGCCAAGATCCGGGCAAAAGTTCACCGACACCTCGGCTTCATAAGCGAGACCTTTTTTATAAAGAAGAGTAAAGATCCATTGCGTCCATTTGTAATAGGAAGGATCACTGGTCGCAATCTCGCGATCCCAGTCATAGCTAAAGCCGAGGGATTCGAGCTGCCTTTGGTAGGTTGCTATATTCTTTTTTGTGATGATCGCGGGATGGGTGCCCGTTCGGATGGCATACTGCTCGGCAGGAAGGCCAAAACTGTCCCAACCCATGGGGTGAAGAACGTTAAAGCCGCATTGACGTTTATAGCGGGCTATAATGTCTGTGCCTGTGTATCCCGTGACATGCCCCACATGCAAGCCGGCCCCGGAAGGATAGGGAAACATGTCGAGGACATAGTACTTGGGCTTTTTGTAGTCGACCGATGCCTTATAAGTCTTTTTTTCTTTCCAAACGGACTGCCACTTTTTTTCAACAAAACGATGATCGTAGGACATAATCTTTCAAGAGTTTTTTGTTCAATGATAACAAGAGAGGGCAATTACCTTAAGAACTTTTGAGAAGAAAAAAATCTTTACTTTCTCTTGCAAAATTCTCAGAAGAAAAAATATACTTTACCTCTAAACATTAGCTTATGAGGAAATGATGGTAGCCGTAACAAAACCAAACTACTTCCAAAACCATTGGAATGCGGTGAAAACCGAAGTCGTCACGCATTCGATTCTTTGGACGACCTATGATGTGGCGCTCAAAGCGCTTGCTTATTGCGCTCTATGGATTCCCTTCATCGGCACTCCGCTTGCTCTCTCCCTGTTTGCTTTTTCTGTAGTGATCGACGTTGCCGTTGTCAAACAGTGGCCCGCCTATTTGGCTGGCATTCGCGCTTTTTTTGACTCGAAAGTTCCGGCTGCACAACATGCAGCGCGAAGCGCTGCCGATGCCGCTAAAGGAAGTGTTTTTGATTGGATGTTAGGTAGAGGGCCCGCCGCACATTAAGTCATCCGGAAGATGCGCGTTTTTCTGATGAGGGAGATCAATCGCTCTTTGATTTCTGTAGGGTGAACGTTTTTTTCCACGCACTTCTTTTCGACGTAAAGGTCCACACTCCCATTGGCAGCGCCCACGACTCCAAAGTCCGCATCTTCCATCTCTCCCGGCCCATTCACGATGCATCCCATAACCGCAATCTTGATCCCGGGAAAAGGAGGCAGGGCTGCTTTTAACTCCTGCACCGTGGATTGAATGTCAAAAAGCGTCCTTCCGCATCCAGGACAGGAGATAAATTCCGTTTGGCTCATGCGCAATCGACAGGCTTGAAAAAGACGCAGACCAAAAAGAGACGATTCTTTAACGCCTTCTCGACAGGACAACAAAATACCGTCCCCTATTCCATCGCATAGAAGAGATCCCATTTCGGCCGAAGAGTAGATGCGCTCTTTTTCTTCGGGAAAGTCCAAAAGAAAGGGGCTGTCCACCCGATGCTCTTGCAGCCAATTGTGGAATTTTCTAGTTTCGTGAAGAGGTGATTTTTTCGGACGGAAAAAGATGATTTCGGGACGGAGGGTCAAAAGGCATTTCCACTCTTCTTCATCCGAAGATAATAGAAGTGCAAAAGGGTTTTTATAGGAGACGGCAGAATCTGCCGCAAGAAGAGGTAGCGTGTTTGGCGACCGCTTATTGCAAACGATCAAAACCTTTCTCTTTTGCAGCCCTAAAAGGAGGGGCTCGATTGGGGCTGTCTCCGAAGTTTCTTCCAAATAGATCCCGTCCAAGCCCATGTCCGAAAGGCCCGATCCGATCGATGAGAAGGAATCTTTTTTTAAAAGATCGCAGGCGCTTAGCTTTAGAAAGAGGAGAGCTCCTTTTTTCAAAGAAACCTGCAAAGGTTTTCGATAGCTTTCTTCAAAAGGGGAGATTCCCCTGCCCTCTTTTTCCGATGCCATTTGCACCAAGATTTTTGCCGGAGGAATTTCATTTACCGGGCTTTCGGTTAAAGAGACGCGAATCGTATCGCCGATGCCGTCCAATAGAAGAGATCCGATGCCAACAGCGGATTTAATTCTCCCCTCGTCCCCCTCTCCTGCTTCCGTGACTCCCAGATGGACCGGGTAGTTCCATCCTCTTTGGATCATTTCGGCAACGAGGAGACGATAGGCCGCTATCGTGGACAAAGGATTGCTGGCCTTCATGGAAAATACCAGGTCATGGAAATCAAATTTTCGACAGATTTCGGCATATTCAAGGGCAGAAAAAACCATTCCTTTAGGAGTATTGCCATAAAGATAGAGCATTCGTTCGGAAAGAGAGCCGCTGTTCGCTCCCAAACGAAGGGGAATTTTTCTTTTCTGGCATTTCCGGATCAAGGGTAAAAGCTTTTCCTCGATTCTTTCAAAGACCGGATCGATAGGTCGAATTTTTAAAAAATTTCCTGGGTTGATGCGCACCTTGTCTGCAACTTCTGCCGCAAGAAGGGCTGATTCGGGAGAAAAATGGACATCGGCAACCAAAGGAATGCAAGAGCCCCTTTTTTGAAGGGCCTCTTTGATCCTTTCCAACCCGCGAATCTGTTTTTCCCCTTGAATGGCCAAGCGGACGATTTCGCATCCCGCCTCTTCGAGTTGTAGAATTTGTTCGACATTGGCTGCAACATTGCTCGCATCAAAAGTGGTCATGGACTGGATGCGGATGGGATGGTGAGCGCCAATGCCCACATTTCCAATAAAAACCTCTTTTGTGAAGAATCGCTTTGTCTGAAAAATAGAAGGAGAGTAGGACACAAAAAATTCCTTTAATAGGTGGGGAAATCATAGCAAAAAATCAGCAAAAGGGATAGGGAAATACGGTAGTAACAAGTGTGTAACACAATCTTGTGGATATTGATTTTGGCATAGAGTACTCCTTAAGTTGAAAAAATAAAAGAATGCCCAATATGTGAAATCGAAATCAGATTTTTTGACGTGAATCGCTTAAGAAATACCTTTAAGCTTTTGCCTTTCTTTTAGATCGGCGAAATGATATTTGCTTTGGAGTACAGACTGCTGTTTTGGATTTCTTGCGGACAGTTTTTCTTGACGGAATAAAACTCCCCATTTCATACAAAACATCTGGGCAAATATCTGCGCCATTAGGCCAGAAAATGCTTAACTGACAATCATCTACTGCTACTTTTTTAAAAAATTCCAAGTTTTTCAATGGTAAAAAAACTCCCTTTGCATTTTTTATTTTTTCAGAAAGATCTACAATCTTGGTTTCTTTATTACCGAAAGTTAATTTGAGTTTGTAGCCGGCTATATACTCAACTTTGATAATTCTCATAAATTACACCAGAGGTTTAATTTTTTTTAGATCTAAACCCTTTCCTCGCCGTTTCCAGTTATCCTCAAGCTCTTTTCTATGATCTGATGCCCATTCTGCGACTAAGCCTAGAATCCTGGGAGGTAAATTTCCTTCTAAAATTTTCAGTGAATCGATAGAGATTGCTGCACTATGGTTGCCATAGATTGCGTGGAAATGAGGTAGATTGTGTTCATCAAAAAACATTTTGACCACAATTCCCAAAAATCTAGAAATCTCGGGCATGGCGCACTCTCTTTCACTTGATGGTAACACGAAAGAGACTTTAAAAAAAGCTGTGTGAATTTGGCTTGGATTTATCTATGTTGAAGGACATCGAGTTTCCGAGGTCCTATTCAACATGCAGCGAACGCAATCCATAGCACCAACAATCTATTACGTGGTCATTGACGAGTCCGACTGCCTGCATAAATGAATAGATGATCTTAGAGCCTACAAAAGTCATCCCCCTTTTTTTGAGATCTTTAGATAGCGCATCGCTTGCGGACGTCATCGTGGGTACTTCCCGAATCTCTCGCCAATGGTTTTGGATCGGCTTTCCCTTCACGAAACCCCACACATAACGATCAAACGAGCCAAATTCCTGTTGGATCAGCAAGAAAACCCGTGCATTGCGGCGAGCCCCAAAAATTTTCAAGCGATTGCGAATGATCCGCGAATCCTGAAGAAGGTCGGTCAGCTCTTGATCGGTCATTGACGCCACGCGAACCGGATCAAATTGATGAAATAGCTCGCGATAATGAGAACGCTTTTTTAAAATTGTCTCCCAACTAAGGCCCGCCTGCGCACCTTCCAAGATCAACATTTCAAACAACCGCTGATCCTCATGAACCGGAATGCCCCACTCGCGATCATGATATTCTGCATAAAATTCTTTCCCCGGCTGCCCTCCAAAACATCGCTTCATAAATCAATCCTCTATCCTTTCAGAACTAGATGAGGACGTAGCTTTGCGACAATACGGGCAAGGCCTGCCTCTTGCACAGCGTCTACTACCAGACAAACGTCTTTATAGGCATCGGGCATCTCTTCCGCGATGGTCTTATTCGAAACCGCCACCACTTCGACCCCTCTTTTTTTCATATATTCTTTCAGATCCTTGCCCTTCCATGCTTTTGAGGAAGCAATGCGGCTTTTTGCCCTTCCTGCCCCATGACAGCAGCTCGACCATGTGAGCTCTTGCCCCTGCCCAACGAGAAGAAAGCTTGCCCGCCCCATGTCTCCGGGCACAATGACCGGCTGGCCGGTTTTTCGATAGATAGGGGACAATTCTTCAGCGCCGGGCCCGAAAGAACGCGTCGCCCCCTTTCTGTGGACGCAAAGCTTGCGCGCCTCTCCATTCACGAGATGGGTTTCAAATTTGGCAATGTTATGGGTCACATCGTAGAGCAGGCGAATTTCTTCACGGGGAAAGCCGCACACCTCGTGGAATGCATCGCGCACAAGATGAAGGATTTGCTGTCGATTGTTGAAGGCAAAGTTTGCGGCAACCGCCATCTGAGAAAAATAGTTTTTTCCAGACTCGCTTTGAATCGGAGCTGCTACGAGCTGTTTGTCGGGCAAGTTTTTCGCAAAGCCTCGCTTCATAAAATCATCTAAAGTGTCTTGGCAGATTTGATGGCCAAACCCACGCGAACCTGTATGGATCAGCAGATAGGCTTGGCCTTCCTCTACTCCCCATGCTTTGGCAATGTCTGGAAGCAGTAGGCTCTCGATTTCCCCAATCTCAACAAAATGATTGCCAGATCCTACGGTGCCAAGCTGTTTTCTGCCCCGCTCTTTAGCGCGAGAAGAGATGAGGCTAAGATCGCCTCCCTCAATCACCCCCCTGCTTTCCATATGATCGAGATCTTCGGGAAAGCCAAGCCCATGCTCAATCGAGAAGAGCGCTCCCTTCTCTGCGATCTCTTTGTAATCAGAATCGCTAAGCCCTTGCGAACCTCGATGGCCAAAACCAACGCCCGACGGCACTTTTTGAAAGATGGTTTTCAATAGCAGATGGAGCGTGGCAGGAGAAATGTTTTCCAGCTTTTCGGGAAGAAGCGCCAAACGAACACCGCAATTGATGTCATAGCCAACGCCTCCGGGGCTGATCACCCCCTCCTCACCATCCATCGCCGCCACGCCCCCAATCGGAAATCCATATCCCCAATGGATATCGGGCATCGCAATGCTATACCCTACAATTCCCGGAAGATGAGCGACATTGCGCACCTGCTCGAGAGCTTCGATCATCTGCTCGTCTGCAAGAAGCTCTTGAGTTGCGACAATAAGCCCCGGGACCCTCATTCCGCCCTCTTGCGGCAATAAATAGAGCGCAGGGCCTATTTTTTTCATCTCATACATCGACGATCATCTCCCATTCCAAAAGATCGCTTTCTTTGGGCAGGGCATCGCCGTGATAGCTGACGGCTTTGATAGGACTTCCCATCGTTTGATCGACAAGAGAGATCCAAGCATTGAGCTTCTCCACCACATCCTCGATAGAAACAACGTCTTGTTTTTCCGGCAATGTGGGGCTAAGAGAGGGAAACTTGAAACAGATGGCCATCTGTGCATGCATATAAAGATCGGATAGGTTTTTTCCACGGATTTTAAATGCGATGTCGGCCGTATGTGCAAGTTCTTCAAAAGGCAAAATGAAGGGATATTCCCACAGAGAGCGATAGTGGGAAAAACCTAAGCTTTCATAAAGATGAAACCCGGTCACCATCAGGGGAAGAGGTGAAAAACTGCTTTCCCAAGATCGTCTGGAAAAGGGTTTTCTGCAAACTGTCACATGGGGCAGATGGGGCCTTTCTTTTTCTAAAGATAGAAGATTGCTTTCATGAAGCCACAAGGCAAACTGCTCTTGAAAAGTTTCGATTTCCAATAGATCTTCCTTCCAGCAAATCTGCCACGCAACAACTCGAGAAAAGCGTTTGGGCAAGAAAATGACTTTTTCAAAAATCCCCGTAGGCCCTATGCGAAACGAGGGTTTGGGAAAGAGCGGCAAGAGAAGCTCGACAGCGGAAATGGGAACCTCTCCCAAAAAGGCAACCGTCATGTGGCGGAAATGTTCTTCAATCACCCTGCCCTCGGGAAGAGGCGCCGGCCAGGGAGCTGCGATGTGAAATCCAAAAAAAAGACGTTTGTGATCGTTTGACGATTCCATAAGACCATTTTTTTTGACTATAACCGATCCCGCTTTTGCAAACAAGCAAGAGGAAAGCGCTTTTAATAAGGATTGGCCGGCGTTTGCAAAAAAGCCTCTGTTTCCCCCCAGGGAAAAGAGAGCGAAAAGCTTTTCTCAAGAACAAAAGAATGGGGAGCATAATCTGTAAGCGGAAAGCTAATCGTAATGATTTTGCACCCCTTCGAAAGCCTGCAAAATTTTTGAATCAGCTGCAGGATTTCCGTCTCTTTCAGACATGTCCCATAAAGGTAGATTACGCTGGCGCAACAACAATCGGTTTGTAAGAAGTCCTCCTGATGAAAGCTAGGCGCTTTTCCTCGGAAAAAAAAGCCAAGCGCTTTGCCGATTTTCACAAAAAGGGGGATCCATTCAATGGCGACCACCCGGCAGCCGATAAAAAAAGAAAGCCAAAAAGCCCCCCTGCCCCGACCGGCTCCAAACTCAAAAAAAATGTCTGAAGATGTAATTTGGCACTCTTTGGCCATCCGCTCGTACGAAGAGAGCGGGGTTTCTCCATAAAAGATCTTCTCCTCACGATCATCTCTTTTTAAAAACTGCCGAGAAATACGATAGGGATTGAAAGGAAAATAGAAGAGAAAAAACAGAGCGTCAAAAAAAAGAAAGCGAATGTTTTTATAAAAGTTGAAGATCACCTTCATCTGTTCTTTGAAAAGGTAGTGTTTTGTGCGAAAATAAAGAGCTAAAAACGCAACTTTGCTACCAATTGACATAGATCCCAGGCTCTATTGCGATAAAGCTCTTAGGATCTAATTTTGCCTCTTTCATTGCAAGATAGAGATCAAAGGGAGGCCTTTGCATCGGCTCATCCGAGAGCCGAAAGGTCTTCCAGTGCATGCCGATGCTCAGCTTCGATCCGACCTCTTGATGAATCAACACAGCGTCTCTCGGGTCCACATGCACCGGCCTCATAAACACTTGGGGATGGTAAGCACCGATCGGAATCAAGCTCAAATCGATCTCCCCCCACCTCTCCCCGATCTTTTTGAAATCCTTTTCGTTATAACCCGTATCGCCGGAAAAATAGAATTTTTTGCCTACAACCTCGACTACATATCCGGCCCAAAGTGAGCGATTCAAATCAAAAAGGTAGCGTCCGGAAAAGTGCTGCGCGGGAGTTGCGGAAATTGTCATCGACTCTTTTGTAAACGACTCCCACCAGCCAAGCTCGACGACATTCCTAATACCCCTTCTCTGAAACCACTTCTTCACTCCAAGCGGCACAATCCATAAGATGCCGGGAAACCTCTCAAAAAGGGCCAAAACGCTTTTTTTATCCAGATGATCATAATGGTTATGAGAGATGAGCACGCAATCGATTTTGGGAAGATCAACGATCCTAAGCGAGGGCTCATGATGCCTTTTGGGCCCGATATTCTGGACCGGAGAGCAATGAGTAGAAAAGCAGGGGTCCGTCAAAAAAGACACGCCACCGACTTGTAGAAAAAAAGTCGAATGGTTAATCCAAACGCAGGAAGGGAGCTTCTCATCAAAAGAGACTGGCTCAAATGGATAGACAAAACTCTCCTCTTCAGGTGCCCTTTCCAAGGGCTGCTTATAATAGCCCATCTTCCACAAAAAGAAATGAAAGAGACGTTTTCTAATGTTATTTTCGAAGGGATTCAAGAATTTTCTCTTGTTCTTCTCCCTATAATAAGAAGCAGGATATTTTAGTTCCATAAAAGCAGAACATAGACTTTATTTGCCACTCCATTATTAATTTAATTAAAAAATTAATTTTAATATAATAAAAAGTTAAAAAAGAAGGTATAGTTATAATTTTTTAAATTAAAGCAATTGAGAGTAAGTAGCTTAAGACAACAATAATTTGCCATCTTTATAGAGAAATCCTGGGATGTCAACTTTCGACCAAAAAAAACCCGATCCCCTTATGAATAATCCAGCAGGTTTAAGCCCCCCCCCTCTGCCCAATGAAAACAGGGATGGATTACAAAGGGATCTTCTTGAGCATAGAAACGGGACACGTCACCAAAAGTTAACACCCCAGAGAAATCCTCTGCAGATGGTCTTTTGAGATCAAAAAATGGGAGCAACTTTCTTGCGAGAAATGATCTTGCGTATGCTTGCCTCTCTTCGACAAAGAACAAGAACGCGATATTCAAGCGTTGGGACTCGGCAGGGCAAGTATAGATTAGAGATTGCTCTCAAAAACTGAAAAATCATTCCGAAAGCTATTTAGGCATAAGCTTTTCCAGCACATTCTCTAAAAGAGAACTCACTCTCCATAGAATGTATCCGGAAGTCCAGGCCGCATGGAAAAAAACCGTTCCTGAAATTCTATAAATTCTGCTTTCCGGCTTAGGAATATAAGAAAAAATCGCGTTTACTCCATTGCACCAGAGAGTCCCCATGAGTGCCCCTATCTTTAGCGGGGCGGATATCAATGGAAATACAATGTATTTATCCAAAAGGCGCGCGGAAGCTCTCAAAAAAGGGGAAATTTTTTCGGAAGCCACATGCAATCCCGTGCAAGCCCTCTCTTCTGCCGCTTGCTCGAGCCGAAGAATTCTTCCTCTTGTTTCCCTACTCAAACCACAAGGATAGGCACAATAGAGAAGCGGCTTTAACAGCAAATTTCGCGACAAGAAAGAAATGGCGCGCACGATACGAGGGCTTCCCTCAAGGGCCAAAGCCCCCATTTGCGTATAGAATGCAATATTGTTCACAAAAATGATTGTCTGACAATAATCGCCGTATGCTTGATGTGCGATCTCCACAAGCTGGCTTGGCGGCGGATCAATTTGAACAGATACTCGATGCGGATAATAGTAGGAAGGCTCTATAAAATTAGTCGAGAAACAGCTTTGATTAGTAAATGTTCTTGTTTCGGTTGAATGAGCTCCGATAAACTCTATCGGAGGAATTTCTCTGGGATTAGATAATTTAAAACCCCATGTATCAATAGCGGGTGCTATAACTCTACCCGCTGACATTGTCTGTGAGATTGCAGCAGCAATACTATTTGTTCCCCCTGCAGTACTACAGGATTTCAAGAAAAGGTCCTTGACTCTGCTAAAACAATTGTGAGGAAGAGTCCATAGGGATAAGCGTCCGCGACTAAATTCAATGGCACCTGAGCTTCCGTGAGCATTGATCATCACCGCATCTGTTGCAGTTTCTCGCAGTGCTTTGCAGAGCTCGGGAACATCTTCAACAAGCCGATATTGCACATTGTAGGTCTTCAAAATTTCCGACACGGCACGGTTGATTATCTCAGCCGATCTCCAACCATAAGCCGACAAAGCCCCATTCCAATCTGCTACAGTGCTCAGCATCAAAAGACGGGGCTTGGTGGATGTTGCATTAAAATCTAAATTGCGCCTAAATAAATGGGCCATTTCCGCATATCGACGAAGGGCCAGAGGATTGCCTTTAGAAAGAGCTTGTCCCCAAGCCATAGGCGCGTGCGGGATGAGTCGGACCCACCGATTGTTATAAAACAAACTTGTTGCGCAATCTTTTGCATAACTTGCTGCGTAACTTACCACTGCGTTTATTAATAATGACACACTTTTCTCTCCTGTTTTTAAACGTGAATCAAAAATTTTAGCGCCAGATCTCCCACTTCACATAGAATGTATCCCGGAGATTTGACCGCATGGAAAAAAACCGTTCCTGAAATTCTATAAATTCTGCTTTCCGTCTTGGGAATATAAGAAAAAATCGCGTTTACTCCATTGCACCAGAGAGTCCCCATGAGTGCCCCTATCTTTAGCGGGGCGGATATCAATGGAAATACAATGTATTTATCCAAAAAACGCGCGGAAGTTCTCAAAAGAGGGGAAATTTTTTCGGAAGCTACACGCAATCCCGTGCAAGCCCTCTCTTCTGCCGCTTGTTCGATCTGAAGAATTCTTCCTCTTGTTTCCCTGCTCAAACCACAAGGATAGGCACAATAGAGGAGCGGCTTTAACAGCAAATTTCTCGACAAGAAAGAAATGGCGCGCATGATGTGAGGGCTTTGCTCAAGGGCCAAAGCCCCCATTTGCGCATAGAATGCAATATCGCTCGCAAAAATGATTGTCTGACAATAACCGCCGAATGCTTGATGTGCGATCTCCACAAGCGGGCTTGGCGGCGGATCAATTTGAACAGCTACTTGATGCGGATTGTAGCAGGGAGGTTCTAAATAATTTGTCGAGAAACATCTTCGATTGGCAAATGTTCTTGTCTCAGTTAAAGAGGGTCCAGCAAATTCTATCGGAGGCGTTTTTTCTGGATTATTCAATTTAAAATCCCATACAGCAACCGCGGGCGCTACAACTCTACCCCCAGGCATTCTCTCTGAGATTGCAGCTGCAATGCTATCGGTTCCGGCTGCAGTTTCGCAGGAATATAAGAAAAGATCCTTGACTCTGCTAAAACAATTTTGAGGAAGATTCCAGCGAGATAACGTCTCGCGGCCCAACTCGATGCAATCTGAGCTCCCATGAGCAGCGATCATTACCGCATCTGTTACAGTTTCTCGCAGTGCTTTACAGAGCTCGGAAACATCTTCAACAAGCCGATATTGCACATTGTAGATCTTCAAAATTTCCGATGAGGAATGGCTGATGATCTCGGACAACATCCAGCGATAAGCCGACAAAGCACCATTCCGATCTCCTAAAGTGCTCAGCATCAAAAGGCGAGGCTTGGCAGATGCGGGATTAAAATCTAGATTGCGCCCAAATAAATGGCACATCTCCGCATATCGACGAAGGGCAAGGAGATTACCTTTAGAAAGAGATTGCGCCCACGCCATAGGCGCGCGTGGGATAGAGCGCGCCCACTCATTGTTATAATACAAACTTGTTGCGCAATCTTTTGCATATCCTAATACGAAGCCTACTGTCCCATGAAACAATAATGACATACAATATTCCTCAAAATTGTTTCTACATTATATAATATTTAGTTGTTAATTGCAATTAATTTAAAAAAGTATAATTATTTTTTTAATAATAACGACAGATAAAACAGTCGAAGAATGAATGACGAGAAAAGGAGCTTAAAAAGTCATGGCAAAGTCTGAATTAAAATTTTTACTTGAGAATTGAATGCCCTGTGTTTAAACGTACGTGTTCACGCAATGCTGTCAACATAAGGATTCGAGAGCTATCCCCAAAGGGCATGCCCTTTGGAAACCCAAAGCTTAGGTTTCCAAAGGACTGCGTCCTTTGGCAGCGGAGAAAATCGGCAGTTTCTTGTTGTTTCGCAGCCATAAGCCCTCCGATTTGATCATTTCTCATAGACCCATACCCCCCCCCCCGTGAACGCATACAAAAAATTTGACTTTATGGGCACTCTTTAAATATGATGAATAAAAAGTGAGGTTTGACATGATGTTAAGAAAATTTTTACCGTTAATCCCATTCTTGTGCATCTCTGCAGTCTTTGCAGGAGATAACGAAAGAGTGGCTCAGAATCAATCTAACGCGCAATCAGTTTCTTCTGATTGCGGGCTTCCGGTTCCCGGCACATCTTCGTACAATGCACCAGCACAAATTGCAACAAACCAAGCCTGGCATGTCTGGGGCAGCGGTAGCTTTATCTATTGGCAGGCAATAGAAGAGGATTTAGAACTAGGTGATGTTGTAAATATGCAGTCTTTAAATTCACCAAAGCAAGTTAATGGCAAGGATTTCAATTTCAAATATAAGCCAGGTTTTAAAGTAGATTTAGGCTGGAGCTTCAATTACGATAATTGGGATCTTTTTGCAGAGTATACTTGGTTTCATACCGGCAACATGATTACGAGTGTATCGGCGCCAGGGATGTTTAATCCAATCACTTCCACCTTTAGCGGGCCCGTTCTCGCCTCAAAAGTTCAAATTGAAGGTTTTTCCCCCGCGTTTACTCCTGTTGAGAACTTTGTCTCAAGGACATGGAATGTAAAATTAGATTTTTTAGATTTGATGATAGCGCGTAGCTGCTATGTAGGGACTCACTTAAAGTTTCGTCCTTCCTTTGGACCAAGAGCATCTTGGGCTCGGCAAAAAATGAACTATTTCGAAACTAGCAATTATGGAAGTTATTTTAATCCTCCCAATACGGAAATTGTTTTAGGGACTACCACTAGCGCATCTAATAAAATTATCTCTTGGGGATATGGCTTAAAAGGAGCGCTAGAAGCGGATTGGATGATAGGTTCTGGGTTCAGGATGTTTGGTTTTGGGGCTATGGATCTTTTATATACTCACTATAGTCTTTCTAGCAAATACAGCTCGAACAACAATCTGTCTACTTTGATGCGAACAAGTTCACATGCTGAAACACTTGGTTTTATAAGGCCCCATACGGAAATAGAATGCGGCCTTGCTTATGGAAAATATTTCAACTCTTGCAAAGGATATGTTGATTTGGCAGCCTCCTATAATTTTCAGGTATTCTGGAATTATAATATGTTCCTGCTATTCACAAACTCTCCACTTCCTGCTGATGAATTCTATTTGCATGGTTTAAAGGTAGCTCTTTCTCTTGCTTTCTAATTGCTTGAAAGCACTCTTTTAGGGGGCGGAGTAATGCGCCCCTCTGCTCACCGGATGGTGGGCTGTCTGACTTAAGATGGCTTCTTAGATGGGAGTATTTTAGAAATTAAGAAGGAGGTCTCTTTCGGACAAACGGAGTGTGCGCAAAGATCCTGCGTTTTTTTGATCGATTTTTTGATGGAGGGCAGGCTAAGAATCAGATCGACAAGTGCCTTTTTTCTCTCTTGCTGGTTTTTAGAAAAAAGGCCTTTTGTATGCAAAACCTTTTGGGCAATGCCCGTAAGGGCGCTTTTCATCAGGGCATATTCCAAAATTTCGTGAATTCCAAATAAACCCATCAAAAGATCATCGGCTTGAGAGTGCTGGAGAAGCGTTTTTAAGAAGAAAAGAGGATTCGTATCGAGCATCCAGCGAATGATTTTTCGATCAATTTTTTTAATATCCTTAAAATCAAACTCTTGGGAATGCTTTCTGTCCTTGGGCCTCTCCTCGCCCTTCCCAATTGCTTGAGCGGCTTTAATCAGATGCTGATCTTCGATGTTGCGAAACTGGATTCCTGAGCTCATAAGCCCCTTCAAATATTTATTTGACTCTATTATAACATATCGAATCATTTATTGCAAGAATTCCAAGCCCTTTACTGTCAGCAACTTGCCTATCGCAAGTACAAAGAAAACGTTAAGGCGTCAGAGATCTTCCTCTCGCCGAAAAATTGGATCGGGCCGGGGTTGCGATAAGCATCGTGGACCAACCACTTCTCGCGCATCTCTTGGAATGCAAGGAAGGGTTTTTTCTTCAGGTCCACCAAGGCCTTTTTTATAACGGGTTTTTGTTTTCCTCCCCTTGTTTCCATATGAAGAAGCGAGGTCAAAGGCACGCCTTTTAGGACCCATTGGTCGATCGATTCTTTTACATTCGCAATCGCACACATCATTCCCGTGGCCCCTTGATGGACAAGAATAGCCGCAAGGGCTCCCAAAGAAGTGCAATATTGCGCATCAAAATTCGAGGGAAGCGCAGCACGGCCTTCATAGCCAAAAAAATGGGAGAGCGCTTGAAACTTTCCTGAATAATCCTTTCGAGCGATAAGCTCTTTTTCCACGAGCTCAATAAAAAGCTTCTCCGTTTCCACCTGGGAAAGAAGAACGTTGCCATGAGGATCCCTGCCGAGCACGAGCTCTTCTTGAATCGTTTTGGGCAGCGAAGAAAAGAGAGCTTTGGAATCTTTGTTGAGAATATGTTGTATATCTTCTGCTTTTTGCGAAGACACGTTTGCCACAATCCGGTTCAAATCCTGTATTAATGTTTGCATTTCGGGAATAAATTCAATGATCCCTTCCGGGATCAGGATCACCCCATAGTTTTTCTTCGCGTGCGACCTCTTAATGATCAGATCAACAATCTCTTCGATGATCTCTTTGAGCTTCTTCTTTTTTTCCCGCACCTCCTCGCCGATCAGAGTGAGGTTGGGGTGCGTTTGTAGGGCGCATTCTAAAGCAATGTGGGAGGCAGATCGTCCCATGAGCTTGATGAAATGGTAATATTTTTTTGCCGAAAGCGCGTCGCTTTCAATATTGCCGATCATTTCCGCATAGACCTTGCAAGCCGTATCAAACCCAAAAGAGATCTCGACATGCTCATTTTGCAGATCCCCATCGATGGTTTTCGGCACTCCGATCACTCGCGTAGCACATCCTTTTTGTAAAAAGAATTCAGCAAGAATTGCTGCATTGGTATTGGAATCGTCGCCCCCAATAATGACAAGGCCGTCGAGCTTCAAGCTTCGGGCGGTATTTTCCGAAAGTTCCAAATCCTCTTTTTTTTCGATTTTTGTCCGCCCGCTGCCAAGAAGATCAAAACCTCCCTGATTTCGATAGGAGTCGATCAGCTCTTTCGTCAGTTGTATCGTTTGATTTTTTATGATGCCGCCGGGACCTTCTTGAAAACCGATGAGGGTTGATTGAGGATGGATTTTTTGCAGCATGTCGAAAAGGCCTGCAATGACATTATGCCCTCCCGACGCCTGCCCCCCGGAAAAAACAACTCCTACGCGAAGAGGCGAGGCTGGCAAAGCTGCTCCTTTGCCCTTAGCAAGTGTCATGAGTAACTGCCCATAAGTTTTTGGAAACGATTCTCGAATCTCTATATTTTCCTTTAAAAAAGAGGTGGGCTGCAGACAAATTTCTAAGGGGTTTTTGCAAATATCCGGGATATGGGGCTGATAGTGCAAACGCTCTTTTTGCAGGGGGCTCATCTCTTTTCTCATAAAAAATCCTCAAAAAAAATAATTTTTTCCATCTCTCTTCTTTTTTATCGCATAAAAGAGAATTTTTGGGCGTGTGAAAAACCTCATTTTTGCAAATTTATGCGCGTTTTCTTCTGGCAATCACAAGCTATTAATAGACAATATTCTGCCCTTTTCTGATCTCTTTCTCGACATGAGATAATTGCGCGCAAAGAGGGTTGCTCCTTTAAAACGGAGTAGCTATAGCTCTCCAACTTCCCTTGCAGATTAAAGGAATATGAGGGAAAATTTTCTCAAGGATGAGGTGATTCATGAAAAAAGTCTTTGGCGTCATACCTGCACGCTTTGCAAGCACGCGCTTCCCCGGAAAGATGCTAGCGCAGATTCGCGGCAAAAGCCTGATTCAAAGAACCTATGAAAACGCCTCCCTCTGCCCCTCTTTAGACCGCCTTTTTGTCGCCACGGATTACGAAAGAATTGCAGACCACGTCCGCTCGTTTGGCGGAAACGTCATTATGACCTCTCCTTCTTGCAAGAACGGAACGGAACGACTTGCCGAGTCTTTGGAAAACGAGCCTCTTTTAAAAGAATCGGAAATCTTGGTCAATATTCAAGGCGACCATCCTTGCATTGGGAAAAAGACGATCGAAGATGTTATTCAAGCACTCAAAGAAGATCCGGAGTCTTCTCTGTCTACTGCCGTGAGCCCTATCGATGATCCGGAAGAGATTTTTTCCTCTCATGTAGTCAAATGCGTCTTTGATCAGAAGGGCAGGGCCCTTTATTTTAGTAGATCTCCGATTCCCTACCACAAGAAAAGCTGCATGTGCTATTACTACCACGTGGGAATATACGCTTACCGCACTTCATTCTTGCCCATCTACGTGAACCTGCCCAACACCCCCTTGCAAGAAAAGGAAGACCTAGAACAGCTCAAAGCGCTGGAGCATGGATATAAAATTAAGATTGTAGTGGTCAATGAAAAGGTTTTAGGAGTGGATATTCCTGAAGATATCTGCAAGATAGAGGATGACTTATGTCGATAAAATATGTTTTCATCACAGGAGGGGTCGTCTCCTCTCTCGGAAAAGGTCTCACTGCAGCTTCCATTGCCAAACTTTTGGAAAGCAGAGGGCTGAAAATTGCCATGCTCAAACTAGACCCTTATTTAAATGTCGATCCGGGCACCATGAATCCTTTCCAACACGGCGAAGTTTACGTCACCGACGATGGCGCCGAAACCGATCTGGATTTAGGCCATTATTACCGCTACACCAACTCCCCCCTTTCCAAGGCTTCCAATGCCACTTCGGGACAGATCTATGAAACGGTCATCCGCAGAGAGCGGAGGGGAGATTATCTCGGCAAAACAGTGCAAGTCATTCCCCATATCACCGATGAGATCAAACAGCGCATCATTGCCTGCGGAAAACAAGAGAAAGACATTCAGGTTGTCTTTGTGGAAATCGGAGGCACCGTTGGCGATATTGAATCCCAGCCCTTCCTGGAAGCCATTCGGCAATTTCGCAATGAACGAAGAGATGACTGCATCAATATCCATCTGACCTATGTTCCCTATTTAAAAGCGGCCGGAGAGGTCAAAACAAAACCCACGCAGCATTCCGTACAACTTTTGCGCCAAATCGGAATCATCCCCGACATGATTTTATGCCGATCCGAGCTTTCCTTGTCCCAAGAGCTCAAAGACAAAATTGCCCTTTTTTGCAATGTGGCCAATGAAGCGGTTTTCGATGAAAAAGATGTGGAAAAGAGCATTTACGAAGTGCCGATCGATCTCCATGCTCAAAAAATTGATGAAATGCTCTGCAAGATGCTGCAGCTCAAATGTGATCAAGCCGACCTTGCCTCCTGGGAAAAGATGCTGCAATCTATTTTTCATCCAAAGGGAGTCGTAACGGTTGGAATCGTGGGCAAATATCTGGACCATCAGGATGCCTACAAATCCGTTTTCGAGGCCCTGCATCATGGAGCCATTTTTGCCGGCATGAAGCTTGTGATCAAAAAAATAGAATCGGACAAAATTACTAAAGAGGAAGATCTTTCCAAGATTTTTTCCGATTGCGACGGATTTCTCGTTCCTGGAGGTTTTGGAGAAAGAGGCTGGGAGGGAAAAATCATCGCTGCCCAATATTGCAGAGAAAATAAAGTTCCCTATTTTGGCATCTGTTTCGGAATGCAGGTGATGGTGGTGGAATTTGCCCGCCATATGCTTTCTTTTAAAGATGCCAATACGACCGAGATCGATCCGCGAACGGCCCACCCCGTGGTCTCTCTGCTCGCAGAGCAGAAAGGAATCGAAAATCTCGGCGGCACCATGCGGCTCGGAGCCTATCCATGCTCTTTGAAAGAAAAATCAAAGGCTTTTACATCCTACAATCAAAAAGTCATCTCGGAAAGGCATCGCCACCGTTATGAATTCAACAACAAATACAAAAAGCTTTTTGAGGAAAAAGGACTGATCTTCACAGGCACTTTGGAAAATGGAGATCTTTGTGAAATTGCCGAGGTCAAAGATCATCCTTGGATGCTGGGGGTTCAGTATCATCCCGAATTCAAATCCAAACCGCTGGCCCCTCACCCGCTCTTTCGCGATTTTGTTGCCGCGATGATCCGCTTTCGAGATTCTAAAAATGGGTAGGATTTTGGCCATCGATTATGGAAGAGTCCGGATTGGTCTTGCCCTTTCTGATGCACAAAAAAGAGTCGCCCTTCCCTTAAAAGTCCTGGACATCCCCAAGGGGACCAAAGACACTGCGCTTTTTCTCTTCCCGGAGATCGAAAAGATCCAAGATCTCGAGAAGATCATTATCGGCCATCCCCTTCTCATGAATGCAACCAGGGGAGAAATGGCCAACGAGGTAGAAGCATTTGCCGCAAACCTCGCAAAGCTATGTTCCATCCCCCTCATTCTTTGGGACGAGAGGTTCACCAGCGTGATTGCAGAACAAAGTTTGAAAGAGATGGGCTTTTCCCGCAAACAAAGAAAGGGGAAAATCGATCCGACAGCCGCCACTCTTCTCTTGCAAAGCTATCTCGAGTCCCTCGCACCTTGAATAATGCCGCTATCCAAAAGCTGGCCAAAGTCGATAACCTTGTCAAAGTACCCTTGATCCAAAACGCTATCTTCCACCCCATTCACATGAATAAGCACAGGTCTAATTGAAAATCGCTTGGGAACTTTAAGCCGTTTTATTTTTTCTTCCATTTCTCCAATCACTCGAGGATCTATTGGATTTTTAGCGAATTTGACCTCGCAAATGTAAAGAGTATTGAAACGCGTCTGAACCATGTAGTCGATTTGACACCCGGCTTGCCTCGTAGTTGAAGTCTGGAAAAAAGGTCCATCCATCACGATTTCTTCAGGGGGTATTCCCATCATTTTCCAGAGAATCTTCCGATTATGCGTTACAAGGTTCTCGAATTGCAGCCCCATAACTCCCTCCCACCCCAATAAATTAGCTAACATCAAATTCGAGAATCCGCCCCTCTCAATTTTTGCTTGATTGGGAGCAATATATTTTAGATAAAACCTGAGATAGTTGTCGCTCAGTCGATAGCGGCTCAACTTGCTCGCTTTTCCACTTTTCAAATGCCAAGCGAAATCTCTTTGCACAAATCCTGCTTTAACTAATTCATCTAAGTGTTTGCTATATACTCCCCCCTGATTCTTTCCCAATCCCTTACAAATTTGTGCGCTTTCTTTGGGCCCATCTGCTAAACAGTTGATGATTGATCGATGTGTGGCGATACTGCGAGAAAAAATATCCGAAAATATTTCCTCAAACTCTCTAACGAGCAGACCGCCTCTTGTGAAACATAAATCTCGGATATTTTGTTCAGCCGGCAAATCGGGCCGAATTTGTTCTAAATAGAGAGGTATCCCTCCTGTAATAGAGAGAAGTTTGAATTTTTCATAGGCAGAGATTCTTTTTTCTTTTGGATACCAAAAAGCATTGCAAATATTCAAGGGAAGCTCTTCTAGAATCAAATCAATTGTAATTCTGCCAACAAACCCTGTGCTGCTTAGAATATTTTCTTCAATCCAAGAAGAAATGGATCCACACAAGATGAGGATCAGCTGTGAATTTTTGCTGAAGTACATATCCCAACAATTTTTTAACTTTCCTAAAAATTCTGAATCCTTATTTCCCATCCAGGAAATTTCGTCAAATACAATCAGAATACGTCCTTTATCAGTATGTTTAGAAAGATGCCAAAACATATTCCCCCAATCATCGGGATGAACACTCGGGATGCCTCCTCGTGCTAACTGACGAGCAAACTCATCACGCTGTAATTGGGCTGTTGTTTTGCGACTTGGCGGAGTGCCCGTGAAAAAGAAACTCTTCATCTCTTTACCAAATTCAGTAAGGAGCCTGCTTTTCCCAATTCTTCGACGTCCACGAACTACTATTAAACTCGCGCTTTTCTTCTTTAAAAGCCCTTCAAGCCTTTCCATTTCGGCCTCCCGGCCGATAAAGGGTGATTGGTGCATAAACGATCTCCTTTTTTAAACCTTATTATAGACAGCTTTCGCCATAAAATCAATCTGCAAATGTGCATTTGCATATTGACAGACTATTTTTTATTCTTCAAAATCCATCTGAAAATCGGCTTTTGCTCTTTTACGGACACTTTTAAAAAGGAAAGACAACGATCTGTAAATAGCAAAAAGGTTGTTTCCTGATGCATTTAAACACACAAAAATCTATCTGCAAATAGGCAATTCCCATTCTACAGATGAGATAAGCGCACTGATAATCAAAATGTTAGGATGGCATTATCTGGTTCTTCGAAAGAGCAGCAATGCAGCAATTAAAAAAAATTTTTATCTATGAAAAAATAAGAAAATTCAAAAGAGAGTGTATCACTTATTTTTGGACGACCTCTTAGTGCTTATGATCGTATGGTTTTGCCGCTACAACAATAAGATCTCCCTCTCTAATACGCTCAATTTCATTAGAGTGGCTCTTTGCCCATTCAGCAACAGTTGCTTTTAGTCTTACTGTTTTTGTTGGAGCAGACTTTTTTGATCCTTTTGGACGACCAGCACCAATTCTTGCTCCACCACGGCCCTTCGTTTTACGTTCTACCAGTTCATCAAGGCACGAATCTAGTCGATGTTTAATGAATTCACGCAGATATAAGGGATAATTCTTTATTACCTCTTCTCTGGTTTCTCCGCCATATTCGACAGGATATAAATTCGATGAGAAAACCCACTCTCCGATATCTTTATCAAACCAAGGATCAATTGGCCCGATTTCTAATAGAGCTGATTTAACATGATCATCTATTTCTTTTTTGGTGGCCATTGCAAATTCCTTTCATCACATAATTTTTCTACTTTCCGAACGCTACCTGGAGAAACTTCTCGTTTCTTTCCTTTGCTATGGCCAATCTTGATTGAGCATAGAAGACCGCCCATAGCATTCCCAACTGTTTGATGTACTGCAAAAACAGACGCTCAGGAATGGGCTTTGCCATTTTTCGTTCCTTAATTTTAACATATTTGATTAATTGTTGCAAGAATTCAAGTGAAAGCCAATGAATTGTGTTATGTTGTTTATTATAAAGGGCATGAATATGTTTGTGGCAAAGATCGTCTCCATGAATAATCAGGAAGCGGAAGTAATGATTTGAAAAATGCCTTTGAGAGCAGAAATTTTTCCAATTTTTCATAGACAAAATGCTTAAGTTTTTCTATGTCAAGGGCTTGTATTACCTATATTTTTTAAAAAATCGGCCTTGTTCATTTCGAGAGGGAAAACTTTCGATCAGTGGATGACACAAGTCAGCAAAGTCGCCCTCATCATTGAAAAACAAAGTCAGTTGCATTAACAACTGACCGAAGAAGTGAACATGGCCAAAAAATCTTCTATTTTGAATGGAAGGAGCCGATGAGTAATTGAAGCGATGCAGCGAAATTGCCCTGCCCTTCCCCATCAAAAAAACCTTGTATTCGGGATTCTCTTTTCTAGAAAAAGACGCTTCACTTAAAATATCGAAGTCCGAGATTGCATTGCAAATGCATCGGATGCGTTTTTAGTAATATATTTTAGTTAGAGATTTAGAGGCGCATTCCCATTTTTCATGTAGTAGTGTAAACAAAAAATTTTATTTAAAAAAAAGCGCCCAAAGCACTGATACTCTTTGAGAGGATGGTCATTCAAGTAAGCATGGACAAATTTTGAAAATCATCGCTCGAAGCGACAAGGTCAAAAATGAATCGTTTTGATTCTCAAAAAATCTCTTTTTTTACCTCTCTTTTTCAACAAAAAGAGCCCTTCCTTGTCGATGTCCGCTCTCCAGGGGAATTCTTAAGCGGCCACATCCCAAATGCCGTCAACATTCCTCTTTTCTCCGACGAACAAAGAGCCATCGTGGGAACCACCTACAAACAGGAGGGCAAAAAAGCCGCTATTGAAAAAGGGCTGTCTCTCATCTCCCTGCCCCTTTTTGTCGAAAAGATCAAAGAACTTCATGTTCCTCAAAAAGCGGTTCTTTACTGCGCGCGCGGCGGAATGCGCAGCCAGGCCATGGGATGGCTCTTGGGTCTTTTGGAGCACGAGTGCATACTCATCCCAGGGGGGTATAAAGCATTTCGGGGATTCGTACTCTCTTCCTTTCAAATTCCCTATCGCTTCCTCATCCTTTCCGGGAAAACAGGAGTTGGGAAAACCGATCTTTTACAAGAGATGAGGGAGAGAAAAGAACATGTTTTAGATTTGGAAGATCTAGCCAAACACCGCGGATCGGTTTTTGGAAAACTAACGGAAAGCCAACCCACTCAAGAGCACTTTGAGAACCTGCTTGCACTCTCGCTATTTTCCCTACAAGGGGAAAGATTTTGGGTAGAAGACGAGAGCCGGTTTGTGGGGAAGATTCGTTTGCCCGACGACTTTTTCGACCAGATGCAAAAAGCCCCTGTTTTTGTTATTACAGCCTCTTTGGAAGAGCGCATAGAGAGAATCATTCGCAACTACTCTTCTCAAAGCGTAGGCGATCTTGCAAAGAGCATCGAGCAGCTCCAAAAAAGCCTCGGGCACGTGAACATGAAAAGAGCGATTGCTTACGTTCTTGAAAAAAATTACAAAGAGGCCATTTCCCTTCTTTTGCATTATTACGATCAGCGCTACGAACGGGCACTTGAGAAACGCGACCCCAAAACCCTGCATTTTGTCGAAAATAAAGATCTTGAAAAGAGGCAAGAAGAATTCCAACATTTCTTGGTATAAAAATTTTTTTAAAGAAGAGATTTTTTCTCGTTTCTGCTAGTTTTTTTATCAACCCATTGAAATTGTATGCTCGTTTTAGGAATCGAAACTACCTGTGATGAAACAGCTGCGGCCGTTGTAGAAGATGGCAAAAAAATCCTTTCCAACGTCATCTTCTCCCAGGCAAAGTTCCATGAAAAATATGGAGGCGTCTTCCCAGAAATGGCCTCTCGTTTGCACTACGACTCTCTTCTTCTTGTTATCGACCTGGCTCTAAAAGAAGCCGGCGTTTCGCCACAGCAGATCGATCTGATTGCCGTCGCCCATGGCCCCGGCCTAATGGGAGCGCTTTTTATGGGGCTGAATGTCGCAAAAACGCTGAGCTGGGTCTGGAACAAGCCCTTGATCGGAGTGCACCATGTCGAGGCCCATCTATACGCCTCTATGATGGACCATCTGGACGAGCTCAAGTTCCCCTCTCTTGGAATCGTACTCTCCGGAGGCCATACTCTTTTCTTGAAAATACATAGCATCGGCACCTATGAAATGATCGGGACAACCATCGATGATGCCATCGGGGAGTCCTTTGATAAAGTCGCAGCGATTTTAGGCCTCCTCTATCCCGGAGGGCCAGCGGTAGAAAACCTTGCGAAAAAGGGATGTATTGGACGCTATGCTTTTAAAGCCGGTCAAGTGAAGGAAAGCCCCTTTCATTTTTCCTTTAGCGGCCTTAAAACGAAAATTCTTTATACCGTCAAAGGGATCGGATCGCACAAAGAGAGCCCGTCTTTGATTTCTGAAGACGAAAAGAAGGACGTTGCCGCCTCCTTCCAAGAAACGGTCTTTTGCGACGTGGTCCAAAAAGCCAACGAGGCATGCCGGCGCTTCGACCTTAAAGCAATCTACTTCGGCGGCGGCGTTGTGAATAACAAGCGCTTGCGCGAGCTTTTCGCGGAAAAATGCCCCCTTTCCCTATTCTGGCCCTCCGGAAACTTGAGTCTTGACAATGGCGCAATGATCGCGGGGCTAGGGGCACAAAAATATCTTCAAGCAGGGAAAAGCTCTTTTGACCTGGAAGCCAAAGCCCGTTTGCATTTTTTCTAAAAACATTTTCAAAGCCCGCCTGTTGATTTTCTCTTGTCCTTTTACCTTTTTCCTACTACAATATGTTCATTGTGAAAAGAATTTTTAAGGGAAAGGTCAATGGCTAAGGGCGCAAGAGAAAAAATCAAACTCAAAAGCACGGAAAGCACCGCTGTTTATTGGACAACCAAGAATAAGAAGACCGTCACAGAACGTTTGGAGTTAAAAAAATATGACAAGACGCTTAGGCGCCATGTCGTTTTCAAAGAAGCAAAATAGATGCTTGAGCTCTTCGTTGCGTTAAAATATCTCATTCCAAGAAGACGCTCGCTGTCAACCTCCCTTATTTCCGTGTTGTCAGTTGCGGTGATCTCCCTTGTAGTGTGGCTCGTTCTTGTCTTTTTGTCCGTGGTTACGGGCATAGAAAAGAACTGGATCCATAAACTGGTCTCTTTAAACGCTCCGATTCGACTGACTCCCACAGAAGAGTATTATCAGTCTTACTTCTACCAAGCAGATCAATTCTCTAGCCAAGCAGACTTCACTTTAAAGACGATCGGAGAAAAAGCAGAATCTGCTTCGAGCTCTTCCTTTAGCGAAGAAAAAGATGCACCCATTCCCGAAAGCATTCCCCAGCCCATTTTGAGCAAGGACGGCACAATTATAGATCCCGTTAAAAAGGCATATGAAATCTTACAAAAAAAGGGATTGGCTTTTCAAGACTATGAGATCAGCGGCGCTCTGATGCGCCTCACTCTGCATCGGGGAGATGCCAACATCTCCTGTCTTTCGCAAATGTCCTACCTCTTGTCGCTTCCCGATAAAAACCCCCAATTCTCCTCTCTTTTGCTCCCGCCGACCCCGCAAGATATGAACCATCTGTTTCACCAGATCAGCGCCCGGCGCCTACCCTCTTCCCCGTTTGTTCTTTTTAACTCCCTTCAATCTCCCAAAATCAGAGTCCCTCCTTTTGCTCCCTTCCCGCTCAGTGCCCTTCGCGAAGGAACATGGCAGGTAAATGCATTGATCTTCAATGACAAAGTCGAAGAGGTCCACCTCTCCGAAAACCCCAAAAACGGCACCATTTCCGCCCAGCTTTCTTACAACAAGGCAGACGGCAATTTTGTCCTGCAAAGACCAGACGGGACCGCTCTCACGCTTTCGTCCGATGGCTATTGTTTTCTTTCCGACAGCCCGCTTTTTGAAGCTTCCCTAGATGAAAAGGAGCTCTCTGTTCAAGGAATCATTCAAGGGAAATTTGTAAAAACCCCCCTCTCCTTCAATCAAGTCGAAATCGCAAACGCTTTTCCCTCGTCTTTAATAACACCCACGCTATGGGCGATTAGCTCTCAAAAACAGATTCTTTTGCCCACCATCTCCGAAAAGGAAACCTCGATTCTTCTTCCCAAAGCGCTGCAAGAAAGCGGCGTTCGGATCGGAGATTGCGGCTCTCTTTGCTATGCAACAAGCTCCTTGATCACCTCGAAAGAACAAAAAATCCCCATCTATGTAGCGGGATTTTACGATACGGGCGTCTTCCCCATCGGAAATCGCTTTCTCGTGGTTCCGAAAACCGTCACGCGGACCATCAACGGATCGTCACCGGTATTTTCCCCGGACGGAACACCCTCCAATGGCCTATACGTCTGGTTTGACAATGAAGATCTAGCAGATCGAGTCAAAGAAGAGCTGTCCATTGCCTTCCATGACGAAGAGATCGATCGATTTTGGAAGATCGCGACCTTTCGCGAGTATGAGTTTTCCAAAGATCTGATGGAACAATTTCAAAGCGACCGCACGCTCTTCTTGCTCATTGCTCTGATCATCCTGATCGTTGCCTGCTCCAACGTGATTTCCCTTCTCGTCCTTCTCGTCAACGACAAGAAGAAGGAAATTGCCATCCTTCAGTCCATGGGATGCAGCAAAACAAGCATTGCTGCCATCTTCGGGCTTTCCGGCATGATCATGGGAGCATTGAGTAGCCTCATCGGCGCTACTTCCGCAATTTTTACCCTAAAACACCTCAACTTTTTTGTAGAGATCTTGAACACGATTCAAGGACATACGGCATTCAACCCTGCCTTTTATGGCAACTCTCTTCCCAACGAACTCAGCTTTGAGGCCCTGCTCTTCATTTTGATCGTTACCCCTTTACTGTCTTTGATTTCAGGGCTCGTTCCTGCTATTAAAGCGGCAAAACTCCATCCATCTGCGATTTTGAGAGCCTCTGAATGACATCCTTGATCAGCGCAAAAGACATACGGAAAACATTCCGCCACCCTTCCAAAGTAGAACTGCTAAAAGGCATTTCTCTTGATCTTCTTCCGGAAAAATCGATGGCCATCATGGGCGCGTCCGGCGAAGGGAAGACCACTTTGCTGCATATTTTAGGGACGATCGAACAGGCAGACTCAGGCGCGCTTGCCATCTGCGGCGAGGGGGTGCGAAAAAAACATGCCCACCGAATCCGCCATCAACATATTGGCTTTATCTTTCAAGCATTCAGCCTCTTGGAGGATTTTACCGCAATCGAAAACATCCTCATGCCCGCCCGCATCGGACGTAAAAGCGTTTCGAAAAAAAGCGCTGCCTATCAACAAGCCGAAGAACTTCTGGAAGTGGTCGATATGAAATCAAGAGCCCACTATCCCGCGAAGCTCCTCTCCGGCGGAGAAAAGCAGCGGATTGCGATCGCCCGCGCTCTTTTTAACGACCCCGATATCATTTTAGCAGACGAGCCGTCGGGTAATTTGGATCATGAAAATTCCATGATTATCCATTCCATCTTGATGGAGCTTGTAAAAAAGATGAAAAAAGGGCTGATTGTTGTGACGCATGATGACGAACTGGCCCATCTTTGCGACGAGATTTTCCTTTTAAAAGGCGGCATTTTGACCCCGCTCAAAAAATAGAATCAAAAAACCTCTTCCTCAATCGGAGAGAATTTCTCCCAGTCCTTAAAATTAAAGTGCCACCATTCCAGATCATAACTCAAAAAGCCGGCCTCTTTCATCACGCTTTGCAAAAGATCTCTATTCCTCAAGGCAGCGGCTGAAGCCTTTTGATAACGCAAAGAAGCTTTTTCGCTAAAATCATCAAATCCGGAGGGCATGAGAAGATCGACTCCCTCTTTTGTGACAAGGGTCACATCAACGGCCGTCCCGCGCGAATGGTGACTTCCCTTATACGGCGGGCTTACGAACCGATCATCCGGGCACGCCTCCCAAAGCTTTCTCTGTGCCCAGATCGGCCGAAAGCCATCCCATACTTTGAGCCCAAGTCCCAAGGCTTCCAGCCGCTTTTGCGCACCGCTTAATGCAACAGCTGCCTCTCTTTGCAAAAAACAGCGATCGAAGGTATAGATCACTTGGCCTGTAAAATTATCCTTCGTGGCATATTTGAGCTCCACGTGGATATTTGCATCGATCGTTTGCACATCGACCAGATTCGATGCGCCCTCATGTGTTTCTATGGTCATAGTGTTCACTTGCAGGTTAAAGTTTTTTGAAAAAACACACCCCGCGCCTTTGCCAAATCCATTTCTCTGGAGAAACTTCTCACCTCTTGAGCATCGATTTAAGGTTGCTGTCGTTTCGCCGCCGGCGCAGAGTCTTTTTCGGAAGCCGCTTGATCCGGAGCTTTTCGTTTTTGGGACGCACGACTCTCTTCCAAACGTTCTTGGTGCTCTTTTCTCATCTCTTCAATATTCCCCGGAGGAAATGTGTGCGAACGAGATCCAAAGCTTCTGGCATACTCCACAATCCAAGGACCACAATTGTATCCATCATACTGAGTCCTTGTCGGATAACTACCACAAGTAAAAGGCCAGGTCAGGTTCTCAAACAATCTTTGGAAAGCCTCTTTCATATCTTTTGGCATCTCTCCGCCTTCGCTCATGGAATCGTAATAAGTTAACACGGTATGATTATCGTCTGAGAAATGCTGAATCACTGCCAAGACCCAATGGTTGTGCACATTGAGGGGCACGAAAACAAGAAGATCTGTTGCTTGCTTCGCAGAGTCAAAAAAATATTCTATCAAACGAGCATCCAATACTCGATCTTCAATAATTGAGCCGCTTACTGGCAAGGGCCTCACAACGCGGCCCTCTCCCACATACGATTGCAATAATGCGTAAACATCTTCATCGGAGTAATATTTATCAAAAATGCTATCAAGGTTGGGTTCCAGGTGGTCTGTCAAGAATTTTTCGTTTTTCTCGATCTTACAAAAATCTTGCAACCGAGTCTCAACACGCTGAGACCCTAGAGGTAATTTCTTGGCTATCAAAGCTCCAAACATGCGGTCAATGGAACTCTCCACAAAAGTAGAAGTAGACTCCATAGATGCAAGAAATTCATCGCGATTAAAATTGTCACGGTTAGAAAGCAACCTGTCAAAAAATCCCAACCGAGTTGTGATTAAACCTTCGCGATTCAAAAATCCAAATATCGATTCGTGCTCTTGTGGCGAGAGTCCGGAAAATCCCTGCACCGCATCTTGAAAACAATAAATAACCGTAGCGCTCAATATGCAATAACTCTCTTCAAGAGCCACTAATCGTTGGTACAAGTCTCCAGAAGTGTTATGTGCATTTTCCACCAAGAACCTCAAAAGTTTTTGTTGCTCCAGGTCTGTTTGCCAATCCCCTGGTGTAGGAGAAGGCCCTTCCCGTAAAAACTTAATCTTTTTCTCAAAGTCGCTTATTTTTCCTTGTTTTCTGGCTTCTGCTTCGGCGCGCAAACGCGGTATCTCTGCGTCCAGCTCTCCTTTCTTCCGACTCAACTGAAAATATTGAGCAACTTGGTGAACCTTTCTTGCCGCATGATCCGGCGCTTCATCAACTCTGCTTTTGTGTTTCTTTTTCCAATGATCTTCAGCAGCTTCATATTTTTTAAACTTCCTATCCGAAGGTCGTTGGGCTTCTTGAAAGTCTTGCCGGATTTTTTCCTGCTCGGGAGTCAAAGCAAAACCTTCACGCAAGACCTGTATTTTTTCTCCCTCCAATCGATCGATTTCTCTCTGTTTTATTTCTCCATCATCGATAGAGATTTTCCGACGACACAATTCTTGAACAGCAGCGCCCACAGCGTGGAGACTGTCTATATATTTTTTTCGAAGGTCCGGAATGGTTTGTATCAAAAAACAAGTAAGTCCTTGTTCCCTCCTTGCCAGCTTCTCTATCTCTTTTAGCGATCTTTGAACCTCTTTTTCGCTTACAAAGCTTTTAACAGCTACAGAATCGCTCTTATTTAAAGTCCAAAAAAAGGAAGAAAATAAACAGGCCATCCTTTCCCAAACGACCCTATTCACAATCTCCCCATCCCAAGCACGTGAAAAAAACTTTACATAGAAATTTGCATTCTCAATTTTACCGGGTAATGCCATATAAATTTGGTCAGCCAAAACTGAAGAAACCCCCTCATGCAAATAGTAAGCACCATTTACACTGTCTAAATAAGTCTTCTCCAATAGCAAATCTCTCATTTCCCGCCACAACATCCATACTGTCTTCTGAAGCTCGTGATCGGAAACGGAAATTCTTTTCGAGCAAATATCATGCAAGTACTGAATTCCTTCCTCACAATGTACAAACCGAGTCTCAAGTTCATGCCAGGCCTGCAATGTTTGTTGATAGCATTTGCTTCTGCTTTCTTTGCGCAAAGTTTCCATAACGGTATAATTATGAACATTTTGCTCTTGCTGAAATGTTTTTAGTAGTTGATCCACTTCGCAAAGTTTTCGAAACATGAGGACATTATCATGGTGGAGCTGTCCAAATCCAAATTCCAAAAAGTTTTGCATCCAATCGAGTTTTTGATTGATTTGCCAACCGAGATGATCTACCTGCTCCCCAAGTCGACACACAAGACGCATCTGCTGCTCAAATCCTTTACGAATCATCCGCGATTGCTGCTGCATCTGTCCCGTCAAACCATTGAATCCCGCTACCACGGTTTCATTTAATTTTTGCAATCCCTTCATCACAATAGTAAAATTCTTCTGCATCATTTTGGCTCGCTTTTCTTCATCCTTTTGGCCTCGAAATGAGCTAAATACAGAAACTGCAAGAGCACAACCCGCAAGTATCGGATCGCCATAAGCAGCAAGGGCAGCCTTACTTAAAAAAGGCGCCTCTGAAACAAAGTGGTGAATTTTTATGCCTTCGATTATAGCAGGCCCCATTATCCCTATCGTAGAAGCTACTTTTCTGTTTTTGAATATGCAACCTGCAGTAGTGGCGAAAACAGTAGTGAGGTGTTGCATATTGCGACACATTCCCTCTACCTCAGCATCTCTTTGGTGAAGCGACTCGGTTATTTGCTGTAACTTGGCTATTCGCTGTGGCTCGGCTATTTGCTGTTCAGGTATCGTGGCTAAAATTTCAGACATTTCCCCCAGTTTTTTGATTACATCGCTTGCTGTCCTTCCTATTGATTCGTCCAGGCTGGTCACTTGTGTAGTGACAGTCTCGAGTCCTATCCTTTGGAGTACCTGGTTAATCTTTTCGAGTGGGACAGCTGTCAATTCGCCATGAGCTTCCGCATCCCGGACCATACCCTCCGCATCTTCCGTTGTTGTTAATAAAGCTGGGAAAAGCTCGGGCTTGAATTCTGCACTTTCAATAGCCTCTTCGTGAGCACAAACTGTTTTTAGAAATTTACCAGATCCTAGTGTTATCGATGCGACAGGCTTAAGTTCAGAATGCGTTACACCAACCAATGTTCCCAAAAATGATGTAATAGAATCCCCAAATTTTTCTATCAATGTCATTTTATTCATAATCTCTCTGTTAACGCTCAATCTGCACAACTCCATTCTGCTTAATTCTTTCTGATCTTCCTTGGGGAATGTACGTATTCGTTCTTTGCGCCCCTCTGCATCTTGAATCACAAGTGCCAAGTCTAAAATTCTTTGATGCTCGAGCTTTGAAAGATCTAAGGCATGGTATCTAGGGCCACCACCCCTCTTGTCTCTTAAATATTCTTCGGCTAAATCATAAGCATTTCCATATGGTTCTATATATTCTTTAGCAATTTGGCCCGCTTTTAATTCCACTGGCAACCCGTCCGACCCCCTGAAGTCAAGCTGCTTTTGAATGACAGAAAATCTTCCTCTATCATCCTGCGTCAGTTCTCGGTCAGGTACTTTCTGTCCGCTGCTCTCTCCTGTTTTTGAAGTCATAACAACCTCCTCAATTTTAAGAGGTTGATTATGAGCTTGTATCGTGCATTTTATCAATAATTTTTTTTACTCGAACCAGTTAACCAATGTGAAGTTGCGTGAAAGAGATACTCCATAGCATCTTTCTTAAGACCCATGTTCTGAATAAAGAGCGACTTTGGCAATGTGCAAAGGATGTAAAAGCATATCGTTATGATATTTTGGATCGCTTTCCGGCACTTTGGACCTTTTTTTACGCGAGGCTACCTAGCGGAAAGAAATCTTCGCCCTGCAGTGATCCTTAGAAAAATTTCAATGGGGAGCCGGTCTGAATGGGGAATGCGTTTTATTGAAAGGTTGATGACGATAGTCTGCACATGAAAACAAAATTCGGATGTCGCACATTTGAGGAGGTTTTAAGCTTCTTTCTTCTGCGATCGGTTTTTCGACTTGCAAAGAATCTGAATCGACGCAATCGAACTGATCGCAATTGCCGAGACCAGAGAACATTTCCAGAAGAGCTGAGCCTTGGGGTCGGTTGGATTGATCCCTGCACCAAGACCGCCGGCAACTCCACCTAAAAGTCCCTCTCCCGTCGCCAGGCAAATTGCCACAATCGTATAGACGGATCCCATCCAAAACCCATGATTTCCCAAACTCTTGAAAGCAAAAAGCGGAAGCGCCGCAGTCTTGACAATCGAGTCCAACAGACCATTCTTAATAAGAAGGCCCGCACAAAAACCCGCAAATGAACCGGCTCCGATCGCTGCAGCCCTCATGGCAAAACCCGGCAGTCCTCCATCGAAAAAAGAAAAAACCGCATTCCTAGAAAGAGCTCCCGCCACATATCCCGTCGAGAAAATAAGCGCTGTATCGGCCAAAAGAAAGCAAACCTTTCTGCAGAGGTCCGTGTATGTAGGGATGCGAGCATCCGATGCATGCGTTTGTTTTTGAGAAGCATCGATAGGAGAGCACTCTGAAGCCATAAAAAATTCCTTTTTCTATTTTAGCCAGAAATCCTACCAAATCCTGCCTTTTTTCTCCTTTCTTATTCACTTCTCGGAGTCGTACAACACAAGTTCTTCTTAAACTGGAATAGAATCTTTCTTTCTGATAGGAATATTGGTTTGAGCTAAGGAGATCTTATGAGAATATTGATTGTTGGGAGCGGATATGTGGGACTTGTTACGGGCGCGTGTCTTGCCGAAATGGGCCATATTGTCACCTGTCTTGATATCGACAAAGCCAAAATCGAGGATCTCAAGAAGGGAAAATCTCCCATATATGAACCGGGCCTCGAAGAGCTGATCATTCATAATATCAAAGGAAAACGGCTTTTTTTTACCACGGACTATGCAAAATCTGTTGCAACATCTCTCGTCTGTTTTCTTGCCGTCCCTTCGCCCTCTTCAGAAGATGGATCCTGCGACATCTCCTTTGTAGAAAAGGCGGCCAAGTCCATTGCCCAGCACATGAGCGATTATCGGGTCATCGTCAATAAATCCACCGTTCCCGTCGGAACCGCCGAGCACGTCAAAAAGATCATCGAAAGCAAATTGAAAGAAAGAGGTGTCCACATCCCTTTCGACGTTGTATCCAATCCGGAATTCCTGAAAGAAGGATGCGCCATTAGCGACTGCATGAAGCCCGATCGCATCGTGATCGGAAGCATCTCGCCAAAGGCCGTCCGCCTAATGCGAGAGGTCTATGCTCCTTTTATCCTCAACCACGACAAGATTTTAGAGATGGACCTGGCTTCTGCCGAGATGACCAAATATGCAGCCAATGCAATGCTCGCCACGCGCATCTCCTTCATGAATGAAATCGCAGAAATCTGTAAAAAAGTCGGAGCAAACATCAATGAAGTTCGAAAGGGAATTGGGTCGGACAGCCGCATTGGCTATAGCTTTCTCTATGCAGGCATTGGTTATGGCGGGTCCTGCTTTCCGAAGGATGTACGAGCTCTTGCTTCTACCGCAAGGCAGGCAGGATGCGAGCCCTTATTACTGGACGCGGTTGAAACCATCAACAATCAGCAAAAAAAACGGCTCTTCGAAAAAATGAAACATTATTTTTCTCCAATGGGAGGGCTCAAAGGCAAGGTGATCGCTCTTTGGGGGCTTGCTTTTAAGCCCGATACCGACGACATGAGAGAAGCGCCCTCCCTTACCTTGATCAAGCATCTCCAAAAAGAGGGAGCCATCTTACGCCTCTTTGATCCGGTTTCCATGGCCAAGGCCAAAGATCTTCTCAAAAACCAAAAGAACATTGTTTTTTGCAAGGATGAATTTGATGCGGCAAAAGGCGCTCATGGCATTGCACTCATCACCGAATGGAAGCAGTTCCGCCATATCGATTTTTCTCCCATACTCAAGGAAATGAAAGGATCTGTTTTCTTTGACGGACGAAACCAATACAAACCCCTCGAAATGCATGAAAAGGGGTTTGATTATATTGGAATCGGAATGCCCGATTTGATTCAAAATCAGCCCGCGAGCCAAAAAAAATGATCCTGTTCGAGCGTTTTGCAAAAGAAATGATCCCTCTAATTGACAAGACGCTACAAGAGCTTATTGATCCTATAGAAAGCGAAGAGCTTCGTAGGGCCTCTCTCTATGCATTAGAGGGAGGGAAAAGGCTTCGCCCTCTTTTGACGCTAGCCGCAGTGGCAAGCTTTTGTCCCCAATCACTAAAAAAAGCCTATCTGCCCGCGGTCTGTCTTGAGATGGTCCATACCTATTCCCTCATTCACGATGATCTTCCCTGCATGGATAATGATGATTTTCGACGAGGCAGACAATCGCTTCACAAAGCATTTCCCGAATGGCTTGCGCTTCTGACCGGAGATTTTTTACTCACCCATGCCCTACAGTCCCTATCTGCAGATGCAAACCTCTCCTGCGAAGAAAAAACAGATCTGCTCTTTTGCCTATCCTCTCGAAGCGGCGGAGAGGGGATGATTGCGGGGCAGGTCGATGATTTGATGTTTCAGGGGAAGAAGGTCCCTTTGGGAAAATTGAAAAAAATGCAGGAAAAGAAAACGGCCTATTTATTCATGGCGGCGATGGAATTCGGCGCCATTCTTTGCCACATTCCCCTGCATCAAAAAAAATCACTAATCTCTTTTGGAGAAAAAATCGGCCTTGCATATCAAATCATCGATGACATTTCCGACTCCGTTCAAGAAAACGGGTCGGACCAAATCCTGGAAAAGGCCTCTTTGATTTCCCAATTAGGGAAGAAAGAGGCAAAACAGATGGCCATCGATCTTTTAATAGACGCAAAAGATCTGCTCCTTGCAGGGCAAAAAGCAGATCTTCTCTTGAGTTTTTTAGGATCTCTTGAAAACTCTTTTTAAGAATTTTTCATTCCAAGCCTCTCTCTTGCGGCCGTGAGAATCATCTCTAAGAGATCTTCATATTTGATACCGCGGAAGCCTGCCATGATATTCAACTTGCCATCCCAACACCATCCGGGATTGGGATTGACCTCTAAAAGCTTGATCACCCCTTGACGATCCTCTCGAAAATCAAAGCGTGCATAGTCGCGGCACTCGAGCCTTTCAAAAAGCTGCGTCGAATAATCGACGAGTTGACGAGACATCTCGTCATTGAGATCCGCTGCTTTATAGCGGATATCCGTCCAATAAGGCGAATCCGGCAGCCACTTTGATTCGTAGGAAAGAATTTGGGGCAGATTCTTGGGCAAACGGCTAAAATCCACTTCGAGTATCGGCAGGATTTCAAAGTTGCCGGGATTGCCGATCACACTTACGCTAAATTCTCTACCGCTTAAATATTCCTGAACCAAAAAAGGGCGGCCGGGAAAAAGCTGTTTCATCTTATCGGAGTAACAAATGAGCTCCTCTGCGGAATGAACAACGGCGTCTTTGGTAATCCCAATCGAGCTATCCCCATAATTTGGCTTGAGAAGGGCCGGAAAAATCGAAGGAAGGTTCGCCGCTTGATCGGAGGGATCCACATAGGTTTCTAAAGGGACCGGAATCTCAAGCGAAGACGCCAATGAACGAACGAGCGCCTTGTTGTAGCATATGGCAAGGCATGCAGGACCCGCGCCCGTATAGGGAATGGAAAGCATTTCCAAAAGAGCCGGGACATGGAGTTCCTTAAAGGCATCATTTTTGTACCCCTCATCGCACAAATTGAAAACAAAAGCGGGAGGATGGTGGATCAACTGCTTGATCAAGCTCATGTGATTGTCCAAGAACTGAAACTGATAATCCTGCAAACCCGCCAGCGTCGTTTTTAATTTGCTGATCGTGTCTAAATCTTCCGGGTTGAAATGCCCTTCCCGTTTGACCGAGTCGGGAATTTTCGGATCCCCCATAATGACGGCGGCCTTCAATACGTTTTTCGATGGTTTTAATACTGCTTTTTCCGGAGCAATGGCCGTAATGAAAAGGCGATTGGCCATCATTCCTAAATCTTGGTTGCGCGAAGATAAGGAAAAAAGATTGCAATGATGCTGCACGTTTTCAAATCCAAGTTTTTCCAATATGGCAGCAATCCCCTCTTGCGTATAGAGCCTCTCCGCATAAAATTGGTCTGCAATGATTCCTTTTTCCGCATGGATCACTACTTCCCTCGTAATGATGCGGCTTCCGCAGGAAGAAAGGCTTCTTTCGCGGCAAACGAGGTATCTTTGATCAATCCACTCCCAAGATCTCGGCTCGAAATGTTCCGACATCCATTTTCCATTGACAATGTCCAACACAAGCGATCCTCGAGAGCGCAATATTCGTTTGATCTCTGTCAAAACAGCGCGATCGTCCTCATCCTTTTCAAAATATCCAAAGGAATTTCCCATCAAAAGAACGACGTCCAAAGAATGATCCGCAAGCTTGATCTTTCTCGCATCTCCTTCGGAAAAATTGATTTGAGATCCCGACATAAAAGCGCGCTTTCTTGCGAGACGGATGAGGTAGCGTGATCGATCGATTCCAAAGACATGCTGAAACCCCCTCTTGGCAAGTTCCAAACAATGCCGGCCCTGGCCACAGCAAAGATCCAAAATCCTATCTTGCGGCTCGATCTTTGTCACCTGAGCGATCAGATCCACTTCTCGGCTTGTATTATCCGCATTTTCAACGACATCTGCATCTGTCTTCAGATAAATGGAATTGAACAGAGTTTTCCACCAATCGGCAGGGAGATGTTTTTCCAAATCTGGAATCGGACCCAAGGTCCGCAGACTACTCTTCTCTTTAGATTTATTCTTCTTCTCTTTCTCCATCATGTTCTTAATTGCATGCGACATAAAATCCTTGATTGAAAATTTTTCTACCTACGACTTGCCCCACCTACCAGGCAAGCTTAAAAAAACCATCATAGAATTCGAAAAGATTTAGCAAAACAAAAAGCTAAAACAAGAGGGAAAACAGCCGAATCAAAAAAAAAATTGATCCCAATATAGGAGGAAAGAGAGCCTCCTCGAAAACCTTGATCCCTGTAAAATTTACTAAAAAATTATCGAGCATCTTGATAATTTAGAAATAACTGTTAAAGGAAAAATGAGCCAAAAAAACGTGAGCCCGGATGATCTGATCAAAAGAGCATTTGACATTTTTTTTAGTCTTTTCTTTTTGATCCTGATCTCCCCTCTTTTTCTCTTGATCTCCCTCTCGATCAAACTCACCTCTCCGGGCCCCATTTTTTATTCCCAAAAAAGGGTCGGCAAGGACAAAAAGCCCTTTTTTTTCTGGAAATTTCGAACGATGTATGTCAATGCCGAGGCCCTTTTGCAAGACCTTTTAAAACAAGACCCTTATCTCCGGAGAGAATGGGAAAAAAACTGGAAACTGAAACAGGACCCGCGCATCACAATGGTAGGGAGATTATTGCGAAAAACATCGCTGGACGAACTTCCCCAATTTTGGAATGTTTTGAAAGGAGATATGAGTATAGTCGGCCCCAGGCCTGCCGAAGAAGATGAGGTGAGCCGGCATTTTAAGGGAAAAGCAGCTAAGATTCTATCCGTCAGGCCGGGAATTACCGGTCTTTGGCAGGTTTCGGGGCGTAGCTTTCTTTCCTGCAGAGAAAAGGTGCGCTTGAATGAGCAGTACGTGGATACGCGCTCTTTTTCATTAGATCTTCGTCTGATTGCAAAAACCATTCTTGTCATTTTTTCTTCCAAGGGAGCTTATTGATGAAAAAGAAAATACTCGTGACCGGCGGAGCCGGATACATTGGAAGCCATGCAGCCAAAGCTCTCTTTCAAGCAGGCTTTCTTCCCATTGTGTATGACAATCTCACCGTCGGTCATCAAGAGGCGGTCCGATGGGGGCCGCTCATCATTGGGGATCTAAAAGACAAAGCGCGTATTCGCAAAACGCTCCGAGAGGAAAAACCCGTCGCAATCCTCCATTTCGCAGCGAGCGCCCTTGTCGGGGAGTCCACCAAAAACCCCCTGAAATATTATGATAATAACGTCGGATCCTCCCTATCTCTTCTGGAAGCGATGAAAGAAGAGGGCATAACAAACCTTATCTTTTCAAGCTCTTGCGCAACGTATGGCAATCCGATTTGTTCCCCCATGAGCGAAGAGCATCCGCAAAACCCCATCAACCCTTACGGCAAGTCCAAACTGATGATCGAGCAGATCCTTGCAGATTGCGACAAAGCCTATGGACTGCACTCTATCTGCCTTCGCTATTTCAATGCTGCCGGAGCCGATCTTGAAGGAGATGTCGGAGAAAATCACGAAGAGGAAACCCATCTCATTCCCCTGCTCCTTCTTTCCATTTTAAAAAACAGAGAGCTTCTGGTCTTTGGCAACGATTTTGAAACAAAAGACGGTAGCGCAATTCGCGACTACATTCACGTAACCGATCTGGCAGAGGCCCACTTGCAAGCTCTCTATTTTCTCTTAGAGACTAAAAAAAGTTCTGTTTTTAATTTGGGAACAGGCAAGGGGATATCAGTTCTGGAAATGATCGATTTTGCAGAAAAAATCTGTAAAAAAAAGGTACAAGCGCGCATCGCGCAGCGAAGGGAAGGGGACCCGCCCGCTCTCATAGCAGATCCTAGGAAAGCATTCTCTCTTTTGCACTGGGCCCCTCGATTTTCCGATCCAAAGACTCTCATTGAGTCCGCGTACTCTTGGCACAAAACCCAAAGTTTCTCATGAAGCAAAAGCTTTGGATTTCCTTTTTTTTGGCTTTTTTTGCCTCTCTTTTCTTCTCAGCCGTTTCCCCTCCGGCCCATTTTATCTTCTATGCGCCCTTTTTGATTTTGGCCTTGAGCCAATTTTCCTTGTCCGTCTGCTTATGGCTCGCCCTTTTATGCGGCCTTCTTTTTGATCTTTTTTCTACCTCTTTTTTTGCCCTCTCAGCAATCAATTATCTCCTAGCTACCCTCTCGTTTTATCCGGCAAGAAAGATTTTTAATGAAAAGCCCCTCTCGCTTTCCATCGCATCGATGCTCTTTTCTCTTTTCTTTGCCCTCCTTCAATTTTTTCTTTTCCTTCTTTTTCAAAAACAGAGCGACCTTTTTCCTTCTCTTCTGGCGATTTTTTTTATCACTCCTCTCCTCAATGCCCTCTATTCGCTTTTCTGGTTTGTGGCTCCTTTGAAGGGAATCGAAAGGGTACAAAAAATCTTAGAAAATAAAAGGAATTCGGATGAATGATTTTTCCTCATTAACACTCTTGGCCATTCAGACTGCGCTTGGCTCGGGGACCATCCTTAAAAAGGGATTCGAAACTCATTTCGAGATCCGGGAAAAAGAGGGCGTTCATAATTTAGTGACCGAAATGGACCTGAAAAGCGAGGAATGGATCCTCTCCTCTTTAAAAAAAGCATTTCCCTCCCACGGCTACTGCTCCGAAGAAAAAGGAGGCGTCTGTCCCACCCAAAAAGAGATTGTCTGGATCATTGATCCTTTGGACGGAACGGTGAATTTTGCCCACGAAATCCCCATCTTTTCGGTGAGCATCGCAGCGTGCAAAAATGCACAACCCTTCCTTGGCGTCGTCTATCAGCCGATGACAAACGAACTGTTCGTTGCGGAAAAAAACAAGGGAGCCTTCTTGAATGGCAAAAAACTCTTTGTTTCGAAAACAAAAACTCTCTCAAAGGCCTTTCTTGCGACCGGATTTCCCTACAAATTAAAGGAAAATCCGGATCAATGCATCGATCGTTTTCTCCCCGTTTTAAAGGAGGGACTGCCGTTTCGAAGGCTCGGGTCCGCAGCCCTTGACTTGTGCTATGTAGCTGCCGGCCGTTTCGACGGCTTTTGGGAAACCAATCTTCAGGCTTGGGACATTGCAGCGGGACTGCTCCTCGTTGAAGAAGCGGGAGGGAAAGTGAGCGACTGGCGGGGAAATTTTTGGAAAATGAAAGAAAACAATGCAATTCTTGCTTCTAATGGCAAAATACATGAAGATCTGCTATCCTTAATAACGATTGAAAATTAAAGAAAAAAAATGATCCTAAGCGGAAAAACGATTGCGGATGAGCTGCTCGACTCTTTAAAAGAAAAAATTTCCTCTCTGAAAAGCCGCAAACCGGGACTCGCCTTTGTCTTGGTCGGCAATCACCCTCCTTCCCATTCCTATGTTCGCATGAAGAAAAAAGCCTGCGAGCGGGTAGGGATCGAGTCCATTGTCCTCACGTTCGAAGAAAAAGCGAAAGAAGAAGAGATCCTTTCCGTTATTCACAAACTCAATAAGGATAAAAAAATCGACGGGATTCTCGTGCAGCTCCCCTGTCCGAATCATTTGAACGTCTCTCGGCTTATTGAGGCGATCGACCCCAAAAAGGATGTCGATGGCCTCCACCCCCTCAATATGGGAAAGCTTCTTTTGGGAGAAGGCGGAGGCTTTCATCCATGCACTCCTAGCGGCATTAAGCTTCTTCTTGAAAAAAGCAACCTGCCTATCGCCTCTAAGCACGTCGTCATCATGGGGCGTAGCAATATTGTGGGCAAGCCCTTAGCCGCTCTTCTTGTACAAAACAAAAAAGATTGCAACGCCACGGTCACCGTCGTCCATGATCACACCATAAAGGAAGAAGAACTCACACGCACCGCCGACATTCTGGTGGTTGCGATCGGACGGCCTCTTTTTGTAAAAAAAGAGATGGTCAAAAAGGGAGCCGTCGTGATTGATGTGGGAATCAATCGCTTGCCCGATGGGAAGATCGTGGGCGATGTGGATTTTAAAGAACTATCTTCTCATGCATCGGCGATCACTCCGGTCCCGGGAGGAGTCGGCCCCATGACAATAGCTCTTCTTTTACAAAATACCTGGAAAAGTTATTGTGAAAAATATGATGCAGAAAACACTTTTCTTTGACATTGGGAATGTGCAGTTATTCTTTGATCATCGGAAGATGTGCAAAGCAATTGCCAATTTATTTAACTTAAGCGAGGATCAAGTAAGAGACCTTTTATTCAAAGAAAAACTCCTCGATGACTGGGAGCTCGGAAAAATCCACCATCAATACCTCTACAATACATTTGCATCTTTGAGCGGGGTCAAAGGTTCTCTTCCCTCTTTTTTACACGCACTTACCGACATTTTCACCCCCAACGACTCCTTGTTTCCCATAATAAAAGCGCTCAAAAATGAACATGCCTATCTCGTCCTCATTTCCAACATTGGAGATGCCCACTTCGACTTTGTTCTCTCTCATTATCCCATTCTCTCTCTTTTCGACGACAGGCTCCTATCTTTTGAAATGAAGATGAGAAAGCCCAATCCTTTGATTTACAAGGCGGCCCTTGAAAAAGCCAGGGGGCCAAGTCTTTATATCGATGACATCTATGAATTTGTCGAATCGGCCAAAAAATGCGGACTCGATAGCGAGCAATTTTTCTCGAGTGAAAAACTTCAAAACCAATTGATTACGAAAGGTTTCTTAAATGAATAAATCCAGTCCCCGGAAATACAACGACCTTCTAGAAAGACTTGCAAACGACATCGTTTCGTATCTTTCGACAAGTCCACAACCTGTCTCTCCGAAAAAGCTCTTTGCTCTTCTTGAGCTCCCCTCCTCCTTTTCCAAGATATTCGACGACATCTTATCGGATCTGATCAAAAAGAAGTCGATCCAGAAGAAAAGAGACAAGCTCTCTCTTTCAAAAGCCGCCACGCCTCTTGTTTATCTTGTAGGCCCGATCAAAACCCATCCCAGAGGTTTTGGATTTGTCCATCCGGACAGCAAAAAGTTTTCGGAAATTTTCATCCCCCCCTCTTGTCTCATGGGCGCCGTAGATGGAGATATCGTTGAGGTCAGCGTGGATGAGGGCAAGCTGTCACCCCGCGGCTATGAGGGACGCATCACAAGAGTTTTGGAGAGAAAACGAACGACACTCGGGGGAAGCGTGGAAACTAAAACGAAGCGCGGGTATCTTCTTTTTTCTCCCCTCATCTCCTCTCCTAAAAAGATCTACCTGCAAACCAATCAAAACCTCGCACGGGGCGATCGTGTGCTGGTAAAAATTGAAGTATGGAAAAACGAGGAAGACGCAATTTTCACCTCCTTGATCAAAAAGATGGGAAATATTTCCGACCCCTCCATTGACATTGAGGCAGCCATTGCCGAATTCCAACTGCACTCTGAATTCTCCCATGAGATCTTAAAAGAGGCCGAAATATTTGGAGAAGATGTGGCAAAAAAAGACCTCAAGGGAAGAAAAGACTTTTCTCAAATGGACTGCATCACCATCGATCCCAAAACATCCAAGGATTTCGATGATGCACTCTCGCTTACCAAAGACGCAAAAGGTCATTTTCACTTAGGAGTCCATATCGCCGATGTGGCCCACTACGTTCACAAAAACTCCCCTTTAGACAAAGAAGCGATGCTGCGCGCCAACTCCATCTATCTTCCCGGAAAATGCATTCCGATGCTTCCTGAAAACCTCTCCAACAACCTGTGCAGCCTCAAGCCCGATACCCTGCGGCTCGCCGTTTCGGTTCTCATGGAGTTTGATCGAGAGGGAAATTTGCTCGATTACGAAATTTGCAGATCCTTCATCAAGAGCAAAAAACGCTTTACCTATGAAGAGGCCTTTGCCCTTCTAGAAAAAAGAGAAAAAAACCCTTTCTCCGCCCTTTTGCAGGAGATGGGCGCGCTCGCCCTTTTGCTCAAAAAGAAACGCTTCGAAAGAGGGAGTGTCGATCTCTCTCTGCCCGATGTAGAGGTAATCATCGATCAAAAAGGAGATCCCATTGGAATTGAGCTTCATGAATATGATCTTTCCCATCAGCTCGTAGAAGAGTTCATGCTGAAGGCCAATGAGACGATTGCCAAACATCTGAATCAAAAGGAAAAGATGCTCCTCTATCGCATCCATGAAGCGCCCGCCCAAGAAGATTTTCAAGAGTTTGCAGCTCTTGTTCGATCGTTTGGTTTTGAAATACCTGACCATCCGACCCAAAAAGAATTGCAAGACTTTTTCAAACAGGCAAAAGAGAGTCCCCATTTCCACCAGCTTTCCGTAAGTTTCATTAAGAGCATGCGGCTCGCCATCTATTCCCCGCAAAACGCAGGCCATTATGGTCTTGCCCTGGAGCATTATTGTCATTTTACAAGTCCCATTCGACGCTATAGCGATCTCATTGCCGAGAGACTGCTCTTCGACGAAGAGGGAGAGGTAGATCTCAATCAAGCAGCTTTGCATTGTTCGACGCAAGAGAGAACCGCTTTTCGTGCAGAAAGCTCCGTTCTTGTTTTAAAAAAGCTTCGCCTTCTCGAAAAAAACATAGCGCGCGATCCTTCCTGCATCTATTCAGGGATGATCACCCGCATCAAACCCTTTGGCCTCTTTTTTGATGTGGAGGGGTATTTCATCGATGGCTTTATTCACATTTCAGAGATTGGAAATGATTATTATATCTTTTCCCCCTCAAACACTTCTCTTCGAGGAGAAAAAACACGCAAAAAATTCTCGATAGGAGATCAGCTATCGCTCAGACTCGTCTCGCTCGATCTCATCACTCTGCAAGCCAAATGGAGAATCACAACCGAGAGGCCAACGCCTCCCCGAAAAAAATGATTGTTTCTACAAAAAAGCTAAAAAAGAGCTTTTATCAGCAAGAAGACGTCGTTTTATTGGCCAGGTCTTTGCTAGGAAAAATTCTTTTTTCCAACATCGATCATGAACTCACCGCCGGCCGGATCGTAGAAACCGAAGCTTATGGCGGCTATACGGACAGAGCCTCCCATGCGTTTGGCGGAAGATATACCGAGCGCACCAAAACGCTTTACAAAGCCGGAGGAATTTCTTACGTCTATCTCTGTTATGGCATGCACGCCCTTTTCAACGTCGTCACCCATAAAAAAGGAACTCCTCATGCCGTGCTCATTCGAGCACTTGAGCCCCTAAAAGGAATCGATGTGATGTTGCAGCGAAGGGGGAAGAAAACGATCGACTCTACCCTTTGTTCGGGGCCCGGAACCTTAACAAAAGCTTTGGCCATTTCTCGAGAGCACAATGAGGTCTCTCTCTTGGGAAAGCTGCTTTGGATCGAAGAGGGGGAGCTGCTCAACGATGAAGAGATCATCGCCTCCCCCCGTATTGGAGTCGATTATGCCAAAGAAGATGCTCTTCTTCCTTGGCGCTTTTGCTTGCAAAAGAAAAAACAACCCTTCTAACGTACGTCCTTAAAAAGTTACGGCAAAACAAGCCAAATGCGGCAGGCTTTCTCTATGAAAGCGGAATAGAAAAAAGCAATTCTGCCATAACTTTTTAAGGACGTACCGATCGAGGAGTTGGCATAAATATATAAATAAAAAAAATTTAATTTAACAATAACTTTCTTTATAGTAAAAAAGATTTTTATGGTTTAATGTTATTGCAATATGAATTATAATAATGTTATCAAATAATTTAAAAAGGCGAAAGAAATGTTTCTTTATGATGCAATTACAGGCATATTCGCGCGCGCGCCCTCCACAAAAGCCGCAACCGCAGAGGATAGCAGGATCGTTTCTCAAAGTGTCCAGATAGAGGGCGATCAAGTTGCCACCGCATCAGGAAGATTATCTCCTTCCGAACCGTCTGAGACGCTACACGAATGGGTATTGATCGGACCGGATGCGAGAGCAACTTGCTTTGACCCGGCGCACCCCTTATTTCAAACAAATCCTCTGGACGTCATTAAAACAGCGGTAATTAGTCAGCGTGAAGATCTCCTAGAATTACTGATGGAGAGCGGGTTGTTGACAAAAATTCAAGAGGCAGCGCTCAGGATCGTTTTTCAAACACGCAGCGCTTTCAAAATTTTCTTTTAACATTAATAGAAAAAAATTTATTATCTTCTTTAAAAACAACAACTTCGATCTTTATGCCCCAAATACCGGGTCTTTTTCCCGGCGACGAACCTGTCGCTGCCCGGCGAAATATTCTAACCGCTGCAGAATCTACCGCAGCTGCAATCAAACAAGCAGTAAAAAGAGCAATCAGAACAATTCCAAAAGAAACGATCTATCAAGTGATGCACGGAGGATTGTTCGCGCTCGGGTGGACTCTCGCCGGACCATCGGCTCTAAAGACTGCCCTATTAGGCGCTGGGGTTACCGGAACTATCGCAATATGTACGAAAATATATGCTCCAACAAGGATAACTGAAGCAGGACGGGCGCGAATGCTAAGAGAGTCGAAGATCGAATGGATCATGAACGCAACAGAAGTGTTTGCATTAATAGACGCAATTGGAATCTGCGGAATAAAGAGAGGACTCCTCACTTGGCTTGCCTATCTGGGCCCCTCGTCGCTCGTTCGAACCGCCATAAAATGCCGAAGCCCGTTCGGACTGGCAGTAAAAAGAGCTGCAGGAGGAGTCGCAATAACAGGAGCCTTGACTGCGATCGGAGGATGGACGATTACAATGCCGTTTACAATCGCAATGGCTACTGCGAGTGTATGGAAACATAAAACAGAAATAATTAGAAGCCATCGTAACGAATTGGGAGGCATTGCTCCCGAGGAATGAGATCTCTCTTAGATCTGTCAAGAAGACTTGTCGCAATAGCCAAAGCGAATTGGAAAACTGCATACGAGTAACCACGCAAGCCAAAACAAAAGACCGAAAAACAATTGATCATCAAAGCACAAAAAAGAGAAATGTTGCATAGGGTTTTTTCTCTATGCTAACGATCCTTTTTTTGAGGGGTTAAGTTGTGCGACGAGACAGGTCAGATTATCCTGGCAAAGGGGTGAGCTGCCAGCCGATCTCACTATTGCTTTTGCTATTTCTTCGGCGCTCTGTTGCTCGTGCCGTAGTTGTTTGCGAGTAGTTGCGATTTGGGAAGTTGTCGCTGTATCCGTAACACCATCACAACACAAAATAAGTTCTATATCAGCATCCGGAGGTCGCGAAGACAGGTCAAACATAGTGATGAATGGACGTGCGGTGATCCCGGGTATCCCGAAGTCACCGATAGCGCCGCCGGTGCTAAGTATACCGCATATGCGAGCCGTCCCAAGACAATCTCTGCTGACCCACCCTCCTCGTTTTGCAATGCGGCTTGTACAACTTGTGGAAAGAGCAGTAAGACCTGCTTTTACCATCCCCGGTATCAAGGATTTTTCTGGTTTCATGTCTTCTGTCAGCTGCATGCTTTCTTCCGAACCAATCACGTGAAGGATTGCTCTGGAATCGCCGACATTCGCCACCCAGAGCTCACGGTCCAAAACCATTGCGACAACGGCGGTAGTACCGCAACAAAATTCTTCTTGGCTCATGCCTTGTTGACGTGAAGATAGAAAATTCCGATGGAGCGAAACAAAGGTCATTTTTAGAGCATTCCAGATTATTTCTTTAGGCGTCCGGAATATTCCATCCATGCGTTTGATTTGTGTCTGAAGCTCAAAAAGAAGCTCTTTCTGAACAAATTCTGAAGCACAGCTGCTCAAATGGCCATCGAATACGCCAAAAACGTGAGCGGTTTTTTCATTGCCTAAAATATTGACAGAAATCGATGCCGCAAGGTGTCGATCTTCCATCGTTTTTCTTCCCCTTCCTATGCTAAAACAAACTGCACATGGAAATGGAAACAAACAAGAAAAAGATTCGATTTGAGTTGCAACTGGCATTCCCCATGAAGGCCACTCAAATTCTCGTGACCACCCCGCTTCTTGTTCGCGCTGTTGTTCTCTCGCCAAACGCAATCTTTTTTGCAGGCTAGAGGAAATATGCACTCCATCGCGCAATTTCCAGTCTCGCTGTTCGGGAGTCAGACGTTCCAGGTCGTCATGGGTCATTGAAGCTCGTTTTTGAGGAGTTAAGGAGAGAGGATACATTCTATTGACCCTTGCACTGGTTGAGGACAGGGACGGAGCGGGAGAAGGTTCTTCTGTGACCGTTGCACTTGTTGAGTACTTTGAGAAAGGGAATGGAGGTGAATTTATTGAAATGCTCATCCTAGTTGACAGCGCGAAAAACCTTTTCCTTTCGGATAGGGAGACGGTGCTGCTCCATTGCTGGTCATGTTTTCAAGAGACAAATGATTCCTCAAAAAAAGGAAAAAATCAAGGTTTTTCGGACTTGTTCTCTCAATGCGTTGCGCGCAAGATCGCCCACATCTCATTGATTTTCAAATAGCAATGACACTGAAACGGAGCTGTGAGTAAAATGTATTTGATTTACTCGATTGGGGATAGAGCCAGAGGAATTGTCAAATTATTCAGGATCTTTTCTGTGCCGGATGCGTAAATTAACCCAGCAATAATAAGGTCGGATTTTCTATGAACTTCTTCAGGGATTGAACGAAAAGAGCGCCATCGGCGCCATCGACGACGCGATGATCGGCAGAAAGAGTCACGGTCAGGACCTTACCTGCCACAACCTTCTCTCCCTTCACAACGGGACTGTCCACAATCGCTCCAACGGCCAAAATCGCTGCTTGAGGAGGATTGACAATTGCAGAAAACTCGCTCACGCCATACATGCCCAAATTAGAAATGGTGAATGAGCCGCCCTTGTATTCCTTAGGCAACAGTTTTCCCTCTTTTGCTTTGGAGGAAAGAGCTTTCATCTCCTGGGAAATCTGTCCCAGATTTTTAAAGTCCGCATAGCGGATAATCGGAGTAATCAGCCCCCCGTTTATGGATACAGCCACGGATATGTCGATAGTCTGGTAGCGAACGATGGTCTGATGAAGGCTATGAAAACCGCTGTTTACATGAGGATTTTCACGAAGAGCAAGAGCGGCGGCCTTGATGATAAAATCATTAAAAGAAACCTCGATGCCCGCACTTTTCAGCTCTTTTCTCATTTCAAAAAGAAGAGATGCATCGATCTTTTGTGCAACGTAAAAATGAGGAATGAAGGTCTTTGCCTCTTGCAAGCGTTTAGCAATCACCTGCCTCATGGGGGAGAGAGTCTCTTCGATAAAGCTCCCCGAGGGAATATTTGGCAGTTCGCTCTCGGAGAAGGAAAGGGAACTTTTTTTTCTTGCATGAGACAGATCGCGGCTCATGATCCTGCCGTCGGGACCTGATCCATGAACGCTTGCAAGATCCAATCCCTGCTCTTTCGCGAGTTTCCTCGCCAGGGGGGAGGCCAAAGCACGCTTGTGAAATTCCCAAGCCTTCTCTTCAAAAGCTACTTTTTCAAGAGGCATCTCCGGAACGAATGTGGGGCCTTGCAGGGGAGGCATAGCCTGTTCGATTTTCTTTTCTTCTTTCTTGGGCACTTCCTTGGCCCGGGAAGCGGAAGCTTGTTTTTTCACCGGCTCTTCGATGCTCTCTTGAAGAGTCTTTGTCAAAAGAGCAACCGGCTCGCTAAGAGCTGCCGTCTGATTTTCCTTCACGTAGATCTTTCGAAGAAATCCTTCTTCCGGGGAGTTATATTCTATGGTGGCCTTGTCCGTGCTGACGGAGAAGAGAAGATCTCCCTCTTTGACGAAATCTCCCTCTTTTTTGTGCCACTCGGCAATTTGCCCCGTTTCCATTGTTGGCGAGAGCTTTGGCATGCGGATCGTAATCGTCATGAGATTCCTCTTTTCGGGTTAAAAAACCGCATCTTCAACGGCCTTCATAATTCTTTCTTTGGTAGGAAGGGTTTCTCTTTCCAACACAATGGAATAGGGCAGAGGAGTCTCTTTCTCACAAACCCTTTGGATCGGAGAATCGAGAAAATCAAAACAGTGCTGCGCAATCTCAAATCCAATCTCAGCAGAAATGCCCGCAAAGAAATGCCCCTCTTCTACCAGAACACAATGGTGTGTTTTTTTGACCGACTCTGCAATGCAGGCAATATCTAGCGGCTTGATCGTGCGCAAATCGATCAGCTCGACCGAAATTTTCTTTTTTTCCAGATCTTTTGCCGATTCCATGCACAACTCCATCATGCGGCTATAGGAAACCAGGGTAACATGAGTTCCCTTTTGCACGATTTTGGCCTTTCCGATCTCGATCACGTATTCTTCTTTAGGGATGTCCATTCGATTGGCGTAAAGAAGCTCGTTTTCCAAAAACAAAACGGGATTCTCCTCTCGAATCGCCGCCTTCAAAAGCCCCTTGGCGTCCATCGCATTGCTAGGAGAGATGATTTTCCATCCCGGAAGATTGCCATAGATCGATTCGACGTTGTGAGAATGTTGGCAAGAAACCTGCGCAGCGGCTCCATTGGGTCCGCGAAAGACCACCGGAACGGAAAAGCGCCCTCCGGACATGTAGAAGATTTTGCATGCATGCGAAATCAATTGATCGGCTGCCACAAAAGAAAAATTCCAGCTCATGAACTCGACAATCGGTTTTAATCCCGTCATAGCAGCTCCGATCGCAAGCCCGGAAAAACCGTTTTCCGCAATCGGGGTGTCGATCACTCGCTTAGGTCCATATTTTTCCAAAAGACCTTTAGAAACTTTATAAGCCCCCTGATAGGCGCCCACCTCTTCTCCGAGAAGAAAGACTTTTTCATCGCGGCGCATCTCCTCGTCCATTGCTTGGGCAATCGCTTCTCTCATGTCAATGTTCTGTTTCACATTTCCTCTTCTTTTGGGCCATAACATCTTCTTCTAAGGTAATCGGATCGGGGAAAGGACTTTCATCGGCAAACGCCTCTGCCGCCCTTACCTCTTTTTTGATCCCCTCTTCGATCTTTTGAAACTCTTCTTCGCAGAGCCAATGGTGGTCGATCAACCTTTTTTTCATCTGTTCAATCGGGTCTCTTTTTTTCGCCCTTTCCAGATCTTCTTTGGTCCGATAGAGGCCCGGATCGGAAATCGAATGCCCCCGAAAGCGCTCTGTAAGAGCCTCGATTAAGATCGGACGCGATGTTTTGAGTATGTCTTTCTTTGCCGCTTCAAATCCCGCATAACAAGAAAGAAGGTCCATTCCGTCGAGCGTGAATGATTTCATGTTGTAGGCAATGGCAAATTTTTCTGCAATGGGCTTTGCCGCAATGGCCATCTCGGCTTTCGTTCCCATGCCCCACCGGTTATTTTCAATCACATAGATGCAAGGCAGATTCCAGAGAGACGCGATATTAAGTGATTCATGAAATGCGCCCTGAGCGACAGCACCCTCCCCCAAAAAACAGAGGGAGACCTCTTCTTTTTTCTCTAGGTATTTGAGAGAAAATCCGGCACCGGTCGCGATGGGCAAATGACCCCCGACAATGGCAAGGCCTCCAAGCATGCGATCGGCAAAGAGATGCATCGAGCCTCCCCTCCCCTTTGCATTGCCCGTTTCCTTGCCAAAAAATTCTGCCATGATGGATTTAGGATCAACGCCTAGCAATAGAGCAAGGGCATGGCATCGATACGTGGTGGTATACCAATGATTTTTCCCAAAAGCAGCAACGCATCCTGTCTGAATCGCCTCTTCTCCTGCATAGGAATGGAAAAAACCCCCGATCTTTCCTTGCAGATAAGCAGATTCTGCTCTTGTTTCAAAGATACGGATAAACAGCATCTCTTTCAAAAGGGAGATCAGCTTCTCTTTCCCCAGCTTCTTCATCACTTCATCAGGATCAAACGGAAAAAAATGGTAGATCTCTTTTGTCATACGGCCCCCTTTTTTCTTTTATTCAAAAAGAGAAATAGAGGGCAAGGAAAAAGTAGAATGGTTCCGGAAATTTAGACACAGGTCTAACCATACAATTGTTTGCGGAGCCGAGCAAAGCTTAATATCTTGATTGTAAATGACATGAAAAACAAAACCCAAGCATCGTAGATGAATTGTCTAGTTTTTGCGATTATTTGCTGGGTTTAACAACAAGAACACCATTGAAAATCAGCAACTTACATTCTGCTCGACTCTATGGACAGTTGCCTTCTCGGTCAGAAAGATGCGCATTTTAAAAAATTCCAACATATCAAATATTTCTAATCAAATATTTCTAATAGCTTTTAATTAGTTTTTATTATATAATTTATTATATAAATAATAAAAATTACAAAATAAGAATTTGATAATAAATAAAAGCAAGGAGTTGTTTTTATGTTTTCAGTTGAAAGGTACGTTCCCAAAGAGGTGGTCAATGGAATTCATCAAAAAACTTCCGCTGCACTGTTGTGTAACCAGGAGGAGCATTACCCATTCGCGCAAGACGTCTTTGATCTGGCGGAACGAATTTTTGAACTCTATAAAGCACAAGAACAGCCGAAGAATAATGATCGTGCAATCTATGCAATTGCCGTTTGCGTTGCATGCAAAGCACTCTCAGACTATGGCGCAATAAACTTTTCAACTTTTAAATCAGCACTCAAAGTTGTGAGTTTGACGCCTGAGACAGCGTTTGCAACAGAGGGGTTTTTGCTGAGCAAAATTCATTTTCAAATCCCATTTTATGAAGACGAAGAGAGTGTAAATACAAAAGCTCAGGACCAACTCAACGCAAAACCAACTCCTCAGGACCTTCTCATGAGCTTGCTGTTGACCATATAATGATCCCAGAAAATAGGACCACTGTTTAAAGTTATAAACCGCCTCAAGAAGTAGACGTTGAGGCGCTTTATGCCCAAATAGAAAAACTTCAATCGCAGCTTGAATTTTTGGAAAGAAACAGGAATTGACTACCTCTGAAAAGCACATGCCAATCGAACCCGATCATTCTACATTATCGAAGGGATATTCGGTCTCCAATTGAAAGTTAATCCGGAAGCACCCTGTCAGGTGTAATATAGATCTGATAAAGAGCCCATGCTCCAAAGCCCAAAGAAGTGGTCCAGGGGAAAAGCGAGAAAGCCCCGTATAATACGGCTCCTCTCGCAAGGATCTTCAAAGGCTCGGAAACAATCGTATAGGTATTCATAAATTCCTTGATCTCTGCATAGACTGTTTTTGCCTTCTCCAGGATTGTTTTTACCCGCTCGGGAGTATATTGTACGCAAGCAGCGACTGCGAATGAACCTAAGATTGAACCTAAAGAAGCTCCATGCATTCCTCCCCTATGGCAGGAGGGAAAAGTAACAGCGGACATAAAAACTGCTCTCCGTTGATTGATTTTACTAGGCTATTATATAATTTTTATTGACAAAAGTAAATAGAAATTTTTGAAACATATTGTTTTTTTAATAAAAAATGTTTACTCATTAAAAAAATTTTTGAACAGTTTTATTAAAACCCAAACCACGCGACACCACGATCGATCCGCTTTGACCCCCTGTCATTTGCCACCAAACGTCGGCAAGAATCACGCTCATCCACGCGGCCAGCTCGATCCAGGAACCCTAACGAGGAGTCCCCATAGGCATGCCGGGCATATCTTGCGCACCGGATGGCAGAAGAAGCGGGTTGTTGGTCACGGGAACAGTTCTCAGCTCTTCTTCCTCGGAACTCATGGACTGAAAACATCCGGTTAAAACGAGCGAAAAGAAGAATAATAAATAGATCCCTTTTCTCATAAGAATCCCTCCACATATTTTTTTAATGCAAATATATACTACACCTGTTAAAAAATCTACATTTGGTGTGATTATATGGTCTTGCGTCCCATTTTTTACGACACGGAAACAACCGGTATCTCGCCCGATCGGGATCGCATCGTTGAGCTTGCCGCCTACGATCCCATTCGAAATAAGACTTTTTGTGAGCTGATCCAGCCAGGCATCGTTATTCCGGACGAGGCCATTGCCATCCACCATATCACCAATGATATGGTGAAAGATGCGCCCTCTTTTGCCGAGGTGGGGAAAAAATTCGTCTCTTTTTGCGAGGGAGACATCGTCTTGATTGCGCATAACAACGATGCATTCGACAAGCCTTTTTTAGAAAAGGAATTTGAACGCTCCTTTCTTCCCTTCCCGTCATGGCTCTATGTGGACTCTCTTAAATGGGCAAGAAAATATCGCCCCGACCTCCCCCGCCACGCCCTGCAATACCTACGAGAGGTCTATGACATTCCCTCCAATCAAGCTCATCGCGCCCTCAACGACGTCATCACCCTCTATCGCGTTTTCATTGCCCTATGCGACGATTTGACGCTGGACGTAATTCTGGAATTGATGAAGACCGCAGCAATCGCTGGCACCCCCTCTGCAATCAACCATATGCCCTTTGGAAAATATCAGGGAACGCGTCTCGATGAAATTCCCAGAGGGTATATCCAATGGCTGCAAAAAAATGGGGTTTTTGAGAAAGAAGAAAACAGGGCATTAAAAGAAGCCTTCGAAAAACGAAACTTGCTACAAGGAGTCCCTTCGTGAAGCCAACGAAGATTGCAATCATCGGATGCGGCTATATCGGAACAGATCTTGCAATCTATTGGACAAAAAAAGGGCATGAAATCACCGCAACGACCTCCAGTCCCAAAAAAATCAAACTTCTTTCCAAAATTGTCCAAAAAACAAGCCTCTATAAAGGAAGCTACGACGGCGTCATTACGCAAATCCTCTTAGAAAACGATGCCATCGTGCTAACACTTTCGGCAAATCGCCATGGCGATATCGAACAAACCTTCCTTCGAACGGCCCAGTTCATCAAGTCGTGCGCACTGGAGATGCAAACGCCGAAGACGCTCATCTATACCAGTAATTGCAGCGTTTACGGAAACCATCGAGGTCTTTGGGTGCAAGAAGCCTCCGCCCTGAACGCGTCGACCTTTGAGGGGAAAATCTTGATCGAGACGGAAAACACCTACCTCTCCCTGCTCGAGCAAGGGTGGCAGGTGTGCATTTTCCGCTTAGGCGAAATCTATGGTCCGGGCAGGGAAATCTCAAAAAAAATTAAGGATCTGCAAGGAAAAGTGCTCACGGGAAACGGAGAGAGTTTTACCAATATGGTTCACGAAGAGGATGTTGTGAAAGCCATTGATTATGCTCTCGAAAGAGAGCTGAAAGGAGTCTATAACCTCTGCGACAATGACCATCCTCCACAAAAAGAGTTTTACGACACTGTCGCCAAACGGTTCCATTTGACTCCTCCTCTCTGGGATGCTTCGCAGCACCCTTCGACGGGAAACAAGCGCATTTCTAATAGCAAGATCAAAAAAGAGGGATTTAAATTCACCTATCCTCACCGATTGATGATTTGAAAAGCGAAGAAGCAGCTCTTTTCAAAGCTCCCAAAGATCATTTTTCAAAACCAAGCAGCGCTCCAGAAGAGAAGATTCTTTTTTCGGATCATCACTATCGCGAATAAAGCTCTTCGCATCTTCGCAAAGAAGGAAGATGTCCTCTTTCATCTGCCCCCCTATGCGCTTTCCTAAAAGGGAGAGAAGATGAGTCTCTTTTTGGATTTGGCTCTCCATTTCGTCTTGATTCTCTTCTCTTTTTACATAAAGACGAATGGCTTCGATTAAACGATTGAGACAATCGGAAATTTCATCATATTCTTGCATCTTTTGACTCCTTGAGACGAGAAAGCAAACGCAATAACCCTAAGACCATTGAAGAAAAGGTGGTTTCGCCAGACAAAAGGCTTTGTACCAGTTTTTCTTCTTTCTCAGCAATACGGGGAAATTTTTTATGAATCAAGGCCCTTTTCACCATCGCGATCAAATGGGGAGACACATCATGCCTCTGTTTGAGAAGACAATTGAGCTTGAAAACTCCTTCTTTCGTCGAGTGATCTTTAAGCAGCGCCCCCATTTTTTTCCCCACTATTTCCGGCGACCCCGGATAGGAAAATGCAAAAAACTCCTCATCCACCCATTCTCTTGGATCTTGTTGCCACAGATGGGCCATATTGCTCAAAAAGAGACGCAAATATTCTACAGTCGAAGGATAGTTTGGCAAATAGTGGCGGCAGAGGGCCACGAGATCCTTCAAAAAATCCGCGGCATGCAAAAGACCATCATAAAAATAGACCTTCTCCGCACAAACCATTTCAGAAAAGGATTGGTCCCCGCGGCAAGCTGCAAAAGTGTCGCAAAAAAGAAGGAGGCTTTTGAACTCCGCGTGGCCGAGCGGTCCGGTGTGGACCAGACGCAAACTCTTTCCCCTGCCCGATAGAGGAATGGTTTTCGTTTTCTCGGAAGTATGAAAAATCACTTCCGAAATACCATAGCAGCCAATAGCCCTGCGGATTTTGTCGAAATGGATGAGATACCAGCCCATCTCATGAACATAGAGATCAATGGCCCTGGGATCATCCTCCGTGTAGGTTAAAACCGCATGAAGAAAGGCTTCGCATCCCTCTCCCGTAACGAGATAGGCAAAGAAAGGACGACTCTCTTTGAAATGATGAGAAAGGCGCAAGCGCTGCATGAGAGAGGAAAATATTTTCTCATCGAATGAAACTTCCTTAGTGAAAATGCCCATCTCAAGCCCATGAAGCCCCATGCTTTTGGCAAGAGGAGGCGGAGAGAGCCAGTCTGAAGCAATAAAACCATACTGTCTGACAAGGTCCACCCGGGGCAGAGAAGAATTCTTAGACAGCAGCTCATAGGCTGCGGATAGAGGCGGGTAATACATCGGGATTTGCAGAATCAGATCGGACTTTGAAAAAATCTCTAAGAGTTCTTTTGTCCAAGAAGCCTCGGGGGCAAAATAGGACTTTTGGGCATCATAGACGATGGAATGGAAAGAGACGAGCTCGGAGAGGTCCTTGGGAAGATGGGCCTCTTTGTGAGAGATAACGACAAGGTGGATATCCCATGAACTCTCAGCTTTTTTTAAAATACGCGCCGTTTCAACGGCCGCATAATAATCGCCAATCCCTCCGGGAACCACCCAGCTCAAAAGAACGATTTTCCCACAAGGAGCCTCTTTGTTTGCATACAAACTCCATAACGCTTTGTCCAGAGCGCGCCTTTTCAAAAGAGGCAAATTCTGAAACTCCCCTTTCAAACAAATGATCGAGGGATCTTCTTTGTAATAAAGGCAGGGAAGGTTTCTTGCAAAAAGCGGATAGCAGGCAAGAGAGATGTTCAGAGAGACAAACTCTTCTATCGATACAAACGACCGAATCGCTTCTTCAATGAAATCTTTCGTTTTCGAAAGAGAAAGATCTTTTTTATTTTCCTGAACGAACTTAGCAAGTCTTTCATGAAAAGACATGGGTGTTTGCTCTATTTTTCCGCGCTCTTGTCCGATCGATGAAAATGCTCCCACATCACGCGAAATCCCTTACAAGTCGCCAAAAGCTCGTCTTTCGTGCCTTCCGCAATTTTCCGGCCCCTTTCCAAGTAGAGAATCTTGTCCGCATCTTCAATCGTTGAAAGGCGGTGAGCGATGAGAATCTGCGTCATCTCGCCCCGCAGCTCTTTCAAAGCCGTCCGAATGCGGCTCTCGCTGACAGCGTCCAGCGCAGATGTGGCCTCATCCATGATGAGAATGGGAGCCTTTTTCACAAGAGCTCTTGCAATGGCAAGTCGTTGCTGCTGGCCTCCGGAAAGCGTTTTTCCCTCTTCGGCAATCACGCAATCGTAGGTCGAGGGAAGTTTGCAGATGAACTCATGCGCCTGAGCTCTTACGGCGGCTGCAATCACCTCTTCTCTGGTAAAAGGCCTGCCGAACGTGATGTTCTCTAAAATACTATCGTAAAAAAGGAAGGGCCGCTGAGGAACAAAGGAGAGCTGCTGACGCAAGGATTTTTGGGAATACTCCGTAATGGAAATGCCGTCGATGCGTATTTGTCCCTTTTGTACATCATAGAGACGAGGGATCAGATGCACGATGGTGGATTTTCCGGCACCCGTCGGGCCTACAATCGCCAGCGTCTGGCCCTTCTTGAGGGTAAAGCTCAAATCCTTTAAGACCCACTCCTCTTTATAGCGAAAACTGACATGGTCAAATTCGAGAGCATCTTTAAAAGAGGTCATGGTAAAGGCGCCATCTCGATCCTGAATTTGCGGCGTTAAATTGAGCACCTCATACATACGCTCGGCAGCGACAATCCCCCGTTGAATATTGGCATTTTCTTCAGCAAACTTCTTCACAGGTTCGTAGAAAAGATGTAAAAGTCCGCAAAACATGATGAGCTGCGCCACGCCCATGTGCAGATAAAAAAGGCCAATGATCACAACAAAAGAGAGGCAAGCCGTTGAAATCAGATGCAAAACCGGACGCGTGAGAAGACTATACTTTGCGCTCTTGCTCTCAAGATGCGCCATGCGATCATTTTGCTTCTTGAACTTTTCCAAGGAGAGATCTTCCATCGCAAAGATTTTAACCGTATGAATTCCCGAAATAAAATCTAAGAGAACGGAAGTAAAGCTCTCCTGATTTTTTTGCATTTGACGGGAAACCTTTTTCACCCTTTTGGTTAAAAAAACGATGGGCAAGACAATGAGAGGGAGCCCGAAAAAAATCACCAGCGACAATTTCCAGGAAAGACAAAAACAGGCAATAAAATTGCTTAAGATGATGAAGGGCGTTTGCAAATAATTGGTCAGACTAGAGTTTAACGAGGCTGCGATCTGTCCTGCATCTCCCACGGCCCTTGAGGAGAGGCTTCCCAAATTATGCTCGTGATAAAAGCTCAAAGGAAGCGACTGGATATGGGCAAAATACTGCAGGCGAAGATCGCGCGTCACGCGAATAGAAAGAAGCTGCGTTGCATAGCGGGAAGCAAAGAGGAAAACGGCTTTAAAAAGAGCGAGAGCGACGAGAAAACAGATAAGTTTTGGAAAATTCTTTTCAATGTCAAATTGAGAAGAAATTTGACTCAAAAGGCGATTGAGCGGAGCTCCCTTTTTATTGTTTGCATTGTAGAGATTTGCATCTTTCTTGGTGATGTATCCCTTGCTTCCCCGATCAATTTTCACCCAATCTTCTTGCACCTCTTTTAGAAAGACCCGATCCTGCTGCTTCTCTTCTTTATTGGAGAAAAGGGCGAAGAAATCACTTCCGGAATTGGCCATTACGCCAAGCGCAAACATTTCGGCCGTATTGGCCACAGAGAGACAGAAGAGCGTGACCAGAGTCGCACAGGCAAGGAAAAGGTGTTTGCTGCTCCGAACAGCAGCTAATAGAAGCAATCTCATGAATTTTTCTCTAACAGAACATAGCGTCCCATCTTTCGAAACTTTTGATAACGCCGATCCAAAAGATCGGAAATGGGAACCTTTTTCAAAAACTCCCACTGATTCAAAACAAATCGCTTGACCCCGTCGTAGATAACTGCGGGATCATGGTGCGCTCCTCCGAGGGGCTCTTTGATGATCGCATCGATAATCTTCATTTCCAAAAGATCTTCCGCCTGCATCTTCAGCGTCGAAGCGGCTTCGCCATTTTTTGCAGGATCCTTCCATAGAATGGACGCGCATCCCTCGGGAGAAATGACCGAATAGTAGGCATGCTCCAACATACCAACCACATCGCCGATTCCAATGCCAAGAGCTCCTCCGGAACATCCCTCTCCAATAAGAAGAACGATGATCGGGGTCGGCAGACGCGCCATTTCCCATAAATTTTTCGCAATCGCCCACCCCTGCCCCCTCTCCTCGGCAGAAAGTCCCGGATAGGCCCCCGGAGTATCCAAAAAAGTCACCACGGGCAAGTGAAACTTCGCCGCAAGCTGCATGGCCCGCAAAGCTTTACGATATCCCTCGGGATGCGCCATGCCAAAATTTCGATAGATACGAGTCTCGGTATCCTTTCCCTTTTCCAGGCCGATGCAAACGAATTTTTTTCCTTCGATAGTTGCCAAAGCCGTGATCATGGCATGATCGTCCCCAAAGCAGCGGTCTCCGAAAATCTCAACAAATTCATCAAAGCAATGTTCTAGATAATCACAGGTATGAGGCCTTTGCGGATGGCGGCTAATCGTCACTCTTTCCCAGGGCTTCAGGCGAGAATAGACCTTTTTCTTAAGATCCAAAAGTTTTTTTTCCAGGCGCAAAATTTCTTCATTTGACCAGAGAGAATTGCTTTTATTCTGCTCTTTGAGCTGACGAATCGTCTCCTCAGACTCGTAGATCTGTTTTTCATGGGAAAGAATCGTCATAAATTCACGTTCCTCAAAAGGTCCACTTTAAGGGGAAAGCCCGTCCACTTCTTTTCCCGGAAGCTCGGCATCGTAGAAATCTTTGACAATTTCCACGATTGCCGGTTTTGAGATCACGATGGAAAAAACCTCTTCGATATCTTCTTGGGCAAGGCGGATGCAGCCATCGCTGTTATATTTTCCAATTTGCCCCCGATCTTCGATCAAACGATGCGTCTTGGCATCTTCCACCCATGGAGCGCCATGAATTCCAAATCCCTTGGCCGTTTCAGAGCAATTTTCCATCTCTTTTTCAAAAGGAATCCAACGCGTACCAAAAACGCGAATCATCTCTATTTTGCGATCTTGGAAATAGCCCATAACTTCCGGCTTATAAATCGCAACCTTGCTGCCTAAAAAATATTTTCCCACCGGGGTCAAAGATCCCGAAATTTTTTGCGCATCTTTTCGGCCCAGCCCAACAGCATAGGTCTTTAAAAGAAGTCTCTCTTTCCTGTCTTTATCGAATAGGTAAAACCATAGCCTTGCTCGCGAAAGATCGATCAAAAGATGAAAGGAGATGTCGCGATCTTTTTTGAAAACGTTGAAACGATCGCCGGGCTCAATCTTTTGAGAAAAGTAATCGGGCTTATGATTCAGGCTTCGCGCAATGAAATGCCTAGTTGTTTGGTAATAGGAAGCATAATCGGCAAGCCAGGCAGATCGTCCTTTAATCCAAGGGACTCGCGAGGAATAGGAGACCGTCTCAACAACGGGATTCTTGGAGCCGATCAGGAAAAGCTCTTCGATGCGGTTGGCATCCGGAAGCTCTTCTTTTTTCCTGTCTGCTTTGCCACAATCTTCCTGACTTTTGGCCAAAACCGCCGGCGCCGCTGCCGGCTGCAGTTGCGCTAAGGGCTGAGAGAGATGCTTTTGCATTTGAAAAGAGGCGGCCTCATGAGAATTTTCACAGGTGTTTTTGTTCCCCAATTCCTTCTGCACAACTGCTTGCTGAACCTGGCTTGCCTTGATCTGGGCCAGCTTCTCATTCTTGGGCCTTTTCAACAGGCCGACAAGTGCAAGCACACTAAAAAGGGCTAAAGAGCCTATCAATACAATTTTTCGCACGGACAAAATACTCTCCTAAAAACTTATTTTTCTCTTCTGCAATTATTGGTCAATGGAGTGATTTTTGCAAGAATTGAATTCCAATAGAATTTTCTAAATAAATATGATTTATTTTAAAGGGCTCATCCTCTTTCTATGAGAAACGACGCCCCGGGATTTTCAGGGGAAACCTCATAGGCAAGTAAAAAATTGGATCCCCAAAAAGCTCTACTTTGCCCCAGCGGAATCAGATGCATGCAAGAAAGATTGTGAGCGCGCACTTCCAAAGAGGCCGCTTTTCCTTTAAAAGAGACCTTTCGAACCGAGCCCTCGTATCGTTGAAACGTTTCGCTCTTAAGATCCATCTGCCCTTCCACAAGAGCGCTTTTCGCACTCACAAAAAACACCACGCCAAGTCTTTCCTTGAAATCCCCATGAAACTGCAGCTCTAGAGAAAACTTCTCCATTTCGACTAAGTTTTTCACATCCATCCAACAAGAAAAATCCTCTCCACCCCCTCCGGCTAGAGCTACGCATCCCCGAAGCGAATAGCCTCTCTCTTTTTTCTTCCATTCCAGATCGCCGAGCAGCCCTTTCGAAAAAGGAAATCGCATAATGCCGAAACGGGAGAGATCTCCGATCGGAAACCATTGAGGCCCAAAAGAACGAATGTGCACATCTCCGACGTGGATCACTCCAAGAGTGGAGCGGTTGCCCAAAAAAGTCACGGCCGATTCCAGATGGTTTCCGGAATAGAGGGCCAAAAGCAGATCGGGATCCAGAGAGATTTTTTCTTTTTTTTCTTTTTCTGAAGAGGCAAAAGAGGGCGTTTTCCATCGATCGATTTCATGACCTAATAAGAGGAAAAAAAACGGAAGAGGAACCTCTTCATGAGATGCGTTGATCTTTTCCAAAATGCGCTCTTTGGCCACATTCATCTGCTCTTGTTGATTCTCAGGCGCAAACGCATCAAACATCAAAAAAAGAGTGACGAGCAGCTCTTTTTCCCTAAAATTCCTCTCTTCTTTCCAAAGGGCGGCAAAAGGAAGAAAGTTTTGATCCAAAATCTTCAGATACCAAGTTGCAATCCGAAAAGCAGCTTGAACCCATTCTTCTTTTCCGCTCATTTTGCCCAGCAGAAACCAGAGAATGCTCAGCAAAGAACCTCTCTCAAGATCGGGAAGAGGCCTCTCTTTTTCGTTGGAAAGTGGCTCGATCAGAGGACATCCTCGGGGCGAGAGCTTGGGGGGAGTGAGAGCCTCCGATCGTTTCAAAAAAAAGAAGATGAGATCTTGCAAAGCCTGAATCAAGGGGAAGTTTTGAAAAAAACCATTTTTGCAAATTTTTTGCATGATCTCAGCCCAAGAATCTTGGGCGAAAAAAGAATCCTCATTTCGCGAAAGAAAAAGAAGAGAGAGAGATTTTTTCAGGAACAATAGATAGTCTTGGATCGAAGAAATGTCGTGGCCAAGAAGTCGTTCGAGAAGAAGAGTTCTCACCTCTTGGTCCACCAAATTTCCTTGCACAAACCCAAGTGCGGCTTTTTGAAAAAGCACATCTTCCTGAGAGAGTGAATTCTGACTTTGGGCAAGAAGAGCAGACTTCATTGAGCTGCTCTTTTCAAACAGAAGGGGCCATCGGTTTTTTTTCGATGAGTTCCTTCATCTTCTTGCCCGGAGTGAATTTCACGGCCTTTCTGGCAGGAATCACAATGGGAACCGAAGCATTTTTGGGGTTGCGTCCAATCTTTTGCTTGCGTTCAACAATCTCAAAAACGCCAAAGTCGCGAAATTCCAAACGATCGCCACTAGTGAGCGTATCGGTCATGGAATCGAGAAAAGCTTGAATGATATTGCGCACATCATTGGGATGCATGCCCCGATTTTGCGCAATTTTTTGAACCAGATCCTTCTTCGTCACGGTGACCATAGGGTCTCCCTCCATATTGATGCTTCATGCTGATTGTCATTGTCTTATCACATGGATTTTCACACAAGTACTTTTTGCAACAAAAAAAATGAGGCAGAAAAAATGAGCAAAAACAACACCCGCCTCCGGTGAAAAAATCAAAAGAGGAGACGGACCAGTATTTTTTTCTTTTTTCCAATCGAAACGACAAAGAATGTTTTGTCGATGAGCTGGCTTGAGTCAAATTGAAAAAAGGGATCGTCGATGCGAATATTGTTCAAATAGGCCCCCCCATTTTTAATCAGGCGCACCGCTTCCGATTTGCTGCCCGCCCATTGGTGACGGGCCGCAACATCCACAAAGCGCTGTCCTAAGATTTCATTCGCCGGGATGGAAACATGGGGCATATCTTGCGCAATCATTTCTAAACTCTGCGCATCCAACGAACCGGAAGACCCTGGAGCCGCAGTCTCGGTGACCTTTTGGGCAATTTTCAACCCTTCTTCCCCGTGGATGAATCGCGTCACTTCTTCGGCCAGCTTCTTTTGGGCCCTATTGGGAACATATCCGGGAAGAGACATCTGATGCTGCATTTCCTGAATTTCTCCCATTTCCATAAAAGTTAACAAGGCCATCATGCGCGGAACATCTGCATCGGGAATGCCCATCAGATATTGGTAAAATTGATAGGGAGAAAGCTTGTGAGCGGAAAGCCAAACAGCGCCCCCTTCCGACTTGCCGAACTTCTTGCCGTCGCTTCGGGTAAGAAGAGGAAAGGTAAGTCCATAGAGAGGAAGAGAGGAAAGCCTTCTTCCCAGCTCAATGCCGGCAGTGATATTTCCCCACTGATCCGTTCCTCCGAGCTGCAGCGTGATGCCATAATGTTTGGAAAGATAGTAGAAATCGTATGCTTGTAGGATCTGGTAGCTAAATTCGGTAAAGCTCATCCCCTCCTCCGATTCCAAGCGCAAACGAACGCTTTCTTTCGCAAGCATCGAGCTGATGCGGAAATGCTTTCCGACATCGCGCAAAAAATCGATGAAGCCAAACCGAGAAAGCCAATCGTTATTGTTCAGGAAAACCACCTCGTCTTTTCCGTCTGAAGATCGCAAAATCTTTTCCAAGAACGCATGAATCGACTGCACATTGGACTCGATAATCTTCTCTTCCAAAAAAGGCCTCTCCACGCTTTTTCCTGAAGGATCTCCGATTCTTCCCGTAGCGCCCCCGACCAGAGCGTGGGTTTTATGTCCCCATTTCTTCATCCAGGCCATGGCCATGATTCCGACCAGATGGCCCAGATGCAAACTATCGGCCGTCGGATCAAAGCCTAGGTAAAAAGAAAGGGGGCTCGCAAGTGCTTTGCGAAGATCGGGGCTTTTGGCCTCCGCGATAAACCCCCTCTTTTCGAGACAATCATAGACGTTCATAAAAGAATTCCTAAATTTCAGGTTGGGAAAAAATGCTACTCTATTTCACTTTTTCTTGCAAAGATCAGGGGCAGGGCGCTTAGAGCTTCCCGAACATGCGCATTTTTCACAATCCGGCTCAGGATTTCGCAAGACTTTTTTTGCAAGGATTCCGGAGAGATCCTCCCGGCGATCGCTTCCTTTTGCCTTTCTATTTTCTCTCGTGCCTTTTTTGTCCTTTCGCTCTCATTGGCCACAAGCGACCTTGTTTCTTCAACGGCAAATAATTTGCGCTCTTCGATTGTACCCATACAGACTCTCAACTTAAAATTTCCACTCTCTCATCGTCATATCCTACAATGACCCTTCCTGCAAGGCCAAAGAAAAACCCCGTGTCCACCACCCCGGAAACCTGCATGATTTCATGGTGATCTTCTTCCGGATAGTCGCAAAGAAAATGCAGCTTTACGTCGAAGATGTAGTTTCCATTATCGGTCAGAAAAAAGGAGCCGTCTTGCTGTTTGCGAAAAACCCCTTCGTAACCAATCGTTTCTAAAACTTTTTGCGTGATATGAGAGCCGAAAGGAACGATTTCCACAGGAAGAAGGGTATGCCCGAGCTGATGCACCAATTTGGCATCGTCCACAATGACCACCATTTCTTTCGCAACCATGGCCAGCATTTTTTCGCGAAAAAAAGCGCCGCCCCTTCCTTTGATCATCCTTTTTTCAGGATCAATCTGATCGGCTCCATCGACCGTGATGTCAATCGCTGCGACCTCTTCGAGAGAAATCAGGGGAATTCCTTTCTCGATCGCCTTTCTTGCGGACTCATGGGAGCTTGCAATCGCGCGGATGGAAAGCCCCCTGTCGCATCTTTGGCCCAGATGCTCAATAAAATAATGGACCGTGGTGCCGGATCCAATGCCCACCACCATGTTTTCTTCTATAAGCTCAGCCGCTTTGCAACCTACGGCTCTCTTAATGTTCTCGATATTCATCCGCCACCTGCGATTCTCCGGCAACAATAAATCTTTTCTTGAAATTTGACAATCTCAATTCAGAAGCTTACGAAGAAGTTAAAAATATTTTTGATGAAATTGTCCTGCAAACATTCAATCTTTAAAAGGGAGCCTTCAATACTTGATATTGAATTTATTTTGCGCCAGCTGCAAGAGGGACCGCACAGCTCTCTCGGCATCCTCGCCAATCGCCTCAACTTTAATTTTTGATCCCCTTTCGGCCGCAAGCATTAAAATTCCCAAAAGGGACTTCCCATTGACTACATGATGGCGATAATAGAGAGTAATTTTTGCATCAAACGAGGCGGCGCATTTCACCAGTTCTGTCGAAGGTCTCGTATGAAGCCCTTTCTCATTTTGCACAACGAACATTCCCAAAACCTTCCCGTCTCCGGTTTTGGATAAAAAAAATTGATTTCCCCGGCTTTTCAAAATTCCATCCTTACGCGATGTGCGAGTTTATAAAGCGAAAAATCGCCTATGCTTTTAAGAACAAAGCAACTGGTCAAACTGTAAAGGCTCGTTCCCTGCGTTTACATTAAGTTTAATGCCGACAGTATGCGCCAGTAATTTTCTCCAAAATCTTGAAAATTGATGCCATAAATCTCGCGCCCATACTTTTTCAATCCGAAATCTATCATTGAGCTGCCCTATAACTGTTTCAACCAGTCGCCGAGTCCCTACCAGCCATTTCAAAAATTTCTTCGGTCTTTCATCTTTCATATTTTCTCTCAGCGAAGTTTGCAAGTACAACCCTTGTTTTTTGAGCAACTCTTTCAATCCAGGTCGTATAAAACCTTTGTCTCCCAACAAAAGCCCTCCGATTTTTTCCACAATCTCAGGACACACATCGCGCTCATCAATGTTTGCCTTGGCGAATGTAGCTGCTGTCACCACCCCTATTGAACTGATGACAACATGGCCTCGAAAACCATAAAAGTGCTCTTTTTTTGTAGCACAATATCCATATGCAGCGTCGCCCTTGAAATTTTTGCTAAAGTGAGCTCTGGCAAATTTGCAAACTGGAATAGGAAGCCCGTCTATTATGTGCAATGAATCAGAAAGAGCATGTAGGTCAGTTGCTAAACTCTCTTGTAACAATCGCTTTACTACATGAAGGTTGGCCGCTTGCCTGACAAAATTCGAACGTGCAGGAATATTTGGAAAGAAATGCAACCAGTGCCTTTTGAAATATTCCCAAATGGTTTTGTCACGGTCCATTCCAAAAAATTCTCCAACGACCTCCATCGTAATAACCTCGCTGTCTTTCAATCTAGGCGAGGGACCTCTTTGACGAAATTTCTCGTCTGCAAGAACCTTCTTCATCTCATCATCTATCAAACAAAAGGTGGTTATGATAAAATCATCAATCGACATGTCCTGAACTCCTGTTGTTGTTTTGTCGCAAAACAGTGTGCAGTAAGGACTTGTCATTTTTCAATTATTTTTTTACGTGTGATTTTTTGCTTTGAAAAACTCGCACATCGCGTATCCTTTTTTTTGAAAGAGAAGAATTGCGCTTCAAATCTTGTGCACTACAAGTACCCATTGATGAGAAAAAGGTCAAGAATTATTTTTGCAGGAAAACTAGCAAACGAAGAGCATTTCTGCTGATTTTTTTTCTTGAAAAAAATTCTTTTGCTCGGCATTCTAGCAGTTTCTGTTTAAATTTGCTAATTTGTTGTAAAAAAAGAAACCTTTCGGCATAATTTTAACCATTACTTGAACGATGGAGGTAACCACTATGATGCAACAAGCTGAAAAGAAAAAAACTACGCTCAAACCAATCGGCAATCGTGTGATTGCAATGCGCCTGGAAGCGGAAGAGACCCTTAAAGGAGGCCTCATCATTCCCGATAGCGCAAAGAAAAAACAAGAAATGGCCAAAGTAATCGCAGTTGGCGAGGGAAAAAAAACAGACGACGGAAAAACGATCCCTCCTCCCGTTAAAGCGGGAGACATGATTCTTATGGATAAATACTCGGGACAAGAAGTCACCGTCGACGATGAGGAGTTCATCATCGTTAAAACGGACGATATTATCGCTATCGTTACCCAATAAAAAAATCAAATGAGGAGTTCACAATAATGGCTGCAAAAAACATCAAATTTAATGAAGATGCACGTCAAAAAATCTTGAAAGGGGTTCGTACTCTTGCATCTGCTGTTAAAGTCACCTTAGGACCTAAAGGAAGAAATGTCATTCTCGAAAAATCCTTTGGCACTCCCCAAATCACAAAAGACGGCGTGACGGTTGCAAAAGAAATCGAACTTGAGGACAAACAAGAAAATATCGGCGCCCAGATGGTCAAAGAAGTGGCCAACAAGACGGGCGACGAAGCAGGCGATGGAACGACAACTGCAACGCTTCTTGCCGAAGCCATCTATAGCGAAGGGTTGCGAAACGTCACCGCCGGCGCGAATCCTATGACTCTTCAAAGAGGCATAAAAAAAGCGGTCGACTGCGTCGTTGAAGAGCTCAACCAGCTCAGCAAGCCCGTAAAGAATAATAAAGAAATCGAACAGGTGGCGACCATCTCCGCAAACGGCGATGCCGAAATCGGCGAGATCATTGCAAAAGCCGTTGCTGCCGTTGGAAAAGACGGAACCATTTCCGTAGAAGAGGCCAAGGGATTTGAAACCACTCTCGAAATCGTAAAGGGAATGAATTTCGACCGCGGCTATCTTTCTGCTTATTTCGTCACCAACGCCGAGAAGTTGGAAGCCGAGCTCGAAGATGCCTATGTTCTTCTCTATGAAAAGAAGATTTCTTCCATGAAAGAGTTCCTTCCGGTCCTTCAGGCCGTTGCCGAAAGCGGAAAGCCGCTTCTCATCATCGCTGAAGATGTCGAGGGAGAGGCTCTGGCAACTCTTGTTGTCAACCGTATACGCGCCGGCTTAAAAGTGTGCGCTATCAAAGCTCCCGGCTTTGGCGATCGCAGAAAAGCCATGCTGGAAGACATTGCCATTTTGACGGGCGGTCAGTTTGTCTCTGAAGAGCTTGGCATCAAGCTAGAGAACGTCTCGATCTCCATGCTCGGAAGAGTCAAAAAAGCGGTGATCGGAAAAGAAGAGACCACCCTCATTGAAGGACACGGGAAAAAAGAAGCGATCCAAGAACGCATTCTTCTGATTAAGAGACAGATCGAAGAGAGCACTTCCGATTATGACAGAGAAAAACTCCAGGAGCGTTTAGCAAAGCTCGGCGGAGGAGTTGCTGTCATCAGCGTCGGAGCTGCTACTGAGATTGAACTCAAAGAGAAAAAAGATCGCGTCGACGATGCGCAGCATGCAACTCAAGCTGCAGTGGAAGAAGGAATTCTTCCCGGCGGCGGCGTTGCTTTTATCCGTTGCCAGGGAAGGGTCAAAAAACTCATCGATTCGCTTTCAGGCGACGAAAAAATTGGAGCAGAGATTATTTATAAATCTTTGAACTATCCTCTTCGTCAAATTGCCGAGAATGCCGGGCTCGAAGGATCTCTGGTCGTTCAAAAGGTTGCGTCGATGGGACCGAACGAAGGTTATGATGCAAGAGAAGATGTCTATTGCAACATGCTAGAAAAAGGAATTGTCGACCCAACAAAAGTCGTTCGCTGCACCATTCAATTTGCAGCATCGATTGCGTCTCTTCTCCTTACGACAGAAGCAATTATTACAGAAGAAGAGAAAGAAAAACCCGCTGCTGCCGGCGCACCTGCCGGACACGGCCAGTTTGATTATTAATCTGCCTATTTCTTCAAAACGACATCCCCTATTTCTTGGGATGTCGTTTTTATTTTCCGCTCCTCTTCAAGAATAGCTTTCTTTAATTTTTCTTTTTGCTATAAAGAAAAAAAAGCCCTTATGAAAAAAATTCTTTTCTCTCTATTGGCCCTTCTGCTGATCCTCATTTTACTTGGCGCTTTTGCCTGGGTGCAAAGAAGCTCCCTGATCTCTTTTTTTCTCACCAATAGCATAGGAGCGCCCGCTTCCATAAGAACGCTTCTCTTTCACAAAGGCGGCCTGGAGATTTCCGATTTTCATGTCCGCAACATTCCCCCTTGCAAAATTTCCAATGCTCTTTTTGTAGAAGAGATCTCATGCAAAGCAACGCTTCGCTCGATACTCCAACACAAGGTGGAAATCGAAAGCATTCATTTCAAAGACATTCTTCTGGGAATTGAATTTCTCACCCCAAAAGGCGATCAGAATAATTGGACGCTTATTCTCTCCAACTGCAAGGAGAAAAAGAAGAGCTCCCGCCCCTATCTCATTCGATCCCTTGTCTTCGATCATATTCACGTTACCGTCACCGATATCAAAGGCGGAACTAAAAAAATTCCTACAATTGACCACTTGGAATTTCAGAACATTTCAGATGAATCGGGCATCCCCTTCCAACAGATCGAAAAAGCCATTTTCCAATCGATGCTCCAAACCATTTTCAAACAGCTCGGCATCAAAACAATCATGAAATTACTCAACCCCTATTCCCTTCCGAAGCTTTTTCGTTTTCCCTTTCTTTTCAGCAACGAAAACCTTTCTCGACCGGAAAATTTTCTATCCCAAGAAGAGCGCGCAATTGCAGAATGATCAAGAGAAATGCCAGCTTTCCGGGGCACTCTCAAAGGTGAACGATACGAATACCACAATCAAACAGGTATGCCGACAATCCCAAATTCCACCAAAGCAAAAGGATTCGTCGATACGAGGACTGCGAACGCAGCCTTGAGGGTGGTTTGTCAAGCCTTTCCCCTCAAGCTCCGATGAGGATCACCCTAAGGCAAACAACGGTGTTGACGCTGCCGTGAATGGTCATGCTTGTCCAAAGAGTTTTCTCTTTTTCCTTATTCAGCCCCATATAAAATCCAAAGATAAAAGTTCCTATGAGAATGGGGATGTTCGCCAATCCCTGTAAAGGATGAAAGTGGCAAAGTGAAAAAACGAGGGCCTGAATAACCACCCGGATAATTTTGGAAATAGTTGTCTCTTCTTTGTCCTTAAAAAGAATGGCTTGTACGTCTCGAATCTTTTCTTGGAGAAATCCCCGAAAAATAATCTCCTCAATGAGTGGGGCTACATAAGTAATGCGAAGGAAAATTCGTAAAAATTTTACCGGGCTATCATAAAAAGAATGAAGGAGTACCCGAAGCGGAAGTTGATGAACCCCGGAGCTCCCCGCTAGCTTGACAAGAAGCCCAAACATCAAATTTGCCTTAAGGACCACAGGGAGAAAACATACTGCTTTTTTGATCTCCCCAATCGCACGATTCGAAGCAAACCAAGAAAAATTTCCCTGGTCTAGAGTAATCATGGAGAGGGCAAGACTGGCCGCAACTGCAATGGCCGCAATGACGGGGCCAAAAAGAATAGAGACGGAGACTCCTGTTAAAATCGCCTTGCCCACAATGCGATCCGAAAGATCTTGCGCTTCGGGTTTTGTCGATTGAAAAAACAACGATCGCAGCGTTCCCGAAGATTCTAGAAGTTCAGTTTTTTTCGTCGAAAAAAATAAGGGCTGCAAAATTCCGGAACACATGGAAGTACTCTTTTTTCCTTAAAGGTGGAGGATTGTAAAAAAAACTTACCTTAAAGAAAAGAAAAAACAGAGTTTTTCAGCAAAAAATATGACAGGTAGCAAGCCCGCCCTTGGATGTTTCCTTATATTTTGAACACATATCCCGTCCGGTCTCATACATCACGCGGATGACCTCGTCAAAACTGATTTTTTTCTTTTTCGGATCACCCGAGGAGCCAATGAGATATGCATTATAAGCATTCACGGCGCCCACGGCATTACGCTCAATGCAGGGGATCTGTACGTATCCCCCGATGGGGTCGCAAGTAAGCCCTAAACTATGCTCCATAGCAATTTCAGCAGCTGTTTCGATCACATCAATATTCGCATGATCCACGGCAGCCACTAAACCGGCTCCCATGCAAGAGGCCACGCCAATTTCCCCCTGGCAGCCCACTTCCGCGCCCGAGATGCTCGCATTATGCTTGGCCATAAAACCGATGCAAGCACTAATTACCAGACCGCGGCGAAGATCTTCCGGTGCAGTGTGGAAATAGTGTTTTAAGAGATAGACAAGGCCCGGGATCACCCCCGCTGAACCGGACGTGGGAGCCGTAACAACGAGGCGTCCCGCAGCATTTTCTTCGGAGACCGCTAAAGCATAGGCATCCAGCAAGACTAAAAATCGGTCGGGCACATCCAGGAGCTGAGATTCAGCGATTCGATAAAGAGCGGCGGCTTTTCTTTCCAGTTTGATCGGGCCCGGCAAAACACCATACGCTTTGATTCCCCTCTCTACGGAAGCGTCCATGACACTTAGAATTTTATCCAATCCCGCTTCGATCTGCGCGCGGCTCTCTCCTGTTAATATCTCTTCATTTTGGACAAGCAGCTCATAAAGGGGAAGGCCGCTGGATTCCAAAGCTTTTTTTAGCTCTCTCATATTGCTATAGGGATAGCGGGGAGTCGGAGTTGCTTTTTTAGGCTCTCCCTTGCATTCAATGAACCCCCCTCCCAAGGAATAATATTCTTTTTCCATCAGGACATCATCTTTTGCCTTTAAGCGGATGATCATCGTATTGGAATAGGGAAATGAGTGGTAAATATCGCCAAAAATCACGTTTTTGCACGTGAAGGGGAAAGCGTATGCTTTTGCCTGAATTTGATAGACATCTTCGGGACGAGAAAAGATTTTCAATACCTCATCCGCATCGCAAGTATCCGGCTTCCAGCCAAAAAGCCCCGCCGCTACCGCACGATCGGTTCCGTGCCCATGTCCCGTAGCGCTCAAAGAACCATAAAGGGTGACATCTATCTCTGTCGCTTTTTTTAAGAGAGCATCGTCCAATTTTTTCATCGATTCAAAAAAATGGAATCCCGCCCGCATGGGACCAATAGTATGCGAACTCGAAGGGCCGGGTCCGATTTTATAAATATCAAAAAAAGAAATCGTAATTGGTTCCATGAAAAGCAGCTCCTCTTTAAAATCTCATCATACTCAACTTCTTTTTTTCTTAAACTATTCTCTTGAAAAATGCAAAGCTTCCTTTATACTTTTTCATAAACACTGACCCCATCTAAACTTCTGCTGATCTATGCTCCTCGTCTACATCCCTTGCAAAAACTTATCTGAGGCCGAAACATTGGGAAGAGTTCTTCTTCAAAAAAAACTTTGTGGATGTATCAACATCCTACCTGAGATCGCATCGCTTTTCTTCTGGCCCGAAGCATCCAAAACCATCGAAAAAAACAAAAAGAAATTTTTTAGAAGGCCCAATTCATACCGGAATATTTTTCTGAAAAATTTGCACGCAGGCGCAAAAGTTTACATCCCACATTAAAGAGTGGCAAAGCACTTGATCTTGCCCACATCTTTGTTAGTCAAAGCATATTTTCCCAGAGCAATCCGAAAGGATTTAGAAGCCTAAAAACCAAACGACTTGGATCAATAAGCTTAAAACTTAAGCGATTTTTGGTCTGGACAAAAGGAGTGACCTTACCAAGCATTCGGCCCACCTCTTTGTGTCGTCTTTTTTCTTCATTGGGCAAGGAATCCCAAGTGGTTTTTATTGTTTGGACTTCTTCATCGTCGAAGGTATTCCAAATGGCTTTGATTCTTTGAGCGAAAGAGGGGTGTTCTTGGAATAGGTCCATAGGACTGTCAAGCGATCGAAATATCCCCATTGATTCTATTGCTTCGATCTTTTCATTTCCAGTCAAATACTTACATGCTTCTCGATCGGCGCGAATCTCGGCAGACCTTCTAGGGAGAACACGAAAAATACGACGAATAGGCACCCGTGATAACGCACCTCCTATCCAACCAAACATACCGGCTAAACAGTTGAAAGACCAATTACTTCGACAGCTTGGCAATTTCGTAATTCTGCATCCCAAATAAATGGAACTCGCGTATGACAAACAACAAACCGAAATACTATAAAGCCACACAAGAGCCTCACCTTTAGTAAAAGAGGATGGTGAAGATTTGTGCAGATCATCATATTTTATATGAGCAAGCTCATGACGCAGGTCAAATTCTTTTGGACGACCAAGAGGAAAATCATGTGCCAATCCGATGCAAGACAAACCTCCCTTGGTGAGCATAGCGCAACTTACAAAATCCTCCCCTCCATCGATGAGGCAAACCTCTTTCTCGATTCCCATGTCGCTCGCTCTTTGATTGACCTCGTTAAAAGCATTCGGGAAGTTGGGAAATTTCACTTCGTCGAAGAATCCCTTCGGAATCTCGAGTTCTGGGTAGAAAGACGCATCACTTGCTGGGGGAGCCTCCAAAACTTGCATAGATGTTGATGGGATACTCGACATTATAAGCTCCTGGTTTTAAAATTTTGTAATAACAAACTTTAATTATAAACTAATAATTAATTAAATAAAAGGTAAAAAAATAAACTATATGGGCGCAAAATCTGCAAGTGCTCAAAAAGTTGAGGTAAATACCTCATTCTTAGATCCTAAAAAAATATAAATCTTTTCTTTAATCGTTCGTCATCGTAAATTTACTTGCTTATGCAGAATAACAATGACCTCATTCAACGAATTTTAGAGCAAAATACCCAGCTCGCTGAAGAAGATCGACGCCTAAGAGATCGCCTCGACATTGCTTTGAACACCATTTCATTTCAGCACGAAGAAATCCAACGACTAAAAGATGAGATTGCAATTCTCAAGGGACAAAAGCCCCGTCCAAAGATTCCTCCCAGCACTTTAGAGGGGCAACAAAGCAAAGATAAGCAAAACGACAAAAATAAACTCTCCAGGGGGATGCATCCTCGACGTAAAAAAACCAAAAAACTTGAGATACATACCAGAAGTCGCATTAAGCCCGAATCAGTTCCCGAAGGAGCTACCTTCAAAGGATGTCAGAAATTTACCGTACAGGACATCATTCTTCAGCCTTACAATACCATATACGGTGCGCCAAGAGAAGCTGCGCACTTCTACTGGTGAAAGTCCAGGCATAAAAAGTGGATAGCCACCACATTATGTAGCGAATCTTGCAACTCCGGAGGTAACAAAAGAGCTGAAGCGTAGATAGCGAAACATTCGAGCCAAAACCGTGAGGTGAATGCGTTAAGTCTCGAGAGGTATATCGTGCAAGCCGAAACTTTCGTATTAGGAGCAGGCAACAGATGGGAAGCGGGTCAAAATGGCGAAACCCTGCGATCATCAAGCACCGGGATATTAAGCATTGGCGAGCTTGTAGAGAAGTGTGACGGAACTTGGGAAGTCCTTATTGCTCTCCGAAGGGAGTATTTGTGGTTCAAGCGCCATGAACGTAAGACTGCAAAGATGGGATAAGGATGGCGGAGTCCACCATAGTAGCGAGGAACCGAGTAACGATCGGGGAGCAAAGGGTGGATAGAACAGAAACGAACGAAAAGGTGGAAACAATGTCTGTACACAGCAAAGACAGATATACAGTGTCAATGAAGCTGGATCGTATAGGAGATCTTTCGGCAGGAAATCATGATCTGGTGTTCAATAATCTGGGACATCTTATCAACGAGGAAATGCTGATGAGAGCATTTGCACAGCTTGATGGAACTAAAGCTGTAGGAATTGATGGTATAACAAAAGAAGCATATGGCAAAAATCTGGAGGAAAATCTCCGAATGCTCGCTGCGAAAGTGCATCGGGCGCAATATGCGCCACAACCATCAAAGATAGTTGAAATACCCAAAGCAGATGGAGGCAAAAGACCTCTGGCAATATCCTGCATAGAGGACAAATTGGTGCAGATGGCAGCGGGAGAGATTTTGAACAAAATCTATGAACCGCTCTTTCTGCCGAGTTCTTTTGGATATAGGCCCGGGAAAAGCTGCCATGATGCTATTACCGCTTTGCACCAAGCAGTATACGAGTGCAAAGATGGCGCTCTATTGGAGATTGATATTCGGAAGTATTTTAACTCTATTCCACATATGGAAATGGAGGCTATACTACAGAAGAAAATCAACGATCCAAAATTCCTGAGGCTGATACATATTCTGTTGCAAGCAGAAACCATCACAAACGATGGGGTAGTGCAAAAGAATTTAGTCGGATGCCCACAGGGATCGGTCACTTCACCGATTTTATCAAATATCTACCTACATGAAGTGGTGGATAGTTGGATAGAATCCATTCGAACATATCTCAAGGGAAAGATCTTTCCGATTCGTTTCTGCGATGATATGGTATTTGTATTCGAATGCAGTGAAGATGCGGAAAGGTTCTATAGAGCGTTTACCCAAAGGTTGCAGAAATATGGACTTGCGGTTCACGAAGACAAGTCGCATCTGCACTCCTCGGGATCGAAAAGAATAGCAGAAATGGCGGCCAAGAAACAAAAGCTGCCTGTTTTCAAATTTCTGGGATTTACCTTCTTCTGGGAAAAAGCGCAGAAAGGGAACTTCTGGAGATTAAAAGTCCGCAGCAGAGGAGATCGGAAGCACTCGAAACTTCAGGGATTATCAAAATTTCTGAAAGAGAATAAAGCCATGAAAACCTTGATAATGTTTCAACAGATACTGCCAATTATCAAAGGGTGGATCAACTATCATGCAGTGACCGACAACTCTAGAGCGGTAAACGGATTTATCTTCCAATGCGAAAGAGCTATCTTCAAATGGATCAACAGGAAAGGTGGCAGAAAGAAAATGAGTTGGGAGAAATTCGAGAAAGTTCTGGAAAAAGTGGGCTTTCCAATGAAGTGGAAAATCAAATGCATCATAGGAACTCCTAAGGTAATCAAAACCTAAAAGGACTGTTCGGGAGCCGGATGCGGGAAACCTGCAAGTCCTGGTTCTGAGGAGGGGGGAGCGGAGCAATCCGCTCCTCTACTCACCAACTCGAGCGATGGCAATTGCCTGATGGCACTTACTTAACAGGTAAATTGCCGCAAAATATCCAGGGACATTATGGCCCTCAATTGATCAGCTACGTTTTGCACCAATATTATGGCTGTCGTATTACAGAACCTCTGCTGTTTGCACAGTTGAAAGAAATTGGCGTATTGATCTCCGAAGGACAGTTGAGCAATATTTTGATCCAAGGAAAGGAAGCCTTCCATCAGGAAAAGAACGAGCTATTGTCCGCGGGGATAGCAGCTACAGGACAAGTAAAAGTAGACGACACCGGCGCTCGCCACCGAGGGCATAATGGCTACTCGACGATCATAGGGAACGAATATTTTACCTACATTGTGTCGACAGAAAGCAAAAGTCGCATAAATTTTCTCAAGATATTGCATGGGACGGCTCCTCGATATCTTATCAATGAAGACACTGCAGACTACATTGAGACCCTAAAACCCTCGAGTTGGTTAGGAGGATACCTCCTTTTGCAGGACCGATATCGATCCATGAATCAAATAGAATGGGAGAAATTTTTACTCGCAATAAACATCAAGTCAGAAAGCGACATAAAACTTGTAACCGAGGCCGCCCTATTCGCGAGCCTGATAGAAAATGGCATACCAAGAGATCTTGGAGTGCATGGAGATGATGCAGGGCAATTCAATGTCTTCGTTCGATCTTTATGTTGGATCCATGAGGAGAGGCATTATCGAAAACTCATTCCCTTTGACGAAGCAACACGCAAAGCAATCGAGCAAGTCCGGGGAGAAATTTGGGATTTATACAAGGGGCTGCAGGAATACAAACTCGCGCCCTCTGAAAGCCTAAAATTGATTCTCGAGCAGAATTTTGACAATTTATTCTCAAAAAAGAAAACCATCAGTCCCACCCTAAACAAACAGCTGGCAAAAACTTATGAAAAAAAGGACGAATTGCTCAGGGTATTAGAGAAACCAGACACCCCCCTTCACAATAATGGAACCGAAACCGATGCTCGAGAGATGGTGGTTAAGCGGAAAGTATCTGGAGGGACTCGTAGTGAAGAAGGTCAAAAATGTCGAGATACTTTTGTAAGCCTAAAAAAGACTTGCTGTAAGCTTGGAATCACTTTTTTCGGATATCTTGAAGACAGAATCAACGGGTTGTGTAAAATTCCCAGGTTGTCGCAAGTAATCGTGTCGCGAGCTCCCTCGCGGCTCAAAGAAACTTAAAGTTTTTTACCTCAGTTTTATGAGCACTTGCGAAAATCTCGTTGGAAAGTACGTCCTTAAAAAGTCACGGCAAAAAGACCAAATGTTCAAGGACTTTCTCTATGTAGCAAAGGATGAGAAGTTCGGATCTGCCATGATTTTTTAAGGATGTGCGAAAAAAGAAATGAATATTCCCAAATAGCCCCCTCCTCATGCGTACTTAGAAGAAAAACAATTGTTTTCCCCAACAGAACGATTTCTCTTCAATCCCCTTTCCAGACCCACCGGCAAGCGAGCCTCGTAAGGTCGATGAAAAAAGGGGTTAGGGGAAGAAGGAGGAAAGAGGTGCCGAATGAGGCTGCAGAAGTTGCGATATATATATAAAAGGGGGCCAGATAGGATATGCGGCTCATGAGCTCAATTAGGTCGGTCGTATCATCCAACAAAGCAAAACAGTGATAGACAATCCAGCTGCAGGGAAGCTGCTTTTTCCACGCATCATGAAAAACGTTCAGGGATTTGTTATAGCTTTCCACCCAGCCGCTCTCCATCTCCCCATCTTCGAAAACCAAGCAGTAGACAAGACGCGTCAGATCCACAATCACAGGAATGCAAGGAAGAACAAAAAATGAAACTCCGAAAGAAATGGCGGAGGCAGAGACAAACGCAAAAAACATGCAAACATAGAAAACTCGCCTCATCGCCTCCATAAGCTCTGTGTAATCATCCGGAGCCACGCTGTGATAGACGATCCAGCTGCAGGGAAGCATTTTTTTCCAACATGTATGAACTTCAGCCAACCATTCGAAGTAGCGATTCACCTCAAAATTCTTTAACCATCCAAGAGATCCATTTATCTCTTTTGCCCGCCAGGTAGGATAGCGCACGCTCGTTTCTCTATGGCAAGGACAATGACAAGAACTAGGACAAGAAGACATCTTATTTCCATTTCCGGCCTAACATTTTACCATTCAAGCTCCTTTTTCCCAATGAGATTGTCGAACAATGGCGGCCTGCTTTTTTTGGTCATTCAAAAAATAGGACAAAAAGTTGGGTAGGACAGAAAAATTTTCCATAGAGAGGAATCTTTTGATTCTATATGATTTTTAAAATATGCTGGGAATTCCTCGTTGCTCCTCTTTTACATCGATGGAACCCTATTATTTTCAGCGACTTGAAACCAAGGAATAGAAAAATGCTCAATATTTATTCATTTTTAATTTCATGCGGACTTGCGGCCCTTCTCTATGGCGGCCTCTTAATCCGCTCAGTTCTCTCTGAAAAAACAGGCACCGAAGCCATGCAAAAAATTGCACGGGCCATTCAAGAAGGCGCCTCGGCCTATCTCAACAGACAATACCGGGTCATTTCGGTTGTTGGACTGATCGTCTGCCTGCTTCTTTCCTGGCAACTCGGCCCCCTTGTAGGCATCGGGTTTGTGGTCGGTAGCGTTCTATCCGCACTGGCGGGCTACATTGGCATGAACATTTCCGTCCGCGGCAATATTCGAACTGCGGAATCGGCCAGAAAAGGATTGAAACCGGCACTTGCCATTGCCTTCAAATCAGGCGCCATTACCGGTTTTCTCGTCGTAGGCCTTGCTCTTTTGGGCATCACTCTTTATTACTTCACTCTGAAGCAACTCGCGATGGAAGAGCGCAAGATTTTTGAAGCCCTCGTTGCGCTGAGTTTCGGCGCCTCATTGATCTCCATATTCGCACGCTTGGGAGGAGGTATTTTCACAAAAGGCGCAGATGTGGGAGCCGACCTTGTGGGGAAAATTGAAGCGGGCATTCCCGAAGATGATCCTCGCAACCCAGCCGTAATCAGCGACAACGTCGGAGACAATGTTGGCGACTGCGCAGGAATGGCGGCGGACCTGTTTGAAACCTATGTTGTGACGATTGTCGGAACGATGCTCCTGGGGAAAATCTTCTTTACGGAGGCGGTCCAGGAATTGATGATTCTCTTTCCCCTTGCGATTGGAGGCGTTTGCATTCTCTCTTCCATTTTGGGCACGTTTTTTGTGCGTCTGGGAAAGAAACAAAACATCATGGCAGCTCTTTATAAAGGATTTGTTGCCTCGGCCATTATTTCTACCGGCGCCATTGCCCTTTTAATCCATCTTTGGCTAGGATTCTCTTCCTCCTTTCAAATCCACGATATAGCGTTTACCGGAAAGAACCTCTTCTATTGCGCCCTTACGGGAATGGTCGTCACGGGCCTTCTGATCTGGATCACGGAATATTATACCTCCACAAAGTTCCGCCCGGTAAAAAACATTGCAAAGGCTTCAATCACAGGACATGGCACCAACATCATTCAGGGACTTGCCACCTCTCTTGAATCTACCGTTCTTCCGGTGCTTGTCATTTCGGCAGGCATTCTAATATCCTATCTCAATGCCGAGCTTTATGGCGTTGCAATTGCAGCCACCAGCATGCTCGCGCTTGCCGGCATGATTATCGCCCTCGATGCGTATGGCCCTGTCACCGACAATGCCGGAGGGATTGCAGAAATGGCCAACCTTCCTTCAAAGGTGCGCGAAGTGACCGATGCTCTCGACGCTGTCGGAAATACTACGAAAGCGGTGACTAAGGGGTATGCAATTGCTTCTGCAGCTTTTGCGGCCCTTGTTCTTTTTGCAGCCTATATCGAAGATCTTCATTTCTACTTTCCCAAATTACAAACGCAATTCTTTTTGCAAGATCCCTATGTTGTGATCGGTCTCTTCTTTGGGGGGTTCCTGCCCTATCTTTTTGCTTCTATGAGCATGATGTCGGTCGGCCGCGCAGCCGCTTCCGTCGTGATTGAAGTAAGAAGACAATTCAAGGAAATACCGGGCATCATGAAAGGAACCGCACTTCCCGATTATAAAAAAGCCGTCGACATGTTGACAAAGGCGGCAATCAAGGAGATGATCATCCCTTCCATCCTGCCCGTTCTCGCTCCGATCTTGCTCTATTTTAGCATCTATTGGATTGCGGGCACGAAACCGGCCCTTGTTTCTTTAGGATCGATGCTTCTTGGAGTAGTGGTCACAGGACTCTTTCAGGCACTTTCCATGACCGGCGGCGGCGGCGCCTGGGATAATGCGAAAAAATATATCGAAGCGGGAAATTTAGGCGGCAAGGGATCGGAGGCCCACCGGGCAGCAATTACGGGAGATACCGTTGGCGATCCTTATAAAGATACGGCCGGGCCCGCCATTAATCCCATGATTAAAATTACCAATATTGTCGCACTTCTCCTCTTGGCCATACTTTCAAAGTTCTTATAAAGCAATCAAGGGAGCCGCAAGGCTCCCTTTTTTCTTCCCATCACAAATTATTCCTCTGACAAACAGCCAAGAGACTCAAAACAGCATGCTACATCAGTGTCTTTGTAGCGGGATCTCTCTTTCGCCTTTGGGCGAGCGAGGCCCTTCAAAAAGAGAAAAAAACGGGACGGATCATCCTATGACTTTAGAGATAGATAGAGGGTAGCAAAAAGTGCATGGTGATCGGAAAGAGCTCCAATTGTTGGATTTGGATCCTTAAGATCATAAGACTTGACAAGAGAGATTTTCCCCTTGCAATGTGATTTTTCAGACTTAAATAAGATGTAATCAATGGCAAATTCGGAATGGGCACGCTTCGCTTCCAGAACTTCTCGCTCGGAGTGCGCCCGCAAAGCTTGCTTCAATAAAGCCGTTGCACTGCTCTTTTCTCCTTTTGGGAAAAGATCGTAAAACCCTTTGAAGGCCAAAGATTCTTCATTTTCTCTTGCCATATTGAAATCTCCGGCAAAAATCAGAGGAGTCTCTTTGGAACAAGCGTGCATCTTTGCAAAGATCATGGCGATCTCTTTCTGCCTTATTTCCTTCTCTTCCAAAGTGGGCAGACGGTCATCGTTGGATGGGCTGAGGTGCGTCGTAAAAAGATGCGCAACCACCTTGCCCTCCGAAAGGATTTTGCAATCGAAAAATCCTTTGTTCACCATTTTTTGTACTCCGGGAATCTCGTCGAAGGCCTTAAAAGAGGGCTCTTCGATGGCAAACTTACTCGCAACAAAAAGTCCGCTACTTTGAGACAAAATTTTAGAACCCATATGGAAATAAAAGTGAGCATATTGATCTTTCAGCGCCTGGTATAAACGATAGCAAGCTTCGAGGTCGTTGACCTCTTGAAGACAAAGAACATCGGGATTCTTTTCTTGGATATTCTCAATGATCCCCTCTACGCGCTGAGGCCAAGGGGCCACTCCCCCATACAAGTAGGAAAAGCCGCCATGCACAAAACAGGTATTCAAGCTAAAAAGAGTGATGGGGCCGCCTCTCTTCAAGATTTTTTCCGGATGGCTCCCTCGAAGATAGTGAAAGGATTTTTGGGCGACCATGTGGGCGGAAATGCGGGTCAAAAGCTCGGTCTCTGCAAGCAGAAGGGTCCAAGAAAGAAGGGGCAAGGCCAAGGCAATCAAAAAACATCGCTTGGTCCACCGCTTGATTTTTTCAATGAGAGAGCGCCTCTCTTTTTTGGCAAAAAAGAAATGAGAAAAAAACTTTTCCGTATACCACCAGAAAAGATGGGCCTGGAGTCGTGCCGATCGGTGAAAAAAAGAGGCAACGTGTTCTCTTAAAGAATGCTCTTTTGATGTATTGCAATCATTGGAGCTATTGTCTTTTGAGATCATCGTTTCTTCCCGTGTTTTTTATCTACTATGACCTGCCCTATCAGATCGTATCCCGCACATCCCGTAATCTCAACCGGGTAGATTTTTCCAAACGACTCGATCGGACCAATATCGTTGATCAGAATAACTCCGTCCACCTCAGGTGCTTGCATCTGCGAGCGGGCCATTGCTAAATAGGGCGATTCCGGGTGCAATTTTTCTACAAGAGCCATCGTCTTTTTTCCGATCTTTTGATGATTTTTCCTCTCTACGATTTCCCATTGAATAGACGACAAAACCCGCTCTCTTTTCTTCTTGATCAATTCAGGAATCTGGCCCGGCAAAGAAGACGCGAGCGCCTCTTTTTCATTCGAATAGCGAAAAATCCCGACCTGATCCAATTGAGCCGTTTGGATGAAATGGCAAAGTTCTTGAAACTCCTCTTCCGTTTCCGAGGGAAAGCCCACCATAAGGCTCGTTCGAAGGGAAACGTCGGGAAAAGAGTGGCGTAGCTTCTCGATCGACTCGATGATCTTTTGTTTGGAAGAAGAGCGTTTCATAAGGGAAAGAATGCGGGTATTGATATGCTGGATGGGCAGGTCAAAATAGGGGCAGATGCGCGTATCTGATTGCATCAGAGATAAAAGATCCTCATCTATTTCATCCGGATAGAGGTATAAAAGGCGAATCCAAAAATCTTTTTTCGATTGGAGCATTTTTTGCAGCAAAGAAACGAGCGCCCTTTTTTCTCCGCGGTCCTTCCCGAAATCGCCAAGGTCTTGGGCCACTAAGATAATTTCAAAAACGCCAAGGGAAAGGATCCGGTTAAATTCTTCTAAAATCTCTTCTTCGCCTCGGCTTTTCAAACGGCCGCGAATCTTTGGAATGATGCAATAAGAGCACTGTTTTTGACAGCCGTCCGCAATCTTTAAGTAGGCAAAATGGTTCGTCGTAAAAAGCCTTTTTTCACTTTTGGCAAGAAAGCATCTCTTCTCTCTTTTCGTTTCCAATCTGCGCACTGCATCGACAATATTTTCCTCCTCTTTTGGAGAGAGAAATTGGTCGATCTTCTGTCCAAAGGCCTCTTCCAATTCTTTTTGGTGCAAGGGAATCATGCAGCCGGCAACGATGAGAAAAGCAGACGGCGCTTTCTCTGCCAGAATCCGTTCTAAAACTTCTCTTCCCTCTTTCCTTGCGCTCTTTAAAAATCCGCAAGTATTCAGGAGGACGAGGTCGGCGTTTGCGATCGCGGAGACCATCTCATGCCCATCACAGCAAAGAAGTTGCATCATTTTTTCGGTGTCGGCAAGATTGCGGGAGCAGCCCAAACTGGTGAAATGAATCTTCATCAATCTCCTAAAAATTCGTTCGATCTATTATACTACTTTTTACCTCAAAAATGAAGGGTAAAATCAAACATGCATGATGGTTTTTTTTTGAAAGAGTCTGTCAAAATTAAAATTTTTTTTATCGCAAAAAAATTTCTTTCCCTTTCCTTTTCTCTATTTTTCGTCATGACGCTCACTTTTTTTTTGATGAAAAGTCTGCCCGGGGATCCGTTTGACGAAGAGCAAGGGGTGCGAAAAGAGATCAAACAAGCGCTTTACGCCTATTATGGCCTAGATAAAAATATTTTTTTTCAATATGGCAGCTACCTCTTGGGATGCCTTACATTGGATTTCGGCCCCTCCTTCGTCTATGAAAATAAGCATGTAACAGACATTATCCGAACAGGTTTTCCTATCTCTGCCCTCATTGGCTTGCAAGCCTTTGTCCTTTCCCTTTTTTTAGGAGTTGCTCTAGGAAGTCTTGCCGCCTATTTTCATCAAAAAAAAATCGATCTGGCCATCCTCCTTTTCTCTTTTGCGGGAATTTCTCTGCCGGGATTTCTTTTAGCCACGCTTTTACAGCACATCTTTGCCATTCACTGGCACATTTTTCCCCTCGCACGGTTCGACGGCTATCTCTCCTCCTTTCTCCCCTCTCTTTCCCTCTCTTTTCTCCCCACTGCCTATATCACACGACTGATCCGCGACCGGCTGATCGGCATTTTTCAGCAAGACTATATCAAACTTGCCTATGCCAAGGGCCTGTCTCCATTTGCAGTTTTTTTTCGTCATGCCCTGCGCAATGCCCTGCTTCCCCTCTTTGGCTATTTAGGGCCGCTTTTAGCCCATATTCTGACGGGAAGTTTTGTCATTGAAAAGATCTTTGCACTCCCCGGCCTCGGCCAGTGGATGGTCAAAAGCATCGCCAGCCGCGACTACACTACGATTTTAGGCCTGACCGTTTTCTACTCTTCCCTTTTGCTCCTCTGTGTTTTCCTCTTTGACCTTTTGAGCCTTTTCCTCGATCCGCGCCTCAAGACAAAGGATGGGTCATGAATAAAAAACATTCGCTCATCGGCTCTTGGCAGGTAAAAATTGCTTTTTTCTTCCTTTGCGCCATACTGGCTTTCGCCCTTTTTGTCCCCTTCTGTAGCAATTATTCATATGATCAAATCCATCTCGACAAAGCCAATGAGCCTCCCTCTTCCTCCTTTTGGTTTGGAACGGATGAATTAGGAAGAGACCTTTTTATCAGAAGCGCCATCGGAGCTAGGATCTCCCTTAGCGTTGCCCTTTCCGCCGTTTTGATCGATCTTTTCATCGGCGTTCTCTGGGGCAGCATTGCCGCCCTAAACGGAAGGAAACTGGATGAGTTTTTGATGAGAAGCTGCGATATTTTGCAATCACTGCCCTCCCTTCTCATGGTTCTCTTATTGACGCTTTTTTTAGGTCCGGGATTTTTCACCATATTGAGCGCGATTGCTCTGACCGGCTGGATCACCATGGCACGGATCATTCGGGGGCATCTATTGCAAGTCAAAGAACTGCCCTTTATTTTGGCAGCAGAATCTCTGGGCGCATCGAAAAGCCGCATACTTTTCACCCACCTGATTCCCAACGCGGCAGGACCGATCTTTGTCACGCTAACGCTCAACATCCCATCGGCGATCATTGCCGAGGCTTTTTTGAGCTTTTTAGGGGTAGGGATTCAAGCGCCCTTCTCCAGCTGGGGAGTGATGCTCAATGACGGTCTTGGAAGCCTTCGCTATTTTCCCTGGAGAATTTTCTTCCCGGCCATTCTTCTGACCATCACAATTTTTGGATTCAATCTCTTAGGCGAATCGCTCAGAAAATATTATGATCCCTCAACACTCGAGCCGATATGACGCTTTTACAGGTCGAGAATCTCTCCGTTTTCTATCCAAACGATCCCCTCTCCCGCAGAGCCGTCGAAGAGGCCTCTTTTTCTCTATACGCTCAAGAGAGCCTTGCCCTCATTGGAGAATCGGGATGCGGAAAAACCAGCTTGATTGAAGCGCTTCTTCCTCGCCAAGCGCGTAGGGAGAAGGAAATTTCCGGGCAAATTTTCTACAAAGGAAAGCCCCTCCGGGAGGAGGGAAGCTCCTCGATCGCCTTTATCTTTCAAGACCCGCTTCTTGCGCTCAATCCCACGATAAAAGTGGGCTATCAACTCAGAGAATCTCTCCTTTTACAACAAGACATTTCCTCGAAAGCTGCCCAAAAAGAGGCCCTTTCTCTCTTGGAAGAGGTCTATCTATTAAACGCTGAAAAGATTTTTCATAGATATCCCCATGAACTCAGCCGCGGCATGCTGCAACGAATCACCATTGCAATGGCTCTCGCGCAAAAAGCCGATCTCATCGTTGCCGATGAGCCCACAACGGCGCTTGATATCACAACGAGCAATCAGATTCTCTCCCTTCTTCAAATGCTGCAAAAAAAACGGGGATTCTCCCTCCTCCTGATTTCCCACCACTTGGCCTTAGTGCGCGAAATGTGCCAAAGAACAATCGTCATGCATCAGGGAAAAATCGTTGAAGAGGGGCCAACCCAAAAGATCTTCTCTTCCCCCCGGCACCCAGCCACGAAAAGGCTCGTTGCATCGGCTCATTTTTTTTCTCATCCGGAAACTCCTCCTCGGGGTGATCTGACAGAGTCTCTTTTTTCTATTCGCAACATCAGTAAAAATTTTTCTTCGAGCAGTTTTCAAACGCTCGCTCTCAACAACGTCTCGCTTGAGATTCGCACGGGAGAAATTTTTGGCCTTGTCGGCGAAAGCGGGTCGGGAAAATCCACGCTTGCCAAACTCATCGCCAAACTCTTTTCTCCGACATCGGGAGACATTTTTTTTGAAGGAAAATCGATCCTCCAGCTGCAGCAAAAGCCGCTCCTGTCCTATAGACAAAAAGTGCAAATGATCTTTCAAGACCCCCAATTTTGCCAAGATCCGCAGATGTCTATTTGCAAAATTCTAGAAGAGCCGCTCATCATCCACACATCTCTTAGCAAAAATGAAAGAGAAGAGAAAATCTTGCGCCTTTTCGAAGAGATCTCTCTTTGCCCCTCTCTTTTGAAAAAATATCCCCATGAACTCAGCGGCGGACAGAGCCAAAGAGTGGGCATTGCCCGAGCTTTGATTTTAGAGCCTACCTTTTTGATTTTAGACGAGCCCACATCCTCGCTCGATCTACCAACCGCAGAGCAGCTCCTCTCTCTGCTTCTCTCCCTTCATCAAAAGAAGCATCTCACCTCCCTTTTGATCACCCACGATCTTTTTTTGGCAAAAAAAATCGCGACGAAAATGGGAGTTCTTTATCGAGGACGCCTTGTAGAAGTAGCGCCGGCCCATCAGCTTTTTGCCTACCCACGCCACCCCTATACCAAGCTTCTGCTTTCCTCGTTTAAAACCATGACGGGAGGCAAAGAAAAAAAAGAAACGATTGTAGAAAAAAACGCGCCCCATAGCTGTCCCTTTTTCCCTCGCTGTTCTCTCGGCGATGCTCTCTGCAAGGAACAACCACTCTCCTTTCAAGAAGTTCAGCCGTCCCATTTTGTTTTGTGTCACTCAAAGAGAATCGAAGGAATGGAAAAAAAGACGGCTTCTTCTTGAAAGCAGACCTCTTCGACCGAACGCAGTCCCATGAAAGAGAGACGCTCAATGGATTTTTGCACAATCTCTTCCGGAGTCGATGCCCCGGCAGTCATAGCGATGCAAGAAACGCCATGCAGCCACTCTTTTTGAAGATCATTCGGATCATTGATCAGATAGCTTGGCTTTCCTGCTTTCGAGGCAATTTCGCTCAGGCGGTTGGAATTAGAGCTTTTGGGATCTCCGACAACCAGGGCAAGGTCTGCTTGCTTCAAAATGTTTTTGAAGGCCATTTGGCGATTGGCGGTGGCATAGCAAATCGACGTCTCCGGGTGGGTCTGAACCTGTGGAAATCTCTTTTTTAGAGCAAACGCGATCTCTTTTGCCTCATCAATGCTCAGTGTCGTTTGGGTTAAATAAAAGAGCTTCTCGCTTGGCGAAAAAGAGAGCCTCTCCACATCGTCTAAAGATTCAATGATGGACACGGAATGCGGACATTCGGCAGCGGTTGCCACCACTTCAATATGTTTTTTGTGTCCAATCAAGAGAATAGAGAATCCCCTCTTGGCAAACCGTTTGACGGCCGAGTGGTTGCGCGTCACAAGCGGACAGGTAGCGTCGATCTCGATCAGCTTCTTTTTTTTTGCAATCAAACGCACATCGGGAGAAATTCCATGCGCTGAATAGATAAGATAAGAGCCCTCAGGAACCAGATCCAGATGCTCCACAAAAACAGCGCCCCTCTTCCTCAACTTCTCGATCACGTGGCGGTTATGGACGATCTCATGAAAAACGTAAACGGGCGCGCCGAATCGATCAAGCGATCTTTCGACAATTTCAATCGCGCGCACCACTCCGGCGCAAAAGCCCCTAGGCTTTGCAAGGATCAATTTCATGTCCAAAACTCTCTTTTTCCCAAGAGGATACCAAAAAAAAGGATATTTGCCATTTTCCAAAAAACCAGTAAAAAATTTCTTTTTCCAGAAAACAGAATTGTACATTCCAAAAGAACCTATCCCAATAATCGTCCCATCCAACATGCGATGATTGCAAACGTGAAAAAACCCTTCAATTAGTCTCCACTTTACATGGCTTTAAAAAATGGCGAGAAAAACAGGGAAATCTTTTAGAATGAAATTATAAACGATATAATCGATTCTCTAAACCAATATTGGTCATACTGATTACGCTAATAAGAATAGGATATCTTTTCGTAGAAAAAATTTCTATCTCCAGAAATTTTCAGAATTCCCAAATGTCCGGGAAAAAGAGAGCGCACTACCTGACTGCTGCGACAGAAGTTGCGATGGGATCATCAACAAGAGCCACCCATCGTAAATGGTCCAGCGTTCTCTCAACCTCCGGAGGAACAGCTTGGATTCGATTTAACGAAAGATTTAAGGCAACCAAATGCTCAAGATTTTTCATGATTTTCGGAATGATTTCAATTTGATTCTTGTGAAGAAGAAGCCATTCCAAGCCTCCAAGGGTTCCAACGACATCGGGAATTTTTTGGATTTTGTTGTCAAACAAATTCAGATGTTTCAAATGGGTGAGATTTCCAATGACATCAGGTATTTCAGGAATTCTATTGTGTGCAAGATTTAATAATTCCAAATTTTCTAGACTGCCTACGACATCAGGAAATTCTTGGATCGCATTGCGCGAAAGTTGCAACACCTTCAAATGCTTCAACTTTCCTATCGCTTCTGGAACGACTTGGATTTGATTGGACGAAAGACCCAGCTCTTGCAAGTTGGGACAATATTCAATCAATTCCAAAGGAATAGAAGTAAGACCTCGGTTATTCAGCTGCATTTCGGTAACTTCAGAGAAATAAACGACATTCTGTCGCAGAAATTCTCGAACAACTCGCGCTTTTTCAGAAATGCACTTTTTTCCTTCCATTAAACAACTCATTTCCGGAGGAAGATTCGGTTCAAAAACTTTAACAAGATCGCAATCCTTCACTATTTGAACCATTGCGTCCAAATCGTCAAGCCGCGAATCTAGAACTTTCTTGAGAGCTGGAGAGGATTGGATTCTTTTTATCATCTGAGCAAGAAATCCCCTATAATAAAAATGATTGTTCGGCTGTTCTCTCCGCAAAGGAGAAAAAAGACAGATTCCATTCAACGCCTGTCGGGTTCTCTGAATTATTTGAGGCAGAGCAGGAGTGATACGCTCTCGTATTTCATGACTCACCGCTCCTAATTTAAAGATCGATCGAATAGTCGACTGATGACAAATTTCTGCCCATTCCCACGGCCCTAAAACACTTCCGGACATATCTACCATTTTTTGGAAATTTTTAATTATCATATAATTTGCAATAATTACAAACAATTAAAAAAACCACAAACATTAGAAAAAAAATTTTGAACAACAAGAATTTAATTGCCCAAGAAGAAATTGGGGTTTTGCCTGGGAGATTTGTTGCGTAAATAGCTGCGGATAAGGTTCTTCTTGCCTTCAGCTAGAAGATGCAATCGAAATGGCGAGTGAAGTGGAACAATTCAAGTCGCTCCTACAAGTTCGCTAAAAGCAAAAGGATCTTCATCGGAACCGATCTTTAAGACACGTCAGCTGCGCAACGAAATCCATAGGTGCCGTTGACAGCTCCGGGATTATTGCGATGACGATGGGAACAGCGCAGGTCTTCTTTCAAGCTTTTCCAACAGCCTCCGCGAAGAACGCGATAGACCCCTTGATGGGGCCCTTTGGGATTTTCAGGCTCTTGGATCGAGGTTTCATAATAATTATAAGCATACCAATCCTGGCACCACTCATAGACGTTGCCGGAAAGATCGTAAAGGCCATAGCCATTGGCAGGATAGCTCATCACGGATGTGGTGTCGGAGCTGAAAAAATTCGCCTGGGTGTGGTCGATGTCTGCGCCGCTGGGATAAATATTGTTTTCCAACCCCCCTCCTGCTGCGATTTCCCACTCGGCTTCTGTAGGGAGGCGTTTGCCGATCCATTTTGCATAGGCCGACGCTCCATACCAGGTGACGCCGACAACGGGATGTTTGCTATAACCCGATTCGATGCTGATCTTTCCTCCGCTTTTCTTGATGCGCGAGTCGCGCAAACGGATGATATCATTGTTGTTGCTGTCTTTTTCCCCTCCCATCGCATCCAAAAATCGGACGAACTGTTCATTGGTCACAGGGTGAATGTCCATCGCGCAGCTGGAAATCGTCACTTTATGCCGGGGCATCTCATCGCGCGCCCCATTGTTGCTTCCGCGGAAAAAACTTCCTCCGGGGATGATCACCATTTCGGTCAAAAGAGGTTCGATTTCCTTTACTTCCACTTTTTTTGGTTTGTAGAAAGAAACGTTCAAATCTTTGTGAAAAACCGCTCCGGGATCCATTTCATATTGCGGCCGCTCGATCTCCTGCGGACGAATGATGGGCTTTAGCTGATGTGGCCGGTCCATTTCCGCATCCATGGAGGGCTTGGGCTGAGGGGTCTCCCAGTCGGAAGAAAATTCAAAGGACATCTGCATGGCATTTTCCACCTTCTTTTCCACCTCTTCCCAAGAAAGCACTGTTAGGGAGGTAGAGTCGCTTGCGGAAGTAGAAAGCGAGGAGTTCAAAGCATCTAAAAGAAACTCGGGCCTTTTTTTCGCATCGCGCTGCAAACATTTGCAGATGAAAAGATCCCAATTGAGATTATATTCGGGGGCTATCTTTGAAGGCATTTCGAAGTAGCCCTCGGGAAATTTACGGGCGATGAGATAATAGGCCAAAACGCCAAACGCATACACATCGCTTTTCGAAGAGATTTTTTCATGTGGATGCAGGGCTTTTTGCTCGGGTGATAAAAAGGAATAGTGGTTTAAAAAAACATTGTGCATAGCAGGATCGAATGGGGAGGAGGAAGAGAGCATTTTTTCATAAAACCTCTGGAGCATCACGCCGTCTCCAAGAAGGCGGGAAAGTCCAAAGTCAGAAAGAAAAACTCTCAGCTGGCCCTTTGCATCCACAAGGATATTGGATAGTTTGATGCCGCGGTGGACTAGATATTCGTTATGAAAGGGAATGCTATGCGCATAGTCCAGAGCCGATGCTAGCTGGCGTAAAATAGCTTCCAGCTCTCTTTCGGGAAGAACCTTGGCCCTGTCTGCCAAAAAATGCTCAAGATTCATCACCTCGCCCAGCTCATCGCACGCTACGTCCATCACAAGAAAATAGCGATTGTCGGCTTTGGAAATATTATGAATTTTGATGATCGAGGGATGGTCCAAAGTGGCGAGAAGCCCCACATCTTCTTCAAAATGTTCGATAAAATTCGGGATCGCTAAAAGATCTTCATGAAGCACTTTGACGGCAAGACGCTTCTTGATGAAGCGATGCTCGGCCAAATATACAGAGCCAAAACTTCCCTCTCCCAATTTTTTGAGGAGATGATAATCACCGAGTACTTGAGTCCCCATATCTTTAGATACACCTTTATCTTTATGGCATCATAAAAGGGGAAAATTTTATATGCAAGATATGGTTGAATTTTTTATTTTTTTTCTATAAATAGAAAATATTCTTCAAAAAATTCCCAAGAATTTTGCAAAAAACCAGGCAAGAATCAAAACAAAAAGACCTAGTCCCATCCATAAAATGTTGGGAAGCCATTTCACTCCCCCATGGGGCCCGCCGCGGATATCCAGCGTTCCGATGCCATAAGCAAACTCCTGTTTTTCTAAAGGGAGCTTAAAAGCCTCCGGATTTTCTTTCATGATACGATCGGCCTCAAATCCTAAAAAAGTCGCATATTGGCGCACAAATCCAATCGCATAAACACGAGATAAAAACTGACCGATCTTTCCTTCCTCGATCGCCTGCAAGTAGCTCATGCGAATGGACGTTGCATTTTCCACCTCTTTCAATGTCAAATGCATCTCTTCCCTCTTCATGCGAAACAGATCACCCAATTTTTTCATCTCAATCGTCGGCATATCAAACCCTATTTTTTATCCTATCTTAGGAACTGGACGGATTTTTCACAACCGAACATCTTGCTTGTCTTTTTTTTCAGGAAACTGATTAAATCAAAATGAAGGAATTTATGACAAAACCGGCGACCTTTACTGCAACCATAGACCTTTCCCTAAAGGAAAAGCTCATCCAAGACCTTACCCATCAGGGATTTGTTTTTTCAACGCCGCCCTACACCATTTTTTCTGCAAAAAAAGACAAGGTCGTCTGCATCCTTTATGAATCGGGCTCCCTTGTCGTGCAAGGAAAAGATAAAGATGCCTTCATTGAATTCTACCTAGAGCCCGAAATCTTGAAAAATTTTCAATACACCCATCCCGAGGCGCTTCTCGATCTCACTCCTCACATGGGCGTAGATGAGGCGGGCAAAGGGGATTTTTTTGGCCCTCTTTGCATTGCAGGGCTCTTTGCAGATGCCGAGGGCATCAAAAACCTTTTAACGCTGGGCGTGCGCGATAGTAAGAAGATATCCGATAGCGTCATTTTGAAAATCGCAGAGCGGCTTAAAGGATATCCTCATACCATCATTCGTCTATTCCCCCACAAATATAACGAACTCTACCAGCGCTTCAAAAACTTGAACGCCCTCCTTGCCTGGGGGCACGCCACCGTTTTGGAAGAGCTTTCGGAAAAGAGCTTATGTAATCGCGCCATCATCGATCAATTTGCCGATAAAAGAGTTCTGGAGTCCATGCTGGAGAGAAAACAGCTCTCCCTTCATGTCGAACAGAGGACGAAAGCCGAATCCGACCTGGTCGTTGCCGGAGCCTCCATTTTAGCAAGATCTGCTTTCCTCGATGGGCTCAAGCAGCTGAGTGAAAAAGTGGACATGCCCCTGCCGAAGGGGGCCTCTTCCATCGTCATCGAAGCCGGAAAGAATCTTGTGCGCAAGAAAGGCCCGCAAATCCTCGACGAGGTGGCCAAGCTTCATTTCAAAACTAAAGACGAAGTTTTGCTCCAGCCATGATGCGCCACCTTGAACTGAAAAACATCCTCCTTTTTGATTCTCTCAAGATTTCCTGGAAGAGCGGCCTTACGATCCTGACCGGAGAAACGGGCGCAGGAAAAAGCATTATTTTTTCCGTTTTGGGATGGATTTTAGGAGAAAAAGCCGAGGGAAATCCGGTGCGCGAAGGAGAGTCTATCGGAGTGGTGGAAGCGCTCTTCGAGATCTCCAACAACCCATATGCCCAAGAGTGTTTGCAAGCAGAAGGGATTGAATTCCAAGGCGAGCTTTGGATCCGCCGAGAATTTTCCGACTCGGGGAAAAGCCGCATTTTTATTAACGATCAAAATAGCTCGCTCTCTTTTCTTCGAACGCTTGGAAAAACTCTTGCCGAAAGGGTAGGACAGCATGTGCACAAAGAGCTCCTTTCTTCTTCCTGTCAACTGCAGATCGTGGACCTTTTCGGCTCGTTAGAAAAGGAGGCAAAGGCCTTTTCCTCTCTATGGGCCAAAACAAAAGAAATGGAGCGGCAGTTAGCAGAAGCACTTGTGCAAAGAGAAAAAAAAGAAGAGGAGGAAGAGCGGATCAAAAACGCCCTGCAAGAAATCGATGATCTTGCCCTGAAACCACAAGAAGATGCGGCGCTCTGCCGGGAAGAAAAAATTCTGCGAAGATCCCAAGAGGTGGAAGAAAAAATCCATGCCATTATTGACCGGCTCTCGGATGCCTCCCCTTCTCTTTTGCCCGAGCTCAAAAACATCCACTCTCTTCTCGCGTCCATCGCCGATATCTCCCCCACCTTAAATGACAATCTCCTCCACCTGCAAAACGCAATTGTGGAGATCGAAGAGCTCCTTTATTCCCTGCGGCAATTTCAAGGGCGGCAGGACACTGCTTTGGACCGCCTTTGCCAAATCGAAGAGCGTTTGTGCCATATCTTCAAAATCAAAAGAAAATATGGAGAGAGCGAAGAGGCGCTTTTCCTTTTCCAAGCCCAAGCCAAAGAGCGCCTCCAATCTTTCGAGAGGCTCGAAGATCGCATCAGCAATCTTCAAGAAGAATCGTCTCTCCTTCGAAAAAAGTGCACTGCCGCAGCCGCACTTTTATCAGAAAAACGAAAAAAAGCCGCCCTGGACCTCGAAAAAAAGATGGCGCGAGAGCTGCCTCTTTTAAACATGGAAAAGGCTGCATTCACGATCTTTTTACAACAGAAAGAGCGCGGCGAAAAGGGCGATGAAGATGCCCTCTTTTTCCTCAAGGCAAATGCGGGAGAAAAAACAGCCCCGCTTTCCCTTTGTGCAAGCGGAGGAGAGGTCGCCCGGATCTGTTTTGCCCTAAAAATCCTTCTTTCCGAAAAAAACCGCACACCCCTATTGCTCTTTGACGAAATCGATGCCAACGTGGGCGGGACCACGGCAACAATCATCGGAGAAAAATTAAAAGAACTTTCGGAGAAAAAGCAGATTTTTGCCGTCACCCATTTTGTCCAAGTAGCCAGTTTTGCTTCGGCCCACCTTTGCGTGCAAAAAGAAGAAAAAAAGGGACGAACTCTTTCCTCTGTAAAAGAACTCTCGGCAGAAGAAAGAACAAAGGAATATTCACGAATGCTGGGGCACTACAATGCGCTTCAGGGCAGCAAAACAAAAGAATTCACGAATGTTTTGTAATCCGTTTCATTAAAGTTCTCTAAAGAGCATTCCACAGTTAAGAGATAAAGTTTCTTCGAGGCGGCAATCACACGTCCTTTGAAAAAATGATCTAGCTTGCCTTTCATGAGAAAATCCATCGCTGCGTGGCCTTGCACCTTGAGAGAGTCGATAAATAATAAGCGACTCTCCTCTTTGTCTTTGAGAACGCCGCGCATAAACCCTTCAATACTCAACGTCTCTTGGGCTTGACTTAGCTCTTTGGGGAAATCGGCGATTAACATCATATACATCGCTTCGGGATCTTTGCCGGCAACGTATACATCATAGTTGAGCATGTCATGGGCATCTTTCACACGCATTTGGTTATGCCAGTGGTTGGGATTTGCCGGCAAAAGAACTTTGAAAGAGTTGGCAGATCCCTGAAATTCGCGCCAATCGGCAGCAAAAAGAGAGTTCGCAGCAATCAACACGATCCAAACAAAGCAAAAACCGAATTTCATCTTTCCTCCTAAATTGCCAAAAAACCCTTCACTGCTAGATGGCTCCCCCAAAAGACAATCAAACTTACAATTGAGAAAGCCGCCATCAAGGCCACGCCAGCAATCAGGAGATTGAGAATGGCCTTGCCCATAGAAAATCCTTGCACCTCGGCAAGGGCATTCAAATACAAAACCAAGGACCATATGCCCATGAAAAGCTGCATCAAAGAAAGAGAAAAAAGCAGATAAAACATGCCGCCTTTGAAAAGATAGGTACCGGGAAAACCTTGAAAGAGCATTCCTCTAAAAATAAGAAGGAAAACCGCCCATATCAGAAGGTTCGCCGCCATGGGGATATGGGACCAAGCTAAAACGGCTCTCACTTGATGGCGAGTGGCCAGTCCCTTGATCCATCGTCCCGTGTAATAAACCACCCAGGAAACGACGGTAAAAACAAAATATCCCCAAAACGGCGCTGCGATCAAAATAAGGAGCATTAAGGGGACAAAACCCACATAAAACCCCAATGAAAAAGTTTGTGCCAAACTAAATAACGAAGCAAGTCCATAGATAAAAGCTAAGATCTTCAGACCATAGTTTGGAGAAAACTCCACAATCGTCTGAATGGTCTTTCGTGGATGCAACCACATTTCCATCCATGGCTTACCATTGATTGGCATAACTTCTTCCCTGACCGCAATTCCCGGCCCTGTTATTTAAATTATAATTTATTATTTATTTTTGCAATAAAAAAATTTTAAACTAGATAGAATTATGAAAAAACAAATACTATTCAATAGTATTAAATATCTAAACAAAAGAGACCTAAAAATAGAAAAGCCCCCAAAAATGGGGGCCTTAAGAGAAAAACTGAGGGAAAACTCTTATTTTTGACAGGAACATCCGCCCTTATAGATGCAGGGAATAAAGAAAAAGGAAAGGCCGCAAAGGCCCGCAAGCCCTACAAAACAATAGATGACGCGTACCAAAGACGGCATGCTGGCGGCAAAAAGGTCTTGGATCAAATTATATTGAAAAAATCCCCAAAGTCCCCAGTTCAATGCGCCGACAACCATCAGCAACAGGGACAAAAACCGAACTAGTTTCATTTGTTCCTCCACGTAAAAGTTTAAAAACAATGCTCCTAAATAGTTAACTCGAAAAGAATTTTTTGTCATCACTTTCTTGCATGGTTCTTTTTGGAACAGAGGCGATCTTCATGCAGCGGCCATAACAAAATACCGCCTGCGCTCTTGGGCTCAACTGACCGTTTTTCAAAAAGCACAAAAGATTGACTCTAGAAACTCGAGTTGCTAACATTTTCAAAATTAGGAATTAAGAGGCGCGTGATGAAATTTGACAGAAGCTCTTTGCAAAAATTACAAAAGCTGAGCCGCATTCAGTGCAAACCCGAAGAAGAAAAGCCGCTTCTCGAGAGCTTGCAAAACATACTCAAACACGTCGAGCAGCTCAATGAAGTGAATACCGAAAAGGTCCAGCCCTGCAACCACGTTCTCGGAGAGTTGCATTATAACATGATGAGAAAAGATGAAGAGGGGCCTGTTCGCATGCGCGAGGAGTTCCTCGCCAATTCCCCTTCCCACGTCGGCGGGATGATCCGCGTCCCCCCCATCCTCAAAAAGGAGTGAGCTATGTACAAACTCTCTGCCATTGAACTGCGCAATCTCTTTTTGAAAAAAGAGGTCTCGGCCAAAGAAATTGCCCTCTATTTTCTTCGACGTATAGAAGCATTCGACCCTAACCTCAAAGCCTTTTTACAAACACTCAATGAAAGAGCCGTCAAAAAAGCAGAGCTGCTCGACAAGAAGAGACGAGAAAATGCTCCGCTTGGAAAGCTTGCCGCCGTGCCGATCGTTTTGAAGGACAATATGCACATCAAAGGAGAAATCACGACCTGCAGCTGTCGTTATCTTGAGAACTATCGGGCTCCTTTTGATGCCACGGTCGTTCGCCTTTTAGAAGAAGAGGACGCTCTTTTCATCGGCAAGACCAACCTGGATGAATTTGCGATGGGCTCCTCTACGGAAAATTCTGCCTTCTTTCCCACCCATAACCCTTGGAAGCTCGACTGCGTTCCCGGAGGCTCTTCGGGAGGATCTGCTGCAGCCGTCGCAGCAAGGCTAGCTCCTATCGGGCTCGGGTCGGACACGGGAGGATCCATCCGCCAACCTGCCTCCCTTTGCGGAATCGTGGGGTTCAAACCAACCTATGGGCGGGTATCGCGCTACGGTCTTGTGGCCTTTGCCTCTTCAATGGATCAAATAGGGCCTTTAACGACCACGGTTGCCGATAGCTGCCTGATCATGGAGACCATCGGAAAGAAATGCGCCTATGACTCGACCTGTCTGAACCTCCCCCAAGAAAACTACTTGGAAAAACTTCCCTCCTCTCTCAAAGGAATGAAAATAGGCGTCTCTTGGCCCTTTATGAAGGACGTCAAAGAGGACATCTTGCAAAATTTCACCCATTCTCTCAACATACTCCAAGAGCTCGGGGCGGAAATTGTCAATATCGACCTCGAAATGCTCAAATACTCCCTGCCCGTGTATTATATTTTGGCCCCCGCGGAAGCCTCCACCAATCTTGCACGATTTGACGGGATTCGTTACGGAAGAAGATCGCACAAAGCCAAGACCTTAGAAGAAATCTATGATCTCTCGCGCGACGAGGGATTTGGAGAGGAGGTCAAGCGAAGAATTCTTTTAGGGACATTTGTGCTCTCGTCCGGCTATATAGATGCTTATTATAAAAAAGCACAAAAAGTGCGCACGTTGATCATCAACACTTTTGACAAAGCCTTTTCCGATTGCCATCTCATCGCAATGCCCACATCTCCGTCTACTGCCTTTCCCGTCGGCGCCGTCCACGACCCCATCGAAATGTATCTGCAAGATATCTTCACAATACCTGCCAATCTCGCAGGGCTGCCCGGGATCAATATCCCTTCCGGCTTTGATCAAGAAAATAAGCCCTATGGGCTGCAGCTGCTTGGGCCCCAGCTCCACGACGTTCTTCTCTTGGGAGTTGCCCACCTGTTCGAAACAGAAACGGCCTCTTATGCCCGTAAAATTCCACCCCTCTTCGACAAGGAGCTTTCATGAAAAACATCCCCTTTGATCTTTGGGACACCGTCATTGGACTCGAAGTACACGTGCAGCTGAATACCAAGACAAAATTGTTTAGCCATGCTCCCAACCGGTTCGGCAACGAGCCGAATACCAATATCACCGAGGTCTGCACCGGAGAGCCCGGAGCTCTTCCCGTCCTCAATGAGGAAGCGGTAAAAAAGGCCGTGCTCTTCGGGCTTGCCATTAACGCAGAAGTAGCCCCCATCAGCACATTTGATCGAAAATCTTATTTTTACCCCGATTCCCCTCGCAATTTCCAGATCACTCAATTGGAGCATCCGATCATTAAAGGCGGTGTGATCATCGCTGATGTCGGGGGCAAGACAAAAGAGTTTCAAGTCAACCGCGCGCATCTTGAAGACGACGCCGGCATGCTCAAACACTTTTCCACCTTTGCCGGGATCGATTTTAACCGATCGGGAGTTCCTCTTTTGGAAGTCGTCTCGGAGCCCGTTATGCACTCTCCCAAAGAAGCCGTGGCCTTTGTCATGGCCCTAAAAGCCATCATGGAGTATATCGGCTCTTCCGATTGCAACATGGAAGAGGGCTCTTTAAGAGTCGATGCCAATATTTCGGTCAGGCCCAAAGGAGAAAAAGGTCTGCGCTCTAAGATTGAGATCAAAAACATGAACTCCTTTAACTTCCTTGAGCTCGCCCTCCAATCGGAAATCATTCGACAAATCTCTCTGTATACCAACCATCCGGACGTGGATCCAAAAACACTCATACGGCCCGGGACCTACCGTTGGGATGCAGGAGAAAAGAAGACCGTCATGATGAGGGAAAAAGAATCGGCAGAAGATTATCGATATTTTCCCGACCCCGACCTCGTTCCCGTTGTTTTAACAAAAGAGTGGATTGCAGAGATTAGAAAAGCCCTGCCCGAACTTCCTCACGAACGCTTTAAAAGATATATCACGTCTTTAGGGCTAACGGAATATTCCGCATCACAGCTCGTAAACGAAAAGAGGCTCGCCGATTACTTCGAAGATGCGCTGAAAACCTGTCCCAATGCGCGTTCTCTTTGCAACTGGATTACCGTAGAATTTGCGGGCCGTTTGAAAGAAAAAGGAAAGACCCTTTTTTCTCTTAATATCCCCCCTCGCCATATCGCCACTCTTGTCTCCTTGATCGAAGAGAGAAAGATCACAGGCAAGATCGCCAAAGATGTGGCTGACGACATGATCCAAAATCCCCAAAAAGACCCTGCAGCAATCGTCAAAGAAAATCCCAATTATCAACCCATCCATGACGCTTCTCTCATCGAAGGAATCGTGGAGGAAGTAGTGACGGAAAATCCGGACTCTATTGCCGATTACAAAAAGGGCAAAACAAAAGCCTTTGCATTCCTTGTCGGACAGGTCATGAAAAAATCCCAAGGAAAAGCCTCTCCCGATCTCGTCAACGAGCTTTTGAAGAAAAAAATCGAAGAAATTTAAAGATTTTCAAAAAAGGGCCAATCGATTAGATAGAAAGGATAGAGGCAAACTATGCGCTATCTTTTGTGTTTTCTTTGTCTTTTTTTGACGAGTTGTATTTCCTTTCCGATTTATAACACCTATTTTCAAAATCGTCCCGTCGAGCAGAAAGAGATCTGTTCCCGGGAGAAGGTCGAAATGGAAAAAACAGGACTCGCTCAGGGCCGCGGATGAAAAGCGGAAAAAGCCCGCGTTAGGTGGTTTGCGGAAATGTGGGTATAGCGATCCGTGGTGGCGACATCCTCATGTCCGAGCATTTCCTGGATCAGCCGGAGGTCGGCTCCATTTTCTAGCAAGTGGGTAGCAAAGGAGTGCCTGAGCGTATGCGGCGAGATCTTTTTTTCAATTCCGGCTTTTTTTGCATAGAATTTTACCCGATGCCAAACAGTCTGCCGATCGATCGCTTTTCCGGACCTGCTGATAAACAGAAAATCGCTTTTTCCTTTTTGATAAAAATGCAGAAGATAATGGTCCACTGCCTCGAGAGCGCTTTTGCCGATGGGGACCATTCGATCCTTTCTTCCTTTGCCATGCACTTTCACAAAACCATCATCCACGTCAGAGATTTTCAACTGGCAGCATTCGCTCACGCGCATGCCCGTTGCATAAAGAAGTTCTAAAATGGCCCTGTCCCTAGAGCCGATAAAGTCATCGCATTTAGGTTCTAAAAGCAGTTTTTCTACCTCTTTCACGCTCAAAACAGAGGGAATGAGCTGCCAGATCTTGGGAAGATCGACATCCTTAACGATATCCTGTCCAAGAAATCCCTCTTTTTTCAAAAATCGGAAAAAAACTTTAATCGAGACCATGATTCGATACATGCTTGAAGAGGCGTAAGACTTCTCTTGCAAGAATGAAAGATAGGAAAAAAAATCCTCTTTTTGGATTTTTTCCAACGAAAGATTTTTCTCTTTTAAAAATTCCAAGAAAAGCCGCACGTCCTTCGCATAGGCTGCAATTGTATGCGGAGAAAATCCCCTTTCGGAAACAAGATAAGAAACGAAGGTCTCTAAGAAGCGATCCACTGGCCACCCCCTCTTCCCTTATGCCAAAAAAAAACGCTTCTGGCAAAAAGAATCGGTCTTTTAACACCAGCCGCCGGCTCGAATAAATTGACGCTGCCGTATCAAGGTGCGTCTTCTTTCCTCAATGCGTTTTCTCGTCTCATCTGCCGCATCGCCATAACGCCAGAGTCGGAGCCTTGCCCCGATGTTTCGAAATAAGGGCGCATGTGTAGAGCCAAGCGCTTTCTTTGCCGCGTCCGTCACATCGCCAAAAAGCAAACGTCGGATCTTGGGCCAGTAAGCAGATCCGCGAAGATCGAGCGCCATCCAGATGATGCCGGTGGCCAGGAAGACGGCAAAAATCGCAAGGTTTCCTATGGGGAGAATGGTAAAGGCAATGAGCGCCGCAATGCCTAAAATCAAGATCGCAATCTTAACTCCTAAAATCACCTTGTTGCAAAAAATCGTCTGTTGGATCTTTTTGACTGCTTGTTCCATAGTAACACTGCCCTTTCTTCCGCTCTTCCAAGCATCCAGGTTTTCGGTGACGACCTCATAGCATTCGCTATTGACCCTTCGCTCAAAATAGGCTTTTTTCACTTTTAGGGCATTCTGCATGCGGGCTTTAAGGTCCAGCTTATATAACGTAGCAGCTTCCGATCGAATGCGCCAGCCGCTCCAGGTAGGGTTTTTCTTTCGCACCTCGGCTTCGATCTTTTTTTTATTTTCTCTGGCCACTGCAATCATCTCTTTTCTCTCTTCTAAAGAGAGGCGAAGAGAGCGATCCAATAAATCCAGAACATTCGCGCGGCTTTTTGCCTTTAGAGAAGCATTCATGGGACGTCCCTTCTCTTCCTGAAGGCAACTTACAAATTCCTTTTCGAACATGCGCACCTGGTGAAGTCTTAGCGATGTAAAAACTAGGTTCACAAAAGAGCCGACTGCAAATAGAGGACAAACGGCAGTGTTCAGCATCTGACCTATTGCCGTTGCGCCATAGGGGATGGATGCCGTCCAAATACTGCCTGCCGCCGTACCAAACACTCCTTGCAAAAGAAGGTTGATTCCGGTCTGAACCTTTCCTTCCCCATCTCCGATCTTTCGCTCATCGACAAACACTTTTCCGCCAATCAAAAACGCTGCCAATCCCTGGACAATACACAAAGGTGCGGCGGTATATTCTGCTTTAGAAACAAACTCCTTTGCCATCTCAGCGGGTACAAGCAAACAGGCCGAAAGAACCCTAAAAAGCTGACGGCTAGTGCAAGCAGAGTCGCAGGAGAAGTTCGCAACGATATTGGCAAAAAAATCATAGATCCACGCTCCTAAGGATGCCCCGGTTTTTCGTCCATTTTGAATGGCGCTGATCTCGGCTTCTATATGTTCGGAACAAGCACGATTTGCAATCCCGCGCTCGCCTCCCGGAAAGAAAAAGGAGGCTGCAGCATCGCCCACTCTGGCGCAGACGCCTCCGAGCTTTTGCAACCACCCTTCATTACGGGCAGAAGGTCTTGGGTACACATAGGTGGTGGAACTAATCGCTAGGCTCATCGAACCCTCTCATTTAATTTAGCTTTATTTATTCACCAGGATTATAACACCGAAATAAAAAAAAGTAAATTATAATAAAATTAATACATAATGAATTAAATTTGAAATTACATGAAGGTTTTCTCAAAACAACCTTGTTTTCAGCCGAATCACCAGGGAAATAGAATCTTTCAAACTACCATTTTCACCATCTTCATAAGCAAAGGGCCTCATTAACCGGATGAACCTAAAAACGGCAGTTGAACCGCTCCGCATGGCCTAAAAACTGTAAATTTCCCTTTCAGGAATCAATTTTATCTTTTACTTTCACGATCACCCAATGGGTGACCGGATAAATTTGAGCAATAACACTGATTTTTAGAGGAGATTCACAAAATTTTTGGTTGTGCGGAGCGGTTCAACTGCCGTTTTTAGGATGAACCATTCTTTTAATCCCGTTAGCAATCGGTGACCACCCCCTATTCCGGCTTTTCGGGATATGGGCCCTCAAGACCCTTATCCCGAACCTTTTCGACAGCCGCATGACCCATCTTGTGCTCAAGCCTCAAATTCTGAGCCGCTTGAACACTTGCTTGCCGTTTCTCATGAATCTGATGCAGTTCCTAATATCGAGACAAATCCTTGTCCCTCATTGACATACGCTTTCTTATGCACCACCCCACTTAGGCTTAATGCTTTACAGATATCAATGAAGACATTTAAAAACCGTTAACAATATAATTAATTTTTTATAATTTTTATAACAATTTTTATAATTATACTTTCAATTTAATTTGTTTTTTGATATAATATTAATAATTAATTAAAAACTAAAGGAGTTTTTATGTCCACATCCACAACATGCAGGTTACCCTCAGACCTTTCTCTAGAGGTTTTTACCAATCAAGGGGCCATGTCATGCATCGCAGAACACCTCCCCGCAGCCGCCCAGGCTGCACTTGCAAGAACCCGCAAGGCCATCCATCAAATCATGACGGGAAAGGTCATAGGGCAGGCTCCAACCCCATCGGCAACGGCTACCGGCCCCGAGATCAACACCGGAATCATCACCACCCTAATGAGAGAGCAAATGGCAGCCGATGGGCACAGAACAACAGCTCCCGAATATCTTCAATGGCAAGGCGCAAGGGCAGTTTTGGACCCCAGCACCTCCCCTCCGGTCTATCCACCCATTAAAAATCTAGATTTGACCCACACAGATGTAAATGACGAGGAGTGCGCACAGATCCTTCAACATTGCTCCCCAACTGCGTTAAATCTTAGCAAATGTTATGATCTCACCCACGATGGCCTTGTGCGCATTTTTTCAAATAAAGAATCATTTTGCAATCTCGAGCGCTTGGATTTATCAGGCACCCATCTGGATGACGCCCTATTAGGCCAAATCTTCAGCGTTTGTCCGAGGCTCAAATCGTTAAACCTCAAATATTGTAGAGGCCTCACCAATGAAGGACTCTCTCGCATTTTTTCAAATGCCGAATGGGTTCAAAATTTGGAACATTTGGATGTAGGCCATACATCCGCATTCTCGAACGACGCTCTATGGGGGATAATAGCCAAAAACTGTCCGAACCTGAAATCATTAAACTGCGTTTACGCCGGATTTACCTATCAAGGATTGACACGGGTTTTTTCTACCCCGTGTAAATGGGAACATTTGGCAATTGGCAGCGAGCAATTTGCTTTTGATCAACCCCTATTGAAACCCATGTTCGAAAATTGCCCTAATCTAAAATCGCTAGAAATATTCGCCATAAATGCCCATCTTCTCACTCATGACAATCTCGTAGATATTTTTTCAAGCTTCCAATCTCCAAAAAAGCTGGAAAGCTTAAAAATAAATTTTCCCGATTCTCTCAGCTTAGAAGATGATGCCTTTTTAAGATTGGTCCTCAGAAACTTCCCGGGACTAAAACGACTGCGCCTCTATTCTCGAACATCACATTTCACCACTGACGGGGTGAGAGATATTTTTTCTAGTTATGACTCACTACCCAATCTGGAAAAGCTCAGTTTACCGCACCTTGAGATCGATGATGGCCTATTTGAGCTCATCATAAAAAAATGTCCGCATCTAACATCTTTGGGATTCTCTTGGAAAGATCATCTTACCTATGAGGGACTTTCGCGCATTTTTTCAAGTTTTGAATCGCTGCGCAAACTGGAACATTTTAGGTTGCCTTCTCAATTGAGCATGGATGACGCTCGATTAGATGCCTTATTAGAAATCATCTCGAAAAATTGCCCCAAGTTACAATCGATTGATATCTGTCCGACTTTCAAAGACACACGTTCTTTTCCTTGGCTTTGGTCAGTTCTCTCTCAACAACCTACCGATTCCCGCCTCGGCTTGCTTACTCGAAGATTTCCTCAAGTAGTTGTGAACTCCTCTTGCCGGGAAGACGGCCAGCCATATTTCGTAAGCAGACGGCACCCTCCCCCTCAGCAGCCTCCTCAGCCCTCTCTTTTCTCGCGTATCATTTCGAAATTCTGGTAATGAGCTTGAACTTCACAAAAAGCGGCTCTTTTTTCAGATCCGCGCATCGACCAAATGCGAGAAGAAAGAGCTATCGATTGTGCTTGTAGCAAAAAAAGAGGAGCTCGGATGCAAGGCGATGAAAAGAATGAACGGTTTTTTGAACATGTAATCTCGATCCTCCAATGCAAATAAAATTCTTATTATCGCTCAGAATATCAACAAACATCTAAAAACAAACTTCATCAAAAACCACAATAATTGCCTTGAATTCTAGTTTGTTTTCTTATAAAATATCTTTATTAATTGAATCAAAATTTAAGGAACTATTATGTCCACATCCACAACACGCACGAGTTTGCCTCCTGATCTTTCTCTAGAGGTTTTTACAAATCGCGGGACCATGACAAACATCGCGGAATATCTACCCTTAACCGACCAGGTCGCACTTGCAAAAACCTGCAAGGCCATCCATCAAATCATGACGGGAAAGGTCATAGGACCGGCCGCAGCCCCATCAGCAACGGCTATCAGCCCCGAGATCAACACCGGAATCATCACCACGCAAATGAGAGAGCAAATGGCAACCGATGGGCACAGGACAAGAGCTCCTGAATATCTTCAATGGCAAGACGGAAGGGCCGTTTTAGACCCAAAAACCTCCCCTCCCGTCTATCCACCCATTAAGAATCTAGATTTGTCCCACACAGATGTAAATGACGATGAATGCGCACAGATTCTTCAACATTGCTCCCCAACTGCGTTAAATCTTGCCCGATGCGTGCATCTCACCGACACTGGTCTCTCTCGCATTTTTTCAAATGAAGAATCGTTTTGCAATCTAGAGCACCTGGATTTAACCCTCAACTTCCTGGATGAACCCCTATTAAGCCAAATCTTCAGAGTTTGTCCAAAGCTCAAATCGTTAAACCTCAGATGGTGCACTAATCTTACTAGTGAAGGACTCTCTTTCATTTTTTCAAATGCCGAATGGGTTCAAAAATTGGAACATTTGGACTTAAGTTGCACATCCGCATTCTCGAACGATGATCTATTGGAGATAATAGCCAAAAGCTGCCCTAACCTGAAATCATTAAACTGCGATAGTGCCGGACTTACCTATCATGGGTTGACACAGGCTTTTTCTACGCCGTGCAAATGGGAACATTTGGAAATTGGCAGCAGACAAGTTATTTTTGACTATCCCCTATTGAAGCTCATTATCAACAATTGCCCCAATCTAAAATCTCTAGGAATAAGCCTCTATAACGACCAGCTCACTCATGACCAACTCGAAGATGTTTTTTCAAGCTTCAAACACCCGGAAAAGCTAGAAAGCTTAAACTTAGACTTTCTCCATTCCGATAACTTAAATGATGCTTTTTTAGCATGGGCCCTCAGAAACTTCCCGAGTCTAAAACGACTGAGCCTCTCTAGCTCCGAATCTAATTTCACGCCTACTGGAGTGAGAGGTATTCTTTCTAGTTATGGCTCACTACCCCATCTGGAAGAACTCAGTTCATGCCCACTAGACATAGATGACGAACTATTAGAGCTCATCATAAGAAAATGCCCGAATCTAACATCTTTGAGACTCCCTACGAGAACCCTTCTTACATATGAGGGACTTTCGCAAATTTTTTCAAGCTTTGAATCCCTCCACAAACTGAAGCATTTATGTTTACCTTCTCAATTGAGTCAATTGAGCGTGGATGATGCTCGATTAGGTGGGTTATTAGAAGCCATCTCGAAAAAATGCCCACATCTAGAATCGATTGATATCTGTCCGCTCCTCAAACGCATACGTCCTTTTCCTTGGTTTCGGCCAGTTTTGTCTCCACAATTTAGCAATTCCCAACTCGACTCTCTTGCCCGAAGACTTCTTCCTCAAACAGCGGTGAATTGTTACTGGACCACCAAACGTTATTTCGCAAGCAGACGGCACCCTCCCCCTCAGCCCTCTCTTTTCTCGCGTATCATTTCGAAATTCTGGTAATGAGCTTGAACTTCACAAAAAGCGGCTCTTTTTTCAGATCCGCGCATCGACCAAACGCAAGAAGAAAGAGCTATCGATTGTGCTTGTAGCAAAAAAAGAGGAGCTCGGATGCAAGGCGATGAAAAGAATGAACGGTTTTTTGAACATGTAATCTCGATCCTCCAATGCAAATAAAATTCTCATTATCGCTCAGAATATCAACAAACATCTAAAAACAAACTTCATCAAAAACCACAATAATTGCCTTGAATTCTAGTTTGCTTTCTTATAAAATATCTTTATTAATTGAATCAAAATTTAAGGAACTATTATGTCCACATCCACAACACGCACGAGTTTGCCTCCTGATCTTTCTCTAGAGGTTTTTACAAATCGCGGGATCATGCCAAACATCGCGGAATATCTACCCTTAACGGACCAGGTCGCACTTGCAAAAACCTGCAAGGCCATCCATCAAATCATGACGGGAAAGGTCATAGGACCGGCCGCAGCCCCATCAGCAACGGCTATCAGCTCCGAGATCAACACCGGGATCATCACCACAGTAATGAGAGAGCGAATGGCAACCGATGGGCACAGGACAAGAGCTCCTGAATATCTTCAATGGCAAGACGCAAGGGCCGTTTTAGACCCAAAAACCTCCCCTCCCGTCTATCCACCTATTAAAAATCTAGATTTATACCACACAGATGTAAATGACGATGAATGCGCACAGATTCTTCAACATTGCGCCCCAACTGCGTTAAATCTTGGCAGATGTTCTAATCTCACCTACGCTGGACTTGTGCGCATTTTTTCAAATAAAGAATCGTTTTGCAATCTAGAGCACCTGGATTTATACACCCTCCCTCTGGATGACGCCCTATTAGACCGCATCTTCAGAGTTTGCCCAAAGCTCAAATCGTTAACCATCAAATTGTGCAGTGACCTTACCAGCGAAGGACTCTCTTTCATTTTTTCAAATGCCGAATGGGTTCAAAAATTGGAACATTTGGACTTAAGTTACACATTCGCGGTCGTGAACGATGCTCTATGGGAGATAATAGCCAAAAGCTGCCCTAACCTGAAATCACTAAACTGCACTTCTACCGGATTTACCTATCATGGGCTGACACAGGTTTTTTCTACCTTGAGCAAACTCGAACATTTGGAAATGGGCAGCGACCAAGTTATTTTTGACTATCCCCTATTGAAGCTCATTATCGCAAATTACCCCAATCTAAAATCTCTAGGAATACGCCTCAATGACGACCAGCTCACTCATGAACAACTCGAAGATATTTTTTCAGGCTTCAAATACCCGGAAAGGCTAGAAAGCTTATTTTTAGACTCTCTCCATATCAATAACTTCAATGATGCTTTTTTAGGATGGGTTCTCAGAAGATTTCCGAGCCTAAAACGACTGAACCTCGCTAGCTCCGAATCTAATTTCACGCCTACTAAAGTGAGAGCTATTCTTTCTAGTTATGACTCATTACCCCATCTGGAAAAACTGAGTTTATACCCACTAGACACAGATGACGAACTATTAGAGCTCATCATAAGAAAATGTCCGCATCTAACATCTTTGAAACTCTTTTCCTGGAGAACTCCACTTACCCATGAGGGGCTTTCGCGAATTTTTTCAAACTTTGAATCCCTGCACAGACTGAGGCATTTAAGCATACATCCCCCACTGACCCAGGACAAAGCCCGATTAGATGACTTATTAGAAATCATCTCGAAAAAATGCCCACATCTAGAATCGATTGATGTCTATCCGCCCATCAACCGCACACGTCCTTTTCCTTGGTTTCAGACAGTTTGGTCTTCACAATTTAGCAATTCCCAACTCGACTCTCTTACTCGAAGATTTCCTCAAACAGCTATGAATAGGTCCTGGCGCATCACCCCTTATTTCGCAAGCAGACGGCCCTCTCTTTTCTCACATATCGTTTCGAAATTCCGGTAATTTGCCAAGAACTTCGTTAAGAGCGCTTTGAAGAGTTGGACGCTCAAGAGCAGGTGCGCGGGATTGCAGGCCCTTGAGTCACTTTCTTTTGTTTCCGACTTGGCTCTTCATCTTCCGTCTCATCTCCAAAAAGATGGCGTCGGATCTTTGGCCACAGAGCGCAGCCGCGAAGATCCAGAATTACCCAACAAAGAAGAGTGATGAACAGGACAAGGAAAATCGCAAGATGGCCAGCAGGGCAAATCGTCAGAGCGATCAATGCGGCGATGCCTGCGACCAAGATGACAATCTTCACTACCGTAAAGAACCTGTTCCACCAGATGGTATTTGTGATCTTTCGGGCTAGCTGTTCTGCCTTGAATGTCGCAGTTCCCGCCAAGTATTGATGCATTTTCTCATAGCATTCCGAATTAAGCCTTCTCTCAAGGTAGGCTTTTTTTGTTTCTAATGTCGTTTTTCTCAAAGCTTCCTTAACTCGGCCAAGCATTTTCTGAACTTCATCGTCGAATCGTACTTGGGTAAATTCCTCTGTAAATACAGGACCGCTCTTGCTTACTACCACTTCAGGGTGATTTTTGAGAATCATCTTTTTGCAATACACTTTGGCTTCATCATCGATTTTTTTCTCATCTCCTTCAGTGATTAAAAGGCATTTTTGAATAAATGCTTGCAGCTTTCCTTCGTCGACGACTTCCTCTCCGCTTGCGGTCTTCGTAAAACACTTCCTAAACTCTTTATTAAACTCGATAAGGTTGATCAGTTTTTTCACTGCCAATACAAGGTTAAACAAGCAAGAAGCTGCAAAAAGAAGAGGACATGCAACAGTCCCTATGAGAATGCCCGCTGTAGTCGCAGCAAAGACTGCACTCCAATAGACGACCGCCCAAAGAACGCCTGCCACAATGTTAAAGATTCCCTGGACAATGAGATTTAATCCAAAATCAACCCCTTCATTATCTTTGTGGCACGCCTCCACTGTCTGTTGGACTCCAAGCGCTATCTGGACACCGCCCTGAACCAAAGAAGCTCCAATGGCTCCGGCTGCCAGTGCATCTGCTGTTTTTGCTGCATCAGCCGCCGCCATAACTGCAGGGGGGGCCACGTTAAAAAATCGACGGACCCCGCACATGGCATCGCCGCCAAAAAAGGCGAAAATATTTACAAAAATGTCCTTGACTACCTGACCTATCGTCTGTAGAGGCGTCGGGGGCTGATCCGGATGCAGCATCTCACGAATGAGATCTAACTGGCGGGTCTTCTGCTTTTCAGTAAGTGTGAGGGATGAGGGCGAAGGACAAGCCTGGTAGGTTTTTGAATAGGGAGAATTTGCCGTGAAGAATGGAGTTAAAAGAAATTTGAAAATTGCACAAACGCGATCACTGATTCGCTGCGGTAACGTTCCTTGGTCAGGGTTTTTCACCACAGGAGCGCCCGAAGCAGCAGGTAGTAATGGGGTGGTTTCAGTAATTTCTATAATAGTAGTCATAGACGCCTCCTTCCTCTCGTTCCTTTCTTTACACCTTAATGTTATATTTTTATGCTTATATGATAGCATAATAATAAATATTTGTATACAGCTAGTTAAAGATTTTTATTAGCAAAATACATCTAATTGAAAAACATATATTATAGAGTCAAAAAATTTCTTACAAAACCACAATACATTCACTATCATAGACTTAACAAATTGATAGCAGAATCCAAAAAAGTCAAGATAATTCTCCAAGTCGCACGCGGCTAAAGACATGCAAACTGACATAATAATAAAAAATTTACTAATTATAAAAAATATTTGACACAAGCCTATTATTACAAAAGATTTACATTAAATTACAATCATGCTATTATATTAAATAATCTAACAAAAAAGGAATTATTATGACCGGAGCAGCTTCTTCAATGGGTAGTTTTCAGCTAGAATCTGTGGCCTCCTGCGGCCGTTTCTGGTCCGGCAGCCGATGGCTTGATCTTAAAGTAAGACCGGTCGATGAAGATGGCATGCCGATCCGCATCGTCGATCAATACTCTGTGCCCAGAGAGAACTTACGCTCTTTTATGAACGATGTGGTTTTCACACTCAAAAATACAGGCAAATATCTCCAGGACACGGAATTGCAAACACTATTGACAAGTCCCTGTCAATTTGAAATTTCCGCTCTCGGCGGCCGCGTCGAGGTCATAGACAAATATACCGCGAAAAGATGGGATGTTTCCGATGAAACGCTTTTGCGACATGATCCTTCACACCCCAGCAAATGCATAATCCCCAGAAAATATGGAGGCTTGCAATACCAAACATTAAAAGATCTCATCCCGGAACTACTCGGCTCATTTCAAGAAGCGCCTGCAATCACAAGCGGACCTGCTCAAAAACCCAGTGTTCTTTCCCTTCCCTCTCTTGGAATTTCAGGACAGTTAGACACGCAAAACATCTCTCTTCTCCTCGTCAGAGATTGGTGCCTTAAAAAGCCACTGGCCCAATCTTCTCTGAGAGATTTTGAGTCTTTCAAAGCACGTCTTCGACAGGATTTTCTCGTGTTCGCCCAAAATTATCAGCAAGCTGCAGCGCAAAAACAGCTAACCCCCTTTCTCGAGCCTCTTCAAGCAAAAAAAGCCAACTTAGAAGAGCAGATCCGCAAGGATCCTGCAAAACAACCTCTTCTAGGGCCCAAAGTGGCTGCTTTAACGCAATTTCTTGCAAACCCCGAAACCGAAGACACGTTAATGGAGGCTTTCGAGGAGGGCGAGGTCCATGCGCTTGTGCAAAGGCATTTAGAAGGCCATCCGAGAGACAAACCCCTTTGCGAGGAATTGCTCGCAAATGACCTTTTAAAGAATCAACTTCATGCGCGTTGGAAAACGGAAATCCTGCCGCAAGAAGAAAGCGGCTGGGGACGCTGGAAAAAATACCTAACCATCCAAAATATTGCCGCTGTATCGCTTACCGCAGGTGCATCCCTCCTCTTCTCCCCCATTACGGCTGTGGCTGCCGTTGGCGCCGGCTATTTGGCCTATAGAAATATAGAAGGGATCAACCAATCTCTTCTCTCCTCATCAACGACGCAGCACCCTTCACTCCTCCACAGGATCAGGCCCAACATAAGAAAAACAGCGATAATTGCCGCTGCGGGCCTTGCCACCGCAGGGCTTACCTGGATCTTCGCCCCGACAACGGTCGCCCTATCGCTTGCCATCGCAGCTTTCGCTCCCAAGCATTTAAATAAGCTCGATCCCGTATTACAAACGATCCCCTGGATCGAGGATCATCCAACTTTCATAAAAGTCGCTCTCGCCTCTCTGGCAGCCGCCTATTGTTCCGGAATGGCTCCGGTCGTTTGGAGCGCAGCTGTTCTCGGGGGCATTTTAGGAGGGGTTCTCGCCCGAAATTCCCGCGAGCCGCAAACAGTTAACGTTCTCAAAAGCCTGCTCGGAGAATCCATTGTAAATACACTCTTACAGGATAAAATTAAATGGCTCGCGCTCCCTTTGATCGGCGCTCTTGTCCCCTATGCAATCGGCCACCTGATTCCTCAAGCAGCCGGAACCTTGATTCCATTCGCGGCCAACATGCTATTGCCCTCCTCTTTTCTCCAGATTGTAACGATGATAGCCACGAATCTTTGCACTCCTTTCTTGCAACAAAAACTTCTCGCCCGTTTTGCCAATCGAACGCCTGAGGAACGAATGGTAGTATCCGCGCTTCTTTTTCTTGCGCTCAACTTTTTATCTCCGCGCATTGTCAGCAGAATGACAACTCTCGCACAAGCGGGAACAACCTTCGGGCTGAAAAAACTTGCAAGTTTAATGATTCCCTCCGGTTGGGCCGGAAAGGCCGCAATGGCCTACTTCATGCTGATGGGCAAACATATCATCAAGCATGGATCTGCGTCTCTTCATAGGTCCGGATGGAGAGTCCCTATACTTTCGGAAAAGGCGAGCTACTTAATCACAGCGGCTATTTGGGGCCTTCTTTTCAACTGCTCGCCGGTAAGCCTCGAAATACCTGCTACGATTGCATGGAACTTCATGACAAAAACCAATCTGGCAAAAATAGCTGCAGGCAGCCTATTGTACACAATCATCCGCAACTCAAAAGTGTCAAAAACCGGAAAAATCATCACCGTTCTTCTGGGGGCGTCCGCAATTCTGTGTACATTCACAAATCTCGCCACTCCTCTCACCGCGCTCGGATCTGCCGCCAAGAATCTTGGCCGCTGGTTGCCCGACCCTGCCCTGCACGAAATGTTCTCCTCCGCCCTTTTCGGAAACCTTCCCACCATTATTTTTAGCTCGCTATCTTCCTTAGGGCTCTCGAACCTGCTCAATCAAAGACTCTCCGGACGGAACCGAGCAATCACTACAACGGCCCTTTTATCTCTTCTCAACTTTATTGCTTTTTGGCAATTGAGTGCCAATGCCGGAAGATTCTACTGGAAAGCAGCCGCCCTCTCTTTGTCCCACACACTCAGCGGCCTATTGCAAACGCGCAAAAACCAACGGACAGCCCCACCGCTATGTTCTGCCCTTTTTTGGACCTCGCAATGCATAAATTTCTACCTTCCCTATTTTTTAGGGATTTTCCCTAAAGCAACACAATAGCTCCCCGTCCGGAGCCTGTGAAATCATTCGATAGGGAGAACTTTTTTTTGATTCTTTCCATTGACAAATCATTCTTTTAATGCTTGCTCGAGGAAGGGAGCCGAGCTATAATTGAAATAGGCATTCAAACGGATCTTATGAAAAAATTATTACAAGCCATCGCTTCCTTAGAGAGCAAGATCGATTTTTTAGAAACCGAACATTCGACGGTCAATCAGTTGCTCAAAGAATGCGGCCTTCCGGAGGGAATTCAATCCCTCAAAGCAAGCGTTCTGGAAATTCTTAAGAAAAAGACCAACAATCCTTCTTGAATTTTATCGAAATCCTTGAATAATAGAAAAAAAACTTAAAGTGGATTTTTTATGGCCAAGATCATTTTTGAAAATTTAAACGAAGAGTATGACCTGCCTGACGGCTCTCCAATCAAAGATGTCTGCGAGAAAGCAGGTGTGCCCATCCCTTGCGGAGAGGGTATTTGCGGAGCTTGCGTCATCCAAATCACTTCGGGGATGGAAAATCTTTCCGAATATACCATGGAAGAAAAAGACTTTTTAGGTGAAATGGGCGATGAAAGGCTTGCCTGTAAATGCAAGATCAAAAAAGGCACTGTCAAGGTGACTTTTTGATCTTTCTAAAAAAAAACTGTTTAAAAAATTCTTACTTTTGTAGATAGACAAAAAAGAAGGGGATTTTTTGTCTTCTTCAAAAAAAACTTCAGGAAAATGCCACTGTTTAGCTATTGTTCTCCACATAAAAGGTAAGGTTTTTTTAATGAAAAGTGAGCGCTTGAAAAAATTAGAAACAGAATTTGAAGACCTCGAACAGTGGAAGCGATTGGGATTGGTCCCCAAAAAAGACCTTCTCAAACACAATGAAGAAATCCGACTCATCAAAATCAAGATCGAAGAAGAAAAAGAGCGGCTTCGCTTCATGAAGGAAAGCGGCGAGGGCGAAGAGTTCACTGCCCCGAAAAGAGGATCTGCCAAACAAGCTTACGCAGAACCGCAAACCCTGCCCGACATGGAAATGGGAATCGATACCGACGTGGGGCTGGACCTAGAAACAGAAAATTTTGATGAGGGCGCCGTCACCGAAGAAGAGGCCGCCCCCGTCGCGGAAGAAGCTCCCGTTCAAGAAGAAGCTGCAGAAGAGGAAAGTGAAGAAGCAGAAGATCCTTTCTCCGACACAAATCGCTGGAAAAGAGGCGTTTGGGAAGATCCCGACTCAGATAACTGGTAAAAGCATCTATTTTCATATTCCCTTTTGCCAGAGAAAGTGTCCCTATTGTCATTTTTATTCTATTCCCTTCAAAGAAGAGCTGAAAAACGAATTTCTGAAACACTTAAAAATCGAATGGGATCTTCGCAAGCATCAGGCGGGAAAAGAGATTACCTCCATTTATTTTGGCGGAGGAACTCCTTCTCTTCTAGAAAAAGATCTAGGGCCAATACTGGGATGGATCGACCACGACGCTTCTTGTGAGATCACCCTGGAAGCTAACCCCGAAAGCCTTTCCAAAAATGCTTTGCGCTCTTTTAGAGAAATGGGCATCAATCGCCTCAGCCTCGGGATTCAATCCTTCGATCCTTCTTTACTGCGCCTATTAAATCGCTCCCACTCTGCAAAAAAGGGATTGCAAGCGATCGAATGGGCAAATAGCGCAGGATTCGATAATCTCTCTATCGATCTTATGTTCGACCTGCCGCGCCAGACAATGGAGAGCTGGGAAAAAACTCTTTCCCTTGTCAAAGATCTGCCCATCACCCATCTCTCCCTTTATAATCTAACCTTTGAAGAAAACACCTTTTTCCATAAAAAAAGGAGTATGCTTTTGCCGCTGCTCCCGGATGGGGCGTTGAGTTTGCAGTTATGGGAAATGGCCATTTCCTCTTTTTCCTCCTTCTCATTCGAGCGCTATGAGATTTCCGCCTTTGCAAAAAAAGGTCTTTATTCAAGACATAACGTAGGCTACTGGATCGGGCGCCCCTTTTTGGGCCTCGGCCCTTCTGCTTTTAGTTACGAAGAGGGCAGAAGATTTCAAAATAGGGCGAACATGGACCTATATTACCGGCAGCTGCAATTGCATCAGATCCCCACTGCTTTTGAAGAAACATTGCCGCAACCCCAAAAACTTGCGGAACTTTTCGTCATCGAACTGCGGCTCATTCAGGGAGTGCAAATGGAGATTTTTCAAAAAAAGCAGGGAAAGATTCCTCATGAACTTTGGGAAAAAATAAAAAAACTCCAACAAGAGGGATGGTTAGAGGAGATGGAGGGATTTTTTCGCCTCTCTAAAAAAGGCCTGCTTTTTTATGACTCTGTGGCCGAAGAGCTTCTTTAAAGGGATCTTGGCCGATCAGAAAAATGGCAAGCCGCTTGTGAAAAGAAGAAAAATCCCTTCTCTTCCACTCGCGAATAGGAGCAACAATGACCTCTTGCCTCGGCAGCGTTAAATCAAGGGCAAGACAGAGCAGCGTCTCCTCCTTTAAAGTAAGGACGATCTGCTGCATTCTCTGCCGGATGCGATAGGGAGTTTCCATCCATAGATGCGTCTGTGCAACCTCTTTTTCAAATGACAAAATGCGCTCCTTGAAGGCCACGGGATCGATGGGCAGATATCCGTAAAAGGAAAAACTTTGGGCGGAAAATCCCGAAAGCATTAAAGCAAGAACGATCGAAGAGGGCCCGGGAAATGCTTCCACCTGAATGTTTCTTTTTTTCGCAGCAAAGACCAGCTCAGATCCGGGATCTGCAATCGTCGCAAGTCCCGCATCCGACACCATCCCCCATCGCTCCCCTTTCAATAAGGGTTGGAGCAGCTCCTCGATCTCTACGAGCTTTGTATGTTCGTTGAGATAGCGCACCGGAAAGGTCTTGATTTTTTCATGAGAAAAAAAATGGCGAAGAAAACGCCATCCCCCTTTTTCGCTCTCTGCAATGAGCCCATCTAAAGAATGAACGATATCGCTCACCCTTTTTGGAAAAAAATCCTCAAACCTGGAGTCCGGCCAGAGTAAATTGGGCAAGAGAAAAAGCGCTCCGCTCATGAAAGCGCCTCAAACATCTTAGAGTGCAGATAAGAGAAAAGAGAATCCAATGACCCTCCGAGCGTTTTCGACAAAAGATCGATTTCAAAAAGCAGGAGTAAAAATTTTTTAAAAAATGAAGGGCCTCTCTGCAGCGCAATATTCCGCTTTTCTTCTTCTTTTTTATAAAAAAAAGAGGACTCTTCCCCAAAGCTCTCTCTAGATGCCATACGAAGTCCCTGCTGCAGTTGATAGCGGACCGCACTCAAAAGCGGGTGAAAAAGCGAGCTTTCTAAAGAGGGCGGCATTTTTTGCCTCCAGACAAAGTCCTCTGCAATTTCCCAAAGATTTCTCGTATCGGAAGAGGCGCAAATGAGGGCCACATCGCTTCGCTCAATTCTCTCTTTTTCTCCGACAAAGCACAAAAGCTTTTCCGATTCTGATTCCACAATCGCCAAATCAAGGCCCGTCTTGGTAAAGAAAAGCTCGACGGCCGCCATCTCTATCGTCTTTCCCGCTGCACTACACTTCTCGCGCAATTTCTCGACAAACCGCTTTTCACGCTCTTTGACCCTTTCAAATCCCAAATCAAAGACCACTCCCTTGGCGTCGATTTCTCCGTAGAGAGAAACTCCCTTTTTTTCGCGCGCGCCCAAAAGCAGGCAGCCGTGCGTATTGGGATTCTTGAGATATTGCAGCACAAGCTCTTCTTGCTTTTTCTTGAATAAATCCACGCCGTCGATAATGACCAAAGGGTCCTGTGCAAACAGAGATCCGCACGAAAGAGCCTCCATTGCCCTGTCCGCTTCTTCAGAAGAAAATTTGATCATCTGAAAATGGCCTTTTTTTTGTAAAAGCGAAAAGATCTCATCAAAAATTTTCGACCGCTCGTAATCTTGAGCGGCAACAACCAGGGCAACAAGGGGACGCGACGCGTCGCAAGAGCGCCGAAAAGAAGAAAAGTCGTGAAATTTCATGTGTTGCACAAAATGTTGCTGCTGGTAGAATTATTGAAAATTCCAACTAAATAATGCAACAAAAAGAGAGCCTGAAATGTTTCGAAAAGTAAAATTTTTCTCTTCCAAAAAGAAAAAAGAGAAGAAGAAGGCAGAAGAAAAAAAACCGGAAAAAAAGCCTCCGGTGAAAAGAGAAGGAACGCATAAAGCCTCCGCGCCTGAAAAAAAAATTTTAACCGCCGAAGGGTGGAAAAGAGCACATAGCAAGAAAGAAAAAACACATTGAGGTCCTGCTCTTATTTGTGCTATAATAAGGTGATTTTTTCTCGAAGAGGTTCTTTATGTTTCATTCGTCCTTAAAAGGTAAAAAGGCCTTTGTCGCAGGAATTGGCGATGATCGCGGATTTGGCTTTGCCATCGCAAAAGCGCTTGCTGAAGCGGGCGCTGTAATTCTCATCGGCACCTGGACCCCCATCGTCAAAATCTTCACCACCTCTTGGGAAATGGGAAAATTCGACGAATCCCGCAAACTCTCTGACGGCACCCTTTGGGAATACAGCAAAGTCTACTCGCTCGATGCCGCATTCGATACCCCCGAAAACATCCCCCCGGACGTCTTGCAGAACAAACGCTATGCTGAAGCTTCGGGCTATACGATTTCCGAGGTTGCCGAGCAGGTGAAAAAAGATGTTGGGTCCATCGACATCCTTGTCCACTCGCTTGCCAATGCACCCGAAGTGACGAAAGACCTTCTCGACACCTCTAGGGCCGGCTATTTAGCCGCGCTCAGCGCCTCTTCCTATTCTTTTGTAAGCCTTCTTTCTCATTTTGGTCCGATTTTAAAAAACGGCTCCGCTCTCACGCTTAGCTATATCGCTTCCACCAGAGCCATCCCCGGATATGGGGGCGGGATGAGCTCCGCAAAAGCCGCGCTCGAAAGCGACACCCGCACGCTTGCTTGGGAAGCCGGAAGGAAATGGAACATCCGCGTCAATTGCATTTCAGCAGGCCCCTTGCGCAGCCGTGCGGCCAGAGCCATTGGCAGCATCGATCAGTCGATCGCCTATTCGAAAGCCAACGCTCCGCTTGTCAAAGATTTAGATGCCGAAGAGGTGGGCCGGGCAGCAGCATTTCTTCTCTCTCCATCGGCCTCTGCGATCACAGGCAACGTTCTCTTCGTTGACAATGGACTTCATGCCATGGGGTTATCGATAGATAGTCCTGCCCTACGAAAGTCCGCAACCTCTTGAGATCCTGCTCCTCCCTGTTGCAAAACAATCTCTCCGTTGCGTCGATCTCATTTCCCATTAGAAAATTTGTTCATTTGGCAAATAATTGTTCGACAACTGATTCATTCCTCCTTAATCTTTAGCTATCCTTCCCTCTTAGGCGCCCCTCGAAGGGACTCTTTGCTTTCACAAAAAATGCGTTTTCATTCTCTTCCGGAGCTCTTGCGCCATTTTTCAAACGGGATATTCCGCCATGTCCATTGTCCTCAATGCATCGTCAGGAAGCTGCAGGCATGTCTCGCTTTTTCTCGTCTGCACATTTTTGCTTTTTTCCGATGCCGGACATGGGCCGGCTGCCCCTTCGCACCCCGTCATGGAATTCCACAAACGAATATTCAAGACTGCCCCAGCTCCCCCGTCCAACAGCCGCCATTCTCTATGGGATTTTAAGGAAATGGCTCCCTGAGCGTCTAAAATCCCCCCTTTCTCTCCTTTTTTGCAACAGGAAGGAGTGCCGCAACCGCAGGATTGTTTCCCTCTTTTTAAAACCTAAAAAGAACCAAAAAGAGGCGCGTGCAGAAAAAAAAAAACAGCTGAATAAAAAAAGTTTTGACGAAAAGAAGCCGAATTTGCTATTGTGCTAGCACTTGAAAGGAATTATTAACAATTAGACCCAAAGAAAAGAGGTTTTTTATGAGTATAAGTCCAGTTGCAGCAGTAAATTTTCATTCAGTTGTCAATGGCGCAAAATCCGTTGGCAAAGCAATCGTTTCAATACCATCGAGCGCTTTGAACGCTTTGCTCAAAACAGCAGTGCCTTCAAAGCAAAAGCCAGACTATTACGTCTCTCCTTTTGGCTTTGAGACAACAAAGTCTGTTTTTCATCTAGCTGGTGACAAAGGAGCTCTTGCGCTTGCATACAAAGTAGCTCTTTTTGCTACCCTGACCCTGCCCTTGATTGTAGTTCTTGATGCCACGGTGGGGAACATGGCACGTTGGACAGTTGGCAATCTTGCCGTTGCAGTAGAAAGAAGAGTGATTAGCCAAGTCAGCAAACATAAAACATATGTTTGGTCGCCGCTAAAAATTGGCGTAGCTGCAGCTGCAGTTCTTGCACTTGCAGGCTTTTCTGCTTACAAATATGGGGTATTTCCTTTTCGAGTAACAATCCCCAAAGAAGCAGATAAAGTTGTAACACCAAAAGTTGTAATACCAAAAGTCGTTACACCAAAACAACCCTGGTTCTCGATGCCAAGCATTCTTACGAAGCCGAGCATTCCTATGATGATAGGTGAAGGCTCGGGCAGCCTCTTGGCTCTCATAGGAGCAATATATGGTGTAGTAAAATGCTGTCATCATGGGAAACGTGTAATGCTCAGTACTTCCATTACTTCCGATGCTCCGAAGCCTCCTGATGGGAAGAAGCCCCAGCTAAAGACTGGTGAATAAGTCTACTAGCAGTTAGGCTTTATGGCAAAAAGGCCAGCTTTTATTAAGCTGGCCTTTTTTTATTGACGCGCCCGGCATAGGACTAAAAGCCAAACTCCCCTATAGACCTTGATTCAGAAAACCATTCTAGCTTTGTTAGCAAAGAAGATCGTTTAAGTGAAATCAGAAGAAAATCCCTTGCAAACGACTGGCATACAGAACGAAAATGTACAGGGCATCCACATAAGGTCCAAAATACACGAAGTCCTTCAAAAAAAATGGGCAGTTTGTTTCTAATTTTTGCGATTCCGGAAGCAGGGTGACTCGTCTGTCATTAGCTAGATTAGCCGGACACCCGGTCTTAGATTCCCACATATCACATGAAGAAGCCTGCCCCTTGGCCCCATTGGCCTTAAGCTACCTAAATTTTCCCTTCTCAAACAAACTCTTCATCCACGAAATTTTTTAAAACAAATGATTTTTTTTAAAAAATAAAAAAATTAATAAACTTTAAAAAAATCACTTTTGTTGACACAATGTATTTTCTAGGCTTATAATTTATTAAAAAAACCAAAGATTCTCATGAACGCCATAATAAATCATCTTTTGCACAACCCTTATATCAATAATTCATGGTTCAATCCTTTTTTTCATGAAACGAACGTTTGCCCACAAAAAGCATATCGTTCCTTAGGCTTGCATGCCGGAACCAACCTGCTAGAAAAAACAAAAACCATTTCCAATCCCTTCCTCCATACAATAGCAAAAATTGGCGCCTTTGTAGGGGACCTCCTTACGGCAATTTCCGGGAATGCGATTGCTCTTTTCTATAACGTTTCAGTCCTACCGATCCGTAATAAAATCATGCAAATTTCAAATAAAAAAACCCAAAAAGGGCAAAACCCTTGGAAGCCCACTTCTTATAAAGCACTAGCCGTTGACGCCCTCCTTCTTGCTTCTGTCGTGGCAATCGCAACCCTCGGACCTAAGTATTTTGTCTCCGCCACAAAACCACCGTCAGAGACTCTGCCAACAATAACTCACTGGGCTGTGGACTCTACTGTCGTTGATAAAATAAATGACATCGGACCTTGGGGAAAGACTCTCCATTGGGCACAATATAGTCCATTATTTGCGATTCCCATCCTTGCGCTGCATCAATCACTCAAATCAAAAACTACTGTTGAAGGGATTGGTAACCTCCCCTCTATTGAAAAGACCGCTCCTGCTAAAGTGAATCCTAAACTCTTCCGCTTTATGTGTAAGGTAGCTAAGAATAAGGATCCGGAGCATTTTAACGCTAGGTGGGAAGAGTGGAAAAAAGAATGGCTCTCACTGCAACAGTCCCAGCCTTCTTCTTTAACCTAAAAACGGCAGTTGAACCGCTCTGCATGACCTGAAAATTGTAAATTTCTCTCTCAGAAATAAATTCTATCTTGAACTTTCACGCCCACCCAATAGGTGAGTGGATAAATTTGAGCAATAACATTGATTTTTAGAGGAGAATCGCGAAAGTTTTGATTGTGCGGAGCGGTTCAACTGCCGTTTTTAGGTTAACTGACCAAGATGTTCAGGTTTAAACTTAAAGAGAGTGGACAGATCTCAGATGGTCGGTCGCATAAACCCGACCATCTATTGAATCATCCAAATAGTTTCTATCAACCCATACTCAAGATGCAATCTCTTCGAGAGAGCATAAAAACCTGCTCCTTTAAATGCAGATGCGCCTAATAATTCCTAAAAATAAAAATTTTACTAATATCATCCGACCGTTAACGAATGTTCAAAAAAAAATAATCATTTTCATTGATCAAAACTTCGTCATGGACTAAAATTAGCGGAAAAAAACAACCAAACCTATAAAAGAGGTATTTTTTATGACGCTTCCACTCAAAAGCATCAGTAATCCATTCAATAACCAATGGCTCAATCCTTTTTATCGCCCAGCCGTTTCCTTGAAAGCAGAAGCCGGCATACGCTTAGGATTGCATATTGGAACAAACTTCCTTGCACAAGCAAATGGCAGGAACACAGCGGCAAAAGTAGCTGCCTTTGCGGCAGACCTTTTCACAGCGATCCCCTGCAACCTACTTGCACTTTTGTACAACATTCTTACATTGGCGCCGCTCCGAAACAAATTCATTCAAATTTCTAATTATGTGCGCAAAGAGCAAGACAAAGCAGCGAGACAATCATGGAAGCCCACTTCTTACAAAGCACTTGCAATTGATGCTCTCCTTCTTGCAACAATCGCTGTCGTCGGATACAAATATTTTTTCCCAACAATAATCACACCACCTAAACCACCAGAAAAACTACCAGAAAAACTACGGGAAATCGTCCCACCACCAAAAATCATCGACATCTCACCTGAAATTCCATCAAGGAGCTGGACAAAAGCAGCCATTATAATCGGTAGCACAATCACAGCCGTTGTGACAGTTGCGAGTACTTGCCTCTGTTGCGTCGCCGTTATAGCCGAAGCTTCTAAGGATCCGAAGAGCACCTAAGGGCTTTGGGAGAATCTCCAGACCCTCGACGCCAGAAGGCCGACCCCCTCCAAAGGGTCGGTCTTTTTTTTAGGTGAAAACATCGATAACTATAATGGTCCCAAAATTTGAGCCACACTCTAAGCTTATAACCTCCAAACAAAGTGGAGGTTAAAATGAGTCAATCGAGGAGGCAATGTTCTCCTGAGTTCAAGCTCAAAGCCGGTTTGGAAATTTTAAAAGGAGAAAAAACTGCAGCACGATTGTCGGAAAAACCAGAAGCGCATCAGATGATCCTCTCCGAGTGGAAAAAACATTTTACAGAAAGAATCTTACATTACCCAACGCGTTGACTGGCATTTTTAGAATTTATGTGACCCAAGAGCATTCTGCCGCAAGACAACTCAGGCATGTTCTAACTATTAACAAGCGTTCAAAAAAAAATAATCATTTTCATTGATCAAAACCTCGTCAATGGAGTATAATTAATGGAAAAAAATAACCAAACCTCAACAAAAGGTTTTTATGGCCAAAAGCATCAGTAATCCATTCAATAATTCATGGTTCAATCCTTATTATCGCCCGGCCGTTTCCTTGAAAGCAGAAGCCGGCATACGCTTAGGATTGCATATTGGAACAAACTTCCTTGCAAAAACGAACGGCGGGAACACAGCGGCAAAAGTAGCTGCTTTTGCGGCAGACCTTTTCACAGCGATCCCCTGCAACATACTTGCACTTTTGTACAACATTCTTACATTGTCGCCGCTCCGAAACAAATTCATTCAAATTTCTAATTATGTGCGCAAAGAGCAAGACAAAGCAGCGAGACAATCATGGAAGCCGACTTCCTACAAAGCACTTGCAATTGATGCTCTCCTTCTTGCAACAATCGCTGTCGTCGGATACAAATATTTTTTCCCAACAATAATCACAACACTTAACCAACCGGTCCTATCAACGCCACCGGTGACAAGCATACCAACACTATCAAAAGTCATTGCACTTGATGCAATTCCATCAAGGAGCTGGACAAAAGCAGCCCTATCACTCCTAACAATCGGTAGCACAATCACACGCATTGTGGTAGCTTCTTTGATCTGTTGCAGCATTTGGACACAATCTTTTAAGAATAGGACCCGTAAGGCATTCACAGCCATCGCCAATAACCCCAGTAAAGTCAACGACCTCAAAATAAGCGCCCAAGCCCTCAGATCATACACCCAAACCTTCCGAGACGCCGCCAGCAGGCGCACCGACGACGAGCAGTTCCTCAAAAACTTCGCCATCACCGTCAGCAACTGCAGAGAGGCCGCCCTAGCCATCATCAGAGGCGCCAACGACTGCTCCTTCACCACAGACCATCCCATCAGAGTCGCCGCCTACGATCTCCTTGCCGCTACCGACGAAGCCCGCGATGCCCTCAATGCAACCCTCACCATCAAATCCCCCCCTTCTCTTGATAGCTTATAAAACACGTTGATTTTTAAGCGGATCTTCAAAAATGACCCTCGACGCCAAAAGGCCAACTCCTCCCAAAGGGTCGGCCTTTTTTTTAAGGTGAAAAACCCGACATTATAATGGTCCCAAAAATTTGAGCCGCGGTCTAAGCTTGTAGCCTCCAAATAAAATAAAGTGAAGATCCCAAAACCAAAGCCACGGTTGTTTAGCTTTTGAATCATCCAAGTAGTTTCTATCAACTCATACTCAAGATATACCGCGCGTCGTTAAGTGTTGTGAAAAAATTGGTTGATGGCGAGTGAAGTAAAATTTTTATTTCCCTATAATTGATGCCCACAATTCCATCGGGGGGCTCAACGTGATCCAGTTCATCGTCACAGAAGAAGACAAGCAGGCGATCGATAGGGAGCGATTCAGATGTTCAGATCAGCAGGTCTGCCGTCGATTGCATGCTTTGTGCCTGAAAAGTATAGGGAAATCTCTGAATTCGTAAGTCTCTCTCTCACAATGCGTTGACTGGCATTTTTAGAATTTATGCGACCCAAGGGCTTTCTGCCGTAAGACAACTGAGGTATGTTCTGACAGTTAACAAGTGTTCAAAAAAAAATAATCATTTTCATTGATCAAAACCTCGCCGATGGAGTACAATTAATGGGAAAAAGCAGCCAAACCTATAAAAGAGGTATTTTTTATGCCGCTTCCACTCAAAACCATCAGTAATCCATTCAATAATTCATGGTTCAATCCTTATTATCGCCCAGCCGTTGCCTTGAAAGCAGAAGCCGGCATACGCTTAGGATTGCATATTGGAACAAACTTCCTTGCAAAAACGAACGGCAGGAACACAGCGGCAAAAGTAGCTGCCTTTGCGGCAGACCTTTTCACAGCAATCCCCTGCAACGTACTTGCACTTTTGTACAACATTCTTACATTGTCGCCGCTCCGAAACAAATTCATTCAAATTTTCAATAATGCGCTCAGAGAACAAGACAAAGCAGCTCGAAAATCATGGAAGCCGACTTCCTACAAAGCACTTGCCATTGACGCTGTCCTTCTGGCAACAATCGCTGTCGTCGGATACAAATATTTTTTCCCAACAATAATCACACCACCTAAACCACCAGAAAAACTACCGGAAATCGCCCCACCACCAAAAATCATCGACATCTCACCTGAAATTCCATTAAGGAGATGGGAAAAAGCAGCCCTATCACCCCTAATAATCGGTGGTACAATCACAAGCATTGTGGCTTCTCTTCTTTGCTTCGCCAGCTGCGCACGGACTAAAGCGGACAAGGTGAATCTCGCGGATAGCCTAAATACCCACGATTCTTCTCCCGCCCCCGCTCTCTTTCCCAGAGCATCATATTAACAATGACCAAAATGAGTGCCGGAGGTTTTTTTATGGTCAAAACCATCAGTAATCCATTCAATAATTCATGGTTCAATCCTTTTTATCGCCCGGCCGTTGCCTTGAAAGCAGAAGCCGGCATACGCTTAGGATTGCATATTGGAACAAACTTCCTTGCAAAAACGAACGGCAGGAACACAGCGGCAAAAGTAGCTGCTTTTGCGGCAGACCTTTTCACAGCGATCCCCTGCAGCCTACTTGCACTTTTGTACAACATTCTTACATTGGCGCCGCTCCGAAACAAATTCATTCAAATTTCCAATCATGTGCTCAGAGAACAAGACAAAGCAGCGCGACAATCATGGAAGCCTATTTCCTACAGAGCACTTGCAATTGACGCTCTCCTTCTTGCCACAATCGCTGTCGTTGGATACAAATATTTTTTCCCAACAATAGACAAAACACCTAAACCATCAGACCAACCAACAACACCACCAGAAATCGTTCCACCAACACCACAAAAACCCATCGACATCTCACCTGAAATTCCATCACGGAGTTGGACAAAAGCAGCCCTAGCAATCGGTGGTACAGTCGTAGGCGGTGCGGCAATTTCTCTTGCTTGCTGCTGCCCTAGCCGTAAACTGCATGCTCTGATCAAAAATGATGACCAACTCACTGCAGGCACCCTCTGGGAAAAAAAAGCTCGCGCCTTCTTCATAACCTCAAGAATTGCCGACGACATCCTCATGGCCAAAGGAAACGTCTCCCCTGTCGAGGGGGGGGATTCTTCACCAGAACCACAAAAACCCCCTGAACCCGCGCCCCCTCCTCCCTCCTGATAAGGGACGGGAATCTTCAAAAGACCAATGGCCGACCCCTCTCAAAGGGTCGGTCTTTTTTTTAAGGTAAACAACCGGCTCCAATCATGAGTGCTTTTCAAAAATCCAAACCAAAAGATCCCTTGCAAAAGACATTTTTGAGAAAAAGGGATGTCCTGAAACAAAGTCTATTCAAAAAACTTTTTAAATAATTGCAGAAAAGCTTCTATTGACTTAACCGATGAAAAGGATTAGAATGTTTGAAAAAATACAAAAAAGGGTTTTTCTCATGGTTTTATCCATCCTCAATAATTCGTTTTTCAATCCTTACTATCGTCCCGATGTCGCCTTAAAAAAAGAACTCACCTGCATGTCTTGGGGCCTCCATGAAGTAACAAACCTGGCAGAACAAACAAAGGATATTCACGATCCATTCGTAAGAACGGGAGCAAAAGTCGGTGCTTGGATGCTCGACTTTTTCACCTCCTTTGCAAAAAATGCTCTTGCATTAATCTATAACAATGCCATTGCAAAGCCTGTCAATATGTGGATTCGGTCTTCAAATAAACAGGCCCAACAGAACCACCTCCTCGCTCGCAGGTCTTGGACACCGACCTCCTACAAACCCTTCTTTGTCATTCCGGCCCTCGCATCGCTCGCCCTTTTGGGATGTCTGTATCCAAACCAGTTTGCCGAAAAAATTGTAAAAATCACCAACGGGGTGGGCACCTACTGGGAAAAACTGGCTAAAAGCGCAATAGGAGCGCCCATTATTACGAAAATCCACTCGGCTTGGATCTTTGTTGCCGAAAAATTCCCAGGATGGATACCCGATTGCGTGAAACAGCGCTTCGCGTCCCCGAAGGCAGAAGGTTTGAATGATCCTGCTGTTGTTGCTGAACTAAAGAAAATGGGGGTTCAGTTAAATAAACTTACTGCCGCAGTGTACAACACTTGCGCCCCTGCCAATGCCACAGCGCCAACCAGTGCCGCGACGGCAAAACAACGCTAAGATCTCTTCCGCGGGCCGATGGCAATTTTCACCGCAATGCCATCTGCAAGCATTTGCAAAAGACCGGCTGATCTGGAACCGGTCTTTTTTATGAATAAAGAGACAAAAATTTTCCCCACTCCAAAGACTCAATTTTCTTTTCTTGCAAAACAAAAAATCGTATAGTCGAGAAAATCTTGAATAGGGAATTTTTCGATGAAAAAGTTTTGCGTGCTGTTTTTCTGCCTGTCTTCCATGTTATTGGGAGCAGAGCCTGCAAAAGATGCGACCATTCAAGAAAAAGAGAGCTCTCTTGTCGTCCAGAATATTATGGAGAACCAAGAGAATGCCCCGCTCGTCTCTCCCTTTCCCCATTATTTCAGACGCATGCTGCTCTCGCTTGGATTGCTCGTCGGCCTTTTGATTCTGACTGTTTGGGCCCTCAAGCGTCTCATGCGCTCTAGAGAAAAAGAGATCAATGAGCAAAAGAAGATCAAAATTATCGAAAAAAGAGTTTTAAGCTCTAAATCTTTATTATACCTCGTCGAGGTAGACGGAGAAAGAGTGCTGCTTTCAGAATCCCATCTGGAAATACGGCCTCTGAAGGCATTGGAAAAAGAAGAGAAAAATTAATTTTTAGACAAACTATATTCATTCTAAATTTTTCAATTAATATCACGCGATGTGCGAGTTTTTCAAAGCAAAAAATCACACGTAAAAAAATAATTGAAAAATGACAAGTCCTTACTGCACACTGTTTTGCGACAAAACAACAACAGGAGTTCAGGACATGTCGATTGATGATTTTATCATAACCACCTTTTGTTTGATAGATGATGAGATGAAGAAGGTTCTTGCAGACGAGAAATTTCGTCAAAGAGGTCCCTCGCCTAGATTGAAAGACAGCGAGGTTATTACGATGGAGGTCGTTGGAGAATTTTTTGGAATGGACCGTGACAAAACCATTTGGGAATATTTCAAAAGGCACTGGTTGCATTTCTTTCCAAATATTCCTGCACGTTCGAATTTTGTCAGGCAAGCGGCCAACCTTCATGTAGTAAAGCGATTGTTACAAGAGAGTTTAGCAACTGACCTACATGCTCTTTCTGATTCATTGCACATAATAGACGGGCTTCCTATTCCAGTTTGCAAATTTGCCAGAGCTCACTTTAGCAAAAATTTCAAGGGCGACGCTGCATATGGATATTGTGCTACAAAAAAAGAGCACTTTTATGGTTTTCGAGGCCATGTTGTCATCAGTTCAATAGGGGTGGTGACAGCAGCTACATTCGCCAAGGCAAACATTGATGAGCGCGATGTGTGTCCTGAGATTGTGGAAAAAATCGGAGGGCTTTTGTTGGGAGACAAAGGTTTTATACGACCTGGATTGAAAGAGTTGCTCAAAAAACAAGGGTTGTACTTGCAAACTTCGCTGAGAGAAAATATGAAAGATGAAAGACCGAAGAAATTTTTGAAATGGCTGGTAGGGACTCGGCGACTGGTTGAAACAGTTATAGGGCAGCTCAATGATAGATTTCGGATTGAAAAAGTATGGGCGCGAGATTTATGGCATCAATTTTCAAGATTTTGGAGAAAATTACTGGCGCATACTGTCGGCATTAAACTTAATGTAAACGCAGGGAACGAGCCTTTACAGTTTGACCAGTTGCTTTGTTCTTAAAAGCATAGGCGATTTTTCGCTTTATAAACTCGCACATCGCGTTAATATCATTAGTTAATTGCCCTTGACGGGAGTGAAAAAAGAGCGATATAATGCCATTTTCTGTTTGAATCATCTTCAAGATTGGCAGTACATGGAAAATCGTTTGATTCCAAGTCTTTGGACTACTTTTAAAGAAGGATATAGCTTCTCCACTTTTGCAAAAGACTCTCTGGCGGGTTTCATCGTCGGCATACTTTCCATTCCCATGGCCATTTCATTTGCCATCGCTTCGGGAGCCAGGCCCGAACAGGGCATATTCACCGCCATCATCGCAGGACTTCTCGTCTCCTTGCTCGGAGGCTCTCGAGTGCAGGTCGCAGGTCCCACAGGCGCTTTTGTCATTCTCGTCCATACGATCATTCAACAATTTGGATATGAGGGCCTTGCTCTTGCGACCATAGTAGCCGGCCTTTTCCTATGCATTATGGGGGTTTTTCGCTTTGGCGCATTCATCAAATTCATCCCCTACCCTGTAACGATCGGCTTTACAAGCGGACTTGCGCTCGTGATTTTTACAGGACAAATTCCCGATCTTTTCGGGATCAAATTTTCTTCTTTTCCTCCGGAATTTCACAAGCGATGGGCTCTATTCCTCGATCATTTTTTATCCATCGACCCATCTTCTTTTTTCATTGCACTCGGAACTCTTTGCATCATGATTTTTTGGCCCAAGGTGTCGAAACGCGTGCCGGGAGCGATTGTTGCCATTTTCGTGACAACCGCCATCGTTCAGCTCTTCCATCTACCCATCGAAACCATCAAGGATCGTTTTGGAACCATTCCCACCTCTCTGCCCTCTCCTTCTATTCCGTCGTGGAATATCGATCTGCTGCTGCGGGTCATCCCCTCCGCCATTGCCATTGCGCTATTGGCCGGCATCGAATCTCTGCTTTCGGCTGTCGTGGCAGATGGAATGACAGGCCGCCGGCACAGATCCAATATGGAGCTTTTTGCCCAAGGAATCGCGAATATCGGCACGATCTTCTTCTGCGGCATTCCGGCGACCGGCGCCATTGCCAGAACGGCTACCAACATTAAAAACGGAGCACAGACTCCTGTTGCCGGCATTGTCAACGCAATCGTTCTGCTCCTCATTCTGTTTTTCTTTGGAAATTGGGTGTGCTGGATCCCGATGGCCACACTGGCTGCCATTTTAGCCGTTATCGCCTATAACATGAGCGAATGGCGCCATTTTGCAAGACTCTTTAGAAGTCCCAAATCCGACATCGCCGTTCTTTTGAGTACTTTTTTTCTCACCGTTTTCGTCGATCTCGTCACGGCGATCGAGGTGGGCATCATTCTCGCCAGCTTCCTCTTCTTGAACAAACTGGTAAAATCTTCCAAGCATCGTTTCCTGAAAGAAAGCCTCAAAGAAGAAGAGGACAAAGAGGATCCCTTTGCGATCACTGCAAGAAAAATTCCCGATGAGATCGAAGTCTTTGAAATTTTCGGCCCCCTATTTTTTGCAGCCACGGAAAATTTTCGATCCGCGCTTGGCCGGATCAATCGCGTGCCCAAGGTTTTGATCTTACGAATGCGCCACGTCCCCACCATCGACGCTAGCGGAATACGTGCACTGGAAGATCTTTTCGTAAAAACTCAGAAGGAAAAAACGCTTCTTCTCTTCTCCGGGGTTCCTCCCTTGCTCAAAGAGGCCTTTAAACGATCGGGTTTCTTAAAAAAGGTTGGAGAAGAGCATTGCTTTTCCAATATTGACGCAGCGCTTTTGCATGCGCATAACCTATGCAATTTGCCCACACCCGAGGTCCAAACCTCCTCCAGTTTTTGCCCGACGGTGGAATAAGTTCTTTTTTTCGTTGACGGAGCGACTCTATTAAAGCAATAATTTTTCCATATGATCTAAAAGAGAGAGCCTGTGGCCTGCCGGAAGAGTATCTTTTTTTTCCTCTTCTTTTTCTTTCTAAGCGCTTCTTTATGCGCTCTGAGCTATGAGGTAAAATTCATTGGGGTGAAAGACCTTTCGACCCTCAAAGAGCTCAAAAACACATCGGATCTCATACGGATGAGAAAAAAGCCGCCTCCCTCCATCAATGCCCTGCGCTATCGCATCGATCGCGATCTCCCTCAATTGATGAAGGTTCTTCACATAAACGGTTATTACGATGCGACGATCACGCCCTCATTACAAACACAGGGCGATGTGATTTTTATCTCCTTTCTCATCGAGTCGGGCCCGCACTATACCCTCGGGTCCTATAAAATCTTCATTGCGCCTTGCGAGGAGAATAAGGAGTATTCCGCCATCTCCTTAAAGCAGCTTGGACTGAACTTACAAGAGCCGGCCGACGAGCGAAAAATTTTGCAGGCAAGACTCCTTCTTTTATCCCATCTGGCCGAAGAGGGCTATCCTCTGGCAACCATTGAAAATCAAGAAGTGATCGCCGATGGCAGCGAAAAGGCGCTGCACATCGCCATCTTCGTACAATTCGGCCCCTTGTGCCGCTTTGGCTCCATTTCCACGACAGGACTCATCGACGTCTCTCCCCGTTTTCTCGACGGCAAAGTCACTTGGAAGCGAGGAGATACCTACTCGACGACTCAAATTGATGAAACGCAGAAGAAAATACTCGAGAGCGATCTCTTCAGCTCCGTAATGATTACCCATGCCGACCAGATTGCGGAAAATCAAGAACTCCCCATGAAAATCCACCTGACCGAATCCAAGCATAAAAGTCTGAGCTTAGGGCTTAGCTATGCCACCGTCGACGGGATGGGATGCAATTTTGCATGGACGCACCGAAATTTGCGCCATATGGGAGAGCAGCTGAGCGTGGAAGGATCGCTTTCGCAAAAAGGCTATTCGGGACTCGCTCTTTTTCGCAAACCCGATTTTCTTCGAAGCGATCAGGACTTCATCGCGCGATTTTATGCAGAACGCGAAGATATTTTCCCCTATCTTGCCTTCACTTATGGCTCTAGCGCCGCAATCGATCGCAAGTTAAAAAAACGATGGGAATTCTCTTGGGGGCTCTCAGAGGATTACATCGATGTCACGCATAGCGCCAACGATGGAAAATATCTTCTTTTCTCCCTTCCCATTTTTTTGAAAAACACCAATACCGCCAGTCTCTTAAATCCCATTTCGGGATATACGCTTGTCTATAAAGCCATACCTTCTGCCAATACGCACAGACACCGCTCCCTTTTCTTTAAAGAGACGCTTGGCTTAGAAACATATGCTCCCATTGTTAAAGAAGACAAGCTCGTCCTCGCCCTCCGCACCGAGATCGGCTCGATCCTCGGCCCCTCGGTCCACTTCATTCCCCTGACCAAGCTCTTTCTTGGAGGATCCTATATCAATCTTCGCGGATATAAATATCGCACGGTGAGCCCTCGAAATAAAAATGGCCGGCCCGTTGGAGGAAGAGGGGCCATTTTCATGAACGTCGAGACACGGATGAGAATCACCTCGACCATTGGCATCGTTCCCTTCTTCGATCTGGGATGCGTCACTGACAAAATGGCCCCCACCCCAAAGAAAAAATGGTACAAGTCCACCGGAATCGGCTTGCGTTATTTTACCTTTTTTGGTCCCTTAAGCATAGATATCGGTTTTCCTTTAAACCGCAGGAGCCAGCTTGACCCGCCCTACCAACTTTATGCAAGCATAGGACAGACCTTTTGATGAAAAAACTACCTCTTCTTTTTCTCAAAACCTTTCTTTACTCCCTTTTGAGCCTCTTTGTCTTTTTTATCCTGCTCGCCTCTCTTTTCCATACGCGCAAGGGCCAGGAATATTTTCTCTCCTATCTTCATACCTGGAGCCAAAAGAATCAGATCAACATCTCTGTAGAAAGGGCAGAAATCCTCTCCCCCTTTTCCTTCCGGCTCGATGAGGTGCGTCTGCAAGCGACATCATCGCGCCGGGTGGCCATCGATCAATTGACCATTCGCATATCTCCTCTGCCTCTCTTGGTAAAAAAACTTGTGCTCTCTCAAGTCGTGGCCAAAAATGTCACTCTCATGGAGTCCTCCCCTCAAAATAATGAGGTGCTGCCGATGTTCCGGATCCATCTCAAAAGTCACTGGGTCGAGCCCCCTTTCACTCTAGAAATAACCTCTTTTCGGATCGAAGACCTCCATCTGGAAAAGGAGTGGCGCATCAAAGGCAAGGGAAAGATCGAGAAGAATGGAAAAGAGATTGTTTTTGCACTACTCGCATCTCCCAAAGATGAGGAAGCCTCCTCGCTGCAACTGGTGGGGAGCATCACAAAAAAAACCAGGTCCTTCCGCTCGCGCCTCATCCTCGACACACCCTCTCTCTCTTCTCTCTTTTCATTTCCTTACGACGCCTCTGTTTTTCTGCAAATCGACGGCAAGGGAAAGGTGGACAATTTTTATCGGATGCTCTCTTCCGAAAGAGGCGCTGCAACAAACCTCGCCGCTGAAGGCTTCCTCAAAGGAAAAATCATCGGTCTTCCCTCCTTTGAAAAGGATCCGTTCAAAAACCTCAGGATCGACAAAGGGCGAATCGCCTCTTCGTTCCAGATTTCCGAGAGTCGAAATTGCAAGCTCTTCGACCTTTATTACGTCAATGACAAGACCGCTCTAAAAGGCTCCTGTTTTTTTGATGTCCCGTCAGGTCTTCAAAAATGCGACTTTTTTCTAAAGACGAAAAACCTGTCCATTCAAGAGCCGCGCCTGCCCGCATTGGTGTTAGAAAAAGGGGCAGGTGAGCTCCATTACAACGCTCAGCTTGGCCCTTTCTTCAACATCTCCTTCTTCTCCCCTCAAATTCGGATCGGCCCACACACCATTGAAGACGTGGCCCTCAACTCGCAGCTTAAGCACAACGAAAACGGCTCTCTTGAATCCACTTTTTTCTTCAAGAAAGAAAAGGCCAAGGCCACCGCGGAATTCCAATGGGAGGATGAGGCGGTCTTTTCTTTGCGCTCTTCCTCTTTGACGCTTCCCTCGGCCCATGCCTCCGCTTCTTTGAAACGAACGCCGCTCGGGCTCCTCACCGGAAAAATCGAGGTTCGATTTGAAAAGATGAACCTTTTTTACGCTCTTTTCCCCGATCTGCCCTTCCTTGCAGAAAGCGGCGACTTGATCTTGCGCCTCTATTCCACGCCGGATGCCAAGGGCAAGCAGGAAGCGCAAATACAGGCCGATTTGACAAACTTTCACTACCAAAGCCTGTCGGGAAAAAAAGCCTACCTCTCCTTTGATAGCGAAGAGCCTTTTTCTGAAATGAAGGGCTTGCTTAAATTTTTACTCCAGGATGCCTCCTTTCGCGACATTGGCATCAAGGGGCTTTTTTTAGAGACGTCCAACCGGCAAGAAAATTGGCCCTATGAACTTTTCTTAAGCGGGATGTGGAAAGAGCCGTTTCAGATCCGATCGAGCGGTTTTTGGAAGTTTTCGCCAAACGATCTGCTCGTAACTATTGACGCTCTGTCGGGCCACCTTCTGGGGCAGCCCTTAGCAGCGCCCGAACCCATTCAATGGGAATGGTCGCCGGATCAATTTTCCATGAAAAATTTTCGCATTCAGCTGGCCTCCTCTTCTTTAGAGGGATCGATTTTTTTGTCGCATCAAGAAGCAGAAATCCAATTGCATTCGACGCATTTTCCCATCGACTTTCTTTCTCTCAATCCCCTGAATTTGCGCGTGCGCGGACATGCATCTATGGACGCAACTCTTCGCCAAAAAGAGCAAAAACTGAACGGCGCTATCCATTTGACTTTAGAAAAGCTGGATGTATATTCCCTATCGGAAAAGACCCCTCTTCACGCCATGGGCGCCGTAGAAATCCAGGTAGCGGACAACAACTACAGTGTAAAGAGCCGCCTTGCCATGAATCAAAAGGAGATCATGGAGTTTTCCGCCTTCGGCCAAGCGCTCCTTACCCCCTTGCCCTTTCACTTCTCGCTAGATAAGCAGTCGCCTATTTTTTCTCGTCTTACCTATGATGGCGGCATTGAAGAGCTTTTGGACTTTTTTGATTTAGGGACCCATCGGATCAAAGGTCATTTGCAGTGCCGGATGGAGCTTTCCAAAACACTCCTCCATCCCGAGCTCAACGGTTTTTGCCAATTTGAAAAAGGGACATATGAGAATTATTATACCGGAAGCTATTTGAAGAATTTACAAGCAAAAGTCAAGGCCGAAAAGGACCTTTTGCAAATCGAATCCCTGACCGCTTCCGATCTCCATAACGGATCTCTGGCTGCCAAGGGACTGCTCCTCCTTGATCCCAAAAAACATTTTCCTTTCCTCGTCATTGCCGCCCTCGACAAGCTTAGCAGCATACAAACCGACCTGATCGATGCAACAACTTCGGGAAAACTGCAAATCAAAGGAACTTCGCTTTCTGCAAAAGCAGTGGGCAGGATCGAAGTAAACAAAGCCTCACTCTCCGTCCCCGATCGCATTCCGCCCTTTTCGCCCGACTTCACCATTACTTACCGCAACCATCCTTTTTCCAAAAAGCAAGAAGAAATCGCCGCCGCTTATACTCCCTATCCGCTCTATTTAGATTTAGACCTATTTGCCAAAGATCACATCATGATCTCCGGAAAAGGCCTGAATGCCGAATGCATGGGCTCTTTGAAAATCGAAGGATCGTATACCGATCTCATTGCGAAGGGCCAGTTAAATCTTCTTCATGGAGATTACTCTTTTTCCGGCCGCGTGTTTACCCTGACGCAAGGTTCTTTGATCTTCCCCGGAATCATCGGCGCCCTGCCCGTTCTGTCCCTTGCAGGACAGGTGCAGCAAAAAGGAGTGGTGATCTCTGCCCACCTCAAAGGGCCGTTAAATGCGCCCTCTCTTACCTTCGAATCATTGCCTCCGCTTCCCTTAAGCTCCATCATGTCGCTACTGATCTTTGGGCAGGATATTTCTGAAATCTCCGGCATTCAAGCCATTCAGCTGGCCACAACCATTGCCAGCCTTTCCAATGGGTCCAACCTATTAGAAGCGGCCCGAAAAAACCTTGGCATTGACCGCTTCACCATCATCTCCTCTCCCGCAGCCGCCCCCGACGAATCGGAAAAAATTGCCGTCCAGGTGGGAAAATATATCACGAAGGACGTGCTTGTTTCCCTAACGCAAGGAACGCAAGAAGACAGCTCCAACATCAGCGTTGAGGTAGACCTGAAGCATGGATTTATCTTCCAAGCAGAGACGATGCAAGAGGAAGAGCAGAGCAAATTCACGCTAAAGTGGAACATCAACTACTAAAAATTTGTTGGAAAACATTCGATCTCAAGAAGCGTCCTCATTGATCAAAAACAATCCAGATGAGCGCCCACTGTTGTCAACTTAACCCAACTTCAGTGACTTTCTCTATGAGTTGAAGTTTGGGCTTTTCGGAGAACAAGAATATTTTGTGAAGAACCGTCACAGGATGGATTACGCGGCGATGCGAGCATTGCACATGCCGATAGGCAGTGGTGCTATAGAAAGTGCTGTTCGAAGAGTGATCAACTTACGTTTGAAAAGCCCTGCATATTTTGGAATGAGGACACGGCTGAGGAAATATTGCTATTACGTGCTTATTACAAGGCCGGTCGATGGGAATCGTTAAAAAGAGCGGTTTACGAAGGAGGAATCTTATGCATCGCCTGAGCTACCCACAATTTGGAAATGCGCCCGTGGATATTATTCAAGAGAAGCGTGTATTGTCATCAAAAGACGGGGCGCCAGCCCTGTGGGGGCTGAACGCGTACCAAAAATCACATATACTTACGTCTTTGAGTCATCCTCTGCGTAAATTGGTTTCTCAACGTCCTCCTTGAGCACAACAAAATACTTCTTTTCAACTTCGTCCGAATATTCGTCCGAACCTGGTTTTTCGAACCGTACATTACGTTTTAGTATTGTGTATTCCTTACCAAGCCTCCAACACTTGAGAAGTGCTAGAAACCACCAGCCGTAATAATTGATGTATTTCAAAGTGCTTGTAAAAACGCTATTAACTATACCAATCGCAAGTGTTTGTTTATTATCAAATAAACGAATGGTTATTGTTTTGCTACTGCACGCAACTGTTGCACTGTCGCTTTCCACGACTGACATAAAATCTCCGTCTATTTTATTTTTTATAACATAATTATAACAATAATAAAATAATTTGTAAAGCAACTATTAGCGTTTTTTTAAAATGTCCGCTTTCCGTTTTTTAGAAATGTCCTCTTTCTGGTAATCATAAGTTGTTGATAACCAAGAGGAGTCGACTTAATGGATGGGCGCATGTCAGTGAATATAAATGATTTAGATTGATTGAATATTTTAATTAAGGTCAAAGAAGGCACGCGTTCACGGGTGTATAGGCAAACAGTTGGGAGAAGGAAACGAGAAAAATAAAGCAGAAGCCATTTTCCGCTAGTTGAAAAGGTCTCTTTTTGCTGCAAAGAGCTTGCCTCTTGAGAAGAGTTCTCGAATTCTTAAATTGACAGCATTGGATGAGCGCATTGCCACCGTCGATAAACGAATTTTTCGCAATCAACTCAAAAAATAAAAAAATGATTCAGGTGTTTTTTTAAAAAACACTTCCCGCTTAGAAATATTTTTTTCAAATGGCGGAAAGAATTGATTTCTACGAAAAAAGAGACCACAATAAGAGCCTGTTTTTTGAGATGCCCTATGCAAGAAAATATTACAGAAACTCCCGCCCAACAACCCTCTCGACTCGAGGTCCTCGCTTCTTTGCTCAAAGAAGAAAAGCCCTATCGACGAGCGCAGATCGCACATGCGATTTTTAAGACCAAAGCTCTTCGCTATAGCGAAATCACCACCCTCTCGAAATCTTTGAGAGACGCCATCATCGCCTCTTTGGGGGATGAGATTTTGACCTTGCGCCTATCCAAAACGCAAAAAGTGACCCAAGCCTCCAAGGCTCTCTTTGAGCTTTTTGACAAAAACCGCATTGAAGCTGTCCGCATGGAGTTCCAAAATGACCACACCTCTCTTTGCATCTCCTCTCAAGTAGGCTGTCAGTGTGCGTGCGCTTTTTGCACAACGGGCCGCATCTCCTTCCGGCGCAGCCTATCGTCCGACGAGATCGCGGACCAGCCGCTCTTCTTTATGAAAAACAATCAGGAGGTTCGCAACGTAGCTTTTATGGGGATGGGGGAGCCTTTTCTGAACCCCAATCTTTTCGATGCACTCCGACTCCTCACCGATCCGCAATTGATGGGCCTTAGCGAACGAAGGCTCACCCTATCCACCGTTGGAATACCCGAGGGAATGATCCGCCTGACGAATGCATTTCCCCAAATCAGCTTAACGCTCTCCCTCCACAGCCCTTTTGATGAAGAGCGAAACAGCTTGGTTCCTCTCAACAACAAATACCCGATCGAAGAGCTTTTCCAGGCACTGGAAGAGCATATTCTGAAGACCAACAAGAAAACCTACATCGCCTATATGGTGCTCTCCGGGAAAAACGACACGCTCGACCATGCCAAAAAGCTCTGCTCTCTTTTAGAGAGGAAAAATCTGCGCCACCTCTTTCTCGTGAATCTGATCCGCTACAACCCTCCGCTGCATGAAAACACGATCTTTCACAAGACCGAAAAAAGCTCTCTCTTCTCCTTCAAAGAACTGTTAGAAACAAAAGGCGTTCACGTAACGATCCGTCAATCCTTCGGCAGTGAAATCGGCGCGGCCTGCGGCCAGCTTGCGGCCGAATATGAACAGCGGACTTAAGTCACGCGATGTGCGAGTTTATAAAGCGAAAAATCGCCTATGCTTTTAAGAACAAAGCAACTGGTCAAACTGTAAAGGCTCGTTCCCTGCGTTTACATTAAGTTTAATGCCGACAGTATGCGCCAGTAATTTTCTCCAAAATCTTGAAAATTGATGCCATAAATCTCGCGCCCATACTTTTTCAATCCGAAATCTATCATTGAGCTGCCCTATAACTGTTTCAACCAGTCGCCGAGTCCCTACCAGCCATTTCAAAAATTTCTTCGGTCTTTCATCTTTCATATTTTCTCTCAGCGAAGTTTGCAAGTACAACCCTTGTTTTTTGAGCAACTCTTTCAATCCAGGTCGTATAAAACCTTTGTCTCCCAACAAAAGCCCTCCGATTTTTTCCACAATCTCAGGACACACATCGCGCTCATCAATGTTTGCCTTGGCGAATGTAGCTGCTGTCACCACCCCTATTGAACTGATGACAACATGGCCTCGAAAACCATAAAAGTGCTCTTTTTTTGTAGCACAATATCCATATGCAGCGTCGCCCTTGAAATTTTTGCTAAAGTGAGCTCTGGCAAATTTGCAAACTGGAATAGGAAGCCCGTCTATTATGTGCAATGAATCAGAAAGAGCATGTAGGTCAGTTGCTAAACTCTCTTGTAACAATCGCTTTACTACATGAAGGTTGGCCGCTTGCCTGACAAAATTCGAACGTGCAGGAATATTTGGAAAGAAATGCAACCAGTGCCTTTTGAAATATTCCCAAATGGTTTTGTCACGGTCCATTCCAAAAAATTCTCCAACGACCTCCATCGTAATAACCTCGCTGTCTTTCAATCTAGGCGAGGGACCTCTTTGACGAAATTTCTCGTCTGCAAGAACCTTCTTCATCTCATCATCTATCAAACAAAAGGTGGTTATGATAAAATCATCAATCGACATGTCCTGAACTCCTGTTGTTGTTTTGTCGCAAAACAGTGTGCAGTAAGGACTTGTCATTTTTCAATTATTTTTTTACGTGTGATTTTTTGCTTTGAAAAACTCGCACATCGCGTTAAGTCTTAACTTCCGTTGATCCATAAACTTAAAAAAAAAGGAAATTTCTTCTAGATTTTTTTTCAAAGAGATGCAAAACTTATCTTTAGTTGCCAACTTTTTCTTTCTTCATTAAAACAATTAATAGCATAGCTTTTAATTTGTTTTTAATTTAGAATCGAAAAAGAGAGAAAGCTATGTCCGCATAAAATTAACAAAGGAAAAATAAAATGGACGATGGAAAAGTCGCAAGCATAGGCAAGAAGAAAAAAACTGACGAGCATCCTGTCATCGCCGCCTTCTACAATCAACTGCAGCAAGAGAGCCGTGAAACGCTCCCTTTAACTCGCGAACAGCTAAAAGTTCACCAAGCTGCTGCCGGCGCGCTGAAAATTCCCTCTGCGGCACCTCCGGCCTCCTTGTCGGGCACTATCGAATCTGCTTCCCTTTCCCCCCACACATCCCATCCCTTTGGCTACAATATGGTCTACGAGGTCCTGGATATTCTTTACGCTCCAAAACAAAAACAGCTGCACGAAAGAGAAGGGGAGATCATACGTAAAGCAAAAGAGATCTATGGCAAATTGGATTACCTGATCGAGCTTCGGCAAAGATTGAAAAGAGAAAAAACAAAACTGGAAACTCCCGGAGGAAAAGAGCCCGCCATCGAGTCGATTGATTTCTCCCTCCCCGCCGTCCAAGAACACCTTTCTTTGACAAAAAAAGAGAGGGTCGAAAAATCCGACCTTGTTTTGAACGAAGAATTCGCAGTTGTGCTCCAACATCATGGCTATGACATTTCCGCCCTGAAAGCAAAAGCAGACCTAGCCAGTGGATCTAGATCCATCGGATCCGGATCCGACGGGGTTGGCTCCGCCGGGGCCGGCTCCTACGTCATCACTTTTGATCAAACCGTTGTGCCAAAAACCAGAGAAGATTTTTCTTCCCGTTTGAAACAGTGCGCCGCCCTTGAAGAATTAAAAGATCAGAGCGAACTTCTCAAAAAAGAAGGAAAAGGGCGCTATGATTTTACCAAACGGTCGAAAGCGGAGATCAAACAGCTCATAAAAGAGTTAAAAGACTTAGAACAGGTGGTCACAACTCGGTGCGAACAGGGCCCGCAGGACGCCAACAAAGAGTTGACAGGACTGCAAGGGATTCAATCCGAGCAGCGCTTAATCGATGAGGCCATGCTAGCAGCGTTGAAAGCCTATCAGGAATTTTTGAGACATGTCTTGGAACGCATGGGCCAGGGCAGATGAACATCCATCCGCACAATCAGGATCTTTATCAGGCAAGCTGCCTCCTTTATGAAAAGGGGCATGTCGATGAAGCCATTCAAGCCTTTTCTTGCCTTGTCCTGCTTGATGCCGATCGAGCGAGCCACTGGTTTGGCCTTGCCGCCTCTTGGCAAGTCAAAGGCGAATACAAAAAATCGCTCACCGCCTGGAGCATCACGGCCACGTTAGATCCTGAAAATCCCCTGCCCCATTTTCATGCAGCCGAGTGTCTACTTTCCCAAAATGAAAAAAATCAAGCGCTCAAAGCCCTCTTAGCTGCTGAAAAATGCCATCCTCCAAGAGATCTTCTGGAAAAAATCCAGGCATTAAAAAGCCAGAACCATTTAGAAGAGGAGCCGCCCCATGCCTAGATCCCTTTCTGCCATCGAAGCAGAAAAAAGCCCGCTTCTAGAGGCCATTGAAAATTCAAAAAAACTACCGCCTCCCGCAATGTTAGGAACGCCGGCCGGCTGCCCCGTTTTTCAAGACCGGCTCGCAATTGCCCCACCCTCTTCACTCGATGCTCTATCGCCCTCCCCCCCTTCCCGCCCTAAACTCCCCCCGCCATCATCCGAGAAAGAAACCCATCCTCCGATCTTTGATCTGATGGAGCTCCAAATCGGGGCCGAGGAGACGCTTGGCCGTTTGAACCACTGCCAAGCAGAAGAATTAACAGAAGCGACAAAACGCCACGAGACGCTAGCCCTCGAGTGGGCGAAAAAACAAAGAGCGCTCGTAGAACAGCAAGAGAGGGCCTCCTATTGGGACAGCTATCGACAAATTGCCTCTACTCTCACATCGGCCATGACCTTTTTTACCGCCGCAACTATCTCCGGGGCCGGACCTGCCACCGCTTATCTCACCTACGCTCTGTTGCTCTCGGGATCCGGCGCTCTTTTCAACCAGGGGATGTCCCTTTCCGGGGGATGGAGCTGGTTTGCCGGCCTTGTGACCGACAACGAAGAAAACAGAGCCAAACTCGCCTCTCTTTTAGAAAAAAGCGTCTCGATCGGATCGACGCTTTTAGGACTGGTCAGCCTCGGCGTTTCGGCAACGACCATTCAAGTGTCCAATCCCCAGTTTTGGACTGGGCAGCTAGGGCCCGAAGTCTCCACTTTATTCTCCGGCGTATCGACTGTGATCAATGTCGCATCCGTCTTTCTCGGCATCAAAAGCGGTATCGACACTGCGCATACCTATCAGATGCAAGAAAAGGGAAAACAGTCCGAAAGCGCATCGGCTCTTTACAAGCATCGTGTGAATGAAACAACTCGCGCTGTTCAAGAAACTGCGGACACGCAGCGTACATTAAACGAATCGTGCAGAGATGCATTGCAAAGTTACATTACAAGTCAAAAACTTGCCGTCCAACCAACGTAAAAATCATGGAGGAGTGTTATGACCATTGAATCCCAATATAAACTTGGGGAAGTTCTTTCCCAAGCGCACGCGTCCGCAGCCAAGCTAAAAACCTTTCAGGCTGCCGAACTGCATAAGGAGTTAACGAATCTCTCAGAAAAATATGGAGACTCAGCTTACGCCTCGCGCCTCCAGGCAGTTACCACACTTGCCGTTACGCTTACGATGGTTGTGGGCTGTAACATGCTTGCCTATGGGGTTTGCAACACTCCGGACCGAAAAACCGCGCAAGACTTTTTAGTAGCGATTGGAAAGACCGGATCAGAGATCGGACAAGCAGCGACCAAAATCTATGCGGATCCTAAGAAAGTCCGAGCCGATGGAGACGCCACAATCCTAAACACAAAGATCTCGAACCAGCAAGGACAGGGAGCCACTTCTGCCAAAACTGCCGAAGATGCAGTCCAGCAAGCGGCAGCGGCTGCGGCCCGTGCTTTTCAAGAATCCGTACGCGGCATTGGTTAATTTTTCTCCGCTTAAGAGCATTGCCGAGTGGGAGGAGCCCTATTTGGGCTCGGTCGCCGGGTAGAAGGAGCTATTTGCATAACTCCAACCCCAACGATCGTGGCGTGCGGATTTCCCGCACCACGCTCTTCAAAGTTTGGTTTACAAGACTGCCAATGCTTGCATCTTTCCATATGGAATCTTCAAGCTTGGCTTTAAAATTGGGTATAGCGCCTTTAGTCGATTAAATTTCGCCCATGTAACATAACTCTTTTGACTTCGCTTGCTGAGCGCTGTCCTCCATGACTTTTCTGCATGGCGATAGATCTTGCTCAGGGCTTTGAGATTGCCTCCTAAGCCATAGTAGGTGTAATGCCCTCTCAGAAACTGGTTTATTCTGAAGTAGAGTTAGCTTATGGCTATTTAAAAGATTATAAGGAGGTTTCGGGTGAAAAGAAGCAGAAAATATCAAGATGAACTTATCGAATCCTTGAAAGACGAGGAAGAGGCTGTTGCTTATCTAAATGCCGCATGGGAAGAATGTCTTAAGGGAGAGGAAGAGTCGCAACATCTTTTCCTGCTTGCTCTTCGCAATGTTGCTGAAGCTCAAGGTGGCAAAAGTAATTTAGCGAAAAAAACCCATTTAAGACGAGAACAGATTTACCATACTTTGTCTTCGGATGGCAATCCTGAACTCAAGACTTTCATGACTCTAATTCGCGGATTAGATCTCATTCCAAATTTCAGAAGGGCCGTATAGTTAGAATTGCCCATAAAGCATCTGCTCCATGAGAGGCCCGATCATAACGTAGAGCACTGTTCCGATATTGGAAGTAGCCAAATCTTTGGGACTTCAGGTTGAAGGATTGTGGGTTTTGATACTGTTTGCTATCTCCCCTCCCTTCCTTCCGGAGGGGCAGATTTTTTCCTCCTCTAAAAACCATCTTTGATCTGCAAAAAATCGGAAAAAAACTTCTCATTTCGCCATGAGTTTTCTCATGCGAATCATTCACTATAGATTGTTTTGCTTTGAAAAGATGCTTTACGTACAATGCGATTTTAAGGGACTTTTTATGGAAAGCGAGGGATTCTTTCAAACGTTCAAAGAAAAGGCAGTGCAGATCTTTTCTGCCTTTGGAGAGTATCTATCGCTGATTATCGACGTATTCATCACCATTTTTAAACGACCGCCCTCCTGGGCCATATTGCGCGAACAGCTCTACCAAATCGGCGTTACCTCATTGAACGTTGTCTCGTTTACCGGCATTTCCACCGGGACCATTCTGGCAGCACAATCTTTCTACCAGCTCAGCGAAAAGGGCTTGGCCGGAGTCACGGGCATCATGGTAGCAAAAGCAATGATCACGGAACTGGGCCCCGTTTTGACAGCTTTGATGGTCACCGGCAGGGTGGGCTCTTCGATGGCAGCCGAGCTCGGTACGATGAAAGTCACCGAGCAGGTCGATGCGCTTCGATCGATGGCCGTGGACCCCAATCGCTATCTCATCGCCCCTCGTTTTCTTGCGGGATTTCTCATGGTCCCCCTGCTTACCATATTCAGCATGATCTTAGGAATTTTTGGCGGCTACCTCATCGCCTGCGATTTCTTCGGCATGACCCCCTCGAGCTATTTCGATCCCATGAAAATTCAGATTTCCGCCTTTGACATCACCATGGGAGTGACAAAATCTTTTATCTTTGGAATTCTTTTAGTGACCATTTGTTGTTATAAGGGCATGAAAACAAAGGGAGGCGCTGCCGGGGTCGGGAGGGCCACCACGACAAGCGTTGTCATCAGTTATGTGACGATCCTGGTCTTCGACTTTTTCCTGACGATGGCGTTAAACTCGATTCATACGAGCATTCTCAACAATTGGGCACAATGATCCAGATCAAAGATCTTTGGAAAAAATATGAGAAAAACCCGGTTTTGCAAGGTCTTTCTTTGGAGATCCTGCAAGGGGAAATCATCGTTATATTAGGACGGTCCGGCATTGGGAAAAGCGTGCTCCTTCGCCAGATTCTCGGCCTTGAAAAACCGGACAAGGGATGCGTAGAAATCGACGGCGTGAACATTTCGGCATTAAAGAAAAAAGAGTATGCAGACGCCGTGAAAAACATGGGAATGCTCTTTCAAGGGTCCGCCCTTTTCGACTCTCTCAACATCGAAGAAAATACGGGCTTTTACTTAAAGCATAATCCCGACCCCCATTCGGGGAAATTTTTCTCAAAAGAAGAAATCAAAGCACGCGTCAGAGAATCTCTTTCTATGGTAGGGCTCGAAAACACGGAAAAGAAAATGCCCTCCGATCTTTCCGGAGGCATGAAAAAACGGGCCGCCCTTGCCCGCCTCATTGCCTATCGTCCCAGCATTCTTCTTTATGATGAACCCACTACGGGCTTAGATCCTCTTACCGTTCAAACCATCAATGAGCTCATCATCAAAACGCAAAATGAGCTCAAAGGGACCAGCATCATCGTCACGCATGACATCCACTCGGCCCTTTTTGTCGCCGACCGCATCGCTCTTTTAAAAGACGGAAAAATTCTTTATATTGCCGATCCCGATAGCTTTATGCAGATCGATGATCCGATCATTAAATTCTTAAAAGATACCTTAGAAAATCATCCCCGTGTCAGAAAGGAGAGAAAAAATGTCTGAACAAATGAAAAATCTCCTCATTGGACTTTTTATCGTCGCCGCCATGTTCGCAGTTGCCTGGGCTATTCTCTTTTTCAAACCCTCCATCGGAGATGGAAAAAAAATCCTGCACGTACGTTTTTCCAACGTTGCCGGCATTTCGATTGGCACAAGAGTGACCCTCGCGGGAAAGCCCGTCGGAGAAGTAGCCGCCATCAAAGAGGTGAAAACGGCTAGAGAAGATCAAGTGGATGCTTTGGGCAGGATCTACTTTTATGAATTGACCCTTCGCGTAGATTCCAGCGTTGAGATCTACAATACCGATCAGCTCGCCATTCGGACCACCGGCCTTTTAGGAGAAAAGTCCATTGCCATTATCCCCATGGCTCCGGGAAAAGGAGAAGAGGCCAAGCTAGTCACCGACCAGATCCTCTATGCCGATTCCACAGAACCTCTCGAGCAGGCCTTTCACGAGGTCTCTTCCGTCGCGGAAAAACTGGACAGCGCCGTGGGCAATTTCGAACAATGGTTCATGGAAAACAAAGAAGAGCTTTCAGAGGCGATCCAATCCTTTGCCAACGCTATGGGAGAAGCGCATGTCACCCTAAAAAGTTTTAACGAAAAGGACATGGTCTCATCCGTCAAAGATGCCGTCGATGTCTTTACCGACAATATGAAGTTGATACGCGATGCCCTGCAAGAGATGCACCAAAATGAAATGGTCTCCAAATTCGATGAAATACTCACCAACTTCGTCGATGCCAGCAAATCCATCAAAACCGATGGAGGCGAAATGCTGGCGAATATCAATAAATTCACAAAAGACATCGCCAATGGAAAAGGAACACTCGGAAAACTCATTTCAGATGAGGATTTCTATCTTCGATTCACCAATATCATGAGCAAAGTCGATACGCTCATGAACGACATCAACCATTATGGCCTGCTCTTCCAATATGACAAACACTGGCAGCGCATACGCACGAAAAGGGCCAACCTGCTCCAAGCACTTCAAACGCCGAAGGAATTTCGTCAATTTTATGAAGGGGAGATCGACGGAATCAACGTGGGCATCGAACGACTCTCGATGCTTCTTGAAAGAGCAGAGCAGAGAAAAAACAAAACAGAAATACTCCAAAGCCCCTCTTTTAAAAAAGATTTTGCGGACCTGCTCCAAAAAGTCGATGGACTCATGGATTCTTTAAAGCTCTACAATGAAGATATCATCGAGCACCAACAGGAATCGCCTCCTAAGTGCGATCCATAGATTCCACATGCTTTCGACTTTACTTTTAAGCCTCAAAGCTCTACATTTTTACGAAAAAAAAATTATTGACAACGTTAAAAATGAAGATCCGTCCTCAGAAGTTTTTCCTCTTCGGACAATGTCTTAAAAAAGCAGTTGCTCTATCTTGTTTTTTCAGGAAATGCCTTTAAACAATTAACAAGGGGTTGTTCATGTCTACAGTCGGAGTTTCAAGCATTGGAGCATCAGCACCTGCAGCCGGCAGTCCCATCCGGCAAAAATCACAAACATGGGACGAGAAACACCCTCCCATCCACGACCCATTCGCAGGCGCAAAATTATTACGCTTTGAGCTTTCCGAGCAAACATATAATGAAAAGATGGTAGGTTTGGCGCTTAACGAACTTTGCTTTGTGGTGCACGCTAGGACCGGGTATTGGACTTGTGTTCCCCTTACAGCATCCCCAGTTCCCGGCACGACATCCCAAAAAGAATTAACGATTGCGATCGAAATGGGAGATGTCGCAAGATATGTTACCTTGAATCTAACCCAATTCTGCAGCTCTTCTTCACGTCGGGATGCAGTGGATGTTAATAGTGCTGACGACAGCCGGGTCTTGCGTCAATTAAAAGATTATGCCGGTAAGGTAATGAGTCAACTTTATCGACAATCCCTTCAGAGGATCGTAAAGTAGCTCCCGCTCCAGAAAATTCCGAGAAACCCGCTCTTCTTTGCGCAAAAGCAAAAGGAAGCTCTACTTGTATAGAGCATCAAAAGCAAGCAGCTCCCAAATCTGATCCGTAAAGAGAACTTACTTCTTTCACGATCTCTTTTCTCCTCGGATTCCACCCACTCTCGACTTTACATTTAAGCCTAAACGCTCTATGCTTTCGCGAAGAAATTTATTGCGATCTTTGAAAATGAAGATCCAAACACAGGAGTGTCTGCTCTTCGGACAATGTCTTAAAAAAGCAGTTGACCAATCCTGTTTTTTATCTTTAAACAATTAACAAGGAGTTGTTTATGACAACGTCTACAAGTACAGTCCCATCCCTCGGCGCATCTGCACCTGCAGCTAGCAGCCCTGTCCCAGAAAACAAACAAGCATACGGCGCAAGCTATTCTCCATGCACTTACGACCAATTCGAAGGTGCAAAATTATTACGAATTGAGTTTCCCTCGCAAGAGTATTATGAAGCCTTTGGAAGCCCAAAAAACATTCCCGCAAATGAAAAGATGGTAGGTTTTCTACAAAGGGATCACATCTTTGTGATACGGCCTTCTAATGGATATTGGGTTCTTATTCCTCCCACACCAACTCCTCCCACACCAACTCCTGCCACACCACCCGAAGTAACGATTTCGGTCAAAATTGGAGAAGTCGCAAGAAATATTATTTTGAATCCACACAAATTTCATGCCTCTTTTGCAGAAAGTGGTCATGGGGTTTATGATGCATGTTCTGATGACGAGAAGGTCTTATCTCAATTAAAAATTTATGCCGGTAAGGTAATGAGACAGCTTTATAAAGACTCCCTTCAGGACACCCTAACGTAGCTCCCTCGTGAGAAAACTCCAAGAAACCTGCTCGATGGATTCTTTAAAGCTCTACAATGAAGATATCATCGAGCATCAAAAGGAAGCGGCTCCCAAATCTGATCCATAAAGAGAACTTACCTCTTTTACGATCTCTTTTCCCCGTCGTTTCAAACCGCTCTCGATCTGAGAGAGGGCAGATAGGAGACGATGCAACCTTTGAGGATCGATGGCCCTTTTGCGCACTAAAAGCGGGCAGGCATAAAAGATAGAATAAAAAATCCTCATCCTGCTTGATGAGCACTTGCTGGGAAAGAATCTTGATAAAAGCATAAAAAGATGCGCTCAAAGCCCCGCCGACACCCACCGCATCCTTGCAAGTAAAGCTGATGCCGACTGGCTCAAAACGCATATCCTACGGCAGCGCCGAAGGCAAGACCGCCTATCTGAACGGTATGGCCTTGGGTTTCGAAGTGCGAGCTATGGAAGTGTAGTCTTGCATAGGAATATTCGCCAAAGAAATCAAAGTTTAAATGGGGATTGATCGAAGCAAATAGTCCCAGATTGGCAAAACCGCCGATTCCATTCTCCTTCATTTTGTTATCGACGTATTTGGAATGGTTTCGGACAAAAACGAAGGAATATCTCGGTCCCAATGTCAGATAAAAGGCTACTTTTTTGTGATCGTCTGAAGAGGTAAAAACCGGTATCCAGGTCTGCAGGCCAAAGCTTAAAGGAAGCTCCCAGATCGAAGTGGGCTGGTGGATATTGAGAGAGTGGCCCGATTTTTGCAAATATTCCATGCTTCCATAAAGACGCATCCAGTGCCAAAAACCTAAGGTTCCAGAAAGCTGCACGTCGAGCCCCCCTTCATCATACACGCATTGCATACGCGATGATGTGAAAAAGAAATAGCCAGTTTTTACTTCCAGGTTGGAAGGGGAAGAAACCTGTGAACTTGCCGAACCGAACAGTGGAAGAAAACAGAAAACAAATGTAAAAAATTTTACCTTCATTGCAATTCTCTTTTCACTGTGGATGAAATTGCGAAAAACATTACCTCTTCCTCAAGGGTGACGAGAACATATGGCTCAGCATAATGTTGACCTTTGTCAAGTATTTCATTAACTCGCGTTGTAATCAACAGATTGTGTAATTTTTTTCAAATTTTTATGGCAGAGCCAAGATAAACAGGACTTTTTCTAGAGATTCTTGACCTTGCCTGCTCATAGACAAAACGTACAAGTTGACGTGGTCTGCAACAGCGTTCAAAATGTGCTGCGCTAAATCGTGAAGGTTGTACATTTCATAGAGCGAGGCGACGTCAGGAAAAATCTCATAAAAGCCCTGCGAGATAAAGCATTCAAAAAAAAATTTGACTGAATTTTTTTGTTTATGTACTATTTTTCAATAATAAAATTCCTGAAGCGGAATTGTCAACCACCCCTCCCAAGGGAGATGCTTGAGAGATCAAGCCTGAGGTTGACCAGCCTTAAGTCTCTTGCGCATTTAGAGACTATGTTAGGAGCGAATATATGGGCACCTTGGAATGCCGCCTCAGTTCTTAAGCTCAGTTGAGATTGCAACAAAAAAAGAGAGAGACAAACGCATGGTCGCTCGAATTAAAACTGTCATGCTGAATGGAGAAGATGTGTGAAGAAAAAGTTGTTTTTTCTAAGCTTTCTTATGAGCATTTCTTTATTTGCTACAGAACAAACAGCTTTTGTTACGAATTCAGTTGGTAGCACTGTTAGTGCGATTCGATTGTCTGATAACACAATCGTTGCAACAATTCCCGTAGGATTGGACCCGGAGTCTATAGAGATCACTCCTGTGGCGATATCTCCCGATGGAACGAAAGCTTATATTTGCAATATTCTCAGTGATTCTGTCAGCGTCATTCAAACATCCGACAACACAATCGCTGCAACAATTTCTGTGGGAACCTATCCGGAAGCAATAGCAATCACTCCTGATGGAACGCAAGTTTATGTTTGCAATCTTCAGAGCGGCACTGTCAGTGTCATTCGAACATCAGATAATACTGTCACGACTGTTACTGTAGGTTCCTTTCCCTCTAGAGTAGTCATATCTCCTGATGGATCTCATGTTTATGTTTCTAATTCTCAAAGTGACAGCATTAGCGTCATCCGCACATCCGATAACACCGTCACCGCAACGATTCCTTTAGGAGTTGAACCCAATTCTATCGCCATTACCCCCGACGGATCAAAAGTTTATGTCTGTACTTTTAGCGGTGGCATTGTCACCGCCATTCGAACATCGGACAATATGCCCATTGCAACAATTGTTGTGGCAACGAACCCGATTGATATAAAGATTACCCCAGATGGAACCAAAGCTTATGTTTGTAATTTTGTAAGCAACAGAGTCAGTGTCATTCAAACATCTACTAACACGGTGATTGATTCTATTTCAGTAGGAAACCACCCGGTGTTCTCAACGATTACTCCAAGTGGGTCGAAAGTTTACGTGTGCAATAGTGCCGATAATACGATCAGCGCGATCCAAACATCTAGTGACACGGTTATTACAACTATTCCCGTAGGGTTGAGGCCACTGAGTATAACAATCACCCCTGATGAATCTTATGGGTATGTTTGCAATCAAGGAAATAATAGCGTTAGCCTTTTACAAACATCAACGAATACCGTCATAAAAACAATTGCAGTAGGAGAAGGGCCTATCTATATTGCTTTGGCCATCAATTCTATCGCTTCGCCCGCTTATCCTTATTCTAGTTTTAAGGGAGACCAGATCAATAATTCTTTTGCTACAGTAAGTGAACTGGTTAATAAACTTTCATGGACACCTGTTAGCAATGCGACAAGCTATGCCATCTATCGCAATGGGAATTTGACTCTTCCTATTGGAGTCGTCCTCTCGGACGGCCCATTAGAATTTTACGACCATAACTGTAAAAAAAATGAAGTTTTTACCTATACTCTTTCTTTCTTAGATTCTCTAAACAATGAAGCTTTTCTCAAAACCATTTTCGTTTATCCTATAAAAAAATAGAAAAAAGAAAGAGAAATATGAGAACTCATCGAGCATCAAAAGGAAGCGGCTCCCAAATCTGATCCATAAAGAGAACTTACCTCTTTTACGATCTCTTTTCCCCGTCGTTTCAAACCGCTCTCGATCTGAGAGAGGGCAGATAGGAGACGATGCAACCTTTGAGGGTCGATGGCCCTTTCGCGCACTAGAAGCGGGCAGGCATAAAAAAGATAGAATAAAAAATCCTCATCCTGCTTGATGAGCACTTGCTGGGAAAGAATCTTGATAAAAGCATAAAAAGATGCGCTCAAAGACCCGCCGACATCCACCGCATCCTTGCAAGTAAAGCTGATGCTGTCCGGCTTGATTTCTTTGATCAAGCGCAAAATGAAGAAATGGTAAAAAATCTCGATGAAATCCAACCGCTCCTTTCGATTGAGAAGCTCTTTGCTTTCAAAGAAATTCTCATGAACCCAAAAAAGAAGGTCTAGGATCGTTTTTTTCATCGTTTCCGTCTGCACAAGCGGCGGAAGATAATATCCGCACTCGGCGCTCTCGATCTGCTGGAAAAAGTTCTCGATGAAATCCTTTGCAAGATCCAAAGAAAGATACTCTCCGTTTTGAAAATAAAAATCGGTATCCTTCGTTAGGGTCAAAACCACAAGATTTCCCTTCCATTCGGCCTCTCTTTGCAAATCTTCCAATACCTTGACCCTGGCAAACTCTTTCCATGACGTTTTATCTTGCAGCTGGACCATGAGATGTTTTTTGGGATGCTTTTCGCGAACGTCAGCACGCAAAAATCCTAAAAATTCCGGAACGACCTTGGCTTTTGTGATGATCTCTTGTCTTGTGGGAGAGGGAATTTTAACGATTTGCACTACACGCCCATCGATATGGGCCGAATAGAGCTTTGCGGGATCATTTCTCTGCAAAATAGGATCAAACCCCACGACCTCTTTGCTCCTCACCACGTCGAGGTCCTTAAAGATGGCCCCATTGGGAAAAAAGCGTAAGAAAAAGCGCATCGAATCGTCATTCTCAACGATCTTTGCTAAAACGCTCTCGGGCTCTTTTGTTTTTTTTGCCTTTCTATCTTTTCCCTTATGGATCAGATGATAAATGAACCCAATCATCTCTTCTTTTATGCCGGATGTGCGCAAATAAAACGCCTTGCAAAGATGGTGGGTCAAACGCAAAAGCACATGGGATGCGGAGGTGACCTCAGACTCTTCATAAGCCAAAATCTTCTGGTATTCGTCGCAAGTCAGCGCCTCTCGTAAAAACGTCTGAAAATCCTCGAAATAGAGCAGGCAATGTTTATTGCCGGTTCTGGCCATCAAATGCCTCTCATTTGCCGCAAGCATCAAGGCGAAAAGCGCCTTGTGAAGAAGCGCGGCCAGCTCGTGTTCCTTATGGTTGATGCGGCTTTTGTAGAAATCGCGCATGTAGGGGTCGACAAGATGCAGAATTTGCAAAGCTGCAGCATGATGATCGCGATCTTGAAAATCCTGAATTTTCAACAGAGGGTCTTCAGTCAACTCCTCTCCGGCAGCTGCATCAAAATCGCAGACGAGTTTGATGTTGCGCAAAAGCTCGGGAGTAAAAAAAGGCCGGTCATTTTCATCGCGGACATAAAAAAGCTCATATTCGCGATCTCTTCGGACCGTTTCGAAATCTTTCAGCCCTCTTCTTTCCAGATCGAAATTTAACGCCTCTTCGTTTTCCACCCACTCGCGCGCCCACTCTTGATCTCCTTCGACGCCTCCGTCGAATTTAGGAACAATTCTTTCGAGAAAGTAGGCACGAACCTCTTTGTATTCCGCAAGTTCCGATGCGCGCTCCATCACGCCGGGGAAAAGCGCCAGATAGCGATCCAACCCACTCGCCGCCTCTCCGGCAATCTCCATCATCTCCTGGAGCGACTTTTTCAATTTGAGATCTTCCCAATCGGTGAGCATATTTTCATAAAGATCACAGAGGTATTGAAAGAGCGCTCGGTAGGTCACTCTCATGACCTCCAAAATTTCCGATGCATTTTCAGGAGCCAGCCATTGTATGGATCCCATCGTATAGTCTTGATCGGACAAGACAAAGCGCGCCTGATCCACAACGCCGAGCAGCGTATTTGCATTAAAGTCCGTTTCGGCAATCGTTGTTAGATTATCGATTGCCTCATTGGTCGTTATGATCTGCACCTTGGTCTTTGGTTTCAAGGCTCCTCCACATGCAATAAACAGCACTTTATTATTCTAAGCTAATTATCATGTTTATAAAGTTTTTATTCAATTTAATTATAAATTTAAATTAACACAATAAAAACCATAGTCTTATAAAAAAAGAACCGCAAAGAGATCTCGAGGCATTTCGATTTTCCCGGCATATTCCTCATGCAATAAAAACTAACGACTCAATTTCAATAGCTTACGATCAAAAACCCACTTTCACCTACAAAAGAGCATTTTCATCGGAATGGCTTCGACAGACACCATTGGGAAGAAACGGCAAGAAGGATCCCGCAAGATGTATTGCTCCGGAAAGGCGGTGAGAGTGCAGATCTTGAGACAAGCCGTTAAGTGGAGAACTTTTTTCTCGTTTAGATTCCTGAGAATGCTATCAGAAACGCCCAATGAAGTTTCAAGCATTGGGCTGGTTGATTCGGAGGGTCATTGAAAGAAGAATCCCCGTTGCCGGTCAACTCAACAAAGAATGCAGCGAAGGCAAATGATTGGCCCGGAAAGGAGGAGAGCTGATTCACCGAGTGTTAATTTTAGGAAAATCAAAAATACTTTTTGAGACAACTGCATGCAAGGACGCCTGCAAGATACTTATATTTAATGACATAAAAAACCCTCCCCAATCCTTTAAAAAAAATTTTTATATTCTTAAAAAAACCTTTTTACATTTAAGTCTAAACGTTCTACATTTTTGCAACAAAATTTATTGAGAACATTGAACATGACGATCTGTCCTCAGAAATTTTTCTTCTTCGGTCAATGTCCAAAAAAAGTAATTGACCAATCCTGTTTTTTATCTTTAAACAATTAACAAGGAGTTGTTTATGACAACGTCTACAAGTACAGTCCCATCCCCCGGCGCATCTGCACCTGCAGCTAGCAGCCCTGTCCCAGAAAACAAACAAGCATACGGCGCAAGCTATTCTCCATGCACTTACGACCAATTCGAAGGTGCAAAATTATTACGAATTGAGTTTCCCTCGCAAGAGTATTATGAAGCCTTTGGAAGCCCAAAAAACATTCCCGCAAATGAAAAGATGGTAGGTTTTCTACAAAGGGATCACATCTTTGTGATACGGCCTTCTAATGGATATTGGGTTCTTATTCCTCCCACACCAACTCCTCCCACACCAACTCCTCCCACACCAACTCCTGCCACACCACCCGAAGTAACGATTTCGGTCAAAATTGGAGAAGTCGCAAGAAATATTATTTTGAATCCAGACAAATTTCATGCCTCTTTTGCAGAAAGTGGTCATGGGGTTTATAATGCATGTTCTGATGACGAGAAGGTCTTATCTCAATTAAAAATTTATGCCGGTAGAGTACTGGGGCAATTTCATCAAAGCTCTCTTATAACAGAAGAACAATCATCCGCATCAACACCTCAAAAGATTGCTGTGATGACTGCAGACCTATTAGCAGCTCGATACGCGGATGCTGTTCAATTTCAAAGTGCCGTTTCTGCAAAGCCCAAGCCCGAAAGTTCCACCCCCCCTATGTCCGCAGATCCAAAGGCCTCCACGTCCGCAAAGCCCAAGCCCGCAGATCTCAAGCCAGAAGAGCCCAAGAAAACTTCTTCGTCTCTTTGGGGTAGAATTTCTCAAATCGGGAACCTAGCCTCTACACCGACCTGGGTCGTTATTATTAGTGCAGTTGCACTTTCTACCATAGTAACGTTCGCTATTCCCTGGAGTTCCTTTTTTGTAACGCCTGTTCAAAATTCAACGCAAAAACCCGTTGTTATCCCCGTCATTACCCACACAGATCCTCCCCCCCTCCCCCCGGTCCTTCCATCATCGCTTTGCTCGGCACCTTTGTTGGCGTGCCTGCGCTCATTGTTGCTTTGTTTGCAAAATGTTGTGGTGCACCCAAACCAGAACCTAAAAAGTCTACGTTTTCTTCGATTCTTGATTGGGTAACTTCTTCTTAGTTTGCAATGAACGTTGATGGTTCTTTAAAAGCACGCAGATTCCTCGAAGAGAGAAAAACTCTTCGAGGAATTTTTTGAAGGAATTATGATTTTTATTTGGTGGGTGTAAAATTTTCTCCTTTAAAGGCATAGGTTTAAAGCATTGCTTACGTCAAAGCTGAATTATTTTAATCTTTGCATAAGCTTTTTTAGCTTTCATGCAATTGTCTTCCGTGATAAAATTTCTTGAAAGATTCGCCGGTAGAACTTGCAATGGGAAAAATAGAAATGAATTAGTTTAAAATTAAAAAAACTTAGGCTATCGCCGCATCAGCCGAAGTCAGGAGTTAAGCAGCATTTTTTGCTCTAAGCTAAGGAAGTTAAAGAAAAAATGATGAGAATATCGCCTCGATTCAGTCCATCACATTACCATGCAAGAGAGAGCTACCTTCAACGAACAAAAAATTCTATCTGGTCCCCCAAAAAACTCTCTTCCTGGTCCCTTCTTGCTTATCGTATTGCTATTTTTGTACCTTTTATCATTGTTCTGTGCGTTGCCAGTGTTGCAATAGGACTTAGAAAAATTTCCGACCCAAATCAATTTGCCACTCGAACATCTCCTCAAAAATCGGAATCCGCCCCAAAATTGCCCTGGCTTATTTTTGCTGTGTCGGTGGTTGTAGCAGGAATTTATTTATGGAAAGGTATACCGCAACCACCCGACCCTCCTATACCCCCAATACCCCCAAATGTTCCGAACCTATGGGCCTTCTATAATCGCATTGTAAGAAATTTCTTATCTCACCTGAAAACAATTGAATGCATAACATTTTTTTCCTTTAGCATGCTTTCGATCTCCGCTTGCTGCTTCATCCGTTATCAAAGAAGGGCCATTTTCATAAATTCCACACCAACCAGAAAAGTTGAAAACTTGCCTCCCTCAGAGAAAACTGACGATTCAATGGAAGTGAGTGTGGAAGAGGTCCAAAAAAGAGAGATCCCCGTTTTTACGAAACTTGAGCTTACAGAACCACCTATTGGATGTGGATCGGACGGCAGGGTTTACAAAATACAGCTTGAACAAAAAGGAAAACTCAAAGACGTTGTAGTCAAAATCCTTAGCCGTCCTAATGTGGCTGCAGAAGAAATATCACGCATGCAAATAACAAAAGAGTATCGAAAGCATGGGTTACCAAAACTTCTAGGAGTGTATAAACCAGAGTCATCGGTTATCGGTTATGTATCTCCCTATTATGGAGTTTCCTTAATAGAGCATATTTTAAAATTGGCTCGTTCTAGGCAAATACTTCCTCTCAAAGATTTTTTTGAAATTACAAAACAATGCTTAAATGCTTTGTCTGTGATTCATAGGCTTGGGATAGTTCATGCCGATGTTCGTGATTCCAATCTTATGATAAAACAAAAAAAAGGCCAGAAAGTCCTAAGGGTTCATCTAATTGATTGGAGTATTTCATTTAAAGAGGGAACAGCTCCGGTCATTAGCGAGGTGCAACGCATGTTCGAGCGAGCCCCCGAAGTCATTTTATGGGGAAACGCCTACGTTGATTCAAAGGAACCAATTCCTGAAATTACAACAGCAATTGATATTTGGTCTCTTGGCCAAAATCTTGCTGAACTTTATTCATTGCCATTTTATTCAGCAGATTTTTTGAAGAACTTAAAATCATTTTTGAAGTACCAACAGCTAAGTGCAAAACAAGATCACTCACCGCCAAGTCGGGAACAAATAGATAGCGACCAGCTTGCTGAAATGCAAAAAATGGTCGGAAAGTCTTTCGATCAAAGTTTTCTCATAACATCGAAGAATTGGTCGCGAATTGCACAATTTTTTACCCCTCACTTGAAACCCAAAGAAGATCGCGCTTCATTTTCTCAAGCTGGGCAGTCCGCTTCACCTGCACCAAGTTGTTCCGTTCCTTCTCCAACACCCCATGAACAGAGAACTGTAAGGCAATCAATCGTGGATATCGCCCGCGAAAAATCCGATCCACCAGATCTAGCTGCCTCGTTTGCAACTCTTATCGAGAGAATGCTTGATGTGGATTATCGAACCCGCATCACTGCTGATGAAGCATTGCATACGATCAAGTCTTAGAAAAGGCGCGCTGGTCGGAACAGCTTGTTCTATTTATTCAAGATGGTTCAGAGCTTTTGTTCAATTCCCATCCATGGACACATGGACTTGGACCAACCGCGGACAGTAACGGAAATGGACTCATGTTTCACTCATGCCTGGTCGCCAAATATCATGAATCTGAAGAAACCGAAATTTTGGGACTTGGTTACCAGGAGGCTTGGGTGCGTCCCGAAGAAAAATCGGCGAGTGATTCGAAAGAATCTGAGGTGTGGCTGAGGACGTTAGAGAAAATGGGACGTCCCCAGGAGAACTGGGTGAGCGTTGGCGATCGCGCCAATGATATTTATGATTTTTTGAATAATGCAAATAGGCTGGGGTGGAAATGTGTAGTGCGGGCGCGACATGATCGCAAAGTCGAGATTGATGGCGAGAAGACACGTCTTTTTTCATGGATTCGTCAACAAACAGCCAAGTGTACATCCACGCTGTATGTGAAAGCAAAAGGCGAAGAATTTGGTGGTGAAGTGACACTGGAAATAACTTGGGTCAAAGCGAAATTGTTTCCTCCAGGAAATGGTGGTTCAGCAGGTGAAGAAGTGACGTATATTCGAGTGTGGTGTCCCGATAGGCCCAGGTTAGAATGGCTATTGGTTACGAATCTTCCTGTCAACAATCAAGAAGACTCCCTAAGAATCGTCAGAATCTACCGCCGACGCTGGCTTATAGAGGATTATCATAAGGCGGTCAAAACGGGCTTTCGAATCGAAGATAATCAGCTTAAACAGGCGAGCCGAATTCTTGCACTATTTGGAATGATTGGGGTGATAGCAACGCAACTTTTAGCGATGAGAGAACGATGTCGGTTGTCTCCGGAAACACCGGTCGAGGAAAAGGTGCCCAAGCCTTGGATTACGCTCATAGAAAGGCATCTGATGGTGAAATTGAAAACGGTGAAAGATTTCTGGCGTTCTCTGGCTCGTATGGGGGGTTTTATAGGGCGCAAATCAGATGGGGAGCCTGGGTGGCAAACAATTTGGAAGGGTTATAAACGATTGCAAGACATGTTAATGGGAGCGCTTTTAGGTTGTGGATGTTGACTTGTGTATAAGGATCAGCTGCTTTGGCACAGATTCATCATCATGGGTACACTCACACCGATGTTCGTCTGCCCAATGCTACGATAAAACAAAAGGTGATAAAAGAGAGCGGAAAGGTCGTTTTAAAGGTTCATTTGATTGATTATGGCGGAGTAATTAAGAAGGGCACTCCTCCCGTCAATGAACAGATTCAGTGTAGATTCGATCGAGCTCCCGAAGTTATTTTATGGGGAAATCCCGACACTATACCACAGAAACCAATTGATGAAATTACACCTGCGATTGATATTTGGTCTCTTGCCCTAAATTTTGTTCAACTTTATACACGAAGGGACTTTTATTCTAGTTTTATAGACAGATTATTGAAGTTCGGTGAGGGAAAATCATCGGAAACGCGAGAACAAATCGATGGCGCCCAGCTTGCTTGGATGCAAAAAATAGTAGGCACACCTTTCGACCGAGATTTCCTCAAAAACTCAAAGAATTGGTCGCAAATTGAACCTTCTTTTACATGCGAATTGAACCCCGAAAAAGCCGGTGGCCCATCTTCTTCAATACCAGATGAAGCGGAAACTATAAAGCAATCCTCGGTATACCGATCAATCATGGACGCTGCGTACTTCAGGAACGATTCAAAGGAGACAGCCGAGATGCTTGCAACTCTCATCATGGAAATGCTCAATCTGGATTATACGAAACGCCCCACTGTTGATGTTGCATTGGAAAAGCTTCGACGTATTAAAGCTTTCTCTGGGCAGCAGAGCCGGAGAGATCTTCCCCCTTCTTCTCCAAGCACCTCTGTCCCTGTCGCCCCTCCAGTTGTCCCCGTCCCTGCGGCTGCAGCGCCTGTAGCAATGAGCGTCGATTCTTCTCCTGCCCCGGCGCCGCCAGCTCCTTTGCCTGATGCCGCTGCAGGAAAACCCCTTGAGGAGTTTCAAGAAAAAGTTCACCTCGTAGATGTGCCTCATGACGGGAATTGCGCTGCTTGGGCAGTATCTGGACAGATGGATGCTCTTGGAATTCAAATAACACAACAAGATCTACGCCGCCAAGTGGTAGATTTCATGCTAAGTCACGTCCAAGATCTTATTCAAGATTCCAATTTTATGGACGGGGTTGAGCACGCGATCAGGATAGTTGCTCGAGAAACTCCTAGGGTTATTTCCTATAAACTCCAAGATGTTCTCAAAAAGAAAGCTGGCTTTGATCCCGATGAAAAAGCGAATCTTATTCTTTGGTATGCTGACCATATCCAAAGGTTGGGCATTTGGCTGGACAAGCCTTTCTTCGATATTGTTGCAAGGATCTTCCCCGATATTCAGATCGCACTTGTGACAAGAGATGACGAAAAGAAGCATGGGACAGGCTATAACATTTCGATGACCTGGCCGGTTGATCAAAAACTCGAAATGTCTAAATGCACTTTAATTTTTTATGATGGCAATGACCACTATAAACAAGTCGAGCGCACGCCGCAGGCTTTCGAAGTTCTTTTGGCAAAATTCACTGCGCAGCAAGGCGTGCCCGAAAAAATTTAAAGTGTCCGTCTATTCAAGAGCTGTGTATTGGTGGAAACATCTGTTGCGGGAGCTGAGAGATTGCTTGCCAACAAGAGCAGATTTTTTTTCTTTGGCAAGGTACGCTCGATATCTTTCAAAGCATCCTGAATGTCTCCTCAAGATCGTAGGAAAAAAAACCATCACACCCCAATTGTCTTCACGCAGTGCGCGCTTTTTGCCGGTCTGGAAAAATTCTATTTTTGAAAGGGATCTTTTTCTTCCGGAATATCCTTTGGAACATCTTTACAAGCACATCGTTTGCATTCAAGAAAGTTGGTCAGGAAACTGCTGGAAAAAACCACGAATGCGCCCCAAAAATAGCCGGAAAAAGATTGCACCTTGATCTCGACCGGCAGAAAATTGAGCACGGCGTAAGAGACAAAGCTGATGCAAAAACTGGCAACTCCAATCTTGAGCAGATCGGGATGGAGACGGAAAAGTTTGAAAAAAGGAAAGATGAGAGAGAGCAAAAGGCCCAAAGAAAAGGCAAAGATCAGATCTCCTTGAATATTCGGAAGCTTGGTGGGATGCAAGATATCGATCCCGGGAATCATGTGGTTGACGAAGAAAATCGCTAGAAAATTGAAAAAAAGGCTCTTGAAATAGGTCATAACACTCCCCTTGCTTTTTTTGCTTATAGCACGAGAGGATTTTTTTTCTAAGAACAAAGCGCGGCCCCCCCCCCCCCCCCCCCGCAAAAGGAATGGATTCGCATCTCGGCCAGCGCGCACAATTTTCTTTAAAGAAATTGTTAAAGTGGCTAAATAAGAAAGATTCACAAAGAAAAATTCTTATGATGCTCCCTACATTTCCCTCTCTTAGAAACTCCTGGCTGAAGATTCATCCCCTGCTGCCGCTGCCGCAAATGGCTCATCAGATGGAAGGATATATTCGGTCCATGGAAGCCCTCTTGGAAACCATGCTTCCCAAAGAGCTTTTCGAAAAGACAGCCGAATATACGCAAAAAGAGGGCCTTTTGAAGTTTTTTGAGGATCTGCCCGTTCTGCTGCCGTCTCCGATCGCAAAAGCGCCCTGCTGCTTTTCTCTTGCGCTGCTCTCTTTTGGAAAACACCTGGAAAGCTTGAATAAATTCATGCCCGAAATGATCACAAAATGGCTCATTCCCGGAAAGCAGATCTCTCTTGGCGGCAATCGCTCGCTTCGCTTTCGTTTTCTGCCCTTTGAAGATAAGGATTTTTTCTTGCAGGAATACTTTATTCAGATTGGCGATGAAAAAGAGAGAGCGCTCGTACAGAAAAAACTCCCCCATTTCTTGGCTGAGCTCAAACTCAATATCCTCTCGGCCTACCAGGCCGGAGAAATTCTTTCCTCGAGCCGGCTCTCCTTTGAAGAGTCCTCATTCCTGATTCAGGAAAACATCTCTTCTCTGCTCGAACAGCTTCCCCACAAAGAAGATTCTATTGACCATCTGCAACATTTTCTCGTCCACCTTTCTGCCGAAAAAAAACTCTCCGAAATCAAGGAAAACCTCTCCCATTTAATGGACAAAAGGCCCAAAACCTTCGACGAGGGTATTTTTGAAGCTATCCATCGAGCAAGCCAACTCTTTCGCGATAAATTCACCTTGATCCGCGATCCGAAACACGTCAGCCGCATCATCAGTTTTCAATATCTCTTTCAGAAGATTTTACAAAAGAATGTACAAAAGGACCCAAATGAACGCTACATCTTCATAAAAATCCTCAAAACACAGCTTGGCAAAGAAACGCCCTTGCCTGTTTTGGGCATACTGCTGCTCTTAAACCTTTCCCATGAGACCGAACGTTTTGAAAAAAAGCATTTTTTGCAGGCCCTGCGCTTCTTGCTGGAAGAGGCCCAATATGTCAAAGACTCCTTCATCATCGATCGCCGAGAAGACTCTCTTCTCTTTTGCTATTTGGAAATCGAAAAACAAAACAAGAAGCCTTTTTCTCTCGACGAGCTCAAAAAACTCAAAAAGGAGCTCCCCTTCGAGTGCAAGGAACGCATTGAAAATATCATGAGCCCCATCTTCATGCCCCAAAATGAAGAAGAAATCCTGCGCAATATCGTTCTCTTGAGCAAACAATTGAAATATGTCAACGATATCCCGCAAGTGATCATTTCCTATGATAAACAGACCAAGGCCCATCTCTCCTTCGTCGTCATCCTCGTCCGCCTGCTGAAAGAGGACTCGCTGGCGATTAAAGAATTGTTCCATTATTGCGACACCCTTCTGCATTTTGATCATGAGGAGATCAAAAAAGTGGGCATGCTGAAGAAAAGGCATACCAAGGAGGCAAACATCTTTCGCATATCCCTGTCCAAAGAGCCTTTTTTCCGAAAGGACAATAGTCTCGACCTCCAAAAGGCCCGTTTGTATGTCACGCAAAAACTCTCGAAAGTACTCGGGAACTTCCGCGATTTCAACGGAGGCATGATCCTAAGGCAAAATCAAGCGCTGGAAGAGTTAAAATCCTCTCTTGAAGATGGGGAAAAGAAAAGCTCGTTTCTCTTGGAAAACTTTTTCTACTCCATCAAGCCTGCGATTATGCAAAGCATTCTTCCCGCATCTGTCCTCAAAGAGACCTTTCTTCTCCTTTTGCGAACAACCCAAGAAAAAGAAGGAATCTTTGCCATCCGGACAAAAAATCTTACATGCCATTTTCTTGTCTGCCTCGCATCTTCCAACAGCTCCTTTAAGGCGTTTGTTGCCTCTGCCATATCCTCCATGAAGGTCCCCTCGATCGACCTGACCCCTTTCTCTCTTGACGTGAGCGATACCTTTTCTCTGGGCTATATCTATAAAACCAAAAACAGGGAAGATAGAGAAAAAATCTTCAACATCCTTGAACGCTCCCTAAATCAATGGTCCTCTTCTATTTAAGAATGTTGTCTTGGGTTTGCTAAACCGCTCTTTTTTATTTTTTTTTTATTTTTATTTGAAAAAAACGATCTCTTTAGTATTTGTGGAGAAAACGGTCCCCCTGTATGAAAAAAAGTTATGTGCTTAAAACCCTTTGGGTTTTTTTTATCTCCCTCTTTATAGTTTATAGCGGATTTTTAGCCGGAGGCGTGAGGTGGAAGAAAAAGGAGTCCTCGCAGCCTTTTATCCTCGAAAATGCGGCCTACCTGGAGACCCCGCAAGCACATTTTTCCTCGGCAGTACGTATCGAAATCGAGGTGATGGATGACGTGACAAAGGAAAATGGCCACGTTGTATCGGTCTCCTTTGCCGGGCAAACCATTCCCTTAAAGCCCGTGGACCCGACAGGAAGAAGAGGATCGACCTTTTTGCGGCTCACTCCGGGGGATTATTCCCTTCAATGGCAGATCCAAGATCCCCGTGCCGAATATCCTGCCGCCAATCGCCGGGAAAAAACCGTCACGATAACGGCCAATGAAATTGGCGTCTATCTCCTCATCAAAGGAGATCAGCTATTCATGCAAAACGAGAACCAGTGACGGATTAATCCTTGTACATAGAGGACCACTCGACCATTTTTTTATTCGCCTCTTTAGAAAAAAGCAGAGAAGAATGGCCGCAAGAGTCTAGAACAATTTCATTATGAGGATCTTCTCCCATCAGCGCAGAGGAGGGAGGCACAACGATATGATCGAGCGAAGTGGCAATGCAATAGAAGGGAATGTTGGGCTTTCTTCTCCTCTCTTCTGCAATTTCATTTAACAGAATCGATGAGGGGGCCATTTCATGAGCACATTCGCCAAAAGCAATCTTTGCCACTTTTGTCCCATGAAAGGGAGAGCCCATGGTAAGGACCGCTTTGACATTGGTCTTTTTGGCCAGTTTCAAAGCATAATAGGCCGCGACAATCCCGCCCATAGAATGTCCGACCAAAATCAGGTCATTTTTCCCGGTCGCATTTTGGATGTGCGCTACTTTTTCCTCTACCTTCTTGGCATATTCCCGAATCGATGAAAAGGGCTTGCCGAGCAAGACCGTATAGACGGGGCCGAGTCCATTTTTCTGAAAACGTCTGCCATGGTAAAACCAGACAAGGCTCGAATTCAGATATCCATGAATCAGTAAAAGAGGCGTTCCCTTTCCTTGCCAGGAAAGCTCGTACGGGAAAAGGGACAAAAAATAGGTCAAAGGAAAGGACAGCCCTTCCTTAACGATTCCACCAACCTTAGAAATAAAAAGACCCTTGTTCATCGAAATACAAATGTTAACTCGTTTATTTTGTCGGAAATTTCACTTTTCCTCAAGAAAAAGACTCGTTTTCTCACTTTGCAGCTCCTTTTGATAGAGGGAAATCTTCTTCCGTTCCGCGGCAATCCAAAAGCGTCTTAAGGGTGCATTCAGGATCAAGAGAATATCTTTTTTCCTTTTTGAAGCACTCGGACCATTCTTGCTTGCCAATTAGAAGAAAAAAAACTTATCCTATGGGCCGTTTAAAACATTTCCTTACCAAGAAGGATCCCATGGTTGATTTTGTTCCCCATGAAGCGGCATTTCCCGCCATAGAAGAAAAACGCCCAGCTTACATCCTCTGCGCTTGCCAGAGTGCTGCAGAAGAAAACACACCCGCCTATGTCCTTCGATCAACCGATTCTTCTGCTATCAAAGCACCTCTTCTTCCCTCAGATCAGGACATCCAAAAATATGTCGGCGAAATCAAAAGGATTTTCGCAGCGGGATTTCAGTGGGCAGATATTCCGGCGATGATCAGAATCGAGCTTGAGTTTTTAGATCAGTTTTTCGAACTGACCGTGGAACAGAAACGATGCTACTCAACGCAAATTCTCGACAGAGCCATCGACAAGATGGAAGACCACCTTCTTCCTAAATCTTTCTCCCATCCCATTTACAAAACTCTGGCCGAACATCTGATCAACATACTCGTTCCCGACTCCATGGACATCTATCTACCGCCGCAAACAACCGAAGGTGCGCCCGACCATGCGGCGATCACAAAAGCCGTCGACGCAATCATCCAAGATTTTAAAGGAGGGTTTCATTGGAAATATGTCGCTTACCTGGTGGAAATGGGCGTCAAATTCGGCAATCAATTCGAAAGTTTGACGAGCGCTGAAAGAGCAGATATCACAAAAAATCTCATCAGCCTGATCATCAGTAAAGTAGAAGTGCCCTTCCTTCCCGAGTGCGTGGCCGAGCCGATCCTGAATATGATTGCAGATTCCTTGATCGATGAAATTTTCGCAAAACTTTGACACAAGACCCCTTTTTTTAAACAAAGATTTTTGCTAAAGAAAAATGATGAGCGCCTACAGAGATCGAAAAGAGGCAGGAGAGAAGCTAGCGTCTCTCCTGCTTTCCTATAAAGAAAAGAAAGACACCCTCATCCTTGGCCTGCCAAGAGGGGGCGTCGTCGTGGCTGCGGCCGTTGCCGATCTTCTCCACCTTCCCCTCGATGTGATCGTCCCGAGAAAGCTAAGCGCTCCTAACAATTCCGAGCTTGCCATCGGAGCCATTGCCGGAGAAGAGGTTTTACTCCACAACGATGTCATACGAGAGCTACAGGTATCGAGTAGTTATTTAGAAGAAGAGATTCAAAAGCAGAGAGAAGAAGCGCGCCGCCGCGTCGATCTTTTCCGAAAGGGAAGAAAAAAACTCGAGTGCAAAAACAAAACCATTCTTCTCATCGATGACGGCATTGCAACGGGCGCCACAATGGAGGCCTCCATTCTCTTCTTAAAAAAACAAAGGGTGAAAAAAATTGTCGTGGCCATTCCCGTGGCGCCTCGAGAGACATCTCTCAAAATCCAAAAAAGCGTCGACGCCCTCATCTGCCCCCTTATCGTGGAAAATTTCTTCAGCGTCAGCGATTTTTACGATTTTTTTGACCAAACAAGCGACGCAGAAGTGGTGGGAATTTTACATCAGCGCTCTCTTCCGTGACCTCCCTGCCTTTTTGCGATCTCCTCTTCCAAGATTTTGAGCTTTTCAGGATGCTCCTTTAAAAGGAACTTTCTGAGCAATTGAGTCTCTTTTTTCATTTTTTGCACCCTAAAAGAGGGCTCTTCCAATTTTTTTTCAAAAAAAATCCTGCCCTGATCAAAAAAAACCAAAGAACCATCGACCAGGCCTATATGTTCCAACAACCGTCCGTCAGGATCAAAAATTCCTCTCTCCAGACGAGAAAAAATGAGATCTACGTAGGCAGCGATCCGTTCTCTAAAAAGATCTTCTTGAAAAAGAGACTCTTGTAACCAAGAAAAAAAGGGGTAAACCTTCCGCTGCAAAACAAAGGCCGTCTCATCCAAATGGACATGATGCATCTGATGCCATTTGTCATAGAGCGCCAAGTCTTTGTGAGAGGATCCCCGTCCCAGTTGGACAAGAAGAGTTGCGGTCATTTTGGGAGACGTGTCTTTTAAAAGATCGTCAAGGAAATACCCCCGGAAAAAAGCTTTTCCCCTCTTCTCCTTGCGCAAAAAGATCTTCTCTAAAAAAGAAGGGAGCTTGAAGCGCTCGAGAAAGGAGGGCTTGTGGTTGGAAGAAAAGTTGAAAAACTTAACTACGTATTGTCCATCTTGGCTCTCAAATGCATAACACTGCCGTCCATGGCCCAGATAATAGAATGGCCGGGAGAGCAGGCCCTCTGCTGTCGAAGAGCTTTGAGGGGAATTTCTACAATCTTGAAAAACACCTCTTCCATCAATTTTTCCCTCCTCAAAAAGATCCGTTCGCGCAAGACTTAAGAAAAAAAGCAAGACGGCCACCGTGAAGGGAAGAAGAAAAATCCTAAAATTTTTCATAAAGCTCGCTTCCATTCTTCATCAAAAAAAGAGAGCACCTCGGGAATGTTTTTCTCGATAAATTCTCGAAGAGGCCCGGCCGATCGCTTGATCTCATAGGCTCTATCGCACTGAGCATCCTCGTAAAAACTCCCCACGTCAATCTCGATCACCCGCCCCCGGCAAAGGGCCGTGTTTTGCAGCGTGCAGTGGGCGTCGCGCACAAGAATGTTTTCTCCCACCCGCCGTTTGATCGTTTCAAAAAAACCGCAAATTGCGCTTTGCAGTAATTTTACGTCATTTTTTTGATGGCATCGCAAAAGAAATCGGCCCAAATTTTCGCCCTTCCTTTGTAAAAGAAATGAGGTTGTTCCCAAATCGATTGCAAACTTTCTTGAAAACCCATCGACAAGAAGAATGTTTTTTGACAAAGGCCCTTGCCCGATATGGGTTCTCAAAATCTCCGTTTCCGAAGAGAGCTTCAAAGAGGCTAGTTGATAGCTCAAAAGAGCTCTTTCTAAACGCTCGCTCTGCTCTCTTAAAACCTTTTTCTGAGAAGAAGAAAGAGCGTGAAAAAAAATCGAAGCTCTCATCCAAAGAGAGGGGCGGTATTTTTGATCGCGAAGAAATTTGATCACATACTTTCCATCTTGGCTGCTAAAAACATAGGCCTGCCGTCCCTTTCCTAAATAGTAAAAGGGCTGATCCAGCATTTTTTCCGAAAAGCCGGAAGAGGAAAAATCAAAAGAGGCGGATGTTAGACAATGAGAATGAATTTTTTCCGCCCGAAATCCGCCGGTGCCCAGATATTTGATGGTGAAAAGCGCGCAAACAAAAACAAGCGCGCTTAAAAAAACCAAACTCCCTTTCCAATGGTTTTTCATAGGCGATTTTTTCTGGTTTCTAAATGGTTTGCAATCTCCTCATCCAAAATGGGCAAAAGCTCGGGATAGCTTTTTTTGGCAAAACGGTAAAAATGCTTCAAAAATTGGCGCATCCTCGCCTCATATTCCGGAAATGAAAGCGTCTTTTCTTCAAAAGCAAAGCTTCCCGCATCCAAAAAAAGCGCGGACTCTCCCTCCACGCCGGCATTTTTGACGCAATTGTAATCGCGATTGCGAATATTCTTCTCCTGCATCGAAGAGGCAAGGGAAACAAAAGATGCAATGATCTTTTGGGCATATAGAAGATCTCCCTTCTTTTCCAGTAGCGCTTTTTTCATCGGCTCTGCCCTCTTTTGAATCAAAAATCCTACCCGGTTCAAGTCCACTTCAAAGGTCTGAAAAAACCGATTTTTTAACTGCACTTTTGGCAATCCCTTCGTCTGCCCTAAATGGACATAAGAAATTTTTGTTTCATTGGGCAAAAAAGCATAGGCTATCCGATAGCTTGCCATGGCATGTTGAAGATTGGCCGTGCGGCCTTTTGTGAGCTTTTCCCCTACGCGTTTTGGAAGCAAAATCCAACGGGCCCAGAAAGGGGGGCGAAAACGCTCTGTGCGGATGATCTTGAGAACGCTCTTCTGATCTTGACTTAAGAAAACATAGGTTTGACATCCCTGGTCCAGATAAAAAAAGGGCTGATCCAAGAGGGCAAGCAGCTCCGAGGAGGGCTCTTTTGCGGGAAGTTGAAGATCTTTTTCCAGAAAGATCTTGCCCATACGAAAACCGCCTCCCGTTTCCCTGAGGGCCCTGGCAAAAACAAAAAGAGAAAAAAGCAGGAGGAAAAAAAGGAATATTTTTCTACCCATACTACCCAAAACCTCTTGATCTGGCCCGAAAAAAGATAACTATATTGCGTGGAAGGTTTTTTTTCTTCCAAAAGCTTGTAGCCGCTCTTTTCCCCGACAGGAAATTTTTCCCTCAAAAAAAGATTGTTCTTTTATCTTTTTCTCTGATTAAAATATTTTAGTAAATAAAAGCGGAGGAGCTTTATGTTTGATTTGCCAATCGATTTTCAAGAAAGTCCCATAAAACAAGAGATTGTCTTTTTCTCTAACCGGTTCTTGTCCTTTACCCCCTTTTCCCACTCTTATTCGATTCCTTTTGCAGGAATCATCAATCTCTCTCCACAGGAAGACTATCAAGCCTATTCCGAGCTCCCTTGTAGCGAGGAGGATCGAAACAAAATCTTCGATCTCATCACAACGATAGGGACGAAAGGAAAACTCGACTTGCTGATGAACCATAAAACGCGTCTTGAGAGAATGGGCGACGAAATCAATGCAAAAGTGCATCCTTTAAAATTTCTTGCCGTTATTTTCTCCAACCCGAATCTGAAAAACTACATGAATAACATTCGAGGCGACTATTTTAAGTGGACCAACTTTGTCCATGGACTGTCTAAGAGGATCAACGTGGAATTTAAGAAAGGGAAAGTGGATAGATTTATCGAAGATTTTTCAGCCCAGCTCAACGTCTCGGCAGACGACCTTCGTTCCTTTTACAAAAACGGTAATAAGAAGGATTGGGAAGGATTTGTCGATTATCTAATCAGCCACTAAAATCCTTGCTTAATTTCTCCTCAAAAAGAGAGACAAACCGCTCGGGGGTCACAATTTCGGCCCCCATTTTCTCCTTCAAATAATGCGCATTTCCCGCTTCCCAGGAAGCAATGCCTCTCAAAAGTTCTTGCAAAGTCCATGGAGAGGAGTCCTTTTTTTTCGCTTCCGAATGAATCCACACAGATCCCTTTGCAACTCCCAAGAGCTCCATTGCCGTATGCCCGCCTGATTTTGTAATCAAAAGGTTGCTTCTGAAAAAAAGAGGAGCAATGACATCATCCGCTTGAAATGACATGGGGACCACGGTGACGTTTTTAGGATAGTTCTCATAGCCTTGCAGAAAACGCAGGGCCTCTTGATAGAGAGCTCCTTTAAATTTTCCGCAAAAAACAAACAGGTGGATCTTTTTTGCATATCCGCTCTTTTGCGCGGCTCGCAACGTTTCAACAATATAGCGAAAAGCTGCATTTTCCGATGGGTTGGTGCCAAGAAGAACAACCATCACGCGGTCTTCTGGCGGAATCGCAAAGAGATGCCCTTGAAAGGTCGGAGAAAATGAGATGGAACCTCTTTCAAAAATCTTGCGCTGGCAGCTACTCTCCTCTTCACTGGATGCGCGCACAAAGATCTCCTTGACGGAGAAAGAGGAAGATTTTTTCATGATTTGTTTAAAACTCTGGCGAATGGGATATTTTTCATATACCACCTGAGAAAGGGGCAGGCCGCAATGTTTTTGCCAAAAGTCTGCCTCGCTCTGATTGGGCTCCAAGAGGGGCTCGATCGACACAAAAGAAAGATATTTCTTGTCCTCTTCAGAAAGAGACTTGACCCCGCGAAAAAAATGCTGGCACGAGGGCGTCGGCAAATCGACTGCAATTTTTTCGAGCAGGATTTTTTTTCCGCTCCTTTTATGATAAATCCGAAGGGCTTTTACAATCGCCTTTGTCCCGAGCGGCTGCGTATCAATGACTCGGTCCACCTTTTCTTCTTGCAGCAGACGAAGCAGTTTGAAAAATATCCGCGGCCAAAAAAGAACTTCGGCAGCCCGCTGACAGTTGACTAAAAGGGTTTGGAGAAAAATTCTCCCCCCTTTTTGGGTCCAGTTATAAGCAAAAACACCAAAGCGGCCAAATCCCTTCCATACCCACTCCTGCATGATGTCCTTGACAACCACCCGGACATTGGCATCATTTGCCTTTGCCTCTTGTTCTTTAGCAATTGCTGCCTGAATGAGCCCCCCTCCGCCGGAAGAAGTAATGATCAACAGGGTTTTCTGTTTTTTTGGCTTCATGAGAACTCCTCTTTTAACCAGCTAAAATGCCACCGACCAACAGTAAATTAAAAAGAGCCACGCCGCTTTCTAGAAAAAAAAGCGTGCGGCTTTCAACTCCCCGCAAAAATAAGAAAAAATGAGAAGGAATGATGAAGCCAAAGGCGATGATTGCCCCCGCGATGACCCCGTCCCAAAAATGAACCACCTGCAAGTAATTTTCAAAAAAAGCCACAAAGAAAACGACAAGAAAGCTGGCAACAGCTCTGCTGCACCAATGGAGCCATCTCCCCTTTTTTTTCCGTCTCAGGGCCGCGAGGGAAGTTGCAAAAAAATATTTGGAGTGAAAAAAGCCATCCAAAAAAAAATAAAGAAAAGCGCAAATAACAACCGTTAGAAAATCCACAAACTCCATCATTCCCCGATTCTTTGGCCACCTCTTAAGAACATAAGAAAAAATCCTCTACGAGTAAAGTTTTTTTCTTTAACCTATTGACGAAATAGCATCGACCCTCTAAAGAGAAGGAAACGAGAGATTCTTTTTAATGCGGGAAAAAGATCCTAAGATCAACACAAGGGGAAAAACAATGTCGTTATCAAAAGCCAAACAAGGCGATACTGTAAAAGTTCATTATAAAGCCTCCTCTCAAGAGGGCATCATCTTTGATTCTGCCACACTTGCAGAACCTCTTCTCGTAACGATCGGGCACAATCAAGTCATTCCTGCGTTCGAAAAAGCACTGGTGGGCATGAAAAGGGGAGAAAAAAAATCCATTACCTTAGTGTCGGATGAAGCTTTTGGGCCCTATCTCAAAGAACTGATTACTACTGTTCACAGGAAAGACTTGCCCGGCGAATTAAAACTCTCTTTAGGACAGAACCTCCAGATTCAGCAGCCCGACGGAACTGTTTTCATCGCAAAAATTGTGGATCTTTCGGAAGACTTTGTCACTTTCGATGCCAACCACCCACTGGCAGGAAAAGATATTACTTTTGACATCCATCTTTTAGAAATCGTCTAAAGTAGTTTTCGCCTTTTTCTAAAAACATCTTTGTTTGAGTGAAAATTTTAACCGCATCTCTGGAAAATTTTCATTAAGTCATACAAAAAAACAAAGTCGGAAATCCTTTATTTTTTTGCATGATCAAGATAAGTTTTTTTCACATATTCATAAAGATTGTATTATATAACTCATTGACTAGCAATGATTTTAGTGCTTGATTTAAAGGATGGCAAAAGCTACAATGACGAACAAAAAAAGAAAATTCAATGACACATTCAATTACTACAAAGATACAATCTATTATTTCCTATTTTCAACACGATTCTTCTCATGAGGTCACAATTTTTCAACCGACGCCCCTTCTTCCGGGCATCACGAATGTGCTGGGCGCGCCACTCGACATTAAAGATACCTCTATTGCTTTGAAGAGAAGCATTCAAATAGGAGATGTCTCCACAAGAAATAGGGCCCTCGTTCGCATCGCCTCTGCGCTTCTTTCTTTTGGCCAAGCGATCATCTCCTGCTTGCAGAAACTCTTTACTTTTTTTCAACTCTCGCCCACCTGCGGATTCATCGCCCTTGCCCTCTCTTGCAACATTACGGCCCTCGTCCTCTGCTCAGTAGAGGGAGGGGTCGAGGCAATCAGCCTAAGCCGGCCGATTCTTTTTTTAAAAAAACCATTTTTTCACCTCACAAAATTTCTTTCACTGCCCTCATCTAAAAATCCAATAGATTCCTTGAAAAATTATCTTTTGCAAATAGAAAAAAATCGAAAAAAATTCGAAAATTTTTTGGGAAAAAAAACCGTTCAAACATTCCTGGACGATTGTAAAAAATTTACAACTTCTTCAGCCCCTATTTGCGCTTCAAATAGTGCATTTCAAAAGATGAAACGGTCTGTTTTGACCTTTCACCTATCCTATTTCTATAGGAAAAATTTTACCCTCTCTCTAAAGAAAGAAAAAAAACTAGCAAAGCTCCAAAAACAAATTGCACTGTTAACGAAGTATAAAAGCTCGCCTCATGCGATTGCACAAAACTCCGCCATCAGAGAAATCTTTCAAAAATACCAACCAAAAAGACGCCTCTTTTTTAACAAGCAAGCGCCTGCCGCCCAAGAGCTCATCTCTTTCCTTTCGAAGAGGGAAAATCGGCTTAAAAATCGGGTGCGCATCGCCCAAATTTCTCTCTCCAAAAACCTCGGACATACGTTTGTTCAAAATATTCTCAAAAACAAGCTTCCGGGCCTACTGAAAGATCTTGCGGCAAAAAGCGACACTTCATTGGCTCTTGCAGAAAATCTGGTCTTTTCGCTGCAAACACAAGCGATCAAAAAAGCCTGTCTTCATGCGCTCGGAATGACTGTCGTCATCCTCACATTGATTGGAGTGGTTCTTCTGTTCTGCACTCCCGGAGGCGGCATCGCCGCTACTCTTTTGATGGTCATTACCGCCCTCATCGGCATGGGCAGATACGTCTTCGAAAAAAGCGTCCTTGATGAATCCGGCTGGCATGTAGATTTCGAAAAATCCATCCCGCCCCCGGTCAAGAAGATCTTTTTACAAATAACAAGAAAGAAAGCTCCCCTTTCGGCCATCCGGGTTTGATGTTTTTCTTGTTTTTCCACTCTCCTTTCGCTTATAAAGCAAAAAGAATCCCCTGAAAGATTGTCCATGAAGTCCTCGTTCAAAAAAAAACCGAAAAAAAAGTGCACGCCGCTCGTCTTTGGAGAGGGCCCTAAAAATCCAACCATCTGCCTAATCGGCGAATCTCCGGGCAAAGAAGAGGTTCATAAAAAAAGGCCCTTTGTGGGCAGATCGGGAAAACTGTTAAACGCTCTTCTCTCTTCCACGCATCTTTTGCGAGAAAAACTCTACATTACCAACCTCTTCAAATGCCCTTTAAGAAAAAAAACTCCCTCGGCCCAACAGATGCTCTATTGGAGAGAGGACCTTTGGCAAGAAATTGCTAGATTAAAACCCCGCGCGCTTATCTGTCTTGGCCGTCTGTCCTCCCAAGCTCTTTTCCAAAAGTTTCACCTTCCTTTCACCACGATGAAAGATCTCCATGGCAAGGTCTTTCACCTTTCTTCTTCTTGGGGAGATCTCTTATTGATTGCACTTTATCATCCCGCAGCTGCTAGAAGAAGCCGGCAGATCCTATCGCGATTGAAGAGGGATTTTAAAAAAATAAAAAAAGAATTACACTTCCTTTCGTGAATGAAAAACCTAGGAGGTATTTTTTATGAAATATTGGCTCCCTTCCCTATTTGGAGAAGAAAATGATCTTCGCGATCTGATAGCCCATTTCGAAGCCCTACCCTTTAAAAAAGATTCGGGGCTCTCGGTCTATGAAGACGCAAACAATATCTACGTCGAGGCGGCCCTTCCCGGCATCCCCTCAAAAGATATAGAGATTGCCTACGAAGACCACATCCTCTGGATCAAAGGAGAGGTCAAAGAAGAGAAAAAGGAGATGAAGGTTCACCTCCATTCATCCAGGTCCTTTTCTTATCGCGTTCCTCTGCCCGCCACAGTCGATGATAAAGCATCTCCCGAGGCATCGGCAAAAGACGGCGTTCTCAAAGTCACGTTCAAAAAATCCAAAGGGACGAAGGGAAAAAAGATTCAAATCAAAGTGAAATAAGAGATAGGAAAAGTTCAGTCATCTCTCTTGGCTGAACTTTTCAAAATTGCGGCACAAGAACTATCCCAAAAGCCAATTGAAGAGATATCCCACAATCATAATACCAACCCCCACGATGCCAGCAAAAATCGCAATCAATTTTGCCTTCATCACTTTTTTTAATATAACAAACTCGGGAAAAGAAAGTGCCGTGACCGCCATCATAAAAGCAAGAGCGGTTCCCATTGACACACCCTTTTCAGTCAGAGCGTTCACCAAAGGAATGACTCCCGCCGCATTGGAATAAAGAGGAATGCCAATCAGCGTTGCCAAAGGAATTGCATACCATTTGTCCGCACCCGCATATCTGGCCAGAAAATCGATCGGAACATATCCATGGATCCAAGCGCCGATGCCAATACCTATGACGACAAAAAACCAGACTTTTTGAACAATCATTCCCGTGTAGTGTCTCGCGTAAGCGATCCTCTCCCTCCAGCTCATGGAAAGTCCATGCTTTACTCGTTCCTGTTTTTTATCGTAGACATAGCTCTCGATCAGATTTTCCACCTTGATCTTTTCGATCAAAAATCCCGAAAAAATCGCAATGAGAAGTCCGCTCACAACATAGATAAGGGCCACCTTCATCCCAAAAAGCCCGAAAAGCAAAACCAAAGCTACTTCATTGATCATGGGAGATGCGATAAGAAATGTGAAGGTAATCCCCAATGGAACGCCCGCCTCTACAAATCCCAAAAAAAGAGGGACCGCGCTGCAGGAGCAAAATGGAGTGATAATTCCAAACAAAGCCGCCAATATTCGCCCAAACCATCCTTTCTTTTTCTCTAAAATCTGGTGGATCTTATGCGGCGGCAAAAAAGAGCGCGCCAGGGAGACCAAAAAAGTAATCAAAAGGAGCAAAATCAATATCTTGATCACATCGACAATAAAGAACTGCGCCGCTTCTGCAAGAAGAGTTCCTTTGTCCAGGTGAAAGACCCCGTCAATCAACCAAGTAGCAAATAACTCAATTGGATAAAAAAGATTCATAAAAAACACCACTCGCGAGGTTTTTTCGAAATTGTTTCATACTAAGACGGCAAAGCGAAATTTTTCATCAAGAAACTTTTTAAAAACAATGCAACACAACGCCTCTTTCTTTTTTTTCCGCCGTCTCAGAGGAAGCAGGAATTTTCGAACACCTTGGATCCCTTAGGTAGCAAATTTGGTTCAAAAATTGCAAGATAGGTTGCATTTTTTATAACATTCTAATAGTAAGCGCCTTGCTAAGGCGCAATTGTAGCTTGAGGACATTATAGTAGATTCGAAATTGAGGCAAAGAACACCCAAGCACAGAACCGAAAGTTTTAAAAAACGATTTTACACAGCTTATTCCAACGTCAAAACCCTTGCGCTTTTGGATCAGGAGAATAAAGGTTCGCATGGAATAGATTGGCGGAAGAGGAGGGATTCGAACCCCCGAACCCCTTGCGAGGTTATCTGTTTTCGAAACAGACGCATTCGGCCACTCTGCCACTCTTCCAGAAAAAAGGAAGAAGCCGTAGGAAAAAAACGGAAGAGGAGGGATTCGAACCCCCGGACCCCTCACGAGGCCATCTGTTTTCAAGACAGACGCATTCGGCCGCTCTGCCACTCTTCCGTAATAAACTTTTATGCTTCTTCTCTGAACTGCTCCAAAAACCGCATATCATTTTCTGTTAATAGACGTATATCTGGGATCTCATAGCGCAAAAGCGCCATGCGTTCAATGCCAAGCCCCCAGGCATAGCCGGAGTAAATTTCGGGATCCACTCCCCCAGATTTCAAAACATTGGGATGAATCATTCCCGATCCTAAGATCTCAAGCCAGCCGGAATGCTTGCAAAGACGGCACCCTTGGCCCGCACATTGCGTACAGCGAATATCCACTTCCATCCCAGGCTCAACAAAGGGAAAATAGCTGGGCCGAAATCGGGTTTTAACCTCTTTTTTGAAGAATTTAACAAGAAACTCTTCGGTCGTCACCATCAGATCGGAAAAAGAGACTCCCTTGTCAATATATACTGCTTCGATCTGGTGAAACATCACGTGGGAGCGAGCGGAAATATTTTCATTTCGGAAACAACGGCCGGGTGCCACGATGCGTATCGGAGGCGTGTGGGTTTGCATGACGCGCACCTGCACATTGCTTGTGTGTGTTCTGAGCAGCATGGAAGGGGATACGTAAAAAGAATCCTGCATATCCCTTGCCGGGTGGTCTTTCGGAAAGTTCAATCCTTCAAAGTTATAAAAATCAGATTCTAAATCGGGACCATACTGCACCGAAAATCCCATAGAAGAAAAAATACCGAGCAGCTCGTCGATCATCATCGTCACCGGATGGTTCTTTCCCAAAAAAGCCACTCGCCCGGGAAGACCCACATCGATCGTTTCTTTGGCAAACAGTCTCTCTTGTTCGGAAAGAGAGAGCCTTTTTAAGCTGTTTTCGACATGGGAAGTAATTTCTTCTTTCAGATCATTGATGAGTTTGCCGAGAAGAGGACGATCTTCTTCTTGCGCATCCTTCAAATTTCTCATGAATGCCGAAAGAAAACCCTTCTTTCCAAGGTATTTGATGCGCAGATCTTCCACATCTTTCGATCGAAGCACTTCCTTCAAATCTCGAAGAAAACTCTCGCGGATCTTTGCTATTTCCGACTCAAAGGCATTCATATTTTTCCTTAAGAAAAGGGAAAATTTAGACCGGCGCTAGCGCTTTCTTTGCCGCTACAACCACCTCAGCAAAAGCCTTAGGATCATGGATGGCAAGCTCCGAAAGCTGCTTGCGATCTAAAAGTGATCCTGCTTTTTTCAAACCGTTGATGAGCCGGCTATAGGAAATCCCATTGGACTTGGCCGCTGCATTCAGACGAAGGATCCAAATACTTCTCATGAAATTCTTGCGATCCTTGCGATGCTCATAATTATAAGCCAAAGCTTGCATAATCGCATCTTTGGTCAAGCGAATATGATTCTTTCGATCCCCTACGAATCCCTTTGCTTTTTTGAACAGTCTTTTCTTTTTTCGAAGTCTTGCGACCGCACTTGTTGCTCGAGTCATCGCCCTTGCTCCTTACATTGCTAATGTTCTCATATAATTTTGTGTAATCTTCTTAGCGAGAACGGATTTTTTCCGCATTTTACGTTTGCGCTTTGAAGTTTTCTTTTCCAAAAGATGACGGCGCCCAGGTTTGCTGCACACCAGTTTTCCTTTTCGTGTCAATTTAAAGCGGGCTTTGACCGCTTTATTAGTCTTCATCTTTGCCACTGGCCTCTCCTTTTTCTGCTTTCATTTTTTTTCCACCCTGCGGAGCCAAACTTAAGCTCATCGTGCGGCCGAGCGTTTTAATCGGCGATTCGATGACAGCTAAATCTTTTGTCTCCTCAAAAACACGCTCTAGAAGCTTTTCCCCCTTTGCGAGGTACAACATCTCTCTTCCGCGGAACGTGCAGGTAATTCGTACTTTGTTGCCTTTTTGCAAGAATTCACGTATGTGCTTGATCTTCGTCTGCAAATCATGTTCGTCAATGTTCGGCTTGAATTTGACCTCTTTTACCTTGACTTGATGCGAAGCCTTCTTGCTTTCTTTTTCCTTTTTGGTTTGATGATAGCGAAACTTTCCGTAATCGATCATCTTGCAGACCGGAGGGTCTGCATTAGGAGCAATTTCAATCAAATCCACCCCGAAGCTCTCTGCTTTCATCAGAGCATCTCTTAGGGTCATAATGCCCAGCTGCTCGCCATCTTCCGTAATAACACGAACTCTTTCTGCTCGTATCTCTCTATTGATCCTCAAAGTATTTTCCTTTCAGCTAAATAAAGATTCTAATGCGGACCTTTTTCCTTCAAAAACCGAGAAATCTGCTCGGGGGCTATCTCCAACAAAAACGCAACCCATCGTTCCAAAAGGCCCAATGACGAACGCTCCACCAGGGCCACATCCTCTTTTTCCTTACGCACGGCAAGATAGGGACCCGTCCATTCTCTTCCCAAACGATCTCTGATTCTCGCCTTGACTACAACCCCCTTCCCCGCTCTTTCTTCTCGGAGGAAGCGTATACCTAACTTCTCAAGGGCTCTGATCAAAACCCCTTCTTCTGCAAACATTTTCGCTCTTTTACAAGAAGAAAAAACCCAACCAACATGTTTTCTAAATTGGACCATATTAAGAATTTTGTCAATGAATTGCAAGGAAGAAATGCACTCGTTGAAAAGCTCTTTTTGAGAGACAAAACTCAGCTCTAACGTTCGCTCTCCCCAATGGGGGTTTAAGAGCCCCTCGAAAAGGATCTCTTTTCCCAAGATGTTTTCTTCCCAAAAAAGCTCCGCGGACCGAAAGGGAAGCTCTTTTTTTCCCTTTTCAAAAAAAGAGCGATGCATGCAAATTTTCTCTTCTCGATTCCCCGAAAGAGGGGTTTCGATGAGGCGAAAATTTTGCTTTCGCACCGATTCTTTCCACAACGCAGCGCACATCTCCTTTAGAGCGAGTCCCTTGGCATGCCAAAAGAATCCCTTTTCTTCCCAATGAAAAAACCCCTCTTTTTGCCCATCGATCAGATGGTTTTTTTTCTGATACTTGGCAAAGAGCCTGCCCTCTTCCTTCACCCCTTCGTCCGATCCATGGACGCTGCCGAAAATACGGAATCGATTCTTGCCAATCTTTTCAAGGGAAAGCAGGCGCAAGTGGCACAGCTCTTTCGTGTTTTTTACGAAGGGGGGCGAAAGAACATCCGCAAAATCCCCTATGCGAATGAGAGTGAGCGTCCCCTTTCCCTTTTCGGCTGCTTCCTCAGGAGAATAATGGTGGCCCAAGTGGTGCAGATATTCCGCTCCATTTTTGACGCCCATCTCCATCATTTCGACGGCTATGTTTTCTTTGACACATTTCCGTATTCTTTCTTCCACAAGATGCAGAAAGGGAAGAGATATTTCGCGGGAGGGGATGAAATCATAGTAAAAGCCCACCATCAGCTCTCCTCCTTCAACCAGGAGAAGCTCGGGATCCATTGCAACTAGAGCCGATGCAAGAAGGCGAGATGCGCTTCTTCGAAGAGTAGAGAGATCAGCGTTCAATAAAAAACGGGGGTAAAATTGGGATATGGCTGGCTCGAACAGCCGACCTCCACGATGTCAACGTGGCGCTCTAACCAACTGAGCTAATACCCCTAAAGTTTGGTTTAAAATACTACTCAAAAACCCGAATAGGTGCAACGAAACGTTGAGAAAATCACAAAAATGGGATAAAAATACCCTTCCTTTCACAAGAGAAAAAAATGGCTCAAAAATTTTCTTCCCATCTGCTTCTTGCGCACAGTTATTGGAATGATTTCTTACAGGAAGACGACCTGGTTATTGATGCTACCTGCGGCAATGGCCATGATACTCTTTTTTTAGCTAAAAAAGTTCTTAAAGGGCAAGTGTTTGCTTTTGACATTCAACAAACCGCTCTTCAAAACGCCCGCGCTCTGATCAAGAGTCATCAAATGGAAGAGAGGGTCGCTTTTTTTCACGCCTCTCACGAAAACCTCTTCCTTGTCCCTTCCAAAAATATCCGTCTGATCGTTTACAATCTGGGCTACCTCCCGGGAGGTGACAAAAAAATTACGACCCTTGCCCTATCAACCCACAGGAGTGTTTTTCAAGCGCTTGCGCTCATTGAACATACCCAAGGAGCAGTGAGCCTGATGTGCTATCCGGGCCACGAAGAAGGAAAAAAAGAGCAAAACCTTTTGCTTCAAGAGCTTACATCGTTAAATCCACACTTATGGCAAGTCTCCTATCATCAATGGATCAACCGCCCTCACTCCCCTTCCCTTTTTTGGATCAAAGCCATCTCTTCAAAAAAAACCTATATGGCAACACACACTTAATTCTCGACCAAAACAGAACATCTGTTTTTTTCAACCCCCGCCATTTTTAACAGATTATAGAAAAGTTTAAAACAAAGTTTTTTTATGTTAGCGTTTTATTGAAATGTCCGCATTTAGAGGAATAGCGACATTGTTACTTCTTTATAAGAATAATTTTAACATTTATTTATTAAAAAATCCAGGTCTTTTCAAAGGGAGAGCGCGAGAGGGTTTCCCTCTCGCCTCCCTCTTTAAATGATTATCTAGAGCCCAACCGAAGGGCGGGAGCAAAGGTGCTCGGCAATTGCCCCTCCTCCCTTATTCAAACTGAGGGACTCTTTTAGCAAGCGAGCTTATGTTTATTTGAAAAGCCTCTGGGTCCTCGCTTCCAAGGATGTCGACGACTTGGGCGATAACGGCAGCGCTCTTTTCGTTCAGCCAACTTCACTATCAATTCTTTTGCACTAACCACTTCTGTTTGTGCTTGCATTTTGTGGTGTGGTACTGCTGTGAGTTGTTTACCTCGATATTCGATGGAAACAACTCCGTCTTTTGTCTCCAAAACGGTAACCTCGGCATTTCTCAGAATGTATTCGTGACAAGGTGCTATCACTTGATAAATCACATTGTCGTATTGTAGAGTTAGATTTTTGGACAATCTGCGATTGGCCTTGAGGCAAAATATCTTGTCTAGGCTGTATGAGGGTAATAAGGGTTTATGCGCGTTGCTCGGATCTTTCGGTGCTTTGGCGAATTTTTGATTAAACTTGAGTAGAAATGATGGTAAAAATGCATTTGCAGCCTCGATGTCGCAGATCTTGGCTATACGCATCGCTTTGATCAATCGATTCTGAAAGTCCCGATTGCGCCTTTCAACGCGCCCTTTTGCCTGTGGTGAATTGGCGCAGATCAGTGTTATGTCCAGCTCTTCCATGGCTCTGCCGAATTGAGTTCTTCCATCTCCAGTTAAAGCGCCTCTGGTCTACCATGCTTTTCAATGTATTCTCGGGTTGCCTGGAAGTAGTCAAATGTATTTTCAGATTTCACAAATTTCAAATGCATTGTCTTACTCGTTGCATCATCGATGAATACCAGGAGAGTGCATCGCGGTCCCCGGCCTTCGAACCAGTCGTGCTCCGAGCCGTCGAGCTGAATGAGCTCGCCCATTTTTGATCGTCTCTGTCTCAATGGATGTACTTTCAATTCCCGGATTTCATTTGGATGCCACAGGCCATTTTCGATCATCACTCTACGCACTGCGCTAACCGAAAATTTCGCCGCTCCGCTTTCAATCAAATACTCATGGGCCAGGGTGGGACCAAAATCGCGATGGTCTTCCTGCTTGAAGAACTCTAAAATTTGAGCCTTTTTTTCTTGAGAAAGCCGGCGATTGCCTGGAACTCCCACTTTCCTGGAAACGATCCCTTTTGGGCCTTCAACCCTCAATCTCTTCAATAAACGCCTAAACTGCCTGGGACTTATTCCTAAACTCCGGGCGCCTTTTGATTGCTTTAACCGGCCTTCTTTGACAGCTGTAAAAACTTCTAATCTCGTTAATTCCCTGAAACTCATTGACATACGCTCCTCCATTTGATCGCCTCCTCATTGGTAATCAACAACTTGTGATTACCAGAAAGAGGACATTTCTAAAAAACGGAAAGCGGACATTTTAAAAAAACGCTAATAGTTGCAAATATTAAATTGACTTTTATATTTAAATTTTTTATAATTATATAAACAAAAACAGAATAATTATATACATAAACAACAAAAAAGGAGAATAAGATGACAACAAGTCAAATCACCACCTGCACCATATGTCAAAAAACCATTTCAGACGCTGAAGCCGTAACTTGCTCAACAACGTGTGTTGATCAAAAAGTGCACCAGTTTCATCAAAAGTGCATTACACAATCGACAACACAACATAAATGCCCACTTTGTAATAGAGAAGTGACTGTTATCACACTCCCTTCAGCTAACAAGTCATTACAAACGCAACTATTTACTGAAGCCGAATGTGGCAATTTGTCTGCAATCAATCAACTCCTTAAAATTGCGACCTTTTCTAGTAAAGTCCTAGTACAGGCTCTCGACCAAGCAAGAAAGCCAGAGATCGCCAGTCGACTGCTTAACACCGGCCTCATTTCTGATGAAGATCTAAGTAATGCTCTGGATTCTGCAGCTAGATCTGGAAACCTTTCCGTTGTCACAGAACTGCTTGCGAGCGGGTCCATTTCTGAGAAAGATCAAGGCTTGGCTTTGGTATATGCAGCTTCAAAAGGACATCGTGCCGTTGCCGAACCACTGCTTAGCAGTGGTTCCATTTCTAAGGAAGATCGAGGCCGTGCCCTGCTACATGCAGCTGCATATGGATATTCGGAGATCGTCCAACTATTGCTTGCCAGAGGCCTCATTTCTGATGAAGATCTAACCAGCGCTCTGGACTATGCAACTTCTAATGGACATCAAGAGGCCAGCCGCCTGTTGCGTGCTAGCGGCAACGTTTCTTGAGAAAGATTGAACCTGTCCACACAAATTTGGACAGAAAATAGAGCGGTATAAACAATTTTCTGTGTTCGACTTTCTTTTTCTGCTTCCCTCTAATTTATGAGGACGGGCGAGAACGCCGCCAGCCTTGTGCTGGCGGAAGAAAACTCGCCCATTAGATTCATCTTGCAGCTATATGTGCTGCAAATTACTCAATATTTTTTCGGGCGCATTCCCAAATGGTGCGTAGCTTAAGCAGTGCATGAGATGCCTTTATGAAAATGGCGATATAGAACAAAGACATTAACGGAGGGGCGAATTTTGGCGGGAAATATTGTCACTATCCGAGGAGCAGATGCAACTGCACTTTGGGGAGCATTCAGCGACGCGGCAGAAATTCAATAGAATTTTTCGACCATTTTCATAATTCCCCTTTGCGGTATCAAGCGACTTGGTTTTTCGATTCTTTCGGGCTCAACAAAGCAACTCTCTTTCGTGGCCTGATCGGTAAAATGACGAAATGATGAAAATGGGCTCTTTACTCGAGACAGATAAGTATGTAATAATTGCTCCTCCATAAGGGAACTATTTGTGAGCAGGAAAATTGTCACCGTCATTACTGCAATCACGGGAGATCGGATTATCATCGGGGAGGCCGAACTCAACCATGCAAAGGAAGAACATTTCTCAATACTTCCAACAGACATTCTTCTTGAACTGATCGAAAGAATTTTGAAAGATCCCACAAAGGTCTTCGAGCAGAAAAAGCTCCATCAATATCATCTTTTTTATAGGCTTGACAATGGCAAATACTTAGTTGTAATAGTAAAGAAAGCTGATACAGGAAATTATTTCTCATCTATGTACAGCACTGGAAATTTCATTCGAAATAGTCACAAAGACTTAAAAGAAATAAAGTTATGAAAAACGGAAAAGTATTTTTTCACCCAATCGAAGGCACAGGAGCTTTGACTATTTCTTGGAGTTCAGGACCCAAGGGAGACGCTATCGAGGCAAAAAAGGGTTCCGGAGTTGGTTTTTTTTCTGAAAACGGAGATTTGCTCGCTGTGATTTTTGATGAAGTGCAATCAGATAACGACCACCAGATTCTTGAATTCGATCGCGATCGAATTGAGATTATCATTAAGAACAGTCAAGTTTCTTACACCGCAATAAAATTGAAGACACCACAACGCCTACGGAAACAACGCCCAAACCAAAAGCAGATTATCAAGAAAATATAAGCCCGCCTATTTTGAAGATTTTGCAGCTATAGTAATATCGGCAATTTGTTCGATTTCCCCTAAGCGATCCCTCATGGCCCATGACTCGATAATTTTACCTTCCTGGTTAAAGCGGCAGATATGTATCCCATGGAAAACAATTTCCCGATTGGTTGATGAAAGATCTTGAGTTCCTCCGTCTATGTTCCTTTCATGCTCCTCCTCACAACTACCCTGTCGCCTGCAGCAAAAATCATTAATTGTCAGATTTCGCCTCTTTTTCAAAAAAAAATTGCCGACATATAAGAATTTCGTTTTCAAAGTTTAAAATATTATTTACTATTTATTTTCTTTCTATTATTCAAAAGAATAAATAGGAAAATGAAGATGGAAGATCACATTTCAGTTTTTTCTGATAAAGCCCCGGCCCTTTTTGCTTTTGAAGCAAAGGAGAACGAGCTCTCCGTTTACCATCCAAAGACTAGGGAAACCTTCTGCTACCTTCTCCATCCGGAGCTAAGCTCCTTTTCCTTTCAAATAAAAAAGAAAAAGCAGATCGTGCAAGTGTTTCTCGATCTAGGATCGGAGCGTGCGGAAATCACGCAATATGATATCTTGCGATCGTCGGTCAAAGCATACCATTTATGGAAACACTTTTCTAAAACCGACCATCCCTTCATCTTTAAAGAGCTTCGCGCAATGTAAAAAACTATCGCTCCATCAGATCCATATAGCAAATATCGCTAAACGACTCGCCTTGAAAGGCGACGGATTGTTTAGGAGTATACCAGCGATCAGAGGCTTGCAAAAGCTTCCATCGCTGATCGAGGCACCACTGGAGCGTGTCGAAGAAAAAAAGAATGTTTTTCATGCCTGTTATCGCCTCTTCATAGCAGTTGCGCAATATGGGAAAATAGGGGCCTTGCACAGCATAGGCATGCGCTCTTTGCGCATCGTACACGCGCAAAAGCGCAGGCGAAGAGCATTCTTTCGCTACGTAAAAATTTCCTCCAAAAAGAAACGCATCCCAATCGCTTTTGAGGCTTTTTAAAGCTTCCACCGCGCACTTCACGCTTTTCCCTTCAGAAAAGACGCAATCGTCCTCTAAAATCAGCACATTCTTCCACCTTTGTTCGATGGCAAAATCGAGAGCTTTTCGGTGGCTCTTTGCACATCCTCGGTGTCCGTTGAATGGATCGTAAAAAGCGTCGATACGATGGATTTTCGAAGATTGGACGCAGAGCTTTTGAAGCTCTTGGAGAATGCGTTTTTTCCGATCTTGGCGATGTGGAAGGTTGATATAGAGAATGCCGTCAAAAAAATTCAAATCTTCTTGCAAAGGACCCATTTCTCCAGCTCTTGCGCCTGAAAGCAGATATAATCTAGAGAAAAAAATCGGTAAAGAAAAAAAACGCGCACTAGCATTTCTGAAACGAGCCGTTAGCGCTCCATGAGATCCATATGACAAATATCGCTAAAAGATTGTCCCTGAACAGCAACCAGGTTTGTCGGCGCATACCATCGATCGTCTCGTTGCAATAGCTGCCACCGGCGATCAATTGCAAAAATCTCTGCATCAAAGAAAAAAAGAATGTTTTTCATGCTTTGACAGGCATCTTCAAAGCAGCTTCGCAAGATAGGAAAATAGGGGCCATTTACCGCATATGCATGGGTTCTGAGCGCTTGTAAAACGCGAACAATCCCTGTTGAGGGCCATGTAGCCGTCAAAGCAAGGTCAGCGCCGAAAAGAAATCCGTCCCAATCATCGTTTAATCTTTGCAAAGATTGCACCGCTCGGCCCACGCTTCTTCCTTCAGAAAAGACGCAATCGTCCTCTAAAATCAGCACATTCTTCCATTTTTGTTCGATGGCAAAATCGAGAGCTTTTCGGTGGCTGAATGCACATCCTCGGTGTCCGTTGAAAGGATCGTAAAAAGCATCGATGCGATGGATTTTCGAAGGTTGGACGCAAAGCCTTTTGAGCTCTAAGAGAATGCGTTTTTTTCGATCCAAGCGCTGCTCGAGATTGATATAAAGCAGTCCGTCAAAAAAATTTAACCCTTCTTGCAAACGAACTCCTTTTCTCTATTAGAACTAACGATAAGCAAAGAAAACCTTCTAATTAGCGCTTTCAGAGGTCGTCTCTTGGTTCTTTTCCGCCTTTGGGTAGCTCTCCTTCATCAAAAGGACCATGAAACTACTCAAAACAATCCCCAATGGTATTGCCATCATGGCACTCGACAGGGAACTCTTTTCGATGAGCCACCCGACAAAGGGAAGACCAAGGCCATATCCGCCCCCCATGATAATAATCGTAGCCAAGCTCAGCGCAGTGCCCGAGCTTTCCGGATCATTGCTCTCTGCAATGACAGGATAGCCCACCACTTGCGATGCACTCATGAACCCTAAGAAAAAAAAGAGCAGATAAAGCGAGGGAATGTTCCATACATTGACATATTGCAAAAGCAGCATGAAAAGAAGGCAGAAAACCGATCCGAGCAGCATGGCCGGCTTTCTTTTTTGCATGCGATCGGAGAGCCATCCAAAAAAAGGAGATCCGGCGATCATTCCCAAAAAGAGCATCGAAACAATCGACGACGCCGTCAAATCGGAAAGAGCGTAGCTCTTTGTAAGAAAAGTTATACCAAAAAGAGCGCCCAAAATAGCGATGGGCAGATTCAAAAGAGAGATGAAGAGGCCACCATACCAATTCTGAGAAACGGCAAATACTTTCTTCAAGCTTTTTATGACCGATTGCCCCTGGGCATTTTCTTGTTTTTTTACCGGAGAAAAAGGGATGGCCAAGAAAAGAATCAAGCTAATAAGAAGGCCGAGCAAGACCACTCCGAAAAGAGCCTGCCTCCATCCAAAGGAGAGAATCGCCAAGGAAAGGGGCGTTTGCGCTGCAACGGCTCCAAACATTCCGACCATCACGATGAGAGCGCTTGCAAGCGCCATCTTTTGTCCCGGCAGCCACATCGAGGCAAGTTTCAAACAAATGATGAGTCCAAAAGACATCATCACCCCGCACAAAAAACGGCCCAGAGCAGCAAAAAGAAAAGAGGAAGAGAGCGCAAAAAGCAGAGTTCCGCCCATGGCCAGCGCCATATTGATCAACAGGAGATTTTTCGTAGAAAATCGATCTAAGAGAAGGCCGGCCGGCAAAAGAAAGAGAACGTTTCCATAAAAATAACAGGCCGACAAAAGACCTAGCTGCGATGAGGTAATGTGCAAATCAGTAAGAAGATGCCGGCTTAAAGGAGCCATCAAATTGACCTGAAAAAAGGCGTAAAAGAAAAAGAGCGCTCCGGTGAGCGAAATGAACCATCCTTTCCACGTAGCATTCATGTTATTCCTCCATCATGAGAACAGATGAGGAGGTGCCAATGCGATCGGCTCCCGCCTCGATCATTTTCAGAGCATCGCTCTTTGTGCGAATGCCCCCGCTTGCTTTGATTCCTATTTCCTTGCCGACCACTGCCCGCATTAAAGCAACATCGGCAACTGTCGCACCTGCTTTTCCAAAACCCGTGCTGGTCTTGACAAACAGAGCACCCGCAGCTTTTGCAAGAGCGCAGGCAATCTTTTTTTCATCATCGCTCAAGAAACACGTTTCTAATATGACCTTCACCGGCACCGGCCGCACAGCCTCAACCACCTCTCGAATGTCTTGGAAAACAGACGCATAGTTCTTGGATTTCAATGCTCCCAAATGCAGCACCATGTCGATTTCTTTGGCGCCGCTGTTGACAGCTTCTTTTGCTTCAAACGCCTTGATCGAGGATTGGCTAGCTCCCAAAGGAAACCCCACAACAGCGACGACAAAGGGCTTTTTCCCTTCTAACATTTCAGCAGCATAGGCAACGTGGGCCAAGTTCAGACAAACCGCCTTGAAGCCAAAACGAATGGCCTCCTGGCAAGCCTTCAAAACATCTTCCGCCGTTGCATCGGCCCGAAGAAGGGCGTGTTCAATCATCGGACATAGGTCCAGGCTCTTTTTATTCATGGGCTCAGGCTCACTCGCTCGCTTTGTAGGAACATAGCATAGGGCTTTGCAAACTCCAAAGGGATTTTGCAAATATTGGCTTTAGCCGCAAGAGACGATCCCTTCTTTGCACATTTTTCTACTACCCAATTAAGAGCAGCGCAAAGACGAAAGCAAAGATTGCAAAAGATTCGATAATACCGGCAGCCACCGCGCATTTTCCAAAGATCGCCGGCTGTTTTGCCGATGCTTGAATCGCCGTCGAAATGACCTTTCCCTGATAAATGGAACTGGCCATAAAAGCAAGGCCCACAAAGAATCCGATTCCCATGCCCGATAGAGGAGAGAGCCCCCCCGCCTTGATGCTATTGCTCATAAAGACCATGAGCACCATCGCATAAATAGACTGCGAGGCCGGAAGGGTCGTTAAACCAATAAATTTTCCATGACCTTCTTCTACATGAGTCATCGCTCCATGAGATGCCATTCCCGCAATCCCGCACCCAACGCAGCTTCCGAAACAACCAAGCCCTAAAACAATGGCCGGGCCGATCATATTGAAATCCATGATATTCTCCTTTTTCTATTTCAACAATTTTAATGGCTGGAAAAGCTTTCCGTCTCCAATAAAGCTATAATGATAGGACTCGATAAAATTGAGACGCAAGCCATGGATGACGCCTCCCATGATCCCAAGCTGGAAATTGATCAAATGGCCCATAAGGATCACAATCCATCCGACATATAAAGGCAAACCCATCCCGAGCATGTTAAAAGTAACCGCCAGCATGGCAGAGGAGAGGCCAAAGGCATAAAGACGCAAATAAGAGAGTATGTCCGAGAGAATTTGCACAGATTTCGTAAGCTCATCCCACCCCGACAATTTTTTTTCGATCAAAGCCAGAATCGCCGCAAAACCAAGTCCCCCATAAACAAAAACCGGCCCGATGGAATAAGCGGCTCCCTTCGAGATCCATCCCATAAAGGCAAAGATCGAGGTCGCATGAAGGATAGAGGGAAAATAAAGATATCCTCCAATGATGAAGGAGACCCAGCCGACCGCAGGCCAGTTGCGGAAAAGATAGCGCAAGAGGGAAATAGAAATATGGAGGGCCCCGACCAAAAGAGAAATCTCCAAGAGAACGTTTTTCTTAAAAGTCTCGAAAGCAGTGTAGTGTAAAGAGCCTTGCTTGTCCTTTTCAACAGCCTCAATCAAAAACTCTCTGCCATTTTCAGCTTTTGCAACATTCGGACATTTGAAAACCCAAGACTGATAGACATCGTCCTTCATTTTCATATGGTAGGAAGCTTTTCTTGCCGCGATGCGGTCCACAACAAGATAGGAACTCAAGGGAGAGGTGGGCGGAATCTCAATTCCCAAAAAGGATGCGCTCAATATGCCCCAGCCAATACAGGCAAAGGAAATGATGAATAGGGTCTGATTGAATCGCTTGGCAAACCCCTCTTTATCCATTCCCTTGAACTTTAAAAAAAGAGCAATCGCTAAATAGACGAGCCCATAACCGGCGTCGGAGATGATCATGGCAAAGAAAAGGATAAAAAACCAAAAAACCCAGGGAGAAGGGTCCTGATCTAGCGTCGAAGGAATATCGTAGATTTTTACAAGATCTTCTCCAAGCTTTCCGCCTCTTTTGTTCTCAAGATAGGTCGGTACGGATTCTTCTTTTGCGATCGAAATTTCTTCCCAGTCGACGGCAAACGCGCGAACAAGAGAAAGAAAAATCTCCCTTTTGCTCTCCGGCAGCCATGCCTCGACCATGAAAAGCCTCTCTTCCAAAATGGCGACACTGCCCTCTTTTGCCGATTTGAGGTGATACTCATTGAGTTTTTCTATTAAAACCCGTTGAAAGTGTTTGAAATAGGAAGCAAGAGATTCTAATTCTTGAGAAAATTGATTGATCTTCCAGAGCATCTGTTGTAATTCATCTTCAAGCGATCCGAGGGGTTTTTCAATGACCACCTCGGTCATTTCTTGAATTCTCCTCTTCTCTTTGGAAATCGACACGAAATAATCGAGATCGTATTCGGTGCCAATGTAAATAAGATCTCTCGGGATTTCTCTTCCCGCCCTTCGGCTCGCGGGAATTTCAAAAAATTGCAAATAACGCCTTGCTTCTTTCTGCACCGAAATGAATTCTTCCCAAGAAAAATGACCAAAGGGCGCCACACGGGACACCTCTGCGCGCAGCTCTCTCTCTTCCTCTTCAAGATGCGTGATCTGCTCGTTGAGAAAGCATACCCTGAGCGCTGCCTCCTGCAAAGAGGTAAATGCCTCTTGCGTCGGAAGAGAGTTTTGGGGGACGTGGCGTAGAATTTTAATGGCTGCGATAAGCTCTTGAATTTCCGATGGCAGCTCGCTTGCTTTTTTTGAAGAGCTCTTAAGAAACTCCAAACAGCCGATTTCTTGCGCTTTTTTAAAAAACAGATCGACCTGATTCTTCATTCCATAAATCAAAATCTTTTTGACGGGAATAATCATCTTTTCGCCCCCTCGATCTTCTTCTTGGCTACTTTCGCCCGAGAAATCGACGCAAGCTCTTGATCGCCAAGGAAAATTTTAATTTTTTTGATGTTCTCTCGACAGCGCGGAATGAGAATTTTTTCAAACAGATTCACCCGAATAGAAACATCGAGCAGTTCTTTTTCAAGCGCACGCCTCTTCTCTTCAAATATCGCCAGCATTTCCCGAAGAATAATGAGAGAGCGAACTCTTTGCGTCGCCACATCGATCCAGCCGGGCGTATCAAAAAGGAAAAAGGGCTGGTTGCGAAAAGTCACCTTTTCAAAAATGGGCAGCTCCACGCCAGCAATGTTCTCGTAGGATTTTTCCACGTGCTGGACTTGGCAAAAAATCAGCGCAGATCTCTCGTATCGCTCATCGAGAAGATTCGAAAAACTATCCACCTCTTCTTTGGCCTTTTCTCTTTTCTTTTTGCACTGCGCAACCTCTTGCATTGCATGATTGATTTCTACTTGCAGCATAAACTTTTTCAAGCGCAGGGTCGGCAAATAGATTTCCAACTGCTTGAGCTTTGACTGCTCATCGCGTAGGCCCATTTTTGTAAGCTTGAGATCTGCCATAATTTTCCCTACTGGCGGGGCCAATATTTTTCTAGCAGCTGTTTCTTGATGCCCGCCTCTTCAGGTAAAAAACACTCCGCTAGGATCATCCATCCCAAATCCAACGCCTTTTCCAATGGAATATTGACCTCAAGAGACATGAGTTTTTCTTCAAAAAGCAGCGCATATCGAATCAATTTTTCATCCCACTTGGACACCTTGAATCCCATAGCGCCGCGATCCCTTGCTTTTTTCGCATCTGCGTAAAGCCGGATCATCGTATTGGCAAGTTCTCCATGATCCTCACGCGTCACCTTGCCGATCACATTCTGCTTCAAACGAGAAAGAGAGCCGAATGGATCGATCCTGCCGTCGTGCAGATAAAACTGACCCTCGGTGATATAGCCGGTGTTATCGGGGACCGGATGGGTCACATCCCCTCCGGGCATTGTCGTCACAGAAACAATCGTAATAGAGCCGCCTTTTTCAATGTCGACCGCTTTTTCATAGCGGGAAGCAAGATCGGAATAAAGGGAGCCGGGATAGCCGCGATTGGAAGGAACCTGGTCCATCGTAATTGCGATTTCCTTTATGGAGTCCGCAAAAGCCGTCATGTCGGTCAAAAGAACTAAGACCGCCCTTCCCTCCATCGCAAAACGCTCAGCGCATGCAAGCGCCATGTCGGGCACGAGAAGACATTCTACTTGGGGATCGGTCGCCTGATGGATGAACATCACAGTCTTATTCATCGAGCCGGATTTTTCCGCATTTTCAATAAAGGCCAGGTAATCGTCGAAACGAAGCCCCATTCCCCCGATAATTACAACATCGGCATCTGTCTGATTTGCAATGCGCATCAAAAGAGCATTGTAGGGCTCCCCTGCAATCGAAAAGATGGGGATCTTCTGCGATTTGACAAGACAGTTGAAGACATCGATCATGGGGATATTGGTGCGCACCAATTTTCTCGGGACGATACGCTGCGTGGGATTGAAAGAGGGCATCGCAAGGTCCACCTTTTCTCCGATCATCTCCGGTCCCTGATCAATGGGCCTTCCCGTGCCGCTCAAACAGCGGCCCAGGAGATTTTCCGAAAATGTGGCCTGCATTTCTCGGTTGAGAAAGGTCACCTGGTCTCCGGTAGAAATTCCTCGGGTGTTTTCAAATACTTGCAGGGTCGCAAGATCATTCTCAAATCGCAAAACGGAAGCGAAGGTCTTTTGTCCATCTTTCTTATGGATCATCGCAAGCTCGCCAAGAGCAACGCCCCCGGCAGATACCGTAATGAGATTTCCGCGCATCTCCAGGATGCGATCATAGATCTTTTTCATTTCTCTTTCCTTTTCCGAACTTTTTCTCGAATCGTCGCAAGAGTCTTTTCATATTCCGGGCTATGCATAGGAAGAAAATTCATATTACGAATATCATTTTGCAACGAAAGAAAATAACTTCTTGCCTCATCATTTCTGTCAAATGTAAAAGGCCGGGAGAAGATATCATCCATGAGATGAAAAAGGTCTACTTGCCGCTCGATCGGGCAGAATTGATCTTCTTTATCAAAAGCATTTTGCTGCAGGTAGGCAATGTCATAGAGCTCTGCCTTTAGATAGACCACCATATCTTCTATAGGAATTCCCTCTTCTCCCACCACTTCCATCCTCTTCTCTATCTCTTTTCCTAGCTTCAAAAGCTTCCAGGCCTCGGTAATTTTCCTTGTCCATCCCGGATTCTTTTTTTCAAAAAGAGCGCCCACACGGGAGAGATATTTTGTCCATGAGATCAAAGGATCGATAGCAGGATAGCGCCTCGCATCGGACCTCTCGCGAGAAAGCCCCAAGAAAGCACCCACCACTGCAAGAGTTGCCTGCGTCACCGGCTCTTCAAAATTGCCTCCTGCCGGAGAAACACTGCCTCCAATGGTCAAAGATCCTTCCTTTTGGTCTTTTAAAAGCAGCACACCCGACCTCTCGTAGAAAGCTGCAATACGCGAGGAAAGGTAAGCCGGGAAGGCCTCTTCCCCGGGAATTTCTTCCAATCTGCCCGACATCTCCCGCATTGCCTGCGCCCATCTAGAGGTCGAGTCTGCAAGGACAAGGACGTCAAGCCCCATCTGTCGATAATATTCTCCAATCGTTACGGCCATATAAACAGAGGCTTCTCTTGCAGAAACCGGCATGGAAGAAGTATTGCAAATGATCACGGTTCGATGCATCAAAGGCTCGTTCGTTTTGCTGTCCACCAGATGGGGAAATTCCCGCAAAAGCTCCACTACCTCGCCCGCTCTCTCTCCACACGCCGCTATGATCACGATATCCACAGAGGAAAACTTGGAAAGATGGTGTTGCAGCACGGTCTTTCCCGCGCCAAAAGGGCCCGGAGTGCAAAAAGCACCCCCTTTCAAAAGAGGAAACTGGGTATCGATGATTCTCAGGCCCGTTCCCATCATCTGCTCGGGCTTGACCTTTTTGCCTTGCTGCAGGGCAATCTTGACAGGCCATTTCTGAAGCATGCAAATATCCATCTCTTTGCCCGTCTCATCTGCCGCCTTGGCAATCAACTCTTCGATCCTGTAGGATCCGGCGGGAGCGATCCAGGTGATGCGCAAGCGCCCCCGAAGAGAAAAGGGAACCATAATTTTATGAGAAAAAAACTGCTCTTTGACCTCTCCTATTTCATCTCCTCTCACTACGAGATCGCCCACCTTGGCAAAAGGGACAAAATCCCATTTCATGTTCCGATCGAGCGCCGGCAGGGAAATCCCTCGTTTAAGGAAAAGGCCCGATTTTTCAGCCACCTTTTCCAAGGGATTTTGCAGGCCATCAAAAATAGACGTTAAGAGTCCGGGCCCAAGCTCTGCCTCTAACAACCTTCCTAAAAATTTCACAGGGCCGTCAAGCGTAATGCCTCTGGTATCCTCAAATACCTGCACCTTTGCGATGCGGTCGACAATCTCCACCACTTCGGCGGAAAGAAAAAGATCTCCCAGCCGAATGGCGCAAAGCTCTCCCTGGCGTATCTCGCCTTCAAATTCCACGTGGAGAAGGTTGCCATAGGCTTTTACGACCTTTCCCGTTGCTGCAACTTCGTTTATTGTCTCATTCATTGCTTATCCTACAGTAGTGACGTAACGATCGCCCTTCCCTTTTCTTCGTCAAGCAGATCCCAATCCTCAACAAGAATCAAACGGGCCATATAGGCCAAAACAGAATCGATAGAAAAGGGGTCGATTCTCTTCATCTCTCCGATCTTATGAAAACAATATTCGGAAGTAGAAAAAAAAAGATTTTTGGGATTTTCCCTGTTGGCAACATAGATATTTTTCAACTCTTTATACTCCCCGGGCGGCTCGTAGCTAGAGCTATCTTTTTGCGATAATATGTCGCGAATCAAAAAATCTTTTGGATCCTCATATTGTAATTCAACGGAAAGATCTTTTTTTTCATCTTTTGCACGCAAAGCGGTTAAAATGATACGAAATTCTCTTTCAAAGCGAAAAAAAACTCTCAAAAAACCCTCTTGGTTTTCGATCTGATATTGTAAAAATTTCGCAATGAGAAAAAGGAAGTTGGCAAGCCGGTGCGAAGAATCTTCATACGTTTGGATAAAATCAAACACGAAGGAAGGGAAGGAATCGCGAACGAGGAGAGCGGCCTCCAATTCCTTTTTATTCAGGTTCCCCCTTGGATCAATCGGCAGATCCATCCACAAAAGGCGTAAATTTTTCACATCGATATATTGTTTAAAACCCACTACTATTTCTCGGTCGGAAGTGCGGACATTCTGGTCGACAAGCTCCTCCACCTCTTCGTAAGAAATTTCAGGCTTTATTCCAAATTTTAATGGAGGGAGCGCTGTGATAAGAAAGTAATATCCAACCATTGTAGAAACCTACTTCTGAAAGAACAAATGACGAAAATCCTCGCGAATATAATCCACTAGCAGATCTCGAAGAGTTTCATCGGTGAGGTCAATCGTTATATTGCGCCCCTCCAAACGAATCCTAACGCCGCCTTCAAAATCCCCTAAGACGAGCTCTTTATTCTTCAACTGGTCGATAATATTCGATCCCAAAAAAGCTATGATTTTTTCCGGAGCTATCTTTTTCGAAACATAGGCCAAAAGATTGCTTTCGATCCCTTCCTTGCGGACCGCCTCGACGATAGCGGAAATGAGGTCGGCAATCACATTAGGGCCTGCCATCTTTTCTTGAATGAGCTTCTGAAGATTTTCCCGGAAAAATTTCTTTTCAATCGATTGTTTCAACTCTTCTAGAGACTGCCTTACGGAAAACTGCAGCGAATCCTCAAACATCTTCTTCTTTTTCTCGATTCCCATTCGGGCTATGTGAAGCTGTTCGGTCGCGTCTTCTTTGGCCTTTTCCAATATTTGCTTCGCTTGCATTTCGGCATTTTCAACGATCTCTCGCGCTTCTTGCTTGGCAGGATCAAGCGTCTCTTTTCGCAAAAGGTCACAAATTTTCTGGATCTTCTCTTTTCCCGTTTCGATTTCTTTCATCTTATTTGACAGCACGGAAACCCATCCCTTTAGGGGTGGGAGGAGGTGCTGCTCCTTCATTGTTAAACTTAAAAGCGGGGAATTGCTCCCCCCTAGCAGTTACCTGCAATCTCCGGTTTCCCGGGTAACGTTCCCCTCGCCAAAGTTATGGAGCGGTTTACCATGTTAACAGTACTGGTTTAACCCATACGCTTGGTTTAACTGCTAACCGCAAAGCTTAGAACTGAGGCGGCATTCCAAGGTACCTATTTATATTCGCTCCTAACATAGTCCCAAGTTGCCTTAAGACTTAAGGCTGGTCAACTTCAGGCTTGATCTCTCAGGCCTCTCCCTTCAGGGAGGGGTGGTGACATTTCACCTTGAGATCGTCACGGCTTTTATAACACACATGTCTTTTCAAAACACATCTTTTTTTTCGCAAAATTTTTCTCAAAGTTGCGCAAGTCTCTTATCGCCAAAGAATTACAAATGATTTAAAAAAATGCTTAAAGAAACCAAAAATTTTAATTTAACGCCCTAAATCGTCTAACAAATAAGAGATATTCTGAAAAAATAATTCCGTTTATCAAACGAGGTCCCTTTTCCTTGCGCCAAAAGCGACGGTGATATTCTTGCACCGGTTTTGGACCTGAAAATAGCCTCTTTCCATAAAAACTTCTAATGTGTACCATGAAAATTAGTTGCGCAAGCAGTGAATTGTCAACTACTCCTTCCAGATAAGGAAGAGGCGTGAGCGATCAGGCCTGCAGTTTATCTGTGAGTGCAGGTAACTGCGATGGGGAAGAACTCCCCCGTTTTGATAACTTAAAAACAAAAGGAGCGGCGGTTCCTCCCATCTTTAAAGGAATGGGTTTCCACGCTGTCAATCCGATGAAAAAAAGTCTTTTTTTGCTAATTGCTCTGCTTTTGTGTTTGAAAGGCCCGTTATGGGCACAAGAACCCTCGCACAGGCCTCTCAAAGGCCATGCAGCCCACAGCAGTGTTTATGACTCTCTTGCCTTCTCCATGGCCTCCTGGGGCCTTGGCCTAGCTGTTGGAATTGGGCTTCTCTGCGCTCTGTTGGAATTTAGCACCGGAGCCCATGCGCATGACAGCGATGACGACGATTAAAAGGCTTTTGTCTACACGCTTTCTTTGTTTCTCTTTCACCCTTTTATCGGCCCTTCTTTTTTCGGAAGAGATCGCTCTTTTTTCTCCGCCTCCCAAATGGGAATGCGCCGCCCCTTCAAAAGATCTCTCCAGTTCGGTTTGCATCGGCTTTCTCGGGTCCGGAAAAAATCCCTATTTCCGCCCCTCCCTCAATCTTGCCTCCGAAGAAGTGGACCTTTCGCTTAAAGAGTACGTGCAGGCGGTGAAAAAACTCCATCAAACAGACCCTCTTTTGCAAATCAGAGATCTGGGAAGCTCTTCCTGCAAGATGGGGCCCTCGCACCTGCTCGAGCTCACCTCCAAAACCCCCTACGGCGAGGTGCGCATCCTACAATTTATCTGCCTCTACCAAAAAAAAGCCTATGTCTTAACGGGAGCGCTGCTCAAAGAGGAATCGGTATCTTTTTACTCTGATCTTCTCAAAAGTTTTCACTCTTTGTGTGTGGTGGAGGATCTCATCTCGCCTCTCTCAAAAGAGGAAAAAATTCTATTGGAGGAGAAGGTACAAGGGTTGAAAAAATGCGCAAAAAAGGAACAAAAGAAAGCGCGAGAAAGCTTTGACCATTTCATTGCCCAAGCCTTCAAGGAACAAGGGGCTTATTGGCAAATACTCATGCTGAAAAAAACCCATGAAGAGATCTCTTTTGAAACAAAAAAACAACAGTGAAATACTCCTCGATGGTGCAATAAAAGGCCCTCTCGGCGATGAGGTTCCTCCATCTCTCTTCTCTAAAGACGCTCTCTTAGCTTAACGTGTGGGCTCACGATGCATGTAACAACAACTCCCCTCCCGCCGCCAAGGCGCATCCGGCAACGAACCATAGGAGATATGAACAAGCAGACTTCACAAAACGCCGCGCACAAAAAACAGGAGGACGGAAAGCCTCTCTTGGATAACAGAGCGTTTGCACTTCCACTTGCGGATGAGGAATCCCTGGAAAAATTCTATAAAAATTTGCAAAACCCCTTTTGACTTCAGCAACCATTTCTTTTATCCCCAAATAACCATCAAACATATAAGGGTCATTTAAAATAGCTGGAGAAAATCCATTTTCCAACAAAAGCTTTGTGAGCAATGCAAATGCGATTGTTCTTTGATTGCCATCCGAAAAAATATGAGTGACTTCAAGTGCCCGGCAAACGCGAACAATGGCAGATAGCTTTTCATCAGCAGTGGTCGCTCTAGAAATTTCCCGGTAATATTGCGTTAGTTTTTCGTCTGCGTGTTCCTCAAGCTCATCGGTTGAGATACGTTGGCTCCACCAGAATGGTTTTTGGACGAACTGACCATTTGTAAAAAAACATACATAAGGGGGGGAAGATTGATGTTTATCATATCGTTGCTGCGTTTCGGGGTCGGAAAAATCGCCCATCAACTGTTCTTCTTTCCATTCTCTTCTCGCGCTTTCGGTAATTGCGTATATCATTCTGTAATAAGCACAATTAACGGCTCCTTTCACTAAAGGAGATTCCTCCTCATCTTCGCCACGGAAAACTCTATCCACACATCGATCATGCAAGTCAATAAAATTCTGTACATCATAACGTTTTCCCAACTCCTCTCTCATTCTCCCGAAAACACGGCTCATCGCTTGGAAATATCCTCGTTCCGGCGGACTGATATCTCCTTCGTTTTTATGGTCAAAAACATAGGGGTCATTTTTCTGCTGCCGCCTTAAGTCGATAAAAAGACGCCATTGCTCCCCGGCAGGCGGCATTCTTGTGTCAAAAATTTTTCGACTCAAGCAAGAGCCGCTCAGTTCGACCGACATTACAAACCTCCTTATTATAGAATTTTTTATTATATAAAAAAAGATTATAAATATCAATAATTAAAGTATTTTTTATACCATTTTTTTTAATCATATTCGTTTTTTAAGATTTTAATTATCAATGCATGCAATAAATGAACAAGGACATTATGTAGCCGCAAAAGAAATTTCTCAAGAGGAAAAAGCACAAAATGCTTGGAATCAGGTAGGTGAAGAGGAAAAGAAATTGGACCACCGAATACTTTTAATGACACGCCTATAAAAACCAAAGATTGTCCAAAACCATGGATTGTTATAGGATAATTTTTTGCTGAAAAAATTCTTAGCCTTTCGAGGAGCTATTATGAAAAAGTTTTTCTCTCTTTTGGTTCTGCTCGCTTTTCTCTCTACTTCTTCTACTCTCGCCGCCACCGAGCCCGAGCAAGCAACAGAGCTCGTACAAACACCTTCTGAACCAAAAGAAGTAAAAGCCGCGCCCAAAGAGGTGGGAAAAGCATCCAACGAAGGAGTGAGGGCAGCAAAAAGAAGAGATTGGCAAAACTGGCTGTTTGCCGGAACAAGCGTAGCCATTGCTATTGCCGCACTGCTTCTTTTGAGAGACTCGGGACATGCTCCGCATCATAATAATTAAACGTATCTGGTGGATTTGCCCTCTTTTTTTTCTTTTGGGCAGCTGTTCGGAGTCGCAAAAAGCTTGGGAGCTGGAATCGATCGGATCCTCCCCCTATTCAAGACTTAGCTTCCGTTCGAATGCCTTCCCAAAAATCATTCTGGAAATTCTTCCTCTTCGCGGGGAAATGGCTTGCTTTGTCACCTTTTCTGAAACCAGAATCAACTCCTCTTCCGGGACAAACGCCGCCATCACTCTTCGGATCAATCATCAAACCTATGAAAAGACTGCGGCTCTTTATGAGGGAGATCAGCGTCTTGGCTTAAACAGAGAGACCACCGATCTTCTCATCCAAGCGCTGCAAAACGGGCATATGATCGAAATGGAAATCGGCGGATATAAAACGCTCATTTCCCCAGAATCTTTTTCAAAAAATTTCACAAAACTTCGCAACAAAAAAAACTCTTGGGACCTCTCTTCCCATTTTCGCCACTTATAGGATCTTCATGAAAAACCAGCTAGAAGCGCTCAAAGAATTTACAACGGTTGTTGCCGATAGCGGCGATTTTGCCTCCATCAGCACATTCACCCCCCAAGACGCCACCACCAACCCCTCGCTCATTCAAAGCGCAGCTGGACAACAAGAATATGCCTCTCTCATCGACGAAGCCATCTACTATGGAAAAAAAAGCCCCAATGCCCTCACTGCCGCTCTTGATCGAGTATTCATCAACTTCGGAAGAGAGATACTGGATATCATCCCGGGAAGGGTCTCCATTGAAGTGGACTCTCGTCTCTCCTTTGATGCAAAAAAAAGCCAGGAAAAAGCAGAGTATCTGATTGCTCTTTTCGAAAAGGAGGGCATCGACCGAGAAAGGATTCTGATCAAACTTGCATCAACCTGGGATAGCATCATAGCCGCAAAGGAGCTCGAAAAGAAAAAAATTCATTGCAACATGACCCTTCTTTTCTCTCTTCCTCAAGCAGTGGCTGCCGCAGAGGCAAAGGCAACCCTGATTTCTCCTTTTGTCGGAAGGATCTTGGACTGGTATAAGAAAAAAGAGGGAAAAGATTCCTATCCCCCCCATCTAGATCCCGGCGTGCTCTCCGTCACTACTATCTACCATTATTATAAGAAGTTTGGCTACAAGACCCAGATCATGGGAGCTAGCTTCCGCAACAAAGAAGAAATATTAGAACTTGCAGGATGCGATCTGCTTACCATCGCTCCCAAATTCTTAAAAGAGCTGCAAGGATCCAAAGAAAAGGTTTTGCGAAAGCTCGATCCCAAGATCAGCCAGGAACTGACTATCGAAAAAATCACTCTGGACAAGGAAAAATTCTTGCGCTCGATCGAACAGGATGCAATGGCAAAAGAGAAGCTGCACGAGGGAATCCAAAACTTTAACAAAGACATGATCCTGCTGGAAAGCTTGCTTCAGTCAAAGCTTTAAAGGTTTTTCTTTTACAACCTTTCAAAAGAATCGTCGGAAAAATGCGAAAACATTTTGAAACCTTTCCTATCACCTCAAATGCTCCACCAGCATGCACCTCTTTTTTGAAGAAGATTTTTCAAAAAAGCCCTCTGCAACATCCTCCCTTCTTTTCTTCCTTAGGATATCAAAGTTTCAGAAAAGGATGAAGGCTCTCTTTGCTCCATTTTCTTTTTCAAACTTTTAAAAATTTTATGGGGAAAAATCGAGGAAAAGTTCACAATTTTTGCGTTCAAATTTAATTAGGAGATCATAATAATGACTACCAATGCCGTTACTACTACTGTTAGAAAGAGCAAGCCAGTTGCACCTCCTCGAGAAATAACATCTGACAAGATTATGCGCGTTATTTTTCTCGGGAACCAAAAGACAGCCCCCGCTCGGCTCGAGAAAATACTCATCCGAAGAAATCTTCCCATTCGGGATCGAGATCAGGCACTTTTGCTTTTGGCAGAATATCTGACAGAGACCTATGATGCGGACGTAGATAATAAACTGAGCGCATGTTTTAAGATATTGATCGAAAACTATTCTCCCCGGTCAGATGTTGTTCAAAGGGCCCTCTGGAAGGCGGTTGAGCACTATCATCCCGACATGGTTAAAAAACTACTAGAATTTGATATTGCTAAAGACTCGCTAATCACAGCTGTGGAAACTGCTGCAACACATGGTTTTTCTTTTTTGTTAGTACTCCTTTTGCCGGTAACCCCTATTTCGATAGAAAAAAGAGTTGCACTCGTTGATCTGTGCATTTCCTCCTCTCCTCGTTTTCCTATTAATGTCACTGTCATAGTGCAGCTATTGGCAGGTCAGTCCATAGACAAAAATAGAATGCTTCAAAACTTGAGAAGAAAGATTCGTTCATTAGTCCCTGAAAAGGAAGAAAGGGAACAATTTATTCGCATTTACAAGTGGGTCCAAGAAAATTTCTGAAGAGTTTTAATCATCCTAACGTTTCCAGAGACGCAAAAAAGATTTGAAGAATCCGAAGGAGGCAAAGCCGCCATGAGATGTCTGCGGCGCGAATACAGCTTCTATGAACTACCCGACCCGCTCAAGTACGCAGGCCCGATCAAGAGAGATTTTTCCTATTTATTTTGGTAATCACAATCACAGCCTGAAAAAGCCGCTGCTAGGAAAGTTAAGCCCCTCCTAGCAGTTTTCATGAAGAGAAAATTCTCAGAGCGGAAGTACGGGTCTCGCCTCATCTATCGCAGATCTGGGCTCATCCTCAAAAAGAAATTCCAGTTTTTCTACCTTCTCCTGATCGACGAATTTCTTCGACTTCTTATGATATTCAAAGCCGGTGCCTCCGGGAATCATGTGCCCCATAATCAAATTGGCCTTGAAATCAAGAAGATTGTCGGTCTTTCCTTCAACGGATGCGTCGGTCAGGACGCGCGTCATCTCTTGGAAAGATGCGGCTGAGATAAAGGATTCGGTCGATAGCGATGCTTTGGTAATGCCTAAGAGAACAGGCATCGCCTGCGCAGGCTTTCCACCCTCTTCGATCGTCTTCTTGTTCTTGCGATGGAATGTTCTTTTGTCCACGTCTTCTCCATAGAGGAATGTGGTATCGCCGGGGTCGATCACCCGCACTTTTTGGAGCATTTGACGAACGATGATTTCGATATGCTTATCGTTGATTTCAACCCCCTGAAGCCGATAGACCTCTTGCACCTGGTTGACAAGGTATTTTTGAAGCTCGCGCACGCCGCAGATCTCTAAAATTTCTTGAGGAACGACAAGACCATCGGTCAGCTGCTGTCCCTTCACGACCACATCTCCCTTTTGGACGATCAGGTGTTTTGTCAGAGGAATGAGATGCTCCTCTTCCATACCGCTAATCTCGTTGCGGACCACAACAATGCGCTTGTTTTTCTGTACGCCTTTGAAGTCGACAACTCCATCGATCTTGGCAATTTCAGCTGCATCCTTGGGCCGTCTTGCTTCACAAAGTTCGGCCACACGAGGAAGACCGCCCGTGATGTCCTTCGTTTTGATCGAACCTCGTGGCAGTTTGGCAAGAATGATACCGGCAGCCACTTTTTGCCCTTCGCGAACGGTAATCACCGCTCCCGACGGAATGGCATAAGTACCAACGAGCTCATTGTATTCGGCATCGGTATAAATCGAAATTTGGGGATGGAGCTCTCCTCGATGCTGCTTGACGATATATTCGACCTGTCCCGTTTGCTTATTGAGCTCTTTTTGCATCGAAATGCCTTCGACGAGATCCTCATATTTGACATATCCCGGACGTTCGCAAATAATCGGGCTGCTATGCTGCTCCCATTCGGCAATCTTTGTGCCTTTGGCGATTTTTTCTCCCTCTTTGAAGAGAATTTTCGTGCCCAGCTCCAGATTGAAAATCTGCAACGGCTCAATCGACTTGGTGCCCAGCAGTTTCTTATATTCTTCTAACGTACGTCCCTCGTCGCGGACGAGATTCAAAGTGCCATTCTTGTTCAATACAAGGAAATGTCCTTCTTCGTTCTGAACCACTCGGAGATCCTTGTAAATAAGAATCCCGTCTTTCTCCGCAATCAACTGAGGCGATAGTCCGGCAGAAGCAATACCTCCGATGTGGAAGGTCCTCATCGTCAGCTGCGTTCCGGGTTCCCCAATCGACTGGGCGGCAATGATTCCGATCGCTTCCCCAAATCCGACGAGGTTTCCCGTCGCCAGGTTCATACCATAGCATTTGGCACACAGGCCGCGATGGCATTCGCAAGTAAGAGAGGAGCGTAGGCGTACCACTTCAATACCCGCATCATCGATCATTTCCGCCTGTTTGACGGTCAGGATATCGCCTGCATGGGCCAAAATCTTGGTGCTATCGCCCGGCTGGCAAATATCGTCGCAAACCGTACGGCCATAGATGCGGTCCTTCAATGCGATCAACTCTTCTTGTCCCTGTTTGATTGCCATCACTTCAATGCCATTCAGGGTGCCGCAATCGATTTCCGTGATGATGAGATCTTGCGCCACGTCGACAAGCCGGCGGGTCAAGTAGCCGGAGTCGGCAGTCTTGAGAGCCGTATCGGCCAATCCCTTTCTTGCTCCGTGCGTAGAAATGAAGTATTCAACGACGGAAAGACCTTCGCGGAAATTGGCGGTGATGGGTGATTCGATAATCTCTCCCGAAGGCTTCGCCATCAAACCACGCAGGGCCCCGAGCTGCTTCACCTGCGACTTGTTTCCTCTAGCACCGGAATCCATCATTAGATAGAGAGGATTCAAAGAGTAGTCGCGCACCTCTCCCAAGAGCTTGAATAGCTCTTCTGAAAGCAGATCCGATACTTCGGTCCAGATGCTAATGATTTTCGAGTGTCTCTCCCCATCGGTGATCACGCCGTCTTCATACTGCTGCTTGACCTTGGCCACACGTTTGGCAGCCGCGTCCAAAACACGCGCCTTCTTCTCAGGAACGCGAACGTCTTGCATGCCCATGGAAAGGGCCGCTTTTGTCGCTTCCTTAAATCCCAGCGCTTTCATGTTATCGAGAAAGCAAACCGTGGCTTCAAGGCCCACTTTTTTGTAGCATTCCAAAACAAGCTCGGAAAGTTTTTTCTTTCGGAGCGCATAGTTTTGAAAGCCCAATTCTTTAGGAACAATCGTATTAAAGACCACGCGGCCCGGCGTCGTTTCAATAATGCCGCTATCAATTTGTACTTTGATCTTCTCATGAAGAAAAAGCCCGCGGCCAAAATCATCTTTTCTCGTGGTGACTTCTTTTTCTACGGGTTTCCAATGGAAAGAGTTGCCGCTTCCCAGCGCGAGGAGAACCTCTTCTGGACATGAGAATATTTTGGTCTTCTTCCCCTCTTTTTCAGGCAGATAGGTAGGATCATGCATCAAGTAATAGAGTCCTAAAATCATATCCTGCGTGGGCACAGCAACCGGCTTGCCGGACGATGGCAGGAAGATATTGTCGGGAGCCATCATCAACAGTTTTGCTTCCAGCTGTGCTTCGATGGACAGGGGAATATGAACGGCCATCTGGTCCCCGTCAAAGTCCGCGTTGAACGCAGTGGTGACGAGCGGATGGATCCGAAGGGCTTTTCCTTCGATGAGCACGGGTTCAAATGCTTGAATTCCCAGTCGATGAAGAGTGGGCGCGCGGTTGAGAAGAACAGGATGGCCTTTGATGATCTCTTCCAGAACGTCCCAAACCTCGGGAGTCTGCTTTTGAATCATCTTCTTTGCTGAACGGATGGTGTAGACATAGCCAAGGTCTTTCAATCGCTTGACGATAAAAGGCTCAAAAAGCTCCAATGCCATCTGCTTAGGGATTCCGCATTGATTGAATTTGAGCTCAGGTCCTACAACAATGACCGAACGTCCCGAATAATCCACGCGCTTTCCAAGAAGGTTCTGACGGAACCGTCCCTGTTTTCCCTTTAACATTTCAGCCAGAGATTTTAGAGGGCGGTTGCCGGCTCCCATGACAGGATGGCCATGGCGTCCATTATCGAAGAGCGCGTCGACAGCTTCCTGGAGCATTCGTTTTTCATTGCGGATGATCACATCAGGCGTCTTGAGTTTGAGAATCGACTTGAGACGATTGTTGCGATTGATGACGCGACGATATAAGTCGTTCAAATCCGATGTGGCAAAACGGCCTCCATCCAAAGGAACTAAAGGACGCAAATCGGGCGGAATCACGGGAACGCAGGAGAGGACCATCCACTCAGGACGATTGGGAGAGGATGCTAAGCTTTCGACAATTTTTAAACGCTTGGCAAGCTTCATACGCGCTTGCATCGATTTAGTCTTCCTAAGCTTTTCCTTGAGTTCGACAACGAGGCCGGCCAGATCTTCTTTTTTCAGCAAATCCTGAATGGCATCGCCGCCCATTTTCGCTTCAAAAGAACCCGTACCCCACTTTTCGATTGCTTCTCGATATTCGTTATCATTCAAAAGTTGTTTGCGCAGCAGCTCCGTTTTTCCGGGGTCGGTAACGATATATTCTTCATAGTAGATAACGCGTTCCAATTCATTGGTCGAAAGGCCCAAAATATTCCCGATGCGGGAAGGCATGGTTTTGAAATACCAGATATGTACAACAGGAACGGCAAGCTCGATATGCGCCATGCGTACCCTGCGCACTTTAGAAAGAGTGACCTCAACACCGCAGCGATCGCAAACGATTCCCTTGTGCTTGATTTTCTTATATTTTCCGCAAGCACATTCCCAATCGCGAGTAGGGCCGAAAATCTTTTCGCAAAAAAGGCCGCCCTTCTCCGGCTTAAACGTTCGATAGTTGATCGTTTCCGGCTTCTTGATCTCCCCACGCGACCAGTCGCCGCGGATCACTTCATCGGAAGCAATTTTAATCGTGAGTTTATCAAATTGAGAACCTTTGTATTCCCCTTCTTCTTGCATGAATATCTCCCCAAAATTCTTGACTATTCAACAAACTCAGTTCTTATATCGAGACAAAGTCCCTGCATTTCTTTAATCAGCACGTTAAAGGATTCGGGCGTTCCTGCTGTCAATGTATTTGCCCCTTTAACAATGGACTCATAAATATTCGTACGGCCGGCCACGTCGTCGGATTTGACCGTGAGCATCTCTTGTAAAAGATGAGCCGCACCGTAAGCTTCCAGCGCCCAAACTTCCATCTCTCCAAATCTCTGTCCTCCCATTTGCGCTTTACCTCCAAGAGGCTGCTGCGTAACGAGCGAGTAGGGACCAATCGAGCGCGCATGGATCTTATCGGCAACGAGATGGCTCAACTTCATCATATAGATGTATCCTACAACAATGCGGTTGTCAAACCGCTCTCCGGTTCTTCCGTCATAAAGGACAAACTTTCCTGTAGAAGGCATGCCCCCCTGCTCCATCATTTCCCAAATTTTGGACTCGGGAAAGCCTTCAAATACGGGGGCTTTGATATAGATGCCCGCTTTCTTTGCCGCAATCCCCAAGTGAGTTTCCAAAAGCTGTCCCATATTCATTCGCGAAGGGACGCCGAGCGGGTTCAAGATAAGCTCTAACGTCCGTCCATCATCCATATAGGGCATGTCGGCAACAGGAACAATTTTTGCAACAACGCCCTTGTTTCCATGGCGACCTGCCATTTTGTCGCCCACCTGCAGTTTTCTCTTTGTGGCAATATAGACCTTGACCTGACGGATCACTCCCGGATCAAGCTCGATATCTCCTTTGCGTAAATATTCCACTTCCGATTGATGTTTTTCTTGCAGCGCCTGAAGCGCCCTTTCATGGTCCCGAAGAATGTTTTTCATCTCGTCAAAGATATCCTCTTTCGGCATCAAGAGATCTTCCACGGGATAGGATTCGAGGTCTTCCAGCATCTCCTGCGTCACTTTCTCGTTTTGAGGCAAAAGGATCTCTCCGGTTTTTCGATGCATCAAAGGAGAGGGCAGCTCTTCTCCGAGAAGAAGAGCGCCTAAGCGCTCGTGCAGCTCCAACTGCAACTCCGCCTCTTTGGCCTTATAATCTTTGTGAATATCTTTGATGCGGCTTGCTTCTTCCACCAGCTCGTCATCGGTCTTCGAAAGGCGATCTCTTCTCGAAAAAACCTTCACATCCATGACCACGCCCTCAGTGCCCGGGGGGGCCGTCAAAGAAGCATCTTTGACATCGGCCGCTTTTTCACCAAAAATAGCGCGAAGAAGCCTTTCTTCCGGAGAAAGCTCTGTTTCGGATTTCGGAGTGATTTTTCCGACCAAAATGTCGCCGGGCTTTACTTCCGCACCAATGCGGATGATTCCATCTTCCCCGAGATTGGCAAGCGCCTCGTCGGAAACATTGGGAATATCCCTCGTAATCTCTTCTTTTCCCAGCTTGGTATCACGCGCCGTTAATTCAAATTCTTCCAAGTAAATCGAAGTATAGGCATCTTCGATGATCAACTTTTCGGAAATGATGATCGCATCCTCAAAGTTGTATCCGCACCAGGGCATGAAAGCGACAAGCGCATTCTTTCCAAGAGCAATCTCCCCGCGATCCGTCGAAGAACCGTCGGCAATGATATCTCCTGCTTTTATGACATCCCCGACCGAACAAATAGGCGTTTGATTCAGGCAGGTGCCCGAATTGGATTTCATGAATTTCTTTAAGAAATAGAGCTTCTTATTCAGCGGATTGCGCTTCGATGCAACCTCGATTCTAAAACCGTCGACATATTCCACTTTTCCATCTTCTTCAGCAACCACCACCGCTCCGGAGTCTCTGGCCGATCGGGCTTCGAGACCTGTTCCGACAATCGGAGCTTCCGTTTTGAGAAGAGGAACGGCCTGCCTTTGCATGTTTGAGCCCATCAAAGCGCGGTTTGCATCATCATGCTCGAGAAACGGGATCAGTCCGGCAACAATCGACACCATCTGCTTCGGAGAAACGTCCATGTGGGTGACGCGAGTCGTTTCAATTTCCAGCGGCTCTCCGTGAAAGCGGGCCCAGCAGATGGGATTTTTGAACCTATGATACTCGTCCAGCGGCGCGCTCGCTTGAGCAATCACGCACTCTTCTTCTCGATCCGCGGTCATATATTCTATCTCTTCCGTGACCGTGCCCTCGCGAACGATGCGATAGGGAGTTTCGATAAAGCCAAATTCATTGATCTTTCCATAAGAGGAGAGAGAGGTAATCAAACCAATATTCGGGCCCTCGGGCGTTTCAATGGGGCAGATCCTTCCATAGTGAGAGGAGTGAACGTCGCGCACTTCAAAGCCGGCGCGTTCTCGATTGAGACCGCCGGGTCCCAGACAAGAAAGCCTTCGTTTGTGGGTAAGTTCGGACACAGGATTGGTCTGATCCATAAACTGGGAGAGCTGAGATCTTCCGAAGAAGTCCTTCAAAACGCCCGCCAGTCCCTTCGCAGAAACAATTTTTCCGGGCGTCATGGTATCGGAGGAAAAATCAAAGAGATTCATGCGCTCTTTAATGATCTTCTCCATACGGGCAAGACCGATGCGGCACTGATTCTGGATCAATTCTCCCACCGATCGAACCCTTCGATTTCCCAGATGGTCGATATCATCGATAGCCACCTTTTTATCTCCCGTTTTCAGACGAATGAGATATTTCAGAGCTTCGATTACGTCTTCTTTTTTTAACGTCAGAATTTTCAATTCTTCTTCGGTAACAGCAACGCCCAGCTTGCTATTCATCTTAAAGCGTCCCACGCGGCCCAAATTATAGCGCTTAGGATCGAAAAACATGCGCATGATGGCGGATCTGGCATTCGAAAGAGTGGCCGGTTCGCCGGGACGAATTTTTCTATAGAAATCCTTCAATGCCGATTCGTAGGAATCGGTAGGATCTTTTGCAATCATTTTGATGATCGGATGGGTCTCATCGATCTCCTCAGCAATGCAGACGCTGGTGATTCCCTCATCCAACATGCGTTTTAACATCGCCGTCGTCAGTTTTTCAGCGGCCTTACCATAGACAAGGCCCGTTTTTTCATCGACTACGTCTTCTGCGAGTATCTTTCCAACAAGCTTGACAAAATCTTTTTCCGATTTGATTTTAATGCGCTGGGTAGCAAAAAACTCTTCCATAATGTCGGCATCGGAAGAATATCCCAATGTGCGCACAAAAGAGGTCGCTAAAATCTTTCTTCTTTTTTTCTTGCGATCTATGAACACATAGATCAGATCGTTCATGTCAAAAGCTGCCTCTAACCAGCCTCCTCGATAGGGGATAATCCGGAAGGAATAGAGCAAAACGCCTTTAGGATGGCGCTCTTTTTCAAAGGAAATTCCGGGAGAGCGATGCAGCTGAGACACAATGACGCGTTCTGCGCCATTAATGACAAAAGTGCCCTGGTCCGTCATCAAGGGAATCGTTCCCATGTAGACTTCTTCTTCTTTAATTCCCGTCTCGTCGGTCAAGCGAAATTTGACCTTTAGGGTCACATTGTAGGTAATGCCCCGACGAATGCATTCTTCCGGAGAATATTTGGGCTCTCCCAAGTGATAGGAAAGAAACTCGAGATTCGTTTTTTCGTCGTAAGACTTGATCGGGAAGATTTCGGTAAAGACCTCTTGAAGTCCCACATTCTCCCTTTCATGGGGAAGAAGGTGCGCCTGTAAAAATTGACGATAGGACTTCATCTGGATTTCAATCAAATTCGGAAGATCTATGATCTCTTCTCTTTCCCGAAAACTCACCCTTAGAGGGGGTTTTTTTAACATGCAGCTCGCTCCTCTGAACTTTTTACAAAAAGATTTCCTAAAATACTAAAAGAGCAAAAACCCTTATTCAGGTTTCTGCTCTTTTGAGGAAGCCTTAATACTCCTAAGACTCCCCGATAAAATCCAATTAAAGCCCCTTCAGAGAGACCTTTCCACCGGCAGCTAGAATTTTTTTTGACATCTCTTCTGCTTCTGCTTTAGGCGCACTCTCTTTGATGGTTTTTGGAGCCCCTTCAACGAGATCTTTTGCTTCTTTCAATCCAAGACCCGTAATCTCTCTGACGACTTTAATGATGCCGATTTTTTTGTCATTAGGAGCTTCTTCGAGTATCACCTTAAATTCCGTCGACTCGGAAGCTGCTGCAGCAGGAGCTTCGGACGGCGCCGCAGCAATAACGGCAGGTGCTGCTGCCATCGCTTTTACGCCCCATTTGGTCTCCAAAGCCGTTTTCAATTTTGCCATGTCCAAAACTGAAAGTTCACTTAATGTTTCTACGAGTTGGTCAATATTTACTGTGGCCACGGTATTACCTCATTGATTTTTTGTTTCTTGTTGACTTTTGTTTTCCATGCAATACATTACACCGGTCAAGAGAGTTTCCATTACTGCTAATGTTCCTGACATCGGAGCTTCTAGCAATCCTAGTAATTGCGCTCTCATTACATCCAAAGAGGGCAATTTTGAAAGCATTTCAATTTCTGCGGATGAAAAAAAGCGTCCTTCGAACTCTCCGCCCTCTATGTGGAATATTTCTTCATTTGCCCTGCAAAAAGAGAAGAATGCCTTGGTTGCATCTAGAGTATCTCCCATCATAAAAAGGACGCCGAGATGCCCCTCAATTTGCAACTCCATCTTCTTGCCGGCAGCTTCAATGGCTTTGAAGAAAATTCTCTTTTTCACAACTTCAAATAAGCTCTCTTTCTTAGACAGTTCATTCGCAAGATTCCAGGAGAGGTTCGGAGGAAGCTTATCATATCGGACAAAAAGCATTCCCTTTGAAAGGTCCATCTTGCTTTGGATTTCCTCTAATAGAAGTTTCTTTTCTGGTCTCATATTCCATCTCGCTTAGCTTAACTTTTCAAGTCTCTTACGACCCACGTCTTTCTCTCTTCGTTTCATCTAACTTACAGAGAGTGCTTTTCGATTTCATCCGCCCAAATTTTGGCGCAATTGTACAATAAAACTTGTATAGAAACAAGGCAGATCTTCAAAACCTACCCATTTAACTCCTGTAAATCTATTTTTAAACCCGGTCCCATCGTTGAAGCAAGATAGAGAGACTGCATAAATACCCCTTTTGCAGAGGCAGGTTTTGCACGAACAACAGCCTGGAGAAGCGCACGAATGTTCTCGCAAAGCTTTTCCTTTGAAAAGGAGAGCTTGCCAACAACATTTTGAATCACGCCGCTCTTGTCCATTTTAAATTCAACCTTACCGGCCTTCATCTCTTTGACTGCTTTTTCCACATCCGTAGTAACCGTTCCCGCCTTTGGGGTCGGCATTAAACCGCGAGGGCCCAAGACTTTCCCTAATTTTCCAACTTCACGCATCATTTCGGGTGTTGCAATCAGAGCATCAAAATCGGTCCAGCCCTCTTTAATCTTCTCAATCAAGTCCTCTGTACCGGCTTCATCAGCGCCCGCTTTCAACGCTTCTTGGACCTTATCTGCTTTTGCAACGACAACGACCTTCAAGGCCTTGCCCGTTCCATGAGGAAGCGCCACAGTTCCACGAACTTGCTGCTCGCTCTTCTTCGGGTCAATTCCTACTTTCAAGGAAGTTGTAATCGATTGGTCAAATTTCACAGGAGCACATTTTTGCAGTGTCTCAACGGCTTGCTCAATCGTATAGATGGAACGCTTCTGTTCATCTACAAATTTTTCAATAGTCTTCATTCTTTTGCTTTTTGATGCCATATCCTTCTTCCTTTAAACGATATCTACGCCCATCGAACGCGCAGTTCCTCTGACCATCTGTTTGGCCGCTTCCAAGGAGACTGCTCTCATATCTTTGGCTTTCTTTTTGGCAATGTCTTCCACCTGCTGGTCGTTCATTTTGCCTACTTTATCCCGATTCGGCACTTTCGAACCCGATTCAATTCCCACAGCTTTTTTGATCAATTCAGGAACGGGAGGCTCACGCGTTTCAAATGAGAAACTCTTATCGGAATAAACGCTGATAATCGTAGGAAGAATGGATCCCGCGGCTTCTTGCGTCCTCTGATTAAAATCTTTACAAAAGGCCATGATGTTCACTCCTGCAGAACCCAAAGCAGGGCCAATCGGGGGCGCCGGATTTGCCTTCCCGGCCGGAATTTGCAACTTAATGGTCTTAATAATTTTTTTCTTAGCCATGGACTCTTTTCCTTTTATTCAGTCGTTACCTGTTCTACTTGCCAAAACTCCAAGTCATCCACCCGGGTATCTCTTCCAAAAATAGAGACTCGAACGCTCAATCGGCCTTTGTCATGAAAAACTTCTTCGACGGTTCCCACAAAGTTAATGAAAACGCCGTCGATGATCTTCACGGTAGCTCCGACGTCAATCTTATGCTTTTGAACAACGCCTTTCTTGCGCTCTTCAAGTTCCTTTAAAATCTCCGCCACTTCCCGGTCGCTTAAGGGGGAGGGTTTTTCCCCTCCCAAAAAATCGATGACCCCATTGCATTCTTTGACATAGGCCCAAGATTCTTCATTCAAAATCATTTTGACAAGGATGTATCCGGGCCATAATTTTTTCTCGACCACGCGCTGCTGGCCTTTTTTCACTTCGGACACATTTTCGGTGGGAACAATCACTTCCGCGACCTGCTCGGTCATTCCCTTTCCGGCACGATTCTCTTCGATCGTTTTTTTGACTTTTTTCTCCTGGCCCGACATCGCTTGGACCACATACCACTTAAACATAAAAAAATCCTTATCCAAATATCAAGCGTACAAGCTGTCCAATGATCTCAAGGCATCCCCGAATCACCAAATCAACAAAATAAACGGCAAAGCCAAAAACCAGAGTAGCGCCCAGCACAATTTTCGTAAGTGCGATGAGCTCCTCTTTTGTAGTCCAGGAAATTTTTTTAATTTCTTGCTGAGTTTCTCGTAAGAAATTCCCTTTCATTTTTCATTCCTTGGGAAACAAACCTTTTTACAACGAGTGCGGAGGGACTCGAACCCCCGACCAACGACTTTGGAGATCGCCGCTCTACCAACTGAGCTACACACCCTGTAGATTTCTTCTCAGAAATTCTACTCGATGATCTTTGAAACGGTTCCGGCTCCAATGGTTCGGCCGCCTTCGCGTATTGCAAATCTCATCCCTTCTTCCATGGCAACGGGCTGCAAAAGTTCTGCAGCAATCTCTACGTTATCTCCCGGCATTACCATCTCGGTGCCTTGGGGAAGCGTAACCGTACCGGTAACATCGGTCGTGCGGAAGAAAAATTGAGGACGATATCCGGTGAAGAATGGCTTGTGCCGCCCGCCTTCATCTTTTGTCAGAACGTAAATAGCGCCCTTAAATTTCTTATGCGGCGTGCAGGTACCGGGAGCAGCAAGAACCATTCCTCTTTCGACATCGTGTTTTTCAATACCGCGCAAGAGGATGCCAACGTTTTCCCCGGCTCGCGCTTCATCCAATGTCTTATTGAACATTTCCAGTCCGGTAGCAACGGTATCTCGAGTCTCTCTAAGTCCAACGATTTGGAGCTTCTCGTTCACGCGGACAATTCCCTTTTCTACCCTGCCCGTGACAACAGTTCCTCGTCCGGAGATGGAGAAAACGTCTTCAATAGGCATGAGGAAGGGCTTGTCCACTTCTCGAACGGGCTCGGGAATCTTTTCGTCCATCACTTCGATGAGCTTCAAAATCGCTTTTTCTGCTTCAGGATCTCCTTCCAATGCTTTGAGAGCAGAACCGCGGACGATCGGCACGTTCTTATATCCTTTCGCCTCCAAAAGCTCTGTCAATTCCATCTCAACGAGCTCTACAAGCTCCTCGTCTCCCTTGCCGATCTGGTCCATTTTGTTGAGAAAAACGATGATCGTCGGCACCCCTACTTGGCGGGCCAAAAGCACGTGTTCTTTTGTTTGCGGCATCGGACCGTCAGTCGCGGCAACGACAAGAATGGCCCCGTCCATCTGAGCTGCACCGGTGATCATGTTCTTGACATAGTCGGCGTGGCCCGGGCAGTCAACGTGAGCATAATGTCTCTTGGGAGTTTCATATTCAACGTGAGAGGTATTAATCGTAATACCGCGAGCTTTTTCTTCCGGCGTATTGTCAATCGAAGCATAATCTCGAAACTTTGCAGACCCTTTTTCTGCCAAAACTTTTGTGATCGCAGCCGTCAGGGTAGTCTTTCCATGGTCTACGTGCCCGATTGTTCCTACGTTTACGTGAGGTTTTGTCCTTTGAAACATTTCTTTTGCCATTCTTTTCCTCCATTAGGATCCGTAAAATTGATCTACTACTTCTTTTTGTTTTGCCCAGAATAGGAATTGAACCTACGGCCGCTTACTTACCATGCAAGTGCTCTACCACTGAGCTATCTGGGCGCCTTCGAACTGAACTGTTCAAAAACACCTTTTTCTGCGGGAATTTCTCCTCTCCACAGCGTGCGGCCGATATCGCAACGGCCAGCTTCCGGTTTTGAAGCGGTTTTATCTTAGTCAAAACAAAGATTTAAAACAAGCGTCTTATTTTTGGCGATAAATGATGCGCGCTTTACTCAAATCGTAAGGAGACATTTCCACCGTCACAGTATCCCCTACATACACGCGAATATTCCGCATGCGCATCTTCCCGCAGAGGTGTGCGACAACCGTCATCCCATTTTCCAAAACCACGCGAAATGTCATGTTCGGCAACAACTCCTCCACCTTTCCTTCCATCTTAATAGCATCTTCTTTCGGCATAACCACTTTCCTTAAAGAAACACCCATTTCATTCACAAACAAAAAATTCTCTTTGTTTTATGGCTGGAAGGACTTTCTCAACGCAACTTTTGTTTTGGCATTAAAGCAAACAATCTTAAGACAATTCGGAAATTTAAAACAAGAAATAGCGAAAAGAACTTGATCCTCTCCACACGTTATGGTAAAAAAAATAATTCTTTTGCCCAAAAGTGTCAACAATGGCTTTTACAATTCCCTTCAAATGGCAAAACCATCGGCAGATGTTGCGAAAAAATGGTTTTATCACTATCGATAGAGGCATTGGACAAGAGAAGAAGCGGCAATCACGCGAAGTTGCAAAAAAGGCTCTTTTAACGTCTGAAATAAGAAAGACAGGCTCTCTTCCGAGCCTATTTGGCCGAGTGCCTCTAAAATACGCTCTTTGAGTTCGTAATCGGCAAGGTTGTACGCCTCGATCAAAATGGGCATTGCCGTCCTATCTTTGCCAAGAAATGCAAGCGCCAGCGCTGCCTGGCACCGAACGTTTCGATCGGGATCTTGCAGAAGCTTGCGCACCAGTTCCGCCTCAGACTCCCCTCCTTCCCTCAGCAAAGTCACAGCAGCAAGCGCGCTCATTCCCCAATGCTTATGGGCCAAAAAGTGTTTGAGCCCTTCGAGGGCGCGATGATCGCCCTCTACAGCCAGAAAGGAAAGAAGACGGAGCGTCGCCATGGCATCGATGCTTTCCGGATAAAAAGGAATGGGATCCAGATGGCGCACGTCGCTATCGGAAAGCACTTGAAATATCGTCCCCTCTTTTGCATCCCACATCCAAAGCCCGCTCTTGTTTTTTAAAAAATCAAAGAGAATATCGCAGCACTTTTTCACCTCGACCCTCTGTCCGAGAAGCCCGAGCGCAAGATTAGCGGCAACATAGGGATCTTCCGTCTTCCGAATGAGTTTTTGGGAAAGAGAAACGCCGTAAGAGCCCGTCTTTGCCAAAGCGGCCGCGGCAAGCCGTCTGTTTTTTTCCACCGGATGTTCGATCCATTCTTCAAAAACCCTTTCGGCCGCCGGATGCTCCGCGAGCATAGCTACCCATGCCGCAGTGATAGCCACAGAGGGCATTTTGTCCGAAAGAGAGCGTTCTAAAAGAGGAAAAATCTCTTCTTTTTTCGCATCCCATCGATAGGCAAGGCCAAGGGCATTCAAAGCAGAAATGCGCACGTCCGGACGGGGATCGCTTAAAAGTTGTAAAATCCGATCTTTTGCTTCCTTCACTTCAAAATGAGCTGCGAGCTCGCAGCCAAATTGCCGCAATCCCGCTTTAGGACTTTGGACCAGAGAACAGACCTCTTCGGGCTTCGGCTTTTCGTAGATCTTGACAAGAGAGGCGATGGCGATGGCCTTTTCTTCAAACGTTCTCTCCTCGCTCGCAGCAATCTCTTTGAGATGATCGGCCATTTCTTTGACTCTCATCTGCCCCAAGGCGCGAAGGATTTCGAGCTTTACCCAAAAGGCTTTTTCCCTTGCAAATAAGCGTATGACCTCTTTTTGGAGAAGGTCATCGCCATATTGAGAGCAGAGCTGCACGCCAACTGCGCGAAGAACCGCGTTGGTATCCTCCATCGCAGAGAGAAGAAAATCCAGTGCTTTTGCATCTTGGGTCAGAAAAGCGCCCACAAGACTGCTCAGACGAACCGCATATTGCGAGGATCTGCTTCCTTCCTTGATCACGCCCCATGCAATCGTTTCCAGAAGAGAGGCAGAAGGAGTCTTCCCTTTAAAAAAATCGATCGCCTCATTGCTCTTGCCGGATTTTGCAAGCGTCTCGACAAAAGCCGATTGCATCTTTTCCGAGGATTCATAAAGATCGAGACCATTTTGCGCTTCATCGAGGGCGGAGGCGTAATCCTGAATGATCAGATGATCATAGATGCGGCGAAGAATTTCTGTTTCCTCAACAGATTCTTGTGAAAAAAGGGAGAGGGGCAAAGAAAAAAAAATCAAAATGGCTATGCGCGCTCTCATCCCATCGCTCCCAATCTTCTTCCTCCAATGAGATGAAAATGCAAATAAAAGATCGATTGTCCCGCCCTTTCTCCATTGTTGGCAAGAAGGCGATAGCCGTCGCTGATTTGAAACTCTTCCGCAAGACTTTGCGCAACTGCGATCATTTCTGCGATCAGCGGAAGATCTTCTTCTTGGACATCTTGAAGACAGGCGATCTTTTTTTTCGGCAAGATCAAAAGATGTACGGGAGCAATTGGATATTGATCCTTAATCGCAAGAATTCTTTCATTCTCAAACACTTTTTCACAAGGAAGATTGCCCAAGAGGATCTTTTCAAAAACGGTGCTCATTGTTTTTCTGCCTTTTTTACAACAGTTGCCAAAGCTTTGAGCGCATCCTCCTTCGTCTTCCAAATGGAAATGAAGCGCCCTTTATGGCAAAAGATTGCCCCCTCGATGCCCGATATTTTTTGCAATGCGTCACCTTGAAGGCCCGCCCACTCCTGGGGAAGCTGAAGCCGGACCTGCATGCGGTTTTTATAGGAGGGAGGGATCCCTCTTAGCTTCCATGAATTCCCTGCAGGCATAATCACAAAGAGAGCGGGGTGGTTTTCCCCGTTGAGCTCAAAAAAACTCTCCATCCAGGAAATCGGCTCGTCAAAAATCATGCAGGTGGACTCTTTTTTCATCTCTTGTTGGACGATTTTGCGACACTCTTTTTGATAAAAATATCGCTGCTTGAGACGACTCAGATGGCCGCGCGCGAAATCCAGAGCTTGGAGAAAGGCCTCTTGCATCTCTTGAGAAGAAGCATCGTATCGAATGGGTAAAAAGTTGGAAATGACCTGGGAAAAGGTGCATATGCCCTCTTCCAAACGGCTCCTTCCGGTATCATGTTCGTCGATTCCTTGTACCAAAGCCCGCCGTAAATAATGATAGAAAGCAGAATCGATCCATTTTTCTTGAAACAAATATTCCAACACCATCCCGGCGCTGCTTAAGTGGCCCGTATATTCCGCTTGGTGGTGGTCAAAGCGCTTGGAGCTAGGATCCCAAACACCTCCCACATCACACAGGTATTCACAACAAGCAAGCAGCTTGGGATCGCGCGTGCGCATGATGCGATCGCGATCGATCAGGTCAAACACAAGCAACAGGGCGCACGCCGTGACCTCGTCCGCGTGAAAGGATCCGTCATGGATTCCGGCACTTCTTGATAGTTTTTTTTGAATGTTTTGCAAACTTCTGTTCCCTAAAAATTCCCACTTCCCTATAAAAATCGATTATAGGACAAAAGGATTAATTCTCTAAATGGAAAGCTATCTTATCTCCAGCCATTTTGATCTCATCACTCCTGATGGAGTGATCGATTCTTTGAAAACGATCAACGAAAGCACAAGAGAAGCCTTGGTGAAAATTTCCGGCATATCCCCTGCTTTTGTGGGTTTTTCCATCGATCCAAGTTTGGTCTTTTTCAACATCAAAAGCACACTTGCTCAGCTGGGACTGAATGGGATCGGAAAAGAATATTTCTTAGATAAAAAAAATGGATCGGCTGAAATTCTTGTCGATCTGATTGGTTTGAACCCCACGGGCAAAGCGCTTGTGCAGCTTTTGACTAAAGGAACCTATGTAGGAAAGCTCTTTGCTGCCGACGATCGAAGAAGAGTGCGCGAGCCCGATTACTTGCGCCGCATGTTCGGCCGCCACGATCGCAACAAAAAACCTCTGCTCTTTTTGGGAAATCCTCATGACGGGCATGATCTGATTCTGGAAAAAATCAAAGGGACAACCGTTGCCTTCCTCCCTTTAAGAAACGGCACGCTGACGTATGAAAAGGAGGTTTCTTCCTTTCTACCCGTTCTTGCCAAGATCTTGACCCGCAAGCGATTTCCTTCCCGAGAGCTTTTACACCTCTATTACCAATGGCAAGCCAACCATCCCAAAATCGCAAAGGAGAATGAAGTCCTTTTGGTGCGCACCTCTCCCCTGCATGTGCGCACGGTATTTGCCAAGGTGGTCGAAAGTTTTCTTCCTCAAGGATACCACCACACGACCGCCTCGGTTTTGCAGCCCGATACGGAAGCATCGGGCGATGTGTATGAGTTTTTTGGCTCCAGCAATCATGAACTGTCCGATGTTCCCCTCGAGTTCTATACTCTCGAGTCCCATCGAGAATATGTCTTCTTCTCCGACCGCGACCAGCTCCAGGCATCGCTTGAAAAACCGCAAACTCTCTTTTCCGCCTTTGAAAAAGCTCCCTCTCCGAAAGATCATCTTGCAGCAGTTTTTATTGTCAAAGGAACCCAGCTGGCCAATTTAACCCCTCAAGACTGGGTCGTGCGCGCTGCCTATAAACATGAATTTCCGGGGCTCTCCCATCCTTCCAGACAAGCCAGCCTTGTCGAACAGTACATTAAAGAACAACCCTCCTATCCCTTTTTGGAGGCAATGGAAAACAATCTCATCACCTCTCAGGGCATTCTCCTCTGCCGCTATTTTCCCTCCCCCCTGATGAAAAGAATGTTCTTAAGCTCGAACGTGATCAACTGCTTAAAAGCCATCTATTTTACGACTCCTTCCCGCTCCTATGGAGATTTTTTCTCTCATGAAGACCGCGCATTCTTGCTCGATCTTGCGAAATTCGGCATTCCCGTTTTCTGGGTCGACAAATCCACGAACAATATTCTGCAATACGTCATCAAGCCGGAAAAGGATACAGGCATGTTTGTCCCGATCCATCTTGCCGATACCTTTCGCAAAGCCACATTTTTTGGTGTTTATGGGTCCAATCTTGTCGAGGGCAACTTTGAAAAAGAGCTTGCCGACCTTCTCTTAGGCGTGCTCAAAATGCGGGAAGAGGTCTTTCATCCGCTTCTCTGCAAAGACACTCCTCTCGCCCTTCTCACCGGAGGCGGGCCCGGCGCCATGGAAGTGGGCAACCGCGTAGCCCAAAAGCTGGGGATCCTTTCCTGTGCGAACATCGTAGATTTTCGCGCCAAAGAGGGCAGTGTCATTCATGAACAGCATCAAAACCCCTTCATCTATGCCAAGATGACCTATCGCCTCGATCGTTTGGTCGAAAGACAAGCGGAATTCCACTTAGATTTTCCCATCTTTCTAGTCGGCGGCATCGGCACGGATTTTGAATATACGCTGGAAGAAGTGCGAAGAAAGGTCGGATCATGTCCCGCCAATCCCATTCTTCTTTTTGGCACTCCGGAGTATTGGAAAGAGAAAGTGCTCTCTCGATTTCAATGCAATATCAAAGCAGGAACGATCAAAGGATCCGAATGGGTCAGCAATTGTTTTTATTGCATTCAGACGGCAGAGCAAGGCCTGGAAATCTATCGTCGATTCTTAAAAGGAACACTTTCGATCGGCAAGGAAGGAAAAATCTACAAAGAAGGTTTTTGTATCGATTTGCCTCAAAATCCATAAGCGAGCAAAAAGGCTCCATAGGTGGTTCTTCTTTTAAAGAATTGTCCTTCGAGAGAAAAGCCATGATGGAACTCTCCCATCAAGCGAATCTTGCGGCCCACCCCTTGCAGCTTACTCCACTCATACCCCGCCACCGCCGTGACGTCGAAATCATCTTTGAGCACCTGCCAGGTGCGGAAATGAACGGCCGCAAAGAATGTCCCATAAAGCTTATGATAATACATCTTATGCCCAAAGAAACGGGCCTCTGATCCATATTCAAGATAATAATGTTTCATGGGAAAGGTGTGATCGCTATGCATGATCCAGCCGGCGCCTCCATAAACGCGGAAGATATCATTTGCCTGATAAGACAAAAAGAAATCGAGCGATTCAAAACTTGGGTTGCGTCTTCTAAAAAGCGGATGGTTGACCATAAACTCATCGCCAAGGTGGGAAGAAATGTGATAGGGACGCAGCCGGAACGACCATTGATTGACCGCATATGTCACAGGTATTCCGACATAAAAATCCGTATTGACCAGCTCTGTCCCTTTACAATCATTCGGCTTTGGAGGATCGATGTTAAAAACCGACCAGATGCCCGCTTCGATACCGATCTGGCAATCTCCTCTCCACGGGAGAACGCTAATCCAGCGGAAGATCGGAAAGTCATCGCCTAAAGAAATGGGCACTGCATTCTTACCGCAGACCCTATCCCCTCCGCGATAACCAATCGAATAGATGACCTGGCGGGGATTGGCGATCAAGGGCAAAAAGAGTTCGGTCATCTGGGGAAACCAGATTCCTGTCATCCTAGGGCGGTTGACATACTTTTCTCTTTTTTCCATCTCCTTGGGAGGAACGCCATCGATTTTGTTGACGGCCGAGACACCCGGGACATCCTTAATAAAGGAAATAATACTCTTTTCTATGAGCTCGTTTTTGGGTAGGTTGGCAAGCCAGACGGTATGATCTTTTACTAAAACTACCACCTTATGCTCGTAAAAATGCATATCGACAAGGGCTTGCAAATAGCCCTCAAAATAGGGATCGGGCGCTTGTTGAATCGACTCTTTTGGAATGGTATCTGTTCTTGTAAGTCCCGAGATATTAGCTTCTTGGAGATCTTCTGCACAAAGGCAAAAAGCACAACCAATGGACAGGAAAAAGGAAATTTTTCTCATGATAAAAGCTCCTTCTTTTTTCTATACTGGCTTAAATGATTATCCGTCAAAGATTTTTCTCTAAAAATGCAGAATAGATCCCCGGTCAAATGTGCGGATCTACCCCTCTCTTCATTTCTTTAACTCGTTCTATTCCAAAGAGGGGGCCCCCTTTTGCGCCGATCGGCCAATCCGCACTTCAAAACTTTTGAGAGTATTATCCTTTTTTTGTACCATCTTTGTTTTTTCCTACCCATCGGAGAGAAAGAATATGCGAATACGCGCCATGAATATGAAGGATATCGAAAGGGTTGCCAACCATTTTTGCCCCTCCTGGTCTACGGTCCGCGAAACCACGCGAAGATGGAAAAAATATTATGAAGAGCAGCAAAAAAACATCCGCATCGTTGGCGTGGCGGAAAAAAACAAAGAGGTCTTGGGATTTGGCAGCCTTTTGCGTAAATCTGAATATCCCCATTTTTCCAATATTCCTGAAATTTGCGATGTCTGGATCTATGAAAAGCATCGACGGCAAGGAATCGGGAAACAGCTCATGGCATGGCTTGAAGCAATCGCTCGCCAAGAAGGGTGCAAGCAAATAGGTCTCGGAGTTGGTTTATATCCTGATTATGGCCCTGCCCAACAGCTCTATTTTCATTTGGGATATAGACCCGATGGCCGTGGCATCACCTATAAATGCAAGACGGCCGCTTTCGGAGAAAAATATCGTATCGATGACGATCTGGTCCTCTGGATGGTAAAAGCTTTATAAACCTCCGGGGTATCCTTTGGATTTACAATCCTTGATTTTCGGCTGAAGAATATGATGTGTTCGGCTATCATTCTTTCCTTATTATTTACACTGTCCATTTTTTACAGAGGTGTCGGCATGTTTTTATCCTCCCCCATCCGTCTTTTGTTGTTTCTCATTACTGTTTCTTTCCACACTCTGCATGCACAAGAATCTTCTCCCGCAAACAATGCTGCAGAGATCTCTTCCCCATTGGATCAAGCTCCCCCGCTCAGCCAAAAAGAGGCGATTATTGCCGAGCGGGATGAGCTCTTCATGCTGGCAACTCTTGCCTATTTGTACGAGCGTTTACAAAGCTATCCGAAAGCCGGCTATGACATTGGATCATTGTTAGCCTGGGACGTTGAGGATACAGAACATACGCCGGAGTTCGTGATCGACCATAACCGCAATTTTGAAATGCAGGGAGAAATTTTTCATGCAGAAATCAGCACTCTTCAGAAAGCGATTCTTAAAAAACAAAATGGCAGCATACCAAGCTCTATCAGCCCAAGAGAGCTCTATTTAGACTATACCTATCGCCTCGCGCATGCAACGGTCTACACCTCTTTAGAGCCCTGCCCGATGTGTGCAATGACGCTTCTCCTGGCAAGGGTTCCGCGAGTCATCTATTTTATGGAGGACTCCGGACTGCGCGACCCAATGACGCATGAGGTGAAAAACCCCCTTCCAAGCGAATCGTATGGGAGGAAAATCTCGACCTGCCTCTCTTCTCTGCCACTCGCGCTCTCTGTGCAAAAAGCCCTCTATGAAGAGTTCCTAAACGATGCACCTGAAATTTTCCCTTCTACGCTCCATCATCATAAGGGTCCTCATATCCTTGATTACATAGCCGCCAAAGGCAGAGAAATTTTCCAATCGGCGCGCGAACAGCTCTTCTCTACCATCGCAAAGCACGAGGAAAACAAAAAACTTCTAGAAAATATCAAACAAGCAATCGGTACAAATGCTGCCTCTTCATCCGCATGTCCTTATCAAACATATGCAGTTCCTGAAAAAACAACCCCTTAGAACCGCTAAATCCTTTGACAGAAACTTAGAGCCTGCTCTAACATTTGAGACAACTCAAAGAGAATTCTTCAATGGCCCTATCTCTAAGACAGAAAAAAATCGCCAAGACCAAACATTCTTTGGCCATGGCCTTTGTGAAAAAGCTGAAAACGGAGAAATTCCATTCCATTTCCATCAAGGACATTTGCGAAGAAACCGATGTCTCCGAAGCCTCTTTTTTTAACTATTTTCCTCAGAAAATCGACGTCCTTGCCTATCTTTTGAAAGCAAAAATCTTCAAAACCTATTGGACCATCCGCAACTTGCAAAAAAAACTCACATTAACCGAGTGCATTGAAAAAACGTTCGAGCTTTTGACGGAAGAGATCAAATACCCCTACATTTTTTCTGAAATATTTTCCCTCATCGGGCCCCATAAAGCACAAACCGCCTCATTTGCCGTAACTCCGGACGAGCTCCAATATATTTATCCCGATTGCGCCGATGCGGCAAACTCCCGCATGATTACAATGCGTGGTTTTTTTGAAGAGCTGGTGGCGCATGCGGCCGCAAAAAAACAGATACCCGAAGCCGTCTGCCAGAAAACACTCGTCCAATTTTTGATGACCATATTAATTGGAGTGCCTCTCTCTCTTCCCTTTTCGGAATTTACCAATATAGCAGAAATCTATCGAAACCACCTTTCGATCTTGTGGAAACTTTTTCAACTATGAGACTTTTATGAAATATTTTTTGCTTGTCCCCCTCTTTCTTTTTTCCTACCTTTTTGGCGAGACAATCGCGCTGACTCTGCCCGAAACCATTTCCCGCTCCATCAAAGAGAGCGAAGATTATCAGATCCAAAAAAACGAAGTGGTCAAATCAGACTACAAGACAAAAGAAACAAGATCGATTTTATTCCCCCAAGTGACGGGTGAAGTTACCTATCTCGACAACATACGATTCCCCTCTCTTCCTCATACAAGGCTCATGAAAGATTTCAACCTCGACGCGGGCGTCAACGTAAACCAGATCATTACCACTTTTGGGAAAATATCCTCTTCCATCAGAGCAATGAAAAAATTGACAGCGATGAACAAATATCGAGAAGAGAGCGTAAAAGACGAGGTTGTTTTCAATAGCAAACTTTTGTATTTCAATGTCTATTTTGCCAAAAGGATGCTGCAAATTGCCAAAGAATCTTATGAGAACACCCTTAAAAGCAAGGATCTGTTAGAAAACAAATCGGAGATGGGAAGGGTCTCGAAAAGGGACAATATCAAAGTATTGGCCGATATCGCCGCAAGAGTTCCCATGATCTCCAATGCAGAGTCTTCTTATGCGATCGCTCTGGAATCTTTAAGAAAAGCCATTGGCGCCGATCCGACATCCGACATTGAGCTCACCGAAGGATACCGGACGAGCTATGAAAATTTCGACATACAACAGGCCCTTGCCCATTTAGAGCACAGCCAGCCCATATTAAAAGCCCTGCAGCAATCGATCAGCGCCCAAAACGATCTCGTGAAAAGCAAAAAAGCGGAATATTTTCCCACGCTTTCGGCATTTTTTCGCTATAACTATAAGGGGTCCAGCGACGATTATTTCATCGGCGAGAATACCCTCTTTAATTACACGGCCGGCGGACTGAACTTGCAAATTCCGCTTTTTTACGGCAATCGGACCCGCGATCGAATCAAACAGAGCACATCTGATAGAGACAACGCAGTTCTCACCTACAAAAAAACCAAAAAGAATCTGGAGCTCGAGCTCGAAAAAGCAATGACGGAATATCGTGAACTGATCCAAACGCTTCCCGCCAACAACGAGGCGGTTTCTCTCGCCGAAGAATCTTTTCAATTAAGCCAAAACCTCTTTTCATCGGGACAGCTCTCCACAACCGATTTGGACGACGCAGAGATGATGCTCACGAGCCAAAAAATAAAAAAAGAAACAACCTTATTCAAACTGCAGGTAGCTCTTGCAAAAATCGAACGATTAACCTGCATGGGGACAATCCATGAGTAAAAAATCCTTTCTTACCTATTTATCCTGCATTCTGCTTTTGATTCTTTTCGTCAACCTCAAACAACACTCGATTACGAAAAAAAACCAAAAACCGGCGATTAGTTTTTACTCTGCTTGGCCTAGGGAAGGAAAGCCGGTCCTTGCCCAAAAAGCAGAAAAAAACGATTTGCAAACCTTTTGGAAAATGACGCTCGCTTTAGAAAATGACCATACCTACGTTGGCTACGTTCCCAAAGCAGTGAAGCGCTCTCTTTGCTCTACATCTCCCGTGACGATCCATTTCCATGGAAAAAACATAGAGGCATCGATTCTCGAGATCGGATGTTCCCCGACTCCCAAAACCGGCATGTACGCCGTCAGGATCGCCTGCAAAGAGCCCTTGGGAGGAAAAGAGGAAAAATACTTGGGCGAAGTGGCCACATCCGAAAAGAAAAGCTGTCTCTTGCTTCCCCACGCAGCCATCCATTCGGAAAACAATGCCCACTTCGTGTGGGTCATTAAAGAAAACAAAGCCCACAAGCAGCTCGTGACTTTGGGCGAGAGAAATAACAAAGGAATGATGGCAAAGGGCATCGATGAAGAAGATCTTATCGTTCTTAGCGGCGCTGCCCTCCAAGAAAATGACATCGTAAAAATAACCTCGGGAAATTAACTATGATTGAATTTTTTCTCAAACGTCCTGTCACCACGATCATGTTTGTATCTGTATTCGTCGTGCTGGGTATTTTCTCCTACTCCAACCTAAAATTTGACAAACAGCCGAAAGTCGACTTTCCCATCTGTACCGTCTCTCTCACCTATCCCGGCGCCACCCCCCTCGAAGTGGAAACATCCATCACCAACAAGATCGAAGATGCCCTCTCCGAACTTTCCGAAGTAAAAAAGATCCGCAGCCATTCCTACGACAATTTTGGATTTGTTTTTATCGAATTTCTACTCACCTCCGACGTCAACACAAAGCTGGTCGAAGTAAGGGAAAAGGTCGACGGCCTCCTCAACCAGCTGCCCGAAGGAATGAAAAAACCGATCGTCGCGAAATTCGACCCCTTCCAGGAACCGGTCGTCAACCTCGCGCTGTTTAGCGAAACGATGTCGCACAAAGACCTCTACGAGCTTGCCGACACAACCCTTAAAGATCAAATTCTCGCAATCAAAGGAGTTGCGAGCCTCGAAATATTCGGAGGCGAGAAGCGGCAGATCAACCTCTCTTTGGACCCCATGCTGATGAGAGAGCATTACGTGGCCCTCGACGACGTAATTGCCACCCTGAAGATGAAAAACAAAAACATACCCGGAGGCCTTTTGGAATCCGGGGAAAAATCATTCAACCTGCGCTTTATCGGCGAGTTTGAAAGCCTGAAAGACATTGAAAACACGCTCATCATCACGCGAAATGGCGAAAGCATCCCGATCAAAATGATCGGAGTCGTTGAAGACGGCGTTAAAAAAGTGGACAAGATTGCTCGCTACAACGGGAAAAGCGCCGTCGGCATTTCCGTAAAAAAAGCATCGGACAGCAATGCGGTCGATATTGCCAAAGAGATTCATGCCAAATTTTCAAAATTGCAAGCATCTCTTCCTAAAAACGTTTCTTTAGAGATCGCAAACGACGCAACCACGGTGATCGTCTCTGAAAACCACCAGACGCTCATCTCCATTCTGGAGGGAATGTTATTGACCATTCTTATTCTCTACTTATTTACCGGCAGTTTTCGTCTAACCTTCATTTCTTCTATCACCATTCCCATATCCATCATCTCTTCATTCTTCCTGATGGACCTTTCCAAATTCACCATTAACTTTTTAACTCTATTAGCCATCGCCACCTCGATCGGAACGCTTGTCGCCAACACCATCGTGATCATTGAGAATTTCTGGAAGCATCTCGGCCTTGGGAAAAACGCCTTTGCCGCTGCCGTACAAGGAACAAAAGAAGTAACGGTCGCTATTCTCGCGTCTACCGGGACCAACCTGGTGGTCTTTGCCCCGATTGCCTTCATGGGCGGCATGGTTGGCAGGTTTATGGTCTCTTTCGGTCTGACCGTGATCTATGTGACCTCCTTTTCTCTTCTCGTCTCTTTTGCCCTGACCCCCATGCTCTGCTACACCATTTTGAAAAACCAGGAAGAGACGCCGAATAAACTGGCCAAATGGGTGCATCAATGCATGGCCTTTTTGATCCGCAAGTATAAGACCCTTTTTGAACACACGTTTCGCTATCCCAAAACCCTTTGCCTGCTCATCATTCTCGGCATCTACTCGATCAAATTCCTCACCCCCTATATTTCCGGCAGCTTCTTTCCCCCCTCCGATCGGGACTACATTACGATCAACGTCGACATGCCGCAAGGAACGCTCATTGAAAAAACATCGGAAGTAACGCAAAAAATCGAAGAGCGCGTCACTTCCATTCCCGAAATGACCTCCTACTTTTCCCTGATCGGAAATAGAGGCGTAGAAAAATCTTCGACAACACTCCGCCTTCTTCCGGCCGATCAAAGAAAACGCACCGACGTGCAAATCATCGAAGAGCTGGTTCCCTTCTTTGCAGAGAATGCCGATGCGGAAATTACCTTAAGCCGCGGAGACAGAAAAGGATTTGACTCGGGAGACATCACCATCAATATCAACGGCTCCGATTATGACAAGATGGTCGACTTCATGCAAAAGCTCAAAGATAAGATGATCGCGACCGGCTATTTTCAAACCATCTCCTCCTCTTATAAAATTCCTAAAAATGAGGTGCGATTCCTGCCCGATCAACAACTGCTCATGGAGCATGGATTAAAAGAGGCGCAAGTCGGAAGCCTCATCCGTTCAGCGATTTTTGGAGACAGCTCGAACATCTTTAAAACCAACGGCAAGGAAATAGACATTTTGATCAAACTAGACGATCGGTATTCCAAAGATTTCTCAGACATTCGCTATATCGACGTGATCTCCAAAAAAGGGCTGATCCCCATCCTGGAATTAGGATCTTTAAAAGAACAAAAATCCATTCCGATGCTCGAACATGAGAACAAAAAAAGAGTTTTGAAGCTCAACGGCTATTTAGCGAAATCCAATACCGCCCACGTCACGGCCGTTTTGCAAAAAGCTTTTTCGGACATTCCCGTCGATAAAGATTTGAATTACACCTTTGCCGGCATGGCCGAGATGCAGAAAGAGTCCTCGATAGAAATTGTCAAAGCCTTTCTTTTAGCGGTCATTTTGACCTACATGCTACTGGCAGCCATTATGGACTCCTTCATCTACCCCCTCTCGATCATACTCTCGATTGTCACCTCCTTTATCGGGGTCTATTACACCCTATTCTTTTTAGAAGAATCGATCAACCTCTCCTCTATGCTTGGCATGGTCATGCTAGTTGGCCTTGTGGTGAACAACTCGATTCTTCTTTTGGACCACGCGATTCAAGAGCTTCAAAAAAACGTTCCCTTAAAAGAGGCCCTTTGGTCTGCCGCGTCTTCAAGATTCCAGGTGATTATAATGACCTCTCTTGCCATTATTTTAGGGGTATTGCCCCAGCTATGGGACATCATGCCCTTCAAATCTTCCATGGGAGCTGTGATGCTCGGGGGAATGATCGGTTCGGTTATTTTCTGTTTTCTCTTTACTCCGGTGGCCTTTTATTACATCGAAAAACTCAGGGCCAAATGTTCCAGAAAGCGGACTCCGACCTCCTTACCATAAGCTGAGGAACCATTCTTGCGAAGAGAAGATCTTTCCCCTCGCAAGAATGCCTGACTCCTTTTCTCGAAGAGGTGATGGTTGCATATCGACGTCTCCAACGTTTCTGATTGCGATTTTCAGCCATATGGTTATGACTCTCCCTTATTTGGCCACCACCGACTCTGTCGTCAAAACCTAGTTTGACAACCTATTTTCTCATGTGAGTCGGGCGCTAGAATAATCCAGGCTATTATCGGCCAGGTTGCCGCTGGCGTCCCTAATGCCGAAGAACCAATTTTCTCTTTAAAATCCTTGATTCTTGTCCCTTTTCTAAGGTATAAAACTTCTCATTCTCAAAAGGGGCAATAGCTCAGTCGGTTAGAGCAGCGGACTCATAACCCGTCGGTCCCTGGTTCAAGTCCAGGTTGCCCCACATTTCTTCTCGAGTTTATCGCACTAAAGATGAGCTGGTTATGTAATCGCATCAAAACCGGCCCAAAGTGCGATTTCTCTCCGTGGACCATTTGTGGACCACTCGCCTACAACAATTGGCGATAACCCCAGCAGCTAACCTTTGAAAATTGAAACCAAAGGTAAGCTTGTGAAAGGCATCGACAAACGCACCCATAAAGACGGGACAGTTTCCTACCGCGCCCGCGTTCGCATCAAAGGACATCCAGTCCTCATCCAATCATTCGCCTCCAAAACTCTAGCCATGAAATGGAAGCGCGATACAGAATCAGCAGTTGAACAAGGCAAATATGCTTATGACCAACCTGGCAGCAAAAGTACTTTAGCGGAACTGATCGACCGCTATATCGAAAGAGTTCTTCCATCAAAGCCAAAGAATGCAAGAAACGTCCGCCAACATCTTCTCTGGTGGCAACAGGAACTGGGACACTGCCTCCTTTCAGATATCAAGCCAAGCCTCATCTCACAGAAACGGGATGAACTGCTTTCAGGACTAACCTGTAAAGGCAAGCTCCGTTCTTCCACGACTGTAGTCCGCTATCTTGCCAGCCTCTCTCATGCCTTTGCAATCGCCGTTAAAGATTGGGAATGGCTCCAAGAAAATCCGGTCATGAAAATCTCAAAGCCAAAAATCTCCAATAGCAGAATGCGATTTCTTAATGAGAATGAGAAAACAAAGCTCGTTCAAGCCTGCCGAGAAAGTGAATCAAAAGGACTCTACCCAATTGTAATACTAGCCCTTTCGACTGGCATGAGAAGGGGCGAAATCATGAATCTTAAATGGAGAGATGTCGATCTCGTTAAAGGCGCAATCCTCTTGCAAGTCACCAAAAATGGAGAGCGCCGATACATTCCACTGCTAGGGAAAGCGCTGGAACTTTTGCGTGCTAAACATACTACCCAAGCCGCCGATTCTCTGATATTCCCAGCGCCTCATTCTCAATCCAAACCCCTCGACATCCGATCTGCTTGGAATACCGCTCTACGAAACGCGGGCATAGCAAACTTCCGCTTTCACGATCTTCGACATACCGCCGCTTCCTACCTGGCCATGAATCAAGCGAGTTTGCTAGAAATCGGAACTCTGCTTGGTCATAAAACGGTCCAAATGACCAAAAGATATGCCCATCTTTCCAATGCGCACATCTACTCCACTGTCGCAAGTTTGAACAAAAAACTCTTCGAATAAATGAGGCCAAGAACACGAGTCCCCTTCCTAACTACAAGGTTTAATAAATCAGGAAGGGTAGAACTTTTTTACCATCTCAGGATGTCGATCTCCATGAATGACTCTTTTCGAAAAGAGTTAACGCTCTACAATTTGATGCCCTTGTCTAATGCCTCATTTACTATTATTTGAGCCTCTTTCAGAATACGATCCAGATGAGCAACTCCTAGGAAACTTTCTCCATATATTTTATAGATATCTTCTGTACCTGAGGGACGGGCAGCAAACCACCCGTTCGCTGTTGTCACTTTCAATCCTCCGATTGGAGCGCCATTTCCAGGCGCCTTGGTCAAAATGGAACTGATCTCTTCACCAGCTAGCGTCTTAGATTGGATGCTCTTTGGAGATAGGTTTTTTAATATCTCTTTTTGCGCTGGTGTAGCAGGGGCCTCGACTAAGGCGTATGCAGGCTCACCAAATTCACGAATTAAATCCTGATAGAGTTCCCCTGGGTCTTTTCCAAGCTTTGCCATCATCTCCGCAGCAAGTAAAGCTAAAATAATGCCGTCTTTGTCTGTTGTCCATATCGTCCCATCCAAGCGAGGAAATACAGCTCCTGCGCTCTCTTCGCCTGCAAAACCAAGAGAACCGTCTAACAAGCCATCGACGAACCATTTGAAGCCTACAGGCACTTCATAGAGTTTTCGTCCCAGCTTTGCGGTAACGCGATCGATCATCTGGCTGCTAACGAGAGTCTTGCCTACGGCAGCGCTCTTTTGCCACTTAAGCCGATGCTGAAAAAGATAAAGGATAGCTGCAGAGAGATAATGATTCGGCGGCAGTAACCCTGAACTTTTGGTGACAATTCCATGTCTGTCGTAATCGGTATCACAGGCAAAGGCAATATCAAAACGGTCTTTCATTCCGATCAATCCTTGCATGGCATAAGGAGAAGAAGGATCCATCCGAATCTTTCCATCCCAATCGACTGTCATAAAGCGAAAGGTAGGATCTACCGTTTCCCTTACAACTGTGAGATCGATTCCGTACATTTCAGAGATGGGCTTCCAGTAGTGGACTCCAGCGCCGCCAAGAGGATCTACTCCAATGCGGATCTTTGATTTGCGGATGGCTTCCATATCGATTACATTGCCAAGGTCGCTAATATATGCTTTTTGGTAATTGTGTCTTTGCGTCGTAGAAGAATAGAGTGCCTTTTCATATGGGATTCTCTTTACGCCCGATAACTTGTTTTCGAGCAGTTCATTGGCTTTGTCTTGAATCCAATTGGTGACCTCAGTTTCCGCAGGGCCTCCATTTGGCGGATCGTATTTAAAGCCGCCTTGGTCTGGAGGGTTGTGCGAGGGGGTAATCACAATGCCATCAGCTAACCCGAGTCTTTTGCCGTGATTGTAAGTGAGAATCGCATGGGAAATGACAGGAGTTGGAGTATATTCATCTCCATCGGATAACATCACGGTGACTCCATTCGCAGCGAGCACTTCGATGGCACTTTTTAAGGCAGGGCCGGAAAGGGCATGTGTGTCCATCCCGAGAAACAAGGGGCCGTCGATCTTGTGCTTTGTTCGGTATAAACAAATTGCTTGGGTTATCGCGAGAATGTGATGCTCATTAAAGCTCTTATCTAAAGAAGAACCACGATGCCCCGAAGTGCCAAATGCAACCCGCTCTCTTGGAATGGATGGATCTGGCAGGCCACTATAATAAGCCTCGATCAAATCAGGGACGTGAATCAGTAAGTCCGGCGGAGGTAGTTTTCCTGCAAGTGGGCTGATCTTCATTTTTGCCATAAAATTTGAGTCGATTCGAGGGGAACCGCAACGCCTAGGAAATGTGGTATAATTCGGGGGGTAAAACTAGATGCTGGATTTGCTGCGGGAACCTCTGCTCGATAAATATGCCCATCCCGAGTGTTGGGAATCGGTCCCTGATATTTCATTTCTTTTTTTAAAGCTGCCGAATAAAGCTCCACAGTAACTGCCTGGTGGTCCAGATCGTTGAGATAGACCTGAATTTCAAATAGATGTTGGCCATTTTTGTCTTCGATTTTCATTTCACCAAATCCCAATTTGCCCCAATTCTGTTCTACCCTGCTTCGCCAATCGATGATTTGTTTCGCAAGAACTCCATTATTTTCAATTCGCTTCCGATAATTTGTCGCTGCTGGAAGATAGAATTTCTCTGTATATTCACGCACTGTCCGATTGGAAGAAAAATGAGGTGTCAGAAGCGCCATACTCTCGCGGATTTTTGTTATCCAGGTCATAGGCATCATTCTGGCATCCCATGTGTAAAATTCAGGGATCACTTCGTTTTCCAAGAGATCATAAAGAGTGTTTGCCTCCGCATGGTCCCAGTTGGGATCTTCTCCATGTTCCTTGCGGTCTCCGAGTGCCCAACCGACTTCAGGAGTATAAGCTTCCGCCCACCAGCCGTCTAATTCTGAAAGATTCAAGCCTCCATTAACGAGGATCTTCATTCCGCTTGTTCCACTTGCTTCCCAAGGCCGTCTGGGAGTATTGATCCATAAATCGACTCCCTGAACGAGATGTTCTGTTAAAATCATGTCGTAATCGCTGAGAAAAATGACATGGGGGCGAGCTTCGGGTCTGGAAATGAATTTCATCCATCTTTTGATTAGAGCATGCCCCTCAGCATCGGCAGGATGTGCTTTGCCGGCAAGAATGAGCTGTACAGGTCGATCCTTATTGGTCAATATGCGGAGAAGTCGATCTTCATCGGTAAGGAGTAAATCAGGCCTTTTGTAAGCGGCAAATCTACGGGCAAAACCTAGAGTTAAAGCATTCGGATTTAAAAAGGATTTTATCCTCTCAATCTCATCATCAGAGGCTCCTCTCGCTTGCAACTGTTTTGCTAATCGGATGCGCGTATAGTCAACAAGAGAGGCTCTCGATTCATTGCGCATTTGCCAAATTTCCGTATCTGGAACAGCGCGTATCTTATTCTCTAGATCCTCGAGTTTACCCAACCATCGCCCTTTTCCACAGCTCTTAGTCCAAAGATCGTCAGATACAGATGAATCCCAAGTCGGCATATGGACTCCATTCGTCACAGATCCAACTGGGACTTCTCCTTCGGGAAATCGAGGAAATAAATCTCTAAACAGATGCCTGCTGACTACACCATGCAATTGACTCACGCCATTGACAAAGCCGCTTCCTCGGATAGCTAAATAGGCCATATTAAAATCGTCATTTGGATTTAACTGGCCAAGAGAAAGAAACCTCTTAAATGGTATGCCCAGTTTAGTTTCTGCGTATTTCCCCAAATATTTCCAAATGAGATCGGGAGAAAACTGATCGAACCCGGAGGGTTCTGCGGTATGGGTTGTGAAGAGATTGCCTATTCGCGTGGCTGCCAACGCTACTTCGAACGGTTGTTTCGTTTTTTGCATAAAACCAAAGGCCCGTTCTAATACAAGAAAAGCCGCATGACCTTCATTCATATGGCAAACTTCAGGTTGTATGCCAAGAGCGTTAAGAAGACGCCATCCGCCAAGACCTAAAACGATCTCTTGTTTTAAGCGTAATTCCCGATCCCCTCCATAAAGCTCGCTAGTAATCCCTCTATGAGCGGGGACATTGGCTGTATCATTGCTGTCCAATAAATAAAGCGTTCTTCTACCTACCTTGACTTCCCATGTGCGGAGCCAAAGAGACCAGTCAGGTAATTCGATTTTCAAGCGGAGCCATTCTCCGTCCGGCTTTCGTAGTGGCCTGATGGGCATTTGTCCTGGATCATTATAGGGATAAAGTTCTTGTTGATTCCCATTTTTATCGATGATCTGTCGGAAATAGCCCTGGGCATAGAGCAATCCAATGGCGAAGACCGGCACCCCAAGATCGCTTGCAGCTTTAAGCTGATCTCCAGCAACGTTGCCCAGACCGCCAGAATAAATTGGAAGTGATTCGCTTAACATATATTCCATGCAAAAGTAGGCGATGCAGCTCAAGGATGACTTAGAGTGATTTTCCTGAAACCAAGTGGGGGCGCTTAAGCTATCCTTTCTAGCTTTCAGGAGGGTTTCAACAAGAGTGCTAAATTTTTGATCCGCTAACATCTTGGTAAGCTTGTCTTTTGAGGATGCCTGCAAAACAGCCCAAGGATTCTGCGTCAGCTCCCATAATTCTGGATCGAGCTGTCGCCATACCGCATCGGTACTATGATTCCAAGACGAGCGCAGATTTAAGGCGAGATCCTCTAGAGAATCGTATCCTTTTATATTGGCTTTTTGACTTATATCATGCTGATCCATTTCTCTTTCATCCTTCCCTAGGCTTATTCTCTATTTCATCTCTTTTTGCATTGCTTGGTTGCTTTTGATCTAGGCCCATAGTCAAGGCCGTAATCCCCGCAAGACCTCCCAGTTGCATTGTTTCAATGGCCGAGCTAGGAACCATGACGATAGTAGAGTTCGCTTTTAATCCCTCATAAAGCATGTTCATTGCCCTTAAATGCAATGCGACAGGATTATTGATATAGGTCTTCGCCGCTTCGCCAAACTTTTCTGCCACTTGCCTTTCTGAATCTCCAAGAATAACCCGTGCTTGACGCTCTCTTTCTGCCTGCGCTTGCATGGACATCGCATCTTCCAAGGCGGGAGGAATCAGGACATCTTTGACTTCAACTGAAATCACATTGACTCCCCAAGGTTCAGTCCTCTCATCGATGATTACTTGCAGCTCATTGCTAATTTTGTTTCGTCCTTCAAGCATGTCAGAAAGCATTGTCTTGCCAATCACATCGCGTAAAGCTGTTTGCGATGCCCATCCAATAGCGCTTTCGTAATCGGCTACCTCTAGAGCGGCCTTTTTAGGATCGATCACTTTCCAAAAAAGAACCGCATCGACGTCGACAGGCACGGTATCTTTGGTCAGAGTTTTTTCCGCTTTGAACGAGGTCGTGATGACCCGGATGTCGATCCAGAAAGGAATTGTATCGATAACCGGAATGATAAAAAATAATCCCGGCCCTCTTAAAGAGTGAAAATGGCCCAATCGTAAAACGACGGCCCTGTCCCACTGATTTGCCACTTTAGTGGCAGTTGTTGCGACGTAGGCAATGAAAAGAGCACCTCCAAAAACATAGTAAATTTCGTAACCATTAGAACTTTTATACAGGAGATATGCCAGTACCGCGCCAATCAAAAGAATGACAAAGAATATTAATGAAGAAAATGAGCTTTTGTTTTTCACGTGATTTCCTTTTTAGTTCACTACATTAATCCGATCGAAACCAATTTTGCACACGTCGATTTATAATCTGTATGGAGAATGCTCCTGATCCCAAAATCTTCAGCAATCTGGACAAACATTGGTGTGTTTTCGATATAGATTACCTTCTTCGGGTCTGCCTGGGCGATGTCTAATGCAAGACGAAAGATTTCTGCGTCGGGCTTACGGAGGTGGACCAAACAGGAGGAGATAAAGGAATCTACAAAGCCGTCCAGCTTAAACTTTCGAATTCGATATGCATTCAGTTCGCGGGCTTCGTTGCTAACTACGACGATCTTCAGTCCATATTTTACTTTAAGCTGCTTTGAAAGCTCGATCATCTCAGAGTAAGGTTTTGACTGCGCACAGATGAAGCGCCAAAACTGGGCTCTTGTGAACGGGCGTTTTTGGTAGAAGACCACCAAATTCAAATATTCTTCCAGCGAAAGTTTGCCTTTTTCGTAGATTTCAAACGTCAAGCGATGCCGATCATCCATATCGGAATACTTTAGCTTAAACTTCGCTGCGGCGCGTTTACGTGCATGATGATCCCACCCATTGGTGAGCAAAACACCGCCGACATCTAGAAATAAATGAGTGAATTGAATCTTTTTCTTCATTTGTTTTTTTCTTTCCGAATTTCCTTCTCTGCTTGGCTCCAGTCCTCATCTGCATGACCCTCTTGCCTTCCCCGTTTCTCGTATAGCTCTTGGGCGCGTTTCTTGATCTGCTCTGTCAAATCAGAAGGTGTGTTTTCAGATTTTGGTTCTGTTTTGCCTTCTGGCTTTGACTCATCCTTGTGTTCAGGGATACCGGGCCCGCTGTGACCAGGACCGGCAATGTAGACATCGACTGCCTCCTTATCCATATGCACATGGATGAAATTTTGCCCCGATGTCGTATCCGAGTGTCCGACCTCTTCAGGCTTAGGCTTGGCATCGTCTGGTTTTGGTTCCGCTTTAGCGCTTGGCTTAAGGTCAGCAGCACCTTCTGGTTTGGCACCTTTAGCGTCGTCAGGTTTTGGCTCGGCTTTGGCACCTGGTGCAGGCTCAGCGGCACCTTCTGGTTTAGCACCTTTAGCGTCGCCAGGTTTTGGTTCGGCAGCACCTTCTGGTTTAGACTTTGCTTTATCGTCAGGCTTTGGTTTGGCATTGTCTTCAGGCATAGCCCCTTCTTTGTTCTTAAGTTTAGTATCTGGTTTTGGCTCTGGCTTGCTCACAGGCTGAGATCCAGCCTTGGCATCAGTCTTAGGTTTCTTAACCGGATCGAAAATCCGGTAGGCAAGCCATTTGACTTGGTCATTTACGAGGAACCAGGCAAGCGCATAGACCCAAACAAAACCTGCCCATTTCCAGCCGAGAGGGGTCATAAGGAACCCGAAAACCGCAATCAAAGTGGCCACCATTTGCGTACCCAGTACTGCTCCCCATAAAATCCGCGCAGGGCGGATGGTCCAGAATGGACCGCGCGTACGGGTCAGGAAAATCGTCAGGTGTCCAGCCACAGACAACTTCAAATACATCAGCGTCTGGATATGTGGGCGGTCGAGATGAAAGACTCTCTCACCGAGATAAAATAGGCCAAAAGCGGCCACGACCCCGATCAAGCCCAGAGCTGTAGCTACTCCTAAGACCATGCGCATGTTCCAGGCTTCAGGCTGATCCTTATAATGAACATTGTCATAAGCAATGGATAGGATGGCGCCATCGTTCAGAAGCGCCAGCATCACAATCATCACTGCCGTCACTGGATAGAAGTTAAACACCAGGATGGCCAGTGTCATGAAAAATAGTACGCGGAGCGTCTCGGCGATGCGGTAGATCGCGTAACTGTTCATCCGCTGGAAAATTTTCCGACTTTCTTTGATCGCATCGATAATCACCGATAGGCCGGGCGTTAACAGCACAATGGCTGCTGCCGCGCGCGCCGCATCTGTCGCGCTTGAAACGGCGATGCCGCAGTCGGCTTTTTTCAGCGCAGGGGCGTCATTTACCCCGTCGCCAGTCATGCCGACAAGATGGCCTCGTTTTTGCAACACATCCACAATATGGAACTTGTGTGCAGGGAATACCTGGGCAAAACCATCACACTTCTCGATAGACTCGGCCATCTCGGTGGTCTCTTGCTTCTTTACATCGCCAAGACCCGTAGCATCGAGGATGTTTGTGCCCATCCCTAATTTTTTTGCAGTTTCCTTCGCGATGGCCATTTGATCACCCGTGACCATCTTAACTTTCACGCCCATTTGAGTTGCGGTCGCAATCGTCGCTTTAGCATCTTCCCGCGGTGGATCAAACAGGGGTAGGACCCCGAGAAATTGCCACCCGCTTCCATCGTCCCGAGCAACGCCGAGCGATCGAAATCCGCGCGCAGCAAATTCGTTAACTGCTTTTTCAACAGCATCCTTCACTTGGGTTAGATTGGCTGATAATGCCAAAATCACTTGCGGCGCGCCTTTCGTCACCTTGAACTCTTTACCTTCTGATCCCTTGATCGTAGCTTCAGTCCGTTTATGCACTGCATCGAATGGTTGGAAATGGCCCATCTGGTACCCTTTCAGCGCATCTTTGTTTTTCAGACCGCCGAGAACGGCCAAATCAATCGTATCGTTATTGTCTGCACGCGATGCTAACGCGCCATTGAGGATGACTTGTTCCTTTGGGATATTATTCACGCTGAATGGATCGCCCAGCGTCAACTTGTTTTGAGTCAGAGTGCCGGTCTTGTCCGCGCACAATATGTCCACTCCTGCTAACTCCTCGATGGCGACTAAGCGGCTCACAATCGCTTGCTTTCTTGCGAGCAGGCGCGCGCCGACTGCCATCGTTACCGACAATACTGTCGGCATCGCTACCGGGATAGAGGCCACGGTCAGCACCAAAGCGAATTGCAGCGTGGTGAGGATCGGATCTCCCCGAAAGATTGCAACAGTTATGATTCCAGCAACCAAAACGCCGGCTAAGATGATCAGATAATTGCCGATTTTTAAAACAGCCTTTTGAAAATGGCTGACGGTGTGTGCTTCCTGCACCAATTGTGCTGTCTTACCGAAGTAGGTGTTCATACCGGTGCCGTAGACGAGTGCACCGATTTCGCCCTGGCGGACAATCGATCCCGAGAACACGGCCCCGCCACTTTTACACGTTACAGGCAGCGACTCTCCTGTCAGCGCAGATTGATCCACCTCTACCGGATCGCCATCCAAAAGCCGCGCATCCGCAGGCACTATATCGCCCTGGCGCAATCGAATGACGTCGCCTGGAACCAACTCGCGCGCCGCTGGATTGATCCATTTCCCGTCTCGTATCACCCGAGCCTTGACCGCCAGCTTAGCCTTCAAGGCGGCAATCTCGTTGGCTGCTTGACGCTCCTCCCAGAATCCGACTATGGCGTTAGAAAAAAGCAAAAGGAGGATAATGAAAAAATCGGGCCAGTGACGAACTACCCCAGATAGAATCACCGCTATCTCGATCATCCATGGAATAGGACCCCAAAAATAGGAGAGAAATTTTAAAAGCGGATGAGATTTCTTTTCTTCAAGCTCGTTAGGACCATATTGGGTCAATCGCTTCGCCGCCTCAGCCTCTGTGAGTCCTTCCGGCGAGAATCCCAATTTTTTTCCCACTTCAGCCAAAGACAAGGACTTTAGATCTTCCTTCGCATCAGGCTGCGATCCTGACTTTGTTGCAGGAGTTTTGGACGAAGCTCTAGCCGGAACCTTCGATTCTGGAGCTTTGGAGTTATCGGCATCAGGTTCCATGACATTTCCTCGTCTTTTCCATCGCAGTGTCTATAAGCTTTTGCGCATTCAAATTGAGCCTTTTCATATTGTAGGAAACCAAATACTCAACCGGCACACATCGTGTAGGTTGAGCATTTGGCGTAAGTTGTGATCTGAATCCTAGCCTTAAGCAGCTTTTTTGGGGTTATGCTTAGTGGCATTAAGAATTTTATCCACATGCGGTTTAGCATCTGGCACTTTTTCTTCAATATCACGAGCATGAACGAATCCGCTTAGCTCTCCGTTGTCGTTTACTGCAGCAGCTCCTTTAACTTTTGCTTTAGCAAGCTGATTAGCCGCTTCATGTATAGGGGTATTTTCCGGCAATACTACTGGCGGCTCGCTCATAATGTGTTTGACAGGAGTAGTATGAGGTTTTTGCTCAGCTACTGCTTTGAGAACATCATTAGTATGAACGTGGCCAACCACTTGTTTATCATCGTCGATGACTGGCAGATGACTAATGTCATGTTTGTGCATCAGTGAAGCCGCTTTATGAATCGGTTCTTCTGGGTGTATGGCTTTTGGGGCCTTATTCATAACATCCTTAACTAGTTTTGTCATAAAATCTCCTGTTACTTGGGGTTCATTGAGCGGTTAGGCTAGTCTTGGAAATACACAGAACTCATTAAAGTGTCAAACAATACTTGTTGCATGTGATGTTTCTGCTTAATGCTTTACAACAATTAAATTAAAGATTTTTTATTTTCTTACGATTGGATAGTGGATAATTTGATTAAACGATTCTACCTTGAGCGAAGCGCCTCCCACTAATACGCCATCTACATCTGGTTGTTCCATGAAATCCTTAGTATCATTAGGATGCACTGAACCACCGTACAGAATAATTATTTTTTGAGCTGTTTCTTTCCCCCACTTTTCGCTCACCCACTGACGGCAAAATGCGTGCACTGCTTGAACTTTTTTTGGAAGAGCTGACTTACCAGATCCAATAGCCCAGATAGGTTCGTAAGCTAGAATGATGGATGTCATCTGTTCGGCAGAGATATTGCCTAGAGATTGATCCAATTGTTGTTTTAGAATTTCTTCTGTTTTTCCACCTTCACGCTCTTGCTCCGTTTCTCCGATGCAGAAAATGGGTTGCAGGCTTTCCGATAAGGCTTTTTCAACCTTGCGACGAATGAAAGCGTTCGTTTCGTGAAAAAGGCGCCGCCGTTCTGAATGGCCTAAGATGACAAATTTCGCTCCCGCATCTTTCAACATATTCGCCGAAATTTCTCCAGTGAAAGCACCTTCGGTAGCATCGTACATGTTTTGCGCTCCCATCACGATAGAAGAACCTTTGGCTTCAGAGGCAGCAGAATATAGCGCTGTATACGGAACTGCAATATAGACCTTAACGGGAACATCTTGAATTAAAGGAATCAAACTCTTCACAAAATGCACTGCTTCTTCAATCGTCTTATACATTTTCCAGTTAGCCGCAATCACAGGGGTTCGATGGGATGAATTATCGCTCATGCAATTGCTCCTTCGATCTCGTATAGCGCTGGATTAAGTTGTTAGTTGAACTATCATGCTTGAGTTGAGATTTGTTCCCTCTTTCAAGTTCAGGGATGATCCGCTCAGCAAGTGCTTTTCCCAGTTCAACCCCCCACTGGTCGAATGAATCAATTTCCCATATAGCGCCTTGAGTGAAAACACTGTGTTCATATAGAGCAACCAGTTTTCCCAATGCCTGGGGGGTTAGCTGTTCCAGGAAGATCATACTGGAAGGACGGTTGCCCTCGAAAGTTCGATGTGGGATTAGCCACTCCGGGATGTTTTCTGCTTGTAGCTCCTGTGCCGTTTTTCCAAAAGCCAGGGCCTCTGCCTGAGCAAAGACGTTGGCCAAGAGTAAATCATGGTGACGACCAATAGGATTTAATGGAGACTCAAACGCAATGAAGTCGCAAGGGATGAGCTTGGTCCCTTGATGAATCAGTTGATAGAAGGAATGCTGACCATTGGTTCCTGGTTCACCCCAGAAAATTGGTCCGGTTTGGTAAGGGATCTTAGTCCCATCAAGCGTAACATGCTTGCCATTGCTTTCCATCGTCAACTGCTGGAGATAAGCGGGGAAACGCTTCAAGTACTGTTCATACGGAAGAACTGCTATAGTCTGTGTATCAAAGAAGTTGTTATACCAGAGAGCAAGCAATCCCATAAGCACTGGTAAATTGCACTCGAAAGGGGCCGTGCGAAAATGTTCATCCATCTGATGGAATCCGTCGAGCATGGAACGAAAATTGTCCGGGCCGATAGCGATCATTGTTGAAAGACCAATCGCTGAATCCATTGAATACCTGCCACCAACCCAGTCCCAAAATACAAACATATTTGCAGTATCGATACCAAATTTAGCCACTTCCTCCGCGTTAGTCGAGACAGCGACAAAATGCTTAGCCACAGCAGAAGCGTGTTTCAAAGTCTTGAGAACCCATTCACGGGCTGTGTGAGCATTCGTCATCGTCTCTAATGTCGTAAAGGTCTTCGACGAGATAATAAATAGAGTCTCTCCAGCATCGAGGTCGCGGGTGGCCTCAGCGAAGTCTGTGCCATCGATATTAGAGATGAAACGGAAGGTTAAGTTCCTCTGGCTATAATGACGTAATGCCTCATACGCCATCACAGGACCTAGATCAGATCCACCAATGCCGATATTGATGACATTGCGGATGGGCTTGCCTGTGTGACCTCTCCATTCCCCGCTCCGAATTCGATTGGAAAAATGGGCCATCTTTTCGAGAACTGCGTGGACTTGAGGTACGACGTCTTCACCGTCTAGGACAATAGATTGCCCTTTTGGGGCACGCAGCGCCACGTGCAGGACGGCTCTCTTCTCCGTGACGTTAATTTTGTCACCCCTAAACATAGAATCAATGCGAGAACGCAACCCAGATTCCTCCGCCAATTTCAGAAGGAGCTTAAGTGTCTCGTCAGTAATGCGATGCTTCGAATAGTCAAAATAGATGCCAACTGCTTCAGCTGTCATGTGTTTTGCGCGCTTTGGATCATTTGCGAAAAGTTCCCTAAGATGCAATTCTCGAACTTTTGGGTAATGGGATTTGAGAGCATTCCATGCAGCGAGTTTTGTGAGTGGCACTTTATTTGTTGGTATGGCTCTATCTTTTTCCAGCATGGCATTATAATCGCCACGGCGTGCAGCCTGGTTGCATCTGGCTCGATGGTACAAAGCCTTTTGTGCTGCAGGTACGTTTACTTCCTTGCCTTGCCAAATCTCCAAAGCTGGCTGTTGAATAGCTCGAGCAAATGAAAACCCCAACGCCCAAGGAAGTTTTGACTTGAATCTGATATTCATGGCATTCAGGCGAGCTGAGGCCAGTTCACCGGATTGACCGCCCGATAGGAACATAATCCCAGGAACGGCCGCTGGGACAGTGCGCAATAGGCATCTCACCGTGGCATCAGCTACCTCGTCAATAGTTTCTTGTTTTGGACAGCTCAATCCAGGAAGCACCATATTGGGCTTCAAAAGCATCCCTTCCAGCATTACTCCTTGAGTATAAAGTTGATTGAAAACTGTTCGCAGAACATCCTCCGTTACCTCGCAGCAGCGTTCTAAGGTATGCTCGCCTTCCATGAGCACTTCAGGCTCAACGACCGGAACCAGGCCAGCTTCCTGGCATAATGCGGCATAGCGAGCTAAGCCTAGCGCATTTGCCTCGATGCATCCCTTGCTTGGAAGCAAATCGCTCACAGCAAACACTGCGCGCCACTTGCAAAAACGGGCGCCCATTTCAGAGTATTCAGCCAGACGTTCGCGCAATCCGTCCAGACCTTCAGTGATCTTTTCTCCAGGGAAATCTGCCATTTCCTTTGCACCGGTATCGACTTTGATGCCAGGAATGATCCCTGCATCGGTAATAACTTGAATAAAAGGAGTCCCATTTTTCGTGGACTGGCGGATCGTCTCATCGTAAAGAATGACGCCGCTGATAAACTCACCTAAACCGGGTGTAGTTACAATCAATTCCCGGTAGGATCTTCGAGTTTCTTCGGTTTGGGGAATTCCTAATTTGGCAAATCGTTTGTTACAGGTTGGGTTACTTTCATCGATCGCTAATAAGCCTTTATCGCAACCAACCAGGACCGTAGCAGTGTTTATAAGCTCTTGAATAGTTTTCACTTTTGCACCGCTTTTTCCAAGGCTTTCATCAGTTTATCAAAGGAAATGCTAAACTTTTCAACTCCTTCGTTTTCAAGCTGCTGTGTTAAATGATCGATGCTGATACTTAAGTTTGGCAATTGATCTAACATCCATTGAGCCTTCACAACCTCTTGTTCGATACGATCTTTTGGATTGCCATGGTCGCGATACGCATCGAGAGTTTCGAGCGGAATAGTGTTTATGGTGTCCTTTCCGATCAGGGAGTCGATGTATAACACATCGCTATACTTCGGATTCTTCGTGCTGGTGCTAGCCCAGAGAAGCCTCTGAGTAAAGGCTCCCTGATCAGCTAATTTCTTAAACCGAACACTATCGAATAGTTCCTTGTAGATTTGATAGGCCGCCTTCGCACTGGCGATAGCAATCTGTCCATGTAGCATTTTTGCTAATTCTGCATCTTTGCCACCTTTAACGATGAATTTTTCGAGCATGGGATCGACCAACACATCGATGCGACTCAAAAAGAAGCTAGCCACAGAGGCCACCATCTTTACAGGTTTTTCTTGGTTCGCGCGCGCTTCGATGCCTTTAAGATAAGCTTCCACAACTTGACGATAGCGAGGGATCCCAAAAAGCAACGTAACATTGACGTTGATTCCTTCGCTGATGAGTTGCTGGATGACAGGCAGCCCTTCTTTAGTCGCTGGTACCTTGATTAAGACGTTGGGCCTGTTCAGCGCAGCCCATAACTTCCTCGCCTCTTCGATTGTGCCTTTAGTGTCGTGCGCTAGGTGAGGATTGACCTCTAGACTTACATATCCATCTTTTCCTTCAGTCTCGTTATACAAAGGACGGAACTGATCAGCGGCGCTTCGTACGTCTTGCTGACTGATAGATTCATAGATGGCCTTTACGTCTTTTCCCTCACGTACCATAACTTGAATATCCTTATCGTAATCATGGCTGTCAGCAATAGCCTTCTCAAAGATGGAAGGATTCGAGGTCATCCCCCGCAGTCCGTCCTCCTTAATCATACGTTTGAGTTCTCCACTGACGAGGAGATCTCGTCTGATATAGTCGAGCCAGATTGACTGACCGAGAACTCCCACTTTCTTTAAGGGATTGTCTTTCATATCTTTATTGACCCCATTTCCAGTTCCGGATTTCGGGCATATCTTGACCGTGCTTGTCTACGTAGTGCTTATGCTCGATCAGCTTATCTTGCATCATCTGCTTTAGATAGGATCCCTTGCCGCCTAAATGTGGTAAGCGATCAACCACGTCTTGCACCAGGTGGAACCGATCGATATCATTTTGCACTCTCAAATCAAACGGAGTCGTGATTGTACCTTCTTCTTTATAGCCTCTAACATGGAGATTGCGGTTGTTTCGACGATAAGTTAGTCGATGGATCAGCCATGGGTATCCATGGAAATTAAAGATGATGTGCTTATCTTTTGTGAAAAGCGAATCGTAATCTTTGTCGGAAAGTCCATGCGGATGCTCGCTTTGAGGCTGTAGTTTCATCAGATCGACAACATTGACTACCCTGATTTTCAGATCGGGCAGATGTTCTCGAAGGATTGAAACAGCAGCTAAAACCTCGAGCGTTGGAGTATCTCCGCAGCAGCCCATCACTACGTCAGGCTCATCATTCTGGTCGTTACTAGCCCATTGCCAGATCCCAATTCCCTCTGTGCAATGGATCACCGCAGCGTCCATGTTCAGCCATTGAGGGAGTGGGTGTTTTCCAGCCACCACCACATTGACATAATTTCGACTGCGCAAGCAATGATCAAAGACTGATAGTAGGCAGTTGGCATCGGGCGGTAAGTAAACGCGCACAATCGTGGCCTTCTTATTGATCACATGGTCAAGAAAGCCTGGATCCTGATGCGTGAAACCGTTGTGATCCTGCTGCCAGACATGAGAGGCGAGCAGGTAGTTCAGCGATGAGATCTTCCGACGCCAAGGAAGTTCTAAGCATACTTTTAGCCACTTGGCATGCTGGCTGAACATCGAATCGACGATCCGAATGAACGCCTCATAGCTGTTGAACAGCCCGTGGCGCCCTGTTAGCAAATAGCCTTCCAACCACCCCTCGCACTGGTGCTCACTCAGCATCGAATCAAGCACTTGTCCTTGTGGAGCAAGGAACTCATCATTTTTTACTTCCCGAGCATCCCACTGACGATTGGTGACCTCAAAGACTGCTCCCAAGAGATTCGAAAGAGTCTCATCAGGTCCGAAAACGCGGAAATTGCGTTGATCCTGATTCAGCTTGGCCACGTCGCGAAGGAAATTGCCCAGAACTAGAGTGTCTTCGGCATTTACAGCGCCAGGGGACGGCACATTCACCGCGTGATCGTGAAAGTCTGGCATTCGCAAATCGCGTAATAAAATACCGCCATTAGCGTGAGGATTAGCGCCCATCCGTTGATTACCCTTCGGCGCTAGCTCAGCCAATTCTGGAATAAGTCTCCCATTCTCATCGAATAGTTCTTCTGCCTTGTAGCTTTTCATCCAGGTTTCCAGCAGTTGAACATGCTCAGGATGCTCGGGATTTACCAAAAGAGGTACTTGATGTGCTCTAAATGTCCCCTCAATTTTCAGACCATCGACAAATTTTGGCCCTGTCCAACCTTTAGGCGACCTCAGGACAATCATCGGCCAACGACGCCGAGTGGTGTCATTGTTCGCGCGCGCGTTTCTTTGGATTTGTCGAATCTCTTCAACGGCCTTGTCTAAAATTTCTGCCATGAGTTGATGCATTATCTCTGGATCATCCCCTTCCACAAAATAAGGCGTCCAACCACAGCCTTGGAAAAATTTCTCAAGTTCCTCATGTTCAATGCGGGACAGGACAGTTGGATTGCTGATCTTGAAACCATTGAGGTGCAGGATGGGCAGCACAGCTCCATCGGTAATTGGGTCAAGAAATTTATTGGACTGCCATGCAGTTGCCAAGGGGCCAGTTTCTGCTTCGCCGTCGCCAATTACGCAAGCCACGACAAGATCAGGATTGTCGAACACAGCTCCGAAAGCATGACTAAGAGAATACCCCAACTCGCCCCCTTCGTGGATTGAACCTGGAGTCGTTGGAGCAACGTGACTTGAAATTCCCCCAGGAAACGAAAATTGCGTGAACAGCTTTTTCATTCCATCTTCGTCTTGGCTTATGTCCGGATAAATCTCAGTATAAGAACCTTCGAGGTAAGTATTTCCCACCAATGCCGGGCCGCCATGGCCAGGACCGGCGATATAGAACATATTCAGATCGTATTTCTTGATAACCCGATTCAAATGCACATAGATGAAGTTCTGCCCCGGCGTTGTCCCCCAGTGACCTACAACCAACGGCTTCACATCAGACAATACTAGTTCCCGCTTCAGCAGAGGATTGTCGTATAGGTAAATCTGACCGACCGATAGATAGTTCGCAGCACGCCAATAGGCGTTCATTTTTTGCAAGAGATCTTTAGAGAGGGGCGCTGACATGATAATAGCCTTTTTTCTCGCATACTGACTTATTTTGTGATATTTGTGAAACATGAAAATATTAGTCTTAAATAGAGGATCGAGCAGTATAAAATGCTGCATATACGATTTTGCAAACTTTCCAGATAAACTGGTTGATCCAATTTGGGAAGACAAAATTGAATGGAAAAACATTCAAACAAAGGGCTCAATCAAAAAGGAGCTTAAATCCCTCCTTGCGGATAAAGAGATCCGTTGTATTGGCCACCGGATTGTTCATGGCGGCAAAAAGTACCAAACAAGCGTCTTGATTGACAATGAAGTAAAAAAGGAAATCCGCAAACTTGCCGATCTCGCTCCCCTCCATAATTTGGCGGACCTTGAAGGAATCGAGATTTTAGAGCAGCTCTTTCCAGACATTCCGCAGATAGCTGTTTTTGATACGGCTTTTCATCACACGATGCCAGCCTATGCAGCTATTTATCCTGGTCCATACAAGTGGTTTGAGGAAGGGATTCAGAGATTTGGGTTCCATGGAACCAGTTTTCAATATTGTTCGAGAAGGGCGAAGCATTTTTTAGAACAAGAACACCCTAAACTGGTGATTTGCCATTTAGGCTCTGGAGCTTCTCTTTGCGCCCTTAAGAATGGGAAAAGCATCGATACCACGATGGGATTTACTCCATTGGAAGGCTTAATGATGGATACTCGCTCCGGCACTGTCGATCCCGGCATTCTTCTCTATCTATCTAAAGACAAGACTCCTGATGAACTCTCAAAAGAACTCTATGAAGAATCAGGGTTGCTAGGTATTTCTGGGATATCAAGCGATATGCGCGATATTTTAGACAAAGCAAGCCAAGGCAATGCACGAGCCAGACTCGCGATCGATATCTATGTTCATCGGCTAGTCTCGCTGATTGGATCGATGATAGCAACGCTTGGCGGCATAGATGCCCTTGTTTTCACTGGAGGAATTGGAGAAAATGCTTTTCCTATCAGACAGCAAGTCTGCGATTCGTTTGCTTTTCTAGGGATTCATCTCTCTAAACATCAATCAAAAGCTCCCGAAGACCGCGTACTTTCTTCTTCTGATTCAAAAGTTAAAGTCCTTTTGATCCATACACAAGAAGCATTTGAGATCGCTAGGGAATGTTGGAAAAACTTATCCCCGGAGACCTAGATCGTCTCCGTTTGGGCAACATCATCTCCGCGGATGCGAAGCTTATCGTTGGAGCTTGTAACAGTATTTCTTGATCTTATTCTCTGAACGCGTACAAATGAATTACCTTATTTTAAAACTCATACCCATCGGGAATTTTTGCCCCTGCTGTGATGATTGTGATCCCATCGCGTACAAAGATCCCTTCTCCATCAAAAGTAACGTGTTTGTTTTGATTCGTTATTCTCACCCGATCGCCGATTTGAACCCGTTCATCAATGATCGTTTTTTCAATATGGCAATCTTCTCCAATCCAATAATCTACCCCTGTTGCATCGCAAAGGTGATTTCCCATCATAATCGTATCTCGAATGATCGATCCTTGTTTAATATGCGAGCGAAATCCAATGATGCTATTTGAGATCTCCTCCGCTTCTATGACGCACCCTTCGCAGATGATAGATTGAGAGATCTTAGCGCTTTTTATTTTTGGCCCTGGAAGAAAGGTTGGACGGGCATAGATCGGGTTTTTCTGATCATATGTGTTGAGTCCCTTGCCTGATTGAGCAAGGCAAAGATTGGCCTCATAGTAAGACGCTACTGTGCCTATATCTTCCCAATAGCCTTTATAAACATAGGCTACCGTATTTCCTTTTTTGACGGCCGTCGTGATTAAATGATAGCCAAAATCATGACGTTGATCGGCATGAAGAAGAGAGCAAAGGGCCTCTCTTGTAAAGACGTAAATCCCCATAGATCCGAGGTAACAAGGAGTTAGTGGCGGAGAGATTTGGAAATTCTCAAAAAACCGATTCGACAGTTCAAACTTACAAAGTACTTGCGGATCTTGGGGTTTCTCTATGAAATCAATCACTTTATTTTGAGGATCAATATTGAGAAGGCCCATCCTTCGTGCATCTTTTTCAGAGACTGGCAGAGAGGCAATCGTCAATTCGGCATTTTTGGATTTGGCAAATTGGATCATTTCCTGAAAATTGATATTATAAAGCTGATCTCCTGAGAGGATGAGGAAATAGTCAGCGGGAGAATTAAGAATGGAAGGTAAATTTTTCCTTACAGCATCAGCTGTTCCTGCATATAGCTGCAATTCGCCATTGAGATTTTTTTGCGGAGACAAAATTTCTAGAGAGCCAGGGTGTTTGGTATCAAATCGATACGTTTGGTGAATATGATGGTGTAGTTCTTCGGGAAGATATTGGGTGATTACAAAAATTTGGCGAAAATCAGAATTGATTGAATTGGAAATGGGAATATCGATCAAGCGGTAGCGTCCCCCATAGGATACGGCCGGTTTGGAGTGATGGGTTGTTAGGGGTTGAAGCCTGGTTCCTTGTCCACCTGCAAGAATGATGGTCGCAACTTTCATGTTTTCTCCTCGGCTGTGTTTTCATCTTCTTGCAAAGTTGTCTCAGGAGTGGTTTTGATAGACCAAAGCGGCGACATCAAGGCAATGGCTAGAATCCCGCACGCACATAAAATGGCAAAAAAACAGTCCCATCCCCAAGCGCTGATCAGACTTCCGAGAGGGCCCCCAGCCATGGCAGCGCCTATGTATGCAAAACATCCAGCAAACCCACTTGAAGTAGCCGCCGCCTTTTTATGGGTAAGCTCTGCTGCAACCATCCCAATGAGCATCTGGGGACCGAAGATAAAAAAACCGATGAAAAAAATGATGATTCCATCCAAAAAGGGAAAATTCATCCCATTCCAATGCATGGCGAGAAGCATCACGGTTGCTCCAAGGGCAAAAAGAACATTCACTGGATTGCGTTTGCCGTCGAATAGTTTATCGGAGGACCAACCTGCAAAAAGGCTTCCTAAAAAACCTCCTATTTCAAAGCAAAGGATACAGGCTGCGGCTTTCATGTCTGAGTAGCCTTTAAACTTAATGAGATAGACCATGCACCAGTCATTAAAACCAGTCCGTATGATATAGATGAAAAAATAGGCGAAAGCCATGAGCCAAATGTACTTATTAGAAAGAACATATTTAAAAAGAAGCTCTCGGATGGGTAGAGCGTTTTTTGTCTCATCTCCGAGAGCCGATTGACAAACTTCTCCTCTGAATTTTTCAATCGGAGGAAGCCCTAATGACTGGGGAATATCACGCAGGCGATTCATCAGGAAAAATCCGATCAAAATACAAAGGATCCCTGGGATGAACATAGCAAATCGCCACCCATAGCATTGGACGCAGAAGGCAGCGAGCAAAGGTATGATGGCTCCGCCTACGTTATGAGAGGTATTCCATAAGCTCCACCAGGTTCCTCTTTCCGATTGAGAGTACCAATGTGTGAGCAATTTAGCGCACCCAGGCCATCCCCAACCCTGGAACCAGGCATTTAGACCCCAAAAAAGAGCTAGGAGGACCCACGTTGAAGACAGTCCGAAACAGATATTGCAGAAGCCTGTTAAAATCAGACCTATGGACATAAAATAGCGAGGATTTGTCCGGTCGCCAAAAATTCCGCTGATAAATTTGCTAAAACCATAAATAATGGAGAGGATGGTTCCTAAAATCCCTAATTCAGAAAGGGTAAAACCATAATCGAGCATTGAAGGGATCGCAAAAGTAAAGCTTTTGCGGGTGAAGTAATAGAAGGCATATCCAATATACATTCCATAAAAAGTTCGAATGCGCCAGTACTTATATTGTGATTTGACCAAGGTTTCATCTTTGATTTCCTTGGGAAAAGATGCGGGACGCAGCCAATCAAACAAACATATACCTCAAAATGTGTTAAATAAGACTGCATAACAAATAGTCTATCTTTTCTTCCTTCTGATATAAAAAGTGAAAAAAGTCAATTTTTTTTCTGTAGGTTTATTTTGTTTATTTTAAAGAACTTGTGTCGTCATACAAAAGCTATGACATCCGAGGAAAAAGGTAATAACCCAAATAGGATGGGATTTCGCGGAGCTACATTAGCTTATAATGTAACAGATATTTTCAATAAATAAGGGTGGGTTTTTCAGAAAAATCCCCCTTTTTATTAGCTCCGCAAAACCCTCCCTAAAGCCTCCCCGATTTGCCCTACCGAACCGGCGACAATTTGTCACCCTGAAGCTCCCGAACAATCCGCTGACTTTTCAAAATTTCGTCTTTGGACTTACCAAAATCATCTTGCAGCGTTAGAAGAGAATGATTCAAGACGATGGACATTGGTCTTCCAAGCTCTAAAATCATCATTTTGTCATTGGGAATCGTCTCCTCATTTTGCTTAGCTAACGCGGGATACCCGTTGCTCTCCAAAAACCGATTGTATTCCAGAGCAAGCTTTTGCTGTGGAGTCAGATTTTTCCGTTTCTCTCGCGGAAGCTCGGGCAGTTCTGGTTGTTGGCATACCCATGTCAACATCCCAATGACGCTATCCACATCTTGCTTCCTCTTCACAAATTCGACAGCATGAGCGACTCGTCTCTCTCCGTAGCGCATTAGAGAACGTTTTTCCTGATCGCTCAGATCCAAACCGTCCAAGCATTTGAAGAAAGTGTGCGAAAAAGCTGCTGCTGCCCTTTCTTCTTCTTTTTCTTCTTTCTTTGTTAGTGGCTGCCCTGTGGTTGCGAACTGGTTCCTTTCTGGTTCTCTTGTGGTTGCTTGATGGTTACGGGTTGGTTGTTCAGATGGTTGCTCCCTTCGATTTTCCATAGACAAATCTGATGGTTGTTCAGATGGTTCCAACATGGTTGCTTTGTGGTTGTCAGTTGGTTGCTGAATGGCTCCTAAAAGGTTCTGAAATGGCTGCTTGTCGGTTAAGGCATCTTCTTCTGATTCTGCGTTGATATCGAAGATGGCCGTACTGATCAGAGTCGCAATCGTTCCTCTCTTATCTCTTTTGAAAACCGCGAGCCCATATTTTTCCAGCTTCTCCATAGCACCTCTATACTGCTGCCTGGTCAAACCAATCGTCTCATGATCTCCGATAACTGCTTCATTCATCTTCAGCTTATGCGTTGAATACGTTGATCCCGTTCGCCTAGCACGGAATGCAATCAAAGCCAAAAGCAAAAAGGCTGATGGGCTGGCTTCAAGCAACTCGAGCCCTTCGCGATACAGCTTTATGAATCCATTCTTCGACATCCTACGGCCTATTCAGATGACGTTTTTGCAGTAACAAGGCTTTCCAGGTCTCTTTTGCGGGGCTTATATTTCCTTTCTGAGACCCACTTGAAGAAAGCCTTTTCATCGATCAGCCATGTCCTATTGGGCCGCTTTAAGACTTTGGCAAATCCGTTGTCATTACGGAAAAAGATCAGATGGCGCATCCCTCCAACGGGAGGCCATTCGTGAAACTCATTCCATTTGGAAGCAGGAATGAAGCGCGTTTGCTTTGGCTCATCCCCCGTTCCCTCAGTACTCTTTTTAGAATCTTGTCTATCGTTTCTCATGTCGTTCTCCTTCTGCATTGCTCGCAGTTTGAATTAAATAACCGTATTTTATGGCAACTTGCCGCGATTAAAAAATGTCTTCGGTGGAAAACACACAAAATTCATTGAGTATGAGTGGATTAGAGATCGTTGAAATACGAAGCAAAATCAAAAACAAGCTTTGTATAGCTGTCTTTTTTGGGACGGCCATTTCTATCCCGTCTCTGCTGCTGAGGAACCTCATTCATGGGTGTCGCTGAATCAATTACCCAGCCATACACGGTCTTGAAGGGATATTTCTGGAGCTTAGAACAATGCTTATAGATGATTTGCGCCATCTGACGAGTTGAAAGATTTGAAAAATTCTTTCTCAGCTTTCTTGCTGCACTCCAAGAAAAAAGCATGTCTTCCCGCTCTTGAGCAGGCCGCCTCTTTGAAAAGACGGCTTTTCCTTGCATTAGAAGCCATGCTGCGGTAAGTGCTGGAGCCACATAAAGCCCATCTCTTTTAACGCCCCTATCTTCGATTGCATCGTCCTTCAGCCTGCCTTTATGAACGAGCTTCAGCCAGTCAACAGGAAGAGCTGTGCAGACTGTTTTTCCATATTCCAAGCAGTAGGAGTGAACTGCTATTTTCCCCTTTTTAAAGCATTCCTCGAAGAGGTCATGATACTTTTCGAAGTCAGGGCAGAGTTTTTTTTCCTCTTGAAGGCTTTCTAAATCAGGAGCTTTTAGACCCAAAATGTAGTAGGCTGCTGTTCTGGCGGTCCAATAATCATCTTTCAAACTCTTATAGATCTCTTCTTCGGTCAAAAGCTCGGATCTCCAAAACTCTCGAGTCGGGAGTAGTTTACTTTCTGGGTTGCTCATTTTTGACCTCCCGATAATTTTGAAAAACTTTGGTTTGAAGAGCCTCCACCATTGCATGCATGTGCACGCTAGGAAGATGAACATAGTGCCTTGTCATTTGAAGCGTTTTATGACCGAGCAGTTCTCCGATGACCAACGGGTTATTTTCGATGGTGGCTGCACAGGAAGCAGCCTGATGGCGCAACCCATGAAAAACAAATCCCTCTATGCCAGCCTTATCCAAAGCCTTTTCCCAAGCGGATCTAATATCAATAGGTCGACTTGGACAATTGGGGGAAGGAAAGAGAAGACTATCCCCTCGCTGATTTGCTCGGCGATTCTGTAAAAGGTTCAATAACAGTCCTGTGATAAGAATCGATCGCGGCCTGCCATTTTTGGTCTTCTCCAAGAAGATAATCGCCTTCTCATCGCTAAAGTTGATGTCCTTCCATCGAAGGCTCATAATTTCTCCTTTGCGCATTCCTGTACCAAGTGCAAGAGCGACAACCAAAAACAAGTCCTTTGAACAACTCTCTTCGCATGCCTGTAGAAGCCTCTTTTGCTCTACTTCATCTAAAACCCGCTTGCGTCCCTGTGCTTGTCTCGGCTTTTCAATCTTGAAGACGGGGTTTTCTCTCAGCCATTCCCACTCTTTGACAGCCTTTGAAAAGACATGCGAGAGGCTGCTCAAATAGCGCACAACAGTAGAGGGAGAGCGCAGCTTGCCATCCCTAACAAAACCTGCAAGCAATTCATCTCGCTTTTCAGCGATCAGGCTCGGTCTTATCTGAGCCAACAAGAGATGGCCAAGCTCTTGCTTCCACCAAAGCAAATGTCGAAGAGTATTTTTTGCATTCTTTGGCTTGGAAGGAAGAACCCTTTCTATGTACAGATCGATCAATTCTGCAAGAGTATGCTTCGTTGCAGGGTTGGTAAATTCGTACCTATCGTGTTCAATGGCTGATTCCATATCTCTTTTCCACTTTTTAGCCAGCGTCTTCGATTTGAAGGACCTGTCAAAATACTGCCCGCCCTTCATCCGAATGCGCACCCGATAAGACTGGCAATGCTTGTGCGTCCGCATCGTAATTCCTTTCAGGTCATTATCAGCTCTATGCAAGCTTTCTCTCCGTTCCATGTTTGCTCCTATTGTTATACCACGAGTTTAGTTGTAAATGTTTGAATTCTATCGCAAACTGTTGGAACGAAAAATGGCGTCAGTGGAAAAAATTTAATAGATTGGTATTTTGAGGTTCGGAAAAAGTTCTATATTTCCTGCGATTTTGATGCTGATATTTGCCAGTCCATGCCTACAAATCCCACATGAAAACCACTTGCTGAATAGTACCTGCTTTTGGTACCGTATTAACATTTTAAATAAGGACAGCCTATGAGCAATACAATCCAACCGAAAATTCAAAAGAAGGTGAGGATGCCCGTTCCGATCGAAGGATTAATCTCAGTTCTCCATAACATCCAATCAAAAATTGATGCTGCCGCAGGTGCTGCAACCGCTCTAGAACTCCGCTTGCGCACCATTGCTCAGCTCGATAGCAAGGTAAGGGACGAGTTAAGAAAAAAAACCAAAAAACCATTTCATAAAGCTGAACTCGAGCATCTCATCCCTGCCGTCCTCGAAGTATTCCAAAGTAACCTTAATTCGATAGAACGAGAAAAAATAACCAACTGCCGTCCTCCAAGAAATAAAACATCTCACGCCAGCTTTGCGGAGCTGATGATAGCACTAAATGGGGAGGCTCTTGGGAGAGAAATTGATCCGCATACTTTGAAACGTAAGCCTCTAGAAGAAGATGACATAATCGAAGGAGCCATATGTATAGAACGTAACGGCGGATTAGATGAATTCTCTAAGAGAGCAAGAGAGGCCGTCTTGATTCTTGAGAGTAAAATTTTACGTTCTTTGAAACCGTAGGACCAACCTCATGATGAAATATAAGGGATTCCTCGGTCACGTCGAATATGATGACGAAGCTAAACTATTTCATGGAGAAATCGTCGGACTAAAAGACGTTATTACATTCCAAGGAACGACCGTTGAAGAACTAGAACGCTCTTTTCGAGACTCGATCGAAGTCTATCTCTCATTGTGCCAAGAGCGTGGAGAAAAACCGGAAAAAACCTTCTCTGGTACGTTCAATCTCAGAATCAACCCAGATCTCCACGCAAAATTATCTATCCGAGCAAAAGCTTTGGGCTTGAGCTTAAATTCTTACGTTGCTGAAAAACTAAAACAATAGAGTTTTAATGAATCCCCAAACTACCTCACCACTCCTTCTTCCTGAAAGTTATCCCACTCTCCTCGAGAACATCAAGACCCGCATTCGCGAGTCGCAAGTCAAAGCGGCGATGGCGGTCAACCAAGAGCTGATTAAGCTCCATTGGTGGATCGGCGCGGAGATTGTTAAGCGCCAGGAAACTGAAGGATGGAAGGCTCAGGTAATCGATCGCCTCTGCAAAGACATTCAATCTGGCTTCCCGGGCTTAAAGGGATTTTCTAGATCTAACGTCTTCTATATGAGAAGCTTTTACCTCTCTTATGCAAGAATCCAGCAGGCTGCTGGACTCTTAGAAGTCCCTCCCGATTTCTGCCTGAACATCCCGTGGTGGCACAATGTCATTCTTGTCGAAAAAGTAAAAAATTTAAATGAACGAGAGTGGTATGCCCGCAAAGCGGTCGAAAACGGGTGCAGTCGATCAGTCCTCGAGATGTGGATCGAAACAGGTCTTTACCATCGACAGGGCAAGGCTCCAAATAACTTCCAGACATCCCTTCCAGCTCCCTATTCCGATCTTGCTGAGCAGGTTATTAAAGACCCTTATTGCTTTGACTTCCTCACCCTTATTGACGAGGCCCGCGAAAAAGAGATTGAAGACGGTCTTATAGCCCACCTTCAAAAATTTCTCCTTGAACTGGGTAATGGGTTTGCCTTCGTTGGCAGACAGGTCCCTCTTCGGGTAGGTAATGAAGATTTTTACCTCGACCTTCTATTTTATCACATCAAACTTCGCTGCTATTTTCTTATTGAGCTAAAAGCAGTGAAATTCAAGCCGGACTTCGCGGGTCAGATCAATTTTTATCTTGCGGCCATTGATGATAAAATGCGTCAAACAGGAGATAATCCAACCATTGGGCTTATCCTTTGTAGAGGAAAAGACAACCTCATTGTGGAATATGCACTGCGCAATAACTCATCTCCTATTACCGTTGCTAATTTTGAGACACAACTCTCTAAAGCCCTACCCGATAACCTCAAAGGGGCGCTTCCTACAGTTGAAGAAATTGAAGCAGAGTTGGGGCAGTCTTTTCCACAAATTGCAGAGGAAGAAAATACTCAATGAAATATCTGTTAATTTTCATTTTGGCAACTATTTTGATATTCTTGAATATCTATATGAGCCATGAAAATATTCATGCTTATATTACAGCCGTATTAACATTGCTGGGGATTGGAGTCCCAGTAGTGATCGGCATTAAAAATCTTAAAACTCAAATCCATGCTGATAGCGAAAATCTCCGCAGAGAATTTCTGCTTCAAAAGAGGTATCAGGATACAAAAGATAATCTGCCAGTTTTGCTGGAAATATTAGAAGACCTTCATGTACTTCAACAAGCTTTTGTATTCAGGGGAGTATTTTGTCCCCCACTAGAACATCGAGCCCCTAACCTTTCAGAAAAAGATGGCACAGGTCTTGATATGTCCTATGCTCAGAGAACCCATCAATTTTACTTAGTGGGCTTAAGAATCATTAAAAATTGCCGAAAAATTATTTTTCTAACTCCTTGCACCAGTTTGCCCGAAACGTTAAAGATATGTAAGGAGCTGAAGAATTTTTTGAGCTCAAGAGAGGAGGGGAAGAAAACGCATTTGGACTTTATGACTACTACTTTAACTTCATACTTGGGAAGTCAAAGTAAAGACATTAGAACTGGGGATCTTTGCATACAATTTCATACAAAATTGCAATTGTTTCAGGATACGCTAGATAGTCAAATCGAAAAAGAACTGCCCTACTTAACCGAAGAATAAAATCAAAAGCATCTGTTTAGCTCGGGAATACGTTCTGCCATAAATTCGGCCTGTTCTCGTCCACGCAAAGGGAAATGGTAAAGGTCAAGAAAAGTCAAAAAAGCGGGACAAGCTCTTATGCTTTTGCCGGAACTCACTTCGAGATTAAGTAAGCTCTCGTAGTAAGGTTCAATAAGTAAGACCTCATACCCTCTTTCTTGAGGCTCTAATTGAAGAACCTCTTCGAGGTTTGATCTGGCAGTCGGATCGAGCACGTACAATTCGAGAGTGTTCAAATTGGTATTCTTATAGCCGAGAGCTTCAGCCGCAGAATGAAGAGCCAATGACACCTTTTGACTTAACTTTGATTTCTTTAGCGCATCAAGAAGTTCTTCTTTTTCAGAGAAGCCTGAGCGATAAGTCCTCATCTTACATTTTCTCACGATGCTATATTCTTTTAACCAGCTTGTGAGAAGCAGGCTGGACTTTTTGAAGAAAAACTTTTTGGCAGTTCTTACCCCTTTGGTCCTGAGAATGCCATTTGATACCAAGACTCCAAAAACCCTTTGGACCAGACCTACGCTCACTTCTCGATCTTTGGCTACCTCTCTTAATGAAAACCCATCTTTTTCTATTCCAACTCTTAAAAGCCAATCTAAGATGAGGGATGATTTATCAGCATAGATATTGCCTTCTACAAAGATTGCAGTCGACCTCACTAAAAACTGCCCTTTCATTAGATCCTCCCACTCGACTGTTCACTAATTTGCACTGTTCAATAAAAATTGAACAGTTAAAAGCAACGATCACCTCGACGCTAATTTCATCGGTATTGTTCGAATAGGCAGATAAAGAGACTCGTTTTCCCCTGGACCATTTGTGGACCACTGGCATGCAAAAAAGCGCGATAAATGACGACAGTTCACAGTAGCTTGAAAGGCTAGCTTTCCGCTATGATTTCGGCAAGTTAGCTGCTGGGAAGTAGCATGGGTGCTGCGGACTCATAACCCGTCGGTCCCAGGTTCAAGTCCTGGTTGCCCCACTTCTTATGTAGTTGTAATTCAATTACCAAAGAAAATTCTTGGCAGCTGAAAAATCCTTTGCTAAACTCTGTGGGCCATTAAAAGACCACTAAACTACAAAAAGCAGCAAAAGGATTCCATTCGCTTGGCTAACTCTTTGAAAAAACAGACACAAGGAGATGCCATGAATATTCCACCAGGAATCGATAGGATAACTATCAAGGATGGGTCCTCTCGATATAGAGTTCGCATTCGTATTAAAGGGCACAAGCCCGTTTCCAAAAATTTCAAAACACTAACCCATGCAAAGCAATGGAAGCGCGTGACAGAAGGCCAGATCGAAAAAGGGCTTTATGTTAGCTTCTCCAAAGCAGATCAACATACTCTTGCTGAAGCCATCCGCCGCTATCGCAATGAAATTCTTCCCCTCAAAATCAAAGACGGCCGTAATGTCGCAAGACATCTCGATCGTTGGGAAAAAGAGCTTGGTCATCTCAAACTCAGCCGAATCAGTCCTTCCACAATTGCTGAAGTTCGAGACAAACTGCTCGCGGAAAACATTCGCCCAGATAAAAAACGCTCCTCCAGCACAGTTGCGAAATATTTGGCCAGTTTATCTCACGTCCTCTCTACCTCTGCGAGGGAATGGCAATTGGTCAATGAAAATGTTTGCCTAAAGGTTAGAAAGCCCAAGTGCTCTCCTGGGAGAATTCGTTATCTCAGCAAAGAAGAGCTTCTACGGCTCTCAGAAGAATGCAAGCAAAGCCAGAACAAAGATCTTTACCTTATCTTTTTAATCGCATTAACGACCGGTGCTCGCAAATCAGAGGTCTTAGGATTGAAGGGAAAAGACATCGATCTGGAGAATCGACTCTTCGTGCTTGTTGGCACCAAAAATACCGAGAACCGAATACTCCCAATGAGTGATCAAGTTTTTGAACTGGTCCACAACCGGCATGTTGAAAGAGACGCCTTCTTGTTCCCTTCAGACAATGATTCCACACAGCCTATTTGCATTCGCACTGCATGGGAAGCTGCTGTGAAACGAGCAGGGATCGTTGAGTTTCGTTTCCACGACCTCAGGCACACAACCGCCAGCTATTTGACCATGAGTGGCATTTCTACTCGGGAGATCTCCGATATGCTCGGCCATAAAAGCATGCAGACCACAAAAAGATATTCCCATCTCGCTAATGAGCATAAAAAAACTCTCGTTGCCCGAATGGAGAAGATGATCAATGAGTAAACCGTCTGTTGAAGAAATTCTTCTAAAATTGCACCAAAAGCAGGCATGTATTGAACATTCCTACGAAGAAGTAACTCGTCCAAATTATGCACTATGGGCTACAGCACGAGCATGGAGCTTTTCTCAAGCAACCTGTTTGATATCGGGTCTTGTTCCTTTAACGTGCAATCTTTTCTTTTTCTTGGTAAGAGAGCAGGATCCTATTCCTCTAGAGACAATTGCTCCTTCCTATCCCATCTCTCCGATTGATTTGACAAGACTGCAAAATGTATATCGGATCATTGGGAAATCGGGCTTGTTAACGGGCGAGGGAAAGGATCAGAGGAACTATCGGATCACTCCCAGCGCATTGATTGATTACTGTCAAAAACATCAAAATCTTGAAATCATACTGCCACAACAATTGGTTGACGCTGTTCGATTTGGGCCGCACCTTTCTTTGGATCTTCCCGATTGTTATTGTCCGCTCGAAATTCAAGTTCCTCCAACCAAATTATCGCTACCTCCCATTCCTCCAGAGCCTGCGCTTTCTATTGTTTCAAGGCTCTTTCCCCTGCAAAATTTTGACAAATGGAAACGAACTGACAACCTAACCATTTGTGAAGCTGTTCTTTTGCATTATAACATTGAACCAACTCGGCTATTGACCTGTCCAGATGAGCGCTTGCCTGATCTACCCTCTTCAAAAGCAGAAGAAGAACTTCTTCTCTATATTCGCCAATATTGTGGAGGAACTGTTCACATTTTGAATGTCAATTTAGATGAGGACCATCTTTTTTATCTCCTAGATCGAGCATGGCAAGCAGGCATTTTTGGATCATCAACAGCTTCTTCTCCATCACCCTACAAAACTCATATTAAAACATTTGCCATAGTCGAGTGGATGAGATCAAAATCCTTCTACTTTCCCTCCTCTGACAACGAAAAATACCAAAATGCACAAGGCAATGAATCTTTCAAAGAACAACTGCTAAATTACGATCTGAACCATATGAAGAAAGATCAATTAGCCAAAATCATTTTTCGAGCGGCAGCTTGCCACATCTGGAAAAACACCAAACCTTCTCCCAAACTCTCCAAAATGTGGGAACATCTCAAAAAAACTAGAACTTTCACACAAGAACTGTTTAAAAAAGAATACGACAAGAAAACAGTTGAAGATTGGATTCGAGACTTGAACCCACATTATAAACCAAAAAAATAGTTCTCCTATCAATTTTATTCCCCGCTAAAGATTTATGCCGCTCCTCATCTAGATCGTAATCATTCGCAGCACTTCGAACACATTCCCGCTTCAGCTATATCCGCTTGGCTCCACTTTCCTCTTCGCAACTTTTTCTCGATGGGAACATTCCCTCCAAACTGTGCAGTTATCTTTTTTTTCTGCAGAGATTTTCAAAAACTCAATAAATCGAAATATTGCGCTTGATCACCCCAAATACCCTGGAGGTACTTGATGACAAGACTAATACCCGTACCAAAGTGGAATGATTTCCATATTTGGCCAACAGAAGCAGGTCTTCGCTTCTACATTTTTAATGCTGAGTTCAATGGCTTCGATCAAGTGATCAAAAGGATCGGCAGACGAATCCTGATCGACGAAGCTGCATTTTTTACATGGACAGAAAAAAGGAGTAACCAAAATGGAAACATCTAAAGAAAACAATGGAAGCGTTGTAACCCCTACCAAGAGTGACCAACGCTCCCAAGATATCAACTTAAATATGAATATAGCAGCAACCCATGGAACAGGGAAGGAAAATGTTCCAGTTGAAGTTAATGCTCTGATAATCAGGTCAAAAATTAAGCTACCCAAATCCATTAAGGAGAAAATGAAAAAAATGGGAGCTGTTTGGAATGATGCTTATCAAGCCTATGCCATTCTGTTGGACAAAAAGATTGCCGTGGAAGGGCTGCTTGCTCCATGGAAAGAAAAGATAAGCTTTTCTACAGGGTACATCGACCCTCATCACTTTTCTTTTGAAGGAAAAGCAGAAGATCAAAGAGATCTTCGATTTTCTATATTGCATGAGCAGATACATAAAGAATCGATGCAGTTGATGGTAGATATCAATGCTTACAATCCTTCACTCTCAGAACTTGACTTTGATGAGAAGCCTTCCAGAGAAGGAAAGACATCCTACCAAGTTCAAAAAGAAGCAGAATTCCATGAAAGAAGGCTTGCGATTCTAGAGAAGCAAAAAGACCTTGAATCCCTCCAGAATAGTTCTCCTAAGATGCGACAAGGCACTCATTCTTATCGACTCGATGAAAATGGACTATGGTTCCTTGAAGACGAGGAAAATAAAATCTGGATCTCCTCTTCACTGCATGTCACAGCTCGCACTCGTGATGAAAATGGTCTCAGCCATGGGAAACTATTGGAATTTGATGATGCAGATAATGTCCATCATATTTGGGCAATGCCAATGGAAATGCTTGCAGGAGATTGTTCAGAATTTAGAAAGTCTCTTTTGAATGCAGGTCTTGAGATTTCCACAGCAGTAAGGGCTAGACAACTCCTTGCCGACTATATCCAACGATCTGATCCACCAAAAACTATTCGCTGTGTATCGAAGACAGGTTGGTATAAAGAAGCTTTTATTCTTCCTGATAAAAACTTCGGAAAAATGGAAAAAGAAAGCGTTGTCATTCAGAGTAAACATTTCAATTTTCGATCTTATGCTACTGCAGGGACCCTACAAGATTGGCAACAACTTATTGCCGATCGTGCTGTCGGCAACTCAAGGTTGATTTTTGCAATTAGTGCTGGGTTTGCCGGCCCATGTCTTGGCTTGATGGAAACGGAAAGTGGTGGATTTCACTTTCGTTCACAGAGCAGCTCCGGTAAAACAACAGCCCTTCGCGCAGCTGCTTCTATTTTTGGTGATAAAAATTTCATGAGAAAATGGAAGGCTACAGTGAATGGTTTAGAAGCAATAGCTTTCCAGCATAATGACACTCTTCTTTGCTTAGATGAGATCGGAGAAATGAGCGGCCATGATTTGGGAGCTTCTTCATATATGTTGGCCAACGGTTCAGGAAAAGAAAGATCACGGTCGGAGGGAGGTTTAAGAGAGTCCTTGTCTTGGAAAATTCTTTTCCTCTCAAGCGGAGAAATCAGCTTATCTGCTCATATGGAGCAAGCTGGAAAAAAAGCAAAAGCAGGCCAAGAAATTAGACTTGCTGAGATTCCCTCTGACACAGGTAAATATGGAATATTTGAAGAACTGCACGGATTCCCAAATGGATCTGTGTTTGCAGAGACACTCACCAAAGATGCTCAAAAATACTATGGAGTTGCCAGTCATGCATTTTTGAAAAGACTTACAGAAAATATCTCAGAAGCAAAAGGATTCCTCAAAAAAAAGATGAATGAATTCCTCTCGGAGGCTATTCCTTATGGAGACCATGGTCAAATTTACCGTGTAGCCACCCGCTTTGCTCTTGTCGCAGCAGCAGGAGAGCTTGCCACACATTATAATATTACAAGAGTAATAGGAGCTGATGCCATTGCCTCCATTGGTTGGGATGGAGGAATGGCAAAATGGGCTGCAATGAAGTGTTTCCGAGACTGGCTTGAAGCTTTCGGGGGGATGAAACCTCAAGAAGAAACTCAACTTTTAGCTGATTTGCGTTATTTTCTTGAGCAACATGCCGAATCACGTTTTACAGATTGGCATGCCAATCCAGTTGATAGAGATACTCCTATCTCACGCACTCACAATCGTGCTGGCTTCAGAAAACCCAGTAGCGAGGGAACGGAGTTCTATATCTTCCCAGAGACTTTCAAAAGGGATATTTGTAAGGGCCATGATGAGAAATTTGTCAAAGAAGTTCTTTTCAGACATGGTCTCCTCAAGAAAGATTCGGAAGGAAAGTATACACGATCAGCGAAGCCTCCTTCTGAAACCAAATCTCAGCGCTTCTACCTCATTACCTTGACACCCACTAACGAAGAGGGGCCATCTCCTTCTGAGGAAAAGCCTCAATGATGTGAACTCTTGTGTACATGGTGTGTGATTTCTGTAAGTTCTTTAAAATGAATAGCTCTTATCACACACCTTTCTCTCTTCTTTCATGTGCCTTACACACTAATCAGTATAATAATCTTATTAAACAAGAATTTTACATCGCAATAATTATTTAACTCATTTTAAGCAATTAATTTAAATTAACTTAAATGTGCTAATTATATATTATTTTCGGGATCAGGATATAAAAAGCATGACAGACTTTCACAGCAAATATTGGGCATATGCCCTCACGTTAAAAAATGCATCCAGCAGCGTGCATAATCTTTCGCGCTCAATTGCTAATGCTCGTGTAGATCTCAATCCACATCAAGTCCACGCAGCATTGTTTGCTTTACAATCCCCCCTATCTAAAGGAGTCATTTTTGCTGATGAAGTGGGCCTTGGGAAGACAATCGAGGCTGGTATTGTCATTGCTCAAAAATGGGCAGAAAAAAAGAGACGAATTCTCTTGATCGTACCAGCATTCCTTCGAAAACAGTGGGAGCAAGAGCTAGCAGATAAATTTTTTCTACCCGCTGCGGTTCTTGATTCCAAAACCTTTCAAAATGCTCGAACTGAAGGAAATGGTAATCCCTTCCTTTCCGACGAGAAAGTCTTGATCTGTTCGTATCAGTTTGCAGTAGAAAAAGAAAATTTAATCTCAGAGATTTCATGGGATCTTGCCGTTATCGATGAAGCGCACCGTCTTCGCAATGTCTACAAAAGCGGAAACAAGCAAGCAAGAGCCATCGCTACTGCTCTGAAAGACCGTCCGAAGCTTTTACTGACAGCAACACCTCTACAAAATAACCTCATGGAACTTTTCGGCCTCGTAAGCGTTATCGATCCTTACATTTTTGGAGATGAAAACTCTTTTAAACAACAATTCGTTCAATCCAAGGATGAGGAATCGCGCAATAGACAACTAAAAGAGCGCATTGCTCCTGTTGTTACTCGTACTTTACGTAAACAAGTGAAAGAATACATCCCTTTCACTAATAGAGTTGCGATTACTCAGAAATTTGATCCTAGTGATGATGAACAAAGACTCTATGAAGGACTCTCAGCTTATTTACAAAAAGATTCATTATATGCCCTTCCAAACAGCCAAAGAGAACTCATCACTCTCATCTTACGCAAGCTTTTAGCCTCCTCTTCTTACGCTATCGCACATACTTTACGCGTCTTAGTTGGAAGGCTAGAAAAACAAGCAGGCGCTCAAGCGCTGTTGGACACTCAAGAAATAGAGTTACTAGAAACGATCAGCCAAGAATGGAAAGAAAATCTTCTGCCTCCACAAGATGAGGAAACCAAAGTCCACCATGATAAAATTCGTGAAGAGATTCTTGAACTTCGGAGCTACTTAGAACTGGTCGAAAAAATTCGCATTAATTCCAAAGGAGAAGCTCTTGTGTCTGCTCTAGCCCGACTTTCCTAGTTAGACAAACTCATTCATCCTAATTTGCCCTTACAGGATTATCTGAGGGCATTTTTTTGCGACTAATATTGTCACCCTAAATTTTTTACCTTGACTTTCCAGTATGGTGTCCCCCTAAAATAGAAATCCTATAAGAATAGGAGTCGTATGGCTCAGGTGGAAGCTAAGGTAATAAATGGTCATAAGTACTATTACGCCTGCGAATGGCGTAGAGTTGATGGGAAGCCACGTCGGGTGTGGCAAAAGTATTTAGGGAAGGCAGAGGATATTCTAAGAGCGGTGGAGGGCTCGGGACGCAAGCCATTGTTTGCACAGGTATTCCAGTGGGGCATTATAACCGCTCTGTGGCTTGAAGCTCGACGGGCCGAGGTCATTGCGATTATCGATAATATTTGCATGAAACGATCACAAGGACTGACGATTGGACAGTATATACTCATTGCAGCACTCAATAGAGCGATTCAGGCCAGCAGCAAAAATTCAATGTGGCAGTGGTTCCGTGAAACTGCACTTGTGCGATATGTTCCCCAAGCTTCTGCCGATAGCCTCTGTTCTCAGAGATTCTGGGATCATATGCGACGGTTTGGTCACGAAGAATGCCTACAGATCTGGACGACCATTCTTAAGGGTGTCATTACCAGAGAAAACATCGATCCGGCATCAATTTCTTATGACGGCACCAACTACTATACTTTTATCGACACATTCAATGAACGATGCTCTATTGCCAAGCGAGGCAAGAATAAGCAGGGCCAGGACAATCTACGCCAGGTCAGCTATTCACTCTTTTGCGCCGCCGACGGTCAAATACCTCTTTACTATGATGTATATGAGGGTAACCGGAACGACGCTAAGGAGTTTCTGGATGTTATTGGTAGATTCGACAAGTTCCTGAAAATCACCTTTGGAGTGTCACGCAAGCCGGAAGTAACGATAATCTTTGACAAGGGAAATAATTCGAAAGACAACTTTAAACTCTTGAAATTGGCGAAGCTTCATTTTGTAGGTTCGGTCAAGCTTGGCGAGCACACAGAGTTAGCCGCTATCTCTAACAGTAGCGGAGTATTGCGACCCTGTCAGGACAAAGATCTTCTTGGAAACAAAGCCCTACGAAAGAAGAAGCGCGTGAGCGGCATACTTCTCACCACAATAACCACCTACAATCCGGAATTATTTGATACTCAGCGCAAAACATTACAAAACGATATCACGCACGCTATAGATGGGCTGCAAGAGTTGCAAAAGAAATTGAATGATCGGCGGAATGGCCTCGTGACGAAGGGAAAAAAGCCCACCAAGACCAGTATCGAGAATCAGTGCAAGGACAAACTGCACAGACAGTTTCTTTCCCGTGTAATAGTAACTGAGGTAACGTTAGATGACACGACAGGAGTGCCATTTTTGCAATATCATATTGATAGAGAGGCCCTCGCAAAGCTGGAGGATACTTATCTTGGTAAGACTATTATCGTAACGACAAGGCACGAATGGGATACAGATAGGATTATCAAAGCTTATCGCAGCCAATACTTGGTGGAAGGCATATTCAAGAAAACCAAGGATCGCGCTACCGGGACCTGGTGGCCGCTTTATCACTGGATAGACGCTCATATTAAGGTGCACGCCTTATACTGTTCCATTGCGCTACTTCTTCGGCAAACGCTACAGCGAAGAGTTGCAGCAGCCGGAATCAATATATCATACAAACGGCTGGAGACTGAGCTGGGAAGAATCAATGAGGTTGTAAATACTTACGAATTAGCCAAACACAAAGGAACCAAAGATAAAACAGAGACAACGCTTACAAGGATGTCAGGAATCCAGCAAAAGCTGGTAAACATCCTCAGGCTGCAAGATAAGGCTCAACTGTTTTAGGGTGACAGCGTATCGCAAAAAAAATTGACCCAAACATAGTTGTGGGGGAATGTTTTCATTTTTGTATTTCGTAACTAGGAAAGTCGGGCTAGATGAAGCCTTTGACAAAGCGCAACAATTGGGAGCCTCTCGCAAAGCTGTCATCTTCACCGAATCTAAAAGGACTCAAGCCTATCTTTATGATTTACTTTCTACGAGAGGTTATAAAGACCAACTTGTTTTAATCAACGGCTCTAATAGCGATCCATCTTCTAAAGCTATCTATGAGGACTGGCTAGAAAATCAACCTGAAGGGTCTAAATCTTCGGGCTCAAAAGCCATCGACATTAAAGCAGCACTGGTTCATCACTTTCGAAGCAAAGCAACAATACTCTTAGCTACAGAAGCTGCTGCTGAGGGAATCAACCTTCAATTTTGTTCTCTTGTTGTCAATTATGACCTCCCTTGGAACCCACAAAGAATAGAGCAGCGTATCGGACGCTGTCACAGATATGGGCAAAAGCACGACGTTGTTGTCGTGAATTTCCTTAACACACGAAATGAAGCTGATCAGCGAGTTTTTGAGCTTCTTGATGAAAAGTTCCATCTATTTGATGGGGTCTTTGGTGCAAGCGATGATGTTTTGGGTGTTATCGAATCGGGAGTCGATATTGAAAAGAGAATCAGCCAAGTATATCAAACTTGTCGAACGAGTGAAGAAATTAAGACAGCTTTTGCCACCCTTCAGCATGAACTGGACGAACAAATCCAAACCAAGCTTAAACAAACCCGTGAAAGTATATTCGACAATTTTGACGAGGTAGTCTCCTCTCGTCTAAAAATTCGTAAAAGCGAAACAGAATCCTCATTAAATGAACGAGAGCGTTGGCTTGTAAGTCTTACCTATCATGAGCTAGGGCTTCCAATTCCAACTGCTCCTTCTTTCTCTATTGAAGGAACTCATTATTTTCTTAATTGGAAACAGGCTGAAGAAAGGGGAGGATCTTTCTTTCGCGAAGATGATCCTTTTGCACAGAAACTCATCAATCAAGCTCTTTCCCGTCCCCTGACTACGCAACATATCGAGTTCGATTATAGTTCTTATCCAAACAAGATCTCCCTTTTAGAGCCATTTATTGGCCAGTCAGGATGGCTTGAATTGAGCCGACTCCGCGTCGAGACCTTTGATTCAGAGGAATTTCTTCTATTAAGTGCCTTTACAGACTCAGGCGAAATCTTAGATCCAGAAATATGCGAAAAACTCTTTCAGCTCCAGGCAAAAGTCATCAATTTTAGCGACCCAACCAATGTACTCCAACAACTCGCCTTAATAAGGGACCAGCATCAACAAAGATATCTTAAACAAACAGAAGCCAGAGCTTCAGGTCTCTATGATCAAGAGGTAGAAAAGCTCGATGCCTGGTCCGAAGACCTAAAATTAGGTCTTGAACATCAATTAAAAGACCTTGAAAAAGAAATTAGAGCCGCTAGAAAAGCTGCAGCTCTATCTAAGACCTTCGCTGAAAAACTCGAAAATCAAAAAAAGATCAAAAACCTAGAATCCCAACGCACCGCTAAACGTCGCACCCTATTTTCCGAGCAAGATCGTATCGAACTTCAAAGGGATGACCTTATCTCGCGCCTAGAAAAGCGACTTCAGCCATCCGTGACATCAGAAACTATTTTTACGATTAACTGGGCTCTTAAATAAACCATGGAGAAAGTCTAGTGTCCCCTAAGCATAAGTTAGAATTGATGTGGCCTGATAAAGAAAAATGGGAATCCCCTGAGCCTCGTATTTTACTTGAAAAAGAGATCTATAAATCCTCGAAAAAGGGCATCAACAACAATCTTTTGATTTACGGTGACAATTTACTGGGTCTGAAAGCTCTCGAACGTGATTATGCCAGCAAGACCAAGTGCATTTACATCGATCCTCCTTACAACACTAAAAGCCTATTCAAACATTACGATGATAATTTCGAGCACTCTCTTTGGCTCAATATGATGAAAGAGCGCTTAATGATTATGCAAAAACTATTGCGCGAAGACGGGTCGATTTGGATCAGTATCGATGATGGCGAATGCCATTATCTTAAGGTGATGTGTGATGAGATTTTCGGCAGAAAAAACTTTGTTTCTTCAATAATTTGGGAAAAAGTTCATACAAGAAAAAATTCTTCTAAATATCTATCCAGTTCCCATGACTTTATTCTTTGCTATGCAAAATCAATAGAAAATTGGGAAAGGAATTTAATGCCGCGAGGCGAATCGACAAGTAAATATTCAAATCCAGACAAAGACCCTAGAGGTCCTTGGAAAAAAGATCCGATCCATGCAAGAAATTATTATTCTGCTGATTATGTAATAAAAAAACCTAATGGAATTGTGCTCCAGAGGCCACGAGGTAGATATTGGAGATATAGTGAAGACAATATTAAAAAAATGATTAAAGAAAACAGAATAATATGGGGAAAGAATGATTCCCTTCCAATGATGAAAAGATTTCTAAAAGATGTCCAAGATGGCCTGGTCCCAACAACCCTATGGAAACGGCTAGAAGTCGGAGATAACTCAGAAGCTAAAAATGAAGTAAAAAAAATCAATTCAGAAGATTGTTTTATAACACCAAAACCAGAAAGATTAATTGCACGAATCCTGCAAATTTCGACAAATGCAGACGATCTCGTTCTAGACTGCTTTGCCGGTTCTGGAACTACTGGTGCCGTAGCTCACAAAATGGGTCGCCGCTGGATTATGATTGAGCTCGGCAAGCATTGTCACACTCATATTATTCCTCGGCTTGAACGCGTCATAGATGGCACAGATAAAGGCGGTATTACTCAATCCGCAAATTGGGATGGAGGTGGAGGCTTTCGTTACTGCGAACTTGCCCCCTCTTTACTTGAAAAGAATCGACTAGTGCTCTGTCACCCTTTAATTTTAGGATAAATTGACTTGAGTTTATGCCGACCGTTGCCAAACTTATAATCCTAAATTTTAACTATGACAGAGCACTAGGAAGATGGTGCATTAGTAAAAAGTATAATCCTGTCATGCTCGCTGAGGCTATGTGCCTACATTCGGGATTTACTTTCAGCCAAAAGCGTGATCCTTGGTGGATGCATGGTTATTCAACTGAACGGGATTTTATCCACGTAACTTCGTCAATCCTCAGCAAAGCTCAACTCGCACGACTAAGCGATGAAGTTGGCCCTAATCGAACACTTCTTATTTACTGTGGAGCATTCAATTCCAATGCAGAGGAATTTCCCAATTTAACGATTAAAAAAATCCCAAAAGCCATCCTTAATCGATGTGAATGGGGGCGAGATGATTATAGTCTTAAAATTGCCCTAGAATCAGAAGCTAAGACTGCCAACAAGCGTAGAAAAAAAATATCAGGATCCTCTTCAGGTGAAAGAGTAACCGTCCCGATGGCAGCACAAGGAATATCAAGATGATCCAATACTTACGACAGATTTGCGATAGAATGAGCTTGCGACAACCACAAGTACTTTCAATGAAAGCTCTTGCTTGGTTGGCAGATCGTCTTCCAATGAAAAAACAAAGTGATATTCCTAAGGCCTTAAGTTTACTCAAAGAAAAATTCAGCAATGTCGCTGACTTCGAAAGAAATTTCCCCAACATCTGCTTTGCTTTAGCCACAGGGGTTGGGAAAACACGCCTGATGGGAGCAATGATCGCTTACCTCTCCACAGTAAAAGGTCTCCGTAACTTTTTCATTATAGCCCCAAATAACACGATTGCAGAAAAGCTCATCAGAGAGTTTTCAAACCCCAGTAACTCCAAGTACGTTTTTCAGGGGATTGCTGAATTCGCTACAAAACCTCCCCAAATCATTACCGAAGCTAACTTTGAGCAAGGGATAGGTATACGCAACCGCTATGCTAAACAAACTGATTTTTTAAAGGGTGATGAAGTCCACATCAACATTTTCAATATCGCAATGATCCATTCTGATAACCGAAGAATGAAAAATCCTCGCGAAACAATTGTTAACTGCATGAGCTATTTCGAATATTTAGCACAGCTCGAGGACCTGGTTGTTATAATGGACGAAGCTCATAGATACAGAGCTCCTGCTGCAACTAAAGCTATTGATGAGCTAAAACCTATTCTCGGCATAGAGCTTACCGCAACGCCTCAAATAGAAATGGGAAATCGAACCCTTTCCTTCAAGAACATCATTTATCAATATCCACTTTCCGAAGCTCTAAAAGATGGATTTGTTAAAGAGCCTTGGGTCGGAGGTAGGGCCAACTTTAAAGCTTCCGAATATGATGAACAGGCTCTCGAAAAACTTAAAATTGAAGATGGGGTTCGAATCCACGAGCACACAAAAATTCTTCTTCAAAATTACGCTTATGAATCCGGCAAGAAAGCTATCAAGCCCTTTATGCTTCTTATTGCCCAAAACACAACCCATGCCAATGAACTCGAAACTATTATCAAAAGTGATGAATTCTTCGAGGGTCGATATAAAAACAAGGTACGCGTTGTCCATTCAGGAATAAAGGCAGATGAAGAAGAACGAATGGTGAAAGATCTTCTCGAGGTCGAGTCATTTGATAATCCAACCGAAATTGTTATCCATGTGAATATGCTCAAAGAAGGCTGGGACGTCGTTAATCTCTATACAATTGTTCCTCTTAGAGCTGCAAATTCAAAAACGTTGATTGAGCAATCTCTCGGAAGAGGTCTTCGTCTACCTTATGGTTGCAGAACGGGTATTACCGAAATAGATCGATTAACAATTGTCTCCCATGACCGATTTGATGAAATCATTAATGAAGCTAAACGTCCCGATTCAATAATTAAATCAGGCTTCCTCATTGGGGTAGATATACCCCCCGAAGGATCAAAGAATGTGGATATACCGCCTTCCATTGTCCTGGAAGTAACAAAGCTGAACGAAGTTGATCGCCAAATCGCTGAAAAGACTCTTGAACAGATCGAAATCATAGGTACTGGGCGAAAAGAGGAGCTCCTGGAAAAAGTAACAGAAGAATTGGGAGAAACCGACGAGGTTAAAAAACAAGAGATCAAAAAGATCGTTGAAAAGACCACAGAAAGACAGGAAGCGCTTTCAATCAAAATCCCTCGAATTCATGTTGAGCTAGAAGTGATCAAACCAGGCTATTATCACCCATTCTCTCTGAAATTAGATAATGTTTTTCCACAGACAATCGCTCATCCAATTGTAATGGAAAGTCTCGAGGATGGTTCTAGAGAAAACCTAAACACCGAAAATCCTTTCGAATTTCTTGAGTCGCCAGAACACATGTTAGCCAATGCTCTTTTGGACTTCGATGATATTGCCGATACTGAAGAGAACTTACCCATCATCCTTGTTCTAGCTGAGCAGATGATTGCTCATTTACGATCCTATCTCAAAAACGAGAATGACGTACAAAATGTGTTACTCAATCATAAAACTTCTTTAGTTAATCTTATCCATGTGCAAATGCAAGCCCACTTTGATCCTCCAGAGCAACGTTTTTCCGAGGAAGTAGCTCGAGATTTCACATTTCTAAAGAGTGCTCGTTACGTAGTTCCTGTTGGGCAAGATCCGCAACCATTTGACTTACCTATTGATCAGAAATCTGCAATTAAGAATCTGTTGTTCTCAGGTTTTCGGAAATCCATCTACCCAATAACAAAATTTGATTCGGACTCCGAAAGAGTATTTGCATGTATCCTAGAGCAAGACATCTCTGTGATAAAATGGGTAAAGCCTCCTCGAGGTGTTTTCCAAATTTTTTATCACCCAGATTTTGGATATGAACCAGACTTTGTTGTCGAAACCGACCAAAAATTCTTGCTTTGTGAAATTAAGAGAAGCTCCGATCTTCAGGACCCAGTAGTAATTCAAAAAGCTCGAGCAGCAACTCACTGGTGCAACCTGGCTAGCAAACATGCTAAGCAACACTCTACTAAACCATGGCTTTATCTTTTAATCCCCCATGATTCTGTTGATCTTTCAGCATCTCTTGAGGGACTAATCGCAAAATTTACCTGGAAATCATAGGAAAACAATATGGCAAAAAGAAAGAAAAATTTAGATTCCATTGCAACAACTCCCTTTAAACTCAGTCGATCAAAAATCGAACTCTTCTGCGAATGCCCTCGTTGCTTCGTACTCGATCGAAAATTCGGAGTATCTCGTCCAAGCGGACCTCCCTTCACTCTTAATAACGCCATCGATGCTCTGTGGAAAAAGGAATTCGATCGCTACAGAATCGAGCAAAAACCCCACCCTACTCTACTCGAGAATGGCCTCAATATCATCCCCTTCCAGCATGAAAATATCGATGATTGGAGGAATAATCGCCGAGGGGTTAAATTCCTTCATGAGCCTACCCAATTTCTGATTTACGGAGCTCCCGACGAGATTTGTATCAATGAAGACGGAGAACTCGTTGTTGTCGACGTAAAAGCAACAAGCAAAGCATCGGAAATCAATCTCGATTCCGAATGGCAAATTTCCTATAAGCGGCAGATGGAAATCTATCAATGGCTCCTTCGACGAAACGGCTTCAAGGTCTCAAAACGCGGCTACTTTGTCTATTGCAACGGGAAAAAGGACGAAAACTCTTCCGGCTGCTCACTTGCATTCGATGTATTCGTCATTCCTTACGATGCGGATGATTCCTGGATAGAATTGAAACTTCTTGAAATCAAGAGCATTATGGATACCGATCTAATTCCTGATTCAGCGCCCGAATGCAAATTCTGTCGCTATCAGCAAACCTCCTGTCGGGTTTTATCCACCACCTCCCAGAAAATCAACGCCTAAGATACAATCCGCATTGGATGCACCTGTTAAAACCAGGTGTTTTCCCTAATGATTTCGATAAAGGGAAAAAAGGAAGTATCATGAGCGGATGGTGGAACCATTGGAGAAGAAAGAGGCACATTACAAAGAACAGAGTGGAAAGATACCTCAGCGTAGACAGCAGCGAAATCTACGACAATCGTCTTTCCCCTTTCGAAGAAGGTGAAGAGTCATTTATCTATGGATATAAAATCAAATGCTACTCTTCATACGCCCTTTTTTCCTTCTACAGCGAATCAGACTGTTCTTATCGCATTCCCATCGAGACAACCTCCTGCAACTATGGAGGAACTCGTCATTGGTTCCTGTGTCCAATTCCAAATTGCAATAGGAGAAGCAAAAAGCTTTATCTTCATCCCAAGGGCATCTTCATCTGCCGGAAATGCCTCAATCTCGCCTACTCCAGCCAGAATAAATCTGCGATCAATCGAATCATCGATAAAAAATGGGACTTGGTTCAAAAATTGGGTGCAGATTCAGACATTCTCATTTACAAACCAAAAAGAATGCATCAAAAGACATTCGATCGGATGCAAGAAGAAATTTCGCGATTGAATGTGCTGGCAGTACAAAGGATTTCGCAGATGTGTGGAAAGTTCTCAATAATGTAGGCTTACCTCGCAGCATCATAAGTGTGCATTCAAGTGTTTTTCACATTCACTTCAGAATCAAATCGTTAATCCTGCCTAAACACCTCTTACACGTTTCACACCCCAAATGAACCCTCTTGCAAAAAGCAACGATGGGTAATATATTCTTTGATGGAAAACTGATTTCAGAAGCATGAAATCAGAAGATTGCCAAATCTGTCTAAATAGAAAAAATTGGCATGAGAGGATCTCTTGTTAGAAGAACTACTTGCAAAATCTGAGAGTAAAACTCTTGAGTTTAAAGAAAATGCCCAATCCGTGTCTAAGATCGTTCAAACTGTCATCGCATTCGCTAACACAGCAGGAGGCACGTTGGTCATTGGCATTCAAGACAAGACCAAGAACGTCATCGGAGTAGAAAACATCCAACAAGACGAAGAGCGTGTCGCAAACGCCATCGCTGACTCCGTGAGTCCTATCCTGCTGCCCAATCTCCAATTCATCTCATGGAGGGGCAAGGATTTACTGATCGTTAATGTATCCCATAGCCCCGGCCCATTTTATCTCAAGGAAAAGGGAGAAGAAGCCGGAGTCTTTGTACGTTTGGGATCTACCAATCGCATTGCAGATGCCTCTCTGATCGCTGAAATCAAACGCATCAAAGAACATACCTCGTTCGATCAACTACCCGAGCCAAATGCATCCCCTGATGATTTGGACATGGACCTGGCTCGCAAGCTGTTTATGGCGGTTGACAAACCGTTCACTCAGACTACCGCTCAATCGCTAGAACTCATTGTAGATCTTCGAGGCAGTCCACGCCCCACCAAAGGCGCCTTGATGCTCTTTGGAAAACAACGCGATAGATTGTTTCCGGATCCATTTGTGCGCCTGATCCGCTTTGAAGGAACGACAAAAACAACTGCTATCGACCATGCGGACATCAAAAGCACATTTCCTCTGGCGATCGATGAAATCTTGACCTTCATTCGGCGCAATACTTCCATGAGAGCTGTGATCCAATCCGTTCGTAGAATAGATATTCCAGAATATCCGCCCGAAGCTGTACGCGAAGCGGTAATCAATGCCCTCTTACATACAGATTACTCAACCATGCGCTCATCCATCCAAGTAGCCATTTTTGATGATCGCATGGAAATTACCAATCCCGGGCCACTACCCCTCGGACTGAGCCTGGAAGCCGCCCTCTCTGGGGTCTCCCAACTGCGCAACAAAGTATTGGGACGGGTATTCAGAGAGCTTCGACTTATCGAGCAGTGGGGATCTGGACTCGCTCGCATGAGCGCAATCTGCCTTCAACACGGACTGATCACTCCTAAATTTGAAGAGTTGGGCTTCTTCTTCCGAGTAACCCTCTATCCAAGGATAGCTTACGCCAGACCGCAGCATCCATGGTACACCCCCATTTTCGATCACATTCAGCAATATGGTAAAATCTCTGTCTTAGAGGCTGATAAAATATGGAAAGTCACCCGTAAAACAGCTAACCAGCGATTAAAACAGCTGAGTAAAGAAGGCATCCTCATTGAAATTTCTAAAGGACCATTCGACCCTCACAAAATCTTTGTTTTAGCCAAGCCTAAGAGTTAAGTTAAATAGAACCCTGGAGAACCTTGGAGGTTCAACCTCCAGGGTCCGAAAACAAATTCCAAATCCTTAAATCTATGCTTAAAAAGACCACTGGATGACCACTAACGCACTAAAAAAGACAACATGCCACCAAAGATTGCCATAGATTGAAATGCTCCAAGTCGTTTAAACTTCTTCTGTTAGTTATTGCGAATTGTTGCCAATAGAAGGGACACCGCGGACTCATAACCCGTCGGTCCCTGGTTCAAGTCCAGGTTGCCCCACTTTTATTTTTGGCTTCATAAGTCTAAAAATGAGCTGGTTGCGACAAATCGACCAAACCAGAAAAAAGCTCGGTCCGCATCCGTGGACCACTTGTGGACCACTCGCCTACAACAATTGGCGATAGAAGCACCATCCCCCGCCATCAAACAGCAGCTAACCTTTGAAAACTGATAACAAAGGTAAGCTCGTGAAAGGCATCGACAAACGCATTCACAAAGACGGGACGGTTTCTTACCGCGCCCGAGTCCGCATCAAAGGACACCCCGTCCTCATCCAATCGTTCGCTTCCAAAAATCTCGCCATGAAATGGAAACGCGACACTGAATCAGCCGTTGAACAAGGCAAGTACGAGTATGCCAAACCTGGCAGCAAAAACACTTTAGCCGAATTGATTGATCGCTATATCGAACAAGTTCTTCCTTCAAAGCCAAAAAACGCGAGAAACGTCCGCCAGCATCTTCTCTGGTGGAAACAAGAACTGGGACATTGCCTCCTTTCCGATATCAAACCCAATCTCGTTGTACAAAAGCGAGACGAGCTCCTTGCTGGGCTGACTTGCAAAGGCAAGCTCCGTTCTTCTACAACCGTGGTCCGCTATCTTGCCAGTCTCTCTCACGCCTTTGCGATCGCCGTTAAAGATTGGGAATGGGTCCAAGAAAATCCCGTCATGAAAATCTCAAAACCGAAAATCTCCAATGGCAGAACGCGATTTCTCAATGAGGATGAGAAAGCAAAGCTCATTCAAGCCTGCCGAGAAAGTAAATCAAAAGGACTCTACCCAATTGTAATACTGGCCCTTTCGACAGGCATGAGAAGAAGCGAAATCATGAATCTCAAATGGAGCGATGTCGATCTCGTGAAAGGCGCAATCCTCTTACAAACCACCAAAAATGGGGAGCGCCGATATATTCCACTGCTTGGGAAGGCGCTGGATCTTCTGCGCGCAAGATACATCAATCAAGCCACAAATGCTCTTATATTCCCCGCCCCTCACTCGCAATCTAAACCTCTCGACATCCGATCCGCTTGGAATACCGCTCTGAGAAATACAGGCATCGCGAACTTCCGCTTTCACGATCTTCGTCATACAGCCGCTTCCTACCTGGCCATGAACCAAGCGAGCCTGCTAGAAATCGGGACCCTGCTCGGTCATAAAACAGTCCAAATGACCAAAAGATATGCCCATCTTTCCAACGCGCACATCTACTCAGCAGCAGCGAAACTGAATGAGAAATTATTCAATAATAAAAAATAGAATGCGCATCCGCTTGGATGCAGAGGTCACCCCTTACACATTGATTTAGAACATCCTAAAAATATTCTGCATTTCAGTCATTTTCCCTAAAACAGCCATCTTGCGGAATTCAAATAAAATAGTTTAATTGACGAAAAATCACAATATCATCTTATTTGCAATCCTGCTATCTTATTATACGTTAAATCAACAACTTAAAATGGAAGAAAATGAAAAGAAAGGGCTTTGATCCTCAAGACACAAAACCATTCAAATTAAGCCGCTCAAAGATCGAGCTTTTTTGTGAATGTCCCTTTTGCTTCTACCTCGATCGCAAACTTGGAGTTGCGCAACCTGGAGGACTTCCGTTCAACCTAAACTCTGCTGTTGACCATCTTCTGAAAAAGGAATTCGACCTCTATCGAGCAAAGGGAGAGGCTCATCCCCTGATGATCAAGCACAAGATTGACGCAATCCCCTTCCAACATGAAAAACTGGATGAATGGCGAAAGAATCAGAAGGGCATTTCCTATTTACACGAACCGACCCGATTTTTAGTTACGGGGGCCATCGATGACGTCTGGATCACTCCCTCCGGAGAACTGATCATCGTAGACTACAAAGCAACCAGCAAGGCGGGCGAAATCAATTTAGATGCCGACTGGCAGCTTAGCTACAAAAGACAAATGGAAATTTACCAATGGCTATTCAGGAAAAACGGTTTTCAAGTCTCACACACCGGCTATTTCATCTACTGCAATGGCAAGAAAGACGTTCCTGAATTTGGCGAATGCCTGAAATTCGAAATCTCAGTCATCCCCTATCTTGGCGATGACAGCTGGATAGAGCCTAAATTACTTGAGATTCATTCCGCCCTAACAACAGAACACCCGCCAGAACCCAACCCCTCTTGCAGCCTTTGTTCCTATCGGCTTGCCGCAAATGGTGTGCTCGAATGATTACGGACTACCACGCAAAGCTTTTTGCTTATGAATTGCTCCGACGTTGTCCATCGGATAGCGTGGAACGTTTTACAGCAGCCTTAATGGATTCTCAGGTCGATCTAAACCCTCACCAAGTAGACGCAGCTTTATTTGCTTTTCGCTCTCCTCTTTCTAAAGGTGCCATCCTTGCCGATGAAGTGGGTCTTGGGAAAACCATTGAAGCCGGGATCGTCCTCTCTCAGAAATGGGCTGAGCGAAAACGAAAACTTTTAATTATTCTTCCTTCAAGCTTACGAAAGCAATGGCATCAAGAACTCCAAGAAAAATTTTATCTCCCCTCTATCATCTTGGAAACTTCCTCTTTTAAAAAAGTCATTAAAGAAGGCGAATGCAATCCCTTCGATGTTTCTGAAATCGTCATCTGCTCTTATTCCTTCGCTCGCAATAAAGCAGACTTCATCAAATCTGTTCAATGGGACCTCATCGTTATAGATGAAGCCCATCGCCTCCGCAATGTCTATAAAACTGGGAACAAGGTTGCTCGAGAGTTAAAACAGGCAACAGAACATGCGCCCAAACTCCTTCTCACTGCCACACCTCTTCAAAACTCACTGCTCGAGCTTTATGGGCTAGTCAGTTTCATTGACGTACACACTTTTGGCGACCTAAAAAGCTTCCGATCTCAGTTCGCAAGGCTTACTTCTGAAGATAATTTCGATGATCTGAAAAACCGTCTCAATAAGATTTGTAAGCGCACCCTTCGACGCCAAGTGCTTAAATACATCCAATATACCGAGAGGAAAGCTCACACTGAAGAATTTATACCCACTGAAGATGAAGAAATTCTTTACGACATGATTTCAGACTATCTTTGTCGCCCCAATCTTCAGGCTCTTCCGTCAAGTCAACGTAGCTTGATGACACTCGTTTTACGCAGATTACTTGCATCGTCGACATTTGCCATTGCCGGGGCCTTAGAGTCTCTCATCAACAAGCTCGAAAAGCGTCTTAAAAACGACAAAAAATCCGATCTATCTTTTGAAGAAGATTTTGAGAGATTTGAAGAATTGGCAGATGAATTAGAAATCGATGATGACGAACTACCCCAGCCCCTCACGTCAGAAGAGCGACAAATTATACAAGAAGAGATCCTAGAACTGCGAAGCTTTTTTGACCTCTCCATGAAAATCACTCAGAACGCAAAGGGAGAATCGCTTCTCAAAGCCCTGAAAATAGGGTTTCAAATGACAGGAGAGCTCGGTGGAGCAGAAAAAGCAATCATTTTTACTGAATCTCGCCGAACTCAAAACTACCTTGTCAAGCTCCTTTCAGAAAATGGATATACTGATGATCTCGTTCTTTTTAACGGCTCTAATAGCGATGGACAATCACGAAGTATTTACACCGAATGGGAATCTCGCTTTAGTGGCACAGATAAAATTACAGGTTCAAAAACTGCCGACACCCGAGCAGCTCTTGTCGACTATTTCCGCGAAAAAGCCAAAATCATGATCGCCACTGAGGCAGCAGCTGAAGGAATCAACCTCCAATTCTGCTCCCTCGTAGTCAACTATGACCTTCCTTGGAATCCCCAGAGAATTGAGCAGCGAATTGGCAGATGTCACCGATACGGCCAAAAACACGATGTTGTAGTAGTAAATTTCCTCAACAAAAACAACGCCGCTGATCAACGGGTTTATCAACTTCTTTCTGAAAAATTCCGTCTTTTCAACGGTGTTTTTGGAGCCAGTGACGAAGTGCTTGGTAGTATTGAATCTGGAATCGACTTTGAAAAACGGATAGCCGACATTTACCAAACCTGCAGAAAAAAAGAAGACATCCAATCAGCCTTCGACGCTTTGCAACACGACCTCAGTGCCGAGATTATCGAGAATATGCGGTCCACACGACAAAAGCTTTTGGAGAATTTTGATGCGGAGGTGGCAGAAAAACTTAACATCTATAAAGAAAAAACGACTGAATCTCTCAGTCTCTACGAGGCTCTGCTCTGGGACACCACGCAACACATCCTCAAAGAACAAGCTGTTTTCAATGAAGCTGCTCTCGCATTTACACTGAAAACATCTCCTCAGCCGGGAATTCAAACCGGCCTCTACACACTCAAACGACAAGACGCTACTGGCTACCATTATCGAAGCCAGCACCCTCTTGCACACTGGGTTCTTAGCTCAGCGCAAGAAAAGCAGCTCCCCCTAGCCGAGCTTACTTTCTACTACACAGGGCATGGAAGGAAAATATCAGCCCTGGAGCCTCTTATTGGACATTCCGGCATCCTTGCAGTGAAACAATTGACAATCATCAATACGCTTGACTCCGAAGACCACATTCTCTCTATCGCTTTAACTGATAATGGCAACGAACTAGATGCAGACCAAGCTCGTCGACTCTTTAATCTACCGGCCGATGTTCGAGGCTGTTCCTCTATTCCTAATCATCTCATCGATTTAGCCTATCAGCGCATGAAAGCCGATCTCCTTTCCACTATATCTGAGAAAAGCGGCGTTTTCTTCCAAGAAGAGATGGACAAACTTGACCGTTGGGCCAACGATAAACGGCAGTCGCTAAAAACTACACTGGATGATTATGATACCGAAATTACGGAGTTAAAAAAACAGGTGCGGACAGCTCTCAATTTTCCTGAAAAGTTGGCAATCCAGAGAAATTTACGCGCACTCGAGAAAAAGAGGGACTCCGCATGGAGAGAGTATGATGAAGCTGTCAGAGGAATCGATAGACAAAAAGATGGCCTGATCGATCAAACCCAGGCTAGGTTAAAACAAAATGTTGAGGAACAAACTCTTTTCACCATCCGGTGGAAACTGATTTGAAGAATGTATGGATTTGAAAAGGTAAAATGAGCATAGAAACTAAAAATATTAAAAACCCTTACCCTTCTGCGGATAAGACAGATGTCATTTCACCTCTAGTTCTCTTCGATGATAATGTCGTAGATCCTATATCTAAAAAAGGACAGGAAGCAATTTATGATCAACTCTCTGACTTATTGTGTAATTTAAATCCTATTTTTGAAAACGGATTCGATCCTTGTTTTACAATAGAAGGGTTCCTTGAGCGCATTGGAAAGGGAACGATCTGGGAAAAAATCACTATTTATAAGGGAGTTTCCATTCCTCTAGCTGCATTTTCTGATGGAAAAAAGCTGGCCGATCAAATTGATAAAATATCCAAAGAAATGCTTCAAAACATCAGATCTCACGAGTTCTTTTCAAAAGAAAATCTCAATACATTGTATCAGGAAAGTTGTAATTTTGTTGGCAACAAAAAGTCAACTGAACTCCTAAACAACACCTTTTATCGTGTTGGAAAAATGATTTGTGATCCTAAAGAGAATCATCTTAAATTAATTGAGTGGAATCTTTTATGGGATCGTTTAGTTGTCTTTCCTGTTTTGTGGGAGTGCCCAGAGTGGATTGAAGATAAGATTGCGAATGAAACGTGGTTGCAGGCAGAAAAATTCTATGACTGTTTGTTTGCTACTTATCATAACCAACATTTTATTAATTCCGACGCGCCCTTCACAAGGCTAATTCTACACAGACGTTTTATAAATCATATTTTTCGTCTTAAACATTTAAAACACGAAAACAAAAAACTTCGCGGTTTAAAGAGATTATTAAATTTATATCAAATCAGACGACTAGAAATGTGGGTAAAACAATATAATTGGGCCTTCAAGCCCAATAGCGATTTACTAGATATAAAACTCATGCATTTTGCGATATATGGATTTTCTAGTGGCAGCATGAAAGGTGACTCAAAAAGAAGAGAAGTAATTTGCGTTACATGCGACCCGATTGAGAGCATTGAGCTGCGATTAGCCCTTTGTCAAGGTACTCATAAAGAACTTAGTCAGCAAGTTACAGGATGGAATCTCCCTTTATGCCCTGGAACAATAATTTGTCTAAATTATGGTGCGAACCGTAAGTTTTCTCACGTTAAAACAATCAATGTGCAGCAATTTTTCTCAGAACAAAATAAACTGAAAACTAAAATTGGCAATTTAAAATTCAAAATTAATTTATTCGTAAAAGTTTTTAAAGAATGGCTCGGAGATATTAGTCTAAAAAAACACAAAAGAACAAAAAACCAAGATAAAGAAGAGGGTTTTTAATGAATACAGGCACAAATTTACAAAGCAAAATAGATTTAAAATCTATGACTATAGATTCTGAAAAAATAAAAAGACTTAAAGCTCTTTTCCCTTCTGTTTTTACTGAGACTCTAAATGAAAAAGGCAACCTGATTGAATCCATCGATTTTGAAAAACTAAAAGCCGATCTCGGAACCTTTAGCGATCTTTTTGAGGGCCGTAAAGAACGCTATGGGATGGATTGGCCTGGAAAAAAGGAATGCTTAAAGATTATTCAGCAACCATCTCTTGCAACTCTAAAGCCATTCCGAGAAGAATCTGTTAATTTCGACACTACTGAAAATCTCTTTATCGAGGGCGATAATCTTGAAGTGCTGAAACTGCTTCAGAAGTCCTATTTCGGTAAAGTCAAAATGATCTACATCGATCCTCCTTACAATACTGGAAAAGAGTTTATCTACCCCGATAACTTTGCAGAATCTCTCGACACTTATCTTGCATATGCTGGATTCGTTGACGACAAGGGAAAGAAATTTTCCACAAATACCGCTAACGAAGGCCGCTTTCATACCAAGTGGCTGAATATGATGTATTCACGCCTGTATTTAGCAAGAAATTTACTTCGCGAAGATGGGACAATATTCATTTCAATTGATGATAACGAAATGGTTAACCTAAGAAAACTTTGCGATATGGTATTTGGAGAGGAGAACTTCATAGGAAATTTCATTTGGAAAAGTCGACAAATTGTAGATAGCCGCAATCAAAGTAACGCTTCAATTGATCATGAATACATTGTGGTTTATTCAAAGAGATCTGAAACCTCCGCACTTCGAGGAAAAGACATTGATCTGTCAAAATATACTAATCCTGATAATGACCCGAGAGGAGCATGGATGAGCAATAGTATACTTGGACTGGCAAATGCCTCTCAAAGACCTAACCTTCATTTTAAAATAGAAGATCCAAAAACTGGATGGAAATTTGCTCCCCCCCAAGATAGTGGATGGCGATACTCTCATCAAACATTACAAGAAAAAATAAAAGATAATCGGATTATTTTTCCCAAAAAACAAGACGGCAGGCCAAGAGAAAAGAAATTTTTATCTGAATTATCAAGTAATCAAACTGGATTTTCATCAGTTTTGGCAGAAGATGTGGGATATACTTTAAACGGAAGTAGAGAAGTCCGATCCTTATTGGAGGGCAAGTTTTTTGACTTTCCCAAACCAATTTCTTTGCTGAAAATTTTGATTGAGCAAGGCGCCACTGGAAAAGATGATATTATTTTAGACTTTTTCTCTGGTTCGAGCACTACTGCCCATGCTGTTTTGGATATGAATAAAGAAGATGCTGGCAACCGAAAATTCATCATGGTCCAACTGCCAGAACCATGCGCACCAGAATCTGATGCCTATAAAGCCGGTTACACTACAATTGCAGATATAGGAAAAGAGAGAATCCGCCGGGTGATTAACAAAATCAAGCAAGAGATGGGGGATCAACCAAATCTCGATTTAGGCTTTAAAGTCTTAAAACTCGATAAATCCAACTTCAAGATATGGGAACCAACCTCTCAAATAACTATAAACGAACTACTCCTTAAGCTTGAAGGACATATCCCTCATATCGATCCCAAGGCGTCTCAAGAAGACATTCTTTATGAATTGCTTCTGAAATCAGGCTATCTACCTACTGCAAAAATCGAGAAACAGCAAATAGCTGGAAAAACAGTCTATTCTATTGGAGATGGTGTGCTGATGATCTGTCTGGAATCGGAAATTACAAGAGAGTTCATTGAAGCTGTTGCAGCAACCGATCCCGAAAGATTTATCTGTCTCGATCATGCATTCAAAGGCAATGACCAATTGAAAGCGAATGCTATGCATGCGTTTTCTTCTCGAAGATCCGGAGGAAATCAAGATGTATTCCGAACGATCTAAGGAGATTGGCTTATGAAATTGAAATTTGATGCGGGGCTCTCATACCAACTCGATGCGATTCAATCGGTTACAGACCTTTTCGAAGGACTGCCCCCAATAACAATGCAGGGCTCATTAAATATTCATTTTGCACGAAAACAGGGTGAACTGCTTCAGGAGCTCGGAATTGGGAATCACTGCCTGATGTGCAATGATTTATTGCTGAATAACTTGCAATCGATTCAAGAGCGAAATCGCCTTCCTAAGTCTTCCGCAATTGAAAAAAGTAATGGCACTCCTCATTTCTCAATAGAAATGGAAACAGGAACGGGCAAAACCTATGTGTACTTGCGCACCATTTTTGAGTTGCATCACAAGCATGGATTCAAAAAGTTCGTGATTGTTGTTCCTTCTGTTGCGGTTCGAGAAGGGGTACTGTCTTCCATTGCATTAATGCGCGACCATTTTGATAACCTTTACGATAAAGTTCCTTTTGACCACTTTGTCTATAGCTCAAACGATTTAAGCCGCGTTCGTCAATTTGCGCTGAATAACAGCATCCAGATCATGATCATTAATATTCAGGCTTTTCAAAAAGAGCTAAATATTATCAATCAGGAACAAGACAAGATGTCCGGACGGAAGCCGATCGATTATATTGAAGCCACGAGTCCGATCGTAATTATCGATGAACCACAAAGCGTAGACAACACGGACAAGGCGAGACAGGCAATCACAACCTTGAATCCTCTCTTTTGTCTTCGTTATTCTGCGACCCATTTGACTCCTTATAACCTGCTCTACAAACTTGATCCTATTCGCGCCTATGATATGCGGCTCGTCAAACGAATAGAGGTGGATTCTGTTCGAACAGAAAACAACTTCAATGGAGTTTTTCTACGAATTGATAAGATCGGTTACGCAAAAGGAGCAAAAACACCCCATGCCAAAGCGACAATTTTCGATGATGACTCCAAAGAAAAGAAGATCACCCTGTATCAAGGTACCAACGTAAGCGCTCATACAGATCGACCCGGCTATGATGGTTACATCGTGGCAAATATTTCTGCCGAAAAGGGGCTAGAACGAGTTGAGTTTTCCAATGGAAAAATCATTCATGTTAAGCAAGAAGAGGGCGGGATGGGTGATGAGCTGCTCAAAGCGCAAATCCATCGAACTATTGAAGAACATTTCCATAAGGAATACAGACTAAAAGACAAAGGAATCAAAGTGCTGTCCCTTTTCTTCGTCGATAAAGTTGCACATTACCGTTTGTATGACGACCAAGGTAAAGCTCAAAAGGGGAAATTTGCACAGTGGTTTGAAGAGTCTTATCAAAAAATCTCTCAAAGGCCCATCTATGCGGGTCTGATTCCTTTTGATGTTGAAAAGCTCCATGATGGTTATTTTTCTGCCGATCGCAAGAAGAATCAAATAGTGGACACTAATGGATCAACCAAAGCAGATGATGACACCTACAAGCTGATTATGAAAGATAAAGAGCGCTTGCTCTCACAAGAAGAACCTTTGCGATTTATTTTCACCCATTCTGCCCTAAAAGAAGGGTGGGATAACCCAAATATTTTCCAGATCTGTTCTTTACGAGATATGGGCGCAGAACGAGAACGGCGTCAGACCCTTGGAAGAGGGCTTAGATTGCCAGTAAACCACTGCGGTGACCGTATCCATGATGATGCAATTAATAGATTGACTGTGATCGCAAGTGAGCCCTTTCAGGATTATGCCAAGGGACTTCAAGAAGATATAGAAAATGATCTGGGGATTAAGTTTGGACGTATTGAGCCAATCACTTTCAGCTCTCTCTTTAATGGTGCTATTAGCAAAGAAATTTGGGTTGCCCTTGAAAACCAAGGCTATATCGACAAACAAGGCCGTATCACGGACAAATTTGCACCAGAAAAGCCCGGATTTCAGCTTGAACTGCCCGAAGCACTTCAACATATGTCCTCAACTATTATCGATGAACTGAAACGGCATACTTTCAAAGATCGTATCGTAAATACAAGAGAGCGTCGAACTCTCAAATACAACAAGCAAATTGAATTGAACGAAGATTTTAAAATTCTATGGGAGAAAATTTCTAAAAAAACCCGCTACTTCGTAGAGTTTGAAACTAAAGATCTTATCAGAAGCGCCGTTGCAAAAATCCACAAAATGGATGCTATCCGACCTATCAGCATTCTAATCGACAAAACTGAAATCGAAATTAATAAAGCAGGCGTAGAATGCGGACGAGTTCTCGATAGCAAAACTGCGATGGTCACCAGTTCTTATACCTTGCCAGACATTCTTGCTTTTCTCCAGCGAGAAACTGAGCTAACACGAGGAACTCTTGTAGAAATTCTCAAGCAATCGGGACGGCTGCAGGATTTTTTAATCAATCCACAAGCTTTTATGTCCCAAATAGCCAAACTAATAACCCGCACCCTTCATGAAACGGTATCCCAAGGGATCAAGTACGAACAAATCGAGGATCAATATTATGAGATGAGGCTCTTTCAGCATGAAGAGATCATTGGATATTTGAACAATCTTTACGAAATACAAAGCAAAGACAATCGCACTCCTTACGACTGCGTTCCTTTTGATTCAGAACTGGAGCGGCAAGTAGCTGAAGGTCTTGATTCCAATAAACGCGTTAAATTCTTCTGCAAATTACCAAGGGAATTTATCGTTCCCACTCCTCTTGGAAATTATAATCCAGATTGGGCCGTTGCCATTGAAGACGACGAAAAGCTCTATCTTATCCGTGAAACTAAAAGCACGCATGATGCATCCAAACGAAGAGAGACCGAAAATTTAAAGACTGATTGCGGGAAAGCTCATTTCGAAGCTCTTGGAGTCAATTTCAAAATAGCTACTAATATTCGTGAAATTCTGGAGAAGTGAATCAAACCATATTTGGCTAATGTAGGGGCTGGTTTTTCAGAAAAAGCCCTCCTTTTTACTAGCTCCGCAAAACCCTCCCCAAAGTCCCCCCGATTTGCCCTACCGAACCGGTGACAATTTGTCGCCCTGAAGCTCCCGAACAATCCGCTGACTTTTCAAAATTTCGTCTTTGGACTTACCAAAATCATCCTGCAACGTCGGAAGTGAATGATTCAAAATGATCGACATCGGCCGACCCAGCTCTAAAATCATTATCCTGTCATTAGGAATCGTCTCTTCATTTTGCTTGGCTAACGCAGCATAGCCATTGCTGCTGAGAAACTGGTTGTACTCCCAGGCGAGTTTTTGCTGCGGAGTCAGATTTTTCCGTTTCTCTCGAGGAAGTTCGGGCGGTTCCGGTTGTTGGCATACCCATGTCAACATCCCAATGACGCTATCCACGTCTTGCTTCCTCTTCACAAATTCGACAGCATGGGCCACTCGACTCTCTCCGTAGCGCATCAGAGAGCGTTTTTCCTGATCGCTCAGATCCAATCCGCCCAAGCATTTGTAGAAAGTGCGCAAAAGAGCTGCTGCTGCCCTTTCTTCTTCTTTTTCTTCTTTCTTTGTTAGTGGCTGTCTTGTGGTTACGAACTGGTTCCTTTCTGGTTCTCTAGTGGTTGCTTGATGGTTACGGGTTGGTTGTTCAGATGGTTGCTCTCTTCGATTTTCCATAGACAAATCTGATGGTTGTTCAGATGGTTCCAATATGGTTGCTTTGCGGTTGTCGGTTGGTTGCTGAATGGCTCCTAAAAGGTTCTGAAATGGCTGTTTGTTATTGAAGGCATCATCCTCTGATTCAGCATTGATATCGAAGATAGCCGTACTGGTCAGAGTCACAATCGTTCCTCTCTTATCTCTTTTGAAAACCGCGAGTCCATATTTTTCCAGCTTCTCCATAGCGCCTCTATACTGCTGCCTGGTCAAACCGATAGTCTCATGATCTCCGATGACTGCTTCATTCATCTTCAGCTTATGCGTTGAATACGTTGACCCTGTTCGCCTAGCACGGAATGCAATCAAAGCCAGGAGCAAGAATGCTGATGGGCTGGCTTCAAGCAACTCAAGCCCTTCGCGATGAAGCTTTATGAATCCAGTCTTCGGCATCTTACGACCTATTCAGATGCTATTTTTGTGATAACAATGTCCTCCAGCTCTTTTTTGCGAGGCTTATATTTCCTTTCTGAGACCCATTTGAAGAAAGCCTTTTCATCAATCAGCCATGTCCTATTGGGCCGCTTTAAGACTTTGGCAAATCCGTTGTCGTTACGGAAAAAGATCAAGTGGCGCATCCCTCCGACAGGCGGCCATTCGTGAAACTCATTCCATTTCGACGCAGGAATGAACCGTGTTTGCTTTGGCTCATCCCCCATTCCCTCAGCACTCTTTTTTGAATCTTGTCTATCGTTTCTCATGTCGTCCTCCTTCTGCGTTGCTCGCAGTTTGAATTAAATAACCGTATTTTATGGCAAAGCATCGCCATTAAAAATGGCCTCGGTCGAAAGTTTTAAAAGCGATGCTTGAATGTGGATTAGAGATCTGAGAAATACGAGGAGAAATCAAACGTAATCTTGGGGTAGCTTCCTTTTTTCGGACGACCATTTCGATCGCGCCTTTTTCGAGCTGACCATTCATTCATGGGAGTAAAGGAAGCAATGACCCAACCATAGACCGTCTTGAAAGGGTATTTTCTTTGTTTCAAGGCGTGCTGATGAACGATCTGCGCGATCATGCGAGGAGGTAGATGAGGGAAATTCTTTCGGACTTTTCTCGCCGCTTTCCATATAAAAACCATGTCTTCTCGCTCGTGAGCTGGGCGCCTTTTCGATAAGCAAGCCTTCCCTTCGATTAGAAGCCATGCAGCAGTAAGCTCCGGAGAAATGTAAAGCCCTGCTTTCTTCACATCCTTGTCCTCAATCCCATCGTCGGTCAGCCGACCTTTGTGAATGAGTTTGAGCCAATCAACAGGCATTGCGGCACAGACCATTTTGCCCTGTTCCAAGCAATGGCACTGGACCGCTATCTTCTTGTTTTCAAAGCAAGATTCAAAAAGTGCATGGTATTTCTCAAAATCTGGGCAAAGCCGTTTCTCCTCTTCAAGGCTACCCGCATCGGGAGTTTTCATGCCCAAAGCTCGATAGGCGGCGATTCTTGCCGTCCAATAATCATCTTTCAGACTCGCCTGCAACTCTTCACTGGTCAACAATTCGGGTCGCCAAAGCGAGCGAACGGGAAAATCATCATTTTCTAAGCTGTTCATTTTTTTCCTCCCGATAATTTTGAAAAATTTTGGTCTGAAGAGTCTCTACCATTGCATGCATGTGGCTGCTGGGAAGGTGGACGTAATGTTTCGTCATTTGAAGCGTTTCGTGGCCAAGTAGCTCTCCGATTACAAGCGGATTATCTTCGATCGTAGCTGCACAGGAAGCTGTCTGGTGGCGCAATCCATGAAATACAAAGCCCTCGATGCTCGCCTTTTTTAGGGCGCATTCCCACGCTGATCGAATGTCGACAGGTCTGCTTGGACAATTGGGAGAAGGGAAAACCAGAGCGTCATCCCGCTGATTTGCGCACCGCTCTCGCAAAAGATTCAACAATAGCCCAGTGACAAGAATTGGCCGTGGCTTTCCATTTTTTGTGTTCTCGAGAAAAATAATCCCTTTCTCTGCAGCAAGATGCAAATTCAAATTCTTCCAGCGCAAACCCATGATCTCTCCTTTGCGCATCCCAGTCCCCAGGGCCATTGCAACGATCAAAAACAGATCCTTTGACCCACTCTCTTCACATGCTTTGAGAAGATTTTTTTGCTCCCCTTCATCCAAAACCCGCCTACGTCCCTGCGACTGCTTTGGTTTTTCAATCTTGAGGACTGGATTCTCTCTCACCCATTCCCACTCCTTAACAGCTTTTGAAAAAACGTGAGAAAGGCTGCTCAAATAGCGGACAACAGTCGAAGAAGAGCGCAGCTTGCCTTTTCTCACAAACCCCGCAAGCAAATCATCCCTCTTTTCCGCAATCAAGCTCGGTCGGATCTGAGCCAAAAAAAGATGGCCAAGCTCCTGCTTCCACCAAATCAGGTGTCTCCGAGTATTCTTCGCATTTTTGGGCTTGGATGGGAGCACCCTCTCTATGTAAAGATCGATCAATTCTGCAAGCGTATGCTTGGTTGCTGGGTTGGTGAATTCATACCGATCATGCTCAATCGCCGATTCCATATCTCTCTTCCATTTTTTAGCTAGGGTCTTCGACTTAAATGACCTATCAAAATACTGCCCTCCCTTCATTCGAATGCGAACCCGATAAGACTGGCAATGCCTATGCGTGCGCATCGTGATTCCTCTCAAATCTTCAGCTTTTAAGTTTGCCGACATTTCCACCTTTTCCATGCCTCCTCCTATTGTTATAGCACGAGATTAGTTGTACATGTTTGAATTTTATCGCAAACTGTTGGAACGAAAAATGGCGTCGGTGAGAAACTTCACTGGATTGGCATTTAGAGGATCTATGAAAATGATTAGAATTTATTGCAAGTTTGGCGCAACTAACTCTAGAGCAAGCGAGAATCCGATCTTATGCATTTTGGCAGAGGGACCATCATGATTTCCTCGAATGCAGATTTTCTGACCATGCAACTGTGAGTAAAGGATGGATTTCAACAGCTATATCATTTTCAATAAAACCTTCGCTGCAAGCACCGCGCTTCCTCCGCCTGCGAGCAATGATCCCGCTCGAGTACAATATTCAAAACGATTTACTATCACTTCTTTCTGATTTGCCTGAATTGAAGGAAACACTCGTTGAGCCGCTCTAAAAACTTGATCACGCGCTCTTGGATTCTCCCTTACTTTATTTGCGCTGCGCCACATCTGCCTAGTAAGGCTGGCGCAAGCAAAAGACGCCACTGCAGAAAATATAACTCCACTCATAATCACCTCAACTCCTATCCTTACGATTCCAAACAATTGTTATAGCCTTTATCGCCAATGCAGTACTAATCAAGCCAAGAGCCATCGCTCCGACTCGATTGACCATGGCAAAACTATCTACGGCTGTATCTTTTTGCTCTGCCATCAAGGCAAATAAACGTTGTCCCGCTCGAAACACTTGTTCCCTTGCGTGAGGATCTTCGACAAGTTGATTAGCGGTAATCCACATCCTATTTGCAAGGCTTCCACAAGCCAACGAGGAAGCACTAAATTTTAAAAAAGGCCTGATAGAAATTCCCCAAGGCTCGTTGTTTAAAACATTGCCGCACACCCTCTGAATCTTTGAAAACATTAACAACCTCCTCGGTCAAGATAAGGAGCGATTATTCTCCTCGTTTCCTTAAAAATCTACAATTTTTTCATTTGGCTAAAAACCACAAAACGTTTAGACTCTTCCAATTCTTGCAGAGGCATTTACATGGATATTCAGTGGCTATTCTTAATCAAAAGCGCTTGGCCGATTTTCTGGATCACTACAATCTATAGCTATCTGGCTTGCGGAATCGCAGGAACTCTAACCGGAATAAAAACTAAAGGGAACAGAGAAAGCATTAACAAAAAGCTCGAAGAGTTCATTCTCTCTCCTTTTTATATAGCCACCTTCTTTTGCTTACTAGCTACCCTATTTTTTTGGCAAGGAACGAGTGTATTCAGGAGCATACACCACCTTCCCACAGTTCACATGTTTATTATGGGGGGGATGGTATTCATAAGCCATCTTGGGGTTGAAGTTTTGGAATCAACTGTCATTTGGAAAAACCCGTTAAGAATACTTGGAGATAAAGATGCCTTACGTCTCTGCGGCATTTATCTCATCATCCTTATAGAAACTGCACTCATCGCCTTTTTTGCTTCATGATGCCCAAGAATTCCTGGATCCCTTCAGCACAGAAAAGAAATTATCCCGCTGCTGCACGCCTTTTTTGCTTTCCTTTCGCAGGAGGGAGCAGTTTTGCATATCGCTCTATGGAGCCCCATATGTCTCCTGAAATCGATATGTGCACTATCGAACTTCCAGGCCGGGGCACCAGAATCAATGAGACTGCTTACCATAGCATGAACGAACTCATACCTGCTATTGCACAAGGTATTCGCGATCACTTGGATATCCCATTTGCCTTTTTCGGCCATTCAATGGGAGCTTTGATTGCTTTCGAACTAGCTCGCTACCTAGAATCCTACTTTCAAAAAAAAGCAAATTACCTCTTCTTGTCCGCTATGAGAGCTCCCCATCTCCCTTCTCAACTTCCCGCAATGGCATTATTACCAAAAAATGATTTACTAAATCAAATTCGGAAATTAGAAGAATTGCCAGAAAATATTCTAAAATCACCCGACATATTAGATATGTTTCTGCACATCATACGTGCTGATTTTTCGGTTTGTGAAAGTCATACAATATCTAGCCTATCTAACATGACAATACCCATTTTCGCTTTTGGCGGCAGTGAAGATATCTTTGCTTCTGCTAGTGAAATAAGACAATGGAAACAATATACAAAAAGCGATTTCTATTTTGAAACTTTTAAAGGCGGCCATCTCTTTTGTAAAACATCTGGAAAAGAGATGGCTGAAAAAATAAGCAAAACAATGAAACAAGCATCAATAGAATTAAACGGAAACAATTTAACAATCGACCAATTAATATCGGCTGCAACCAGACATTCTACAGTGTCCATCACAAAAGATTCGACTATTCTCAATCGAATTGAATTATCACATAAAAAAATGCAGCAAGCGGTTGCATCTGGAGAGACAATTTACGGTGTCACCACTGCTTTTGGTGGGATGGCTAATCACCTCATCTCCCCCCAAAACGCTGCCCATATGCAACAAAATATGCTATGGATCCACAAAGCCGGCGCGGGGAAATATCTTCCCAAACAAGACGTTCGATCAGCAATGATTCTTCGGGCAAATTCGCACTTGCGGGGGAATTCTAGTATTCGTCTCTCTCTAATCGAGCGGTTGGTCACTTTCGTTAATGAAGGAATAACACCTTGCGTTCCTGAGTTAGGATCAATTGGTGCAAGTGGAGATCTAGTGCCACTGTCTTATATCGCAGGCGCTCTTGTTGGCCATGAAGCCAACTATAAGGTCGATATGAACGGAAAGCTATTGCCAGCCACTGAAGCGCTAAAGAAGCTGAATTTATCGCCTTTATCGTTAGAACCAAAAGAAGCTCTCGCCATGTTAAACGGCACTTCCATGATGACAGCAATCGGAGCAGGCTGTGTAAAAGAAGCCGAGGAGCTCCTCATGCTTGCGCTGCATATTCAGGCCATGTTCATTCAAGGACTTCATGGAACAACTCTCTCATTTCATCCATATTTGCACCAGATTAAACCCCATCCAGGGCAGCTATGGGTTGCTGAAAAAATATTCCATCTGTTAGAGAACTCTCTTTTGGTCCGTCGAAACGATGGATTTGACAGGAATGCAAAAGACGATCTGGTACAAGATCGTTACTCATCGCGCTGTTTGCCCCAATACTTAGGACCGATTTTTGAGAATTTATGGAATCTAAAACGGCAAATCGAAGTCGAAATGAACTCCTCCAATGATAACCCCCTAATGAATCCGGATACTGGAGAAATTTTCTATGGAGGGAATTTTCTGGGAGAATACATCGGAATCGGAATGGATCAGCTGCGCATGATGTTAAGCCTTACAACAAAAGGCTTAGACGTGCAAATTGCTTTACTGGTAGAGCCCAAATTTAGCAATGGCTTATCTCCTTGTCTTGTGGGAAATCTTGAACGCCCTATCAATATGGGAATGAAAGGGCTTCAAATTGTGGGCAATTCCATCCTTCCCCTATTGGAATTCTATGGGCATTCAATTGCTGATCGTTTCCCAACGCATGCAGAACAATTCAATCAGAACATCAATAGTCAAGGGTTTAATTCAGCGAATCTCACTCGTCAATCATTAGAACTATTCCGACAGTATCTTTCCCTGGCCCTGCTGTTTGCAGTCCAGGCAATCGATCTCCGCTCTCAAAAAATGTTCGGGAACTACGAAGGAAAATCTTTTATATCGCCCGCTACACAGGTTCTTTACCAAACAGTGAGGGAAATCACTCAACATCCTTCAGAACCTAAAAAACCCTGGCTCTGGAATGATGATGATCAAAAGCTTGATGAACAAGTAGCACTATTGAATGAAGATCTTGCCTCCCCCGAATCCACACTCAAAAAAGCTTCTAGATTTGGATAAAATCTTTATTTGGCTTGAGTCCCTCACTCACTCCTCCAAACTTGCCCTACTGACAAGCTATCTATCCCTTGCGGAAAAGGAACGCGCAGCGAGATATAAGACTGAAGAGCTACAGACTCGATTTATTGCAGCGCGAGGTCGTCTGAGAGAAATCTTAGGCATCCATTTAAATACTTCCCCTCACCAAATCGAGTTCATCTATAATCCGTTTGGCAAGCCATCTCTGCATTCGAAACATCTTTCACCTCTTCACTTCAACCTTTCCCATTCCCATGACCGCCTTGCCATTGCTCTAACCACGAATTCACAAGTAGGAATCGATATAGAACGACATTCAAAAGATAAAGATTTGTCAAAAATAATATTCTCAGAACAAGAATCTGCAATTTACAATAAATTACCTGAACACGCCAAAAAGGACCAGCTTTTCCAAGCCTGGACGCTCAAAGAAGCTTATGTAAAAGCGCTAGGAAGCGGCCTAAATACCGACATTCGCAATGTCGAGGTGATCCGGCAGGATCATTACGACAGCTTTTCCTTGGATCAATGGACTCTCTGCACGCTTCCCGTGGGAACTGGGTGGGCTGGCGCAATAGCTACTAACGCGCAAAATCCTCTGCTAATTCTTTGCAATAAATAAGGGATTTGCGTAGCATGTTTCCCATGGCATCAGCAATTGTATGTAATAATGTCCGCTGTAACTATGGAAATGTGATTGCCGTAAAAGGTGTTTCCTTTCAGGTTGCGCAAGGAGAAGTGTTTGGGCTGCTAGGCCCGAATGGCGCGGGAAAGACCTCTATTTTATCCATGCTTGCGGGGATCAAGTGTCCCTCCAATGGCTCCATTCTGATCCATGGCTTCGCCTATTCTAACCACCGCAATCAAATCAAACGCCTAATCGGCTACGTCCCTCAGTCTTTAGCTTTTTACCCCACATTAACTGCCCTTGAAAACCTTCAATTCTTTTGCGGAATTTATCAAATTCTTGGCGACGCTGCCAAAAAGCGTATCCAACATGTACTAAAAGTCGTCGGCTTAATCGATCGCGCAAAAGACATCGTAGAGACCTATTCAGGCGGCATGAAGCGACGTTTAAACATCGCAATTGCGCTGCTTCACGAACCTAAAATTTTGCTCATGGATGAGCCGACTGCGGGAGTCGACCCCCATAGCCGTAATTCCATTTTTGAGTGCATTGAACAGCTTAGCCAAACAGGGACAACAGTCATCTACAGCACCCACTATATGGAGGAGACGGAGCGCCTCTGCAAAAACGTGGCCATTGTCGATCAAGGACAAATTATTGCCATGGACAGCCCGCAAAATCTTTGCGAATCAATCGGTGGGGCATTCTTTCGAGTCGGCATCCAAGGGGAAAACAAACGCCCTTTGGTGGACATCTTATCGCAAATGGATTTTATTACTGAGGTTAATTTAAAAAACTCTTCTCTAGAAATCACGACGAAAGAGCCACAAAAAGTTCTCCAGTCTTTCCTCGGAATAACAGACAAACTCGACATCCAAATTTCTTCTCTCAATATTTCTAATCCTTCCTTGGAGACGGTTTTTCTGAAACTCACCGGCAAAGAGCTGCGAGATCAACAGGACGGATAAAATGCTTCGGCAACTACTTGCAATTACCATCAAAGAGCTAAAACTTATCTGTAGAGATCGAGGCGTCTTGTCTGTTCTTTTCATTCTACCGATTGTTTTTGTCCTCCTGATGACTTATGCGGGCGTCGGTAACCAGAGCGTTGCCAGCGCAAAAATCCTCGTCGTAAACCAAGACCAAGGCCCGCTTGCATCCTATATCATCGATCAGTTGCGAGAAGAAAAGGGACTGATTGTCGTCGATCAAATCGATGGTTCCGCAATTCAAGAAAAAGAGAGCGAAACACTCTTACTTAAACGCAGTTCTTCCTATTCACTCGTTTTAAAATTCCCTTCCAATTTCTCCAGTGCATTGCAAACAGAATCTAGGCCCCTGGTAGAGTTTATTGCCGATCCTGCCACCGGAGGATCTAATCTAAATCCCATCGAGCGCCTCATCAAAATGCATATCATGAATGTGGCCGGATATGTGGCCGGAGTAAAAGCCGGAAACGCTCAAATAAGCTCGATCGACAGTCCCATCTACGATGCCGTTCATTTTGCAAGAATTGCCCCTAAGGGGATGAAACTAACACGCCCCATCAGCGCAGAAGAGCAAAATGTCCCGGGCTATACGATTTTTGGCATTTTTTTTATTGTGCAAGTGATTGGCACGACGATTTTGAGAGAAAGAGAAGGAGGCACCTACGATCGATTGATGACCGCTCCCATCTCTCCCGCCCGAATGTTAATTGGTAAGCTTGCTCCATTTTATCTAGTAAATTTGGTTCAAGTGGCCTTCATGTTCCTTTTCGGCTCCTTCGTCTTTAATATAGTGCTAGAAAAGTGCCTACCAGGACTACTACTGGTTACTTTCGCTACTGCAGCGACAGCGAACTCGCTCGGACTTTTAATCGCATCGATCTCTAAAACAACGGAACAAATGGGTCCTCTATCCAGTCTTATTCTTATCTGCATGGCAACAGTGGGCGGGATTTTTATCCCCTTCTTTGAAATGCCCAAATTGCTCCAAAGCATTTCCTTTCTCACTCCTCACGCTTGGGCTTTAAAAGGTTTTCAAGACGTCTTAGTAAGAGGCTATACCGTTTCTGCGATCCTCCCAACCATTGCTATTCTACTCTGTTTTTCTCTCATCTTCTACACCCTTGCTTTGCTAAAAATTCAATCCTCTCAACGAAATGCATGAATAAATTTCACTCTTTTATTACTAAATTTATTGCAAACCAAACAGGCCTCGATATTAGCTCCATTCAAATCGATCTCCCTTTTGATCATTATGGCCTCACATCTTCTCAATTAATTGCCTTAGTGCAATCCCTAGAAACAGAATACAACCGATCGCTCCGCTTAACTCTAGGATGGGAATACCCCTCAATCGAGGAACTTTCTCGATTTCTTTCTAATGAAATATCTACGCAATTCTCTAATTCTTCGCAATCTATGCAAGATGATATTGCAATTGTTGGAATGTCATGCAGATTTCCGATGGCTAAAAACTTAAAAGCTTTTTGGGATCTCTGTTGGGAGGGAGTCGATGCGATTACCCAGGTTCCTGCCGAACGTTGGGATCTGGCCAGCCTTTACGATCCCGATCCATCGGCCAAAGGAAAAATTTATTCGCGTTGGGGAGGATTTCTTGATCATTTAGATCAATTTGACGCCTCTTTTTTCGGCATCTCTCCCAGAGAAGCTTTTCATTTGGATCCGAGACAGCGCCTCATGCTCGAAACATCTTGGGAAGCTCTGCAAGATGCTGGCATTGAGCCGCATTGTTTAAAAGGATCAAATACAGGCGTATTTCTTGCGACTCTCAGTGATGATTATGGAAAATTGGTCTTTTCTAATTCCGAGCGTATAGAAGCCTATTCTGGCTCTGGAACGGCGCACAGCATGGTGGCCAATCGCCTCTCCTACTTTTACGATTTTCATGGTCCAAGCCTTGCCATTGATACGGCCTGTTCCGGCTCTCTGGTAGCTCTTCATCTGGCAAACCATAGCCTTAAGGCGCGAGAATGCAGCATCGCACTAGTCGGAGGTGTCAATGTATTGCTCACTCCCGATAGCTCGATTTTTTTTTCACGGGCTCAAGCTCTATCAAAGGATGGCAGATGTAAAACGTTTGATGCCAACGCCGATGGCTTCGTTCGCAGCGAAGGAGCAGGTATCGTCGTCCTAAAGCGCCTGTCGGATGCCATATCAAGTAAAGATCGCATCTATGCGATCATCAAAGGCTCTGCGATCAATCAGGATGGACGAACAAACGGCACCATGGCGCCAAATCCTAAAGCGCAAGAAGCAGTTTTGCGAGAAGCTTATCGACAAGCGCGCATATCCCCTTCTCAAGTGCAATATATTGAATTGCACGGCACGGGGACGAAAATCGGAGACCCTATTGAAGCGCAAGCTCTCACCGCCGTTCTCAAGGAGGAGAGATCGCCTCTCTCAAAATGTTTTGTCGGATCGGTAAAGACAAATATAGGCCACACGGAAGCTGCAGCAGGGATTGCCGGGGTCATCAAAACAAGCCTTGCCGTCTATCACAAAAAGCTTCCGAAAAGTTTGCATTTCCAAAATTTAAACCCTCTTATCCCACAAGAGTCATCTCCTTTTGAGGTTATTACCGCATCCGGTGCGTGGCCCGATTTATCCCAAGAACTCATTGCAGGCGTAAGCGCTTTCGGATTCGGTGGAACAAACGGACATGTGGTGCTCTCTTCCACTCCAGCCTCCGCGCAAGCTCCTCCCCTCTCTTTGCCGACCACAACCTGGAATAAAAAACACTTTTGGATTGAGACGCAAAAAAACATCGCGAGCAATCTATTAAGCTCCTACATAAATCCGATCAAAACGCCCTTGCTCCATGTGTGGAATGTGGACATTCCTAAAAGCGCTCTATTTAGCGACCACAAAGTTGGAACTGATGTGGTGTTTCCAGGATCAGGTTACCTAGAAATGGTTCTGGAGGCGGCTCAAAAGCGAGGCATCTCGACTCCAATCCAATTACAAAATATTCGCTTCCTTCACAAGCTAAAACTCCCTCAAACCGACTCGATTCAGCTCTCCTTGACGGATGAACCTGCCGAAATCCAATTTGAAGTACACACTTCTCAAATGAGTTTTGCAACGGGTTCTATCATTTCCTCTGTCCAGATTCCGCCCGATAAAAACCCTGAAAAAATTCTCGCTGCATGTCCCAATGTTCTTTCTGCCAAAAATCATTACCGAACTATGTCTATGCAAGGGTTGCATTACGGAGTTGCTTTTCAAGCTCTACAAGACATTCATTTAGGAATCTCCGAAGCGATCGCAAAAATTGAGTGCCCATCTACTCATCCATGGACCATCTGCATCGATGCGCTCTTTCAGATGGCCTCTTCCCTCGGCAAGGCAGGCGAAGGGCATGAACGACGTTTGCCGATAGGCGTTAAAAAATTTGAATGTTTCGCTCTCCCTTCATCTTCTTGGGTTTACGGATATGCATATTTAGAAGGACAAGACGCCTCTTTGCACATTCACCTAGAATTGCTAGATCAGACAGGCCGCTTGCTTGCTCGAATTACCTCCCTTCAATTATTGACTGTTTTCGATTCGCCCACTCCCTCCGTCCTTGCTCTAAACTGGGAAAAGAGCTCAAATCCTTCGCCATCATCGGTGGATGAAAAACATAACCCTTGGCTCATTTTTGGCAAGAAAGAGAAGCTCTCCAACGCATTAAAAAAGATTTTAACAAGGAAAGGAGATCACGTCGTACAAATCGAGAAGAGTTGCGATTTTATCTCCTTTAAAGAAAATCTATCCTCTCGCAAATGGAATGTCATCGCCCTAATGCCAGAGCCGTTTGCAGAAGCTTTGGCACTTACTCAGATCTGTATAGAAGCAAGCATTGCTCCTACTCTCTGTTTTGTAACCAGAGGAACTCAAGCAATCGGAGATGAACCCATCTCTCTTACATACCAAAGCCTTATCTGGGGCCTTGCAAGGGCCGCAGCGCATATTGAACATCCTGCGCTCAAAGGGAAATTGATCGACCTTGATCTCGCGGAGGCTTCTTCTTCAGTGGAGGCACAGCGCATTTTAGAGATGTGGCTCGATTCAGAAGATCAAATTGCTTGGCGACAAAACGTTCGTTATCAGATTAGGCTTAAAAAAGCCCCATTGCCGATTGTTCCGCCGATTTCTTTCCGGGCAGGTGCTGCATATTTAATCACAGGGGGATTAGGAGAGTTGGGACTCTCTGTTGCGCAATGGATGGCTCATCGGGGGGCACACCATTTGATTCTTACGGGAGTCAACGAAATTCCCTCAAAAGAAATGTGGAAAAGTATCTCCGCCGAACACCCCCGATTTCAGGCCATTCAAAAAATCCTCACTCTCGAATCGCAAGGCTGTCAAATAGAGAGTCTAACGCTTGACACAACCAATCTCGCCTCGCTCACAAACCTGCTGCAACAGAGAAAAGAAAAGGGTCTTCCCTCTATTCAAGGAATTATACACGCAGCAGGAGCGGTCAAAGACGCTCCCATTCCTCTTGTGACCGAAGAACATATACAAGCGATCTTGCCTCCCAAAGTAGACGGGGCTATAAACCTCTGTACAGCCTTTAAGGATGAGCCGCTTGACTTTCTCCTCTTTTTTTCATCTTTAGCAGCCACTCTCCCCATCATCGGGCAGAGCGTCTACGCCGCAGCAAATGCTTTCTTGGATGCATTTGTCCATTTCTTGCGTGGGCAAAACCTTCCCGCCTTCTCTATTGATTGGGGACCGGTGCAGCTCGGAATGGCTGCCGCCTTGGAGAATAAAAATCTGCATGCCAAACGGGGCATGTTCCCGATGGAGCCTTACCTCTGTTGGGACATCATGGGGCAAATCCTGCAAAGCAATCTTCCCTCTGTCGTAGTGACCGCTGCAGACTGGTCTCAAGTTCATCGCTCCAGAGCCTATTCTCCACCCATGATTAGGGAACTTGGCTCAATGCCCGCTTCTCATTCGAAAAACAACTCTCTTGTTTCAAAACCCGTGCTTTCCCTACTGGAACAACTAAAAGAGTATGCCGCCTCTGTTCTTCAGATTGCAAAAGAAGAAATTGTCATGACTCATTCCCTTGCGCAAATGGGCTTAGATTCTTTGATGGCAACGGAGCTTAAAAATCTATTGGCTGTCAAAATAGGCATTCAAGTTGCAATGTCTCAGCTTCTACAGGAAATGAGCCTTGAGCATCTTGCGCAAAGTCTAGAACTTGTAGCTACACCACAAGAAACTAGAACTCGTTTGCCCCTTTCTCATCATAAAATCCCCTTGTCCTACGCGCAAGAAGGAATCTGGTTTTTAGAAAAATCAGAAAATCAATTCTCCTTTAATATTGCAGGGATTGCCACTCATTTAGGAGCCTTTGATCCCACCCTATTCTATCGCGCTGTGGATGAAGTCATTGTAAGCCAAGAGATTCTTCGTACGGCATTCTCTGCAGAAGAGGGGGTTCCTTACGCAACGGTTTTGCCTCCAGCACCTATAAATCGAAACTTCCTCGATTTGAGTCATTTGAGCAAAGAAGAAAAAGAACAAATCTTTCATCAGACATGCGAGCAAGAAGCCCGACGCTCTTTCGATCTTGAAACAGGACGTCTCTTGCGCATTCTCTGTGTGAAAATTAAAGAGCAAGAATATCGCGTCTTAGTCGTCATGCACCATTTGATCTGCGACGGCGTCTCTACTCGCATACTCATGCAAAATGTATTTTCTATCCTACGCTCACAAACTCTTTCTCCACCAACATTTCAATATGCCGATTACGCGATTGATCAACGTCAAAAAAGCTACGCGGATGATCTGCAATTTTGGGAACGCACGCTTCAGATTGTTCCTCCTGTGTTAGAACTGCCCCGAAGTGCGACCAAAATGCCCTCATTTGCAGGGCGGCGCGTTGCATTTACAATCCCTGAACACCTTGTCATTCGTGTCAAAGACCTTGCAAAACAAGAACAGACCACCCCTTTCATGATTTTCTTTGCAGTCTATAGCATTTTGCTCGAAAGATACTCCGGCCAAGAAAGCTTTGCCATCGGCGTTATTACAGCAGGCAGACAGACAAAAGAAACGGAAGATCTGATCGGCTGCTTCATCAATACATTGCCAATCGTCATCGATTTATTTAAGGAAATTACGTTCCGAGACTATTTGACTCGAATCAAAGCTACTTTACTTGCAGCCTATGATCACAGTAATGTCTCTTTCGAGCAGATACTGCGCCATATTCATGCTCCCAGAGATCCTCTCATTTCTCCTCTTTTTCAGGCCGCATTCAGCTTCGAAAAAGATCCTACGTCTGATTTAAAAGATGAATCTTTCAGCTTTCAGGAGCTTCATCTAAGAACCTCTCGTTATGAACTCTCCCTAGAAATGACTCTAGGCAAACAAAATCTTCACGCTTGGTTCGATTATAAAGCAGATGCTCTGGATCATTCGATGATTGAAAGAATGGCCTCTCACTTTGTCATTTTGTTAGAGAATGCCCTGGATCACATGGACACGGCTGTTCAGCAACTAGATCTTCTCTCTCGAGAAGAGAAAACAACCATGCTCACAGAATGGAATCAAACCACATCTTCTTATCCGAAAGACCTTTCGATTTACGAGATCTTTCTTAAACAAGTAAATCTAACTCCACAGTCCATAGCTCTGGAAGATGAGAGACGCTCCATTAGCTATCATGAGCTGGGTAAATATATCCATCTACTCTCTCAAAAATTCGAATCGCTCGGGATTCAAAAGGGTTTCACTGTTGGACTGTATGCGGATCGCTCCATTGAATTCATTGTAGCCATTTTGAGCCTGTTAAAGCTTGGAGCATGTTACGTTCCTATCGATCCTGCCCACCCTCTGGATCGCATTCGACACATCGCTGATTCGGCCAATCTTTCTCTGATCGTTACCAAAGATCTCCCGCTAGAGGTCATTCAAAAATTGGCTGTTTCTTTATACACTTTGGAACCGATTGCAAACATGGCGCAAGAGGGTGCATCACTTCTCGAATATGCAAGTTCTGCACAAGCGACAGATGCAGCTTGCATCCTATATACATCTGGCTCAACCGGGACTCCCAAAGGAGTCGTAATTTCTCATCGAAACATCTCTCGCCTTGTCTGTAATACAAATTACGCTCATTTTGGACCAAACGAGACATTTCTTCTATTTGCTCCTCTTAATTTCGACGCAGCGCTGTTTGAAATCTGGGGCCCCCTTTTAAACGGGGGACGTTTGGTCATTGCTCCGGCTCGTCTTTTGGGATTTGATGAATTGGGGCTTCTTATCGAGAAACACAAGGTCTCCACTTTGTGGATGACAGCCGCTTTATTTCAAAGCATGGACACCGAAGCGATGCGAAGACTTTCTTCTCTCTGTCAATTTTTGGTGGGAGGTGACGTCGTGTCTGAGGCGCAGTCTGCTCAATTTATTCGCATGCATCCCAATTGCCGCCTAATCAATGGGTACGGACCCACCGAAGGCACTACGTTCAGCTGTTATCATCCGATTTGCCTAGAAGATCTACAAACCAGTTCTATCCCGATCGGAAAGCCTATCGCCAATGCGCAAGTTTATGTTTTAGATCGGCATCTAAACCCCGTACCTATCGGAGTGCCAGGCGAGATCTATATCGGAGGCGATGGTCTTGCTTTGGAATATGTGCAAGACCCAAAACTCACTAAAGAACGTTTCATTTCCACCCCCTTTCACCCGCGTCTCTATAAAACTGGAGACCGAGGTTGGTTTCTTCTGGACGGAACCATTCGGTTTGGCGGGCGGCTTGACAGCCAAGTAAAACTCAGAGGATTTCGCATTGAGCTGGAAGAGATCGAAATCCATTTGCGCGCCCATCCGAATATCAAAGAAGCTGTCGTTGTTTTACACAAAAATCTGCGGGGAGGCGATCAATTATGCGCCTACATTACATTGAACCAACCTCTAAACGCTAATACATATAAAGAATTTTTGAAAGATCGTCTGCCAAGTTACATGATTCCGAGCTTTTTCGTAACTCTTTCTAAAATGCCTCTATCCGCAAGGGGGAAAATTGCTCGTAATATGCTGCCCCAACCTGAATTATCTTCCGAATCAGAGCCTGTGCAAATCCCAAGCGAAGAAAAGACTCTCCAAGAAATTTGGACGCAGCTTCTTCATGTAGAAGCGGTACGCCGCACCGACAATTTCTTTGAGCTGGGGGGAGATTCCATTCGCGCTCTACAAATGGTCTCTCTTGCAAAGCGAAAAGGGCTCTCCTTTACCGTTCAAGATGTATTTACAGAACAGACTTTAGAAAGAATTGCCGCTAAAAATTCCACCCCTGCTGTGCGATCGCCTCGCGCTTTTACTCAAGACACAATTCCACTAACTCCGATTCAACAATGGTTCTTCCAACAGTCCATCCCAAATCCCGCACATTGGAACCACTGGGTATTATTTACTCTACCGACCCCTCTTGCCGAGAGTTCTCTCTATGAACTCGCAGAAAGACATGATTGTTTCTGGCTAAGATTTAGAAAGAAGGGAGATCGGTGGGAACAATTTACAGCTCAAGAAAAACCCTTCGAAATTTCTCGGCTTTCCCTTTTTTCGACGCATCGAGAAGTCAAAAAACAAGCACTTTCACAAGCCATCAATGAAGAGCACAGACGACTTGATTTGGAGAATGGCCCCTTATTTCGGTTTACCTTCATTGAAGGGCTGGAAGAGAACCGACATCATTTATTGATCATTGCACATCACCTCGTCATGGATCAGATGTCGTGGCATATTCTTCTCAATGAAATTGAAATTCTATGTGAAACCAAAGAAGCCCTCTCTTCTGCGCCCTCGTCCCATTCTTTCACAGAATGGTCCCTTCATTTACAAGAGCTCAAAAAAAGTCCAACAATACAGAACGAATTGATCTTCTGGGACTCTATCCCATGGCACACGACAAAACCCATTCCCTGCGATCACTCAGACGGCTCAAATCTAGAAAAAGATTCCGTCACAGTCGAATCCATCTGCGATATCGGCTCTACCAATCATCAACGCCTAGATGATTTTCTTACGATGGTTTTAATTCAAACGCTGCAAGAATGGAATGATCAGCAACCGGTTTGCATCGCATTGGAACAACAAGGCCGACCTTCTTCGTTGGACGTTTACCATACCATCGGCTGGTTTACGCAAATATATCCGATCTTTGCAGAGCCTGGCGTTTCTTTGGACTTTCTTCAAGAGCAACTTAGACAGTTTTCTCACCACGCCCTCTCATTTTCTCTTTTGCGCCAAGAAAAATTCAAAAATGCGACTCAAATCCTCTTCAACTTCTTAGGGGTCATGGACGATGATGTTCGCTCCGCAACGCAGTTTGGCATGGATGCCAATCCTCCCATCTGCAATCGAGATCCCAACGCCGAAAGAACACACTGGATCGAAATCAATGCCCTCGTTACGAACCGCAAACTCCACGTATATTGGACCTTTTCTCCCAATCTTCATAATCACGAGACGATTGCTCATCTCTCAGGGCGCTTTCAGATCTATCTGCATCGAAATTTACACGAAAGAAGCCTTTCCCCTGCTGATTTTCCACTTGCTGCTCTACAAAAAACCGATCTAGAACAGTTGCAAAAAAACTGCAAACGAATCGATGATGTCTACATTCTTACGCCGTTGCAGGAAGGGCTACTTCTCCACTCTCTCCTTAACCCTACATCTGATAAATATCTGGTACAGTGTGTTTTACAGATAGAAAGCAACTTAAATCTCGATCGGCTACAGCAAAGCTTTCGCCTGATCTTAGAGAGATATCCAATCTTGCGCACAAGCTTTCACACTCAGGGTCTGAAACATCCCGTACAAGTGATAGAACCCTCGCCGGATGTGCCTTGGGCCCAAATCGAGACAGAAGATTTCGACGCCGCGGTTCAAAAAGATCGACTTAAACCGTTTGATTTATCATTTCCTCCGCTGATGAGATTCTACATAGCAAAACTAGGGAATACAACGCGCATTCTCTGGACGTATCACCATATCCTTATGGATGGATGGTCCCTGTCGATCGTTCTTCGCGACTGGTTTATGATTTATGAACAATTGAGCCTAGGAAATCAAATATTGCTACCTACGGCCATCTCGTTCAAACAATTTGTCAAAGCCTTGACTTCTCTTCCCCCCGTGAAAGCTTGGCAAACATTTCTCGCAGGCCATCGAAAGCCAACCCCTCTGCCTGATCTAACTCTTTCGGAAGCAAATGGCTGTTTTTCACACGATCTTCGCCTGACTCCGGAGATGCATCAGGCGCTCATGAGCAGGTTATCTCAGGAACGCCTTACAATTGCCACCTTCATGCAAGGAATTTGGGCGCTCGTACTCAGTCATTTTTCAGGTGAAAAAGATATCGTTTTCGGGATCACCGTATCAGGAAGAAACCTCGATCTTCCCGAAATAGAATCCATTGTAGGCCTATGTATTAATACAGTTCCGCAAAGGATCAAAATAGATCGCCTACACCCTTTATCCTCTTGGTTTAAACACATCCAAGACCTACAAATTCGAATGCAGCCTTATCATCATGTCCCTCTCGCCTCAATTCAAGGAAAACAGCCACTCTTTCAGAGCGTTGTCGTCATCGAAAACTATCCTATAGAGGACAAGAAGGGAGACGACAAGGCTATAAAACTCGTGAGCATTGAGACGAAAGAAAAAGTGGAATACCCTCTTACGCTGATGGTATTTCCGAGCCAGCAACTCCTCGTGCGACTGCTCTTTGATGAATCGAAGTTCTCACTCAAAGGCGCTCAACAAATACTTGACACTATAAGCTCTTTAATATCTGTCATTTTGAACAATTGGGACTCGAATGTAGGAACTCATTTGCCCTTATCGCGGCAAGAATTGGAAAGGGGCTTGCAAGAGATTTGGGCTGAACTTCTGGGAACGCCGAATGTAGGTCTTCAAGATGCATTTCAGGATCTCGGCGGCAACTCTCTTACCCTCATGCGCATGAAGGGGCTCATGCAACAGCGATTCGATATCGACTTCCCTCTTGTTGATCTATTTAAATATCAAACGATTAAAGCTATTGTGGAAGCCATTCTTTCCGAGCTACACCTCGCGCTACCCGTTCAACAAGAGGCTGAAATCAACCGATGAAAATCGCAATTATTGGAATGGCAGGTCGTTTTCCAGGAGCTGCCAATATCGATCAATTCTGGGATGCGCTCAAATCGGGCAAAGAAACCATCACGACGTTTCGCCCCGAAGAATTACGACAACAAGGCTTGCCAGAATCGCTCATCCACAATCCTTATTTTGTTCCAAGAAGAGGCCTTCTCTCTTCATTTGACCATTTTGACGCCTCTTTTTTCTCTTACAGCCCTAAAGAAGCTGAACTCATCGATCCCCAACAGCGTATTTTCCTAGAATGCGCATGGCATGCGATCGAAAACGGAGGTTATGATCCTAGAGAATGCACCCGTTCCATCGGAGTGTTTGCAGGCTCCAATCAAAACACCTATTTACTGTTTCACGTTCTTGCCAATGATAAGATCTTAACAGAAGTGCACGGTCTTGCCATGCATTCCGAAAAAGATTTTCTAGCCACCAGAGTCTCTTATAAATTGAACTTTTGCGGCCCGAGCATGACGATTCAAACGGCCTGCTCCACCTCTCTCGTCTGCGTGCATCAAGCCTGCCAAGCGCTCCTCTCAAAGGAATGCGATATGGCGCTCGCTGGAGGAGTCTCTATTGTCTTCCCGAACACCGGCTATTTTTATCAAGAAGGGGGGGTCTTCTCACCCGACGGAAAGTGCCGCCCATTCGATCTCAAAGCGCGCGGGACGCTAGGTGGAGATGGAGCCGGCGTCGTTTTGCTCAAACGATTGGAAGATGCTCTCAAAGATAAAGACCCGATCCACGCAGTAATACTTGGAACTGCAATCAATAATGACGGTGCTTCCAAACCAAGTTTTGCAGCGCCAAGCATGGAAAGCCAAATGAGAGTGATAGAAAAAGCACTCAATGCAGCTGGAATCCAAGGCGATACGATTGGATATATCGAGGGACACGGAACGGGAACGTTTCTTGGCGATCTCATTGAACTTGCTGCACTCAAAAAAGTCTTCGAAGCACATGGATGTAAAACAAGCTCCCGGTTCATCGGCTCGCTCAAATCAAACATGGGGCATTTAGATCAAGCCTCAGGGATTGCAGGGCTCATCAAAGGAGCTCTCATCTTACAGCACAAAATGATCCCTCCCACCCTCCATTTTGAAGCGTTTCATCCGGAGGTAGGCTCTCATCCATTTCGGGTAAACAAAGAACCTCAAGCCTGGGAAAGCACCCATCTTCCCCGACGATTAGGCGTAAGCTCCTTCGGATTTGGAGGAACGAATGCGCATGCTATTTTGGAGCAAGCGCCCGAAAGAGAGAACCCAAAAATCCGCCCATCCAGACCCCTGCACCTTTTTGCGAAAACCAAATATTGGATCCCCGCTCGCCTTCTCGATCTCTCAATGACCACCCCTCAAGCGCCTGTCTCGACCTCTTACGAGCGGCCGCAACTTAGCTGCGCCTTTGCCCCTGCACAATCAAAAATTGAAAGAGTACTAGCGGAGATCTGGCAAAAACATTTAGGGCTAGAGCAAATCGGAATCGAAGACGACTTTTTCGAATTGGGGGGACATTCCCTTTTAGCCACACAAATCGTAGCCTCCCTGAAAGATTGTTATCCCATTGAATTAGAGATTCATGAAGTCATGGAACAAGCAACCGTGCAAAAACTCTCCGCCCTTGTAGAGCAGCGCCTCATCGAGGCGATTCATTTTATGTCAGAAGATAAAGTAGAGGAGTTATTAAAGAATCTACATTGAATATTCCCTTGCTGAATAACGAAGCCATTCGTTTTGAAAATCTCTCTTACACCTACAAAGATCTCGCATTCATTGTAGAGGCGCGCACGAACGCGCTTCGGCAAATGGGGATACAATCGGAGACCCGAGTGGCTCTATTGTTTCCAAACTGTCCCGATTTTATTTTCTGGTATTTTGCCATTATCCGTCTTGGAGCCATTGTCGTTCCTTTGCATTTCTCTTTGACACAAGAAGAGATCCAAACTCTCTTGACAGATTGCTCTGCTTCTCTATTGATCACCAATGAGGAACAAAAGGGGCGTCTTCCAAACCACATCCGAGCGTTCTTTACGAAAGAAACACCTCTTGCAAATGAGACCTCATCTGCTCATCCTCTAAATGAGGATGATATTCTTGCCATCCTCTACACCTCGGGCACAACGGGCACGCCAAAGGGAGTAGCCCTCACTTATCGAAACGTTCGGTTTGTATCAGAATCGATTGGCAAATATTGCTGCACAGCCTCAACTGACCGCTTATTGCTTGCAATCCCTATCTCTCATTGTTTCGGCCAAAATCTCATCCTTCACCATGCTCTCTCAGCCGGAGCTTGCATCGTTCTTCTTCGCACCTTTACCCCGCACACCATTTGCGAGATCATCGAAAAAGAACGAGTCAGCATGATTTTTGGGGTTCCCACAATGTATCGCCTCATTCTCCAAACCCCTGCTGCGAAAAAACAGTTTCACTGGGTGCGGTATTGCCATTCGGGTGCAGCTCCGCTCACTCAAGACATTGCAGAGGCTTGGCTCCAGCGCTTCGAGGTACCGATTCACCAAGGCTACGGCCTTACCGAAAGCGCTCCTTTTGCTTGCTACAACGACTCGCCGATCGACAATCCGGTCTCCATTGGACTTCCCATCGAGCAAGTAAAAATCAAACTTGTCAACGACCAAGGCGAAGAAACGGCTCCTGGAGAGGCTGGAGAAATCGCAATTCAAGGACCAAACGTGATGAAACAATATTGGAACCGGCCAGAAGAGACAGCCCTTTCAATCAGAAACGGCTGGCTTTATACCGGAGATATTGGACGTAAAGACGCAGCCGGCAACCTCTACCTCATTGACCGCAAAAAAGATTTAATCAACGTATCGGGATTAAAAGTATATCCGGCAGAAGTAGAGCAAATTTTAGAGAAACATCCCGCCATCAAAGAGGCAGCTGTTTTCGGGTCTCCTGATTCTATTGTGGGAGAGCGCGTTCACGCCGCCATCGTCCTAAAAGAAAGCCATCAAATTTCTCAAAAAGAGCTCATCCAATTTTGCAAAAAACGGCTTGCTCCATTTAAAATTCCGGAAACTTTCACCCAATTGAGCGCATTGCCTCGAAATGCCACAGGAAAACTTTTGAGAAGACATCTCTCTCTTTCAACCGCTGAGATAGCATGAATATTCACGCATTGTCAAACTCGAAAAAAGAGCTTCTCGCAAAACTTGCAGAAGGCAAATTGCGTATAGATAAAATCCCTAAAAAACCCGCTTCCCAGTTTGCTCCTCTATCTTTTTCCCAGCAGCGGCTTTGGTTTTTAGAGCAACTTGTCCCTGGCTCTTCTGTTTACAACATGCACGATGCCGTCCGCATTCGAGGAGCGATCGATCCTCAGCTTCTACAAAAAGCGCTCTCTCGCATCGTGCAGCGTCACGAATCGTTGCGCACTACGTTTACACGCAAAGATGGCGAACCGATGCAAATGATTCAAACTTCTCGAGAAGTGGATCTGCCCATAGAAAGTGTATCCGACGAACAAAGAGCTGAAGAGATTGCTCGAGAGGAAACCATTCGCCCGTTTGATCTGGAGACCGGGCCCCTATTTAGAGTCCGATTGATCCGACTCAATAAAGAAGATCATATTTTGCTTTGGACCATGCATCACATCATCTCTGACGGTTGGTCTTTGGGACTGATCATCAAAGAAGTCACAACTCTTCTGCAAGCCTATTCTCAAAATTTGCCCGATCCGTTGCCTCCGCTGTCGATCCAATATAGCGATTTTTCCGTATGGCAAAAAGAGTGGCTCAGAGGGGCCATTCTAGATAAACAAATCGCTTATTGGAAAGAGGAGCTTGCAGGCGATTTTCCTCCCTTGACACTTCCCATTGACTACCCGCGCCCTGCTATGCTCTCCAATAAAGGCGCAAGAAAGCTCGTCTCTTATCCGGCCGAATTAATAGAAAAATTAACTCAAGTGTCAACGCAAGAAGAAGCAACCCTCTTCATGGTATTGCTCGCCGCGTGGAAACTGCTCTTGCACCGCTATTCAGACGCGGACACTATTTTTATAGGAGTGCCGGTAGCGAATCGAAATCGAGTCGAGCTATCCGATCTCATCGGCTTCTTTGCCAATACCTTAGTCATCCGATCAGAGCTCCATTCCGATCTCCCATTTCTGGACTTATTAGCGCAAATAAAGAAAAAATCACTAGCTGCCTATCAGCATCAAGATATTCCTTTTGAACGACTTATCGAGATCCTTCAGCCGAAGCGAGAATTAAATACCTCTGCTTTTTTCCAAGTCATGTTTGTCTTGCAAAATCAACCGATTCCCAAAGTGGATGAGCCGGGGCTAAAAATTGAGCCGATGGAGATTCATAACGGCACTTGCAAGTTCGATCTTTTGCTCAACATCTATGAAAATCAAGTAGGAATTGAGTACAACGCCGAACTTTTTTCGGAACATACAATCGAGGCGATGCTGCACCACTACCAGGCCGTATTAGAAACAATCGCAGCAAATCCTAACTTAAGCGTTGGTGAAGTCTCTTTTCTTAGCAAGGGACAGCTACGAAAAATGCTCTTTGATTGGAACCAAACGGAAGTTGACTTTTCATTCTCTAAGACGCTCTCGCAGTATGTGGAAGAGCAAGTGGCAAAAACGCCCTCCAAAATTGCCGTAACCGACGAGAGACTTTCTTTGAGCTATGAGCAGTTAAATAGGCGCGCAAATCTTCTCGCCCACGAACTCATTGACAAGGGGGTAAAACCCAACGTTGTAGTTGGCGTATACATGCCTAGATCCGTAGAACAAGTAATTAGTCTTTTAGCGATTCTAAAAGCCGGCGGCGCATATCTTCCGCTCGACACGGAGTATCCGGAAGAAAGAGTCTCGTTCATGATTGAAGATAGTAAAACGCCCCTTCTTCTCTATAACCGAGAACTTCCTTCATGGATTTCCAAGCTCCCTCTACACACGATTGATACAAGCGTGTCCCCTGCAAATGGGATAATTTCGAACCCGCTATGCACAGCCCAGCCGATAAGCCTTGCCTATGTGATTTATACTTCAGGCTCAACAGGAAAGCCGAATGGAGCCATGATTCCCCATCGAGGCATTTGCAATCGACTCTTATGGATGCAACAAGAATATCAACTAACCCCCGATGATAGAGTATTGCAAAAAACTTCTTGCAGCTTTGATGTCTCCGTGTGGGAATTTTTCTGGCCACTCATCACGGGCGCAGAGCTCATTATCGCTGCCCCAGGCATCCACCGCGATCCTGCCCTGCTTGCCTGCTGTATCCAACAATACAAAGTCACAACTCTCCATTTTGTCCCCTCCATGCTGATGCTCTTTTTATCGCAGGTTAGCCATTGCCCCTCTTTGCGCCTTGTCTTTTGCAGCGGTGAGGCGCTTTCCTACGAACTCGCAAACCATTTTAAAAAAAATAGCCATGCTCAATTACATAATTTATATGGCCCTACCGAAGTTTCGATCGATGTGACGTTTTGGGATTGCTCGAAAAAGACTCAAAAGCAGGTCATACCGATTGGTAGACCCATCGCCAATACGCAGATTTATATCCTTGACTCCCAAATGCAGCCAGTTCCGATCGGCGTCTCCGGAGAGTTATACATAGGAGGCGTAGGGGTAGGACTCGGCTATCTGAACCGAGAGGAACTCACGAGGAAAAAATTTATCCCTAACCCATTCCTTCCAGGGCAGACATTATATAAAACGGGAGATCTTGCCAGGTATTGGCAAAATGGAGAAATCGAATTTCTAGGAAGAGTTGATGACCAAGTCAAAATGAGGGGCGTACGGATTGAATTGGGAGAGATTGAGCAAGCTCTACTGGAGTATCCAGGCATTCAATCTGCAACGGTTGCAGCGCACGATCAGACACTTACAGCTTATGTCGTTTCTTCCAATACGCGCTCGCAGGAACAAGAGCGCATCCATCATTGGCAAACGGTCTTTGACACCACCTATAGCGCAAATCACCCCACTCCTGCGATGGGATGGAACAGCAGCTATACGGGCAACGCTTATTCTGAAGAAGCAATGCAGGAGTGGGTGGATGAGAAAATAGAGAAAATCCTCAAACTAAAACCCAAAAAAATCCTCGAAATCGGATGCGGAACGGGGATGCTTCTTTTTCGTTTGGCGATGCACACCGATCTCTATATAGGAACAGACATCTCATCCAAGGCGCTATCCTTCATCTCCAACGCCATTCCTGCCACTTCCATCAACCAAAAAAGCGTTCGATTATTTCAATGCGCAGCCCCCGATTTTTCTCCCTTCGAGAACGAAACCTTTGATCTCGTGATCTTAAACTCAATTGTGCAATATTTTCCCAGCATCGAATATCTGTTTGACGTTCTGAACAAAGCTGCATCTCTCTTAACTTCGAGCGGCTCGATTTTTCTGGGCGACTTGCGCAATTTAGCCCTCATGGATCTTTTTTATCAATCCGTCATTCTCGAGAATGCAAAAGAGACAATGACCGTAGCAGAGCTGCAAAAACAAGTGGGACATAAAAAAAATCAAGAACGAGAGCTATTTATAGATCCTGCCCTCTTTAAACACATTCCCCAGGTCCAAGCTGAAGTTTTTCTTCAACACTCAACGCATAAAACCGAAATGTTTCTCTTTCGGTACAATGCCATCCTCTCTACACATTCTCCAACCCTGTCGATGCAAACCGAAGGATTGCAACACTTTACCAATCGCCCGATCGATTTGAGAGAACAAGCAAGCGCGCTCAAAAGTTATTTATTGAAAAAACTTCCCGAATACATGGTGCCCTCACACGTTCTCTTTCTAGATCATTTTCCTCTCTCTCCTAACGGAAAAATTGCCAAAAAATTGTTGCCGCTCCCAACCGTAAAATCTGCCTCTCCTCCCCCATCCACAGCCTGCCAGCCCCTTGAGCAAGAAATCATTAAGACGTGGAGCGAAGTGCTGGGCCTATCATCGATTGGTAAAACGGATCATTTTTTTGATCTCGGAGGACATTCGCTATCCGCTGCGCAAGCCGTCCTCAAGCTAAGCGATCGTCTAGGAAAAGAAATCCCTCTACGCCTCCTCTTCCAATTTCCGACCGTTGAAGAATTCGCTTCCAGCATTGAATCTCAACAAAATATAAACCAAAGAAGCATCACTTGGGCAAAAATGCTACAAGATTCTTTCCTCCACGCTTCCATTACCGCCAAGGAGCCATCCCTCCAAAATCCAACCAACATCTTTCTCACGGGAGCCACAGGGTTTCTAGGAGTCTACTTGCTCAGAGATCTTCTATTCCACACTTCCAACACCGTCCATTGTCTTGTGCGCGCCCAAAACGCATTGGAAGGCCTAATGCGGCTTCGAAAGAACTTAGCGTATTATCGCTTAACAGACGAAATCGATTGTGATCGCATCATCGTTGTGCCGGGGGATCTCGATCAGCCCCATTTTGGTCTAAGCGAAGAGCAATACCAATTCTATGCTCAAAACATGGGATCGATTTATCACTGCGCAGCGCAGGTAAATTTTGCCGATTCCTATAATGCATTGCGAGCGAGTAACGTATTAGGAACGGTTGAAATTTTACGCCTTGCCGTTACAGGCCACACAAAACCAGTGCATTACATTTCCACTTTACATGTGCTAACACGAGAGGATCAAGGATCGTCCAGCGCACTCACAGAATCTGAGTATCCCCGCCATGGGGAAGCGCTTGAAATGGGCTACTTGCAGAGCAAGTGGGTCGCAGAAAAGCTAATGCTGGCAGCAAAAGAGCGCAATATTTCGGTGAATATTTATAGGGTAGGACGCGTAGGCGGCGATACTCAATCAGGCGCCTGCCAACAAAACGACTTTTATTGGGGACTTGTTCGAGCCTGCATCAAAATGGGCAAGATTCCAGGAAGCGACTTTGCAGAACAGATCATTCCAGTTGATATTGCAAGCCGCGCCATCACCCGTCTTTCCATCGACCCGAACGAAAAAAATCAAACATTTCACATTCTAAATCCTGATCCCTTGGAATCTGAAACCCTGATTGCCTGCGCAAGAGAAAAAGGCTATCACCTATCCTCTTGTACGATGGATGAGTGGAAACAAATCATTTTTGAGCATCTGAAGAAAGATCCGAACGATCCGGCAGCAGCTCTTGCCGGCTTTCTATCAAATCGCTGGGGGGAACAGGAGCCCACGGTTTCCGCCCGCCTCACCCTGCAAAAAATGAAAAAATCGGGGGTGGTTATACCCGATACTCCAACTGAGTGGATTAAAAAAACGATCGAATTCTTCATGCACAACTATTTTTTACCAAGACCTATATGATGTACCCAAGTTGGCTGATAGACATTCTTCGCGATCCTGCAACTAAAGCAAAAATCCCCGATGTAGCCCAAAATCAGATTCTCTCTCTTGTATATCCGCCTACGCTTACAGGAGAGAACCTGAAAATGAATCGAGTATACGACCGCATCGCACCGCTATACCACATTGCCGAGAGTATTTTTGGCTATCTGCTAGCCCGACTTTCCTAGTTAGACAAACTCATTCATCCTAATTTGCCCTTACAGGATTATCTGAGGGCATTTTTTTGCGACTAATATTGTCACCCTAAATTTTTTACCTTGACTTTCCAGTATGGTGTCCCCCTAAAATAGAAATCCTATAAGAATAGGAGTCGTATGGCTCAGGTGGAAGCTAAGGTAATAAATGGTCATAAGTACTATTACGCCTGCGAATGGCGTAGAGTTGATGGGAAGCCACGTCGGGTGTGGCAAAAGTATTTAGGGAAGGCAGAGGATATTCTAAGAGCGGTGGAGGGCTCGGGACGCAAGCCATTGTTTGCACAGGTATTCCAGTGGGGCATTATAACCGCTCTGTGGCTTGAAGCTCGACGGGCCGAGGTCATTGCGATTATCGATAATATTTGCATGAAACGATCACAAGGACTGACGATTGGACAGTATATACTCATTGCAGCACTCAATAGAGCGATTCAGGCCAGCAGCAAAAATTCAATGTGGCAGTGGTTCCGTGAAACTGCACTTGTGCGATATGTTCCCCAAGCTTCTGCCGATAGCCTCTGTTCTCAGAGATTCTGGGATCATATGCGACGGTTTGGTCACGAAGAATGCCTACAGATCTGGACGACCATTCTTAAGGGTGTCATTACCAGAGAAAACATCGATCCGGCATCAATTTCTTATGACGGCACCAACTACTATACTTTTATCGACACATTCAATGAACGATGCTCTATTGCCAAGCGAGGCAAGAATAAGCAGGGCCAGGACAATCTACGCCAGGTCAGCTATTCACTCTTTTGCGCCGCCGACGGTCAAATACCTCTTTACTATGATGTATATGAGGGTAACCGGAACGACGCTAAGGAGTTTCTGGATGTTATTGGTAGATTCGACAAGTTCCTGAAAATCACCTTTGGAGTGTCACGCAAGCCGGAAGTAACGATAATCTTTGACAAGGGAAATAATTCGAAAGACAACTTTAAACTCTTGAAATTGGCGAAGCTTCATTTTGTAGGTTCGGTCAAGCTTGGCGAGCACACAGAGTTAGCCGCTATCTCTAACAGTAGCGGAGTATTGCGACCCTGTCAGGACAAAGATCTTCTTGGAAACAAAGCCCTACGAAAGAAGAAGCGCGTGAGCGGCATACTTCTCACCACAATAACCACCTACAATCCGGAATTATTTGATACTCAGCGCAAAACATTACAAAACGATATCACGCACGCTATAGATGGGCTGCAAGAGTTGCAAAAGAAATTGAATGATCGGCGGAATGGCCTCGTGACGAAGGGAAAAAAGCCCACCAAGACCAGTATCGAGAATCAGTGCAAGGACAAACTGCACAGACAGTTTCTTTCCCGTGTAATAGTAACTGAGGTAACGTTAGATGACACGACAGGAGTGCCATTTTTGCAATATCATATTGATAGAGAGGCCCTCGCAAAGCTGGAGGATACTTATCTTGGTAAGACTATTATCGTAACGACAAGGCACGAATGGGATACAGATAGGATTATCAAAGCTTATCGCAGCCAATACTTGGTGGAAGGCATATTCAAGAAAACCAAGGATCGCGCTACCGGGACCTGGTGGCCGCTTTATCACTGGATAGACGCTCATATTAAGGTGCACGCCTTATACTGTTCCATTGCGCTACTTCTTCGGCAAACGCTACAGCGAAGAGTTGCAGCAGCCGGAATCAATATATCATACAAACGGCTGGAGACTGAGCTGGGAAGAATCAATGAGGTTGTAAATACTTACGAATTAGCCAAACACAAAGGAACCAAAGATAAAACAGAGACAACGCTTACAAGGATGTCAGGAATCCAGCAAAAGCTGGTAAACATCCTCAGGCTGCAAGATAAGGCTCAACTGTTTTAGGGTGACAGCGTATCGCAAAAAAAATTGACCCAAACATAGTTGTGGGGGAATGTTTTCATTTTTGTATTTCGTAACTAGGAAAGTCGGGCTAGCGGGCATTCACATGCAGCGCGAACGGAAAAACATCATGTCCCTACTAAATCTAAAGCCGGGAATTCGGCTGCTTGAAGTCTCTCCCGGATCCGGCGTATTTCAGCCCCTCTTACGCGAGGCACTCGGGAAAGAGGCGCAAATCCTATCGGCCGATCTTTCCATGTGCATGTTGCAACAATGCCGAAAGCAGCATGGTGATCTAAACATACCTCTCATTCAGGCAAATGCCGAATATCTTCCCTTTGCTGATGAATCTTTCGACGCACTATTTCACATGGGAGGAATCAACAGGTTCAGTCATCCAGATATTGCGTTGAGAGAATTTGTGAGAGTGACTCGTAAAGGCGGTATTATTGCTTGGGGGGATGAGCACATGAGCGAAAATTTTCATCATCCTATAGGACGTCTTCTACTTCCTCTTCTCAATCCCGGGGTTCGCAAACCCATACCGTCCATTCCTGATCATCTACACAACGTACAACGCTATGAAATCTACAAAGGAATCGCCTACCTTTTTATCAGCACGAAAGATCAAACCTAATCAACACTCACATACTCAGCAACTGCAATTCTTAATCTATAGATTCGCATGAGAGAAAGGAGCGTCCGATATGAACCTTTTATTCATCGCTAGATCCAAAAGGTATCTTGAGTACATAGATTAATCCGTGGACCATTTGTGGACCACTGGCATACAAAAAAGAGCAACAAATCACGATAGTTCGCGATGGATGGAAAGGGATGCTTTCCGCTATGATTCTGAGTAGTTAGCTGCTGGGAAGTGGTGCGGGTGCAGCGGACTCATAACCCGTCGGTCCCAGGTTCAAGTCCTGGTTGCCCCATTTATTTAACTCGTTCTATTTCAGCGATCCTCGTTGCGACACCCCCCTCTGATTCAGCATTGATATCGAAGATGGCCGTACTGGTCAGAGTCGCAATCGTTCCTCTCTTATCTCTTTTGAAAACCGCGAGCCCATATTTTTCCAGCTTCTCCATAGCACCTCTATACTGCTGCCTGGTCAAACCGATCGTCTCATGATCTCCGATGACTGCTTCATTCATCTTCAGCTTATGCGTTGAATACGTTGACCCTGTTCGCCTAGCGCGGAAGGCAATCAGAGCCAAGAGCAAGAATGCTGAGGGGCTAGCTTCTAGTAACTCAAGCCCTTCGCGATGAAGCTTTATGAATCCAGTCTTCGGCATCTTACGACCTATTCAGATGCTATTTTTGTGATAGCAATATCCTGCAGCTCTTTTTTGCGAGGTTTATATTTCCTTTCTGAGACCCATTTGAAGAAAGCCCTTTCATCGACCAGCCATGTCCTATTGGGCCGCTTTAAGACTTTGGCAAACCCATTGTCATTGCGGAAAAAGATCAGATGGCGCATCCCTCCGACGGGTGGCCATTCGTGAAATTCATTCCATTTCGAGACAGGAATGAACCGTGTTTGCTTTGATTCATCCCCCATTCCCTCAGTGCTCTTTTTAGAATCTTGTCTATCGTTTCTCATGTTATCCTCCTTCTGCATTGCTCGCAGTTTGAATTAAATAGCCGTATTTTATGGCAAAGCATCGCCATTAAAAATGTCTTCGGTCACAAATTTTAAAAGCAGTGCTTGAATGCGAATTAGAGATCTGAGAAATAGGAGGAGAAATCGAATGTAATCTTGGGATAGCTCCCTTTTTTCGGACGACCATTTTGATCGCGCCTTTTTCGAGCTGACCATTCATTCATGGGAGTAAAGGAAGCAATGACCCAACCATAGACCGTCTTGAAAGGGTATTTTCTTTGCTTCAAGGTGTGATGATGAACGATCTGCGCAATCATGCGAGGAGGTAGATGAGGGAAATTCTTTCGGACTTTTCTCGCCGCTTTCCATATGAAAACCATATCTTCTCGCTCATGAGCTGGGCGCCTTTTCGATAAGCAAGCCTTCCCTTCGATTAGAAGCCATGCAGCAGTAAGCTCCGGAGAAATGTAAAGCCCCGCTTTCTTCACATCCTTGTCCTCAATTCCATCGTCGGTCAGCCGACCTTTGTGAATGAGTTTGAGCCAATCAACAGGCATTGCGGCACAGACCATTTTGCCCTGTTCCAAGCAATGGCACTGGACCGCTATCTTCTTGTTTTCAAAGCAAGATTCAAAAAGTGCGTGGTATTTCTCAAAATCTGGGCAAAGCCGTTTCTCCTCTTCAAGGCTACCCACATCGGGAGTTTTCATGCCCAAAGCTCGACAGGCGGCGATTCTTGCCGTCCAATAATCATCTTTCAGACTCGCCTGCAGCTCTTCACTGGTCAACAATTCGGGTCGCCAAAGCGTGCGAACGGAAAAATCATCATTTTCTAAGCTGTTCATTTTTTCCCTCCCGATAATTTTGAAAAATTTTGGCCTGAAGAGTCTCTACCATTGCATGCATGTGGCTGCTGGGAAGGTGGACGTAATGTTTCGTCATTTGAAGCGTTTCGTGGCCAAGCAGCTCTCCGATCACAAGCGGATTATCTTCGATCGTAGCCGCATAAGAAGCTGTCTGGTGACGCAATCCATGAAATACAAAGCCCTCGATGCCCGCGTTTTTTAAGGCGCATTCCCACGCTGATCGAATATCGACAGGTCTGCTTGGACAATTGGGAGAAGGGAAAACCAGAGCGTCATCCCGCTGATTTGCGCACCGCTCTCGCAAAAGATTCAACAATAGCCCAGTGACAAGAATTGGCCGTGGCTTTCCATTTTTTGTGTTCTCGAGAAAAATAATCCCTTTCTCTGCAGCAAGATGCAAATTCAAATTCTTCCAGCGCAAACCCATGATCTCTCCTTTGCGCATCCCTGTCCCAAGAGCCATCGCAACGATCAAGAACAGATCCTTTGACCCACTCTCCTCACATGCTTTCAGAAGGTTTTTTTGCTCTGCTTCATCTAAAACCCTCCTACGTCCCTGCGACTGCTTTGGTTTTTCAATCTTGAGGACTGGATTCTCTCTCACCCATTCCCACTCTTTGACAGCTTTTGAAAAAACGTGGGAAAGGCTGCTCAAATAGCGGACGACGGTCGAAGCAGAGCGCAGCTTGCCGTTTTTCACAAATCCCGCAAGCAAATCATCCCTCTTTTCCGCAATCAAACTCGGCCGGATTTGAGCCAAAAGAAGATGGCCAAGCTCCTGCTTCCACCAAATCAGATGTCTCCGAGTATTCTTCGCATTTTTGGGCTTGGAGGGGAGCACTCTTTCTATGTAAAGATCGATCAACTCTGCAAGCGTATGCTTCGTTGCTGGGTTGGTGAATTCATACCGATCGTGCTCTATAGCCGATTCCATATCCCTCTTCCATTTTTTAGCCAGGGTCTTCGATTTAAACGATCTATCGAAATATTGCCCGCCTTTCATACGAATGCGAACCCGATAGGACTGACAATGCCTATGCGTGCGCATCGTGATTCCTCTCAAATCATCAGCTTTTAAGTCTGCTGACATTTCCATCTTTTCCATGCTTCCTCCTATTGTTATAGCACGAGATTAGTTGTAAATGTTTGAATTCTATCGCAGGACTGTTGGAACGAAAAATGGCGTCGGTGTAAAATTTCACTTTTTCTCTAGGGAATATGTAGTGGAATTGCTTTATTTTGATAATCCTGTGGTTAGATCGTTAATGGAGATTCCGCAAATTTGGAACGATCTACACGATCCGTTTATAAAAACATTTGGACGAAGATTCCGACCGGTTCAGTCCTGTTATCTCTTCTTCGAATACATTGGGTTTACAAAGAAGAAGTTGAAAATTCCGACAGAGCTGAAAAAACCAACTTTCGATCACCACGTAGAATTGGCAAAAGTGGATCCCGATATCCCAGCGACAATCAACGCCGAGGCGATAGCCCTAATAGACGAAAATCTCGGTAGTATTGCCAGTGCGATTGATGCCCACATAGCAGAGCAAATACATACCTTGCAGACGACCTTCGAGGACTTGGTGACTAACCGAGAGAAGCGAGCTTCTTCTTTTAAGGGCGCGCAAGAGCTACAAAAGGTCTTATTCGGTGACATCATCGACTGCATGAGGACGGACTTTGTCGGCTTTGTAAAATACGCAACTAGATATTTGTCATGGGACACATTTTGTGGCATTAACCCAATAGGACTTTCTCTCAAGCTAATTAGACAAAGACAACTGGGTTTCTGGCTCCAATTTTGGGAAGATGGCGTAGAGCTTCCCTTAGGCAAAATCATTGACGATCAAGCTGGCTACTATGACATGGAATTCCATTCGCATTTCAAAGAGTTTGAGGACATGGCTGATACCGAGATGCATACCTATTTGATTATGGGAAGAAAAGTAGATGAAGAGCTACGCCCCATTCGCGCGGTGGCTTATCCGCCTCATGATCAACAGGCTTTTGAAAAGCGTAATGCATTGATTCTAGGCTCGATTACAAATATCGAGACGAGCTTGCAGAAGACGATTGCGAAACGCCCGGGAAAACTCTACCAACTAGACCCCAAAACACATGTCTTTCAAGAGATCTTTGAGCCGATCTTCAAAATCCAACTATAGATTTTGTCAGAGACGATCAGCCCATAGAGCTCCTTGAAAGACCTGATATCAGAGAAATTAGCTGTTTGCGCATCTTACGTCTTAGAAGCTATCATCGTGGCACCGCCTAATGTAAAACCAATGAGTGCTTCATGAACGTAATGAGAAACGGTTTCAAGAAAATAGCGGAAAATAATGCTAAGTCAATAGAAGCAGATTTGGGAGACCTCCTAAATAAAACATGGGAAGTCGTGAAGGTAAGCTCTCAAGTAATCGATAATTGCCTAAAGGTTCAATCTATAAGAGACAACACAAAGATAATGAACTTACTTTTAATAAGCAGAAATTTATTATCTGATTGTTGCTGTTGTTTAGATTCTTTAGAACGTGGGCATGAGCGCACTATTTTCAACAACCTTCGCATGATCTTGGAAGATTTAAGCGCTGTTATGAATGCTTCAGAAAACGAGAATGCATATAACGCCCTTCAAGGTGGAAAGCATCAAGCATCTCAATCCGTTACTTTTGCCACCAAGCGCTATCCTACACATGAACTTGGGTATACTTACGGCTGGCTGTCAAAAATATCTCATCACATGGAGCAAGGGTTAATAGTGCGACAATGGATAAATCAAGATGGGTTAATGGCTCATATCAAACCTTACGATCCCAATCGACGTCAAGCGCAACTAAACGCGCTTCTAACAATTATGCATTTTGCCCGTCTTGCAGGAGAGATAGCCGAAGGACTTTGTCTAGATGAATTAGAGACCCCTTACTTCTGGACCAAAGAAAAGGAACGCCACCCATCCCCTGCTATCGTAAGTTCTCAAAAACGTCTGGGAAAAACTAAAAACTTGCCGGCGATGCCTGTGATTTTTGTTCAATAAGATCTTTCATCCGGGGAATTTTTTTTGCATTTACAAGCCTGTCTTTCAAATAGTCACAAAAACTGATGCCTAATTTCATGCAGGTTTTCTTGAGACTTGCAAAAGTGTCTCTGGCTTTGCGGCCAGCTTCGCTTCGTGTGCCTCCAGAGATCTTTCTCCGCTTTGCATATTCACGGATATCTCTTTCGCAGTCATTGTTATGAAGAGGAATAAATGGATACTTAAGGACGAGCAAGAGCCCGTCTTTTCTTGACCGGGTATTCGCAAGAAGTGAATTTATGGCTGCACTTTTGTATGCTTTGCCGAAAATCTGATCGAATCGATCTTCAAGAGTTTTCTGCAGGACAAGAGTCGGTTTTTTCTTGTATTCTTTCAGCGCTTCATAAAAATCCCAAATATCTGAACGAACCATTTCAAGCTCTATTTTTTCAACATCTGATAGAGGAATCAGTTTTCGATAATGACGTTCTTCATGGACCCAACAAAGCCCATTTAGAAAAATTGCAAACTGTCTTGCAGCATCACTTATCGTAATCAGAAATGGGTTGACTCCTTTTTCCAAAGCCCCGCCTAAAAGAGCCGCTTCAGTAGCAATTCTACGATCTTTTTCAGATTCGATTTTTTGTTTTTTAAGAAAATTTTCCCAAAAAGCGCTTTCTTGAAATTGTTTACCTTTATGCTTCTCCAGAGCTGCGAGAGATTTTTCTCCAATCCCATGCTCGAAAGCATAATTTATGGCCTCTTCCGTTAGAGCATACAATTCTTCCTTGCCCTGCAAGATTTTTAAAAAATTGATTCGACTTTTAGAACCTGTGCTTTCAAAGTAGGTAAACAAAGGACTGCCGATGGCTGTGCAGTATCCGTTCTTCCCATCGTGTCTTGCACCCGTATCATCTGCATTAAGAAATTTACTGAAAACCAGGCCGGCTTTGAGAATCTCTTCTTTTTCTTGGTGAAAGCTTTCTTTGTTCTGAATCAGAATATTGCTGAGTTGCGCCGGGGAAATGTCGATTCCCATTTCATAAAGCTGTTCTAACAAAAGAGGCTCTGTCACATGGCATTGATGATATTGCGAAAGGCAATAAGCAATCAGTTCCGCCCCAAAATGACCTTGTTGATATTCCGGGGGAAGTTCTCCACGAATACGTGACCCGTCAGGACTCAAATAGACCGCAAGGCGAAATTGTATTTCAAGAGACTCTATGCGGAGATCTTGAACGTTGTAGGTATCATAGCCCTTAAAAATCGATCCGGCAGGAATATTGTTGGGCAAAACTGTCTTTTGCTCTTTTTTTCTTTGTCTGCGAGAAGAAGAACGATGAATATCAGAGTTTTTGGGAGGCGGCTTATTTTTTGCATCATCAGCTGTTCTTGAAGGGGATAATTTTGGCCGTGGTTTTTGACCTTTAAGTTTTGCAATTTCATCTTTGAGATGAGCGTTTTCTTCCGTCAATTCCTGAATGATCCTAAGGCAAACCTGAAGCAATTCGACCAACTTGTTGATGGTTGGATCTAGAACAAGATTCTCGGGAATTTCAGGAATTTGCAGTTTCATTCCTGAAATCATATATGGAAATAGCCTTAAAGACAAAATAAAAATTTAAGTTTACTTGAGGCGTTATGCTTTACCAAGGGTTTTTGAGAACTTACCTGCTATCAATATAGTTGTGTCCGAAGTTGCAGAGAAAATCGATCGAATGATGCATCCTTCTTGACTGGCTATTCCAAAACGACCTCAAAAATCCACTTTCTTAACCGGCAGAAAGAAACGACACCTTTGACTCTCAAAGATCTTAGCTGCCGGCTGTTCACTTAATTCAACTGTTCAATATATATTGAACAGGTAAAAATATTGAACAGTCAAAAAGCAGTAAGAGAATGAGGTTCAAGAATCGGATCTGCGCGATCAAGCAGAGCAATGATGGTCTTTTCGGGAACAGGCTTGTAATCCCAGACCTCAACGGAAAGATTGAGTTGCCGACCAACCAGCTTATTTGGCCGCTTCTCGTGCACATGGCCATGGAGTTGAAAATGAGAAGGTGCCGGATGACTAGGAATGTGAACAAGCTCGACTTGGTGCCGACCCACTTTGATGAAGGCAGATTCTAGCACAAGCAAGAAGCCGATTTTATGCATTTTGGCGAGAGTGCCATCGTGATTTCCTCGAATGCAAATCTTATTCCCATGAAGTCGAGAGCAAAGATCCGTGAGAAAATCAGTCCCACTGAGACCGAAATCGCCCAAAAAGAACACTGTATCGCTAAGATCAATATGGGCATTCCAGTTTGCAATAAGCTGTGCGTCCATCTCATGGACAGACGGGAAGGGTCGCCCTGTATAGGGGATGATATTGGTGTGAGAGAAATGCGTGTCGGATATAAACCACTTATTCATTTTGCTACAGAGAAATACTCGTCATATAAATCGGTAACTGCAATCCCAAAACCCCATCCCATATCAGATGTCTTTTTCTGAATTTCTTCGCATCTTGCTTCAAACATATCAAGCAAGCCATGTTCCTCCATGTCTTCTAGACCTGATCCTTACACACAAGTCTAAAATTTAGTATACTGTTCCTTTTTTAAAAGGAGCGGTATCATGAAAGAACAATGGATTTATGAACAATTTTCTACTATCGATGTAGGAGATGCCCGCCTGCAAAAGAGGGCCGTTGACGTTGCTATAGGTTGCGCAGAACATCCTGAAGAGTCCCTGGCAGGACGCTTTGATAAATGGGCAGATCTCCAGGGAACTTACCGCTTTTTTAATAATCCTAAAATTACACATCAGGCGCTTCAACAACCCCATTACGATCAAGTCTTAGAAAAGGCGCGCTGGTCGGAACAGCTTGTTCTATTTATTCAAGATGGTTCAGAGCTTTTGTTCAATTCCCATCCATGGACACATGGACTTGGACCAACCGCGGACAGTAACGGAAATGGACTCATGTTTCACTCATGCCTGGTCGCCAAATATCATGAATCTGAAGAAACCGAAATTTTGGGACTTGGTTACCAGGAGGCTTGGGTGCGTCCCGAAGAAAAATCGGCGAGTGATTCGAAAGAATCTGAGGTGTGGCTGAGGACGTTAGAGAAAATGGGACGTCCCCAGGAGAACTGGGTGAGCGTTGGCGATCGCGCCAATGATATTTATGATTTTTTGAATAATGCAAATAGGCTGGGGTGGAAATGTGTAGTGCGGGCGCGACATGATCGCAAAGTCGAGATTGATGGCGAGAAGACACGTCTTTTTTCATGGATTCGTCAACAGACAGCCAAGTGTACATCCACGCTGTATGTGAAAGCAAAAGGCGAAGAATTTGGTGGTGAAGTGACACTGGAAATAACTTGGGTCAAAGCGAAATTGTTTCCTCCAGGAAATGGGGGTTCAGCAGGTGAAGAAGTGACGTATATTCGAGTGTGGTGTCCCGATAGGCCCAGGTTAGAATGGCTATTGGTTACGAATCTTCCTGTCAACAATCAAGAAGACTCCCTAAGAATCGTCAGAATCTACCGCCGACGCTGGCTTATAGAGGATTATCATAAGGCGGTCAAAACGGGCTTTCGAATCGAAGATAATCAGCTTAAACAGGCGAGCCGAATTCTTGCACTATTTGGAATGATTGGGGTGATAGCGACGCAACTTTTATCGATGAGAGAACGATGTCGGTTGTCTCCGGAAACACCGGTCGAGGAAAAAGTGCCCAAGCCTTGGATTACGCTCATAGAAAGGCATCTGATGGTGAAATTGAAAACGGTGAAAGATTTCTGGCGTTCTCTGGCTCGTATGGGGGGTTTTATAGGGCGCAAATCAGATGGGGAGCCTGGGTGGCAAACAATTTGGAAGGGTTATAAACGATTGCAAGACATGTTAATGGGAGCGCTTTTAGGTTGTGGATGTTGACTTGTGTATAAGGATCAGCTTCTAGACTGGTACGAAACATGCTTTCCATGCTGGAATAAAATCTTTCGTCAATATCTCCATATTGCAAAGTGCATTTTACACCATATTCGACATAGGTTAGTTGAAGATCAATGATAGCAACGGGGTCACGGCATACTTTCTTAAAATCGCTGATTGCTTTTCTCGCAATAGAGTATTTGAGTTCTGGAAACCCTCTTGCAGGACAGAATTGCTCTTCTAATATTGCTTTATATTTTTGAATTATCTCATCGATACTCTGAGGCTCAATTCTAAAATCATAGTATTCTCTGACAACCTCAAACGTCTTATAAAGGGTCAGAATTTCATCTCTCAAAAATTCATCGTCTTTCTCTTCGAGATACTTTTTGAAATTTTTTAGATTCATGCCCCCTCGTCAATTCTCGTTTACCCAAAATGGACATGCTGGACATGTCATGCCTTCCGGACAGTCAACCCCTGCTTCATGAGGGCAGCCGATGACCCTTTTTAACCTGGCAACTGAATCGACTTTGCTAAGGTTTAGATAAGCAGAAATCTCCTCTAAAATCTGTTTATCGTTTTTTATGTCCTTCTCTTCAGAAGACCACTTTTTCGTATCGATGAAGTTTTTTCCGGCACCCACGGTAATGCCAACAATAACTTTTGTAACAGTCTTATCATCGGGACCGTAGTAAGCAATCGTTCCTGTACGAAAGCCTGTTCCAACCCCCTTAACTTTAGTTTTCATAGACTCCCCTTCTCACTGATGATCTATGATTTTTTCAACCAGCTTGTAGACGGTTGTGCTCCATATTTGCGGCAAATCATTGGATCGATTGGCATCTCGCTGTTTTGCTCTAGAAATTGCTTTGGCAATGAGTTCCAACGTAATTTTTTTGCCATCGATATCTTTTTTGTAATTGGGCAAGTGCCGTTTTAGGCGAGCCAGGCATTCTTGAGAGTTTGTAATCCCTTTTCCCTCTTCAAAATGGAGCAAAAGCCAATATTCAAAGTTGGGGTTGCTGAGAGCAAAACCGTAGTTCTCGCTTTTCTTTGCCCATTGCAAAAGCCCACAAAGCTGATCCTCCGTCCAATCATCCTTATCCACAACAATCCACGCCTCATCCGTCTTCCTTAAGGACTCTTTTCGCAAATAGCTCTCCATCTTCTTGAGTACCTGAATCGGCGAGCTTTCTGTTGATGGTCTCTTTAGGCATTTTACTAGAACGATCGCCTGTGGCTGATTAAAAATGGCAAAATATTGAGGTTCCGTTTTCGAACCCTCCACCGAGACAATAAACAGCTTTTTATATCGGCGCTTCCCTAAAGGTCTTTGAAAAGTGCGCGGCTTTTTTGGCATTAGTCGTTTCCAACAATTGGAGATTGTAGAAGAATGCGGGGAATACCCCCTAGGCGTCCTTGCAGATAGCTTTTTCGAATGTCTTTGTCATATCGCACATCTTTGTACTCGCTGAAAGACAGTAAGCTGGAAATTCCTTCTACGTTTCTTTCTGAAATCCACATTTCATCTCGTCTGAGCAGATCCTGATCCATCAATAATACGTTGTGAGTAGTAAATAGTAACTGAGAGCGACTATTATGAGAACATTTTGAAAGATAGTCTTCCAAAAGACGCCTGATCAACAGCGTATGTAAGCTCCTGTCAACTTCATCGATTACATAGACTTTTTGGGATTGAGCCGCAGACAGCTCTAAAAAAGCAGGGAGAAGGTCGATAACACGTTGAGAACCATCTGATTCTTGCCTCATATCGAACTTTGTTTCTGAACCATCAGAACTTAAATGATAGGTGACCAGTTTTTTTGAGATTAGCTCGCCATTTTTTCGAGTAACAACAAAACGCTCATTCCCAGGTTCAGGTAATAATCTGACAGTCGTATCCTCCGCTAATTCTTCTCTTAACTTCATCTTTATCGGTTCGGGCAGCGGTAAATTTTCAAAGGGAATTTCTTCACCACCAAGATGAGATATCCCGGTGTCTAATTGGGACAACATCTTATTCATCGTCGCGTACAAGGGATGTCCTTCATCCAAAAATTGCTCAAAAAGTTCAAATCTCGAATCCGGAGCGATGAGTTCCAAGGTATCTTTAAACCAGTCATATACTGGCTTGAAAGCATCTATTTTTTGAGAAACTGAATTAGTTAAGAAAAGCTGATTATCGCGAGTACCCTTGAAAGCAAACTGGAGTGATTGGTTGCCCTTTAAAGAAGAATCAAAATTAGGTTCCCCTGATACTCGATGATAAAGAGTCTTTTCGCTATTACCAGAAATATGAACTAACTTTTCCTCTATTATGGCTTTGCGGTTAACAGAAAAACTAAATGCATAAACTGTCTCGTCGATTAGCAATTCAAATTCAAATTGGGCTGGTTGTTCGACCTTTTGTGCATTTCCAAGCCTAAAGCTATCTACAGCAATTAGGCTGTAGGGTTGAGTCCCTTTAACGATCAGTCCTTTTGCAAAATGCAAAGCCTTAAAAAGATTGGTTTTTCCAGATGCATTTCCTCCGTACACAGCCGCAATAGGCAGAATTCCTAGCTTAAGTTTGCCTATTTTAGGAACACGCTCCCCGTGTTGACGCTCGCGGCTGGCTATCAATGAGAAAGTTGCTTTGGTTTGGAAAGACATCCAATTTTCAATTGAAAATCGAATCAGCATGAGGAGACTCCTTTATGAGATATTTTCTCTCAATATACCTTCATTTTACCCTATCTCTAGCCAAAAAGCAACGGTTAAAGAGAAAAAGTCTCGCTAACTTCTTTTCCTAAAATGCAAAAAGTGGCGGCTAAAACGCATTTCTATACACAAGACTATCACTTTCAATGACTTGTAAATGCACACCAACCTAGAAAAACTTAGAAGTTCGATTTTTCTAGGTTAATTGCGACCTCTCAAGATCGGTAAACGAGGAACCTCTGTCTCAAGAATATGCAATATTATCATATTTAATGACTTGTAAAGACAAGCAGCCCTACCTATACTTTCTTTGCATTTACAGGCCTCGATGTGGAAGAGAAACTTCAAGTCACCCAAAAATCACCCTCCTGCGCCAAAATAGCTCTATTTCGCTCTCTCTTCAGAGGTCGTGAAGACCTCTATCCTCGTCGATTCGAAAGTAAAAAGACGGGAAAATCGGGCTACTCGCCCGCATGCGGCAATGAGTGGGTTCGAGGAATCTGCGAAAAGTCGAAAATCAAATGCTCTGAATGCAGACACCGTAAACTCCTACCAGTGATTGACGATGTAATACGATGGCATCTTTCCGGACACGATGATTGTGGAAAAGATTTTGTCATGGGCGTTTATCCGATGCTGCTCAACGAAACCTGCTTTTTTCTAGCAGCAGATTTTGATAAGTCTGGTTGGCAAGAGGATGCGCGAGCCTTTTTGAAGACTTGCCAGGGACTAAACTTGCCGGCTAGCATAGAGCGTTCCCGCTCGGGAAAGGGAGCCCATGCTTGGTTATTCTTTTCTGAAGCAATTCCAGCCATACTCGCGCGAAAGTTGGGATGTCATATTCTGACTGAAACGATGGAACATCGACCGGATGTCGGACTTGATTCCTATGACAGATTCTTTCCCAACCAAGATACGTTGCCACAAGGAGGATTTGGGAATCTAATTGCTCTGCCCCTGCAAAAAAAAGCTCGAGACCTCGGCAATAGCATATTTGTGAATGAAGATTTGATTGCTTATGAGGACCAATGGGTATTTCTTTCATCTTTAAGCAAAATCACTCGTCAAGAGGCTGAGACAATCGTCCATCGTGCCGAAGGAAGAGGGCGAATTGTTGGAATGCATCTCAGAGTGATCGAAGAAGATGATGCCACCCCCTGGAATCGACAATTCACTCCCAGCAAAATCATTCTTCCTTCTATGGATTTGCCAGAAAGCTTGGATATCATTGTTGGAAATGAAATTTACGTCCCGAAAAATGGACTGTCTCCAGGTTTAAGAAACCAATTAATCCGCTTGGCGGCATTTCCCAATCCTGAGTTTTATAGGGCCCAGGCTATGAGACTTCCAACGCACGAAAAACCCAGAATGATTTCCTGCGTTGCAGATTATCAGGATCACATAGGGTTGCCGAGGGGGTGCCTCGAGGATGTCTATCATTTGTTTTCAGACTTGAAGATCAAATTGATAGTTCGGGATGCGCTGCAATCAGGAATGCCTCTAGATACAAAATTTCTAGGGGAGCTCCGAGGGGAACAAAAAACAGCTGCAGCAACAATGCTGAAAACAAACTTCGGCGTGTTGTCAGCGACTACAGCCTTTGGGAAAACTGTTATCGGAGCATGGCTCATTGCAAAGCGAAAAGTAAATACCTTGATTCTTGTACACCGAAAGCAATTACAAGAGCAGTGGATCGAGCGGCTGTCTACGTTTCTTGAATTGCCCAAAAATGCCATTGGCCGCATCGGCGGCGGACGAAAGAAACCTACAGGTATTATCGATGTGGCAGTGATTCAAAGTCTTGTGCGTAAAAATATTGTCGATGATATAGTCTCTCAATATGGCCATCTGATCGTTGATGAATGCCACCATTTGCCGGCATTCAGTTTCGAGCAAGTCGCTCGTCACTCAAAAGCCAAATTCATTACAGGTTTGACCGCCACCGTAACTCGAAAGGATGGGCATCATCCAATCATCCTCATGCGATGCGGTCCAATAAGATATCGAGTGGACGCCAAAACTGCTGCCATCTTACACCCTTTCGAACATACTGTCTTTGTCCGGCCCACTTCCTTTTGTCCTATCAAGCCTGCCAGTGACGAACCACGTCTCCGATTCCATGATTTATATGAAGAAATCATCCGAGATGAGGAGCGCAATCAATTGATTTGCGGCGATGTAATGAGCGCCGTTCAAAGAGGCAGATCCCCCATCATACTCACGGAACGAAATGATCATCTTGATTGCTTGTTTGAAAGACTCTCCCCTCATATCCATCATCTGATCGTACTTCGGGGAAAAATGAACTCAAAAGAGATCGCTCAAGCGACCGACCGTTTAGCAGCTATCCCAGCAAACGAGCCCAGAGTTCTTCTTGCAACGGGCAAATTTGTCGGTGAGGGATTTGACGATGCGCGTCTAGACACTCTATTCCTTACCATGCCCATTTCATGGAAAGGAACCATCGCGCAGTATGTTGGCAGGCTCCACCGTCTCTATGCACAAAAACAAGAAGCACAGGTCTATGACTATGCAGATCTTGGCATCCCCATGCTAGAAAGGATGTTCAATCGGAGATGCCAGGGGTATGAAGCAGTGGGCTATAAGATCCTTCTTCCCGCTAGCGCTATTCCCGGATGGCCCGCCGAAGTTCCTCTTCCTGTCGATCCCGCCTGGAAGGCTGACTATGCTGGCAGCGTCAAAAGGCTTATTCGCGATGGCGTAGACATGCCACTCGCACATCTCTTCGTTCAGGTCGCTTCCATTTTTCCGCCTGAAGCAGAAGGAGCTGATCGCGCGCGCAGTGCGACGGAACGTTTTTTATTCCGCCGCCTTGAGACAATTGCTCAGACATCTGGACAATTTCGACTGAATGCAGAACTTGATATCCCTTTCGATGGGTGGGGCCGAATGGAGGTGGATTTGCTCTGTGTAGAAGCCCATCTTGCCATTGAACTTGACGGCTCTCAGCATCTTGGCAACGCTGAGGCCTATCGACGAGATCGGCGCAAAGATGCCTTATTACAGGAAAATGGCTATACGGTTTTGCGATTCCTCACCGAAGATGTCGGCAAACACCTCGATGATGTCTTAGATTCGATTCTTCGTGCCTTAAGCCGTTTGCAAAAGCATGAGGCGACAAAAGGTATTCCTTCTTAAATAATTTGCCTCAAGCGAACATGCGACGTATGGCGTGATAGAGGTATGGTGCAGCGCCAAGAAGAACAAAAACACCTCCAATCACATAGCAAGGAATCCAAGAAAACAAGCGAGCTTTGCCATATTGCTCGCGGAAATAACGCGACCACATGAAATAAATGCTGATAGGAATAGATATAGGAATGCAGAACACAATTAACATAATCACTCCAACGAAAAAAGGAGTTATATGGGGATTGTCAGACACCATTGCAGAAAGCAGCGCCATGTAAAATAAAAACGGAAAGAGAAGAACATAAACAATAGTGAAAAAAATCAGCTTGCGCTTTTTAGATGATCTTTGTTCTGACTCTACAGGATAATTTGCCATTTCATTTGCGGTATACGTTAATGATTCTCTGCACTGCTGATTGATAACAATCGCTCATAAATTTATGTTTCCAGCGACTATCAGGATCAGGGTCTAAGATTGTTAAATTTGCAATCCGAGAAAGCAGATCTTGATAATGTTTAATCCTTCCTTCGATGAATTTTTCTATCACCTTGGCTTCAATTGAGTCTAACTCCAAAATTGCATCGCGAAAAGACCAGTCGTGGATCATTTGAGCATCGGTTAAACCAACTTTACGTGCATGATAGCGTTTGAGAGCAAACGTTTGCAGGTTGGGTGATCCCATAAGACATACAAAATCGGCGGCACTAGCGTAGTTATGTGAATCAGGGTGACTCTTTCCAACTGCAATGAATGATCCTCCTCCAAATGTAAAAATGCGAAACCGTTCTGCAATATTCGGTTGCAATAATTCAAGCGCGTGTTCAAGGATAATGCCCCCTTGACTATGAGCAAATAGGACAATAGGAGATTTTTCTTCTTCCTCTAAAGCGAGTAGATACTGCAAAAATTTGACAGTACGATTAATGACGGGAATATCAAAAGACGCTTTTAAAATAACGCAATTACCAAGATCGAGAAGCCATCTCGTATCATTTTGCATGGTCAATACACGCTCACCACTCGCCATAGAGGAAATCTGCGTTGCAGCCTCCAAGACATCTTCTTTGGTATTGAAAATGCCATTGATGAAAGCCCAGATGCATTGCCCCTTTTTCTGAGTGCCAACGACCCTCAGAAGAGGAGCTGCGCTCTCTTCAAAAAATCGTGCGGTAGGCAGATGCACATTCTGAATACAATGATCAGGTCTAGAACGCAAATGAACAGCACCATCATGTTGATGGACAATCACAGCATCCAATCGATTGGACTGAGTCCACTCAAGAGCCTCTTTTTTAGAAAGAGCAACATTGCCGCCAATCAGATAGGTATTCTCCAAGTTACCGTTTTCAATCTTTCCGATAACTTTTGGCAGAAGGTAAAATTTTTCATCACCTTTCAAAGCATAATCACATAACTTCGAGATACCAAGAACCAGTTGATTAAATTCTTGCTTGCTCAGCGCCTTGATCTGAGTGCGGACAGAAATACCAGTCAAGTCAGATAATCGATTGACAAAATCATCTATATTACCCGGCTGGTAATGTTTGGCGATGGTTTTTAGCGATCCATTGAAATATTTTTTAGCACGCAACCAGTTGGATAACGCCTCGCGTCCACTTTCCGGAGTAGCAAAAATTGCGTAATGACCAAAATATCCTATAGAGCCTTGCCTAGAGAAAAATCTGCTAGCGCTATGAACCAAGCCAGGGTTGTTCAAACGCCAAGCTAAACTGCCACCGATTGCGGCATATTTATTGCCTGCAGAGTCCATGTAAAAAACAATGTTGCCATCTTGACTGTAAGCCGCTCTATACATGGCCAAACATCATATCAAAAGAAGGCGTTTCCCTCTATGAAAATGGGCAATGTAAGTTTTTGCTTGAAAGGGTTCTCCGCTTTGCTTAACATTTTTATGTATGTATATTTTCTTTGCACAGATTCTCACAATTCTTCTTCCTTACGGAACTGGAGACGCCCTTTCTCCAATTGAATGCGAATCGCGTTCCTTCGAAACAGCCTTTGACACGAATGTACATGTTGAGGCGAGTATATCGTACCCGCATGTGCCCGAAACCAGTCTTCTTGCGCGTTATGTGAATGAAACTGTGCGAAAAGAGGCGACTGATTTGTACGATATTTTTGTGCAGGAAATGCGCGCTCCGCAGCAAGAGGTTTGGGAAGATGCAGAGGAATTCACGTTCCGCTATGACGTCGATCTCGTCTATTCTGCTCCTTTCTTGATGAGTTTTTATGGCAGCAAATATGAAAATTGCGGCGGCGTTCACGGATCTGTGCACTACATAACAAAAACATTTTGGCAGCAAGATAAAACGGTTCGCGAGCTGTCCCTGGATGATCTTTTCCTACCTGGATCTCGCGAATGGCTTTTTCGGTATTGCGAAGACTACTTCAAATCCAATCGATGTGGGTATTACAGTTACGATGATTATTCTTGGGTTGGATTCAATCCCGAACATTTGGATGCTTTTCTTCCGACTGAAAAAGGCCTTCTGCTCATTTTCCAGAATTATGTTGTAAGCGGATATGACGATTATCCAATGACTTTGCTGATCCCCTATTCCAAACTCGTTTCTATCGTAAATCCCGATGGTCCGTTGTCGCTTCTGTCCGAACCAAATTCCGTGGACCATTTGTGGACCACTGACATACAAAAAAGCGCGATAATTCACGACAGTTCGCAGTAGCTCGGAAAGCTGGCTTTCCGCTATGATTTCGGGGAGTTAGCTGCTATTTGGCAGGGGCGGTGCTGCGGACTCATAACCCGTCGGGCCCAGGTTCAAGTCCTGGTTGCCCCAAATTCTTTTCTTTATCTTACCCAAATCCAGAAATCGTACAGAGCGAATCCTGAAGTTGACTCTTTAAGATCCGCTACCATTTGGCCAAATTACCCATGAAGATATCTCCAAAACGTCAATTATTCGGAATTTCCGAAATTGAGATTGATAGAAAAATGCTTGACGCAACAAATACAAAATTTCTTGTTGAAAATTGTATTGAAAGACAAAATCTACATTCTACTTAACTTGGGAGGTCGTATGCCAACTTCTTCCAAAGATGGAAATTCACAAAATAAACTTGTTGTTTTTGAAGACAAAAAAATTCGTCGTGTTTTCCATAATGATGAATGGTATTTTTCGATTATTGATATTATTGAAGTCTTGTCAGAAAGTCTCAATCCTCGCCGTTATTGGTCTGATCTAAAGATACAACTGCTTGATAATGAAGGCTTTTCCCAACTGTACGAAAAAATCGTACAGTTGAAATTGTTAGCCATAGATGGAAAAATGAGAGAAACAGACACTGCCAATACAGAAACTCTTTTTCGAATTATTCAATCAATTCCTTCTCCTAAAGCGGAACCATTCAAGAGATGGCTAGCTCAAGTAGGGCGTGAGCGTATTCAAGAAATCGAAGATCCCGAACTTGCTACAAAACGGACAAAGGCTATCTACAAAGCGAAAGGTTACAGCGATGGGTGGATTGAAAAGCGAATGCGCGGGATTGCTATTCGAGAAGAGCTAACCGACGAATGGGATAAAAGAGGGATTAAGCTGCAGCGAGAATATGCCATTTTAACGGCTGAAATTACTAAGGCTTCATTTGGAATAACACCTTCCGAATATAAGAAATACAAAGGTCTTCGCCAAGAAAATTTACGCGACCACATGACTGACCTTGAGCTGATCTTTTCCATGTTGGGAGAGGCAGCAACAAAAGAGATTGCGGTGAATCGCGATGCACAAGGCTTTGAGAAGAATAAGAGCGCTGCGAATACAGGTGGAACTATTGCAAAAAATGCAAGATTGGAATTAGAGAAAGAGAGTGGAAAATCAACAATTTCAAATGAAAATCATCTAAAAGATCTTGATTCTTCTCAGGATCAATCAACAGTCATGACGCCCTCGCAAAGCGAGGGGCTTGATAGTTGTGAGCAGCCCTATGGGCTGCCAAGGAACTCCTAACAACTTTTTTTACCAAGCCACTTGGACTTGCCTGGATATGGTAGTGAGCAGCCCCAAGGGCTGCAGATGGCCTAACGAGCTTTAATTTTAGATGTTAAAACGAACCCTCTTCTTCATTTTGACTGTCTAAGCGCTCCTGATCTTTGATGTATGCTCGGATTTTCTCTACTTCAAATCCAACGGTTGATATTGCGTAAGTTCTCAAAAACGTCTGGGAAAAACTAAAAACTTGCCGGCGATGCCTGTGATTTTTGTTCAATAAGATCTTTCATCCGGGGAATTTTTTTTGCATTTACAAGCCTGTCTTTCAAATAGTCACAAAAACTGATGCCTAATTTCATGCAGGTTTTCTTGAGACTTGCAAAAGTGTCTCTGGCTTTGCGGCCAGCTTCGCTTCGTGTGCCTCCAGAGATCTTTCTCCGCTTTGCATATTCACGGATATCTCTTTCGCAGTCATTGTTATGAAGAGGAATAAATGGATACTTAAGGACGAGCAAGAGCCCGTCTTTTCTTGACCGGGTATTCGCAAGAAGTGAATTTATGGCTGCACTTTTGTATGCTTTGCCGAAAATCTGATCGAATCGATCTTCAAGAGTTTTCTGCAGGACAAGAGTCGGTTTTTTCTTGTATTCTTTCAGCGCTTCATAAAAATCCCAAATATCTGAACGAACCATTTCAAGCTCTATTTTTTCAACATCTGATAGAGGAATCAGTTTTCGATAATGACGTTCTTCATGGACCCAACAAAGCCCATTTAGAAAAATTGCAAACTGTCTTGCAGCATCACTTATCGTAATCAGAAATGGGTTGACTCCTTTTTCCAAAGCCCCGCCTAAAAGAGCCGCTTCAGTAGCAATTCTACGATCTTTTTCAGATTCGATTTTTTGTTTTTTAAGAAAATTTTCCCAAAAAGCGCTTTCTTGAAATTGTTTACCTTTATGCTTCTCCAGAGCTGCGAGAGATTTTTCTCCAATCCCATGCTCGAAAGCATAATTTATGGCCTCTTCCGTTAGAGCATACAATTCTTCCTTGCCCTGCAAGATTTTTAAAAAATTGATTCGACTTTTAGAACCTGTGCTTTCAAAGTAGGTAAACAAAGGACTGCCGATGGCTGTGCAGTATCCGTTCTTCCCATCGTGTCTTGCACCCGTATCATCTGCATTAAGAAATTTACTGAAAACCAGGCCGGCTTTGAGAATCTCTTCTTTTTCTTGGTGAAAGCTTTCTTTGTTCTGAATCAGAATATTGCTGAGTTGCGCCGGGGAAATGTCGATTCCCATTTCATAAAGCTGTTCTAACAAAAGAGGCTCTGTCACATGGCATTGATGATATTGCGAAAGGCAATAAGCAATCAGTTCCGCCCCAAAATGACCTTGTTGATATTCCGGGGGAAGTTCTCCACGAATACGTGACCCGTCAGGACTCAAATAGACCGCAAGGCGAAATTGTATTTCAAGAGACTCTATGCGGAGATCTTGAACGTTGTAGGTATCATAGCCCTTAAAAATCGATCCGGCAGGAATATTGTTGGGCAAAACTGTCTTTTGCTCTTTTTTTCTTTGTCTGCGAGAAGAAGAACGATGAATATCAGAGTTTTTGGGAGGCGGCTTATTTTTTGCATCATCAGCTGTTCTTGAAGGGGATAATTTTGGCCGTGGTTTTTGACCTTTAAGTTTTGCAATTTCATCTTTGAGATGAGCGTTTTCTTCCGTCAATTCCTGAATGATCCTAAGGCAAACCTGAAGCAATTCGACCAACTTGTTGATGGTTGGATCTAGAACAAGATTCTCGGGAATTTCAGGAATTTGCAGTTTCATTCCTGAAATCATATATGGAAATAGCCTTAAAGACAAAATAAAAATTTAAGTTTACTTGAGGCGTTATGCTTTACCAAGGGTTTTTGAGAACTTACGATTCGACCCCGAATGTAAAGTCAAATCACTCAATGACAAAGAATTTGAGAAATTTTGGAGAGCCCTTGAAGAAACAGAAGAATGGATAGTTGGGCAAGAGGACCCCATTCCGAGAGAATATATAACCGGGGTTCATATGAAACGCGGAGTCATTTATGAATATCAGATTCAGCAGAACGGGAACAATGTGTGGATCTCCAAACAAGAAGCGATTGCGCTTGCACAAAAATGGAAACTTCATGCTATCGTAGTGCACGACCCCAATGGGAACATGTATTTGAGGCCTGAATTTCATGGGAAGGCTTTTCGCGACATGGTTTGTTAGTCTATTCATTATCTCTTATACGTTTGCCGCAGATGACGAATGGAGCGGTTCCTTTCACGCGAAGTTACATGGAAAGCTGGTTAAAAAATATTTCTCTGCCCCTAAGATTGTTAAAAAACCCCCTTTCGGCTGGTTCATCGAACTGGACAAACCTTCGCAAAAAATAATTACTGATCTTTTCAATAATTTTTCTCTAAGTGAGAAAAAAATCTACGATTGCAATCTCCAAAATGTAAGACTGCTTACAAATCAATTTGCAATGCGAGAATGGGCCCGCGATCATTTCGAAACCCAAGTTACTTTGGAGGGAGAGATTTTGCCGCCCAATCTATTAGGGCAGGAATTGCGCGCCTTCAATTTTACCCCTGAAATTGTACTCCCAGAAATTTCAGGAGAAGAAAAAACTCTTGCTTGCCGATATTTGGATGATCATCCTTGGGAGCCGAGTTCTTTTGATTGGAGTGAAGACAATGATCAATCTTTGGTATTGCCTGAAGATGAACCGGAGCGTTTGGTTACGATGTCAGGAAAACTCCATTTAGAAATAGTGAATAATGATTCTGAGTTTGGCGAAATTGAAAATGGAGGTTATCCCATTTACTGCTGGCTGATCAAGCTAGACTCCCAATCATTCGAAATCGCTTGCAGCACTCCTGTTCGCGCCTGTTTTCAAACACCTGCGTCAATTCGTTCATCTAAGAATGGCGATGAATTGTGGTTGACTGGAGATTTCGATCCAGAATGGCTATGTGAGCATATCGATCAAACTATATCTGTTAAAGGATACTTGTGGCATGCCCATACCGCCCATCACCATACCCCAGTTATGCTAGACACAGCTCCATGGTTTAAGTAGTTTTTCGCGGTGCAATAATGGTGCAATGAACTTCCTATTTATCCAGTATTATCCAATAGCAACCAGTAGCATTTTAAGAGTATTGTCTTTACTATGATGCTCATAGTGATTGGATGGTGCTGGTTGGATGTGAAATCCCCCTCCCCCATAACCCGTCGGTCCCAGGTTCAAGTCCTGGTTGCCCCACTTTCACTCCTGGTCATTTACGCCCCCCTTATATCAAATTTGTCAGAAAAAGGTTTAGATTTTTTCCAAACACTCCAAAGGAAGAGCAGTCATATTTTCTGCTAAAGGAAAAGAATCTTTTCCGGGATAGATGATATAGAGATGATCCAAATGCAAATCATCCATGGCAATGCGCATCGAAGGGGTGATTTTGATCTTTTCTGAATATTTACACTCAAAACCCAATTTTTTGCCATTCTTGAGAATCAAAAGATCTAATTCTGCACCACTTTGAGTTGCCCAAAAATAACATTCTTCAGAAGTTGCTTGAAAGTGGCGGATCACCTCTTCTAAAGCAAAGCCTTCCCATAAAGAGCCCAATTTTGGATGTAGATGGAGCTCACTTTCTTTTGCAATACCCATCAATGCATGGAGAATTCCACTATCTCGAAAATAAATTTTGGGAGATTTGACCTGCCTTTTTCCTAAGTTCTCAAACCAAGGAGATAAAATGCGGATCATAAAAGTACCAACAAAAATATCCAAATATTTACGCACGGCATGATCCGATATACCCAGTGATCTGCCGATCTCACTGGCACAAAAGATTTGCCCATGAAAATGGACCAGCATCAGCCAAAATCGGCGCATTTGTTCGGGGGGAATTTGGAATCCTAGATTTGGAATATCTCTTTCCAAAAAAGTTAAAATGTATGCCTGTCTCCATAAAAAACTCTCTTCATCCTTTTCTGCCAAATAAGATCTAGGAAAGCCTCCCCTTATCCAAAGTTTTTCGATGTTATTTGTCTCCGCTAAAGAAAAAGGGGCAAGTTCTATATATCCAATACGCCCGGCTAAGGTTTCAGAAGATTGACGGATCAAATCTCTAGACGCGCTTCCCAAAACCAAAAATTTCGTTTTATTGGAAGGATTATCCACCAGAACACGCAAAATAGGAAATAAATCTGGTTTCCTCTGGATCTCATCGATGACAATCAGTGGATAGGAAAGTTTCGACAAAACGAGCATAGGATTTTCTAATTTCGCTAAATCAAAAGGATTTTCTAGGTCAAAAAAAAGAACAGAATCCTTCGGAAACTTCTCTGCATATATTTTAGCCAACGTCGTTTTTCCTACCTGCCTTGGCCCTAATATGGCACAGACAGAATGGACACGAAATTGTGTAATTATTTTCTCTAAATATATTTTTCTTTCCACCGACTACCTTGTGTTTTTGTCTTTATATTTCAAAATTACAAGGTATTTTATTTATTGGCAACGATTTTTTTACAATTGCCATGTATTTTTGACTCCAAATTTCAAAATTACATGGTATTTTTGTAACTTTCTTCGCTTCAGGGTCTTGTATATGCTTTATTTGGTTCTTGGGAAGCTTTCTACCTTCCTTTTTGGGCTTGAGCTCGATTATGCACAGATTCTCCGATTGCCTTCTAAATAAGTTCACATGTGGGTCTCCTGTCCATGGCTACACAAACTTTCTTTAAACTTGCTCATCACTCTATACTGCGCACTCTTCTAAAACGGGATGATCGTCGGTCTTGCGACAAACGATCTCACCAATGATATTACCGGTGATGATGCGGACCAAGCTCTGAATCGGGCGTTTAGCACCAATGGGTTTCCGGCCTTTAAAGTCGTTGAAAGTTTGCTTGATTACCTGTAAGTTTTAGTTGATTTTTGTTTTTAGCAAGCTACTAGCCCATATCCTAGTTCTCGTGCTCGTTTCTGCAATGACAATAGCTGTCTTTCTTTATATGCCTGTTCGTATGCAGCTTGTCCAACTTCTGTAAAATTTTTGCGCTCTTTCAGCATCGTATACAGAATTTTTGCAAGTTTATGTGCTGTCGCTGTGATCGCTTTTGGAGCACCGAGTCTTGATCGCATCCTACGAAAATAGGCGCCGAGGGCTGTTTTGGAGCGGTAAAGGGTATTGGCTGCTAAGCGTAATGCTTGTGCTGCCCTGTTGGCAGTTGGCTTGGGCTTGCCGCTCAAAATCTTGCCACCGGAAATTTTGTTGCCGGGACAAAGCCCAAGCCAAGAAGCAAAATGTTTCGCACTCGGCCATTTGGACATATCCATGCCAATCTCTCCTAGAATTTTTATAATCCCATTCACGTCCAATCCGGGAATGTCAGTCAAGTTGACGTGAAGAATTCTTTCGAGAGAACCTTCTGCTTCAAAATGATACGGACTGAGGTTGTATTTCGTCTTTTTCTGTGTTCCTCGCCCATTTTTACTTGAATGTTCGTAAGCGTCTAATCTAGTGCTCTGTCATAGTTAAAATTTAGGATTATAAGTTTGGCAACGGTCGGCATAAACTCAAGTCAATTTATCCTAAAATTAAAGGGTGACAGAGCACTAGCCATCTTTTTTGTTTTCCTTCGTCATGGCACTCTGGTTTTTCTTAACCAAAGGAGTGTTATGCCAAGACCTTTCCCAGAAGAAAAAAGACGCATCTGGCAAGAAAAAGTGCAGACGCAACGCATTAGCGGATTAAGCATGGCGCGTTGGTGTCGTGAGCAGCAGGTAAATTACAATTCTTTCCTGTATTGGGATAAGCGCTTCCCTGAAAAATCTCAGATAACACGCGACTCTTTTCAAGAGCTCTATGAAGAAACTAAGACGGACCCAGGCGTTGCTATCGAATGTCAGGGAATGAAAGTTGTTCTATTAAAATCATTCGACCCAGTCGTTTTGGCTCAATGTCTACAAGTTCTCAAGGCACTGCCATGCTAAGTCTGCCTGCAAACACCCGCCTGTTTTTGTGTCGCGCGCCTGTCAGTATGCGCAAGAGCTTTGAAGGTCTGAGCATTCTCGTCGAACAATTGTTCCCCGGAGAGCTCTTGTCCGGAGCTCTTTTTATTTTTCTAAGCCGACGCAAGGATCATATGAAGGTTCTCTACTGGGATGGTGATGGGTTTGTCATTTTTTATAAGCGCTTGGAAAAAGGTTCTTTTATTCCTCGGGAAGGAATGACATCAACGCTGCCAAGACGTGAATTTTTGATGCTTTTGGAAGGAGTCGTTCCTAAACGATTACAACCTCGGTTTTCTCTATGAAAATAATTCGACTTTTCGTGCATTTTTCTCTTCTTTTTTTAAAGGGTTTTTGCTATCATTTTCTCTATGAAAACAACACAAATTCTAGATCCTGCACAACTTCAAAACCAGATCGAAATTCTGCGAGTTGAAAATCTCGATTTGTGCAATACAGTGGCTTATCTCACACAACAACTCGACTGGTTCAAGCGCCAAATCTTCGGTAAAAAATCAGAGCGCATTATCTCAGATCTCAATGGAGAACAGCTACTGCTTGAAGGTCTCGATGCAAAAGATCTGCAGAGCAAAGAAGAAACTCAAACAGTCCCTGCTCATCAACGTCGTAAACCTAAGCGCAATGGCCAAGATGCGATCACTTTGGATCCCAACCTTCCCGTTAAAACCATTGTTCTCGATGTTCCCGAAGAGCAAAAAGTCTGTCAGGAAACAGGAACTCCTCTCGTCAAGATCGGTGAAGAGGTTACTCACAAATTAGCTCACGAGCCGGGGAGCTATTATATCAAAGAAACCATCCGTCCCAAATATGCCCACCCTCAAAAACCTGAAGACGGCGTTCTGACAGCCTTGTTACCCGACAGCATACTCTCTAAATGCCAAGCTGATGACAGTCTTCTCGCAGAAATTGTTACCCAAAAATTCGTTGATCATCTCCCTCTGTATCGCATCACCGAAATACTGGGTCGTCAAGGGGTTGGCATCAGCCGTAAGCTTCTCTCCCAATGGGTGATTCGCTGCGGTATGGCTCTCAAACCCCTCTATGAAGTCATGGTTTGCCAGATTCTTGAGAGCGAAAATGTTTTCATCGATGAAAGCCCAGTCAAATTACAAGCAAAAGACCAGTGCGATACAGCCTATATGTGGGTGATTGTCGGAGGAATCTCTTCAAATCCTGCCTACAGGGTCTATGATTTTCGAACGAACCGCCGTCATGAGAACGTCCTCGATATTCTTCAGGGATATCGCGGGTTTTTGCACTCAGATAAATATGGCGCCTACCAACGGTTGGCCGAGAAGAAGGTGATCACATGGTGTCCTTGTTGGAGCCATATTCGAAGAAAATTCTTCGATGCTGAATCGGGAGATTTACCATTTCGCGATTGGGTTCTTCGAAAAATCCGATATCTCTTCATGTTGGAGAAAGTCGCCTGGGCCCGGACACCTGAAGAGCGCCTGCAGATCCGCCAAGAAAAAGAAATTCCAATTATCGATGAGTTGATCGAGAAGATCAAAACACGACTTATGGACGGGAAGCTCTTGCCCAAATCAAAATTTCGCGAGGCGCTTGGGTATTTTTGCGGCCTGATTCCCTATTTAAAAAATTACACCAAGCACGCTTTTGCTCGTCTTGATAATAATGTAGCCGAAAGGGCCGTTCGTCCTCTCGCTATTGGCCGAAAAAACTGGCTCTTTTTCGGGAGTGAAGATGGCGGCGAAGCCGCTGCAATTTTACTCTCATTAGTACAAACTTGCCGAGGGTTGCAGATAAATCCAAGAGAATATCTAGAAGATGTGTTCCGGAGACTGATGGGGCACGCCGCTCAGAAGCTCGAGGAACTCTTGCCTGATCGGTGGTTTGCCGCTCGTCAACAGTCGAAAAAGCAATAGCTGATCTTCAATGATCAGCTATTGGCTCTATTCATCTTTTCGATCCTGGCTTTTCACAACTACTAACATTGGGTTTTTCGCAGTGCTGATAAGCAATTTTTCAAGATGGCAAGATCGAAGCATTCATCGAGATGAATGCGAACGCCCCGATATTCGATGGAGACTCCGGGTGTCGTAGGTGCATTAGGTTTCTTGCAAGACGATCGGCGTATCGAAGTTTTTGAGGAAAGGCAATCTTTCCAATAAACAAATGTACTATGAGCAATTTGATGTTTTCGACACCAGCTTGTAGCATTAAGACCGCTGTTTCTTTGTTGGCGAATGTTTTCTGTCCATTCGGCTAGTTTTTCTGATGAAATAGGTTCGAACATAGAGACTCCTTGGTTTAAAAAGACAAAGAGTGCCATGACTCAGAAATAGGAAAAAGATGGGTAGATTAGACGGTTACGAATGTTCTGCGGGAGTCGAGCTTGGAACCGGCATATTTTTTTTCGGTTGCGCTTCTTCCCATTTCTTCAGTACTTGCTCTATAGCCTCTTCGCACTCCAAAGCCTGTTAATGGAAAAAATCATAAGCTGCAAGAGCGTGTTTCAGCGCCAGTAGATGTTCCTCTCGATAGTTGCCATCGAGAGCTTTTGCAATTTCTTTTTCATCTTTTTTGCATCGAGGATCTCGATATTTTGCTAAGACTAAGGGAGATCGTTCTCCGGAGGCAATCGCCCGTATAATATTCATGCCTGTAGCGCCCGTAATGTCGCTCACCACGTGATTGAGTTGGAGATTCATTTGCACGAGGGCTTTGTGCATCAATTGCACCTGCTGAGAGGCCAATTCAAATAAACGGCTTCTCTGCCTCACATATCCGCGAAGTATGACTCCTTCATCATCGGAACGAAATGATCCTCTAAGTAATCCGTAGGCGTGTAATTGTTGGATCCATTGGCAATCTTTTACATCGGTTTTTCTACCCGGGACTGTTTTGAGGTAATATGCATTTACCAATATGACATCTATCCCTGCCTGAGCCAAGATATCGTAAACCGGAATCCAGTATACTCCGGTAGATTCCATTGCTACGCTCCGGATCTCATTCTGTTGGATCCAGGACAGCATGTTCTTGAGATCCTCTGTGAAAGTTAAATACTCGCGTATTTCTTGGTGCCCATCGGGAAAACCGATACAAATGAATACAGAACTGGCTCCAATGTCTATACCGGCAACACACGGATTCATGGGAGCCAATCTAAAATTAGATGCAGATGCAGGTTGAGTTTTTGGATATTTTTTGGTATTTTTTTTCATGACAAACCTCTTTAGTTGATGTTGTTTCAAATAATCGCGACGATCATTCTACAGAGGTTTGTCATTTTTTGGGGGTTTTACCGTATTCTTGTGACCTCACTTATTTTTAGATATGGCCAGAGACGCAGTCCCGGTGAGGAGCTCTGAAATTTGCCCTATCATTCTAATTATCCGTGTTTTTGATTATGTACAGACCTGGCGGTAGCCAACAAAACAGCGCATGGAATTAGGAACAGAATTACCATCTAATGCAGTTCTGAAGGCCTTGCAAGAGAATGCGAATTTTCCGCAAATGACTGGAAAGAATCGGAACTTTTGAGAACCAATCTTTCAGGAGGAACAAAAACTTCTAAAGCCATTACCTCTTTTAAGATGGGAGCAAACAACATGGGCAGAATGCACTGTTCACAAAGAATGGAGGATTAACTTCCAAAGTGCTTACTATTCTGTTCCCTATGAATATATAGGAAAAAAAGTCCTTGTTTGCGCTACTGAATCTTTTGTGAAAATATTTTACTCACATCAAGAAATAGCTCTTCACCAAAAAGCCTCGAAGAAGTGGGAGTATGTTCGCAAGAAAGAGCATGCCCCTCCGGATAAGGAAACTGTTTTGCAATGTTCTCGACAAGGATTGCTTTGCATGGCAGAAGAAATAGGACCTTTTACAAAAAAAGTTGTGCAAACACTTTTGGAAGACAAAAAGATCAATAAGTTGAAACCCATTCGTTATATTTTGAGGTTGAGCTTGAAATACTCGGAAGATCGCTTGGAAAAAGCATGTCAGCGAGCCTGCTATTACAAGACTTTTTCTTATGTCAGCATTTCTCGCATTTTGAGAGAGAATTTAGAAGACAAAATCATGGAAGAAAAGGGAAAGATTTTAGAAATAAAAAACTATCGTTTCTTCAGAGGCTTTAACGAATATGGGAATAATCTCGAGAAAAATACTTTTGAAGAAATTTTAAAGAAAAAACATCCATTTTCATCTCATGGAAATGGGATAGCAAAAACATGTTCGCAAATGATACAGATGGATCAGCTTTGTCAAGAAATAGAAAAAGCTGGCCGCGATTAAAAAAACACGGCCGGCTTCTTTTTTTTCCCTTTTTTTACCTTACAGGATGAGGAAGGATAAAGCAAGAGCTGCCGTAAAACCCAAGGAGATTTATGGAAGATCTACAACTTATACAACAGAAACTCAAGAAATTAAAATTATCAGGAGTCGCAGTGGCACTTGAGGAAAAATTAAGGCAAGCAGGATCTCAGAAATGGTCCTACTATGGATTTTTAGACATGTTGATAACTGATGAGGTAGATAACAGGCTAAATAACCAATTAATTAAACGCTTGGCCAAGAGTCACCTAGATCCAAGCAAGACACTGGAAACATTTGACTTTAGCTTTAATGAAAAAATCCAGGCTGCTTTTTTAAAAGAGTTAGGAGGATGTGACTTTGTTTTGCAAAAGCAGAACATCTTTATTTTAGGTCCTAGTGGTGTTGGGAAAAGCCATTTAGCTCAGTCACTTGGACACGAAGCCTGTCGACGTGGTTTTGAAGTGATTTTTTTTGGAATGAGACAACTTTTTGATTGGCTTCAATATGGAAAGGGGGATGGCAGTTATCAAAAAAGAATGGGAAACATCATCAAGACACCCCTTATCATTTTAGATGATTTTTGCTTAGAATCCTTCAATGAAACGGAGCAAAGTGAGCTTTACAAAATCATCTCCGAGAAATATGAAAAAAGTTCTTTGATTATCACAAGTAATCGAGACTTCAATGAATGGGGAAGCTGTTTTCCAAATCCTATTCTAGCCATGGCATCTTTAGACCGTTTAGTACACAAAGGTATACAGGTCGTGATTGAGGGGAAAAGTTATCGTTTAGAAGAGTTCAAAAAAAGATCTTATGTGAAACCCAAAAAGGTGGCGAAAATAGATTAAGAAATAACCCAAAATTAGGTATAAATTAAGAGCATTGTCAATTTTATGGTGGTCTCACCTTCATGATCGAAGGCGGGGATCGGAAAATGAAATCTCCAAATGGTATCACTCAAGTGATCGAGGGGGGGGGATCCAAAAATGGAATCTCCAAGTGGTATCACTCATGTGATCGAAGGTGGGTCCACTTTCGTGATCGTTTCCAGTTGCCGCGACTGTTGTGGCTCTGGCCAAGGAAGGCCATCTGAACCTGGATGACCCACTTTCAGACTGGCTGAGTGGCCGCAGTTGGTATTCCCGTTTGCCAAATCATGAAACAATCACGCTTCGACACCTACTGACACATAGTTCAGGATTGCCCGACCATGTCTACACAACGAGCTTTCTGCAATTGCTTTTACGCAGAGGGTTTTTCGTCGATCGTTTTTTTTCGCCTGAATTGCTGATCGAATGCATTTTAGATCAGGCCCCCTTATTTGAAGCGGGTAAGGGTTGGGCATACACCGACACGGGGTACATTCTTTTAGGACTTGTTATTGAGGCAGTCACGGGCAGCAGCTACTACGAAGAACTGGAGCGGCGGTTTCTGAAGCCGCTCAAGCTGGACATGACAAATCCCTCGGATCGAATGGTACTTCCGGGTTTGGTAGCAGGCTATGCTGCGCAAAACAATGTATTTGGCTTGCCCGGAAAAACCGTTGATGAGTCGGGGATATTAGTCTGGAACCCCGTTGTAGAATGGACCGGAGGAGGCCTGGTCAGTACCTCACATGATCTTGCTATATGGGCGAAGCTCCTTTATGAAGGTCATGCCATGCAATCTGATTATTTGACCGATCTGTTTCAGTCTGTGCCTACAAGCAATGATGAGTCCAAAGTTCGGTATGGCGCGGGCGTTCTCATAGAGCAAGAGGATTCTTTGAGCCAAAGGTGGGGACATGGTGGCGTTATTCCAGGATATAGCTCAAGCATGCGTTATTATCCGAAATATGGCGTTGCTATTGCTTTTCAAATGAACACCGATAACGATATCTCAGCATTTGCCCGCGATATGGAACACCGTCTGGCGGAGATTGTCATTAACTATGAACGAGAGAAACATGATGGGATTGAGGAGCACTAGATGGTTCGTTTTTTTTCTCTATTTGTATGGGGAGAACTATTAGCTGTACAACTTTGCTCGGAACATCAGGAGTTGTTCGAAGTGCTAAGAAATGAGAAGGTAAAATCAAGTCTGGAATGGATAGATGCTTCAGAAAACCGTGCTGTCGAGACATTGATTTCGTTGGCCTCCATTGTCTCTCCTTCGGGCAAAGAACGTGATCGTGCACTTTTTATCCCACTGCTTCATATCTTTGGCATTGCCGATTAAACATCCTTTCCAGCATAGGGGGAGGCCAAGGCCTGCATAATCATTAAACCTGTGCTTCTTGTTTTTGTGCATATAGGCGATGGAGCTTGGCTACGTATTGTGCGATGGTTCTTTTCCATGAAATTGGCATGGAAGGCTCTCCAAAGCATTGACAAGGAAACACGAAATTGTTAAAATTCTAATGATAAGCCTTTTGTATTAAATAGCTTAAGGCGTTATGTTGCAAAATTATCCTAATCATGCCAAAATGAGACTCAAAATGGCAACATAGGTATAAATATGTTTATTGAGCGGATTTTTCAACCTCCTAAAAATGAAAGCTATTTTCTGTTTGGCCCTCGAGGTACTGGCAAAACCACGTGGCTCAAAAACACCTATTTACAAGAAACTCTGTGGATCGATCTGTTAAACGCAAGTGAAGAGAGACGTTTTGCTGCCAGACCAGAGCTCCTCAAAGAGCAATTGGACATCAATGAAAATAAAAAGTGGGTCATTATTGATGAAATCCAAAAAGTGCCCAAGCTGCTCGATATCGTACATTTGCTCATCGAAGAGAAAAAAGAGAGGCAATTTGTGCTCACCGGCTCTTCGGCTCGAAAATTGAGAAGAGGCGGCGTAAATCTTTTAGGAGGAAGAGCGCTTTGGAAAAATTTTCATCCCTTTTTAGCCTGTGAATTAAAAGATCAGTTTCAATTAGACCAAGCGCTGAAAACAGGCCTGATCCCCTTGATCTGGACCGCAGAAAATAAAGAACAAAAATTGCAAGCCTACGTCGACTTGTATCTACAAGAAGAGGTCAAAGCAGAGGCCCTCGTCCGTCAAATTGGCCATTTTTCTCGTTTCTTAGAAGCGATGGCTTTTTCCCATGCCTCTTTGATCAATTTTTCCAATATTTCTCGAGAATGTGAGGTCCCCCGTAAAACCGTGGAAAATTACTTTCAAATTCTTTGCGATCTTTTACTAGGCTATACTCTTTCGGTTTTTGAGAAAAAAGCAAAACGAGAGCTTTCCTCTCATCCCAAATTTTATTTCTTTGATCCGGGTGTCTTTCGCAGTTTGAAAAAACAGGGCTTTTTAGACACCTCCCTAGAAATCGAAGGAGCGGCTCTTGAGGGTTTAGTTGCTGAACATTTGAAAAGTTGGATCTCCTATCAAAGCGACCAAAGTTCACTCTATTTCTGGCGCACACGCTCTGGATCAGAGGTAGATTTTATCGTTTATGGAGAAAAAAACTTTTATGCCATTGAAGTTAAAAATGCGAAAAATCTCAACCCTCAGGATTTTTCAGGATTAAAAGCCTTCCAAGCAGATTACCCCAATGCTTTTCCCTTGCTCTTATACCGAGGCAAAGAAGCTCTTAAAAAGGACAATATCCTCTGTCTTCCTGTCGAAGAGTTTTTAAAGAAACTACATCCCTGTCAACCGCTGGAAAAGATCTGGTAATTTTATTTTTCTCAATAGCTACCGAGATCACAGGAAATGAAATTCTTGTTATTTAACTCGACTTTGCAACTTTTAGCGGTTTAGCTCAGGCCGCCTGAAGCACTCGCCTTACTATATCATCACCACTGATTCTACAACGCCAGCAGGAATTAAATGGGCTCCGCAGGCGTTTGTCTTCCCCTTTTCCGAGATTACCGGCACAACACAATCCATGGCCGTGAATAGTGGATATATTGCAAACAATGCTTCCCAGGTTATCGCTACCCTCCCCTCTTCATCTTCTGTCGGCGACCTGGTTTGGATTGTCGGAAAAGGAATGGGCGGTTGGAGAATTGCTCAAAACGCAGGACAAACGATCCATTTTGGCAATCAAGATACGACCACAGGGGCGGGAGGCCATTTAGACTCCACGCAACGGTATGATGCCGTTCAGTTGCTGTGTACAGCGGCCAATACCGATTGGACTTGCACAGGGATCTCCCAAGGAAACCTTGATGTCAATTAGAGGACAAGATCGTGAATAAAAAATTTCCGAAATGGCGTGTTGGTTTATCCTTCACGCAATATTTTATGGTCGAGGTTGAAGCTCCGACCGAAGCGATTGCAATAGATGAAGCGTGGAAAGGGGCTTGCTACGAGAACGATAAAATGGAAACAGGCAGTTCGTCAGCCGTGACTTCCGTTTTCATCTGTGATAGAGGGGCCAGAGAATTTGCTCATTATGTTCCAGAGATATATCCGGAAGAAAAGCGCAAATAAGGCTCAAAGATAAGGAAAGTCCTGAGTTTCTCGAGGCTGGGATGCATTTTTATAACGATAAGCCTTCCCCTGCTCTTGATCTGTTTTGTGTTTCGATTTTTCTGCAACGCTATAAGCGATCGCGACGGCTTGCTTGCGCTTATGGCCTTCCCCTATCAGCTTTTTGATGTTGGAATGAATGCTTTCTTGGCTGCTGCCTTGCATCAGAGGCATGGGGCGCTCCTCAATTAAAAATTTCTTTTACTTTACCAGATAAAAGAATAGAACGAGAGGTTTTATCGAGCATTCGGGGATAAAAAATTAGAAAGAATCGATCAGTTACCTGCATGCTAATGTTTTGTCGCGTCTCTTCATCATACGTGGCTCTGCACGGCAAAAAATTTTGATCTCTAAAAAGCTCATTTTTTCTCAAGAAAAGCATCCAAAGCTTTCTCCGTTAGGCAATAAACGATCCAATCGTTCCCAGGAATGCCGCCTATTTTTTGATAAAATTTAATGGCATTTTCATTCCAATTGAATACCGACCAGAATAACCTGCCGCATTTTCTGGCTTTGGCTATTTTTGCGACTTCTTTAAAAAAAAGCGTTCCATATCCTTTTTTTCGATAAGGCTCTTTGATATAAACATCTTCGATGTAAACCCCTCTTTTGCCTGAACTTCCGGAGAAAGTTTGGTAAAAAATGAGGTATCCTATGAGGATATGATCTTCTTCAGCAACCAAAGCTTCTGGGCCTTTGGGATCCTGAAAAAGCGCTTCTTGAAGGTTTTTTTCCGTGGCTGATACTGGAATTTTCTCAAAATCTGCAAGTTCCGTGATCATCTGCAAAATCGCAGGAACATCGGCAGGAATGGCCGCTCTAATTTTAAAAAGATGGTCTTTTTTCATATCTCATCTTATAGCATAATTTTCATTTATTTTTTGTCGTATACAGAGAATACAAAACGATCCAATTTTCTCACAAAAAGTCCCCCAAAACCATCCATTTTTGTCTTTTTCAATCTGCTTTGGCACCTTTTTCTTTCTGGAACTGTCTGTCAATGTTATAATGGCTTTCGAATTGTCAAAGTCATTGTTTTAGACCAATTTATAGGTATCAATAGAGGTTAATTTTTATGCTTTTTTCGATGTTGGCGACATGCGTATTGTTAGCCGTTCAGCCTATTTCCCCAATTCACTCCGCATCTATCGAAATCTCTCCCGAAGTGTCTCTTTTCGATCAAGATACGACTGTTGTAGTGAAAAATTTAGCTCCCGACGAGATCGTTTCGATTCAAGCCGAAGCCGTCGATGACCAACAGATCCACTGGGGTTCTAGAGCTTCCTTTCAGTCTGACAAAAACGGTATCGTCAATCTTTCTGTTCAATCACCTCTTGAAGGGACCTATTCCGGAATTGATCCCATGGGATTGCTTTGGTCCATGCAATCTGAATCAAATCCAACGGCGTCTTTCACAACAAAAAAAGAACAGTTTTCCATAGAGTTGAAAGTTTTGCGCAGCAAGCAAGAAATTGCATCCAAAAAGATCGTTCGTCTGTGCACGTCTCCAGAAATAAAGAGGATTCCAGTACGAGAAAATGGATTGGTTGGAATTTTATTTTTGCCACCCTCTGAAAAACCCCTTCCCGTTATTATTACTTTAAGTGGATCGACTGGCGGTATTGGAGAAAGTAAATCACAACTCTTGGCAGCACATGGTTTTGCAGTATTAGCTCTTGGTTATTTTGGTGTAGAGGGCCTTCCTCCGATTCTTCAAGACATCCCTTTAGAATATTTTGAAACGGCATTTCAATGGTTGAAGTCTCAGCCTGATCTCGATAGCTCGCATGTTGGTATTTACGGAGGATCGAGAGGCGGCGAATTGGCTTTGATTTTAGGCGCATGGTTTCCTGAATCAGTGCAGGCAATTGTTGCAGCAGTCCCTAGCAGCGTTATTTACGGAGCACCGGGAGGCTCGGCTCACTCCCATGCGTGGGTTTATCATGGAATGCCACTCGCTCCCCCGGCTCACGAAGCTCTTCCTCTTTCATTAGATGGTATCGGCAATGATTCGGATCATCCATTCAATGAGACGCCGGGATTTCTCGAAGGAATGAAAGACAAAGAATCCTTTAATGCCGCCGCTATTCCTGTCGAAAAAATTCGCGCGTCTCTTTTGATCATTTCTGGCGGAGACGACCAAATGTGGCCATCCGCGCTTTATGCTTCCCAAATCGAAGAGCGCCTTCGAAAATATCACTCCACCATTTTTTGGGAACATTTGTACTATCCCAAAGCAGGTCATGGAATCACCATTCCTTACCTACCGCAGTCTAGCGCCACCTTTTATCATCATGTTGCGAAAATCTGGTGTGCACTTGGGGGTTCTCTGGCAGAAAATCGATATGCGTGCCAAGATTCTTGGAAAAAAACCATCTCGTTTTTTGAAAAATCTCTCAAAGAACAACATCACAAAGATGAAATGGGTCGTCAAAAAAGATGGGAGCAAAAATGAAAATCATTGCAATCAATGGCAGTCCGCGAGGGAAAAGCAGCACGACTTACCTGATGGTCGAAGAATTTTTCAAAGGAGCTCAAAATCAAGGCGCCATAACCGAACATATTTTGCTTTCGCAAATGAATATCCATCACTGCGTGGGATGCTTGACTTGTTGGACTCAAACACCAGGTGCGTGTGTCTTTCGCGATGACATGCAAAAAATCAATTTCATGAATTGTGATCTCATCATCTATGCGACTCCCCTGTACGCAGATAATGTCTCTGGGCTTTTAAAAAATTTTATAGATCGCAGTATATCGCATCGAATTCCTGGTCAGATGCCACCAAAAATCATGGTTATCGCCAATTGCGGTTATCCAGGCCAAGTGCAATTTGATGCGTTGAAATTACTATTTCGCCGAATGGCTAGCCATATACGGACGGATTTGATTGCTGAAATATATCGAGATGGAGGCCCGCTTTTACAAGATGTAAAATTTGAATCTATCATTATAAAATACAAGCAGTTACTTCAACAGGCAGGGAAGGAAATCGCACAAAACTTAAAAATCAGCGAACAAACGCAAAAAGAGCTTGAAAAGGCACTCATACCTCAGAATATTCATATAGAAATGCATAATGAACATTTCGAACACTTTAAAACAAAATAAGAAAACATCGATGCGCAGAAACTGGACTGCATTATTCCTCTGCCTCAACGTCTTATTTATCGAACCTGCATATTGTAATGTAGTAAAAGACGCCTGTCCCATACAAGAGATCTCTTCTATCGAAGAAGGGATCCCAAGCATTCCTTCAAACGCGCTTATTTTATTCGATGTAGATGACACGCTTATCTCTTCACCGGATGTTTTTGCTCGTGGCAATTATTTTCCGTGGTGGTTTCGTTTACGGCTGTGGATCGCCCATCCTCAGCTGTGCGACACGAAAACATGGGAAGATATTTACAGTTTGATGTTGAGCCAGGCGCCGCGCATTTTGATTGAGCCTACAGTGCCGGCGATGGTCCAAAAGTTAAAAGATAGCGGACATTTTGTTTTCGCCCTCACCAGCATGGAAACGGGCGCTTTTGGTGTGATTTCCGATATGCCCGACTGGCGCTTCCAAATGCTAGAGAAGATGGGAATTGCGTTTAGCCATGATTTTTCGGACCAAATGTTTGATTCGCTGTCATCGTATCGCCAAAATTATCCTGGATTATATAGAGGCATTCTTTGCGCTAACCAGCAGCCAAAAGGGGCAGTTTTGGCTGCCTTTCTCGACACTCTGCAACTGCATCCCGGCAGTATTGTTTTTTTTGATGATAGTGAAGGCGCCCTTCGTTCTGTTCAAGATACGTGCAAAGCTCGTCAGATCCCTTGTCTGCTATTTCATTATACAGGCGCGCGCAATCTTCCTGGCCAATGGAACACAAGGAAAGTGCTCAAGCAAATCGATTTGCTGATTCAAAATCGCCAGTGGGTGAGTGATCAAAATATTTGCTGTGATTGAATTGACTATAAACTTAATTTTTGAGTTTACGCAGGTGGTTAACTCAGAATAAATTCCTGTTGTAGTTGACGTTACGTAATGCTGTATTCTGGTATTCTCTTAAGGCAGAAATTGTATGGAATACAGCATTACCTCCTTAGCCAAAAAAGCGCGAGTTACTGTTCGCACATTGCGCCACTATGATCAAATCGGCCTCCTCAAGCCATCGATCCGCATGTCCAACGGTAAACGCGTATACAGCGATGAGCAGGCCATGCGTCTTTTTGAAATTGTTTTTTTTAAAAAGATTGGAATTGGTTTGCGGAAGGTCAAGGAGATTTTTCGTTCCAAAGATTGTCATCAGGCAGTAGCAGCTGCTTTGATAGCGAGAAGACAGGAACTGGCCAAAGAAATTAAAAAACTGCAGCGATACACCACTACCATCGACACGATTCTTCCTCAATACAAGAATTGCTCCTGGAGTCATAAGGAACGCCTGGAAAAATTCTCTCAATGGCTAAATGTGGAAAAAGAAATAGAAGACATTCAAATTAAGGAATTTGGAAAAGAGCTGGTAGAAAAAGCGAAAGAAAAAATTGATGCTCTTTCTGAGGAGCAGGTAGATGAATTGCAAGACCGGTCCAATAAGCTGATGAAGATTGTCGTTAAAGCAGTCGAACGTGGATTGGATCCCGAATCAAACGAAGCTCAGGAAATGGTCAAACAGTACTATGAGCTTTTGACTGAATTCCATCCCGTAACGCGAGAAATCTTTTTTAAACTTCGGAATCTGGTTCTAGAGCAAAGAGAACTTTACTCAGCATATCATCCTCAATTACCTGATCTTCTTTATAAGGCGATGGGTATATTTGCCGCTGAATTTTTCCAGCACCAAAAGGACGAATGAATTAAAAATATAAAGGATTTAAATGACTAAGAACAAACACATAGCAATACTTAGCGCATCATTGCTGATCGGAAGCGGCCCGTTAGCTGCTTCTGAATCTTCCCAAGAAATCAAAGAGATTAGTCTCGACATCCCCAAAAAGCTGGATGAGATTGATTCCATGATGAATCGAGCGCTTGAAAGCTTTCGCATTCCTGGAATGGCCGTTGGAATCGTCATGAATGGACAAGTGATTTTCACCAAAGGCTATGGCGTCCGTAAATTTTCTGAGCTGACGCCTGTCACAGAAAACACGCTTTTTGCAATTGGCTCTTGTTCAAAAGCATTTACGACATTTGCTTTGGGGCAACTCGTCGATGAAGGGGCCATTGGCTGGGAAGATCCTGTGATCAAATATATCCCTGAATTCCGGCTTCACGATATTCATGCGACGCATCACTTGACGATCAGGGATTTAGTAACGCATCGGTCTGGGCTGCCTCGCCATGACATGGTGTGGTACAACTCAAAATTTCCTCGATGTGAAATTCTCAATCGATTACAGCATCTGGAACCTACATGCGATCTTCGAGAGAAGTTTCAATACAACAATCTGATGTATGCGGTAGCGGGGCTTGTCATTGAAAGAGTTTCCGGTCAGACATGGGAAGATTTTGTGGGGTCGCATATTTTTTCGCCTCTTGGTATGAATCGTTCCAATTTTTTAGTGGATGAATCGCAGCAATCAAACGATTTTGCCTCCCCTCATACAGAAAAAAATAAGCAAATTGAATTGATCTCTTTTAGACCGCTTTCCAACATAGGTCCTGCCGGTTCCATTAATTCCTCAGTGGAAAACATGACCCGGTGGATTCAGCTGCAACTATCTCAAGGAGAGATGAATGGAAAGCGTTTGATCCATTCGGAAACATTAAAAGAGATGCATATCGTTCACATGCCTGTTCATTCTCCCTTTTTTGAAGACATGTTTGGGTATGGGTTAGGGTGGTTTACGGGATTGCATAAAGGACACTATGTCGTAACTCATGGCGGCGGGATCGATGGATTTATTTCACAAGTTCTTTTATTGCCGGAAGAAAAAATCGGCGTTGTCATTCTGACAAATTCTGATAGCCATTTCTTATTTCCTCTCAGTGCAACACTTGGAATTGCTGACATGCTGCTTGGAAAGGAAAATGATCAATGGCTTTCAAAGGTCGAAGAGAAAGAAAAACAGATGAAAGAACTGATGGAAGCAAAAGATACCGGAGAAGTAGTTGCTGAAGCGATTTCTGCATGTTCTTTTGAGCAATATATCGGTGATTTTGAACATCCTGGATATGGAATTATCCGAATTTTTCTGGATCAGGACAAGTTATGCGCATCTTTCAATGATCTATCCTATGTCCTTACAAATAAATGCTATGATCACTTTACCGGGGCTTCCAAATTAATAATGGATCACAAATTTAGCTGCTCTTTTATACGCAATGCAACAGGCGAGATTTCTGAGTTCCATATAGGCCTGGAATTAGCGCTTACGCCGATTGTTTTTAAAAGAAAGGCTGCCGATGAGCTTCTCGCTGCAGATTATTTGAAAAAATTCACAGGGACTTTTGAATGCTCGGTGTTTTCTGTGGAAGTTGCCCTCAAAAAGGGCCGCCTAATAGCCACGGTCTTGGGGCAGCCTCCTTATGAAATGAAGCCGGAAAAACCAAATCTGTTTTCTTTAAAAGAATCGCCGAACTGTTCCCTTCAATTTATTCCAGCGCCAGAGGGGACCATTTCCAGTTTGCAGCTTGTTCAAGCTGGACAAACGTTCACTTTGAAAGCAAAAGCTATTAAGTAGGCAGACACGAGGAGAATAGTGTGTTTTGGATGTGGTGTGGAATCATTGGGTTTGGTCTTCTTGGCCTGATTATCGTTTTGCTGGTTGCAGGAATAGCATATCAAAGGATCAGGTCAAAGAGAGAAGAGAGAAAATATCCGCCTCCTGGGAAAATGGTGGATGTCGGAGGATATAAGCTTCATCTTTACAGCGCGGGATCGGGTGGCCCTGCTGTTATTTTAGATGCGGGACTGGGTTGCATCAGCACCCATTGGTGTTTAGTTCAGCCAGAGATTGCTAAATTTACCCAAGTTGTTAGCTTCGATCGAGCCGGGTTGGGATGGAGCGAGTCTAGCCCCTTTCCACGAACCAGCAAACAGATTGTCCAAGAGTTACACACACTGTTGATCAATGCCCACGTTCCAAAACCGTATATTCTTGTGGGCCATTCATTTGGCGGCCTTAATGTTCAGCTTTATGCTGCGACTTATCCAGATGAAGTATTGGGTTTAGTTCTCGTCGATTCCGGTGATGAGCAAATGGAAAAGAAAATGCCTCCCGTGCCCGGCGAGGCGGTTGCAAAATTTTTGATGAAACCATTGATCAGTTACTTGATGGCGGCCTCAGGGTTTTATCGATTTTTTGCGGAGAGAAAAATTCCAAAAATGGTGAGCTCTCCTTTTGATGGCGCGAATCTGGCAGTCTGTACCACAGCGAAGCATGTTTGTGCAATTGCTGCACAATTCAGATGCCTGACGGAAAGTCTAAAGCAATTGGAAAACATGGACCGCTCTCTGATCGAGAATAAGCCTTGCTTTGTGCTGACCGCAGGACTTGAAAATGCAGTCTCGGTTTCGGCTGAAAAACAGAAAATGATGCACGAAACAAAAGTAATCTGGGATGGTCTTCAAAAAGATCTGGCATCGAAGTTTGTTGGATCTCATCATCTTATCGCAGAAAAAAGCGATCATATGATCCCCTTCCGACAACCGGAATTGATTGTGCGCGCGGTACAAGAATTGATTAAGATTTGCCCAGGAACTCAAGAGCCCTAAAATGCAAGATTATATCATGAGGATCGTTGAACAATTTGTTCAAGCGCTTGTTGCTATCATTGGTTTACGGAAAGCGGGCGAATACAAGGAGGCTCGAGAGCAAGTTCGAATTGCAACACGCTCTCTCTTAAGAACGGATATCGATTTATTACTTCTCTTTGACAACGATCAATTCCTGGATCACTTCAAGGACTATGCCAATCGACTCGAAACTCAGAAATGTGTGCTCGGAGCCAATCTGTTTCATGAACTGGCGTTGATTGAAGATTCGGAGCAGAAGACGGACGCCGCACTCCGTCTAAAAATTTTGTGCCTTTATCTCTATACGCTCGCACTTCCTAAAGAACCGCAATTTCAAGACGCTCAGCACTTGGAAAAGGTCGCTGCTCTGATCGAGGAACTTAAGGACCAGCCTCTTCCTGAAAAAATCGTTGCAAGTGTGCATTCTTACATGGTATTTTTAGGAGACGAAAAGAAAGTTAAAAATTAATTTCTAGCTAAAGAGAGGAAGATAAAAATGATTGAGCTAGCGAAAGACTCGTTGGATCTCGGGATTGTGGTTGGTGATATCAAGACAAGTCTTAACTTTTACCAAAACATATTAGGGCTAAAGTTTGTAGAAGAAATGCCTGTACCAGCTGGGAAAATGTATCGTTTGAAGGTTGGAAGTAGCGATTTTAAATTGATCGATCTTCACACTAAGCCACCCAAGGGGCACACCGGACTAGAAAGTCAATTAGGTTTTCGCTACGTCACGTTTGTAATTAAAAATCTTTCGAAACTTTGCATAGAACTCCGGAGTAAAGGGATAGAGTTTGTTATGACTGAAAAAGAGGTTCGCCCTGGAGTTCATATTGCAATGATTAAGGATCCTGATGGGAACATTGTGGAATTTGCGGAGCGAAGTTAACAACAATGAAAAATAAATTTAAAACTATAAGTACTGTTATTATCTCGCTTCTTTTTTGTTGCTTTAGTTCCGTCTGCGCATCCCAAGAGAATTCTGACAAAATATTGCCTGCGCAATCGATAGAAGAATTACAAAAACAGCTCGAACAAACTCTCAAAGAGACGCACATCCCGGGTATGTCTGTTGCGATTGTGCATCGAGATGGTCCTCAGTGGGTGACCGGACTGGGGCTCGCCGATGTAGCCAGCAATCGAGCTGCAACGGCAGAAACGCTGTTTCGCATCGGTTCTACGTCGAAAGCATTTGCCTCACTTGCGATCCTTCGTCTCGCGGACCAAGGGAAGCTATCGCTCGAAGATCCAGTACACAAACTGGTGCCTGAGGTGTGGTTTGAAAATCAGTGGGAAACGAGCGATCCCATCCGCGTTGTGCATCTTCTCGAGCATACCACAGGTTGGGACGATATGCATTTTCGTGAATATGCCAAGGAGGATGCGACTATCGGCCTGCTCGAAGCATTTGATTACGATCATCATTCTCGCATCTCCCGTTGGCGACCGGGCACGCGCCATGCTTATTGCAATTCTGGCCCTGCCGTTGCCGCCTACATCGTTGAAAAAATTACTGGCCAGCGCTTCGAAGATTATGTTGAGCAGAACTTTTTTCAACCGATTGGAATGAAAACAGCGACCTATTTTCAACCGGCTGCAGAATTGGCTGCCGCAACGCTTTATCACGATGATGGCCGAACGGCCGTTCCCTATTGGCACATTATTTATCGTCCTGCGGGTTCTATCAATGCTTCAGCTCATGATATGGCCAATTACATCCTTTTCTATCTGAATCGTGGCAACATCAACGGCATTCAAGTCATTCCAGCAGTGGATATGGATCGGATGGAAATTCCAGCCAGCACTTGGGCGGCCAAAGAAGGATTGAAAATGGGATATGGGCTCAGCAATTACTGGACTGTGCAAGATGGCTTTGTTTATCACGGACATAATGGTGGAGTTGAAGGAGATCTTACTGAAATGGCCTACATGCCAGATATTGGCATTGGCTATTTCTATAGCATCAACACAGGCAATGGCGAAGCTTTTGGTAAAATTGGCAAAATGATTCGGGCATACATCACAAACAACCTATCAAAACCGGCTATTCCTCCGATTGCACCTCTTTCTGCAAAGGCAAATGAATATGCCGGTTGGTATGAATCTGACTCACCACGCGCGGAGTTATTTTCTTTTCTTGAACGCTTGATTGGAAAAGCTTACATCCATTTTGGCGACAACAAGCTTTTCATGACCTCCCTCAATGAAAGAAAAGCTACCTTTCTTCCCGTCACGGACAGTCAATTCCGGTATGTCCCCTCGGATCATCCTCCCGAACCAATCCCCACTCTGGCATTGATTGACAATGCCGAAGGGCGTTTTATCCAGATTTACGGTATGGCAACCATGAAACACATTCCAACATGGTTGGCAATACCCGAGATTATCGTCACCGGATTTGTTTTACTTTCCATCATTTCCATACTCATTTATGCGCCATTCTGGACCCTTGGCGGCCTTTGCAAAAAGCGCCGTCGTCCTACAGAGCGTATGATGCGAATTTGGCCGCTGGTTGCTGTGCTAAGCCTAATTAGCATTGTTTCCATCATAAGCTGCTGTGATTCTGATATAATTCCCCGTCTGGGAAATTTAACCACTTGGTCATTTTCTCTGTTTTCGGCAACCATTGTATTTGCTGTTGCATCAATCGTAAGTAGCATAGCCATATGGCGCGCTCCCAGGCAGGAAGTCCGCCCTCGCGTGCGCATATATTCGATGATTGTTTCCGCGGCCTTAATGATCGCTACCGTGTATTTGACATACTGGGGCGTCATTGGTTTGCGTACTTGGGCGTAGTTACTCGTCGAGCTGGCATCGATCATGTATGCGGACGAAGAATTAACTGAACTGCAATCAACTTAAATAATTAAGAATCAAATATTTATCTAACGCAGCGCGCGTTGTCTAACAAAATTGACATTTTGAAGAGATAACCCGTATCATTAAGTGACTTAATTTAAAAGCATTTATGGTTAAAACGGAGGGTCGAATGGCTCGGGTTATATTTCTGATGGCGTTTAGCTTGGTTTCTTGCATCGCTCCATTCGCCTATTCTTCTGCAATGATTCCACGTGAAGTTTTGTTTGGCAATCCGGGAAAGACAGCTCCGATGATTTCTCCGGACGGAAAAACACTGGGTTTTTTGGCTCCGGATCAAAAAAATGTCATGAATGTCTGGATCAAAGATTTGGGTCGATCGGAAGAAACGCTCATCACTTCAGATGAGCATGGCATTCAATCCTTTTTATGGCGATATGACTCAAAAGCGATTCTTTATCTTCAAGACCACGATGGCGATGAAAACTATCATCTGTATCAAACAGACCTCGTTACAAAGCAGACGCGCGATTTAACCCCCTTTGATGGGGCGAGAGCAAAGATTGTCGCTTATAAATCGACATTCCCCGATGAAATTCTCTTACAAATCAATCTGCGCAATCGATCCATTTTTGATGCGTATCGGGTCAATTTAAAAACTGGTACATGCGAACTCGAATTGGAAGATACATATCGAGTTCTTAAATGGAAGGCGGATAGCAATCTTCAAATACGAGCCTCTATTGCGTATGATCCAGATGGGAATATAATTGTTCGAGTGCGCGATGATGTAACGTCTCCTTGGTGCGAATTGATGCGATGGGGTCCAGAAGAAAGCGGTGATATTCTCTCGTTTTCTGCAGATGGTAGATTTCTAAATATGATTTCCAGCGTCGGAGCCAATACAGAGCGACTTGTGCAAGTCGATTTGAATGACGGCTCTCTGCAAACGCTCGCGCAAGATCTTCAATACGATTTATCGGATTCTGCCATCACGGGGCATCCCATTTCTCAAGAAATCCAAGCTATCCGCATCAATCGGGCTCGGCCGGAATGGATTGTTTTAGATCCGAGCGTCCAAACCGATTTTGCCGTTCTTGAGCGTAAAGATATGACAATGAGTATTGTTTCTCGTGATTTGCAAGATAAACATTGGATTATTGGTTATCGCTCAGATTGCATTCCAGCGCGTTTTTATTTGTACGATCGCACCTCACAAAAAACGCAATTCTTATTTTCCACACGGCCTGAGCTAGAAAGGTATGATCTATGCCCCATGATGCCAATTTCATTTCAAGCCAGAGATGGCATGAAATTATATGGCTATCTGACTCTTCCGAAAGGGAAAGAGCCGAAAAATTTGCCTACAGTATTGTGCGTTCATGGAGGTCCATGGTTACGTGATAGTTGGCAATATTCTCCCGATGTTCAATTGCTTGCAAATCGAGGATATGCTGTTTTGCAAATCAATTTTCGTGGGTCGACTGGATATGGGAAACAGTATCTTAATGCTGGGAATCATGAATGGGGCGGCAAAATGCAAACCGATCTATTGGATGGCAAACAATGGCTCATTGATCAGAATATCGCTGATTCAAAGAAAATTGCCATTTATGGAATGAGTTACGGTGGATACGCTACCCTTGTGGGATTAACTTTTACGCCAGAAGAGTTTTGTTGCGGGATCGATCTTTTTGGTCCTTCCAACTTAGTTAGCCTCTTAGAAACTGTTCCGCCGTACTGGAGTTCGCGTTTGCCGAAATTCTATGTGCGTGTTGGAAATTTACAAACTGAGCGTGAATTTTTAGAATCCCGATCGCCGCTATTCAAAGCTGACCAAATTTGTCGTCCTCTTTTGATTATTCAGGGAGCCAACGATGCTCGCGTCAAACAATCTGAAAGCGATCAAATTGTGTCTGCCATCCGAAAGAACGGAAAAACGGTTGAGTATATTGTCATCCCTGATGAAGGACATGGTTTGATGCGCCCTAGCAACGTTTTAAAATTCACGGCCATTGCCGAGGAATTTCTTCATAAACATTTGAATAATAGCGAATAACATGCAGCAGCTATTCATTAACTGGGCCCACAATCATCCATCCATCAAAGCCTTGATTTTGGTCGGCTCTCGCGCTCAGCAAAATGAGGTCGATGAATTATCCGATTACGATGTCTGCGTGTTTGCTGATTCAATCCCTTCCTTCATTGACGATGATCAATGGCTCAGCCAGTTCGGGAAAGTTTGGATCTGTGTTCACGAACACAAGGAATGGGAAGATCAATCATTTCCGACGAGACTTGTGATTTTCGATGGCGGAATCAAAGTGGATTTTTCCTTTTGGCCCACGGATCTTCTCAAGAGATGGAACCAGGGCTCTCCCATGCCGGGTGATTTTCAGGCCGGATTCAAAGTCTGGGTCGATAAAGAAAAGCTAACACAAAACCTACCGAAACATCTAAAGCCGTTCGTATCCAAACCCACGCAGCAGATGTTTGATACAGTGATTCAAGAGTTTTGGTTCGAGGCATATCATGTATCTAAATATTTAAAAAGAAACGATTTGTGGTCGGCTCTTTTTCGAATGGGCTTACTTCGAAATCACTTCCTTCTCAAGATGATTGAATGGAACGAGCAAGCACGCAGTAATTGGACTGTCCCTTTGCATCCGAATGGGAAAAATCTGCATGCTTGGGTCTGTCCAGAAACTCGCGAAGCCATTCAGCATGTTTTTGCTCATTTCGATCAAAACGATTGTTGGCTTGCCCTCATGCGTGCCATCGAATTATTTCGAAGAATTTCGGCAGAAACAGCTATCATGTGTGGGTTTACACTCTCAGAGTTAGATCAAACGATGACCGAATATATTCTCAACATGCGGGACCAATCATGAAAGCGATTATTATCGGGGCGTCATCGGGAATGGGGCGAGAGCTTGCGAAAATCTTGGCTCGCGATGGTTATGAAATTGGCGTAGTTGCGCGACGTCATGAGCTTCTGGCCTCCTTACAAAAGGAAATTCATTCCCCGATTTTCATTAAACAGGCGGATATCTCTCGTCCAGAAGAAGCGATGTCATTTGTGGAGGCTCTCATTCAGGAAATGGGAGGAGTGGATCTGGCCATTTTGAGTTCCGGCGTCGGCTTTCTTAACCCCGACCTTGATTGGAACAAAGACAAGGAAACCATAGAAGTGAATGTTTTGGGTTTCAGTGCGATGGCCAATGTATTCATGAAGCATTTTTTATCGCAGGGACATGGTCATCTAGTGGGTATTTCGTCTATTGCTGCTTTGCGAGGCAGTGGGTGTTATAGCGCATCCAAAGCATTTGTTTCGAATTATCTGGAGGGCTTTAGACATCAAATGGCCAAGAAGCAAAGAGCCATTACGATCACTGATATCCAGCCCGGCTTTGTCGATACTGCAATGGCGAAAGGCGCCACATTTTGGGTGACTCCCGTTAAGCAAGCGGCTGAAATGATTGTTCAAGCCATTCAAAAGAAAAGGACCCATGCGTACATAACCCCCCGATGGAGATTGATTGCATGGCTTTTGAAATGGATGCCTCGTCGTCTTTACGATCGATTTTTTTGAGGTCTTGATTCATGAATATTGAACAATTTAATCCATCAGATATCGATGACTTTATTATGATGGCTTTGGCTTTGTGGCCGCATCATTCCAGGAATGAGCTGGCGAAGGAATTTGACAGAATTATAAATGAACCCAAAGAAATTGGATTTATTTATAAGAAAGATGGAAAGGCTATTGGATTCATTACCATGTCTTTGCGATTTGGTCATATAACCGGAGCTACTTCCAAGCCAGTCGGATATGTAGAAGGAATTTACGTGAAAGAGACCTTTCGAAAACTCGGCATTGCCAGAATGTTATTTGAAGTTGGCGAACAATGGGCAAAAAATAATGGCTGTAAGCAAGTTGGGTCAGACACATGGGACTGGAATAACGACAGCATTATGTTTCATGAAAAATTGGGTTATGAAAAAGTGTGTATGCTAGTCTGTTTTATAAAAAACATCGATCCGGCGAAAGGATGACCCCTGATTATGCAGACGAAACGATTTTCAGCATCTCTATGCGTGGCGCTTTTTGTCGTTTTTATGGATTTCATGGGAGTTGCAATCGTTTGGCCAATTTTTTCACCGATGCTTTTCGATCCATCTCTTCCCTTGCTGCCAAGCGATGCAAGCCCAGAGGTGCGCGGGTTTTGGCTGGGTCTTTTATTGTCGCTGACTCCGCTGTCTCAATTTTTTAGCTCAGCTGTTTGGGGAACGATATCTGATAATTGGGGCCGCAGAAGGCCGTTGCAATACAGTTTGATTGTCACCTGTATCGGCGCTCTTTGCGCATTTGCCGGGATATATTTTTACAGCCTATGGGCCATTCTATTATCCAGAATCATTATCGGGCTTGCTTCAGGGAATATTTCGATTGTTCAGGCAACGATTGCTGATATCAGCACCTCGGAAGAAAAAACAAAAAACTTTGGCCTGTTCGCCATGATGGTTGGGCTGGGATACACCGTTGGGCCTTTGTTGGGCGGTTCTCTTTCATACTATCGCTATGATACTCCTTTCATCGTGGCTGCGAGTTTAGCTGTTTTGAATTGGGTTTTTGCTTATTTCCTTTTTAAAGAGACGTTGCATTGTCCGATTAAAACGAAGATCAATTGGAAAGTCGGATTATTGAATTTGAAAAGAGCCTTTCATCTAGAAGGGTTGCAAATCGTTTTTCTAGCGTGTTTTCTTGCCAATTTTGCCTGGACCTTATTTGTTGAATTCATTCCCGTATATTTGATCGATCAATACCACTTTTCATCCAAGGATTTGGGTGTTTTCTTTGGCATTGCCAGCGGCGTTTATGCCTTCAATAGCGGCATTCTCATCCGTCCTATATCTAAATGGCTGAAAGTAGAAACATTGGTGTTCGGCGGATTGTTTTTTGGCGGGATTTCCATTTTAGCCATATTGTTAAATGCTTCTCTTTTATGGATGTGGGTAATGATCATTTTGAAGTTCTCATTTTTAGCTTATGTTTTACCGTCATTTAGCACATTAATATCCAACCAAGCATCGCCGCAAATTCAAGGGGAAGCTCTAGGAATTTTGGGATCGATTTGGGGACTATCTGCCATTGTGAGCTCTTTATTTTCCGGATCGCTTGTGGGCGCTCATCCCACCTTGCCTATATGGGGCGGCGGATTGATTATGCTCATATCGGCATTTGTTTTTTTCGCATGGTATCCTCATTTTTCTTTGAGGCAAAAAATTTGGAAATGGATGCGGTAAAACTAATATGAAAATTACTCAATTCGATGGCAATCAAGAATCAGCGCGAAAAGAACTCATCGCCTATCTTGCGCCTCATGAAGCACAGGCGCTGTTTCTTTTGGGCAATTTGCAAAGCCATTTCCAGCCGGCTTTTATTTATATCGCCAAAGAAAATAACCGGATCGTTGGTGTATGTGGGTACTACCCCACCTTTCAATCCTGCACGATTTTTTCTGAGAGCTCCGAGGCATCAAGGGCATTCGCTCGAATCGTATTGAAAGAGCATTCTTCGGTGAATGCATTGCTTGGAATGTCCAAGATGATTGAGCCAGCATATGCTGAGTTTGTAGCATCGGGACGCAAGCCAATTAATCCCCCTGAAATGGATTTTTTCGAACTGGTGATGGAGCATTTTAAGCCATTTTCTTTGCCGAAGGTATCTATTCGTCCAGTAGCAGATAAGGATGTCGATACAGTCGCTCGATTGCAGCGTTTAATCCATCATGTCACCATGGATGCTCCGATTACTGAAGAAGAGCGAATAAAAGTGCGCGCCTGTGATGCATCGTTTTGTTTGGAAGTAGACGGAAAAATTGTGGCGGTGGCGACGAGCAACGGCCTCGCCATTCATGCGTTTCAATTTTTAGGCGTAGCCACAGATCCTGTTTACCAACGAAGAGGATATGCCAAGGCGCTGTGCTCGCATCTCATCCAGTTTATGCAGAAAAAAGGGGCTCAGAAAGTAGTGATTTTCACCGGTAGAGAAAATATTGCAGCCCGAAAATGCTATCTGGATTTAGGTTTTGAAATGACTGACGGCTATTACGTGGGCCTGTTTGAGCCGGTTCAATAGGAGAAACATGCAGAAAAAAATCGTTCAAAGAATTGAAACCGAATTGCAAAGCCCTCATTTATTCGAAAATTTGGTCGAAAAATGTTCATTTCCTGATTTGACTTCTCTCTTGTTAGAGGTCTATCGCGAAAAAACCAAAAAGGTCACTCCTAAACTCTTATTGCAGCAATACACGAATAACCGTTTTGTCCAACCTGCCAAAGCCAATGTTTGCGAGGCGATGAAGTTTGATTTGTTCGCTGCAACGCTTCTTCCCAAAGATTTTGAAATGATCGAGCTTTCGCCCTTAGCGCCGCTGGGAGCCAACTCCGTAATCGCAGCTGTCGATCAAAATAACGCCTTATCAACGATCCGGAATGTCGAGGTTTGCTCGGATCCCACCAACGTTTTGGCTTTGGAGTCGGCTGCCAGAAAACAGCGGCTCAAAAAAGAAGGGGGCGATCCCTCCAAAATCAAGCTATGCGCTAGTCAAAGGGTGGTGCGGTGCCAAAAATTTGAGGGGGCTGCTTTTTTTTCTCATTTTCGATTGCTGGCTTTAACGACTGCAGGTTTAGACGAGGGTTCATTCATCTTTGAAACTGAGGCTCTGTTTGAGCACATCTCTTTTTTCATTCAGTTATTACTCAAATCTCATGAGCTGGGCATCAAAGTGCGGGATTTGTCGGTGCATGTGACAGCGTTAGATGAAAGCCGCATAGATATGCTGCAGCAAAAGGTATTGAATCGTTTGGCTGCAGAACATAGCCATGTGAGAATAGAATTTGATCAAAAACGTGAAACGGGGCGCGGGTATTACTCCGACGCTTGTTATCATATTTTTGCTAAAGATGCTGCTGGCAATGATTTACTGCTCGTGGATGGTGGGTTTACAAATTGGACTAGACAGCTGCTCAGCAATCAAAAAGAGCGCTTTTTGATTAGCGGCTTAGGGTCCGAGCGATTGCTGGTTTGTACTTAGGCGGATGGATTATGGACTCGAAAATCACCTCCATCAAAGATGATCGAATTGTCGAGGCTCGATCTCTTCATTCTGCCGCAGGACGGTTGGCCGCTCAGAAATTTCTTCTAGAGGGAGAAGAACAAATATTGTGGGCCCTCGAGAGCCCATGCAAGATCGAGCATGTATTTGTTCACGATCAGCAGTCCAATGCGCCGGTTCTTGCCACATTGAAAACGAAAAACATCCCCCTCTTTTTTATGACGGATGGCATTCTCAAAAAGATTACCGATACATCCTATCTAATTCCTATTGTCGGAGTTGCGCGCTTTCCTTCGATTGATGTGCATAAAAGCGACTGCGTCATCGTTTTGGATGAAGTGAATGATTTTGGCAACGTTGGGACGATTATTCGTACGGCAGCAGCTTTTGATATTCAGGAGTTTGTTTCGACAAAAGAAACCCAAGATTTTTTCTACAAAAAGACGATAGATGCTTCCAGAGGAACTGTTTTCCACGCTCATCTGCAGCGCTTTCTAACGGGGATTGAAGCTATTCAGCATTTAAAAAAACAAGGCTATCAAATCGCAGTTACCACCCTGCAAGGCAGCACAATGCAATCATTTGCAAACGTTCAGCCCAAACCCCTCGCCATTGTATTTGGCAATGAAACAAATGGCGTGAGCGCAGAAGTAGCCGATCTTGCGGATATCAAAATTCAAATTCCGATGAGCAAAGCGATCGAATCATTGAACGTTGGGGTCGCGGCTGGAATTAGCATCTATGAAATGAAAATCAAATGGACCTTGGCCATGCTTACCAAAAAAATTCAAGAATCGTTAGGAAACCATCTGTATTGCGCTTCCAGATGGGGGCGATTGGTCTTCGACGCCAAGCTGAAAGAAACCACGCCGTTTAACGCCGACCAAGCGATCATGATGATGATTTTGCAATGCGATGAGATCTCGAATGCTGAAAAGCTCTCTCATGATGCCGGCCTTTCCCCTTTGATCAATGTGCAATCTGAACTTAAGCCGTTGATTGAGCATGGCTTTGTGTTGCAAAACGGCAAGCAGCTGTCCCTTTCAGAGAAAGGCAGGGAAGCGATTGCAAAAATCTGGTTCATTCACGAACTGGCCGAGCAAATTGTGTTTCACAATATTCCGGACGACGAAAAACAGAGATTTGCTCAAACCATCGATAAGATCTGCAAAAACTGCCAGCAAATCGTGCCTTTTTCATGAGCTGAACGAATCCATTTGAAAAACACTGCGAAAGAGGAATCAATATAAGGGTAATAATAGCGGTAGTAATATAAAAACTTTATTAATACATATTTGCAGATCAAAATCATATCAATTAGAAATTTTAAAAATTATTAGCCCCTTTCCATAAGAATGCCGCTCATGGTAAAATGGCCGCAGTTTTTAGGCGCCAAGAATGGACAAACCTTATCTAAATTTACTGGAAGAAGCGTTTCCTGGGATTAAAACCCGTATTGTCCGATACGAAAATCTTGGATTTTCATGGGGATCGGGACGAATCTTTACTAAAGAAGAAAATGACGCTGTCCTTTCCTACGTGGGTTTTTTCGAATGCTCCATACTTATCAACGGCAAAAGACAAAAAGCAGGCGCTTTGCATGCTATTTGCACGAAAACGACTCATCGCGGCCGGGGTTATGCTTCTGAGTTGATACGCGAAGCAATGCAATGGTCTGAAAAACACTGCGATTTTACGATTCTATTCACCGATCTTTCGGATTTTTATCAGAAACTGTCATTTCGCAATGTTCCAGAACATCGATTCCATTTGCCCTGCCGGCACACAAAAGGACGCCAAGCCTTAAGACCGGTGGTTTCTCCCGCCGATGATTCTCTTTTTTTACGATGTTTTCGTGAAAGAGAGCCTTTGTCGCATCGCGTATGGATCGAAGATGATGGACGCATTGCTTTATTCAATATGCTGTATGCTGCCTCCTATCCCGCCTATTGGTCTTTGCATTACAGCCAACAGATGGATGGATTTATCTCTTTTCAATTGGAAAATCGAACGCTGCATTTATTCGATGTCGTTGCCTGCAAGCTGCCTGCCCTTGAGTCGATCCTTGATCATTTTTCCGAGCCTATTGACGACATTTATTTTTATTTTTCTCCGGATCGTTTGAGTGGGGATGCGATGCCTGAGCCATTTAAGTACGATGATGGCTATCTCATGGTTCATGGAGCGTTTCCTTGCGATCAGCCATTTATGATTTCCCCTCTTAGCCGATGTTAGGTAAGTATGAAAACAAATCGTTTTTTCCTGTTAATTTTCACAATCATTTCCATTGTGGGATTTTCTGCGGAAATCAAAAGCGAGCTGCATCAACTGCCTGTGCCTACAGGAGCTTATCAAGTAGGAATCAAACCGTTCGATTTGATCGACCAGGGGCGTACAGAGCCGGAATATCCGAATGGCAGGCTGGTGCCTATTTGGGTCTATTTCCCCAAGCAAGAGGGACCGCAAATCCCCTGTCCAAAATTTTTAGAAGAGAGGGCATTGGATATTTTCGATTTCCTCACCACATGGAAACAATTAAATGACAGCGTATTTGGCAAAAGAGAAGCTGATCTCAGCTTTTTAAAAAACACGAGGAAACACCCGATCATTTTTCTCAATCATGGGAATGGATGTCTATTATCCGATCTGGCCTATATTGCTGAGGATTTGGCGAGCCATGGCTATGTTGTGATTGCGATTCAGCATCAGTTAAAAAATGACAAAGAAACAAATCTGATAAAATATGCCCGCGTTATCAATAATATGCGTTTTGTTTTTGATTGGCTCAAAAAGAACAATGAAAATGAATTTTATGATTCTCTGAATTTGCAGCGCGTAGGATGCATTGGCTATTCCATGGGAGCCAATTCCATCGTGCTTTTTGCATCGAATGGCTATGGGAATCCCTCTGCTACCCTATTTCCCCATGAATCAACGGACGCCAAGGAATGCATTGTGGCGATCGATCCACAGCTTTTCCCCTTTCCTTTGAGCAATCGCTATCCTGCATTCATGCTTTTTTCAGAAAAACGGGAGTTAGAGCAAAAAAATTCCGGCGAATTGGATTTTATGAAACGTTTGGGCCACAAGTTTGTTTATTACAAACAGACCCATCATGGAAGCTTTGTCGATGCCGCCTATTTCAATATCGAATGCCCCCTATCCCCTCAAATGGGCTGGTTTTATGGCGACACTGATGAAAGGATCAAGCTCTTTGATCAAGTGAGAAGCGATATTCGATCTTTTCTACAAGAGCAGTTAAAAGAAACTGTTCACGAATAAAAGCGTATCCGCGATTTGCGTATCATATTCGTTTATAAGTTCCTGTGTGAAGAATTCTTGCAATTTCATCAAGACCTGCCTGGTCTCTATGCTCGTAAGTGTTGAAAATGAAATGATAGTCAGCTTTATTTCTGGGATCGATTTCGACTGTATCCACATCGCCTTTAAATCCCAAATTCACTAAGAATTCTTGAAGAGAAGCAGTCTTATCAATTGCGATTTGTTCATCTGACGGCAAAGGATGGCCCTGTTCTCTGGCGAATTTGATCATTTCATCAAAGTGAGTATTAAATGCTATTGTGGCTTGCAGTTTTGTGATCCTTTCCAAGCCTGGTTCGGCACCCTGTTTTTGGGTGTAAAGTTCGGCAAAATTGGCAATCGGCATCAAAGGATCGCGAATATTTTTGATGTCTCCGCCTGGCAGTCTAGCTTTTGCATTACGTTCGATCAAACGTTTTGACAGTTCATGAAAAGGGCAAAATGCTAAAACAACTCTCAGCGGAACGGATACATTTCTTTCAAATAAGCGCTGGATTACTTTGTACCCTTGGTCAACATGGACTACCACATTTCTGCCCTGCAGGGAATGATCAATCACATCGTCGATCATTTGCTGTTGATCTCCTGGGCGAGTCATAATTCGCGGGTCACGCCGTAAATCCAGGTCTTCTTCAATGCGCTCCGGCTCGAGCCGTTTTAACGATTCGACGATGGAAGATTTGCCAGCCGTAGATGTGCCTGCAAGAACAATCACATCACCTCTTCCCCAGCGGTGGAAATGTCCGTAATCAGCTCTTTGTGCTTCTAAAGAGCGTCTATAAGTCTCATCGACAGCTTTTTCCAACAAAGACTGAATTGTTGGACGCGGTTGGTAAACAACCAATTCTTGACATGGGGTTACGGCTTTAGAAGTCATTTTAACTCCAAATTATTATGTCTATTAATTATAATTTTACAATATAACGCCTTAATTGTCAAATTATTAAGCAATTAGGCGCACAATAGTGGCATTGTGGGTTGAAATGTTAATTTAAAAATGGTAAAATAATAATAGAAAATAGTTGAATATTGCTCATACTGAAATAATTATGACGTCATTTTTAAGTCCCGTTACAGAGACAGCTGTTGTTCTATATGATCCAACATTGCCGCACATTTCGATGAAGGCTCATTTGGAATCAGTTTGCAACGAAGTAGCGAGGCGGTCGCTAGAACGAGCTAAATATGCAGCTAAGCACTTCTCTCAGATAGCAACCAATTTCACAGGACGGAATATTGTATGCATTACCAGCGCATCTCTAAACCCGCCGAAAAGTCTTAAAACGGACCCATGTATCGACATCGAAATTTTTGCTGCAGCCACTGACGATGAGAACCCCCCAATACTGATTTTTTCTCACGGATTTGGACAGCCCGGTAAATACAGACCTTTTTTGGGAGAGTTGGCCAGTCACGGGTATACAGTTTTAAGCTTAACTCATCCATCGAGTGCTGAAGATGAAGAATGGGCCTCCCTAGAGCAAGCAGAAGCACGAACAGACGAGCTTGCCGCTGTGATGGTGAAGAATATCCAATATGTGCTTAACAGGGTCCGAAATGGAGCATTAAAGATTACTGGCGATCCGAACAGAATCATATTAATGGGTCATTCTTTGGGAGGGGCAGCTTCGATTATGGTCTCTAGAAGCGACCCAGCGATTTTAGGATGTGTGAATTTGGATGGTTCTTTAAAAGGCGGTGCAGAAAAAACAGATGCTTTGCCGCAACCTCTTCTGATGCTCATTGGCGACTATCAAAAAAAAATCGGTGAGGATGAACAACATCCTGATGCTGAAATGAGACGATTTGCAAAATTCGAGAGACAATGGCAGGAAGAATATGAAACGCTTCATCGCAACTCTCCGCATTCTGATAAACAAGTCATCCAGGGTGCTGTCCATATGGACTTCACAGATCAACCATTCCGCGATTACCTTGTGGGGGAAAAATCTCTATCCGATGCAATGAGAGTGCACACGATTGCCTCTCGTGAAATATTAAAATTCTTGAGATCTCTTCAGAACTAAAGATTGCGTGAGATCAAAGTCACGTTGTAATGCATGGGCTGTTCGAGCACTCGTGCGATCTTCCAGCCTGCTTGTTCAACCAATGTGCGGAAAGATTCAAGTGTCTTTAGTCGAATTAACAGTTGTAAAACATTCTGCCCCTTGGCGTGTGAAAGACCAGTTGGTCCGTCAGCGCGAACGACGGAACCGACAAAGAGAGAGGCGCTATGGTTCAAAGCTTTGAGATTAGCGATGATGGATTCATCTGAGCCGTACTCAAAAAGGCCGCCTTCTGACGAAGCAACTACAATTTTAGGCTCGTTGGACAGGGTATTTATAAAATTCGTTAACATGGTTGTGTTGGACCAATCATATTTTAGATAGTGGAAATGAAGATCAAGTCCTGCGAGGGGTCTTTTTTCCATTTGTAAGGCAGCGACAGCTTGTTCGCCAAACTGAGGCCCTTCTTCTTCTAAATCCAGGATATGCATCTCAATTCTGCGAGAGCGCAGCAGGTGAGGGTTTTCTTTCTGAATCAAGATCAAGGCATTGAGACTATCAATTGCGGGACCTCCTGCGATATTGATGAAATGCAATGGGATGTTTGGTTTTGCTTTCAGAAGGGGCAGTGTTCCCTCTACCAAGAGATGAACGATATCTTCAAGGCGCAGACGGACGGATAAAGCTGGTAAGGATTGAGCTCTTTTGCGATCCAGTACTCCCGCATAGCTTGCGCCCAAATTGTCCGCTCCAATTTTCATTAAATAAGTGTTCATGGCACTTAAAAAGCCTTTTTCCGCAGCCAATAATCCTCGACCCAAAATCGAGCGTCGAAGGAAAAAAAAGAAAAGGAGTCGCTGGAGAAACTTAGGTGTTTTTTCTAATTTATTCGACTCAACAGTGAATTTATCGACAACGGCCTTCAGTTGTTCTGCATTCATTTTTATAGCAAAAGCAGGGTGCGTGATATCGATAATTGGCAGCTCGATACCCTGCTTGTTGAAGATGTAGCTAACTCCTGGAATTTTGCTTTTCTCTAAAATTTTTTTCACCGTTTCTTCCACTTTTCAAAAAGTTTTTCGTCGATCGTTTTTTTAGTTTGTGCTTTGAATCTTAACATTTTTCGCTAATGATGGATAGGCGCATTCGATAGCTCACTCACATAGGTGTGCTGAGATTGAAAGCGATTGTCAGCTTCTCTTAAAAAAATGTAGGGAGCTAGAGATTTTACCTCTTGTTTAGCAAGATCGTCTCCAATCTGGGATTTTTTCAATAAACTCTGAAAATTTTCAGACGCAATTTTAGATTCAATTCTTTCATCATAGGCTTGGCCATTTTCTAAAAAACCTCGAGTAGCCCAACAAATAAAAACCGCTTGTTTCATCAACTCCAGTTTTGCTTTTTCTTCCGGCTTGATCGGACGTTTGAAATAAGACATTAATACTGCCTCTTCTTGCTCTGGCTGAAAACAATTGAACACAATCACCGTTGCAAGATCAAAATAGGGATCGTCTTGAGTCGCGTCTCCAAAATCAATGATTTTGAATGATGAGCCTGAAAAAATCAGGTTCCCGGGATGAAGGTCATTGTGACACGAAGCTTTGTTGTTCGGAAAAAAAGAAAGGTTTTTCTGAATATCGAAAATCATCTCTTCTAAGCGTGTTGCAATCAGTTCAAAAGATGTTCGTTTTTTCAATTTTCGAATCCGTGAATGAATATCTTCAAAGATAGAGTCCCCTTTTTCGGGGAATTTGGGTCCGTGGTGCATTTTGAATAAAGCTTCCCCTAATGCTTGATAACGCTGGCTCGATGAAAACTGATTTTGATCTACCGCATATTGGGGTAAGTATTCCATCACAATATAACTTTGATCGGGATCTGCAGCAAAAACATGAGGGCCATACCCAAACTCAGAAGCAATGCGTTGACAATCAATTTCTTGACCAGCTCGTGAGGGATATTTAAAAAAACGTATGACATATTTATTGTTTCCGGCAGTGGCTAAAAAGAGTTGATTTCCCGAATGTCCACTGAGAATTTCATCGGTAATGATTGGCTCGTCAATTTTAAGGGCATTTTGTACGACATTAGCAGCATCTTTGCGATTGATCGTTTGAGGCGCATGATCGGATGTGCAGCTTACAAAACAGCAGAATATGCTGCAAACCGATATCAGCCAGCGATGCATCGTTCCCATAAATTTTTTATACAAAGTTGTTGTTTGTTAGTAATTATACAGAAGTCGGTTTTAACATTCTTTATTAAAAACAGCAGATTTTAATAAACTCGGTTCGTTTGGTCGGGCGTGATGTTTTTAACAAGTCTTTGAGTGTGTTAATAAAAATTTTATTGAAAACATGGATAAAATCGGTCGCTGTTGCGTGAAACTGCGTTGTATGCTATAATTAAGAATATATTTACGGAGACTGTGCACCCATGCGCAAATAAGTTTGATTCCATCATTAACCTTAACTACGGAACAAACTTATGTCTCAGCTTCTTATTCATTTACGTAATATTTTCAAGTCTTTTGGCCCGAAGAAAATCTTCGATGGTATCTCTTTGTCCATCAGTCGCGGCGAATGCTTTGCTTTAGTCGGCGAAAATGGATCGGGAAAAACAACCCTTTTGCGTCTTTTAGCATCGATTGATGTTCCTGATGAGGGAACGGTAGAACGTTCCAAAGAGCTTTCAATTGGATATCTTTCCCAAGAACCTCCCGATTCTTTAACGCAAACGGTACGGGAATATCTTTTCAGCTCACTGCATCAGATCGAACAAACGATGGAATCACTGCAGGATGGTTTGGACGACCCGGTAATCTTGGAGCAATGGGCGGCTCTTCATGAAGAATTCGAACGAAAAGGCGGCTATTCGTCCACGCTCGATGAAATGGTTCATGGATTATCATTACAAATTGACCTGGATCGTTTCCTGAACACGTTAAGCTGTGGCGAACGGCGTCGTGTTGATCTGGCCAAAGTGCTTTTAGACAATCCAGATCTGTTGCTGCTCGACGAGCCAACCAATCATCTCGACCATCATAGCATTGACTGGCTGAAAGGCCACTTGAAGCAGCGCAAGGGCGCTACAATTATCGTTTCGCATGATCGCCGTTTTATCAATGATACCTGCAATCGATTGATCGAATTGAAAAATCAACGATTGACGCGGTTTGGCGGCAATTATGATTTTTATGTGACAGAGCGCAATCGATTGATTGAACAGCAAATTCGAGCGTTTGAAGAGCAGCAAGAAGAGCGTTCCCATCTCGTTCAACAAATTCGAGCAACGACATTTTCCAAGGGGAAACCGCCTCCTCCCAAGGACCGCAATATTATGGCATATGACCAATGGGGCGAATCACACCAGCGCTCGGTGAAACATCGGCTTGACCAGATGAAAGACCGTCTGGAGAAGATTGATGCAGATCCTCTTGTTCATCCACGCCCTAAATCCGTTACTGGGATCGTTTTTCATGATTCGTCGTTTTCAGCGCCGATCGCTATCGAATGGGAACATTTATCTAAATCTTTCGATGGCAAGATCGTTGTCCAGGACCAAACAAATGCCTTGAGGGCCAACGAACGGCTCATTGTGACAGGGCCCAACGGCTCTGGTAAAACGACGCTCTTAAAATGTCTCCTCAAAGAACTGGTTCCAGACACGGGAACTATTCGCATCAATCCTTCAGTGCGCATTGGTTATCTCGATCAAGATGGCGAAATGCTGCCTTTCGATCAAACGCCTTTGGACTATCTATCTCAAAGATTTGGCCTCGATGAAACTCAGATTCGCTGTGAGTTGCATAAAGCTGGTTTAGATGGGGCCGATCTCTTGACCCTGCCCTTTCAGTCGATGAGCGCCGGTCAAAGAAAACGCTTGATGATCCTTTCCCTGATCCTGGCTAGACCCAATGTCATTCTTCTCGATGAACCGACCAATCATTTGGATCTTTTGACGCTGGAAGCCCTGGAAACTGCCCTGCTGAATTTTTCAGGGGCCATCTTGGCTATCTCTCACGACGAGACATTTATCGCAAAAATCGCGACAAGACAAATTTCGCTGTAAATGATTGACCGTTATTTGGCAAAACGGCTACAATCCATATCATATTGTGTGTCATATGAGAACAGATCGTTAACACTTCTTTTTAGCTGACCCGGCCGACCGGGTAGCATCATAAAATTCTCTAACTAGAGAATTTTTACGCTTCGACCATCTTGTCGATTTTTTTATACATTTTTGTTTTAGGTGTTTATGACACACACATTGGTTCAAATTCGGGCCATACATAAGCAATTTCGCAGCAAGGGTTACGTCAAAGAGGCTCTGAAAGGAATTTCTTTAGACATTCAGGAAGGGGAGATTTTTTCGCTTCTCGGCGTGAATGGGGCTGGAAAAACAACCCTATCGACGATTGTAGCGGGACTTCATCCGCCCACTTCTGGGGACGTTTTATATCAAAACCGATCGATTTATGAAGACATCGTTTCTTATCGAACGATCGTTGGCTTTTGTCCGCAAAATCTAAACCTCGATTTGGAATTGACGCTGGCGGACAACCTCATGTTTGCCGGCCGGTATCATCTCATGACAGAGCGCGATATCCATGAACGTGTAAACGAACTCATGGATCAATTCCATTTGCGTGAGTATGCGCATGCAAAGGCCAGCGTCCTATCGGGCGGCTACAAGCAGCGGTTTTTGATTGCCCGCACTCTCATGCATCGACCTCAATTGATCATTTTGGATGAGCCGACCGTAGGCTTGGATCCTCACATTCGCCATCAATTGTGGGATCAAATAGTCGAGCTCAAACGAAATGGATCGTCCATTTTGCTCACAACACACTACCTAGACGAGGCTGAGTACCTGTCGGATCGGGTGTGCATCATCGATGCGGGGGTCGTCAAAACGATCGATACTCCGAGCAACCTCATGAAACTCCACCAAAAAGGGCGTTTGGAAGAGGTATTTATCAAATTAATCCAAGAGTCCGATCATGAAGAAAAATAGCATTCAAAAGTCTCGATATTCGAGATATTTTTTCACGGTAGTTCAATTGATTCGCCGCGATTTGCGGATATTCAAGGAACAGTTTTGGGGTAAATGCCTAGATGCCGCGATTGGACTCGTCATCACCGTGCTGATCTTTGGCCGTTTGCTGCCCACATATGGACTTGCGTCCAACTATGGTAGCTTCATTCTCGTTGGAGCAATCGCCAGCTTTGGTTTTTTTGAGGTCATAGGACGGGTCAGTTCAATGATTGTCGATTTGGAAAAATATCGAACGATTCTGTACATCTTGTCCTTGCCGATTCCTGCCTGGTTGGTCTTTGTTTATTACGGGCTTTCTTGGGCCTTGCTTTCGTCAATCATTAGCCTCACCTTATTTCCCTTGGGTAAGTTGCTATTGTTTTCTCAATTCGATTTGGGACAAATCAGCCTCTGGAAAATTCCCATCATTTTTGTTTTAAGTAATCTCATGTTTGGCTTTTTTGCATTGTGGCTGTCGAGTGTTTTTAAAAAAATGAGCAGCCTCTCGCATCTCTTTGTGCGTGTGATTAATCCCTTGTACATGTTTGGGGGCTATTTTTTCTCATGGACCGCGGTCTATGGGTTGTCGCATACGGCGGGCTACCTTACCCTGTTGAACCCGTTAATGTACGTGATGGAGGGAATGCGATCCGCTATGCTTGGGCCATCCGGCTATCTTCCCTTTGGAATGAGCGTTCTTGCATTAATATTATTTACTCTGCTTTTGGGATGGGATGCGATTCGGCGCCTATCCAAGAGACTGGATTGCGTTCAATAAACGAAAGGATTTGCCCATGAATAAACGATTATCCCACGAACCTCCTGTTGCAGTTGCAAAATGGGGATGGAAGTATCATCACCTGGGAATTCCATATGAGGATCCTCGTCCTGGAGAAACGCATCACAAACATTTGAAAGTGTTTGTGATGGGATTCGAAACAAGTCCTTACGGAATCGAATGGATGCGATTTGAACCAGATTGTCCTGTTCCGGATATTCTTCGAAAAGTGCCGCATATTGCTTTTGAAGTGAATGACATGGATGAGGCGCTGAAAGGAAAAGAGGTCTTGTTACCCCCTGGTGCTCCATCGAGCGGTGTTCGAACGGCTATGATTGTTAATGATGGCGCTCTGATCGAACTCATTGAATTTCAAAAGGGGGCGTATGAAAATTGAAGAGCTAATCGAAGATAAGGGATTGGTTTGCAGCAACATTTTGCACGCACTCCCTGAATGGTTTCAGATAGAAAAGTCCATTCAGGATTATGCGCTCCAAGCAGAAAAACTCCCCACTTTTGCCGCAAAGATGGATAATAAGATCGTTGGATTTCTCACTTTAAAAATACATACCTCCTCTGCTGCGGAAATTTCTGTGATGGGGGTAGTGAAGGAACATCAAAGAAAAGGTATTGGAAAGGCGCTGCTCGAAAAATCCGAGGAATACCTGCGCAAAAAAGGTTTCAAGTTTTTAACCGTCAAGACCCTTTCACCTTCTATTGAAGATGAAAATTATGCAAAAACGAGACGTTTTTATCAGGCCAATGGTTTTTTTCCTCTCGAAGAGTTTAAAACCATATGGGATGAGAACAATCCATGTCTCTATATGGTCAAGGTTATCGATCAAAATGAAAATGATTCGCACCCTTTATAAGGAGGAGCATGTTTTGGAAATGGTGTAAAATGATCGGGCTTGGTCTTCTTGGTCTGGTCACTCTTATTTGCGCGACCGGAGCTGTATATCAATGGATTAGCACTAAACTCGATGAAAAACGATACCCTCCTCCCGGACAATTGGTCGACATGGACGGATACAAACTTCATATCCATTGCATGGGAGACGGCACGCCAACAGTTGTGTTGGATGCAGGACTTGGATGTGATTCCTTGGAATGGGCGCTTGTGCAACCGGAAATTGCCCAATTTGCAAAAGTTTGCAGTTATGATCGTGCAGGTTATGGATGGAGCGAAGAAAGCCCTTATCCAAGAACAAGCGAACAAATTGTTGAGGAACTGCATGCTTTATTGAGCCGGTCGAATATACGTCCCCCCTTTATTCTCGTGGGACACTCGTTTGGCGGCCTCAATGTCCAGCTATACGCAAAACGATATCCCAATGAAGTATTCGGTCTTGTATTGGTGGATTCTGCTCACGAAAAGAGCATTGAATGGCTGCCCCCAGATCCCAAGCAAAGTTGGTTAGAAAAAATGCTTTGCTCTCCGCGGATTTGGATATTTGCAAGCCAATTAGGAGTTTATCGTTTATTGGTGCATTCTTCTGGCAGCGAACAGGCGCTCAATATTCCCGAGACGACGAGAAATGCGATACTTGCGCATCAAAGTACTACCAAGCAGGCAAGAGCGAGCTTTCAGGAAAATTTCAATTTTCCAGACAATCTTCAACAATTGAAAAAAGCTCAGTTATCTTTTGGAAGCTTGCCACTGACTGTAATAGCGGCCGGCCAAGCACCTAATACGGATGGGATGCCTGATGCTTGGGTTCAGTATTTCCAAAAATTCTTACCCGCATGGAGGCTTCTTCAACAGGATTTGGCCACGCGATCTTCGAACGGGAATTTGATCATTGCAGAAAACAGCGATCACATGATCCCTTTGCACCAGCCAGAAATAATTGTGGAAGCTGTAAAACGAATGATTGAAAACAATAAAACGACAGACTCGAATCCAAATAGCTTATCGGATTCTGTAAAAAATGAGAGACCCGACGTGAACAAATCCCCTCTATCTGATGATCGATCAAAACTTGAGAACTTCGATGAACTTTTTGTGGGCGATCCCGCTCAAATTGAAAAAAACCTAAAAGAGCTTCTGCCTCAAGCTTTTGCCTTAGAAAATAAGTCGATCTATATACAAATCATGTCGCAGATCGCATTGGCTCAAGCGATGCAAAAGAAATTTGATGCTGCGCATGAGACTCTCAACGCCGCCGAAAAATTTTTAACGTCTCAAGATCATCTCGCTCGGGTACGCATTCTTCTAGAGCGCGGACGGGTGTGGATGCAAGCAGGAAATAATGAGGCGGCCCTTCCTTTGTTTAAGCAATCTTTTGATCTCAGTGCAGCGCATCATTTTGATTATCATACCTGTAATGCTGCTCATATGATCGCCATCGTAGCCGTTACGCCCGAAGAAAAGATCGCATGGAATCTTCACGCCATCGAATTGGCTGAAAAGTCCAAGATCAGGCGCGCTCAAGCTTGGGTAGGTTCGTTATATAATAACCTGGGGCAGGCCTACATAGAAGCCCGGCAATACGAAAAGGCGCTAACTACCTTGCAGCAGGCACAAAAGTTTCGAGAAATGGAAGGATATCTTCCTAATGTAAGGGTGGCAAAATGGGCGGTCGCTCGAGCATTGCGTTTGCTAAATCGAAGCAACGAAGCCTTAGATATCTTACTCGCGCTGGATAATGAATATGACTCCATGATGAAACGCAATGAACTGGACATGCCAAAAGAGGTGCTCGATACCGCGCGGGGTTTGGTTTGTGAAGAGCTCGCCGAAATCTACTCCACAAAAGCGGAATTTTTTGCTGAAACGGCGTACAAAAACCTTTCCAAAGACGAGTGGTTTAAAAAACTCGAAATCAGTAGATTAGAGCGGTTAAATCAGCTTCGGTTACATAAAAATTGAAGAGGGGTAAAATGTCTGGATTTTCTAAGAAAGATATCTTTGTCAACCATCTAAAACTACACACCGAATCTTTTGGGAAATCATCAAACCCTGCTTGCGTTCTCATTGCCGGAAAAATGAGCACGGCGAGATTTTGGACCGATGCTTTTTGCCAATACCTTGCCAGCCAGGGTTTTTTCATTATTCGCTATGATCATCGTGATGTGGGCAAGTCTTCTGAAATTGACTGGCAAAAAGCGCCGTATACCATGTCGGATCTCGCCAAAGATGCTATTTCTGTGATCGACGGTTATGGCATTAAAAAAGCGCATTTCATTGGCGATTCGATGGGAGGATGGATTTGTCAAAGAATCGGTGTAGATTATCCTGAAAAAGTTCTTAGTCTGGTCATTATCTCTGCAGGACCGATTGAAATAACGAAAGAAGGTTTGATGGATCTAACAGCGGTTGAACAAGAGTTTTTAGATCGCATGACGAAGATGTTTCTTTCAGTCAAAAATGGGAAAACGGTAGATGAAACTGTTCAAAATCTTTTGCCTGTTTGGCGTCATGCAAATGCAGAAATTCCATTTGATGAAGAGATGGCCAAAGCTTTCACAATCGATTTTCTGACCCGCACCAAAAATAAAAACGCCCAAAATCACGATCTCATGATGCAGGAATTCCTCGCACAGATGAAACAATCGAATACCCTTTCCAAAATCACTCAGCCTACTTTGGTCATTCATGGAGATAAGGATCCGATTGTTTTATTGAGGCATGGTAAAGCCGTGGCTGATGCAATTCCAAACTCTCGGTTTGTCGTAATTCATGGCATGGGACATGTTTTCTTTAATTATGATTTGGAAAAGCGCATCGCTCAATTAGTTGTAGATCATTTGAAAAATCACCGAAAGGAATCAACGAGTTGAAAAACAATATGTTAAAAAAAGAGCTTATTCCCAAAGAAGTATTCGACCAAGAACTTGCCTTATGTAGACAGCTTTGCCAAAAAAATGCTGGGAAATGTAATTGGGGCGTTTGTGAAAATTGCGGTGTGATTCCTCTACTATATAAATTGCATAAAGGGCAATTAATCGAAATCCAGGATGAATTGAAACAAATAAAAACTAATGTTTTAAAACAAACTTGTTAACGGCAAAATAATGAAAACAAAGCAATTCGCTTTTGAGTTGGCAACAATAAAACATCAAGAACTGATCCTTTCTTGGCTACAGCAGCCTCATGTGATGCAATGGTTCTGCGGCCAAGGATTAGAAAACACCATCAAGCAGTTGGATGCATTCATTCAGGGCTCGTCGCCCTGGCAATATTGGCTCGCATTCGATCAAAACCATCCATTCGTCCTACTGATCACCTCTTCTGTTAATAAACCAAATGATGAATTGACCCGATGGTGCAGCGAATCCGGTGATGCGATTACACTCGATATATTGATCGGCGATTCGAATTATCTTGGAAAAGGGCTCGCGCATCGATTGATTCAAGACTTTCTCGTGAGTCAATTCGCTCGTGTGAAAGAGGTTCTCATCGATCCGGATACGACCAACTTGCGAGCGATCCACGTTTATAAAAAGGCGGGTTTTAAAATCGTTGAAGAATTTGTTCCGTCGCATAGCACTCAGCTTCATTACATGATGCGTTTAAACATGAGCGAGCTTTTGGCTCCTGATCAGGATGACTTGTAGAGCTGTTGGACCATTTTAGGATGCCGGTCTCCGCGAACCATTCCTTTGGCGACGATTTCATTGATCTGATCTATTTCACGTTGTGTGAGCTGGATTTTTGCGCTGTTGATGTTTTCCAATACATGAGTCGATTGCGTCGCCCCAAAAAGAGGGAGAAATGAAGGTGATTGAGCCGCAACCCAAGCCAAAGCCAATTGGGATAGCGAACAAGACTTTTCTTTTGCCAGTTTCTGAAGAGAGCTGACAATCGAAAGATTATGGCTAAGATTTTCATTTTGAAATCGAGGGAAATTTCGACGAAAATCATCTGGCGCCAAATTTTGAAATGAAGTGATTGCTCCACTAAGAAGTCCCCTGCAAATAGGACTACAGGCGATAAATCCAATCCCAAGCTCCTTACAGAGCGGAATGATCTGCTCTTCAGCCTCTCTTGAAAATAGGGAATATTCTGCTTGAACAGCCGTGATTGGGTGCACCGCATGGGCTCGGCGAATGTATTGTGCTCCCATCTCATAAAGTCCGATGTGTCGCACCAGACCGGCTGTTACAAGCTCTGCCATAGCATGCATCGTTTCTTCGATCGGTGTATTGGGATCAACATGATGAAGGTAGTATAGATCAATAACAGGAACCCCTAATCGCTTTAAGCTATTGACACATTGCTGCTTGATATATTGCGGAGTCCCGTTGATGGAAAACAATTCCGGCTTTTCTTTTTGACGGACAACACCAACTTTGGTGGCAATATGGACATTTTTGCGAAGTGAAGCAATGGCAGTTCCTATAAGGGTCTCGTTTTCCCCGAATCCATAGTTATCTGCGGTATCTAACAAGGTGATGCCATTTTCAAGCGCTGTTCGAATCGCTTGAACGCATTGATTTTTGTTCACGGAGCCATAAAAACCAGTCATCCCCATGCAACCGAGGCCCAATCCAGACACTTCAAGTGAATGAAACTTTTTCAAATCCATAAGCCAGACTATATAATGGGCGATAAAAAAAGGCCATATGCCAAATATCAACAAGGCGCATGGATTGCTAAGGTGGGTGCGCAATCTTTCAGCACCTGCCTCAGATAGTCAAGCAATTCTTCTTCTTTCAGACAGATCTTATCCAAAGCTTGAGAAATCATTGGATTTAGCATGGCTTCTGCAAAGGCTGTTCTATTATCCGTTTTTAATCCAACTAACGTCTTTTTTTGCTGAGTCAAAAATCGCTGTCCGTAGGCGACGCCCAGCTCAACGCATGCGCCTTCATCAGGCACTCTCCCATCAAGGACAAACAAAAAGATCTCCGCCGCTAAAATTTGGTCCCGATCCATTGTAAACATCGCTCGCCTGCGATCATCTTTTGACATTTCTTTGTATGGCGGCTTAGAGCTTTCAATGCCATCTCTTTGCGGCAAAAACACGCTAATACCAAGATCTTCTAATCTTAGGCAAAGTCGTTCATTGAACTGGCGTTCAGCCTGATTAAAAAGTGGGCCTGCAAAATATAAACGCAACTGACTTTTTGAAATTAAATTCATACGCTCCTATTCAATGAGCAGTGGTCTGATGCGATCTGCCGATCCGGAGATCCCGAATTCTAGATCTGCCAGACCATTTCTATTGCCGATTTTTACCATTTTACCGGACAAATTGTCTTTTAATGCGGAGGCCACGAGTTGTATTTTTTCCATTTCCGAAGTCATTGAAGCGTCTATCATTGCTAGCGATACGTGCAAAAAGCTACCCGAAATCGGATTGCCTTGATTGTTTGATATTTCGTCTTGGCCATCCAATTGTAATTTGGCCACAATGCCACTTCCCGTTTTGCCGCTGATAAATACGACATCGACAACCTGAAATTTCCAATCAGGTTTTATGATCTTTTGATAGGCGTTTGCTATTTGTTCAACAGTTGGAGCTCGATCTTGTGGCAAGCTTGCGTCCGCGTCTCTCAGATTTTCATAAATATCGCGAAGAGTTTCATGCCCATTCTCGACCCGCTTGCTCGTATACAACAGGGTCGCGTGCATCTCTTCTCCAATGCCTGGTTTGGATCGTTCTTCCCTGTGAGTGAGAATGACCTGATTGTTTTCTTTTTTGAGTAATGCTTTTGCATTGTGAGCGCATGAATCGATTTGAACGTCGAAAAAATCTTTGATCGCATTTCGAGTTAATTCATTAATCTTTATTGTCCCGATATAATCAGCAGAGCTTTGCTCTTCGAAGTGGATCTTTCCCCCAATCATCCAATCTTTGGAGGGGTTTTCTGCTTGAATTTCTGCATATCCGCAGCAAGCCGAAATAGCAAAGAGTAAACTGACAAATTTTTTCATAAATTACCTAGTTTTAGTCGATCACCATTGTTGATCTGCTATTATTAGCACATTCATGATCAACGCCTCTTTCTTAGGGGCATAAATGATTGAAACTGTATGAGTATAGCACACGCGTGCGATTATTGTACAACGGCGACGCTGACAATTTTTGGATGAATTAAAGAAACCAAGTCCTTTAGCCTAATTCTGATAGGTTCGTTCGGAAGACCACAGCCAATACTCCATGATGAATATTGTTGGCGAATTTATTCCGTCGCATGAGCGTAAGCCACATGTTATGATGCGCTTGAATAAGAACGCTGGAAAATGATTGATTTTCGACCTCCCCTCATCGCTGAAGAGAGGTCGTGTTAATACTATGATAGTTTCCGATCGGCAAAAACTTTCATCGCAGCTGTCATAAATTCAGCCAATTTGGGATGAAATGGATCGAGCTGTTTTCGGAAATCTGGATGTTCCGCATACAATTGAGCCATAGCCTCATACACATCTTTGGTTACTGCATGCGTTTGTTTCATGAATACATGATGTTTTTTCACGATCTTTTGCACTTCATCGGCTCCAGGATCGAGTCCTTTTTCAATGCAGCGAACCAATTCTTCAAATAGCGCATGGGCTGTTTTGGCGATATTGTCATAATAGGCCTTGCCTCGTTTCTCAACATCTTGCGCACCTTTGGTCGGATGCTTAACGCTTTGAGCAACGAGTTTTTCAGCTGCGGAATAGGACCTGCCTTCCGTTGCCTTTACTAATGTGATGTTGAACCCATCGAACATTTCCTTGTCTTTCATTTTCTTTTTTCCATTTAAATGTTTGATTGTCTTATCGATAGTTTTCAGTAACACTCCAATTTTCTCGCGCTCGCGGCTCAAGGCTTTTCTATGCGAATGGAGGGCAGCGAGCTGATCAAAGTCGCTTTTCCCTACAATCTTTTGGATTTGCTTCAGAGAAAAACCCAGTTCCTTGAAGAAGAGAATCTGCTGAAGTTGTAAAAGCTGCTTTTCTTCGTAGTAGCGATACCCGTTGGATCCATAATAAGCCGGCTTGAGAAGAGCGGCTTCTTCGTAAAAATGGAGGGTCCTGACTGTTACTCCGGAAAGTTCGCTTAACTTTTTTACTGTATATGCCATCGATTCCTTTCTCCTTTAATATCTCTTTGATTTTAAAGGATGGCCCCATAATAAGGAATGACGTATACGTGAGGGTCAAGCAGGATTTCAAAAGCCTTGCTTTTCGAAACCTCAGTAAAAAGTTTACATATAGACTTTACCTTTTGTCTGTAAAAGTTGAAGGTTCAAATAAATGAAATTTTTTGACAAAATGCCGAATGACCCAGCAACTTACAGGAGGTCGAAACCAAAATGGCATTCCAGATTTTCAAACAGCGGCCCAGGTCAAAACATAAATTTGGCGCGGTTCGCTGCGAACGCGACGGGAAAAAATTCCCCTCCAAACTCGAGGCCAGATATTACGACAGGCTGCGCCTATTACAAAATAATGGACAGGTGTTGTTTTTCTTGCGACAGATCCCTTTCGATCTGCCCGGCAGGACCCGTTATGTCTGTGATTTTCAGGTGTTTTATTCGAATGGAGATATTAGCTTCGTCGACACGAAAGGCAAAGATACTGCCCTAAGCCAGACGAAAAGAAAAATGGTCGAAGAACTTTATCCCATTACGATCGAAATCGTCACTAAAGCGTGACTTTCCTAAGCCGGCAGGCTTCTACCCACTTACCCAGTTTCTCAATCACCCCTTTTTGATTTGAAAGCGATCCTTGCTATTGCAAGGAAAATTTCGACTGAAAAACTTCAAAAAAGAGAAATTGAATGACCAATAAAACAACCAATCACAAAGGCTCCTCAAAACAAGGGAGCGACCTGATTTGGCACACCAAACTTAGAAAAGTCAATGACTTAAAAGAACATCAGAAAAATCCGCGAAAAATCACAGCAGAGCAAATGGAAAAGCTCAAGCAATCGATTCGAAGCTTTAACTACGTTGAGACCATTGTCATCAATTCGGATAACACTATTTTGGCAGGTCATATGCGGGTGCGAGCAATGAAGGCATTGGGTCGTGGCAATGAAGAAATCGAGGTGAGGACACCCAATCGCCAGCTAACCGAAAAGGAGGCGGAAGAATATCTCATTCGCAGCAACAAAAACTCAGGCGAGTGGGATTGGGAACGGCTGGCCAATGAATGGGAAGTCACTGATCTATTCAATTGGGGATTTACAGAAGATGAGTTGCAATTCAAGGATCCTGAAAAAATCGAAGCTGTAGACGATGGCTACGAAGAAGAGCTGCCAGAGGAACCCAAGACGAAGCCGGGCGACATTTATGAACTCGGCCGGCATCGACTTATTTGCGGATCTGCGACCCTTCACGGAGATATAGAAAAAGTGCTGAAATCCCATCTGATCGATCTTGTCATTACCGATCCTCCCTATAATGTGGCTTACAAGGGAAAAACAAGGGATGCACTCACCATCAAAAACGATGATCTTTCTCATGAGGAATTTGAATCGCTTTTAAGGGATTTCTACACGAATGCTTACATCTTTATGAAGGAGGGCGCTGGAATTTATGTCTTTCACGCAGACTCGGAAGGAGAACGATTCCGACGGTTTTTCCGGGAAGCGAATTTGAAGATGACGCAATGCTTGATCTGGCTCAAGAACTCGTTTGTTCTCGGAAGGCAAGACTATCAATGGCAGCATGAGCCGATTCTGTTTGGAGGGAAGGAATATACGGATCATGACCCCGTGCTTTATGGGTGGAAAGAGGGGGAGAAACACCGTTGGTATAGCAATCGCAAACAGACGACTCTTTTGAAATTTGATCGCCCCCAGAGAAATGCCGAGCATCCAACCATGAAACCGATCCCTTTGATTGGCTATCTGATCAATAACAGCTCGAAAAGGGACGATCTTGTTTTTGACTTCTTTCTGGGCTCTGGCAGCACGCTGATCGCGGCGGAGCAGCTCGGGCGCCGTTGTTTTGGATGCGAATTGGATCCAAGATATTGTGATGTGATCGTCACCCGCTACAGAAAATTCAAGATGCAAAGAAACGAGGTTTGCGAAATCAAGCGGAATGGTGAAGTCTATGCCTAGAAAACCAACGGGAAGACCGAATGGCCGGCCGAAAAAGACAGTTAAGCCTCCCGCAGATCCTAAAGCCCCTCCTTCTGAATGGAAAGGGACAATTCCAGAAAAAGAAATCAATCTCGATCAAGTGCTCTATTGGACCGAATTGCAAGCAACAGCCGAAGAAATCGCAGGCGCTTTTCGAATCAGTGTAGACACTTTGGATCGAAGGTTGAGGGAGGCTTTTGGTATGGGTTTTGCGGAGTTAAGAAAAAGGTGCAATGGGCTTCATAAACTCTCCCTCCGAAGGTATCAATTTCAACAAGCCGAACGAAGTGCAACGATGGCAATCTGGCTTGGAAAGATATGGCTCGGCCAAAGAGAAACCATTGTTACGGAAACGATCGTCAAAGGAGAAGATCCTGTGCAGATTTATATTCCCGATAATGGAAGAGGCGATTGCATAGAAGCAAAAACGGACGATCCAAATGTCTAAAATCATGCCACAACAAGGACCTCAGCACCAGTTTTTAGACTCCCCTGCTGATATCGTGATTTATGGAGGAGCTGCGGGAGGCGGTAAAACATATGCGCTCCTCTTGGAATGTTTACGCCATCGAAATGTCACCGGATTTTTCGCCGTCATTTTTCGACGAAATAGTACCCAGGTGCGCAATCCGGGCGGACTATGGGACACAAGCTGCGAAATCTTTCCTCACGCCAACGGCATCCCCAAAGAATCAACGCTCGAATGGGATTTCCGGGGTAAAGGAAAAGTCAAATTTGCCCATCTCGAACATGATAAAACGCGATTCGATTGGCAAGGCGCCCAAATCTCTTTTATTGGATTTGATGAGCTGAGTCATTTTTCTTGGTCGCAATTCGTTTATATGCTGTCGAGAAACCGATCAACTTGTGGAGTGAAGCCCTACATTCGAGCGACGACAAATCCTGATTCAGAATCCTGGGTCAGGCAATTCATCTCTTGGTGGATCGATGACCAATCGGGGTATCCCATTCATTCCAGAAGCGGTAAAATACGTTGGTTCATCATCCAAAACGACGAAACAATCTGGGCATCGAGCCGTGAAGAGCTCATAGAAAAAAATCCGACATGTCTTCCCAAAAGTGTCTCCTTCGTCGCGTCTACGGTACATGATAATAAAATCCTCCTGGAAAAAGACCCTGGCTATCTCGCCAATTTGAAAGCCCTTCCCCGTTTTGAAAGAGAACAGTTGCTGATGGGCAACTGGAATGTACGTCCTACGGCCGGCATGTTTTTTCAACGATGCTTTTTCGAGATCGTCAAAGCCATTCCCAAGAGCGGGACAAAAGCAGTCCGTTATTGGGACCGTGCGGCCACCAAAAAAATCGAGAACAATGATCCGGATTATACCGTTGGGCTTCGACTCGAAAAAGACAGAAATAACATCTTGTATGTCACTGACATGGTGCGAATTCAACAAAGCCCTCTTGGCGTACAAACAGCGATCAAAAATACAGCGAGCCAAGATGGAATCGCCGTCAGAATCGGCATTGAACAAGATCCAGGCCAGGCAGGAGTCAGTGAAGCCGATTATCTGCTCCGAATGCTCCAAGGCTACAATGTGAAAACCGTCAAAGCGACCCAAGATAAAGTGACCCGAGCGCTCCCTGTTTCTTCCCAAGCAGAAGCTGGCAATATTAAAATCCTTCAGGCTCCTTGGAATGACGATTTCTTAAGGGAGCTGGAAAATTTCCCCGAAGGCAGCCACGACGATATCGTGGATGCTTTCAGCGGAGCGTTTTTGATGCTCACGAATGCCGCTTACGATCTATCGGCTTTAACGACATTTTAAATACTTAAGATGAGCTATTTAATGTGTTTTTAATGTAACACATCTCTGTACACGAAAAAATTTGATCTCTAAAAAGCTCATTTTTTCTCAAGAAAAATATCCAAAGCTTTCTCCGTTAGGCGATAAACGGTCTGATCGTTCATAGGAATGCCGCCTATTTTTTGATAAAATCTAATGGCATTTTCATTCCAGTTGAACACCGACCAGAAAAACCCTCCGCATTTTCTTGCTTTGGCTATTTGTGCAACTTCTTTAAAAAAAAGCGTTCCATAACCTTTTTTTCGGTAAGGCTCTTTGATATAAACATCTTCGATATAAATTCCTCTTTTCCCCAAACTTCCGGAGAAAGTTTGATAAAAAATGAGATATCCTATGGGAACAGAATCTTCTTCAGCCACCAAAGCTTCTGGTCCTTTTGGATCATGAAAAAGAACCTCACGGAGATTTTTTTCAGTGACCGTCGCTTCAATTTTTTCAAAATCTGCTAGTTCTTTTATCATCTGCAAAATTACAGGAACATCAGTAGGAATGGCCACTCTAATCTTAAAAAGACGGCTTTTTTTCATATCTCACCTCATAGCATGATTTTCATTTATTTTCTGTCGTGCACAGACGTAACATAGACACCCGTTTGATCGAGATGGGTGTCTGTGTTACATTGTAATCGCGATCGATAGCTAAGCGAAAAACAACTGTTTAGTTCTGCTTTACTCCCATACATTCTTTTTCGAAGAGCGCCTGAATCGCATCGCAGGCGATCATTGAACGATCGATCTTTCTGTCTTTGCGCAATCGATGAATATAAAGCTCGGTAAACGCTTGTTCTGCATCTTCCGTCAAATAAATGGTTGCTTTGATCTTTTTCTTGGTTCGATTTGAGGTAATTTGTCCATTTATCTCTTGGTCGCTTTGCTGCATTACCGCTTGATCTTGCCTATTCACATTCCCTCTTTGTTGCTTTGACAATATAACGTATAAATGATTATGGTCCGGATTGTCAACACACATACTTATTGACGTTGCATTATGTTGCCTTTCACACGAAAGGAGCTAAGATGACTTGCCGCTAAATAAGGTAGATCGCCAAAACTTCGTGTTGCCAGGAAAGAAATTTGGAGCTACATTTTATTGTTTATAAATCGAGTTATAAACAATTCGAAGGCTGTATGAAGGGCCCGAGCCCTCAAACGCTAAAATCGGATCAGCAGATGCCAAAAACTAAAAAAGCCCATTATTTTGGGCCGGAGCGAAAAACATGAGTTTAGTTCCTACCGTTCATGGGTTGCCAATGCTTCATGGCTTACAAACGTACGAACAGGTTGCCTCCGCCAAAACGAACTTGATTTGGGAAAAGCTGGCAGAGACCTCCGTCGAACAAGCGATTGATCATTGGCTTTCTACACTTGGACAAAAAACGCAAATCAACTACCGATCCGGAATCAGAAAGCTGATCGAGTTTGGATGGCTCAATCCCCTGCTCAATTTACAAGCATTTGCCGTGATCAACCACGAAGGAATCATCGATCAGATCAAGCTATTTTCAAAATGGGCAGAGACCACGAAACAGGCCAGAGCTGCTTGCTATATTTCATTCACAGGATTTCTCAGCAGACGCCTTCAAGGAGTGATCAGAAAAGCCATTCCTAGCAAAGAAGGAGGCACAAAAACGTTTTTCAATCTCTATGAGAAAGTCAAAACCAAAGCCATGACTCAAGCGCAATGGCTTCTCTTTTTCAAGGAGCTCGAAAAGATCAACTTGAGAGATTGTCTCATTGGCAAAATTATCCTGCAGGGCGGCAAGCGAGTAAATGAGGTTCTTTTCTTACAAACGCACCAGATCGACTGGGAGCAATGCGAGATTACATTCACGCAATCCAAAACAAGGAAGCTCCACAAGGAAACCGTTATCACCTACCCCGATAGCATTATGAAAGCTTTGAGAGCTTACATTGGAGAGCGACAGGGGCACGTATTCGTGACGAGATCCGGAAAACCAGTCATGATCAATCAAGTGGCTATCACCTTTGCGAAGGCAGGGAAAGCCGCCGGTATCTCCTTCAAAATCTCCCCACATGTCCTTCGGGCTTCTGCTGTCACCTATCTGAAACAACAAGGATTCCAAGACAGCGACATCATGCGAGTGACCGGTCACTCTACTTCTGAAATGGTGCATGCTTATGACAAATCCTCTCGCGCAGAGAATGCCAGCAAAAAGGTCAATCTAATCTCGTAGCTCAATTGGGAAGCAGCTGTTTCCCTATTTTGTTAGGCTAGCGTATCGCGCGGGTTTTATGTTTCTCAACTTCGCGCGACAGACACAAATCTCGTTATCAAGCGCGGCAGAAAGCTGTTTTCTCGCTTCTGCTCCGCTCTAGTTTGTCTATAAAAATTGGTGCAATCCATCCGCAAATAGCAAAATGTCTGTTTGCTGATGGATTTTTCGAGCACAAAAGACATCCCCAAATCGAAAAAAGTCGATTTACGGATATATTTTTTCGTCATAAAAAACATATGTAAATCTACAAATATCATTCTGGGGATGTATTTTTGAGCTAAATTTTTAATCCCCCAAATAGCTTTTGCTCGTTTCGGGATGAGAATATAAGGCGGATTTCACTCTAAAAACTGCCCGAAATCAATCACCTTATCAAAATATCCTTCATCTAACATAGCGCTCTCTACTCCATTTACATGGATAAGAATGGGTCTAATAGAAAAGCGCTTAGGTAATTTTAATCGACTTATTTTTTCTTTCATTTCTTCGATGACTTTTTTTCCTATAGAATCCTTAGAAAATTTGATTTCGCAGATGTATAAAGTAGAAAAACGTGTTTGAATCATATAGTCGATTTGACATCCAGGAAGCTTTTTTGTTGACCTTTGAAAAAATGGACCATCCATAACTACTTCTTCAGGAGATATTCCTATTAACTTCAAAACAGTTTTTCGGTTATGGACGACAAGATTTTCAAACTGCAATCCCATGATGCCCTCCCAACCAGGAAAATTTGTCAATGCAGAGGGAGTAAAATCTCCTTTTTGAATTTTAGAACGATTGCGAGAGATATACTTCAAATAAAACCGAAGATAATTATCACTCAAGCGAAAGCGGCTTATTTTAGTCTCCTTCTCATCCTGTAGATGCCAAGAAAAATCTCTCTGAATAAATCCAGCTTTGACCAAATCATCAAGATATTTACTACGCAGTCCCCCACGAGTTTGTTTAAGTTCTTTACAGATTTCCAAAAGCTCTCTAGGTCCTTCTGCAAGACACGTGACTATTTCTTTATAACTTGTACTACGGCGTGAAAACAGGTCAGAAAAAATCTCATCAAATTCTCGCACGAGCAATCCTCCACGAGTAAAGCAAAGATTTTGAATATTTTTTTCTGCGGGCAACTCAGGATTAATTTCTTCAAGATAGCGTGGCACTCCGCCAGTGATTGACAAAAGTTTAAATTTCTCATAAGCAGAAATGAGTTTTTCTTTAGGTCGCCAAAAAGCATTACAAACATTCAAGGGAAGCTCTTCTAAGACAAGATCTATAGTGACTCTTCCAACAAATCCAGTGCTGCTGAGGATATTTTCTTCAATCCAAGAAGAGATAGATCCGCACAGAGCCATAATCAGGTGGGGGTTTTTGCTAAAATACATATCCCAAGCAGTTTTTAATTTTCCTAGAAATGCAGGATCCTTTCCCCCCATCCATGATATCTCATCAAAGACGACAAGGATACGACCCTTTTGAGTATGTTTTGATAAAGACCAGAAAAGGTTGCTCCAGTCGTCAGATTTAGCCCCAGGCAACCCCATTCTTTCCATTTGACCTGCAAATTCTTCTCTTTGCAGCCGAGCATTGGTTTTTTTTATGGGAGGCATTCCTGAGAAGAAAAAGCTTTTCATTTCTTTCCCAAACTCTGCAAGCAATCTGCTTTTGCCAATCCTTCGTCGTCCTCGAACGACAATGAGGCTTGCGCTTTTTTTACTTAAGAGCCCCTTCAGTCTAGCAATTTCTGGCTCACGGCCAATGAATGGAGGATTTGTCATTTTTTACACCCGATTAATCATGCCTATATGATAAGCAGAAAGCGGCAATAAAATCCATCCCCAAACAAGAGATTTCCATTTTGGGGATCTGTTTTTAGGCGATTTTTTTAATCCCTAAAATGCATTCTTCCGGCATGGGGATGGATATTTGAGCACAGAAAATAGCGGCAAATCGCCAAGACAAATTATAGTAAGCTGCTGTTCACGCCATTCCCAACCAATTGAGCATCAAATAATTAAACATATAGCCCGCGCAACAAACCAAAAATCAATCTTATCGCGCGGCCTTTCTTGTCGTTAAACGCCGCGCGAAAAATCAAGTTCCCCTTATGGTCTGTAAAAGCGGGTTCGCATTTAAAACATAAGCTATTCTTTTTTATTTCCATATGATAAGGTGAATTTTATTCAGATCTTCAGATCTGCAATGACCCATCTATTCTAAAGCGGCTTTTCATACGCCGTTGAGACCCAATTTCCCAATGCAGCGCCTTCTTAATCCGGGAAAAAATGGGTACTTACAATTTCAAAAAGAAATCTTCGGAAGAACAAAGCCGAATCGCACATCACGATGGTGCGGTTAAGTCGGATGGCTGGATCAACGTCCTCACGGGACTTGGGTTGCGCGGCAGAGATAAAAATGTGCATGCGCAGTTCCGCTTGGAAAAGATATTCGAGCAGGCAGAACTGGATCAGCTCTATCGATCCGATGGAGTGACGCGACGGATTATGGACATCATCCCAGCCGAAATGGTGCGGCAAGGATGGGAAATCGAGGGAGATTCGGACCAAAAAACTAATGCCGCGCTGGAGACCATTAAGGCCAATTTCAATTTAATCACGCTCCTCAGATGGGCCCGTTTGTATGGAGGCGCTCTATGCGTCATGGGGATTGCAGATGGGTTGCCCCTTGAAGAACCGGTCGATGAGAAAAACATTCGCGATGTGAAATGGCTCCATGTTTTTGATCGATATCAATCGTTTAGCAGGGACGGCACCTTTGAAAAGGATCTCAATAGTCCCAATTACGGTTTTCCAAATGTGTATACCGTCAATGATACACGAACAGGAGCTTTGTTCTATGTGCACCATTCCCGCATTCTGCGGATCGATTGGTCGATCCTGCCTCCCCGGCAGCAAAATTTCAATAATGGATGGGGAGATCCACTGATCCAATCGATTTATGATGAGTTGAGGAATTACTCAACCGCCTTTGCCAATGCAGGCCTCATTATGCAGGATTTTGTCAATTATACCCTGTCGATTCCAAACCTAGCTGAATTAATCGCTTCGCAATGCGCTGACAACCAGGTGATGAAGCGGCTCGACCTGCTCAATATGACCAAAAGTGCAACCAATACGATGATTTTAGATGCTGCAGAAAAATATGAGAAATCTTCAACCAACATCGTCGGCATTCCTGAACTTTTGGATCGTTTCATGCTGGCTTTATCTGCAGTGTCTGGGGTGCCTGTCTCCTTGCTCTTCGGGCGAAGTGCGGCGGGGCTCAATGCAGCAACGAAGGTTTTTCCAATGCTGGCTGCCAGCATCCGAGACTTGGTGGTCATAGGTTCTTGAGTTTCGATATCTGCAAATCCACTTGCAACCTCGCCCACGGTCCCGTCGAGCAACACATATGCGACTGTTGCTCCCGGAAAGCCATACTGGTTTTGCAGCCTTTCGAGCTCACATGTTAGAAGTTGATTCAATCCCTTCATCTGAGAACACGCCTCCTCACTGGTTGATAACAAAAGCCCTGCACTTAAAATTGTTAAAAGAATGAGGACTACGCGAGCCGCATTTTGCATACTCATGAACTATCTCGACTTTGTACATTTTTTGATCTGATAGCCCAAAGTCATTTGCTTCAATCTGTAAAATAAAAAGTTGATAGAGAGTGCCGCTTCGCGCATACTATTTGGTTCAGTAAAACAAAATGGCAGGCTCTCATGGACTCTCTATCGTCAAACATTTTAGCAGTACTCACCCCTTTTTCAGTACTTTTTTCAAATCCTTCTTGGAAAAAAGCCCTGACCTTATTACTTGGCACGCTTTTATGCACTGGCAAGAGAACCGTGTGTGCGGCTCTGCGCGCAATGGGTCTTGAGCATCAGTCGGGTTTTTCAAAGTACCATCACCTTTTAAACCGGGCGGAATGGTCGTCACTCAAGGCAGCGAAAATCCTATTCTTTATGTTGCTTATCTTTGTCTCCGATCAGCATCCTTTGGTTCTGCTCATTGACGAGACATTGGAGCGCAGGCGTGGCAAGAAGATAAAAGCAAAGGGCTATTATCGAGATGCGGTTCGATCGTCACAGTCTCGAGTGGTCAAAGCCATGGGTTTGAAGTGGCAGGTTATGGCGCTCTCTGTGAAATTGCCGTTTATGTCGAGAGCACTTGCATTGCCTTTTTTGAGTGCACTGGAGCCTTCTAAAAAATGTGATGAAGCGAAGAAACGTCGGCACAAAACCTCATTAAAATGGGCGAGTCAGATGGTCTTACAGGTGCGTCGATGGGTAGGTAAGGCGCGATCACTAATTCTTGTTGGCGATGGAGGATATGCTGCGGGACAGTTGGCTCTGAACTGTATCTGTTCTGGGGTGACTCTTGTTTCGCGACTGAAAATGAATGCAGCCCTGTTCGATTTCCCGGCCGAAAAGCGTCCCGGCCAAAGGGGACGTACTGCACAGAAAGGCGTCAAATTGAAAAATTTTAAAGAGATGCTATCTCTGAAGGGATTGCCCTGGAAAGAAATGGAAGTAGTCGGTTACGGCGGAGAGAAACGGGTAGCTCGCGTGCTGTCTAACACATGTATGTGGGGAGCCGATGGAGCAACTCCTATACCCATCCGATGGGTTTTGGTGGTAGATCCTACAGGAAAACTCGACCCTCTACCTCTTATGAGCACAGATCCACGCATGACGCCAGAACGTATGATAGAGTTATTTATCGATCGCTGGGGACTTGAGGTCACATTCGAAGAAACACGTGAACATCTTGGCGTAGAGACTCAGCGGCAATGGTCGGATCGAGCGATAGCCCGATCGACCCCCATACTGATGGGGTTATATAGTTGCGTATGCCTAATGGCAAATCGATTGGGACAGGTAAATTTGCTTAAGGTAGAGGCAACTGCTTGGCACCAAAAAGAGCACGTCACATTTTCCGATATGTTGAGGGCCGTGCGCATGGTAATATGGAGGGATAATTTAATTTCCGGGAAGGCTAAAATCACCCCTTCCGTGGAAAATATTACTCCAGAAATGGTGGATTGGATGGATGATATAGTAAGACGAGTGCTTCAGGCGGCCTGAACTAAGCCGCTAAAAGTTGCAAAGTCGAGGATCTTGATAGTACCCTTTAACGAAGAACAGATGCAGATGCCACACGGACCAAAGAAAGCCAAATATTGCTGATGTTGTAAATAAATTAAAATAGGCTCTAAGACTGTCCACCCAATACCCCCGCCAGCCTAGCTCTTCAATGAAGGGAGCCAATAATAAAGGCATGGCTATGCCGAGAATATGCCATCCTTTCTTAACGCTGCAATCACTCGCGAGTGAAAATTGATCGGTAGAATAACCAAAAAACAATGATAAACCTGTAGCCAATAAAACAGTGCATAGAGGCAGTAATAGGATTATCATGAGGTAGCCGGAGCTAATTTTGAAGAACAGAAGCCTCTCCCAAAAATCCCGAATGAGCATGTCGTTATGTGAAGCAAAAATCATAACAAGCGCGGCAATGCATGGCACACACATACCAAAAAGCACAAGGAACGTCTGAAATTGTTCCCATCCCTTGCAGCTCAAGTAAGCTGCAATGAAGCAATGAGCTAACGGTATTAAAATTGTAATCAGAAGAAGCGGCATTGGATGGTAGGAATAAGAAAGATTCATGACAAGCCTCATTTTTGAGCTAATTTTGTTTGATCAAAAAACTAAAGGCGTTTTTCGGCGCCTGCAGCTGATTTTCAATCAATGCAGGAATGGCTTGAGCCCGACGGTCTAAATTTTGCTGACTCCATGGGTAGCAACCCACATCCGTAACAAATTGGATACCCGCTAACAGAATTTCTGCGCACTCGAGTGGATGGTCTGTACGAAAAAGTCCTTCCTTACATCCCTGAGAGATCATGCGAGCGTAGAGCGGGGCCAACCTGGACAGAGTGACAGCCAAGAGACGCACGTGCATTCCTATGTTGCCAGTACGATGCAGATTATCCATTGTTTCCATCTGGCAAGGAGCGACTTTTCCAGCAGCAAATACCACTCGCATTTTATCGAGAGCGCTGCCTTGGCATTCGTTCAACGCCTTCTCCACCACGGCGATGTATTCATCTACCATATCCTCAACGACAGCTTTCAACAACTCCTCTTTGGATTTGAAGTAATGATAAACCGTTCCCTTAGCGATCTGCAGCTTTGTCATTACATCCTGCATCGTCGTATTTTCAAAGTCTTGCTTGAGAAACAGATTCCGACCAGCGGACACAATCTCACGACGCCGTTCCTCTGGCTTTTTTACCACTCTTACCATAACGCTCCTTTTAGATGGGCGCAATTATACATTACCGACCGACAGTCGGTCAACCACTCATATCTAAACAATTACTTACCTGATAATCAATGACTTGTGTTATTGCCTCAAAGATATAAAAACAGCCTTCCAATTGGTCTCAGTTTTTTCCAACAGATTCTTCTTGAAAAAGTTACGAGAAGTTAATTGGTGCAGTAATTCAATCTCTATCCAATACCAACCACCTTGCACAATCTCACACAATAAGAGGGCCTTGTTCACTTCGAGAGGGAAAACTTTCGATCAGTGGATGGCACAAGTCAGCAAAGTCGCCCTCATCATTGAAAAACAAAGTCAGTTGCATTAACAACTGACCGAAGAAGTGAACATGGCCAATAAGAGCGATTCGCTCCAAAACCAGCTTGCCTCGAACTCTTAAATTGTATACAATTCTTGCATATTGCATACAATCGAGAGGAATTCATGAAATTTCTTTTTCTTTTTTGTTCCAATCCAACCATTGATCCAGTGGCCCCCGCTCTACTTCACCAAGTAAAAGATCATTATGCAGCTTTCGCAACGCCGATTATTGTCGGAGGAAAAAATGTCTTTCGCACACAAGTCAACGGCCACCAACTCTTTTTTGCAGAAACACGCCACGTAGCGAGTGCGTTATATCCAGAGATTGCCGGTGAATTAAACGCGCAATTTCCCGACGTCGATATGATCGGACTTGTCAATTGGCATGCGGGTACAAACTCTCCGACAAAAATATTCTGTGCACACAGCACTGCCGATGTCCCATCTGGAATATTCGGTGCAACTTGTGGAGAGCTACTCGCTGCAACCCTTATGGCAATAGAAGATGAGCGAGCTTCCGCTAATCTTACAGATTTTCGAACTCTTTTTGAGGCAAGCCATTGGTCGGGTCTTGTGTATGAGCGCCCAGCAGCAGAACTTTTGCAGGTGAAAGCACCGGTATTCGATTTTGAAATAGGATCTTCTCCCGATGATTGGACGAATGCTAGCGCCCAAGGCGTATTGGTAAGAGCTCTCGGAAGAATTGCAGAGTTTTGCAAGCTTAATAGACCCCGAGCAATTTATCTTGGCGGAATCCATTTTGAGCCCAGCGCAACTGAAATTATTTTTCAAAGTGGCGCTGTGATCGAACACCATCTTCCCAATCAATGGCTCGCTTGCGGTGAGTACAATCTACCTGGAGCAGAAGCAAAATTAGTTGCCGCAGCAAAAAGCTGTTTGCATGCGCCAGAGCTTATTGTCTTTCACACTGGACTAAAGTCGGCATATAAAGAATATGCACGACAAGCCGCAGCTTTGTTGAGTGTGCCCTGCGTATCCCACAAGCAATTACGAGCAAACGATTGGAAGCAAACAATACTGCCAGGACGATATGGACTATGAAGTTTTAAGAGACTCTGTTCGCGAAAAGATGATTGAACTCATACTCTCTGGAAAGCTGAAGCCCGGAGAGCGCGTAAAGGAAATTTCACTCACGCACATTCTTAAGGTCAGCCGCACTCCGTTGCGCGAAGCGCTCATTTCGCTAGAGACATCAGGACTTGTGAAATCCGAGCCAAACGTCGGATATACGATCAAGGAACTGAGCGTAAAAGAAATCGAAGATCTTTATCCCCTTCTTATTCTTCTTGAAACCCACGCGATGCTCCTGGCATTTCCGCTTATACAAACTCAAATAAAAGAATTAGAGATGATCAACGAAACCCTATATCGCAAGCGTAAATCTCCGCATGAAGCGTCGCTCGCTGATCGTGAATTTCATCGTCGACTTACAGAACTATGCAGAAACAAAACCCTTCTACGAATGATCGCTGAACTGCGCCTGCGGATTAGCTGCTACGAGCATTGCTATATGGCAAAAAGCGAACAGCTTGAACACTCATACAAACATCATCAGAACATTATTACTTCACTCCGGGACGGAAATGAAGATGCTGCGAAAAGGGCACTTTCGGCTAACTGGGAATATGCAATGAAATTTCTTATCGCTGCACTCACACAGGACACAGCTAAAAGTTTTTAACTTGTTTTGTCACAATTCCTTAGTTGATTGCCCTCAAAAGTTTTTCCTGACCTCCAAATTCACAAAATAGGATTGATAAGAAGAGCCGAGCAATCCCTGGAATGACAGGCTTCCTGAAGGATAAGATGAATTATTTGGCGAGAATTGGCCGCATAGCTGGATTCCGCCAAGATTTTGTATCCGCGAATTGCCGGTTTCGATTGGAAATGGAGAAGTTGGGATCAGAAAGTAAGTATTGGCTCTTCGAATATGAAAAGGCACTTGGTTGACATAGCTCAGCTTCTCAACGAGAGAAAATCTGCCCCAGCTGTAATCAAAATGTTCATAAAAACGCAGTCCAAGTTCACTTTGCAAAAGAGAAGAGTAGAGGCTTTTCATGACAAGGTTAAAGCCAGAAGCGCCTTTTTCCGTAAAATGATCCTGCCAGCCATTGACCCAATTCATCATGACAAAAGGCTCGATCCAACCCAGGCGATTGTGCGTAAGGGCAAACGGCAGCGCGATTTCGACCTGAGGCGCTAAAATCCATCCGGAAAAATGCGCTGTTGAGGTAATCACCGAAAGCACATGGCGTTCGTTATATACCTGATAATACCCTCCCCATAATACAGCCTGGATCCTGGCAACGCTTTTTTTAAACGCGCTATAAAAGCAAGCTGTTTCTTCTTGCAGATGACCGTGGCCCTGGCCTTCTCCATAATGAATATAATTAAACGCATACCCCAAGGCGCCGCCGAGCAATAGATCGGGCTCATGGTAATCGAGAGCCGCTAATATCCCCCCGATTTCATTTGAAAAAGAAGGGATTTTTCCCCTTTCTTTGAAATGCACATGATCGCCAAAAGAAGTGGTCCAAATGGATTTTTTGCGCTGCGGCTTTTCTCGATAGATGGCGCTCATGTCATCATTTGCGTCGGCCAGAAGATAGCCGATCTCGCCGGACACGTTGGGCATCTCCAATTTTTGCATCATGAGCCGCGTTTCCAGAGCATAGATAGCAGCCAATTGTGTATTCACCGCGCTCGAGTAAGGTCCGACAGATGAAATAAATGAATCATTGATCGCAACAAAATTGACGCCGCTTCCAGGTGGGAGAGTCAATGGCGTAAGAGTCCCGTTGGGCGCAACAAGCGCACAATAGCTGTTGCCATTCAAGTCCTCGCCGCCGATGATGCTGACACCTTGGTCATTAATCGCAACGTCCAGAATGGGATAAGTAACGGTATCGGGAAGCGCGAGCGAAGTTACAGTGCCATCTGGAGCAACAAGTGCAGCATAACCACGCGTTGTACCGCCGCCAATGATCCCTACACCGGCCCGGTTGATGTCGGCGCCCCAAATGGGAATATTGGTTGCAATCACCTGGGGATACCTGCTATTTGGCACCACAAATGCGGCGTATCCATTGGAGCCGTCGTAGCCACCGATGATGCCAATGCCGGCGTCATTGATTGCAACAGCATAAATAACCGCAGAAGGTGTAAACGTTTGGAGAGGTGTGCTATTATACGGCACAAAAAAAGCGGCATAACCGTTAGGGTCGCCACCGCCAATGAGAGCTGTGCCGGCATGATTGATCGCAACGTAGTTGATGTTGTCCGTTCCCCCGATCTGCTGTGGAGTTGTGCTATCGGACAAAACATAAGCAGCATATCCGGTATTTGGACTTAATTGGTTGGATCCGCCAATGATGGCAAGGCCGGCATCATTGATCGCAACTCTCCGGATGCCATTCGTGCCAGGAGGAAGATTGATTACCTGAGGATCTATGCTATTTGGCCCGATGCGGGCAGCATACCCATTACTCACATCGCCGCAGCCGACAAAACCAACTCCCAAATTGTTGATCGCCACACCCCGGGCTAGATTATTCACAGGTAGATTCAGTGTTTGGGGAATTACGCTACTGGGCAAGATCCTGGCGGCATAGCTGTTTCCGCTCGCATTGCCGCAGCCGATGAGGCAAATGCCGGCATGATTGATCGCAACCGTTCGGACCGAGGGAGTATTTGGCGGAAGAAGGATTGCCTGGGGAGATGTCGTGCTATGAGGCCCCAAAACGCCTGCATAGCCAACCCCGCTGCCACTGCCGCCGCCGACAATCGCGAAATTCACATTTTCTGCATGAATGGATTCAATCAGCAAAAAGGATAGGATCCATGTTCGCACCGATATTCTCATGCTTCATTTCCCACTCTGATTCCTTATCAAGGCAATGCTACATCCATTCAACGTAGAAATCATCGCTTTAAAAATAAATCTGAAAATAAAACTCGAGCAGTGATCTGGTATGTTTGATAAACTGATAAACAGTGGAGCAGCGCTTTCCCAGTCCTTGAAAGAATGGGTTTTTCGCGCTGTCAAATAGGATGAAAGCAATCATCATTGGCGCTTCTTCGGGAATGGGACGAGAACTTGCAGAAATTCTCGCTAAAGAGGGCTATGAAATAGGTGTGATCGCCCGCCGCAAAGAGCTTCTTCTTTCCCTACAAAAGGAATTTCCGTCGCAAATAACCATCAAACAAGTGGATATTTCTCATACAGAAGAAGCAATGGATCAGGTGAAAGCCCTCATTCAAGAAATAGGAGGCGTGAATCTTGCTATTTTGAGCTCAGGCGTGGGGTTTTTGAATCCAGAACTCGATTGGGAGAAAGAAAGGCAGACAATCGAAGTGAACGTTCTGGGTTTTTGCTCAATAGCCAATGTTTTTATGCAGCATTTTTTGAAACAAGGAAAAGGCCATTTAGTGGGCATTTCCTCGATTGCAGCTCTTCGAGGAGGGGGAAGTTATAGTGCTTCCAAAGCCTTTGTTTCGAACTACTTGGAGGGTCTTCGGCATCAGGTTTTTAAGCAAAACAAGCAGGTGTTCGTAACTGATATCCAACCCGGTTTTGTTGATACAGCAATGGCGAAGGGCGAAGGTTTATTTTGGGTAACTCCCGTCAAACAAGCAGCAGAGATGATCTTCCAAGCGATTCGAAGGAAAAAGGTTCATGCATACATTACCCCAAGATGGAGACTCATCGCATGGATCTTGAAGTGGATGCCCAGGTATGTCTACGATCGCTTTTTTTAAAGAAATTGAACAGGGTTTTTATATTTCCAAGAATCTGGTTTCTATTAAAGAATCGCATCGACAACTAGACCTTGCAAGGAAGTTCATCAAACCTGAAATTCTGCACTTGGTCTACTCGTCAAAGAGTTGTCCAACTAAAAGGAATCAAACCATGCGGCAAGCCATAATAGAGAAGCCTGAAATTCAATTGGTTGGAATTTGTGTACACACCAGCTATCAACAAGAGCTTGATACAATGAAAGGTTGGATCATTTGATGAAGCTTTGCCCAAAGGATTTGTGAAACTAACGATCCCTAAACAAAGCTACGCAAAATTCACCCCGGTCCGGCTCCAATGCCGGACGTTCTCGTAAAGGCATGGAATGAAATTTGGAAAATGTCCCCGAAAGAATTGGGTGGAAAGCGTTGTTATGATACCGATTACGAAATCTACGATGAAAGAGCAGCGGATGAACAAAAAATTGTTTTCGATATATTTATTGGCATCGAAAAAGAATAGGGTTGTGTTATCCTTATAAGCTCCTCACCGGGACTGTGTCTCTGGCAACATCTAAAAATAAGTGAGGTCACAAGAATACGGTAAAACCCCCAAAAAATGACAAACCTCTGTAGAATGATCGACGCGATTATTTGAAACAACATCAACTAAAGAGGTTTGTCATGAAAAAAAATACCAAAAAATATCCAAAAACTCAACCTGCATCTGCATCTAATTTTAGATTGGCTCCCATAAATCCGTGTGTTGCCGGTATAGACATTGGAGCCAGCTCTGTATTCATTTGTATCGGTTTTCCCGATGGGCACCAAGAAATACGCGAGTATTTAACCTTCACAGAGGATCTCAAGAACATGCTTGCCTGGATCCAACAGAATGAGATCCGGAGCGTAGCAATGGAATCTACCGGAGTATACTGGATTCCGGTTTACGATATCTTGGCCCAGGCAGGGATAGATGTCATGCTGGTAAATGCATATTACCTCAAAACAGTCCCGGGTAGAAAAACCGATGTAAAAGATTGCCAATGGATCCAACAGTTACACGCCTACGGATTACTTAGAGGATCATTTCGCCCCGATGATGAAGGAGTCATACTTCGCGGATATGTGAGACAGAGAAGTCGCTTGTTTGAATTGGCCTCTCAGCAGGTACAATTGATGCACAAAGCCCTCGTGCAAATGAATCTCCAACTCAATCACGTAGTGAGTGACATTACGGGCGCTACAGGCATGAATATTATACGAGCGATTGTCTCTGGAGAACGATCTCCCTTAGTCTTAGCAAAATATCGAGATCGTCGATGCAAAAAAGATGAAAAAGAAATTGCAAAAGCTCTCGATGGCAACTATCGGGAGGAACATCTACTGGCGCTGAAACACGCTCTTGCAGCCTATGATTTTTTCCATCAACAGGCTTTGGAGTGCGAAGAGGCTATAGAGCAAGTACTGAAGAAATGGGAAGAAGCGCAACCGAAAAAAAATATGCCGGCTCCAAGATCGACTCCTGCAGAACATTCAAGTAAAAATGGGCGAGGAACACAGAAAAAGACGAAATACAACCTCAGTCCATATCACTTTGAAGCAGAAGGTTCTCTCGAAAGAATTCTTCACGTCAACTTGACTGACATTCCCGGACTGGACGTGAATGGGATTATAAAAATTCTAGGAGAGATTGGCATGGATATGTCCAAATGGCCGAGTGCGAAACATTTTGCTTCTTGGCTTGGGCTTTGTCCCGGCAACAAAATTTCCGGTGGCAAGATTTTGAGCGGCAAGACCAAGCCAACTGCCAACAGGGCAGCACAAGCATTACGCTTAGCAGCCAATGCCCTTTACCGCTCCAAAACAGCCCTCGGCGCCTATTTTCGTAGGATGCGATCAAGACTCGGTGCTCCAAAAGCGATCACAGCGACAGCACATAAACTTGCAAAAATTCTGTATACGATGCTGAAAGAGCGCAAAAATTTTACAGAAGTTGGACAAGCTGCATACGAACAGGCATATAAAGAAAGACAGCTATTGTCATTGCAGAAACGAGCACGAGAACTAGGATATGGGCTAGTAGCTTGCTAAAAACAAAAATCAACTAAAACTTACAGGTAATCAAGCAAACTTTCAACGACTTTAAAGGCCGGAAATGCATTGGTGCTAAACGCCCGATTATAAGCTTGGTCTGCATCATCACCGATAACATCATTGGTGAGATCGTTTGTCGTAAGACCGACGATCATCCCGTTTTAGAAGAGTGCGCAGTATAGAGTGATGAGCAAGTTTAAAGAAAGTTTGTGTAACCATGGACAGGAGACCCACATGTGAACTTATTTAGAAGCAAAACAAATCTTGCGGAAAGCTTTATGTCATATTTGGTCGTTTGGTATTCCAGAACATCCCATACAAAAACAGTAGGAAACGCTCTTGCTGAGCACCTCCGCGCCGATACAGAAGAAATCATCGACAAGAAAAATCGAAAGGGTTTCTGGAATTGGCTTGTCTCCGGGAAAGATGCGTATAGAAAAAACAAAACCACGATCGAATTTCACAAAGATCCTCAAAAATATGATCTCGTCATTTTGGGCACTCCTGTCTGGGCAAACACGATGACTCCCGCCATGAGAACCTATATTGAAGAAAATCAAAAAAACTTCAAAAAAGTCGCTATTTTTTGCACTCAAGGAGCGCCCGGTTGCGAGAAAGCTTTATCGCAAATGGAATTGTTAATTGGGCAAGTGGTCGCCAAGGTCGATTTTCAAGCCAAAACAATTGACAGCGGGACCTATATGAGCAAATTAGAAGAATTTGTTAAAAAGATTCGATCTTAGCAATTTAGATTCATCTCCTGCTCGCTTCATATTCCCGAATAATCCCTTTTTTCTGCAGAAAAGCTTCATTTATAATTTTGCATCAAACAGAATATAAAAGGCTTATGATCAACACACAGCCGATGATTCATAAAATCTTGCCCTATAACTCATTTTTATGTACAAAATGAGTTATAGAAGAGAGGTCTATCACTCATGCCTTGGAACTGGGAGCTGCCCGATTGGCCAAAATTTCATTTTGATCCTGATCAAATATCCGCACTGGAAAGACAATTTCTTTTGGGGGTGGGCAGCGCATTTGCATATCTAAAAACGATAGAGAAGCAAGAATACAATCATTTTATCGTTGAAATTCTTTGTTCGGAAGGTCTTGAAAGCTCCCGAATTGAAGGAGAAGTCCTGAATCGAGAAAGTTTGCAATCCTCCATCAAGCAGCACCTCGGATTCCCTACTACCCTAAGGCAAGAAAATGATAAAGAATCTCGGATGGCGCAACTTCTTTGCAATGTGTATGAAACATTTGATAAGCCGCTGACGCATGAAATGCTCTGGCAGTGGCATTCAATGCTATTTAAAGATTCATCCAGCATTACCGATTGCGGAAAGTATCGCACTCATGCAGAGACGATGCAAATCGTTTCCAATCGTTATGATTCTTCGAGAGTTTTCTTTGAAGCTCCCCCTTCAAAAAGAGTCTTCTCTGAAATGGAAGCATTTATTGATTGGTTTCATTCTGCAAGCCCCTCCGGATCAATTCTGGCACAGGCAGCCATTGCCCATATGTATTTCGAAAGCATTCACCCCTTCGAAGATGGCAATGGAAGAATGGGCCGTGTTCTGGCAGAAAAGATTCTTTCTCAAGGCGTGGGGCAACCCATTTTGATTGCCATCTCCAAGATGTTAGAAAAGCAGAAAAAAGAGTACTACTCTGCCCTTGAAAAGTGTAACCGAACTTTGGAAGTGCAACATTGGGTAGAATTTTTTGCCCATGCAGTTTTACAAGCACATGAAGAATCGATGAGCCTGCTTTATTTCTTAATCGAAAAATCAAAGATGCTGCATGCTCTTTCCGGACAAATCAATCCACGTCAAACAAAGGTTCTGCTAAGAATGTTTGCCGAAGGTCCAAATGGCTTTCAGGGGGGGCTGAGTGCCGAAAATTATATCGCAATCACAAAAACCACAAGAGCAACAGCTACACGCGATTTAACAGATCTTGTCGAAAAAGGTGCGCTAGTGAAAACAGGCGAACTTCGCCATACTCGTTATAGATTAAATCTTACTGCTCGAAGTTCATGAAAAAATTTTCATCAGGAAATCGAATCAAAGCAAGCAGTCGAATGTAATCTTTGCCAGCTTCTTGCGCTGCAAAACTTACCTGCAACCGCAGTCCACCACAATGTTTCCCAATGAAATTCAAAACAGCCTCTTTTATTTTTTTTGACTCGGTCCGATATAGACAACGCTGTTTGGGAAATCGAATAAAACGACATATTTCTTAAAAAAACTCATTCCCAAAGCTCCATCAACGCCTTCTACGTGAGGACCAATATTTAAAAGATAAAACTTCTCGCCGCCAAAATCCTTATCGCCAATCACAAACTTGGAATAGGTGAAATTTTTCTCTTCCGGATGAGATTCTTTATAAAGCTTCGTTTCCGCAAGGGAATCTTTAATAAAATTTCTCGTAGCGCCGGTATCTAAAACGAAATATTTTTTTCCCGCATCTGTCTCCACTTGGATGCAAAGCCCGGAATACATGTTTTTTATTGGAACTTTGATCATATTTTTAATAGAAATTCCGTCTTCATGAAAGCGGTGAATATCCTTGATCAAGAAGGCTTTTTTTTGGCCCAGATCCAAAAAGAGCGAAAAATGTACTGCTGCAAATAAATCGGGTCCCAAAGAGCCGTCAATCTTCTTGTCATATTCTTCATATGCTCTGGGATCTTTTGAATGCCTCCTATTTCGAACACACTCCATACTACGCTCACGCGCCCACATATTGGTAAAAACGGCTTTCCCAATAGAGATCTTGGGGAGGATATAGTTGGGCGATTCATATCGGTTTCCTTTAAAGTCGTACCAAAAAATCGTTCCATGCGGTGTTTTTTTTAGTTTTTCCAAAATCTCTTTTTTAAGTGAAGAGTGGTAAGACGATCCTGTATCAAATAGAAGAAAATATTTTTGACCTTCTATCTTTATGGTTGTATAGGCCGCATCATAATCGTCTAAAAACTCAATGGGAATATTACAAACATTTCTCGGAGCAAAAATATACCACGCGATCAATGAAAAAAACCCTAAAACAATGAGGAGGCCAGCGAGGCGAACATAATTTTTTTTCATCTATTTTCCTCTCCTTTTTTTGATTCCATTTAGGGGTGAAATCATTCACCCCTAAATTTTTCAGTTCAATCGGAAATTAATATTTGCTTCCAATATCCACTCGGCCCGACATATTCCCCTGATTATCTCTTCCAAAGGTCACACTACCTTTCATATCGGTATCCCCTTTTTCATTTTTATGGGATGCGGTCACTCCAACATCTAGTTCTTTTCGATCATTTTTGAAGCTATCGCCGTTTTTATGGTCCCAACCCAAGCCAGCATCCCATTCCCAATCCCAATCCCTGCGATTCTCTTCTCGACTCGATGCGCATAAAACAACCGGAGCTTTCAAGGAACCTGCCGGATGCACACTCGCCTCAATGCGTTTTTTTGCAAAAGAAGAAATCGAGGAAGTTTTTTCTTCGAAATCCTCTTTTTGTACTTCTTCACCATAGCTTGTGTCTTGAATCGAATCTGAACTTATTACATCAATATCCATAACACCCTCCTTTGTGAAAAATTGAAACGCAAAAAAAGTAAAAAATAAATTTTTGTTTGTCAATTCATAAAGATTTTTTTAAAAATTTGATAAGAAAATAAAGGGGATTTTTAAAGAAAGAAAAAAGCTCGTTCTGTCCGGAGAGTTTTCCCCGGATTTTTTTCAGATTATTTTTGTTTTTTTTGCAGGTGACTGCGGCGCATTCCGTAGAAGAAGTAGATGAAAAGGCCAACAATGAGCCAGAGTGTGAAGTTGATCCAGGTAATCTTTTGTAGATGGACCATCAGGAAAAGGCAAAAAAAGCTGGTGATCAAAGGAGTATAGGGCACGCCGGGACAGCGAAACTTCCTCTCAAAATTGGGCATCGTTCTGCGAAGCACGATCACGCCGATGGAAACCACGATAAATGCCGAAAGGGTGCCGATATTGCAAAGGTCAATGATCAAAGGAAGCGGAAGCACTCCCGCAATGATCGCCGCAACAAGACCCGAGACCACCGTACAAATATGAGGCGTTTTGTAGCGCGGGTGAATTTTTGCAAAGGTTTTGGGCAGAAGACCGTCTCGCGCCATGACCATGAAAATGCGGACCTGTCCGTAAAGCGTGATGAGAAGAGTGGAAATCATTCCCACAATGGCGCCAACCGCCACAAGGGCGCTTCCCCATTGGATGCCCGCTCTTGCAAGAGCCGAGGGCAGAGCATTTTTGACGTCGATGAGCTGATAGGGAACCATTCCTACAAGAGTGATTGCAACCAAAATATAAATCACAATCACACCAGCCAAACAGAGCATCAGTCCCATCGGAACGTCGCGTTTGGGATTTCTTGTCTCCTCAGACGCAGTAGAAACTGCATCGAATCCCAAATAGGTAAAGAAGATAATCGCAGCTCCCTGCATCACCCCCTGCCATCCAAGAGGAGTAAACGGCTTGAAATGGGGCAGCTCGATATGGGAAAATCCCAAAACAACAAATAGAAGGATGACCAAAATCTTCAATATCACGATCAAGTTGTTTGCTCGAGCGCTCTCTTTAATGCCAATATACAAAAGAGCCGTCACAAAAAAAGTGACAAGCACTGCAAAGAGATCCACAATTCCGCCATCGAGGGGTGAATCCGAAATGAGGTTTGGAATAGGAATTCCGGCATTTCTCAAAAGACTCACAACAATCGCCGACCAAGCCGAAGCAACGGCGCTTGCCGCGACTAAATATTCCAGAATCAAGTTCCAGCCGATCATCCAGGCAATGATTTCGCCAAAGGCCACGTAGGCATAGGAATAGGTACTTCCGGCCGATGGGAACATGGAAGCGAGTTCGGAATAGGTTAAAGCACAAAGCCCCGCCGTGACCGCAGCAATGATAAAAGAGATCAAAACGGCCGGACCAGCAAGATGGGCTCCCTGCCCCGTGGCCACAAAAATTCCCGTTCCGACCACCGAGCCGAATCCAATCGCCGCCAAATCAAAAGCAGACAAACACTTCTTCAGCGATCCTTCTTTCGCAGACCGATTCAGATGGGCGGGTGTCTTCTTAACAAAAAGGTTCGCGATGCCTCTACCTCTTGGGACGTTGCCTTCATCTCTTTTAATTATTATTTGCTTAGATTATTTACAAATGAAAAATCGAGATCTTTTCGGCAATCAACATTCTTGATATTTTTTAATCTAATGCGAAAACATTTTTAGCAAGCTTAAAAAAAATGCAAAAAAATCATTGAAAACATTCTAATATCCTTATATGAGAACAATTAAGTCGACACATTCATGATTTTAAGATGAAGCGCATGTTCATCATTCTCATTTTTTTGGTTTCCATCGCAGGGGCGGTTGGCCTCACCTATTATTTTTTTTCCAAGACACTGCGCAACGAAAAGGAACTCTTCCTCTATGGGAACGTCGACGTGCGGCAGGTCGATATCGCCTTCCGCGTCCCAGGACAGGTCGAAGAGCTCGTTTTTGAAGAAGGAGATTTCGTTACAAAGGGAGCCTTGATGACCCAACTGGACAAAACCCCTTATAACAGCCAGGTACGGCTCGCGTCTGCCAATGCAGAGGCAGTCCGGGTCAATTTGAAAAATGCCGAGGTGCTGGTCGATCGAAGACAAAATTTGATCGGCCTCGGCGGCGTTTCTCAAGAGGATCTGGATGACGCTACAGCAAGCCGCGATGCACTCGCAGCCAATTTAACTGCGGCAGAAGCCGAATTACAAGTCGCGCTCGACAATCTTGGATACACGCAAGCATTCGCGCCAACGGACGGCACCATCCTCACTCGCATACGAGAGCCGGGATCCGTCCTGCAGCCATCAGAACCCGTCTACACTCTTTCCGTCGCCTCTCCCGTTTGGATTCGCGCCTATGTGGAAGAGCCCCACTTGGGCCAAATCTATTATGGCATGAGCGCTGCAATCATCACCGATACCAAAGGCGGCCCGATCTATAAAGGGAAGATCGGCTTTATCTCTCCCGAGGCGGAATTCACGCCAAAAACAGTGCAAACAACCTCTCTGCGCACCGACCTTGTCTATCGCTTGCGCATCTACGTGGACAATCCCGATCATTTCCTGAAGCAGGGAATGCCCGTCACGGTGAAGCTGAATATTGAAAAAAATCAAGGGGAGGACAAGTGAGTGAGGATTTCGTCCAAATTCACAACCTTTCCAAGCAATTTTCCTCCCAATTAACGCCTGCGCTAAAAGAAATTACCGCCTCCATTCCAAAGGGCGAAATCGTAGGACTCGTAGGGCCGGACGGCGCCGGAAAAACCACTTTGATCCGCCTGATGGCCGGACTTTTACTGCCCACGCAGGGCCATATTACCGTTCAGGGGCATGACAGCATCAAGGATTCCAATCATATCCACTATCTGACAGGCTATATGCCCCAAAAATTCGGCCTCTACGAAGATTTGACGGTTCTCCAAAATCTAAATCTCTATGCCGATTTGAGCGGAGTCGTCGGGGAAAAGCGCATCGCCTCCTTTAAACAACTCTTAAAATTTACCAATCTTGAGCCTTTTACCAAAAGACTCGCAGGCGATCTTTCGGGCGGTATGAAGCAAAAACTCGGACTTGCCTGCGCCCTTCTCCGAAAACCAAAGCTTTTGCTATTAGACGAGCCCAGCGCCGGCGTAGACCCCGTTTCCAGAAAAGAGCTCTGGAAGATGGTCCAAGATCTTTTGCACCAGGGCATCACGGTTTTGTGGAGCACCTCCTATTTGGATGAGGCCGAAGAGTGCAATACCGTCCTTTTATTAAATGAAGGGCATCTGCTCTATAGTGGCAGGCCGCAGGATCTGACAAGAAGAGTCGAGGGCCGCGTCTTTAAAATCACTAACATCGCAAAAGGGCGCCGCCAAGTTTTGTCCAAAGCTCTGTGCCAAAAAAACGTGATCGATGGAGTCATTCAAGGCAAAGACGTCCGCGTTGTGCTAAAAATCCCCGATCCCTCTTCTTTCAACATTCGAGAACTCCATGTCAATGGCGATGCGAAGCTGGAAGATGCCGCCCCAAGGTTTGAGGATGCCTTCATCGATATTTTAGGAGGAGGTCCCGGAGGAAAATCAGAACTTGCGACTCTACTTCCTTCGATCAACAACAAATCCAAAATCGTCATAGTCACAGAAAATCTTACGAAAAAATTTGGCTCTTTTACCGCCGCCTCGCAAATCTCCTTTCAAATACGGAGAGGAGAAATTTTCGGCCTGCTCGGTCCCAACGGCGCCGGGAAGTCGACCACTTTTAAAATGATGTGCGGACTGCTCAAACCCACAGAAGGAAAAGCTTCGGTGAATGATCTGGATTTGCAAAAAGCTCCGGGGAAAGCGCGCGCGCAAATCGGTTATATGGCGCAAAAATTTTCTCTCTACGGCAGCTTGAGCGTGATGCAAAATCTGATCTTTTTTTCCGGCGTCTACAACCTCTCCGGACCCACACAAAAAAAGGCAATCGACGAGATGATCCACATTTTCAACTTCGATCCATATCTCAATACTACAGCGGAATCTTTGCCTCTCGGCTTCAAGCAACGGCTTGCCCTGGCCTGTTCCTGCATGCACCGCCCGGAAATTTTGTTCTTAGACGAGCCCACCTCGGGCGTCGATCCGTTGACTCGAAGAGAATTTTGGAACCACATCAATGCCCTTGTGGAAAAGGGCATTACGGTTATGGTCACCACCCACTTCATGGACGAGGCAGAATATTGCGATCGCATCGCTCTCGTCTATCGAAGCAAAATCGTTTATATGGGAAATCCCGATGATTTGAAGGATGTTTCCAAAACAGAAGAAAATCCCAATCCAACATTAAAAGACGCGTTCATCAAACTAATTGAAGAGCATGATGCAAAAAACCCCCTCTGACCCACTTTTAAAAGAACTCTCGAAGGGCCGTAAACGACGGCTGAGGGCCTTGATCAAAAAAGAAGCGTTTCAAATGCTTCGGGATCCAAGCACTTTCCTGATTAGCATTTTTTTGCCCATACTTTTGCTTTTTTTATATGCCTATGGCGTTTCCTTAGATATGAACCACCTGCGCATCGGCCTCGTGTTAGAAGATACGGCGCCCGATGTGCAGAGCTTTGCAAAATCGATCACCGATTCTCGCTACTTCGACGTCACAATGGTCCGCCAGAGAGGCGAGCTCGGGGACGCAATCATTCGAGGAGACATTCGGGGATTCATCGTTGTTCCCTCCTATTTTTCCGCTTTTAGACATCGATCCGATCGAGTTGCCCCCATCCAGGTCGTTGGCGACGGCAGCGAGCCCAATACGGCAAATTTCGTACAAAATTATGCGCAAGGAGTTTTTCAAAACTGGATGCAGCAGGAGGTGCTGACGCGCAATTTTCACGGATATCCGCTGATCAACCCACAGCCACGATATTGGTACAATGAAGAGCTGGAGAGCCGTTATTTTCTCCTCTCGGGAGCTTTAGCCATTATCATGACTCTGATCGGCACGCTTTTAACGGCGATGGTCGTCGCCAAAGAATGGGAGAGAGGAACGATGGAATCGATGATGTCCACGCCCGTTGGAATCGTAGAGCTCGTTCTCGGAAAAATCATTCCCTACTTTTTTCTGGGAATGCTTTCCATGGCCCTTTGCACCGCCATCTCGGTCTTAGGATTTGGACTTCCGATGCGCGGGTCCTATCTCGTGCTTGGACTCATTTCATCTATATTCCTATTCACGGCGCTTGGATTTGGCCTTTTGGTATCAACGCTTGCCAAAAACCAGATGATCGCCTCGCAAATTGCACTGATTGCCGCCTTCATGCCCTCCTATATCTTGTCCGGATTTCTTTTCGAAATCTACAGCATGCCCTTTCCGATTCAACTGTTCACCTATCTGATTCCCGCAAAATACTTTGTCCAATGCCTGCAAACCATCTTTCTGGTCGGCAATGTCTGGTCGATGTTCTTCTACAATATGGCCGTCATGACCTTTATCGGAGTTGTTTTTTTGCTTTTCGTGGCTCGGAAAACAGTGAAAAGGCTGGACTGATATGTGGAATCGCATTCGATCTCTGATTTGGAAAGAAATTTTAGCCGTTTTGCGCGATCCGAAAAGCCGATTCTCCATTTTCCTTCCTCCTCTCGTGCAACTCTTGATTTTTGCCTATGCGGCCACACTCGACGTAAAAAACGTTCCCATCGGCATTTTGAATCGCGACAATGGAGAGCAGGGATTTGAGCTCACGGAGCGATTCCAAGGATCTCCCATCTTCAGCCGCATCATCTATTTGAAGGGAGTCGAAGAGATCGCTCCCTTTATCGACAATCAAAAAGGAGTAATGGTTGTGTCGATCGATGAACAGTTTTCCCGCAATCTCGACGCAAGAAAGCCTGCCAATGTGCAGCTCATCATGGATGGAAGAAAATCCAACACGGCACAGATTTTAGCGGGCTATGCAACAAGCATTCTCTATCAGTTCAATAATGATATCGAGGCCAGAGAAGAGATCTTTCAAGAAAACGTCCGGCTGGAGCCTAGAAACTGGTACAATCCAAACATCATCTACTATTGGTACAATATCGCCTCTCTTGTCGTGCTTTTGTCCATGGTAACCTGCCTTGTGGTTACCGGGCAATCGGTGGCCCGCGAAAGAGAGCTCGGCACTTTCGACCAGCTTCTGGTCTCCCCTCTGGTCCCGATTGAAATTGTCATCGGCAAAATCCTTCCCGGCATACTGATCGCCAGCATCGAAGGATGCGCGATGCTGTCAATCGGCACTCTCATTCTGCAGGTACCCTTCACGGGATCAATTCTCCTATACCTCTTCAGTTTGCTCATCTTTGTTGCTTCCATCAGCGGAATCGGACTCTTTATCTCTTCTCTATCGAGAACACAGCAGCAAGCGCTTCTTGGCAGTTTTCTCTTCCTCACGCCCGCCGTCATCTTGTCCGGATTTGCAACACCCATCGAGAACATGCCCGCTTGGCTGCAGCCGATCACCTATTTGATTCCCATGAAATACATGCTGGTCATTTCCAAGGGCATTTTTTTCAAACAGATGCCGCTTGGCATTGTGCTCAGCAATCTATGGCCGATGGTTGTGATCGGCTTTTTTAACATTGTATTTTCCGGCTTTTTTTTCCGAAGGAGATTGGAATGAAGCTCAATTCTATCAAAAAACATTCTTTGAAAATCACCTGCATGCTCATTTCTTTCAGCGCTGCGATGAGCGGGTGTATGGTCGGCCCTAACTACAAAAAACCCGCCAACAATATTTCCAAAGACTGGCAGGAAGAAAATAGCCCGGAGGTCTCTTTCTTAAAAGAAGAGCCCAGCGCAGCGTGGTGGACAGTGTTTCAAGACCCTCTGCTCACCAAATACATAGAGCGTGGAATGGAAAACAATAAAGATCTGCTCAGAGCAGAGGCCAACATCCTGAAAGCAAGAGCGCAACGCCAAGTGGCAGCCTCAAAATTCTATCCCCAAGTAGGTTTTGATGCCAATGGATCGAGAACCGAATATAGTAAAAATGGACCCATCGTCACGGAAGCAGGAGCTGCGGCTCCGACAGCACACGCTTTTCAGATCCAAAATCTGTTCAATGCGCTTTTCGACGTATCGTGGGAACTCGATCTCTTCGGCAAAACCCGAAGATCGGTGCAAGCAGCTTCTGCCGCCATCGGCAGCTCGATCGAACAGAGAAACGACATACTCATTTCCGTGATGGGAGAAATTGCGAGAAATTACATCGAAATCAGAAGCTTTCAAAAACAGAAAAATTTGGTAGAAAAGAACATTTCCATTCTCGAGCAAAGCGTAAGTGTGCTGAAAAAAAGCTACCAAGATGGATACAAAAATCTTCTCGATCTAGACAGCTTTGAAGCAGAGCTGGCAGCCGCTCGGGCGGATCTGCCCATTTTGATCGCTCAAATCTATCAGTCTATCTATACACTTTCTACTCTTACAGGAGAGCTGCCCGAAACCTTTACAAAAGAGCTTCTCTTAGAAAAACCTCTGCCTCAAGCACCCGTTGCCATTGCAATCGGGATCAGGTCCGATCTTTTGCGACGCCGTCCGGACATCCGAAAAGCAGAAAGGGATCTCGCTGAGGCCGTTGCCAACATCGGAGTGGCCGTTGCTGATTTTTACCCCACGATTGTCTTAGGGCTAGATGCCGGTCTTCAATCTTTAAAGCTGAGCAATTTTTTTCAACTGCCCAGCAAGACTTGGATGTACGGGGGAGATATCAACCTTCCTATTTTTAAAGGAGGAAAGCTCGTGGGCAATCTAAAAGTTGCAAGAGCCGAAACGGCTATGACGGCCTATACCTATCAGCAAACCATCTTGAACGCTCTTTCCGAAACGGAAAGCGCCATAAAAAACTATCAAGAGGATCTGTCTACCTCTAAAAATCAAAAAATGAGCGTAGAAAAAAACCTAAATTTTGCAGACCTCTCCAATGCGCGCTATACAAAGGGCCTCGTGAACGTGATCGATTATCTCACTGCCGAACAGAAGCTGATCGAGTCGGAAAAAATCCTTCTCAACTATGATACCAAATCTCTTTTGGACGTCGTGATCCTCTATAAAGCCCTCGGGGGAGGCTGGCAATCGGCCAAGGAATCACAATCCCTCTTAAACGTTTGCAAAGAATATACAGGCAAAAACACGGACAATAAAAAAAGCCAACCCTAAGGTTGGCTTTCTTCTTTTAACGATTCTTTGCCTCGACTGTGCTCAAGGACAAATTATACTTTTGGGCACACAGTTGTTACACATTTGGTAGTAAAAAGTGATGAATACCAATGAGGTCTCGAGCATGTAGTTTTAGGTACACACAGAGTCTTAGGAGGCGTAGGAAGTGTAGTATTATTAGAAGGTATAGTGTATGTAGTATTATTAGAAGGTGTAGTGTGTGTAGCATTCATTTTCATTGCTGCAACAGCCAGAACAATTCCAGCAGCGGCTAAAACAGTATAAGTAGCAAACGCTCTATAAGAAGTAGGCTTCCAAGATGTTCTCGCTTCTAGGACTTTTCTTTCACTTTTTCTATTGTCCCTACGAATGAGCATGTTTCTAGCAGCTCCAATTGTACCGTTATACAAGAGAGCAACCGGATTGCCGAAGATCGATGTGAAACAGTCGATAGCAACGGCAAATACTTTCGCCATGGTTTTAACATATCCGTCTTTCATATTGTTCGCACGACGTAAAAGATCCGTTGCCGCATGCAATCCATAAGACATGCCTGCTTTTTCTGCTTGTGGCGTAAATGGACGGTACCAAGGATTTGTCCAGGAAGAACCCGCGAGAGGCCCTAAAAAATTAAGTTTATTTGCTATACTTGACATAAAAAAACCCCTTTTATTGTTGGTTTTTGGCTATTTCTTAATAAAGAATAGCAAACAACAAACATATAGTCAAGAGAACTTGTGTTTTAAAAAAAATTAACAAATAAACAATGAAGATATAGTTAATAAAAAAAATTGTTTTTACAAATTATCCTGAGATGTGCTTGGAGACAAAAAAAACAATAATAATAAAAAATTTTTATTCAACAGTGGCAAACCGAATCGGAAAAACGCCTTCTCAACTATGACACCAAATCTCTTTTGGACGTCGCCATCCCCTACAACGCCCTCAGGAGAGGCGGGCAATTGGCCAAGGAATCAAAATCCCCCTTAAACGTCTGCAACGAATGTCATGGCAAAAATACGGACAATAAAAAAGCCAACCCTAATGGTTGGCTTTCTTCTTTTAACGATTCTTTGCCTCGACTGTGGTCAAGGACAAATTATACTTTTGGGCACACAGTTGTTACACATTTGGTAGTAGAAAGTGATGAATACCAATGAGGTCTCGAGCATGTAGTTTTAGGTACACACAGAGTCTTAGGAGGCGTAGGAAGTGTAGTATTATTAGAAGGTGTAGTGTGTGTAGTATTATTAGAAGGTGTAGTGTGTGTAGCATTCATTTTCATTGCTGCAACAGCCAGAACAATTCCAGCAGCGGCTAAAACAGTATAAGTAGCAAACGCTCTATAAGAAGTAGGCTTCCAAGATGTTCTCGCTTCTAGGACTTTTCTTTCACTTTTTCTATTGTCCCTACGAATGAGCATGTTTCTAGCAGCTCCAATTGTACCGTTATACAAGAGAGCAACCGGATTGCCGAAGATCGATGTGAAACAGTCGACTGCAAAGGCAACTACTCTCGCCATGGTTTTAACATGTCCATCTTTCATATTGTTCGCATGACGTGAAAGATCCGTTGCCGCATGCAATCCATAAGACATACCTGCTTTTTCTGCTTGCGGCGTAAATGGACGATACCAAGGATTTGTCCAGGAAGAACCCGCGAGAGGTCCCAAAAAGTTAAGTTTATTTGCTATACTTGACATAAAAAAACCTCTTTTATTGTTGGTTTTTGGTTATTTCTTAATAAGAATAGCAAATAACAAACATATAGTCAAGAAGACCTGTCTTTTAAAAAAATTAACACAGAAAAAGGAAATTGTAATTAACAAAAAAATTTTGTTTTTACAAATAATGCTTAAGATGGACAACTGTCCCAAGAAAATCATCAACAAAAAAAATTTCCATTCCACAGTTCTAAATTTTTGATTTTTATTGAAGAGAGAGCGCCCTTACGTTTATACGTACGTTTATACGTAGAAAAAAGACCCATCGCGTGGTGTTGCTCATGGACAAACATGAAATTGCAGATATTTTGGATGAAATGGGCACGCTTCTTGCCCTCAAAGGCGACAATCCCTTCAAAATTCGCGCCTACCATAATGCGGCAAGGGCCGTCGAAGCATTAAATGAAGATATTGAAACCTTGGTCTCTGAAAAAAAGCTGGAAAATATCCCGGGGATCGGACAAAGGATTGCACAAAAAATTACTACGCTCGTCACAACGGGCACTCTTCCCGCTTATCAAAAATTAAAAAAGTCCATACCGCCTCCCCTGCTCGAGCTGTTGAACATACCGGGACTGGGCGCCAAAAAAGTAAAAATTCTCTATGAAAAACTCAACATTCGGTCCGTAAAGGACCTGACAAAAGCCTGCAAATTGGGAAAGGTGGCCCAATTGTCGGGGTTCGGCGAAAAAACGCAAAGTAATTTATTGAATGGTATTGCAAAGATCAAAATCTATGGAAAGCGGATGCTCTGGTGGGATGCCCAAACCATCGCAGGGCCGATCATCGAGGATTTTTTGCATGTAAAGAATGTAAAAAAAGTGGAAATTGCCGGAAGTTTTCGCAGAGGGCTTGAAACGGTGGGAGATCTGGACATTTTAGTCGCATCATCTAAGCCTCTACAAGTCATGGAATGGTTTACCAAACAGCCCTTCATCAAGAAAATTCTGGCCAAGGGGCCCACCAAAGCCTCGGTGCGATTAAAAGATGAAATCCAGGTAGATCTTCGGATATTGCCCGAAAAGGAGTTTGGTTTTGGCCTGCTCTATTTTACGGGATCTAAAGAGCATAATATTGAACTGCGGCGCCGCGCAAGAGAGCGCGGCTATATTCTCAGTGAATATGGTCTAGATCCTTTGGATAAAGACCATCGACCCCTATTTCCTAAAAACCTAAAAAAAGCCCCAACAGAAAAGGCGATCTATCGAGCTTTGGGACTTTGCTATATTCCTCCGGAGATTCGCGAAAACATGGGTGAAATAGAAGCTGCGGGAAAAGCCAAAATTCCCCGTTTGGTCGAAGAGACGGATCTTCGGGGCGCTTTTCACTGCCATACCACTAGCTCCGATGGCCACAACACCTTGGAAGAAATGGTCAAAGCCGCTGAAGAAATGGGCTGGGAGTATATCGGGATCTCCGACCATTCCGAGTCGAGTTTCCAAGCCAATGGAATGCGAAAAAAGTCTCTGATCGAGCAGGCCGAAAAAATCGACAAGATCAATCGGTTAAAAAAATTTTCTCCCTACATCTTTTCCGGGATCGAGTGCGACGTTTTAAATGACGGAAAGCTTGATTTTCCAAATGATGTTCTCAAAGAGCTCGACTTTGTCATCATCTCGATCCACAGATCCTTTCAATTAGATGAAAAAACCATGACAGCGCGCATGATCAAAGCCATTGAGAATCCCTATTCCACCATCGTCGGCCATTTGACAGGCAGGCTCTTATTGGAAAGAGAGCCCTATCAGATCAACGCGGCCAAAATCATCGATGCCTGCATCGCCAATGGAAAAATCATCGAACTCAATGGCCACCCGATGCGGCTCGATATGGACTGGCGCCTCTGGCATAAAGCAAGAGACAAGGGGCTAAAAACAATGATCAACCCCGATGCGCACTCTACCGAGGATCTTGCATTCGTTCAAAGCGGCGTTAAAATTGCTCGAAAAGGATGGCTTCGAAAAGAGGATGTCCTCAACACGCTTAAAGTAGCTAAAATACAGGCCTATCTCAAGAAACAAAAAAACGTGCGCTAAAAACTCTTTTAAGTTCCGGCAATAGTTAATTCCAAAATGCGATCGATCCGAAAAACGCGATTTTCATTTCGCTCGGAACAAAAGGCTTCCATGCCTAGATATTTTTTGTTTTGATACTCCATATCGCCTACAAAATGGGGAAGAATTTTTCGAAAGGATTTTTGATCGTCGCTTTTCAAATAGACCATCTGAAGGAATTTTTTTTCTTGGATGGCTTGTTGAATGAGAGCGACTTTTTCCTCCGTCGAGCAGATCTCTTCCGCACGTGCATACTGATACTGCGTCAAAAACTTCACCACTCGCAGATCCATAAGGATATGCCCCCTTTGCAGCGGTTTTTTTAAAAAGAGCCCCTCCATCGTTCGACAGCGGCTGAGCGCGACATAGGTCTGGCCGTGGGCAAAAGAGCCCCTCTCTAAATCCAGAATGACCTTGTCAAAGCTTTTTCCTTGCGCTTTGTGAATGGTCAGCGCCCAGGCAAGTTTTAAGGGATATTGATGAAAAGATCCCGCCTCTTCCTGGAACATCTTTTTTGATTTTGCATCAAACTCATATTTGTAAAGCGTCCAGTTGAATCGTTTGACTTGGACCTCTTTCCCCCCTTCCGTTTCGACAAAAATCCGATCTTGGTCGATGCCCATCACTTTTCCAATGGTTCCATTGACCCAAAGACCTTCGCTCTGATTGGTCAAAAAGATCACCTGCGCACCCACCTTTAGCTTAAGAGAGCAATCGGTCGGCAATGCTTTTGCATCGAAATTCCCTTCTATATCTGCAACATATTCATAGAGCTTGCCCTTTAAAGCGCATAATTTTTCTTCGTTGATTTTGGTTGCCTGTGCGTTGGTGGTGGTCAAATAGAGACACCCGTCGTCCTTTTCGGGCAGAAGAAAGCGCTTGTTTAGAAGGGTCAGTTCTTCTTCGGAAAGAGAATTTTTACGAATGCTGTTGAGGAGGGAGATGAAGGTCTCATCGCTCTGTCGATAAATCTTTTCCAGCTCGATAAAATGCGGACAAAAGGAGCGATCCTTCATCACTTGGGCAGAAAAGAAATAGGGAGTTTCATAAAACTCCTCAAAATATTCACGATCTTCCTTTGAAACAGGTGGAGGAAGCTGGTAGAGATCGCCTATGAAGACCATGCGTATGCCTCCAAAGGGTTTTTTGCTCGAAAAGAGGGTCTTTAAAAAGATATCCGCGCAATCGAGAAGGTCGGCCCTGACCATCGAAATTTCATCAATGATGATGATCTCAATCGATCGATAAAAACCTACCTTTTTGATCTTTTTTGCCTCCCTTTTCGCATCTTCAGATGTCACCCCGGGCTTGAAATGAAAAAAGGAGTGGATCGTTTCTCCCTTTACATTCAGAGCTGCGACCCCCGTCGGGGCCAGGACCACGATATTTTTTTTTGTCTTCTCGATAAAATAGGAAAGAAGGGTGGACTTTCCGGTCCCGGCCCTTCCCGTCAAGAAAAGACTCTCTTGCGATTGTTCTAAAAAAGAGAGCGCTTTTTGAAAATATTCATCCAGGATCAGTTGCATAAAAACTCCAAAAGTCATGAGGAACTATATCTCTTTGAGGCAAAGAAAAGCAAAAACTTCTCTGATCATTTCAAAATCGAGCGAAGATCCGCCTCTGCTGTTGTAATCGGCGTTATCTGAAACTTCTCATGCAAGAGCTTCAATAGGCTCGGAGTCATGAAGGCGGGAAGCGAGGGCCCCAAGCGAATATTGCGAATGCCGAGACTCAAAAGAGTCAAAAGAATCGCGACCGCTTTCTGTTCATACCAGGAAAAGATAAAGGAAAGAGGGAGCTCATTGAGGCTGCACTTGAGCCTGGCCGCAAGCGCACTTGCAATTTGCAGTGCAGAATAGGCATCGTTGCATTGACCTACGTCTAGAAGACGGGGAAACTCTTCTATTTTTCCAAATGCGAGTTTATTGAAACGATATTTTCCGCAGGCGAGTGTGAAAATCATACAGTCTTTTGGCACTAACTTGGCAAAGTCGGTATAATAGCTTCGCCCCATTTTGGCGCCGTCGCATCCGCCGATCATGAAAAAATGGCGAATCTTCTTCGATTGTATAAGGGAGGCAATGCGATCGAGGGAGGATAGGACACTCCCTCTTGCATATCCGATGGTGATAAACTCCGGCTTTTCCTCTTTTTCAAACCCTTTTTGTTTTAACGCCGATTCAATCAAAGGGGACAGATTTCCATCAGGAATATGACGCACGCCAGACCAACCCACAAGTCCTTTTGTAAAAATACGATCATGATATACCTGTTGCGGCCTTTGCAAGCAGTTGGTCGTCATGAGAATCGATCCCGGAAACTCGGAAAATTCCTTGTGCTGATTTTGCCAAGCGCCTCCATAGTTACCGACGAGATGAGAATATTTTTTTAACGTTGGATAGGCGTGGCCAGGAAGCATCTCTCCATGAGTATAGATATTAATGCCTCTGCCTTCCGTCTGTTTCAAAAGATCTTCGAGATCTTTCATGTCGTGGCCGGAGATGACAATGGCCTTTCCCTTTACGGGAGTGATGCGGACGGAGGTCGGTCTTTGATGACCGTAGCTCTCAACGTGGGAGCGATCTAAAAGCTCCATGGCGCGATAATTGAGATCCCCCGTTTTGAAGACCCAGGACATAAGATTTGCTTGCGTGAACTGCTCGGAGCTAAGGAAATCGAGCGCTTCGCAAAGGATCGCATAGGCATGAATGTCTCTTCTTCCGAAGATCAGGGCATGATGCAAATAGGAGCACGCCCCCTTCAAGCCATAGGTAATCAGCTCCGCAAGCGCAGAAAACTCGCTTCCCCACTTTTCTTCTCTTTTGGGGATAGAAATCTCCTTGGCAAGATCGAGCATTGCATCGATCGAGTCCTTCACTTCAAGGGCTGCCGGCCCCACGAGTTTTTCGGCAATTGGAGCCCCTTCTTTGTACAAAGATTCGATCTTCTTTCTCATCCGGGCCGCTTGCATAATCAAATCAGCAATTCTTCTGGGGTCGAAATCCACATTGGTAACAGTTGCAAAGAGCGCCTGAATGATGAAATTATCCACCTCTATGTCTCGAATCCGAAATGCAGCGGCTCGATGGGCATATTGCGCGACCCCTTTTACGGCATAGACTAAAAGATCTTGCAGCGCTGCGGTTGTGGGATCTTTGCCGCAAACTCCCGAAACCCTGCATCCTTTTCCTTCAAACGCCTGTTCACACTGATAGCAAAACATAGAGAACTCCATTTGTTCAAAAAGACTCAAACAACCTTTAAACTCGCAAGCAAACGCTCCACTTCCCAAAGGGAGTCCATCAGGTCTTTGGCCACCGCATTTTTGGGATTTTTCTTGAGCTCTTGCATGTAACGAGAAAATTCATTCCAAACCTTACAAAGGACTTTTTCCCCTTCGTCCTTTTTCCAGATTTCTTTTTTTTCTGTCTTCCACTTCATCTGCTTACTTGCATTGATCAATTTTTCCATTTCAATTTCCAATAGAGCGGGATCTTTGGATTTCTGCAGGATCTTTTTAAATTCAATACATAGGTTATGAAAATACTTGTGGGGATTTTGTCCTAGAATATGTCCGTAATTTTCCAGATGGTCCATGGCATCTACCTTTTTCTCTTTTTTTCTTAAAATAACCTTAAGACAACTTTCCTCCTATAAAATTTTTTCAAAAACTTCTCTTCGACAAAAAAAAACTCTTTTCTACAATGGCTTTAGCAAATAGGAAGTCGGCCATGTTTCTTTTTTTAACGCTTTGCACGCTTCCTCTTCCGATTGAGAAAACACCACCGGCTGCAGAGCAAACGACAAACACCTGTTCCTATTTTCAGAAGATGCCCGAACTCTTGTTTCTCAAGGGAACTGAAAGCTCCTTGCCCAAAGAAGAAAACCTTTCCCAAGAATGCGTCGAATGGGGCCAGATCTTGTTGTCGCTCAGATGTTTTGAGTGGATAATAGAGGGAAGCGACAGATCCTATGAAGCGATGACGCATGGCCAGCCTGCCTCTTTTTGCCTGCAAAAAGAGAACTTTTTAGCCCTCCATCGGCTATCTCTTCAAATCCTTCAAGGCCATCCAAAATTGTCGAAAGCTACAATGCAATCCCTGTTCGAAAAAGCGCTTTTGCTGCAAGGCCTGGAAAAAAGTGAAAAATTCCGCGCATCTTTTGGTATAAACGCCTCCGATAGCTTCCCAAAAGCATTTCTTTCCGCATGTCGGCAAAAGCCTACGCTTTTCCCCTCATTTTCTCTCTTTTCCGAAGAGGAGAGCGAGTTTTTTTCCGCCTCTGCCCACTTTGGCAATTTTGGCCCGATCTTTTACCTGGAAGGGGGCAAAGAGATGTTCCGGTCCATCAAAGAAAAGCTCTCTTCGCAAAAAAACGGATGTCTCTCGTTTGATTTCAGCCTCCTGGTCTATCTCTGCACCCTTGCAGGAGGACTCGCCCATTTCGACACCTCTTCTTCCCTCGCGCTTACGGAAGAGGCCTATCTTGCATTCCAAACCACTCGAGAAAGCTGCCGTTTGCTTCTACTTCCCAAAAAACAAGAGGAGGACGCCTACTTTTATTGCATCGAGAAAAGAACAAACCAGCTCCACCTGGAGCTCAAAAAATCCTCCGATTATTCCTTCGTCCGCATTGCCGCTCTCTTGCGCCTTTTTTCCCCTCATGAAGGAGCTCTTTTAAAAGAAGCCTTTCACGGGCTTTCTTATGCCCAAAGAGAATCGATCCTTTTGCAATTCCAGGAAAAAAAAGCATTGCAAGCCGCACCCACCTGCTTGTCGCATTTTCTCATGAACGTGTTCAACAGTCCCTCTTCCGGATCCACCACAAAAGAAAAGTTGAAAAATACCGTAGGCCTTGCGCTCCCTCTTCTGGCGCAAATTCTCAAAGATGCATACGAGAGAGTAGAGCTCGGTCTATTGGATCCAAAGATCTCCCTCGATTTTCAGAAAGCATCGCAATTTGCAAACGAACACCCGCTCGATTTGAATCAAGCCGCCTATCAGATCGACAAAGAGGGCCGAGTGACCCTCTTTTTCTCTCCGGAAAGTAGAAAGCCTTAAAAATGCAGAAGAGCAAAAAATTCTACCACCATCACAACCGCTCCCGCGATCAAGAGAAACAATAAAAAAGCCTTTCCTCCCAAACGAACTTCAGAGGCCAATTTTTGTTTGTAGCGCCCCTGCCAAACAAGCCAAACAGGCAGGATGCCATTCAAAAAGGCTTCTCCAAAACCCCCCGCAATACCGATCGCCAAAAGAAACAGCGAAGGGTTCAAGGAGGTCACGATCAATGGGGGGATGTAAGTGGCAGCGCACAAAATCCAGCGATGCATTCCTTTTCTTCTCATTTTGAGCCCGTCTCCCAAAAAATCGACCAGTGAAAAAGAGACCCCAAGCATCGAAGTCACGATGGCAAAAAAACTAAATGCGCTGCCAAGACTTACGATCCAGCGATGGCCTGTTAGTCTCACAAGCGCAAAGGTCACCGGCTCTCCTTTTTGGAGAGATTCTTTGAGGAGCTCTTCCGGAACGGAGCCGATGATCAGCCATTGCCAGAGAGCATAGACAACCAGGGTCAACAACGTTCCGAAAAAGATCGAAAGGCGCATCACCCTTCCCTTGCTCTCAAAGTGGGTCGTTAGAGAGGGAATCACATTGTGATAGCCAAAAGCAGAAAATAGGATGGGAGTCGCCCATAAGATTTGCGACCAGTTTTGTCCCATCAGCCTTTTTGTTTCTACGGCAGGAGATCCTACAACGATAAGGCCCACATAAGAAGCGATCAGGCCAAGCATGAGAACATAGTTGGCCCGATCGATCCATTTCAACCCGGCCCCCACAAGAAATGCAAAAAGCGCGCCATAGAAAAGATTCAAAGAGAATCCCCCAAGCTCAGCTCCTGTGACCATCGTTAAAAAAGAGCCTAAAAGGGGCGAGCCTGCAGAAAAATAGGCCACCATCAAGCAGTAATAAAGAAAGAGAAATGTCGCGCCGCTCAGGATCTTTCCTCCTCTTCCCAAAAAACGGTGGGTCATAGAAAGAATGTTGGCGCCCGGCGGCATCCAAAGAGTGGCTTCGAGAAATAATAAGCCCGTCATCATCATGAAAAGCCAAACAGCCGAGGTGATGGCCATGGCAGGAACAAATCCCACCGACTGCGTAATCAAAGGAATGCCAAGCATTCCCGCTCCGATTGCACATCCGGCAATCAAGAGAGAAGAACTGATAATTTGTTGCATGTTTTTCATTGCTTTTTCCTAATTGTTAAAAATGATCGAAAAGAGAGAAGAAAAAAAGAACGGCCCCCTACCGGGGATGATAATGAGCCCAAAAGGAAAAAGAAAATAAATCCATGTTTTTACTCAAAAAATTTTCTAAAGTATATCATAAGAAAAACAGTTGTGTCAAAGATTATGCTGCAAGCAACCAATCGCGGGGTTGAATTTTTAGTAAAAATAACACCCCATTCCCAACAAAAAAAGATCCTCGGATGGGAGAGGGATCATCTCAAAATTAGACTTCACGCAGCCCCGGAAAAAAACCGGGCAAACGAGGAGTTGGTCGAGCTTCTTGCCTCTGTCTTTGCACTTCCTAAATCGAGTGTCCATGTCCTCAAAGGACACACCTCCCGGCTGAAACGAATCCTACTCACCGATCTCTCTCTGGAAAAGGGAAAAAAATTACTTTCCCAGTTTCTTGAAAGCCAGTAGATCCTTCATTTCGTCTGAAAGAAAGCACCATCGTCTCATTGGGCCTCTTTCATCATTTCGTCATCAACCATCATTCCGAGCTCGCAAGTCTCGAGGACAGAATGGGATGGGTACCAAGACATCAAGTGACGAAATTGTGAAAATGGCCAAAAAAATCTGCTCAAAAACCAGCGATCGCTTTACTTTTTAACACTCCTTCGATAAATAAAGAAATGAGTGCAAGCTTTACAGGAGAGGCCATGAATTTGAAAAGAATTTTAGGAATCATCATTCTTATAGCCGGTATATCTATGTATCTTTTTTCCAATTACATAACCGAACAAGTCCATGCCGGAAAGAACAAAATTTCCAAGGCGCAAAAGCAGATCAATCAGGCAAACACTCTCTTTTCACTCAACCCCGTTGCAAAAGAAGTGGGCAAGCAAGTCACTGACGCGGGCCAGGAAAAAATAAAGGAAGGAGAGCAGCAGGTCCAATCCTATGAACAAATGGCCCATAGGCTCTATGTGGGAGGAATTGCTGCTGTTATTCTTGGCGCGGGGATCGTGGCGATCAGCTTGATCAAAAAGGCAAAAACCTAATCATTAATCAAGAAAGGCGATCTTAACCGCTCTTTCTCATTTTTTTGACAAGCGAACGCTTGGTCTCGAAGAGGGATTGTTCAAAGCCTGCTTGATAGCTCTGCGGATTTACCAGACGGCGAACGGTAGGCGGCAGCTTCTCAAGCTCTTTTTTTGCCCTCTGGCGTATGTCTAAAAGCAGGGGTTTTTTATAGACGCATTTTCCCGCTCGAAAGATGGGGACCAAGAGATCTTGAAAGTCCAATTCCTTCGGAATGGTTTTTTGGATCGCAGGATCGCGCGTGTCCACAAGCGTCCAAGAAGAGGGTTTTTTTTTGTTTTCATCAAAGATCGCGTCGGCATAGTAGTATTCCTTATCGAAAAATCTTCTCACTTGCAGTATGCCCGGAGTTGTCGTCTTAGCCGTCTGTTCGGAAATTTTCACCTTGTATTCCCATTCCCCGTTTGCAGAGCGGATCGCAGAAAGCTTGTAGACTCCATCGAGTGCCGGCTGATCTTTGCCGGTGACAAGATGGGTCCCTACTCCATAGACGTCAATCTTCGCCCCTTGCTGCTTCATATCCCGGATCAAATACTCATCCAATTCGTTGCTCGCCATGATTTTTGTATCGAAAAAGCCCTCGTGATCTAAAATTTTACGAATCTCACTGCTTAAGTAGGCCAAATCCCCGGAATCTAGGCGCACGCCAAAAAGCTTTTTTTTCTGTCTCTTGGCTACCCTGATCGCTTTTTTCACGCCTTCGATCGAATCATAGGTATCGATCAGCATAAAACAGTTTTCGGGAAGGATGTCGTTGAAAACAGAAAAAGCTTCTTCTTCTTTTTCAAAAGCCATGACCCAGCTATGCGCCTGAGTCCCCCGAACGGGAATATGAAAGAGCTTGCCGGCAAGAAGATGCGACGTTCCCTCACACCCTCCAATGAATGCGGCCCTGCTTGCCGAAAGAGCGCCGTCGATTCCTTGCGCCCGTCTCATCCCAAATTCAACCACATCTGCCGGAAAAGCTTCCCAACAAATGCGAGAGGCTTTGGTTGCAATAAGCGTCTGGAAATTAATCATATTGAGAAGAGGGCTTTCCAAAAGCTGCGCCTGTAAAATAGGCCCTTTGACGCGAATCAAAGGTTCATGGGGAAACAACAGAGTCCCTTCAGGAGGTGCATCGATATCCAGGGAAAAAACGAGCCGCGACAAGTAGTCTAAAAATGCCTCCTCAAAAAGTGGTTTGCCGGAAGAGGTTTTTAGCGAGTGCAAATAATCAAGATCGCTTGGAGCGTAGCGAAACTGCTCGATAAAATCGATCACATACTCCAACCCGGCAGCAAGAGCAAACATCCCCTGAAAGGGCTGTTTACGAAACACCATGTGAAAGACGGCTTCGCGATCTTGGATTTTTGCTTTCCAATACCCGTAAGCCATCGTCAGTTGATAAAGATCCGTTAAAAGCGATAGCGATTCTTTATAAATCATGATTGTGGAGCCGATCGTTGTTGCAAAAGAGCCTGTTTTCTCTTCTGCAGCTGATCAATCTCCTCTTGGATTTTTTTCGCAACATCGCGATTTGCATCGGCGAGCTTCATATGTCTTTGAGCGAGAGATAACTGCCCTTGATCAAATTGGAGCCTTTGCGCCTGATTGTCATGATAAATTGCCTTAGACTCATACCCTCTCTTCATCTGTCTTAGCTCTCCAATTCTCTGATCGATCTTTCCTACATCATCCCATTTCATTTCTTCTGATAGAGTTGTGCTAGAAGCTCCCTTATTCGCACCACTTAAAGCCGTGAGGGCAAGGGAAAAGCCCATGGTCACACAAAAAAACATTAAAATATGTCTACGCATTGCCAAACCTCAAAAAAAAATTCTATCTTCTGTATAACGGACATTTCTTTTTTTTGTCTTCTTTTTTACAATCATTTTCATGAGACTTGTTTTTTCTGTCCTTCTTTTTTTGATCTGTTCGGGTTTTTCTCTTCGGGAAAAACTTGAGACTGCCGCTACCGGCGATTTCATCGTCACTCATCAAAACAAAACCTACACCCTTCTTCTGGTCAGAGCCATTTCTGAAGGGAGGATCGTTTTGGAGGAAATTTCCATTCCCCAAGCAGAGAGAAAAAAACAATCGCTCTCTTGGAGAGAATGGGTGGCAAAAAACGCCCCTCTGCACAGCTCCTGGCTTGCCTTTGAAATCGATTTAGGTACAGGCCATATTCTTCAGTGCTACTCTTATGACGAAAATTCCTGGATTGATATCCCTCGGGACGAAAGTTTTTTTTCCACTCTTTTGCAGCTACCCCTTTCCGTGCTTCCGAATGATCGACGGAAGCGCCTAGGACCTTCTCCCATGCAAGGAGAGGCCGACTTGCGATCGCTCTGGATTCCTCCTCTTGTTGTCGATGGCAAGGAGCTAGAAAAAAAGGATTTTGACGTTTTTGAAGCTAGGTGGCCGGACGATCAAACCGAACTTTCCTCCAAAAGACTCGAGCTCTATTTTGATCGCATGAACCTCTCCGCCTTTCCCTTCTGGATGGAAGTAGACGCAGGGCACTTGAGCCTCATCTTAAGAGGAATCGACATGGGGAAAAATCTGACCTCTTTGCAAAAGGAGCTCCCTCCCTCCCGGCCCCGTTTTGTGGGAAGAGAAAAGATCGAGAAAAAAGAAGTTCAAATTTTTGTCGCCGCCCCTACTTTTTATAAAAATTTTTCTCTCTATGCTTTAGAAGCCGTTTCTAAAAAAGAGCTTATCCCCCTCTCTTTTTCTCTCAAAAAAGAGGAACATCTCACCACCTTGTCCCTCTCATTTAAAGACCTGAGCAAAACCCTCCAAAAAGATCATCTTTATTATTGGGTCTTAGTGCCAGAAAAAAAACAGGAACTTGCGGCTGTCTCAAGACTGCCTTTTCTTTGGAAAGACAATTAAATGGGTTGCTTCAAAAAAAAGCATCTCGTATTCTCATTTTACTCCGCTTCACCAACCAATGACGTATGAGTAATCAAAGGCTTTATTCTTTAGGTAAGTGCCAAAAGATTCTAAAACAGACCTTCTCTCTCTATAAGCGAAAGAAAAAAAAGCTTCTGGATATGCAAAAAAAACGGATGGAAATGCTTCTCTTGTCCCTTGAGCAAGCAATTCAAGCAACAGATCACGATTCAAGCAATCAACTCGCCAGGCAAGCAAATCAGCTCGCTTATGAATATCTTCCCAAAAATATTTTTGATAAAACGCTGGATTTCTTGGGCGCGCTTCTCTTTGCTCTTTGCGTAGCTATTGTGGTGAGGCAGACCTGTTTAGAATTTTACATCATTCCCTCAGGATCGATGCGTCCAACGCTCAAGGAAAAAGACTATCTTGTCGTTTCAAAATCCGCTTTTGGAGTGAATACGCTCGGAAGAACCTCCCATTATTATTTTGACCCGTCCCTTCTCAAACGAGGAAACATCATCGTTTTTTCCGGAGACAAGATGGAAATTCCAAATGCAGACACCACCTATTTCCTTCTCTTTCCAGGGAAAAAACAGTATGTCAAAAGACTGGTTGGAAAACCGGGAGATATCCTTTATTTCTATGGAGGCAAGCTCTATGGATTTGATAAGGATGGAGAAGAGATTCAAGATTTTAACAAACCCTGGTTTGAGAAGATCGAGCATGTCCCCTTCATTCGTTTTGAAGGAAACTTTCCCAACAACTCCCCTATTCCCTCGCAATTTTTGTATCAATTTAACGAACCCATCATTAGTCTGACTCCAACCCCTTCAGGGGAACTGCGCGAAGAGCTTTTTCCCTTCCCAAGCAGCCTTGTAAAAAACAGCTCGCTGATCAAACATTATTACGAACTCTGGGGATTTCAAAATTTTGCCACCTCCTGCATTATATCGGAAAAAGATGCGCAACCCTATCACCCCAAAGAACGTTCTTCCTATTATCTTCTACTCATGCACCACCCCGATACTCATCGTGCAAAGCTACGTAACGATGTATTGGAAAAGTCCGATGCCTTGCTTTCTACCAGCACATCACTTATTCCGCTCTCGGACAAGCACTTGGAAAAAATTTTGGAGCATATAACTACCTCTCGGTTTGTCGTCAAAAATAAAAAGGCTGTTCGTATCGATTCACACGGCATTATCGATTCCCCACTCTTAGACGTTCCGGACGGTGCCTATGAATTCTTCAATGGAGCCGCCTATTCGATTTATCCCCTCGGCATTTCTTTTCGGCTCTCTTCCTCCCATCCCCTCTACAGGAAAGACCCAAAACAGATCGCTATATTATATAACTTTGGCATTCGGTGGAACTACCAAGCTGAAATCGTGTTGAATCCTTCGAGGTATGCCTATTTCCGGAACGGAGATCTCTTCCTCATGGGAAACCCTATTCTCCTGAAAGAAGAGCTGTCCTCCTTTGTCCTTCAAGAGAAGGAAAAAGCCTCTTTATCGACCAGTTATCACCCTTTTATCGACCAAAAACCGCCCCTTGCTCCTGACGGGAAATTGGATAAAGAATTCATCAATAAATATGGCCTAGTCATCCCCCCCGGAAAGTATCTTGCTTTGGGGGACAATCATCCTATGAGCTCCGACTGTCGGGATTTTGGGTTTGTTCCCCAAGCCAATATTCGTGGAAAAGCGTTCTGGATTTTCTGGCCTCTGAGCCATTTCGGCAAAATTGCCCAGCCATCTACCCGCTTCCTCGCGCTTCCCCACCTGATTGTTTGGGGAGGATTTATTTTCATCAGCATCGGGTCATTTGCATTCTATCGCCGCTATCTAAACAAGCCTTTAAAATTTTAACTGTCCATTTTTTTAATTTTATTTATTATTCTGAAAAAATTTCTCCTGATGAATTCTTTTTTCATCCCACAGAACTTAAATTTTAATTACAAAAACTCCACAAACTTAAAATTATATTTTTATAAGTTTTTTATAATCAATATTTTAGAAAAAAATTCCATTGATTAGTAAAAACAACTCTGTTATTATAGCCAAACAATCAAAAACAAAACGTTTAACAAATTAATAAAAAATACATAAAAAGAAGGAGCAATTATGTCATTTATATCATCTATGTTTCGGCCAACACCGGTCTCAACGGCAGATCTTCGATCTGCGAATATTAGAATCCAACAGTCTCTTGGCACAAAAGCAGACAGAATTCAATTTAATTTTCACCCAAAAAATGAAGCTGAATATAAGGCATCTCTTAAAAGAATTAATGATGCTTATCAAAGAATTGCAAAATCAACAAGCAACGATGACCTCATTGCTATCGAAAAACAAGATTTAAGAAAAAAATGCGCGAAAGACTTTAGCGCAGTTTGCATGCCAACAGATATGTGCCTAAAAGAAATCAATTCAGGTTTCTTTTTAACTAATCTGGTCAATTTCAATAATGGATGGTTGATCAAGAATCCTAGCGCATTGATCACTCACTTGAAAGGTATCTACCATATCTTAGGTCGCACATCCGCACTCGGCAATAACATTTTGTCCAAATTATTCGCTCTTTCGGCTACGATAATAGTAGGAATGATTGAATCTGCCTTCATCCTGCTTTTTAGCGTCTTGAAATTGGGTCGCAAACTTCTCACTGCCATACCCGCCACTCTTTTCTATGGACTAACACTTCTTTTCGCCTCCCTTTCATGGGTATTCAATAAACTCTATGGCGGACAATTGATCCAGTGGGTTCAGCCTATGCTCGAGTGGGCCTTGTCTAAATTCAGAAAACCGGTAGTTGTAGCACCAGCTCCTAATTTTGTAAGAAGGCATCCTTACATCACGGCGGCAATTGGAGGCACGGCAGTCGTAGCATCCATAGGCTTTGCCGGATGGTATTTCGCACCACAAATCGCAACCGGAGCCCGCGCAGTTGCCGGCTATGTAGCCCAATCTGCAATTGGCGCATATGTTTCTAACGCAACCGGCTTCGGAAAGAAGGTGGCGACTGTAGCACAAACCGAAACAAGACAAGCGTCACGTTCTTAAAAATACTCTCTCTTTCCATAAGTCACTGCCGGTTCCCTTCCAGGAGCCGGTTTTCTTTTTTAAGAATGTAGGATTTTCACATCTTCAAGGCGCTTTGCACCGAATATCTTTTTTTTAAGCCTTTTGAACCGATACAATAGCTTTTTCTCCATTGAGGTCCCACTCTTCTCCCGAGATGAAAGCAAAGCGAACGCTTACAGCTAGCACCTCATTTCGGATATAGTCTTGATACTTGTTAAAACATTTTTTAACTACATCGGTTGTGTCCATCACCACATGAATGCGATCGGTCACCAGAAAATCCTGGTCGCGGCGCATCGTGTTGATCTTATTCACAATCTCCCGAGCAAGGCCCTCTTCTTTCAACTCTTCGCTCAGATGAGTTTCCAGGGCCAGGGCAATTTGATCGTCGGAAGCTGCGGCAATAGATTCTTTGATCTCTCGCTCGATCGTTACATCCTCAGAGCTAAGAATGAGCTCTTCTCCTTCAATTTTTAAAGAAAGGGGCTCCCCTTTTTGAAGGGCTTTGATCTGAGATAAGGGAAGAGATCCGAGAAATTTTTGAACGATAGGCAGAAGTTTTCCTACCTTCTTTCCGAGTATGCGGAAATTGGGCTTGACGTGTAGCGTTAAAAACTTCTTCTCATCGGAATGAAAAACCACCTCTTTGACATTCAGCTCATCAGCAATGAGATTTTTTTGGCTCTGCAGCGAGCCAAGAATCGTGGGATCGGCAGCAATCACATGAGCGATGGAAAGCGGCTGGCGCACCTTGATCTTATGCTCCTTTCGGAGGGCATGACCAATGCTCACCGCCCGTTTGACATAAGACATCTCGGCCTCTAAAAGAAGATCTCTTTTTTTCTCCTCATAAACGGGAAAATCGGTCAGGTGAACGGAAAGAACATCCTCTTTGAGCTCTTTAAATACCGCTTCGGCAATAAAAGGAATAAAGGGAGCGGCTACCTGGCAAAAAGTGATCAGAACGGAATAAAGAGTTGCAAATGCCTCTCTTCGATCTTGGCTGTCTTCATCAGCCCAAAAGCGCGATCGAGATCTTCGAATGTACCAGTTGGTCAGATCGTCCACAAAGCTGAAAAGCGGCCCCGTCGCCTTGGAAAGGTCATATTCTTCTAAAGCAGTTTCTACATCCATGATCAGCTTTTGCGATAAAGACAAGATCCAACGATCGATGGCCGCTTGAGGCGAAGAGGAGGCAGTAGGTTTCCACTTGTAAATCGCTGCATAGGTGCTCCAAAAAGCAAAACCATTCCAAAAAGGAATCAAAAGCTGTCTTAAGACAAGCTCCACGCCGGCAGTAGAAAAGCGCAAATCTTCTGCTTTCACTGCAGGGCTCTGCATCATATAGAGGCGGATCGCATCGGCGCCGTAACGATGGATGATCGTTTCGGGCTCGGGATAATTTTTGAGCCTCTTCGACATCTTATTGCCATCCTCGGCTAAGATGATGCCGTTCACAATCACATTCTTGAACGCTGGCTGATCAAAAAGGGCAACGGAAAGAACGGTTAACGTATAAAACCAGCCGCGCGTCTGATCAAGCCCCTCGGCGATAAAATCTGCAGGAAAGGCTTTTTCTGTTTGGGCTTTGTTTTCAAAAGGATAGTGGTTTTGCGCATAGGGCATAGAGCCCGATTCAAACCAGCAATCAAACACTTCGGGAACGCGTTTATATTTTTTTCCATTATGATGAATGATCAGATCGTCGATGAACTGTCGATGCAGGTTCGTGATTTTTTGGCCGCATTTTTTTTCCAATTCCGCAATGCTTCCCATGACGAGAAGATCTCCCTCCTCGCTTTTCCAAATAGGAAGCGGGGTGCCCCAATAACGAGCGCGAGAAATCGCCCAGTCGCGAGCATTTTCCAGCCATTTGCCAAAACGGCCTTCTTTGATATGTCCGGGAACCCAATGGATCTTTGCGTTGGCCCTTAACAGCCTTTCTCGCAGAGGTTCAACCGCGACAAACCATGAATTGATGACTCTATAGATGAGGGGGGTATCTGTTCTCCAGCAAAAAGGATAGCGGTGGTGGATCGTGGCTTGCGCATAGAGTTTTCCCTCTTCCCTCAAACGACGAATGATCGGCTTGTCTGTCTCTTTTACCTCGAGGCCAACATAATCGGGAACTTCTTTTGTGAATTTCCCGTTGGTATCCACAGGACAGGCCATCGCTTCGATCCCACTATTTTTGCAAGCATAAAAATCCGCCTCTCCAAACGCAGGCGCTGTGTGGACGATGCCCGTTCCCTCTTCTAGCGAAACAAAGGCATCGGTAATAATCTGAAAGGCTTTCTTTTCTTTGAGGTGGGCAAAATAGGGAAGCAGAGGCCGGTAGTGCCGGCCCTTGAGATCTTTGCCTTTAAAATGAGAGATCACCTCATACTCCCCCTTGATAACAGATCCTATGCGCTCGCGGGCAAGTATGTAAAACCGTCCCGATTCTTTCTCCCGAACCTTTACGTAATCAATATCTTCTCCCACGGTCAGGGCCAGATTCGCCACCAGGGTCCATGGGGTAGTTGTCCAAGCCAGATAGTAGGTATTTGCCTCCTCTGCCGCAAAGGCAATCGTTAAGGAGGGATCATCTACTTCTTTATAGTTTTGACTCGCTTCAAAATTGGACAGAGGTGTGCCCAAACGCGAGCAAAAGGGCATCACCTTATAGCTTTCGTAGATCATCCCTTGGTCATAAAGCTGTTTGAAGACCCACCAGACCGATTCCATAAAGTCAAGATCCATAGTGCGATAGGTATTCTCCATATCGACCCAGCGGCCCATCCGAAAAACAGTCTTTTTCCATTCGGAGGTATAGCGCAAGACAATCTTGGCGCACTCCTCATTGAAACGAGCAATTCCAAACTCTTCAATCGCGTTGACACCGCAGAGGTTCTTTTCCTTTTCGATCTCATTTTCAACGGGCAGTCCATGGCAATCCCAGCCAAAGCGCCTAGGGACCAGATAGCCCTTCATCGTTTTATAACGAGGGATCACGTCTTTGAGCGTCCCTGCCAAAAGATGGCCATAATGGGGAAGTCCGGTGGCAAAAGGAGGTCCGTCGTAAAAGGAATAAAGAGGAGAATTCTTTCTTTTGTCTAAGGATTTTTCGAAGATTTTTTCCTTCTGCCAAAAGGCCAAAATCCTCTCTTCTCTCTCAGGAAAACTCTCTTTAGAGTTGAAATGCAGCATAATATCTCCAAAATGACAAGTTTTTTATAGCAGATGCTACACATAAGATCCAGAGGAAAAAGAGCTTGTAAGTAGTTCATGTTCTAAGACCTCCCGTCTATGCAAAAAAGCTTTATTATGGTACAATAAAGAGAGAAAAAACGGGGGTGTAACGGTTTCGACTCGGAAATAAAGTATCCGTGGCATGCAGAGGACGTCGGTTGGCCTCTTAAAAATCCGATAAAACATTAATTGCCGAACCTAAATTGGCATTGGCTGCGTAAGACCTAACAGTTTTATGCGCTCGGTAGCCCATAGACCTGACCAGGAGTCTTGGGATCTACCGTCACGACCCTGGCATGAAGGTTTTTCTCTTCTTCTTTTAGGAGCCCTTCGAGACAAAGAAAGAAGGCTCGACTTGAAGTGCTTGCGTCTTGCAGCAAAGTCGATCTACCCTAAGATGCTAAGCATGTAGTCATGAATATGGAGTTTACTGAGGACGAGAGTTCGATTCTCTCCACCTCCAAAATTACAGAGCTGGGAAATCTCCCGGCCTTTTTTATAGAAGGAAAAATAGTAATGGCATATGGACACTACGTTCCGCAATTTCACATTAGAAACTTTGGAATCAATGAAAAACAAACTGCTAGTGCTCTGCCATTCTTTAATTTTAGGATAAATTGACTTGAGTTTATGCCGACCGTTGCCAAACTTATAATCCTAAATTTTAACTATGACAGAGCACTAGGTTTGATAAAAAAACCAACCGTCCACCAATCCCAGTGTCAATTGATAGCTTTTGCGGAGAAGAAGACTATTTTGCATTCGATGAAAGCAGCTTAATTAATCTTCCATGGTACCTCCAATGGGTTTATAAAAATCTCATCGAACACATCCTACGCGATCACGTTGAACCTAAAAACGGCAGTCATGACGCCCTCGCAAAGCGAGGGGCTTGATAGTTGTGAGCAGCCCTATGGGCTGCCAAGGAACTCCTAACAACTTTTTTTACCAAGCCACTTGGACTTGCCTGGATATGGTAGTGAGCAGCCCCAAGGGCTGCAGATGGCCTAACGAGCTTTAATTTTAGATGTTAAAACGAACCCTCTTCTTCATTTTGACTGTCTAAGCGCTCCTGATCTTTGATGTATGCTCGGATTTTCTCTACTTCAAATCCAACGGTTGATATTGCATACCCTCGAGCCCACAACTGTTCTCCTGTGAAATTTCTCTTTTTACCACGAAATTGACGAGCAACTGCGATTGCACTTTTTCCTTTTATGTACCCTATCACTGATGCGGCTGGATACTTGGGAGGAATTTGAATCAACATGTGGACATGGTCAGGCATCATTTTCCCCTCCATAATTGTGCATTCTTTTTGACGAGCCAATTCTCGAAAAACGGGACCTAAAAATTTTCTTACTTGACCATACAATTTCTCTTTCCTGCATTTTGGGATAAATACCACGTGGAATTTGCAATCCCACCTGGAATGGGCTAAACTATTATATGACGATGTTGTATCGTTGGTGAGTAGAGGAGCGGATTGCTCCGCTTCCCCCTCCTCAGAACCAGGACTTGCAGGTTTCCCGCATCCGGCTCCCGAACAGTCCTTTTAGGTTTTGATTACCTTAGGAGTTCCTATGATGCATTTGATTTTCCACTTCATTGGAAAGCCCACTTTTTCCAGAACTTTCTCGAATTTCTCCCAACTCATTTTCTTTCTGCCACCTTTCCTGTTGATCCATTTGAAGATAGCTCTTTCGCATTGGAAGATAAATCCGTTTACCGCTCTAGAGTTGTCGGTCACTGCATGATAGTTGATCCACCCTTTGATGATTGGCAGTATCTGTTGAAACATTATCAAGGTTTTCATGGCTTTATTCTCTTTCAGAAATTTTGATAATCCCTGAAGTTTCGAGTGCTTCCGATCTCCTCTGCTGCGGACTTTTAATCTCCAGAAGTTCCCTTTCTGCGCTTTTTCCCAGAAGAAGGTAAATCCCAGAAATTTGAAAACAGGCAGCTTTTGTTTCTTGGCCGCCATTTCTGCTATTCTTTTCGATCCCGAGGAGTGCAGATGCGACTTGTCTTCGTGAACCGCAAGTCCATATTTCTGCAACCTTTGGGTAAACGCTCTATAGAACCTTTCCGCATCTTCACTGCATTCGAATACAAATACCATATCATCGCAGAAACGAATCGGAAAGATCTTTCCCTTGAGATATGTTCGAATGGATTCTATCCAACTATCCACCACTTCATGTAGGTAGATATTTGATAAAATCGGTGAAGTGACCGATCCCTGTGGGCATCCGACTAAATTCTTTTGCACTACCCCATCGTTTGTGATGGTTTCTGCTTGCAACAGAATATGTATCAGCCTCAGGAATTTTGGATCGTTGATTTTCTTCTGTAGTATAGCCTCCATTTCCATATGTGGAATAGAGTTAAAATACTTCCGAATATCAATCTCCAATAGAGCGCCATCTTTGCACTCGTATACTGCTTGGTGCAAAGCGGTAATAGCATCATGGCAGCTTTTCCCGGGCCTATATCCAAAAGAACTCGGCAGAAAGAGCGGTTCATAGATTTTGTTCAAAATCTCTCCCGCTGCCATCTGCACCAATTTGTCCTCTATGCAGGATATTGCCAGAGGTCTTTTGCCTCCATCTGCTTTGGGTATTTCAACTATCTTTGATGGTTGTGGCGCATATTGCGCCCGATGCACTTTCGCAGCGAGCATTCGGAGATTTTCCTCCAGATTTTTGCCATATGCTTCTTTTGTTATACCATCAATTCCTACAGCTTTAGTTCCATCAAGCTGTGCAAATGCTCTCATCAGCATTTCCTCGTTGATAAGATGTCCCAGATTATTGAACACCAGATCATGATTTCCTGCCGAAAGATCTCCTATACGATCCAGCTTCATTGACACTGTATATCTGTCTTTGCTGTGTACAGACATTGTTTCCACCTTTTCGTTCGTTTCTGTTCTATCCACCCTTTGCTCCCCGATCGTTACTCGGTTCCTCGCTACTATGGTGGACTCCGCCATCCTTATCCCATCTTTGCAGTCTTACGTTCATGGCGCTTGAACCACAAATACTCCCTTCGGAGAGCAATAAGGACTTCCCAAGTTCCGTCACACTTCTCTACAAGCTCGCCAATGCTTAATATCCCGGTGCTTGATGATCGCAGGGTTTCGCCATTTTGACCCGCTTCCCATCTGTTGCCTGCTCCTAATACGAAAGTTTCGGCTTGCACGATATACCTCTCGAGACTTAACGCATTCACCTCACGGTTTTGGCTCGAATGTTTCGCTATCTACGCTTCAGCTCTTTTGTTACCTCCGGAGTTGCAAGATTCGCTACATAATGTGGTGGCTATCCACTTTTTATGCCTGGACTTTCACCAGTAGAAGTGCGCAGCTTCTCTTGGCGCACCATATTCTATACTCCTTTTGGTTGACTCGCTAAGCCATCCAAAGGAGTATAGATATGTTTGTCGTTTCCTTCTTTACTGAATTTTAAGGCCAAGCCTTGAGAGTCCACTGGTCAAACCAGTGGCTTACCTATTGAGAGTTATCCGGCTATGGCTTCCCTTTCGATCGAGAAAAACTTATTTTTATTCAGCGGATGCAAAAAGTCAGAACACTCATTCACGCCGTACCACCGTCTCATGGATATCTGCAGAGGGTGCAAGAAGAATTGGATGCCGTACTTGAAAACCCCATGCTGATGAAACATGTTGCTGAAATGGAGCAAAAAGTGAAGTACTTCGAGCGGCTTCGAAAGATTCTGCGCATTGCTGAGCCGGGAGGTTCAGATGGGCTCAATGACGATGCTTTGACTTGCGACATGGGAGTCATGGAAGCGGAAGTCAAAAAGTTCATCAATTCTCAGGAGATACAACAGAAATGCCTAGCTGATCAGGTCTGCAGAAAAATGGTGCAACAAATCAAAAAGTACTGGGACAAGCTCTTCACAAAACCAATCGCTGTAACGACGAAGGCAGGACAGACAATAACGATCCAACCACAGCGAACAAATAATTTGATGGAGAGATTCTTCCGTGAGATTAATCGCGGTTCCAGGAAGCGCACAGGCGGGAAAACTTTGGGGCATGTATTGACCACCATGCTCGCCGATACGCCGCTGATAAAAAACCTTCAGAACAAGAAGTATGAAAAGATCATCTTGGGTGGCTGCGATACTCTTGCGGAACGATTTGCTCAAATTGAAGCCAAGCAAGTCAGGAAAAAGCTGAGACATGCAGAACAAAGGGAGGGCAAATTGCACCCGATTGTCAAGCGTCTTATCAAGATGCCAAAACTACCCGATCACTTGATCGGAATCCCAGTCCATCAACAATTTAATCAAGCAGCTTGCTGCTGAACGTCAAGCGACTTGAGCAAGCACAGAAACGGGATGCCAAATGCTGAAATCCAACGGGATTTTGCGCCCATAGCTATTTTTGGGTATTAGGGGCATTTTTATTAAGAATTTTTTTTACTCACTCTGCTACCCACAATTTGGGAATGCGCCCGAAAAATGTATAAAGTCGAGATTATCAATTTGGAACAAACTGAATCTGTTTCAAGAGGTCTTGGAAAAATGGTTTAGACCACCCTTCGATCTCACGCGGATTGCGGATAAACCGCCAGAGATCTTCTTGAGCAGCCTTCACATCGAGTCCAGCAATTTTATTTTCCATTAAGGCCAAAAATTGTTCTGGCGCGAGGCAGGTTTTTTCTTTGTAATGCCCAGACTGCCGCATCCGCATTTCTAAATGTGTTAAGTTCAGATGAAATCCCTTGGAGATATACCAAATGAGATCGTACCAGTCTCTCCCCTTCACTCTCAGTTTATAAGGTCGGCATAATAGGGCATGCATTTTTCCTGCGAATAAATCCTCCGGAACGTAGGTACGCACGGAAAAAGGAAAGGGTCTTGTAAGATAGCGGATTTCGGTTTCAAAGCCTGGAGGTGGATTAATGTCGACCTCAAGCTTCAGTTTAATCACCTCAGTCGATTGCGTATTTTTTTTTAGCTGTTCATCTAAACCAATCCGGATGAATGTCTCCAAAGTCCCCGTTTTTAAAAAAGCGGAGCTGATCGATCCTTCAGGATGTTTGATTTTATGATCCACAGTGACTTTTAATCCCGAAATTTCCAACTCCTCTTCAATCGCATTCAAAAAAGGCAGAAGATTGAAATGGGGATTTGGTTTAAGAAGAGAGAAGTCGAGATCCTCGCTAAATCGATTGAGTCCATACAAAATGCGAAGGGAGGTTCCACCATAAAAAGCTGCGTGTTCAAAAAATTTTCTCCTCCACAAACCCATCAAGGTAATTTCTTGCATGATCTCCTGAATAGCGCCTTCATAATCAGTTTTAGATCGAGGTGTGTAATTTTTTAACATTTCTTCAATGACTTGGCTCATAATTGACTCAGCAGCATAATGCTCTTTTTTTTATAAACTTTTGCAATCGCGCGAAAAACGTCTTTATTTAACTTCTCGAATATTGTTTTATCCACTCGCATTTCTTCAAAAAGATAATAGCGGAGTTGCCCTAAAGTTCGGATACCAGGTGTTCGATATACAAAATCCGCCAATGCTTTTTCTTTCGATGCGATCAGATACCCTCCCTCTTTTCCCAAGTCTCTATATTCTATGCCTATTTTAAATTTTTCCCTATCAGTTGCTCGGTATTCAAAGATTCCAAGCGGCGTTTGAAAGGTTTTCGTATCGCCAATCGTCAGACATGTGATCACAGATGATCTCTCAGCAAGAAGACCATAGCGAGTCAGAGCATATTCAAAGGAAACGCAAGAAGGACCGTAGAGCACATTAGCCACCATCTCTAATGAAAGAGGAGCTTTGCGCCACCTTTCACCAAAAACGTAAATTCCCTTTTTTACCCTAAGAACCTTACCTTCAGCAACTAAAGAGGTAACCTTGTCTCTTGGTTTTTTTAAATTCCTAAAATGATCCGCAAGATACTGATAATCAAATACTTCCGAATCGGTTTCTTGTCTAAATAAATTAAAGTCCATAACTTTTATTATGCATTTTTTCCTCAGCATGTCCAGAAAAAATGGACATACTGAGGAAAACCCGCTCTAATATCTTGACTCTTCTTAATTTAATAAAAAAGGTGAGTTCCCTCAAGGTTGTAGTGAATTACGTCATAGAGCTTTCCGTCATCGGCAGTTTGTCGGAATTTCCGACAAACTCGAGTCGACTCCAGCTCCCCATCATCGAAAATCGCACTATAGGTCCCGACAAATGAATTGATAGATTTTTTATGAAGACGAGCGATCGAGTAGGAGGGGGTTTTAAAGCCCCCGTCCTCTCACACCACTGTACGTACGGAACCGTATACAGCGGTTCATGATTACTGTGACCTAGCCTGAACGATACTCATCATTGATATATAACCCATCGTTTCGATCTTCTCGTTCGACAAAGCTTTATGCACACCAGGTGCCCTGGACATTCTCCATGGACCTTTACTGCTATGTGCCGTTATCTTTGCTTCCCTCTCTTTTAGACCCGCTGCTTTCAGACGCTTATATCGAGTATGAGGAGTCTTCCACTGTCTCCAAAGAATCCCACGTATCTTACGTCTGATCCATCCATCCAACGTCTTAAAAATGCTACGTGTTTCTGCTATGCCAAAATAATTAGCCCAGCCTCTAGTGATAGGCATTATTTTCTTCCGAATACTATCGGTGATCTTACTGCCCCTCATCTTTTGGGTTAAGTCTCTTATTTTGTCTTTTAAACGTTTCACTCGACTTCCATGAACCGTAATCTGATTTTCTTCTTTTGTAAAAGTAAAACCTAAAAATTTACGGTTCCATGGGTTATCTACAGCACTTTTCTTTTGGTTGACTTTGAGTTTGAGCTCTTCTATTAGATATCTTACAGTTGCTTCCATTACACGTTTGCCTGCTTTCTCGGACTTTACGTATGTGTTACAGTCATCCGCGTATCTCACAAACCGTAAGCCTCTTTTCTCGAGCTCTTTATCAAAATCGTCCAGCATAATATTGGAGGCCTTGTTCACTTCGAGAGGGAAAACTTTCGATCAGTGGATGGCACAAGTCAGCAAAGTCGCCCTCATCATTGAAAAACAAAGTCAGTCGCATTAACAACTGACCGAAGAAGTGAACATGGCCTAGACATTGACTTGGAAAAGTTTTTCGACAGGGTTAATCATGATATGCTTATGGCAAGAATAGCAAGACAGGTAAAAGATAAAAAGATCCTCCTACTGGTAAGAAGATTTTTACAAGCAGGAGTTATGGAGGATGGTCTTGTAAAACCTACGGAAGAAGGAACTCCGCAAGGAGGTCCTCTTTCACCCTTACTATCCAATATGGCCATGTTCACTTCTTCGGTCAGTTGTTAATGCGACTGACTTTGTTTTTCAATGATGAGGGCGACTTTGCTGACTTGTGCCATCCACTGATCGAAAGTTTTCCCTCTCGAAGTGAACAAGGCCCGCCAGATCCACCTCGTTTTCATCGCAAACTCCTTGTATGTGAAGAGTTATATTTTGCGGCGTGGTTTGAAAAAGGTCTGCGATTTCCATTCGAGTTAACCAAACAGTGCCCTCTTCGGCTCTAAGTTGGATGGAAGTTTGACCATCTTCAGTGGTATAAAGAATGATTTCACCATTTGACACGGCTAGAATCCTCTGAAACTAAATTTTAGAAATTATCATAGTTGGAATTGAGGAACCTCTCCAGTCAAAAGTTCTGAATGCTCCTTTTTATTCACCGTCTTTCAGAAATATCTTCTGCTGACTTTGCTCTATCTATGAGAGATTCAAGTAACGCAATATCCTCGGCATACGCGGTCTGTCTGCGCTGCCAACATTTTTAATCAAACTCTTCATAACATTTTATAGCGAGCAGATCTGCGCCTTGTGCTAAAATTTTGCCAACATTTGTTGATCTTGGATCCAAGAGGGCTTTTCATGGACTATTGTGAGGCGATGAAGGCGCACTCATGGGTGTTTTAATCTTATCCCACTGAAAAGTTCTGAATGCATCTCCCCTCGGCCTTTTTCTTTTAAATGCCACTGTGTTCAAAGAGAGCAAAATAAGTCCAAATCCCAGATAAGACATGCCCATTTTTTCAGCGCCAAACCTTTCATTATTAACAATATAGAAATAACATGACACAACATTGTGTCATGTTTAACTTGACACAATATTGTATCATGTTTATGATGAAAAGAAAGGACAACTCACAATGCAAATTTTTTGTTGTTACTGTCATCAACCACTCTCTAGGAATGAAGAATCTTGTTATGGACTACATAATCGTTGCTTTAAAGAATGGTTTGGTTTGCACGAAGATTGTAAATTTTTAGATCTTATTGCCAGATCCCAATCCCTCGACCTGCAAGAAAATCAAAGATTAACTATAAGTTTTTTTAATGGTGCTTATCGCAAATATTCTACTCGCTTAGGGAACGTTAGCTATATTCTAAAAGTTCAACAGAAAGAATACCCCGAGCTACCTGCTACAGAATTTTTATGCAATCAGATCTTTGAAAACTTAAATATACACATACCAGATTATTATTTAGTTAGATTTCCAGAAAATCAATTTTGTTTTGTTACTAAAAATTTCATGTCCGAATTAACAAGCTCTAATCTCGTTCATCTTTATCATCTAGTAGAAAGCAAAATGAGTTACGATTGTGAAAATCTTGTTGATATCATTGGAAAGCAGACCGGAAGAAGAGCTGAACAAGAGAGGTTTGCTTATCTTACCTTGGCAGATAGTTTGATAGGGAATCACGATCGTCATGGCCGCAATTTAGGTTTTATTCGATCTGCAAAAGCAATGCACCTAACTCCTTTTTACGATAATCCCTCGTCCTTAGCTTTAGAAGACCCTTCCATATTGGGGGCAGATTTTCAACCAAGAGGAGCTATCTTTACTAAAGAAACTGACAAACCAACAATGAAAGATTATGTCCGAGAATGGAATCGCCTGGGTTATGAAGATGTCGTCGACCGTTTTCGAAAGCAGCTTTCATTAGAAAAAATTAAAAGCCTGTTTGATAAAAGTTACCTTAGTGAAAAAAGACAAAAAGCTCTTTTGCGTCTCATTACAAGCCGAAGCGAGGAGCTATGCAAAGTTTAAAAATTATTGGAGTTCGTATATTTTTGGAAAAACGCAGAACAATGCTACCTGTCGGAGCCCTATATCGAAGGAAAAAAAAACTAGTTTTTACCTATGATGACCACTATTTTAAAGCAAAAAATGTTATCCCGCTTGGCCCAGAGCTCCCCTTAACTCAAAAAGAGTTTGTTTCCACACATCTCTTCCCTTCGCTGGAAGATCGCATCCCTTCTCTTCAAAATCCTGCCTACCCGGAATATTGTTTGGCTATGGGGGTGGATCCTAAAGAGCGCGATCCTCTTATTCTTTTATCTACAATTGGCAGAAAAGGCCCCTCTTCATTCATTTTTTTCCCCATCTTTGAACGAAAAGTAACAATTAAAGATGTGATCACTTTTAGAAAATCTCTGGGATTAACTACTCGTGAATTTGCAGCAGTTTTTGAGTTTTCACAAGCTTCGTTGAATGCTTTAGAAAGAAATCGCATTTTGGGAAGCGAGATTATGAAGCGCCTCGAGATTATCCTTAATTTTCCTGCTGTTGCTTTGTATTTTTTATTTGTAAATGGCGGACATCTGATCGATGAAAAATGGAACAAAGCAAATAATCAACTCAAGGCGATGAGCCAAGATACCAGGACGATTATATGATAAATTATTTGCCGCTTAGGTATTGCGTCCAACCCCTTTATATGAATTTTCACTCAAAAAAGATCATTTCTTTCACGTTCTTACCAGGGAGATTGCATGAAGAATTTCTTGTTTTTTTTATCGTAAAAAGTTCTCCTCTCAAAAAGCACATTTTGTGCTTCTTCAAACATATCTCCAAACCCAACTGGATCTCAGTTTGAAAAACACAAATAACTAAGAATCAATGACTGGAAAATTTCGTGCAATTTCCCTGGGATTTGAATGCTCTCAGTGCTTCGATCCAGTTGAAAGTTCTGCAATGCATCTCTCCGCCTCCAAAAATACCAAAAGACCAGGAAAATTCCTGGCCTTTTTTATTCTCAATTCATTTTATCAATTACAGCAGAAAGGAATTCATTATCATTGGAAGACAGTGCGGAAAATCATGAGATCTCGGATTAGAGTAACCACGCAAGCTAACATGGAGAATGGGAGAATTCTGTATCATCGCAGTTCCTCGAAAGCTGAAGGCGAACAGGGGGAATTATATAAAGCTTTGGGACTATCTTCCCAAATTCTTGGAGCGCGCAAAACGATCTTGTGAAATTCAAGATGTAGTGCCGAATATGCCCCACTTTTCTGGCTTCTCCGAGGAGGGCCTGCAAACTTGGGTTAACAATTAACAAAGGAGCAGCGCTTCCTCCCACCCCTAAAGGAGTGGGTTTCCGCGCTGCCAATAGGATGAAAAAATTAATCGACCTGAAAAATGTAGGAAAAGCAACCCTTAAAGACTTATCCATTCTGGGAATCAATACCGTAGAAGAACTAGCACTTAAAGATCCGACCTTCTTATTCAAAGAGCTCGAAAGGCGAACGCAAAAAAGGCAAGATCCCTGCGTATGGGACGTTTTTGCAGCAATTATTCATGAAGCTGCTACAGGAGAATCTTCCAATTGGTGGGATTGGACAAAACAACGCAAAGCACTCCAAAAAAACGGCAAACTCAAACACCTAATTTAAATTCGGGAATCTTGATTTTTTTCTAAGAAAAAGTTCCGAATGCATATCCCCACCTCCATTCCAGCCGGGTTATCGAACTCGGCCTTTTTCTTTTTAATGACATTACATTCAACCTCCTCCTCTATCAGTTCTTAACAAAGGCTAAAAAAATTGAATTGCCTCATAAACATTCAACCTATATTATAGGTTATATAACCTAAAATATAGGTAAGTTCATTATGCTAGAGTCAATTTTCGGAGGGAAGAACGTAGAAAAAGTTCTTTTTTATCTTTTGATCAATGATCGTTGTTATGGAGGACAGTTGCGCCGAACTTTTGGACAAGCCTTGTCTCCCTTTCAGAAGGTTTTAGATCGATTAGAAACCGGTGGTATCATTGTCAGTTTTTTGGAAGGAAAAACTCGCTGGTATCAATTCAATCCCAGATATCCCTTTTTGCAAGAATTGAAAGCTTTTCTTACAAAAGCTTATGCATTTCTCCCCCAAGAGATAAAGGATAAATATTATGAACCGATGATCAGGAAAAGACCTCGGAAAAAAGGAAAACCTCTATGAACAAAAAGATCAATGATAAAGAAATTACCCTTGAAGAGCTTGCTGCCATCGTATCGGAAAAATTAAAAAAGCATGGGATAGAAAGTGTTTTAGTAGGCGGCGCTTGTGTTTCCATTTATTCTCATAATCGCTATCAATCCTATGACTTGGATTATGTAACCTACGAAGACATGAAAACAGTTGCAAAAGCCTTAAATGAGTTGGACTTTCAGAAGAAAGGGAAATATTTCAGCCATCCCCATTGCCAATATTTTATCGAATTCGTTTCACCTCCTGTTTCCATTGGAAACGAGCCGATCCATCATTTTGAAGATCGTCAAACTCCTCTAGGAATTATCAAAATGCTCACTCCCACAGATAGTGTGAAAGATCGTCTTGCCAGCTTTTATCATTGGGGCGACAACCAGGCTCTAGATCAGGCCATAACACTTTGCAAAGAGATTTCTCAAAAAATTGATCTTCGAGAAATTAAGAGGTGGTCTATTCGGGAAGGGCATCCCCAAAAATTTGATTCTTTCTTAAAAAAATTAAACTACTTTACCCAACATTCCTGACGGATCAATTTTTAAGGATTATGATACCGACAATGTCCAAGATCTCCGGGGGTAGAGTAGGGATGGTTTAACCCATCCCCCTCGTCAAATCGATCACCTAGAAGTTTTTTTTAAGAAAAATAGCATTTTTGAATTTTTCCCAGGGGGCTCATCGTCAACGGGTCATTTGTTTTGTAAGCAGATTGATAATTCATAGCATTTTCAAAAACTCCGTAGCGTTCTCTTTTTCAAAAAAAACCGTAACACGATCAATCACTCCTTCGAGGTTATCGAAAAATTGAAAAAAAACAGCTTTTTCTTCTTGCTCGACAAATACATTGTGGTAACAATGCGCAAGAAATATCTTCTCTTGTTGAAAACTTGCCTGAATTTTGTCTTTTGAAAGCTCAACATTTACAATTCCAAAATCATTTTTATAAATGCCTACATAATCGGTAAGAATATGACCAATTTTTCCGGTCAAGACCACCTCCTTTGTTTTTTTTAACAAAAAGAGGTTAGCGCCACAACGACTACAAACCTTAACAGGGAGAGAATGGAAAAAATTGCAGATCGGACATTGCATCGCTAATCCAGATAATAGAGCGTCTCTTTTAGTTTCGCTTCGGCATCTTTATCGCCAGCTTTGATCTTCTCGATTTCTTGCAGAATCGACTTTTCTTCTTCTGCGCTAACCTTTTTCTTACGGAGAATATTCATAGCTCTTTGTATGATTTCTTCATTTAAAGATTTTTTTTCCTCTTTTTCCAGAGTTTCTTCGACAAAAGATTGTTCTTGGATCGCAAAATCCAATTTGCTTAAATCTGCCAAATGGACATTTTTCATGCTCATTTTTGATGCTTGCTGAATTGTCTTGTTGACCTTTTTACCCGTATCGACGTCAGTTGCAGAGACAATCAAAAGACCACTGCGATCCAATTCAAATTTCACACAAATATCTGAATCCCAACTTTCAGCCAGGCCTGTCAGCTGAAACTCATCCAAAAATTGATTATGCTCCAAATGAAGCGACTCTCCCTGATATACGGAAATGGCCACAACATCCTGATCCTCATGAACTTTGGAAAAAATTTGCGAAGCTACCGCAGGAAGCACAGTATTGCGACGAATAAGAAAAGCATTTTCCATATGGTCATCAGCAAAAACTTTTATTCCTAAGCTATGTGGCGTGATATCAACCATTAAAGAGCCGATCTCTTCACCCGTAAGATTTGCAGCCTCGATAGCAGCTCCTTGAGCAACGGCCGTAGAAGGATTAATGGCTATTTGAGGCAGAATATTCAATTCCCTTTCTAAAAGCTGAGACACTTTAGGAATGTAAGTAGAACCCCCAACAAGAATTACACGATGTAAATCTTCTGCTTTACAGCAAGCCTGCTCCATGGATTTTTTTACCGAGTTCAGTGTTTTTTCCAAAATAGGCCCTACCATGTTTTCAAACGCCACTCTTGTCATCTTGAAATTCAGGTGGTAGGATTTTCCATCTTTTTGATAGATAAATTCTTCGATCATATCAGCATAAGCTTCCGTGGAAAGAGCTATCTTTGCCTTTTCAGCTGCAATCAAAAGGCGATTCCAGCTTAAAATATCTTTGCTCAGATCAATCCCATGCTCTTCAATAAATTCTGCGTTAGCTTTTTCGGCAATCATTCGATCGAAATCAGAACCGCCAAGCTCCGTATCCCCATTGCTTGCACGAACTTCCATAATGCCATCAGAAAATTGCACAATAGAGACATCAAAGGTTCCTCCACCCAAATCATAAACCAAACAAGTCTCTTCGGTAGCTTTCTTAAAATTATACGCCCTGGCAGCAGCAGTAGGCTCATTCAAAAGGCGCAAAACTTCAAATCCTGCAAGTTCTCCGGCTTCTTTAGTTGCAGCTCGTTGCCGCTCATTAAAAAAAGCCGGAACCGTAATGACAGCCTGGGTTACAGGTTCTTTCAAATATTCCTCAGCAGCTAATTTTAGCCTGGATAATATGAGACTGGAGATCATTGCAGGAGTATAATTATTACCTCCCAAAGACAACAGCTCATCTTTTCCCATCTTCCTCTTGATAAGAGAAACCGTATGATCAGGAGCCGCCAAACGGTTGTTTAACGCTAAAGACCCTACAAGAATTTTATTTTTCGAATCGAGGGAAACAACAGATGGCATAATACAAGATCCGTCTATCGCAATCACTTGAACTTTTCCATCCACAACAATAGCTACCTCGGAATTGGTTGTTCCAAGATCAATTCCCACACACCTGCTCTTTTTCATGATCTTTCCTTTGTTTCTATTCCTACCGCCACCTGAGCATAACGAAGAATTCTCTCTTTATACCGATAGCCTTTTTGTAATACTTTGACAATCCGCCCCGGCTTTCCAGTAAGCTGTTCAACAGCCTTATGGATGCTGGGTGAAAATTCTTCTCCCACAAGGGGAGATATCATCTCGATATCTAAATCCTCCAAAATCGTTCGATTCTTGACCTCGATTAGTTCAACTCCTTCAATTAAAGAATCCAGCAAACCTTTCATTTGATGCCGCCACCCTTTTCTCCCAAAATTAAAAAACCAAATACCTGAAGAAATTGCTGTAAGTATTGCCGCGGAAGTTTTTTGGATAGCATCGGAAAGATAAAACAAAGAGTCAGCTATTTGAAGAATCGTTTTTATTGAAGAGATGTCCTCCTTTTTGACTATTTCTCTTTCATTTTGCTCTTGTAAAAGAGAGGAAAGAATTTTTATTTCTTTATTTTGTTTTCTAATCTCCGTTGCCATTTTTTCACTTGATAAGACAAAGTCATAAAGAGTGGGAATTCTCTGATCTTCATAAAGGTCCATAAAAATCCCTTCCAAGCTCCCATTCGGACAAAAAAGCAACTTCACCAGCAATCTTTTCCATTTTTTCAGAAGTCATCTCGTAACAATCCGAAATATTTACGTAATAACTAGGAATGGAGAGCCAACGAAACTTTTTTCTCGACTTTTCATCTTTAATCAAAGAATAGGCTTTGGTAATTTCGTTTTTATCTCCGGACTTTAATTTTTTATAAAAAGCCTGCCTAATTTGCTCATCGGCTGCATTAAAAGGAACATCTAAAATAATATAAGGATTCATAAGTCTTCCATCAAGAAATTAAACAAATTTCCGCCAACAATGAAGTTTTTAAGGTTCACCAAGTCGTGGAATTCTATATCTTCTCTTGAAATTTTTTCCAGCGCAGCATTGATTTCCTGCTTTGCGAAAAAAAATTTGTTTTTTTTCACTAGCTGCAAAGCATTATAGTAGTGAGGAGCCCAACAGGTAGGAAATTTTTTTTTCCAATGGGCAATAAATTTAGGTCCAATTTCCCGAAATCCATAATAAAAAATCCGTCGAAACATTTTTCGTGGCTCTTCAACCAGAGCATTGAAAACTTTTATCACACTACTTACGGGTAGACAGCCCTGTGAAACGGCATCGAACAGATGGAAGGAAGCTTCTGCATCTTTTTTGCATTCGGACAAATCCATTAGCAGTTTTGGTTTCTTGCCACAATCGATAGCAACTTGTAAACATAGAACCCGGTAAAGAGTTGGCGAAAGCACAAGAGCAAAAGTTTCCAAAGAATCCAAGCCAAAATAAATTCGTAGGCGCATCAAATCATAGTCAGAAGGGAAAATCTCGCTAAGTTTTTTTAATTCCTCCTCGATACATTCTTCATCAGTCAATAAAGCCATTTGAACATACTGCCCGATCAGTTCTTCTTTTAAGGAAGGATTCATTAGCAACAAAGAAAATAACGCTCTTCTTTTTTCTTCATGCATGTCATAAAAAGATACACAGTCAATTCTAAATCTTAAATATTTTTCACAAAGGGAATATTCCTGATTCAAAACCTTTAAGTTTTCTTTCCAAAAATCCCTTCCTTCATTATTTGGCTTGTCAAAATAGGGTAGATATCCTTTCATCTCAAAAGATTGCTGACTTAAATAGAGCAACATCACTTCGGAAGGAGCGTGTTTTTCCCACTGAAACTTTCCTTTTAAGAATGGAACGGGAACACCATTTACAGCTTTTTCACACTCGAAAACCACCGTTTCCAAAAATTCTTTGGCATCAGATTTGTTTTTGCGATAAAGAAGCAGATATAGCTCATGAATATTCCCACGGCATTCCTCCCCTCTCTCATATGCACAAACAAAAAGTCTCTGTAACACATCCACTTCTAAAGCACTTGAAAGTTTTTTAGCATGAAGCCAATAGGATTTAGCTTTGCTAATTTCTTTGTTTTCCCATTCCAGATCGCCCAGACGCAAAGATATTAATCCTCTATGTTCCGAAGAGTTCGGCATCTCCAAAACCCTTTCTAAATCCTCCTGGTTTCCCCAGCGCAAATTTTGCGCTATAATAGAATCCTCGGATTCACAGCCCAAAGCTTTTGTAAATTCAGGGAAATGTTGAGAAATAATGGGCCTTAAATGGACAACTCTTTGTTGCGCCTCAAGGTTTTTCTTTGATAGGATATCAGCCAGGCAAAGCCCCAGTTTGGCATGATAGGGCCATTTTTTTTCTAAGGAAAGAAAAGAAGCATAGGCACGACCCGCGTCCAACTTTAATAAAGAGATCCATCCTTCCGCATATTCTTTCCACTCAGGAATTTGACGCATTTCTACAAAAGCATCTCTTTTACTCGAATGCAAAAAGAACTTTGCAAAGCTATCTTTTTGCGACAAATCCTCCAAAGCCTTATTTCCTAAAAGTCTGGCCCTGGCGGGCGCAAGAAAATCCATGCCCGCAGACTCTCTTAAAAAATCATCTACTTTTTTTTGTTTATAACACTTGCGCAAGAACTGTTCTTTACATTGCTCAAGGCCTTTTTTTGCCACAAGGGAACCCTTCTGCAATAATTGCTCAAACAAAACGCGCGCATGACCGATATTGCCTTTTTTTAAAAATTCAAAAGCCAAAGTTTCTTGGGCTGAGCATTCCATACATACATCCAATAAAGACAAAAAAAATTTAATGACTGCTTTTTTAAAATGCAACTTTTTTGTAATCCATTTTCTCTTAGAGATAGATTCCGTGTACGCGTTGACGGAGGTGGGTGTCTAGAGAATTGGTATGGGTGGGGAGCGCGCCGCATGATGGGCCGGCGAACACTTCGGTTAGAAATGGGAATGTATTCATTGCATTTTATTTTAGCGTGCACACTACTGTCATCAACCTTTCGGTGAACCGCGCGCCCCAATCAGTTCATCGGAAAACACAGACAGCTGTCTAAGAAGCTGCCCGAACCGAAAAGACTTAAAGAGTTGCAGTCTCCGTAATCGGAAGTTCTCCGGCAATAACAGTTTCGTCCTCTTCTTTCACCAAGTAAATTTTAGAAATGAGGTCCTCTAAAATCTCGTCCGTTAACTTGTCGAGTATTCTTTCATACTTTTTGAACTCCGGCCATAAAACCGAATCCATGAAAGGTTGAGATACTCGAATCATCGTGGTGGTATGTTTTTGCCGCATGTAGCGATAAGCGTGAAGAGCGTGCTTTCTGCAAATGGCAACAAACAGTCTTTTTTTCCAAGGGCTGTTGAGTCTGACAGTATACTCTATTGGTTGAGCAGAGATTTTTTCTTGGAGGCGTTGTTTTGCAAACTCGGCAGCCTGTCGTTCTCCGTCACTTTTAGCTCCTACAATGAGGGCCTCGATTTTACGAATTTTATCGGCAATATCCATAGACAATGAACGGGTTCAAGGCATGAAGTCTACAGAGATGCAAAATTAATTTCACGCATTCTTTTCGCAAGGACACGCTAAGCCTATAGAAGACCCTCACCTCCCAGAAAGATTTCATGCCGGGCGCACGAAAACTTGCTAGCATTATGTTGATAATGCTGGTAATGATTAGAAATCAAAACGCATTGCAACGTTAAGGCCATGAAGTATGAGATTAGCGGGAGTATACGCATCGAAATAAACGTTATCGCTTACATTGGATTCGTCAACCGATAAAACCGTAAGCCTGTTTTGATAGAAAAAGATTTGAAAACTATAACCAGCCGTTAAATCGAAATGCCATTTATTATTTGCAAAATAGGTTCCATATCCAAGACTTAATTCACAATCTAAATTCGGATTTAAAGTGTTTTTGTTCTGCTTAAAATACGAACCGGGAGTATTGAGAAAGCCGATTGTTGAAAAAGTATCTAAAAAACTGTTGTGAAAATGTTGATAAAGGATAGCACCCGCCGCTTCTGCGCAAAGCCTAAAACCCGAACCTAAAAGCCAATCACCAAAGAATCCAACTCTGGGACCAAGAGTCCATGAATGCTGCTTGCTTTTTGAAGAAATGAGATAGGGCTGATTACTGCTGGAAATGTCATAAGCTACATAGTTACCATAAAAATGTTGATCAAGCCACCCGCTACGCAGACCTAAAAAGGGTGAAAACGTAAGTTTTTTCCCCGAATAGAAGGCCCTGCATAAATTCACATCAATCAAATCCATTTCGTTTTTCCACTTGCCGGCACTATGCGTAAATCCGAGGGCATTGCCATTTACACTCAAGGTTGTTTCAAATGAGACAAATGCGGGATCCATATCGAAGGCCGCAATTTGTCCTAAAGGTATGGAGGCGGATGCTTGATGATGCTCTATGTGAAAACGTGTATATTCTGCTCCTACTACCCAATTGTCATAGTTTCCGCAGTTCATGCCAAAAGCTACTTTAAATCCAGGTTTGTAAGACGTATCCACCGGATACGTTGTTAAAACAAAAGGAAAATTACTATAATCGTTCACAGAAGCAACTGAAATCCCTTCTTCTTTTGCAATCCAGTAAACGAAATGGGCAGAAAGATAGAAGTCCCATTCTCCTTTTACCGCAATTCTCGCCGGGGAATTAAATGTGATTGCCTTTTCGGCTTCATTGGGAATTTTCACCTCATCGGCGAAAATCTGATTGATAAAAACCAATAAAAAAAGAATAAAAAAACTATCTAAAAATTTGCGGCTCATTTGCCCTCCTACCAAAAACTACACCTTAACGTGATAGCATATTTTTTTTGAATTGCCAATGATTTTTCAAAATTCGTCAGAGAAAAGAGCTTCTTCAAGGAAGAATTGGGAACAGAAAAAGTCCTTGCACAAATTTAAGGATGCCAATCCCGTAGGAAAACTCTAACCGCATCGCTCCACCTCCAATAATGAACAGCCAAAGAAAATTCTTCGGTTTTTTCAAAAAAGTCTCTTTGGAAACCCTTGCAACAACTCAGTGGAAATGGCAGCCAGGTTGGAACTATTATTTGCCTTAAAAGGCATTCGTTCCATCTACAAAAAACCAACAAGAGATTTGCGTCGTGAAAAAGAGTGGTTGATTAAAAAAATTTCTTTTTGCAAAAAAAGATCCTTCTTTGTATGTTTTCGCGAATCAAACTACAGGGGCAATCATGAACGCAATTTCATCAAATACTGCGGTTTTTTTTTCTCCAGGAACTAAAATCGGTGCCGGAGGAGTGGCCGGTTGTGCATTGGGAGGTCTTGTTTTTGGAGGACTTCCTGGAGCTGCCGTGGGCACATTGATCGGACTTGCGATTCCAATTGCGCAATGTGTTTTAGACGGAGCTGCTAATGAAACAGAAAAAGCCACGAACACCCTGATTGGTATAGCAAAAATCTTTAGTTGCTGTGTTGTTGCGATTGCCTTTTACTATTTTTCCGGTCGAGAATGTGTCTCTATGCATAGGGATTTTTCCTGGCCAATCATGTGTTCCTGCTATGGGATGTCGGGAATATTTTATTTGGCAGCGGCAGGCATAGCTTTCTTTGGCATTAAGATTGTATCTGATGGAAAAACCTGATGGAACTGCTTTATCCTGTTCGTATGCGCACGTTTTTTGGAATGGGACCCGAAATTACTTTAAGCAAAAAAGACTGTGATGTGCTGATCAAAATATTGATTGTTTCCAATGCAGCTCTGGTCTTTCTGAATTTGACATTTCTCTCTTTGGGATCTTGTAAAGCAGCGCAAGTGGTTACTTACATATTTCTTTCTTCTAACGCTATTGCCATTGTTGTTTTAAGCAGCTTGATACTTTCCCTTGCAAAACCTTTATGGCCGCCCATTTCGTATTTGTGCGCAATGTTTCTCTATCATCTTAAAAAAGACCTGAAAAGAGATTTTTTCCGGAGTAGATAACCACCATCGTGCAGCAGATAGTTGAAAATTTATGAAATCCTACGAGTGGATAGGGATTTCTTCCTTTGAGGCGCAAAGCGCGTAATGCTCTGCCCTTCAGGGAAGAAATGGGAAGCAAACCGATTCTTTCCTCTAAAATTAATTCATAATTTCTGCGGCCACAGCGGCAAGCTCGGAGCGTTCGGTCTTATCGAGAAACATGTGTCCGAACATCTTTTGCCCCTTAAAACGGCTCACGGCATAGGTCAGGCCATTGGAATCTTGATCGAGATAGGGATTGTCAATCTGCGTAGGGTCTCCCGTCAAAATCACCTTTGTCCCCTTTCCTGCGCGAGAAATAATCGTTTTGACTTCATGGGGCGTTAGGTTTTGGGCCTCGTCGATGATCATGTAAATTTTGGGCAGAGTGCGTCCGCGAATATAGGTAACCGCCTCCATCTCAAGTTTTTTGCTTTTCGTGATCCAGTCCCATACCGACTCGCTTCCGCTCTCAGAAGATGAGGAGCAGAGAAACTCTAAATTGTCATAAATGGGCTGCATCCAATGATAGAGCTTTTCTTCTTTCGTCCCCGGAAGATATCCGATGTCTTTTCCCAAGGGAACGATGGGACGGGAAACGAGTATCTTGTTATAACGCGCTTCATCAAACACCTTGCTCATTCCGGCAGCCAGCGCCAAAAGAGTTTTTCCGGTACCCGCAGGTCCCATTAAAGTCACGAGAGAGATATCGTCGCGAAAAAGAAGATCGGTCGCGCATTTTTGTTCTACATTGAGCGGAAGGACCCCCCAAATATCTTTCTTCAGCTGCAAAAGGGGCTCGAGCTGTTTGCTTTTTGCATTGTAGCGGCACACAGCCGAAGTATTCTCCGGACTTACCATCAAGCAATATTCGTTTGGAGCAAATTCTCTTTTCTCCAACCGAATCGCTCCGTCCTTGTAAAAAAGATCGATATCGCTTTTGGGCATTTCCACTTTTTCGATCCCTCGATAGATCGCACGAAAGGAAACCTTAGAATTTTCATAATCTTCAGCTTCCAAAGAAATCGCTTCCGCTTTCACTCTCGCTACAAAATCCTTCGAGACTAAAATGACCCTTTTCCCTTGTGTTTTCAGGAAGAAGGCGACGTGCAAAATCTTGTTTGACGAATTTTCTAAAGAAAGAGGAAAACCATCCGTCCGATTCATCTTGCTATCCAGGAAAATCCGAACTTTCGGACCTTCGGGAAGCTGTATCCCTTCTGAAAATTCACCCGCATGCTCTGCTTTCAAAGAATCGATATAGCGAATCACAGCTCTTGCGTTTCTTCCTCTTTCATCCATGATACGCTTCATCGTATCGAGCTCCTCCAAAACGGAAAGAGGGATGACCACCTCATTTTTATGAAACTTTTTGATAGCGGAGGGATCATGTAGCAGAACATTGGTATCAAGAACGAACGTCTTCATGGATACTCCTTCATTAACGGTGGCAGCGGAATCGCTTGGAACCTAAATCGGCAAAATATAAGAATTAGGAAAAAGGAGACAACTTTTTTTAATTTTTTCTCGATAATTTTTTTGAACAATTTTCGCAAATCAAACACAATGTCCTAACAATCAGTGCATTACATTGTTTTTTAAGCAAACGATACGCGAGAGTGCTAAAAATTATTGACCGTGGAGTCAGAGAAATGGTATAATGAGGGTTAATAATAAAAAAAGGATGGCCGTATGAACGCCAAGATCAATGCTTCTCTTCTTCATATTCCTCCCTACATCTCCACCGGCTGGGAACACATCGAGTCCCTTTCGTTAGAAGGCCCCAATTTGATCGTCCTGCTCAAAAGCGGATCGAAGGTTGAAATCCCTCATCTAGACCCAACAACGCTTCAAAATATTTTTGCCATACATGCCCAGGTTCTCGAAAAAAAAGCAAATCCCATGCAGATTCGCTTTGGATTTCCACTGCAGCTAGGAGAGGGAGGAGAGGACACCCTTGGCGCTGCCATGCAGCACAATCCCGATCAGGCAAACACTCCTGATGTCCCTTTGGAAATCCTAGAAAAAATCATTGGCGTTGCAAGAATTTTGGGAATGCCGGATGAGATGGCGATAGCCGAGCCAAACTGCAACTGCCTGTATTGCCAGATTGCAAGAGCTCTGAAAGGAGGGACAAAACCCGACCCCTCCCCTCACGAAGAAGAGGTTTCGGATAAAGACCTCACCTTTCGTTCATGGGAAATCAAAGAAACGGCAGATCATCTTTATCTCGTCACCAATCCTCTCGACTCAAATGATCAATACCGCGTCCACCTAAAAGAACCTTTCGGGTGCACTTGCGGAGAAAAAAATTGCGAACATTTACGAGCTGTTTTGAATAGTTAAGCCGGTTGCGAGCTTTTCTTTTTTTCCCTACTTGATTTGTTTCACGCGGTTTATAGTTGTGAAAAAGAAACCTCTTGATTATTTTGGAAGATATCCGCTCTAAAGGAGATCCAGATGATGAAGTTTCTTTTCTATTTTACATGTACCCTGATGCTCTTTGGTCTCGGCAATGCTGCCGCTCCAAGTCAAGAATCAACAAACCCTAAAGAAGTTAGCAACGCCCTTGCAGCCGCTTCTTTCGAAAGCTTTTCCGGAAAAATCATAAAAAACCGCGTACGCATGAGATGCCGTCCGGGACTGGATGGCCATATCGTCCGAGAACTCAAGAAAAACGATTTCGTTTTAGTCACCGGGCAAGAAGGTGATTTCTGGATCATCTCGCCTCCGGAAGACATGAGGTTTTTCGTCTTCAGAAGCTATATCATCGACAATACGGTAGAGGCCAACCGCATCAACATCCGTCTTAGCCCCGACACCGAGTCTCCCATCATTGGACAGCTGATGCATGGCGACCATGTGGAGGGAGAAATCGCAGCAGCCGATCACAAATGGCTGGAAATCAAACCCCCAAACAACGTCCATTTTTTTGTCGCAAAAGAGTTCGTGGACAAAGCTGGCGACGTGGAATATTTCTCCCAAATTCAAGCGCGCAAAAAAGAGGGAGAGAGCCTTCTGCAGTCCGCCTACTCGCTTGCCCAGGAAGAGTGCAAAAAGCCGTTTAACGAGATGTCTCTTGACGAGCCTACCCAAAAGTTTGAATCGATTCTCCATGGCTACACGGACTTTCCCGAATACATTCGCCAAGCCAAAGAGGGCCTTGCTCTTGTACAAGACAACTACCTGCAAAAAAAGCTCTCTTTTTTGGAAACAAAAATGGACCTGCCTCAAAACGTGACCTATAAAGAAACAAATGCAACACCGCCTGCAAAAACAGAGTTGGCAATAAAAAAGCAACCCACCCAGCCAAAAAGCCCAGCTGCAACGACAGCAGCAAAATGCGCGGTCATCACAAAAAAAATGAGCTCTTGGCTTGCAGTAGAAGAAGGGCTTTTTTCTGCCTGGCGCCAGCTCAATGCCGATAAGGATATTGCACAATTTTATCGAGAACAAGAAATCAACGGGCAGACGCTTTCGGGCGTGGTGGAGCCTTATGACTCTACACTTATAAAAGATCCCCCGGGAGATTTTCTTCTCAAGACAGAATCCTCTGAAGTTGCCATTCTCTATAGCACACGAGTAGATTTAAATCCTTACATTGGAAAAAAGGTGTCTCTCAAAGCCAGCCCTAGATCCAATAATAGTTTTGCTTTTCCCGCCTACTTCGTTACATCGATTGATCAATAGCGAAAAAAGGGAGTTTTTCTCAAAAGGAGCACGACTCCTTTTGAGAGAGCCCCTCCCATGAGCGCCGTCAAAAGCTGCATGCCGCCAAAAAGAGCGAGAAGCTGCATCTCAACTTCTTGAGAGAACAAGGTCTTCGCAAAGAGAGCGGCCGGCAAAAAGAGAAAAAGAAACTTCGCGACGCTGCAAAGAATTACGCTTCCTGCATAGGGTTTCCCTTTTAAGAAATGGAAAAGGACAACCAGAAGAGCATTGCTCAAAATAATGAAAGGAATCATGCAGCCAAAAGAGAGCGGGAGAAAGCCAACAGCTAACGCAACAAGGCTTGGGAAAAGACCGACAAAAATTGCAGATCTGAGTCCCATAAGCTGAACCGCAGTAAAAAGAAGAGCATTGACCAAGATCCCGGTGGCGAGCTGGTTTTGCAACAAGGGGGCGATCGTTCCAAAGGCAATAAAAATTAGAGTGGCTAAAACCACTCGGACGCGTTTTTGGTCCACTGAAACTTCTTTCTCTTCAATCATTTGTTCCTCCGTTTTTTTTTGCATAACCTTTTTCGGTTATTCTTGCAAGCCTGTCTCAATAGAAGAGGCCTCGGGAATCTCCTTGCCCCCCCTGCCGACGCCCATCTCTTTGAGCCTGCGTGCGGAAACAAGCACGCGCGATTCCAAAGTGGTCATCGCATGATTATAGGACTCGCTTGCAGTCGAAAGAGCTTTGCCGAGCTTCATAAAATGGCCATTCATCGAAAAAAGCCTCTCATAGAGCTCTCCACCCATTTGAGCAATCTGTTTTGCGCTTTTAGAAATGCTGTCCTGCTTCCATACAAAACTAACGGTTCTTAGGATTGCAATTAAGGTCGTCGGCGTCGCAATCATCACATTCTGCATAGCGCCTTCTTCAATTAGAGAGCCGTCTACCTCTATGGCTGTACTAAAAAAAGCTTCGGAGGGCAAAAAAAGAATCACGTAATCTGGAGATAGGGAAAATGCCTTCCAATATTCCTTGCTGGAAAGGTCTTTGAGCTGCTTTTTGATTTGCTGCACATAAAGAAGAAGCTTTTCCCGCCGACTCTTCTCATCTGAACAAAGCATCGCCTCATGATATGCATCTAAAGGCGTCTTGGCATCGATGACGATCTGCCTTTCCTGAGGCAAGTGAACAATCAGATCGGGCCGTAACATTCCATCGAAAGAATAGGCCGTTTGCTGCTCGGAAAAATCCGCATGCGCAGTCAACCCCGCAAGTTCGACTACCCTGCGCAAATGCATCTGTCCCCATGAGCCTCGGACATTGGGAGACTTAAGCGCTTTGGCAAGCTCCGCCGTCTCTTTGCGAAGAGATGCTTCCGACTGCATAAGAGCATTCATTTGGGAAGAAAGGGTCGCATGAGCGCCCTCTCTTTGCCTCTCCAACCTCTGCTGCTGTTCATCGATGCGGACCAGCGATTCCTTGAGAGGAGCTAGCAGAGAAGCAATCTCCTTCTCTTTTTTTTCAAACTCCCCCTTTGCTCCCTCTTGATATTTTTCAAAAACGCTTCCCGCTAGCTGTAAAAAAGAGCGCGTAGCACCCTCCATCACGTCAAGCGAAAGGGCTTTAAAACTCTCTTTGATTGCCCTCTGCGACTGATAAAGCAAAAAAATCACACCGCCGGCAAGCAAAAAAAGCAGACAATAAATCATCGTTTTTCCTATTCGTAGTCGCTCTCATCATCTTCGGGTTCAAAATCTTCTAAGGTCTTAGACTTCTTGCCGGCAATCACGCGAATGATGGCAAAAATAAGGCCGATCAACACATATCCCCAAGAGCCGGCCGCTAAAAGAAGCGGGAAATAGTGCAAAGCGCCGTAAAGGATAAAAATGGCCAAAAGAACGGTGAATAACGCTAGATAAAAAGAGGGTAGGCGAAAATGCAGACCCTTCAAACTTGGGAATTTCCAGTGGCTGACCATGAGGTATCCGAGCACAATCATCACACCCGTCAAAATAAGCGCGCGCGTGATCTCTCCGATCTCTTGCATAACCCCTAAAAAGGGAGCAAAAAAAAGTAGATTTGCAGCCACAGCCGCAGCAGCAGCAGCGTCTATAGGCAGTCCCGTAAAATGTTTTTTTTGTTCGATCATCTGCAAGATGTTTCCCTTTACCTCTGTAGCTTTGATATTGAACCGAACAAGACGAAGCACGCCGCATAGAGAAAAAATCATCGCTCCGGCGATCCCAAGAAAGGATGCCCATGTCCCTTGTTCCAGACCTAAACTCTTGAGCATTAACACAGACGGTGCAACGCCAAAAGAAATAGAGTCCGCCATCGAATCAAACATCACCCCAAATTCCGTCTCGGCATTCAGGGCTCTTGCGACCGCGCCATCGATAAAATCGGCAAAGGCTGCCAAGAGCAGAAGAAAAGCAGAGGTTTTTAAGACATCATAGTAGCTTGCCCCCACCTCCACCATATTTACCTTAAAAATGACAAAAAGTCCGCAAGCCAGACCAAAAGCCGTGATCATATTGGGAAGCAGGTTGATTTTTTTCATAAAGAGGAGCCTCTTTTTGCCCTACTATACCATGGCCTCTTTCGGAAAAAAAGCATTTTCCCCACAAAAGCATCTCACTTCAAACTTATTAATAATCAGATAATTAACACATATATATCTGCCATATTAAAATAAAATTCAAAATAATGTTTTTAATTTTGTATAATAAACATTAGGAATAAAACATATTGAGGGCCTTTATGTTGAGAAAAGCAAAAAACCCCTATCGCAGAACACTCGTTGCATGGGACAAAAAAGTAGGAAAAACTCTCAGTTCTCTTCGAAAGGAGATGAATGCAAAACATCCCAATTCAAAAAAAATCCACAAAGATTACAACAATCTCATTCTTTACGTTGGGGAATGGAATTATCTGGCCCGAGAATGCAAATTGATGGAAAAAAAACTCCACAAGAAAAAATAACTTTATGGACGAAATTCAAGATCTTCTAAAAAAAGAGATCGACGTTTCGGAAGAGATGCAAACCTTTCTTGAAAAGCGCATCGTGCTGATGAAAGAAAGTTTGCAGGATCTATCTTCTACTGATCCGGCCTACTTTACGCTCGAGTATCAGATAAAAGCCGATCTCATTGCTTTAGATGAGCTAAAGATTCGAAGAGAAGATCTTGTCTCTCGTTTAAAGATAACCGAATAATTTTTCCTACAATCATTTTGTGAGAAACCCTCTTTTTCACTTAAATGCCGGAGCTCTTACTACAGCATTTTTGTCAATTACCTTCGTCGCAACCACGTCAAAAACTCTTGCGATAGCGCCTCCGATCAAAGAAGCCACACAAGTGCTTCTGAAAAGCTCATTGATGGATTTGCTACGAGGTGGGGTGTGACAAATTGATAGTTGACCACTAAAAACCAATCGCTTCGCTCCTGACGGCTCCAGCCGATTGGTGAGTAGAGGAGCGGATTGCTCCGCTCCCCCCTCCTCAGAACCAGGACTTGCAGGTTTCCCGCATCCGGCTCCCGAACAGTCCTTTTAGGTTTTGATTACCTTAGGAGTTCCTATGATGCATTTGATTTTCCACTTCATTGGAAAGCCCACTTTTTCCAGAACTTTCTCGAATTTCTCCCAACTCATTTTCTTTCTGCCACCTTTCCTGTTGATCCATTTGAAGATAGCTCTTTCGCATTGGAAGATAAATCCGTTTACCGCTCTAGAGTTGTCGGTCACTGCATGATAGTTGATCCACCCTTTGATGATTGGCAGTATCTGTTGAAACATTATCAAGGTTTTCATGGCTTTATTCTCTTTCAGAAATTTTGATAATCCCTGAAGTTTCGAGTGCTTCCGATCTCCTCTGCTGCGGACTTTTAATCTCCAGAAGTTCCCTTTCTGCGCTTTTTCCCAGAAGAAGGTAAATCCCAGAAATTTGAAAACAGGCAGCTTTTGTTTCTTGGCCGCCATTTCTGCTATTCTTTTCGATCCCGAGGAGTGCAGATGCGACTTGTCTTCGTGAACCGCAAGTCCATATTTCTGCAACCTTTGGGTAAACGCTCTATAGAACCTTTCCGCATCTTCACTGCATTCGAATACAAATACCATATCATCGCAGAAACGAATCGGAAAGATCTTTCCCTTGAGATATGTTCGAATGGATTCTATCCAACTATCCACCACTTCATGTAGGTAGATATTTGATAAAATCGGTGAAGTGACCGATCCCTGTGGGCATCCGACTAAATTCTTTTGCACTACCCCATCGTTTGTGATGGTTTCTGCTTGCAACAGAATATGTATCAGCCTCAGGAATTTTGGATCGTTGATTTTCTTCTGTAGTATAGCCTCCATTTCCATATGTGGAATAGAGTTAAAATACTTCCGAATATCAATCTCCAATAGAGCGCCATCTTTGCACTCGTATACTGCTTGGTGCAAAGCGGTAATAGCATCATGGCAGCTTTTCCCGGGCCTATATCCAAAAGAACTCGGCAGAAAGAGCGGTTCATAGATTTTGTTCAAAATCTCTCCCGCTGCCATCTGCACCAATTTGTCCTCTATGCAGGATATTGCCAGAGGTCTTTTGCCTCCATCTGCTTTGGGTATTTCAACTATCTTTGATGGTTGTGGCGCATATTGCGCCCGATGCACTTTCGCAGCGAGCATTCGGAGATTTTCCTCCAGATTTTTGCCATATGCTTCTTTTGTTATACCATCAATTCCTACAGCTTTAGTTCCATCAAGCTGTGCAAATGCTCTCATCAGCATTTCCTCGTTGATAAGATGTCCCAGATTATTGAACACCAGATCATGATTTCCTGCCGAAAGATCTCCTATACGATCCAGCTTCATTGACACTGTATATCTGTCTTTGCTGTGTACAGACATTGTTTCCACCTTTTCGTTCGTTTCTGTTCTATCCACCCTTTGCTCCCCGATCGTTACTCGGTTCCTCGCTACTATGGTGGACTCCGCCATCCTTATCCCATCTTTGCAGTCTTACGTTCATGGCGCTTGAACCACAAATACTCCCTTCGGAGAGCAATAAGGACTTCCCAAGTTCCGTCACACTTCTCTACAAGCTCGCCAATGCTTAATATCCCGGTGCTTGATGATCGCAGGGTTTCGCCATTTTGACCCGCTTCCCATCTGTTGCCTGCTCCTAATACGAAAGTTTCGGCTTGCACGATATACCTCTCGAGACTTAACGCATTCACCTCACGGTTTTGGCTCGAATGTTTCGCTATCTACGCTTCAGCTCTTTTGTTACCTCCGGAGTTGCAAGATTCGCTACATAATGTGGTGGCTATCCACTTTTTATGCCTGGACTTTCACCAGTAGAAGTGCGCAGCTTCTCTTGGCGCACCGTGTACAATATTTTTTTGAAAATTCTTTTTTCTCCAGAACGCCAAAGCTTTCCTTCTTCTGGAAAGTAGCGTCGATCCGACCTGTTCTCTTGTCCACGTGTCGACATCACTTATCTTTATATGTGTCATGGCTGCCTTCACCAAAGCAATATCCACTTTACCGACGCACGCAGCTACTCCCAGAATAAGCGGCGTGAAGCCTCCCTTGCTTTGGTCATTCTCGAGACTTTTCAATTTTCCAAATAGAGATTCTATGATTTCGCTTGAACCAAGCCAGGTTTGTCCAAAAGGGACGACTTTCGACTGTTCGTAGAAGAAATCTATCAGCGCTCCAGCGTATTCGCATGCTTCTGCATTAAAATTTAAGGACTTCATTTCCTCTTCCAAAAATGCATCTATCTGCTCTCCTGTGCTAAAACTCACTCCATTCTCGCGGATATACTGTCTAGTTTTCCGACTGATGAGGTCAAATTGTTTCAATCTTTCAATGAGCCCTGTATATTGACGAATCCAGCCACAGTATTGTTCGAGCAGATCCTTGTCAGGATGGTTCGGCGTATCTATGGCAACCATAATGTCAATTCCCCATCGCGCAAGAATCTCGATATTGAGGAATCGAGACTTCGTCCTTTGGTTGGGTGGCATGAGATGAGCTGCCTGTGTTTGCTGCATCTTATTCTTGGCAGCTGCCGCAGCTGTTGAAAAAGCTTGCCATTCCGAATCATCCTCGAAAATCTTTTTTAAAAAAGTGCCAATTTTATGAATAGTGTCAAAAACGCGGCCAGCACCATGCTTCTGACAAAACAGTTCAATTCCGCCTCGGAGATCTGAACCATCATCAGCGCATACCATAGCAGCCTTTCCAATTTTTTTCTGTGCATTCTCCAATGCCCTGCAGACAATATTCGCGTTGGACTGATCATGGAGCTCTATAATCAGTACTTCCATGTCCTCGAGAGTTAGTGCTTTTCCCTTCTGAAACTTACTCAGACGCATTCCTAAAATTACAAGACATTTTTGAGTACCAATTTGGACTGAATTGTCAATGACTAGTGCCCAGTCATTTGCTTGTTCTTTCGGGCAATTCAACTTATAGAGACCTATCTGCGTTAGCCATCTGCTGATGCTTTTGTATGTTGGAATCGGTTGATCTTTGACAGCATCGAATTGAGAAAATGCAATATGAATCGCCTTAGGAGCTGCGCGAAATGAAATAGTAGCTTGGAGCACTAGCCTAATGCACATGATGATCATCAAGATGGGATACCAACCACGCGGGGCTTTCTCTCCCATCTTTGGAATCAAATTTTCAAGACCCCTGTTTTTTTTTTCGAGCTGCTTCAATTTCAGTTTGGAGTTGATCTGCGCGCCTGCGTTCCTCATCAGCTCGTATTCGCTCGCGCTCTATCTCTTTCTTTGCAGTCTGTATCTTCTCTTGAGCCTCCAGTAATCTCTCCTGCGCAACTTGTATTTGTTGCTCCAGGCCTTCCTTTTGCTGGTCAAGCTCTTTATTACGATCTTTCCAATGATCGCGACTTTCAGCAATCTCTACATTCCTGTCGCGAAGTTTTTTGTTCTGCTGGGTTTTTTCATAATTGTGATGCTTCAGCGCATCTCTGGATGTTCGTAGCCGCTTGATTTTCTGGTGCAATTCACCAGGCCGTTCTTTCTTCATTTTTATCCTATCGGGAAAAATGACTAAACATTGTGACGGTTTTGTTGTTGTGAAGTCAAGATTTTATTGAAAGGTTTGTGTAGTAAAGTTGGACAAAAAATAGGGGGGTAGTACTACGGCTCTCTTGGGCCATTGTTGGACGTCTTCTGATTGTTTGTCACACCCCAGCTACGAGGCTAACCACTGTTACTATGCAGTCAAAAAGGTTGCCACAATAACGTTTTCTTGTTCAGTGAAACAACAACCCTCAAACATTCCCAACATTTATTTTCCCAAAATTCGGGGAAAGTAATAACCAAAGCCTTTAAGAAAATCGGGTGTTATGGTGACTTTAACGAGTGGTCCCGTCCAATGGTTTAGTTTCCAAAGTTGAGAAGTGATTGCAAGTCTTGTGTAAACAATTGCATTTCCTCGAGAGTGTGTTGTAAGGGTGCTCCAAAGGTTTCGCTCTTCTTCTTTTGTTGCTCCACAAGAAAAACCAAACAAGAACGCTTGTGGCACAAAGAACAAATTAAAAAACGATTGAGCTGGATGATAGTGACATGCACCAAACGCAAGACCTTGAATAAACGATCGTATGAGTTTTCGCTCACCAACATCTGCTTTTTCGTGAAATAAAAGGACTTGAAGATCGCGTATTTTGTCCTGCAAAAAACCCCTAAATAAAATTTCTTCTATAAGCGGACCTATTAGCATCACGTAAAGAGCTACAAAAATAATAACCCCTATCTCACAGTGAAAACTTTCTACAGTCAAAAAGCCAGCTGCTGAAAAAAATAAAGGATCTTTTGCAAAAATTTCCCAAAATCCAAACACTGCCTGCCTTCCTAAGTTTTGAATAGACATATTATCATAAAAGGCTTTTTTTATCTGTTGAACAGCGTTTTTTGTATCGAACCAATCGGTATTTCTTGCATCTCTGGTTAAAATAGAAAGAGCGATATTGACAATCATGGCACAAATTGCTGATAAAGGACCAAAAAGCCAACAAACCGAAGCACCGGTAAGAAGGGTTTTTTTTGCAATTCGAGTATAGGCAACTTTCCAAGGCTCTTCTGTAGGTTTTTTAGGCCTTGTTCACCTTGAGAGAGAAAGTTTCGGTCAGGGGCAATAAGACGCAAGTTCAATGTCTTCATTAAAAAACACAGACAGCAGTCTAAGAAACTGACCGAAGAAGTGAACAAGGCCGTTTTTTACAAGAGACAAAACTGCACAACCCATTTACTATCGACGACATAATCCCTCAAAAGCTTAGGCATTAACAAAAACGACACAATTACTTCGTAAAAAAATAATAAGAAGCAAATGCCGATACAGTCGAAGCAATGCCACTCCAAACCATCCGCTTCTGAATCTGTTCATTTATCTCCCTTTTTATCCTGCTTGATTGAAACCAATTACTTGTAAATCTAATCACACCGGAGCACGCTCCAAACACTGAACCACAAAAACCAGGCAAGATAAAACCAAGAGTTGTGGCTGAAAATGCAGCTGTACCCGCAGCAACCCAGGTAAATGCTTTGAATAGAGATTTACATGCTTGATAGAGTTCTGCCGCTCCAGACGCTCCCGCAACAAGATGCTGGCCTGCTTCCTTCATATTACCTCGAATTTGACTAACAACCCTTTCTTGACCTGTTACCAATTCAAATTCCCTTTGTACTAACTCCTCTCTTTTGAAAATACACTCGTAGCATTTCATTCCAAAGCCGGCACTCATAAGAGAAAGAACAATCGCAACGGGAATTCGGATATAGGAACGAATATCATTGCCTTCATCAGCTGGTACTCCATTCTCGGCTCCTGAAAAAAATGCTGAAAAATATCATCGATATATTGAATCCTCCTTCTTTTTTCCAAAGAAATCTAATACTATAGAAAATATATTGCAAAAAAAATTCTCTCCATCGAAAAGGCGCAGGAAAATTGCAGAAATTGAAAGTAATTTTCTGCAGGGAATGAGTAGCTTAAGGCCAATATCCCTTCTAGTCCCTCCAAAGAACCGACAATAGACTAAAAATCAATCTCTTAGTGTTTGATGTGCAGATTTTTTTCGTAGACCAAAAACCGATTCTCTTCTAATCTTTTATTTTGCCAAAAAGGGTCGCTATGAAAAAAAAACCATTCGCTGTCAACGATCATTACAAAAACTTTGTCGTCACCAAGTCATTGCCCATCGAAGAAATTCGCGTGCACCTAATCGAGCTGACACACCTGCCGACAAAAGCGCAAGTTCTCCACCTGGCCAATGACGATGATGAAAATCTCTTTTCTCTTTCCTTTCAAACGCTTCCGAAAGATTCCAAAGGAGCTCCCCATATCTTAGAGCATATCTCCCTGTGCGGATCCAAAAAATTTCCCGTCAAAGACCCCTTTTTTTCAATGAGAAAAAGAAGCCTTCATACCTTTATGAATGCCATGACGGGAGCCGATTTCACCTGCTATCCTGCAAGCTCGCAGGTAGAAAAGGACTTTTATAATCTTTTAGAAGTCTATCTGGATGCTGTTTTTTTCCCCGAAATCAAGTATTTGAGTTTTTTACAAGAAGGGCATCGTCTGGAATTCGCAAAACCCGCCGACCCCTCTTCACCCCTGCTATTCAAGGGCGTTGTCTATAATGAAATGAAGGGGGCAATGAATGCTCCCGACTCTCGCCTTTGGCACGAGATGATGCTTCACCTATTCCCCGACCTCCCATACGCTTACAATTCCGGAGGAGATCCCAAGGAGATTCCCAACCTCACTTATAAAGAGCTTTTGGAATTTCACCACACCTATTACCACCCCTCCAACTGCCTCTTCTTTTTCTATGGTAATTTAGCCTTGGAAAAACATCTGGATTTCATCGAAGATCAGGTGCTCAAGAAAGTCCAGCCGCGCCCCTCTCTTCCATCCATCCCGAAACAAAAGCCTCTATCCGCCCCCGTTCCTGTAAAAGCGTTTTATCCGGCCCAGGAAAAGGAGGACTTGCAACATAGCCATTTTCTCTCTTTTGGCTGGATGACCTGCCCTCTTGTCGATCAGGAGACCTCTCTGGCATTGACGCTCCTCGACAGTATCTTGATGGAGAGCGATGCATCCCCCTTAAAATCCCTTCTTTTGGAATCAAAGCTTTGCCAGGAGGCCTCCTCCTCATTTGACGCCGAGATGAGCGAAATCCCCTGGCTTTTGATTTGCAAGGGATGCAAAGAAGAGGATCAAAAAGCTCTCCTGGACCTCATTCTAAAAACTCTACGATCGCTCGCAAGCGGGGGATTTGCCGAAGACCTTGTCAATGCCTCTCTCCATCAATTGGAATTCGAACGCTTAGAAATCAACGGCGGCGATGCTCCTTACGGCCTCTCTCTTTTTATGCGAGCGGCCCTCTCCAAACAGTTGGGAGGAAAAAGCGAAGATGCGCTCTCGATCCACTCCCTTTTTAAAAAGCTGCGCGAGCGTTTGCAAAATAAACGCTATCTTCCTTCTCTCATCGAACAATATTTTCTCCTCAATACCCATCGTGTCGATTTGTGCCTTTCTCCCGATTTGCACCTTCTGAAGAAAGAAGAGGCGCTGGAAAAGAAAAAACTAAAAGAGATTGAAGGCAAGCTCTCAGATGCCGAAAAGAAAAAAATAGTCGAGGAGAGCCTGGCCCTTCTTACCTATCAAGAAGAGATGGAAAAGCAGGGCCTTTCGCTCCTTCCGATCCTTTCGCAAAAGGATATTCCCCAAAGAATCAAAGATTATCCTCTAGATCTTGTAGAAAAGCACAAGACGCTTCTTTTCCACCATGACGTATTCACCAATGACATCCTCTACGCGGATCTGATCTTTGATCTGCCCCATCTCGACGAAGAAGAGCTCTCCTATCTCCCCCTTTTCACCCATTTCCTTTCAGAAGTAGGAGTGAAAGGAGGCCCTTACAAAACGCAGCTCGAAAAACAACTCTCGTATACAGGGGGGGTCGGAGCCTATACCACTCTTCACATTCAGGCGGACAACCCTCATGCTTTTCAGCCCTCTTTTGCCATCCGAGGCAAAGCATTGGAGCGAAATAGCGGCAAACTGTTGCAAATTCTAGAAGAGACGCTTTTTCCCAATTTCAAGGAAAAAGGACGCGTCGAACAGCTTCTTTTGCAACAGGCCACCCTGATGGAGAATGCGGTCAATCAAAAAGCCATGCGCTATGCCATCAACCTCTCTCTTTCCGGCCTCTCTGCTCCGGGCGCCCTGCAAGAGCTGTGGCAAGGCGTGTCCTTTTTCAAAAAGATCCAAGAAATGGCAAAAAAGCCTACCGCCTCCACGGATCGCCTCATCGAGGTTTTCTCCTCTCTCGAAGAAAAAATTTTCAAAAACCCAAGGCGCAGCCTCATCTTTTGCTGTGAGAAGAGCCAGTTAGATCTTCTTTCCAAAAATGATTTCTATGGATTGTTGGACCTTCCCTCCAATGAGAAAAAAAAACTTTTCCCCAAAATCGAAATTCCTAAACCGCTCTCCCAAGCAAGAATCATCGCCTCGCCGGTTGCTTTTTCCTCCCTTGCCTATCAAACGATCGGCTACACCCATGAAGACGCCCCCTATCTTTTTGTGGGAGCAGAACTCATGGCAAACCTTCTGCTGCATAAAGAGATTCGGGAAAAAGGGGGCGCTTATGGAAGCGGCGCCGTCTACTCGCCCTCTTCGGGGCAATTCTATTTTTATTCTTATCGAGACCCCTCGATTAAAAATAGCTATGATGTCTTCCACGCTTCAATCCATCTCATATCCGAGAAAAAATTCACAAAAGAAGATCTCGAAGAAGCAAAGCTGGGCATCTTGCAACAAATCGACGCACCCACGCCTCCAGGATCGAGGGCCATCATTGCTTTTGACTGGCTGCGCTCCAAAAAAGACAAGGCTCTTCGCGCCTCTTTTCGAAAGAAAATACTCAGCGCTCGAAGCGAGGAAATTGCGAGCGCCGTCAACAAACAGCTCCTCGAAAAAATCGACCAGGGCATTCTCGTCTCTTTTGCAGGACGCGATTTGGCAGAACGGGAAAATAAAAAATTCCGTTCGGCAAAACAAGAGCCATTGCCGCTCCTTGCGCTTTAGTCGTTGTGCTTTTGCCGGTTTCGGAATATAATGATGCTGAACCTCAGCAAAAAAGGTGGTTTTATGAAATGGACATTTTCGAAATGGTTTTTTGTTTTTTGCGTCTCTTCACTTTTGCCCTTTCAAAACTTTGCTCAAAATAGCCAAGCATTAGTAGAAAGTGCTAAGGGATTTTCAGTTGTAGGGAAAAAAGCGATTCCTGCGGTTGTATTCATTCGCTCGCAATATGTGCCCGTCTACGAATATGGAGAGGACCGCTCTCCCGACGACTATGAAAATCCTTTCGATTATTTTTCCGACGAGTTCTTTCGTAAATTCTTTGGAGCTCCGGGACATCCCGGATACCACCCAAACCCCAAACCCCAAACGGCCGGCGGATCGGGATTCATCATTTCTCCTGACGGAAAAATCGTGACCAACTACCACGTTGTCAAAGATGCTACCGTAATTACCGTCGTGTTGAACAACGGGGAAGAAAAAGAGGCAAAACTTATCGGCACCGATCCTAGAACCGACCTCGCCGTCATCCAAATCGATAGCAAAGATTTGCCCTATTTGAATTTTGGCAATTCGGATCAACTGGAAATTGGCGAATGGGCCATTGCGATCGGAAGCCCTTTTGCTCTGCAAGCCACACTTACAGTGGGCGTCATTAGTGCAACGGGAAGAAAAGATCTGCGCATTGCCGATCTTGAAGATTTTATCCAAACGGACGCCCCCATCAATCCCGGAAATTCGGGAGGCCCTCTGTGCAACATTCAAGGAGACGTGATCGGCATCAATACCGCGATTGTTTCTCAAAGCGGCGGCTCGATGGGCATTGGGTTTGCCATACCTAGCAATATGGCTGCACACGTGATCGACCAGATCTCCAAAACCGGCCAGGTCAAACGCGGATATCTCGGCGTTTATTTACAAGCTGTCGACAAAGAGATTGCCGAAGCGTTCAATCTGGAAAAAATTCAAGGAGTTCTTGTCGCGGAGATCACCAAAGATTCCCCTGCAGAAAAGGCAGGAGTAAAGCAGGGCGATATTATTGTCGAATACAATGATCTGCCCATAAAAAACTTAGCATCTTTCCGCAATGAAATTTCCCTTCTCGACCCCGATTCAAAAGTCAATTTGAAAGTCTTGAGAGCCGGCAAGTATCAAAGCCTCTCCGTTGCTCTCACCTCCGCTCCGGACAATGCCCTTGCAAAAGCTGAGAATACGCAGCTCGGCATTGAGGTTTCCGATGTCAAAACCGTCACTCCAGAGTTGGCAAGACGCTGGGGCTATGCTTCTCTGCCCTCCGAGGGAATCGTCATCAACCGCATCAAACCGGGATCCCTTGCAGAAAAAGCAGGAATCCGGCCCGGCCTCTTCATTTTGCAAGTCAATCAAAGGGTGGTCAAATCCACGAATGATTTCTATGACGAGGTGCAGAAGAGTGCGAACAAAAAGCATATCGTCCTCTTGATTTGCTTTCCCAATAACACAACGCGCTTTTTGACTCTCAAAATGAAGTAAAACAAGATAGCCCTCTCGAACGGGAGGGCTATTTTATCTTGAAAAAATGGCGAAACTCAGGATCTTCCCGAACGAATGCAAAAATCTCCTCCGCAAGGATCTGATCGAGCGGGATTTTGCCAAGTTCCAGAGCAGTCGACAGCCATCCTCCGGACAATTTTGGCCGACGAAGCGCCGCGAATGCGCGCGCATTGCGAAGGGCCACTTCTTGCACCGGATTTTGCTGATAGCAAGAAGAGGAAAGCTCTGAGACTAGAACATAATTCTTTTCTTCATAGGCAAGTTCGTGCAAGAGGGGAATGACCGCCTCCTCAATCGTGGATTGTATCGATTGCAACAGCTCGTAGGCTTCATGGCGGTTTTTGTCTTCCAAGAAAAGAAGCGCAAGATATTGCGTCGCAGAAGTAAAGATCATTCCCTGTTTGGTCTCTTGACGAATGAGGGTCAGAAGATCCTTGGCCTTTCGAAAATCGCCTCGCTTCATAGCAGTTTCTGCTTCTAACAGCTCTTCCGCATACTCCTCCTTGCGATCGACTGTCGTCAAATTCTTCGACTTTCGAAAAAGATCAAAGCTTTCGAATGAGAAGAAAAAGAACAAAGCTCCCATAAAATAGTTTTGCAATACAAAAAAGAGAAGGCCCAAAAGCAGACCCACCAACATTCCGATGAACAGAGACGCTTTGAATCCTCGAATACCAAAGAAAAATTCCAAACAGATCCGAAGCATCTGCCCGCCATCCAGGGGAAGCATCGGTAAAAGATTGATGATCGTCCACCAAAGGTTAATGAAGGAAAAAATTTTCAATGATTCTACGATCACAGGCGCATGAAAGGTGGAAGATTGCAATAAAAAATAGGCGGCCAAAAAAAGAAAAAAACCAAAAAGAGGCCCATCAAAAACGATCAAAAATTGTTTGGGCAGCGATAGTCCTTTGCCGTCGTAGGAAGTTCTTCCGCCCATAGCAACGAGTTCAATTTTCGGCCTTTGTCCCAAATAATAGGCGCTCAGCGCATGTCCAAATTCATGGACAAGCACGGAAAAGGTAATGATGCCCATCCAAAGAAAGGCGGCTGAAAAACTTGTGCTGCTCCAATAGCCGATCAATAGTGCTACGATCAAAAAAACCGGACGAATGGTCACGGGAATCTTCCCGGGTATGGTAAACATAGAACTCCTATCTGATTATTTCCCTTATGTGATAGATTGTAGTTTCATTCAACCCATAAAAAGCATGCTTCGCATATTCAAATCGCCTATTAAAAAAATCTTCTCTTTTCTAACAAAAGCAAAATTTTCCATCGGCAACAAACTGCGCCGTCTATTCTCCCAAAAGGAGGATGTCGCCCTCTTTGAAAAGTTAGAAGAGATTTTTTACGAAGCTGACCTTGGCGTTGCCACATCTCAGGATCTTACCGAAAAAACACGAAAATATCTCAAGGAAAACCCCTCTGCCACTTTCGATAAAATCATCCTTTTTCTCAAAAACGAACTGCTTTTCATTTTAACCGATCGAACACATCCAATCGAGATGAATCTCTCCCCCTTTGTGCTCCTCGTCGTCGGAGTCAACGGCAGCGGAAAAACCACTTCGATTGCGAAACTGGCCCACCAGTTCCAAAAAGAGGGGAAAAAAGTGCTCATCGCCGCGGCAGATACCTATCGTGCGGCCGCCGTCGAACAGCTCGAGCTTTGGGCTAAAAAAGCGAACGTAGATCTCGTCAAATCTAAAACCGGAAGCGATCCCTCCTCTGTCGTCTTTGATGCGCTTGAGGCAGCCAAGGCGCGTAAAATCGATCTTGTCATCATCGACACGGCAGGCCGCCTCCATACAAAAACCTCTCTCATGCAGGAGCTGGAGAAAATCAAGCGCGTCTGCAGCAAACAGGTCCCGAATGCTCCCCACGCAACACTTCTGATCCTTGATTCGACCATTGGACAAAATGCTTTAGACCAGGCAAAAACCTTTCACCAATTCACCCCCATCTCCGGCCTTCTTCTCACCAAATGGGACGGATCTGCGAAAGGCGGCATCATCGTCGCCATCAAAAAAGAGCTCCACCTGCCCACTTTTTGGATCGGCGTTGGCGAAAAGCTGGAAGACCTCATCGCCTTTGATGCACGAGAGTTTGTGAATGCTCTTTTTTCTCTAGAAGATTGAAGGAAAACTCGTTCCTTTAAGGATTGCCGCTCTTTTTGGAGTTTTTTGTAGAAAATTTTCGAATAAAATGAGATGCTTTTTAAAATTTTTTAACAAAAACAACGAGCAGGGCTATTTCTACAGCTATTATCGCAACAGCTGGTTATCGTTATGTGGACGGGCAGCCTACGAGACAAATTCAGTTTGTAAGGGATTCTTCCCAGCCATCCCAGCCGCCCCATCTCATAGCTAGATTAATGGCTTTAGCCACTCCTTCATTCGTCACCCCTCCATTTACCCTTGGAATCATTCCCGCAACCCAAATTAAAGTGGATCATGCAAGCAGTTCGGATGAGCCGCTCGATGCGATGCAAAAAAACCACGAAGATATCCTTGCAGACCTCCCCGGAGATGTTCAGGAGGCAATCGTGCGAACCATCATCATGAATCCGGCGGTACATTGGGGGGCGAAGAGTGAGGATTGTTCAAGGTCCTTTGAGATGTAACGGACTTGAAACAATTATAGGCCTTTCTATTACAGCCATTCTTAAGACATCGCCTCTTGCGACTTTTGATAGGTCTTCATAGTCCGGTGTGTCTGCCGGAAGATCGGGTTAGCCGGTAGAAACTGCTCAATGGAGAAAAGACCGCCTGGTATGAGATAGGGACATGCAACCTTCTCTGATATGTTGAGGTTGGTGAGAAAGGCGCTTCAGGCAGCATGACTTATGCAGCAAAAAGTTGCGAAGCCGAGATAGAGAAAAACGAGCGAAATTTTTTTCAGATTAAAGGAAAATTCTGTAGTTTGTTTTAAAAAAATCTGCAAACCGTTTAGCCATTGCCTTTCCAATAGGTCTTTTTCCACTTTCCATTTCGCTGATATGGTGTTGACTAACACCTATGGCGTTTGCCAATTCTTTTTGTGTGATTTCTGCCTTAATACGACTGCCACGAAGCACGAGCCCGGGCTCTGAATATTTGTCGATATCTTTTTTGAAAACATCGCGCCAAGGGATCGATTTTTTTTGCCGTTTTTTAGTCTTTGGCGGCGGATTCAACCGCTTAATGCTTCTCGTATGGTGCGTGCGCGTGCGTACCAACATAAAATACCTCTATTTTTCTTGTCGTTTTGTTGACTATTTGCCAGCACGCCACATAAGTTGGTTTTCCTTTCTTGATATGGCAATGATAGGAACCACCCGGCACCGACTTGGATTTTGCTAAAGAACTAAAATTTGGCCATTCTTTTTGAATGGCTCCATTTTTTTCTAAATCTTTAGCCAGCCTCACTAATAAGCTTTGTATCAAAGGCGGGAGCTTCTTTACCGATTTTTCCGCAGCAATTGAAAACGTTACAGTCCAGTCCCGAAATTCTATACTGTACTCTGTCAATGTATTTATTGTATACCAATTGTTGGTATATTGTCTAACTCTATCGACTTAGGAGCTTTTAAAATATTAACATACAGTTTCTCGACTGATGCCAAAGAGTTTTGCCACCTTTGCCTTTGGAATACCTTGGCCTATTCGATTTCAACTCCTTTTGAGATGAGCCATTGCAAATTTGATCCTACATTTCGCATAATGCAAGAAACTACCCGCAAAAAGACGAATGCACACTGCCGCTCATTTGCTGATCAAAGACACCATCACCTACCTCAAAGAGCAAAAAAAACGCTCCTTTTTTGCGAAAGCCGAAGATCTGCCAGTTCTTCAGCTTTCGCAGATAAAAAAAGAAGAAGAGCAACTCTCTGCAACTTCCAAAAATCAGCGCCTCTCTCCTCCTGCCGCAAAGCCTCCTTTGGAAACTAAAAAAAGCGCTCCTATCCAGGGAAAAAAAGAAAAACCGACCCCGCTTCCCTCAGAGCCGCAGAGTAGAACCGCCCTTCCAAAAGTAGTGCTCTCCCATCCGCCCACGCCCTCTTCTTTGAGCTCTTTTGAAGAAATGAAACGTTTGCTCCAGGCCATATCTCCCCATTTTGTTCTGCACAGTGAACTACCAAGCGATGAGGTAGCAAAGCAAAATGCCACGGGATGGGTGTATAAAAAGCAGGGGGCTAAGATCACCCTTTTGTGCGGCAAAGAAGATCTTGCGAAAATCACCTTATTTAAAAATATCGCAAAGGCTCTAAACGTGCGATTCTCCGACGCCCGCATGATCTTCGCTTCCGAGATCGAAAAAGAAAATGGCTGGGATCCTTTTTTGTCCAACACCGACCTAAAACTGATTCTGACCACCGACTCTTCCCTTGGAAACTTTCCCAAGCTCATGAGCCATTATCGAGAACTTCCCGCACGCAAAGAATATTATCTCAACAAGATCCCTCTCATTTTACTTCCCGATCTTGGCCTCTATCTGAAAAAAAGCTCTTTAAAACCTGCTCTTTGGAAAATGCTCCATCAAAAAATTGAGGAACTCTTCGAAACAAAATCATGAACAAGACTCATTCTTACGCTAGCGTCATCCTGGACAACAACATTAAAAAACTGCTCGACTATTCTGTTCCGGAGGAGATGTCCCCTCATATCTTTCCCGGCATGCGCGTAGAGGTGCCGGTTAGAGGAAAACCTAGAAAAGGTTATGTGTTTGCCCTGAAAGAAAAAGCAGAGGTAGAGAACACCCTTCCGATTTTGCGGCTCATTTCTGAAGAAGTTCTCACACCTGAACTCTTCTCTTTGGCTCACTGGATGGCAAAATATTACTGCACATCGCTGAGCCGGGTCTTAAAATGCTTAGTTCCCTCGAGCCTTAGGAAAGAAATTCCCCCAAAACTCGAGAGTTTTCTCTCTTTGAACAAGACAAAAAAGGAGATTCTGGAAGAACTCTCTTCCGTGCGAAAACAAAGTCCGCAGCAGGCAGCCCTTCTCGAGCTTCTTCTCTCTGCAAACAAAGGTCTTTTCTTGAAAGAGATTCGAGAAAGACTCCCCCTTACCCTCTCTTCCGTGAAAAGCCTTTTGAAAAAAAAGATGATCTTTGAGCAGAAAATCGCTCGAGACGCCCACCTTCTTTTCCTCGAGCAAGACTATTTTCCGACCTTCCCAAAAACGTTAAATGAAGAGCAAAAAACAGCTCTCGATCGCATCGTCAAAAGCATCAATGAAAAAACCTTTACCTGCCACCTTCTTTACGGGATCACGGGAAGCGGAAAGACCGAGGTCTACCTGCAAGCGATCCAATACGCTCTTTCCCAGAACTTAGGCGTTCTCATGCTTGTTCCCGAAATCTCTCTAACACCTCAAACAATCGAGCGCTTTCAAGCCCGTTTTCAGGAAAAAATCGCCATTCTCCACCACAAACGAAGCCATCGGGAAAGACAAGAGGCCTGGCAAGAGCTGATCCAAAAAAAAATACGCATTGCGATCGGCGCTCGATCGGCTGTATTTAGCCCGCTGCCCAATCTGGGACTGATCATTGTCGACGAAGAGCATGACGCTTCTTACAAGCAGTCGGAAGAGATGCCGACCTACCATGCGCGCCACATCGCCCTCATGAGAGCCAAAAAGCTCGGGTGCTGCGTTCTCTTAGGATCTGCAACCCCATCGCTAGAAAGTTTTTATTTAGCGCAAAAAGGAAAATACCTGCTGAGCACACTGTCTCGAAGAGCGGAAAACGCCTCTCTTCCGAAGATCCAAATCGTTCCCATGAACGCCGAGAGAGAAAAAAAGAACTTTCTCTTCTCCGATCTTCTGTTAGAAAAGATCAAAGAGCGTTTTTCCTTAGGGGAACAAACGCTGCTCTTTCTCAACAGAAGAGGGTATCATTCTTTTCTGCTCTGTCAGCAATGCTCTCATGTCATTCAATGCAAGCATTGCGATGTCTCTCTTACCTTCCATAAAAAGGAAAATGTCCTCCTCTGCCATAGCTGCGGATTTCATATTCCCCCGCCCCAGATCTGCCCCTCTTGCGGCGGCAGGGAGCATCTGCAATACAAAGGGGTCGGAACCGAACTCGTCGAAAGCGCGCTCAAAGCCCTCTTTCCCTTGATGAGAATTTTGCGCCTCGATCGCGATACCGCGCAAAAAAAAGAGAGCCACGAAAAACTCTATAAAGAATTTCGATCGGGGAAGGCAGATCTCCTCATCGGTACGCAAATGATCGTCAAAGGGCTCCATTTTCCCTCTGTCACTCTCGTGGGCATTTTGAACTCTGATGCCGCTTTGAACATCCCCGATTTTAGATCTTCGGAAGAGGTTTTTCAGCTCATCTTGCAGGTAGCCGGAAGGGCGGGAAGATCGGAACTTCCGGGAGAGGTGATTTTGCAAACTTATTTGAGCGACCATCCCGTCATTCAGCTCGCGTCAAACCAAAATTACGAAGAATTTTATCGCTACGAGATGGAGGGAAGAAAGAGTTTTTCCTATCCTCCTTTCACCCATATGGTGAAAATAGCGGCTTCGGGAGAATCGCCAGAAAAGACAAAAGAATTTTTAGAAAATTATCGAAAAAAACTGATTTTTCTGCTGCCGGAAGATGCGCAAATTCATCCGGTCATTGCCAGCCAAAAAGCAAGAGTTCAAGATCGCTTTCGCTTCCTTTTTCTTGTGCGATCGGCAAACGTAAAAACCGTCTCGGAAAGTATTTGCAAATTGCAAAAAGAGGTGACGACTCCCGGATCCATCTCTCTTTTGATCGACATCGACCCCACCTCAACGATCTTTTAAGGCCAGATCTTCTGCTGTAAAAGGGCCTGCTTTCGAAAAAGCTCTTGCCCACAAATGCATGCGACTCCCCTTTTTTGCGCCTCTTTCAAGAGGAGCGTCTCTGCGTTGTTGACTCCTTCAACGATTAAAGAGCCGGGAAAATAGGTATGAACGAGCAACACCTCCTCTTCCGGCTTCATGCCATTGGGAGTGGCGTTTACGAGGATATCATAGCCCTCTTTTTGTAACTGCTCATCAATCCCTTCCAGATCAAAAGAGGGTATGTGGAAATAGGAAGAAAACTCTTGCCTCTTCTTTTCATTTCGAGCAGCAACAGAAACGCGCGCTTTTCTTTTGATCGCCTCATAAATAATCGCCCGTGCAAATCCACCGGACCCAAGGACAAGGAAGCGCTTTCCACCAACGTGCCGATTATCTTCAATCGCATCGAGAACCCCCTTGCCATCCACATTCATTCCCACCCAGCGTCTTTGGTCCAAGTAAAGAGTATTCACAGCACGGATCTCTTTGGCCTCCGCATCTACTCGATCCAGATAGGGAAGGATCTCTTCTTTGAGGGGCATGGTCACGCTCATCCCTCGAAAGGAAAGATCTTGGGCAGCGTGTAAAAAGGGGCCAAGTTCATTTTCCTGCATTGCAATTTTCACGTAGATAGCATTCTTTTTATGTGCATGAAACATTTCATTGTGGAAGATGTGGCCCCGACTTCTTTCGACATTACCTGTCAGGAGAGCATAAATCGAGGTGGTTCGATTGAGATTTCCGACGCGATAGGTCTCTTTCAACTCTTGCAAACTCACCTGCCCCTCTTCTCCTCTTCTCGTTGCATATCCGTAGATCATTTGATTGCCAAAAATGAAAGAGAGAATACGGACAAACTGTCCCTTTTCTCCCATCGCAAGTCCAATGACCCGTCCTTTCGCTTTTTTCAAAAATTGCAGCATGAAAAGACCATCCAAAGAGGAATGGGCCCTAGCAGCAATCTTATGAATATCGACTCCTTTTTGCGGCATTGAAGACAAAAGGGAGGGCAAATCCTTTGGCATTGCTTGAAAATCATGATAAGAGGCAATCAATTGCACGTGCGGGTGCTGCTCTTTTAATGAGGAAAAAAGATCTGCTCCTTCATCAGATTCGATATCAAAATAGTCAGGTTTTAAGGCCATAAGCCGCTTGATTTGCAAAATGCGCGCCGAGGCGGATAGACTACACTCTCCGCCCTGGCTTTTTTTCCTCAATGTAAAGATGACGGGCAGCGGTAAAGATCGACGGAAATGATCCAAAGAAGAGAGAGAGTCGGAGAATGTGTCTAAGCGTATTTCCAAGAGATCCGCGAAGGGCAGGGCTTCCTTTACCTCTTTTTGCGCTGTAGAAAAATGCGGGCCTTTTATGATGGCAACGAGCATAGATTCTTTTCCAAAATGACCTGTTCAATAAAGTCGAGCATCTCTTCGATTAACTCTCTTTCTACCTCATGAATAAACCCTGAGCTATTGACAAAAGGATATCCGATCTCTTGCAAAAGCACAAAAAACGGCTTTCCTCCCCTTCTCTTCTTGTCCTGCATAAGATAGGAAAAGACTTTTTTCTTGGAAAACACGAAAGGAGCCGTAACGATCCCATAGCGAGAAAAAAGAGCGCATATTCGCTCAAAAGATCTTTTGGGCAAAAGCTTTTTCTTCATCGAAAGGAACGATTCTCCCAAAATGCCCAAATAAACAGCCTGTCCATGGGATATACGATAACTGCAAGCAAATTCGACGGCATGTCCGAGAGTATGGCCGAATCCTAAAAGACGGCGGACCGATTCGTCCCTTTCGTCCTCTTCGACCATCTTCTTTTTGATCGAAAGGCAGGCGAAGATCATCTCCTCGAGAAAGGAGTTTTGCGAAAGGATGTCCTCGATTTTTTCTTCGAGCATGGAAAAGATTTTCGGATCGTAGATCAGTCCGTATTTAATCATCTCCACAACTCCATTTTGAAACTCTTCTTGCGGCAATGTTTTTAAAAAAAGAGGATCGATAAAAACTGCCTTGGGCTGATAAAAGACGCCGATCGTGTTTTTCCCAAAAGAAGTATTGACCCCCGTCTTTCCTCCAACTGCCGCATCGATCATGCCGACAAGGCTTGTCGGCACGTGGATAAGAGGAAGCGAGCGCATATATGTTGCTGCCACAAAGCCGGCCATGTCGCTGACCACACCCCCGCCCAATGAGAGTATGGCAAACTGCTTGTCGATCGAACAGCGGAACATCTGATTTTCCAAATACTCTTTTGTCTTTCGCGTCTTATATTTTTCTCCCGGAGGGAAAGTCAGTAAAAAATAAGGGATGTTTTTTTCTTTGAGCTTTTTGATCAAGGGAGATGCGATTTCTTTGATCAGAGAATTTTGGGTAATCAACACAAAGGAAGGGGCAATGGCCAGGCATCGATCGTAAAAGCTCTCTTGCTCAAAAACTCTTTTTTCAAAAAAGATCGAGCTGGTTTTTTCTCGTAGATTGACCCTCAATTCTTTTTCCATTTTTCCCTCTTTTCCCCCGAAAATAAAGGAGATGTTTGATTATTGCAAGGCAGAGCGCATCAAAAGGCTATCTGCCAGAACAATGGCCAGCATCGCTTCGACAACAGGACAGGCGCGAATGGCCACGCAAAGGTCATTTCTTTCCATAAGAGACCTCACCTCTTTTTCCTCTCCTTCTCTATTTACGGTCATCTGTGTTTTCCCAATGGAAGGTGTCGGCTTAAAGGCCACACGGCCAAACAAGGGCTCTCCCGTGGTGATGCCGCCCAAAACGCCACCGGCATGATTGCTCTTTAAAACAAATCTCCCCTCTTCAAACCCAATCAAATCGTTGCTCTCTGACCCCTTAAGAAATGCCGATCGAAACCCTTGCCCTATCTCAAACCCCCTTGCGGCCGGGATGCTCATCATTGCTTTGGCTAGATTTGCGTGCAATTTTTCATAGATGGGATCTCCCAAGTTGGGAGGTACATTCTCTACACAAAAAGAGACAACGCCGCCGATGCTCTCTTTTTCCTGCAACAAGCGATGGAAGAGCGCGTTCATTGCTTTTTCCGCTTTTTTATCCGGACAAAAGAGCGCACTTCCCTCCACTCCTCTTCTCAAGTCTTCAAAAGCAATCGCTTCTTCGATCTCGATATCGCCTGCCTGCGAAAGATAGGCTACAATCTTCACATCCAACGGCTCTAATATCTTCTTTGCAACAAAACCGGCCGCAACTCTCAGAGCCGTTTCTCTCCCCGACGCTCGCCCGCCGCCGCAAGGATCGAAAACGCCATACTTTTGCAAATAGGAGAAGAATGCAGATCCAGGCTTTAAAAGAGTCAAATCTTCTACCGCCCGAGTCTCATCATTTGCAATCAAAATGCAAAGAGGCGCTCCCGTCGTTTTTCCCTCGTAAAGGCCCGAGACAATACGGACGCAGTCCTTTTCTTTTCTCTGAGAGGTAAAGGGACGGCCCGGTTTTCTTCGATCAAGATCCCTTTGCATCTCTTGTGCAGAAATTGCAAGATTAGAGGGAACGCCATCTAGAACAACGCCCATCATCTCTCCTCGAGACTCTCCAAATGTAGTGAAGCGAAAAATCGAGCCGAAACTATTGCTTGCCACAAAGCCCTCCTATGATTTCTTTCACGATCTCTTCTTTGTTTTTTTTTGCTGTATCCACTTGGAAATCTGCCCATTGAAGATAGATTTTTCTTCGCTCTTCAAAAAGAAGATCCATGGGCTTTTCATTGAGAAAAGAGGGGATCATCCGGATTCTTTTCTCTAAAAGATCCAAAGGCGCATCCAAAAAAACAAAAAAGCCATTTTTTTTCAAAATATTTGCACTTTCCTCTAAAAGAAGCGTCCCTCCGCCCGTGGCAATCACTGCCCCCTCCTCTTTTTCGAGCGATTGAATCGCTTCTTTTTCAAGCGCGCGGAAAAAACTCTCCGCATGGCCCCGGACTATCGCAAAGCAGGTTTTTTTTTCAAGATAACGCACAAAATAGAGCTTCTCGATCAAAAGATCGACATCGATGAACCGCTTATTGAGTTTTTTAGAAAGCAGATATCCAAGCGTGGTTTTGCCGCTTTTTTTAAAACCAATCAGCACAATGTTTTTCATACAATTTCGATATCCGCGCCCAATCGTTTCATCTCGTCAAAAAACCGAGGATAGCTTTTTTCAACGCACTCCACCCCCCGGAGGATCGTTTCTCCTCGGGCCGATAGGGCCGCAACTGTCAGCGCCATCGCGATGCGATGATCTCCGTGGCTTTCCAAAACCGCCCCTTGCAAAGGAGAGTGATCGATGATGAGAGAGTCTCTTTTTTCCTCTATTTTCGCCCCCATTTTTCTCAGCTCTTTTGTAATTGTTGAGAGCCGATCGCTCTCCTTCTTTCTTGCAATGAATCCATTCAAGAGATAGCTTTTTCCTCGAGAAAAACAGCCGACAACGGCCAATATAGGGAGCGCATCTATGCAATCATTCACATCAACGCAAAAAGAAGAAAGGCTGCTTCTTTGCGCAAGGATCTGCTGTTTTTTCTCATCCATCTCCAAACGCCCTTGCATCCCCTGAAAGATTTCGATGAGCTTTTTATCCCCTTGCGGATCGGAAAAAGGAACGTTTTCCAAAAGAATTTTAGAATCGCTCAACAATGCGGCGGCCAAGGGGAAGGCCATAGAGCTCATATCTCCGGGCACAACATATTGAAAACATGTCTTTTCCCGCGATCCTTGAACGGAATACAAATGGTCTTTTTTCCTTTTCACGGGAACCGAAAAACGATTGAGCCAATGAAGCGTCAAATCAATCCAGGGCCGCTCGCCCGGGTTTTTGATGCGAATCTCCGTTGTCCCTTCTAAAAAAGATGCCGCCATGAGAAGCGCAGAGACGGGCTGCGAATCTTGGCCATCCATCACTACTTTTTGGGGATGAATGGGCCCTTTGACAATGAGGGGAGCAAACCCGTCATTTTTCGTAGAGATGCAAAAAGCTCCCATTTGGCAAAGGGCGGAAATCAGCGGATGCATGGGCCTGCGCTTTTGAATCGAATCATCTCCCGTGATCATCATGTAATGATCTCCCAAAGAAAAACCTGCCGTCAAAAAGCGCAAGGCAAGACCGGAGTTCCCCACGTCAATATGGCCGCCTCGCACGTTTGGCTTTCCGCCAACGCCATGAATTTTGACCACACACCCCTCTCTTTTTACATTCGCTCCCAAAAAAGCAAGGGAGGAGAGCATGGCTTCCGTATCCGGCGAGAGCAAGGGAGTTTGAATCTCGCTTTCTCCTAAAGCCATTGCCGCGAAGAAAAAAGAGCGCATCGTTTGCGATTTCGAAGGAGGAAGGAAAAGAGAGCCCTGCAGCGAAGAGGGCCGAATGCGAATATCTGCCATAAAAGCAACAAATTAGAAAAACCAGAATAGAATAAAAAAAGAATAGGATCAAGAATAAAACAATTGGCGGTCCGTCCTATTTCTTTACAAAATAAAAAAAAGAAATTATAGATACAAAAAAAGGAGGGTTTTTTATGGAAACCTCATTATTTTTAGCAAAATTTTTAGGAACGTATTTCATTATCATCGGTCTTGTTTTGGTCTTAAGACGCGATTTTTTTCAAAGAGCTGTCTCTAGCTTTCTGGACAATCCGGCCATCATATTATGGTCGGGCATCTTCGCCTTGATCTTTGGCCTGTTGTTGCTCTTTATGCACCCCGTTTTCGCATGGGGATGGAGAGGACTGATCACCCTTTTTGCTCTTTTTGTTATCTTTAAGGGACTGCTCCGTCTCTTTATGCCCAACAAAGAAAAAATTTGGCTCGGAAACTGGTGGCAGGGAAAGAAGGTCACTTACGTTGGCTATATTTTCATTCTCTTAGGTCTCTATCTAGCCTATCATGGCTTTATCGCAATGGCTTAAAACAACACTCTGAAACCCGCTGCAATTTGTGGCGGGTTTTTTTATTGAGGTATTCCATCGCGGTTCGGCGTTAGGTGGATATTGTTCTTGTCCTTTCGGCCTTGTTCTCTAATCGCGCTTTTGTCAACTCCTTTTAATTTAGAAGCAAAATTCCCCCTAAGTTCTTTATCCTAAGGATGTGTCAGGAAATAACTTTTAGAGCTGCTGCATAGAGAAGAAGTCGCATTTTTCATAGAGTAACGCTAATTCTCACCATGGGTTCAATCCGATAGTTCCATTCTCCATGAAACTTATCGAGAGTTATCCCTATACTCTCAAAATCCCTGTTACTGACCTCCCTTCCTTTTTCGTATTTCCTGTAATCGATCTGCGATTTGATTTTTAAGCCCGTGGTCGTGGTAGTGTTGCCGATCAACTGCACAATGGCTTCTCGACTGATCAAGGGAACGCCCCTCCAATTGAGGGTTATATAGCTAAGGCGTTGTAAATAAATAAGTATTACGTTTATTGAGCAAATTTGATAAGATTCCAGCCCATGGATCTGATCATAGAATCACTTGCAAAAACCTATGCACTTCTTGCCCCTCATTTAGATGAGCGAGGACAGCGTTTGTGGTGTGCAGCTCAGGCACAGTCGCTGGGGCATGGAGGGATTACAAGCGTGCAGATAGCAACGGGTGTGTCACGTCCCCGCATTATGCGTGGCATGCAGGATTTATTAGAGCCGAAGCTTAAACATGGAGTGATACGCCGTTCTGGAGGTGGGCGCAAGAGGGTGACGGCAGGCGATGCAACGCTCCTTGCAAATCTTGATGCATTAATCGAGCCGACACAGCGCGGTGATCCAATGCGTGGCCTGCGTTGGACATGCAAGAGCACGCGCCAGCTTGCCAATGCCCTTGTAGAGCAGGGGCACAGAGTCAGTCATACAACAGTGGCGGATGAACTTCATTTGCAGAAGTACAGTCTCAAGGGTAATCGCAAAACGCAGGAAGGATCGTCACATCCGGATCGTAATACGCAATTTCTTCATATTCACGAAACGTCCACTGCATTCCAGAAACGAGGAGATCCGGTGATCTCCATCGATACAAAGAAAAAAGAGATTCTCGGAAACCATAAAAATGTTGGCAAGGAATGGACGCCGAAGGGCGAGCCACGTGAGGTAAAAATTCATGATTTCATCGATAAAAAACTCGGTAAAGCCATCCCCTATGGGGTCTATGACATTGGCCAAAACAAGGGATTTTTTCGGTAGGGATTGATCATGATACCGCTGAGTTTGCCGTCGCAACTATCCGCCGGTGGTGGAACGGAGTCGGTCGTATTTCTTATGCCAATACATCACAACTCTATATCACCGCCGATGGAGGTGGCAGCAATGCCAGTCGTAGCCGACTTTTCAAACTAGAATTGCAAAAATTTGCTGATGAAACCAATCTTACAATTACGGTATCTCACTCCACCCGGAACGAGCAAGTGGAACAAGATCGAGCATCGTATGTTTTGCCATATCACCGCCAACTGGCGGGCTGTTCCTCTTGAAACTAGTGCTCTGTCATAGTTAAAATTTAGGATTATAAGTTTGGCAACGGTCGGCATAAACTCAAGTCAATTTATCCTAAAATTAAAGAATGGCAGAGCACTAGTGCTCTGTCATAGTTAAAATTTAGGATTATAAGTTTGGCAACGGTCGGCATAAACTCAAGTCAATTTATCCTAAAATTAAAGGGTGACAGAGCACTAGAGAGATCGTCGTTGAACTTATCAGTCACACTATCACAAGCAAAGGCCTTACCATTTGTGCGAAATTGGATACCAACACCTATGAAAAAGGACGAAGCGTAACAAAAAAAGAGTTCAATGGACTCGCCCTCACTCGCAAAGAATTCCATGGTGAATGGAATTACACGATCGCCCCACGTGCATATAAATCATAGCCTTAGTTTTCGTAAAGCCTGTCTAGCCTTGGCCAACCACCACTCAGTAGGCGATACAGATAATTCAGGAATATCACTGGTAGTAGCAGATGGTGCAGCACCTTGTGAAGGCGCTAATGCTAAAAATTGCTGTGTTACATGATCATCAATTTTGGCAGCACCGGTCTGCAATTGTCGAACGAGATCAAAAAACTTTTGATCTGCCGAAGAGAGCGCATAGATGCTTCCTCCCTCAAACAATAGTTGCTTTTTTTGTTGAAAAAGTGAAAGAAGTTGCGGGTTTTCGGCTATCTCCGGCTTGGTAGAGAGCTGTTGCAGAGCTTCTAAAAGTTGAGTCACTACGGTCAGCGCTGCTTCTTGAGCACCGTCAGGTTCTGTTACTGTTATTTCTTCATCGTCTTCATATTCACAAGGTCCTATTACATCCTGCACAGATAATTCAGGAATATCACTGGTAGTAGCAGATGGTGCAGCACCTTGTGAAGGCGCTAATGCTAAAAATTGCTGTGTTACATGATCATCAATTTTGGCAGCACCGGTCTGCAATTGTCGAACGAGATCAAAAAACTTTTGATCTGCCGAAGAGAGCGCATCGCTGTTTCCTACCACAAACAATAGTTGCTTTTTTTGTTGAAAAAGTGAAAGAAGTTGCGGGTTTTTGGCTATCTCCGGCTTGGCAGAGAGCTGTTGCAGAGCTTCTAAAAGTTGAGTCACTACGGTCAAGGGAGAAGTGGGAGATGTTGGAAGGGTGACCATTAGTTCTACATAAAACCGAGGCAATGTTTGGCTCTTGTTGAAGACTACAGTTTCATCCCACATGGGAATCTGATCTTTTCCACAGGCAACATAAGTGGGGCATGCCGGATTCGAGGTATTGACCGCGATGACGGGAATATAGTGGGCATCATAGTTTTCAAAAGCAGGACGTGCTTGCAATCTTTCCCCATCCGAAGGTTTGCCAGACCCTTCTTCTTCCCCGATCACGGGATAGAGAGAGCGCATACTGACCCATGCGAGAAGAAGACGCCCCGAACTATAGGTGTCCGCTGCATAGCGGGCGCTATTGGTAAAATAAATCCCGCTGCCAAAAAATCCAATGTCTGTACTTCCGGGCCTGTCTCCCTGCAGATAACTATGCTTGCCAAAGTAGGTAAATCCGGTGTCGCAAATGGATTGGACTTTTTGTTGATTGCTTCCATGCCAATAAGGAAAAACAAATACGCGTGAAAGAACCTCTTTACGTTTACAAGTGCCATTGCGCACCACGGCAACAGGAGAAAAAGCAGCAGATTCCTTCCACCGCGTCATCACTTTTGCACGGCACCCCGTAGGATCTTCCGTTTGCCATTTGGGAGAAAAGACGGGGTTTTGCGCTTCGCCCTCCATCATCAACAAAGACGCTTCAAACTGTTCGGTTTGCGGGGAATTGTGAATGCAAAAGATTCGTTTTATGGAGTAAGTTAAGGGCGTGTATTGAAAGAAATAGGAGTTCACAAAGTCCCATTTGGGATCGGAAGAGAGAAGCTCGCATTCATAGTGAAGGTTTTTTTTGGACGAGGGAGACCGCGCACCCTTTGAAAAAGAGGATCGCTGAGCAGCCAGGGAATGATCGGATCTTGCATTCTGCTTCGTAACCCGGCAAAAAAAGAACCCGACATAGACTTCTCCTAAAAAAATTTTTATTAAAATGATGCGCTATTCAATATCACCAATCAAGGAAAAATTTTACTACTAAAAAAGCCATGATCTTGTTTCCGAATTTCAGAAATTTGCAATTTGATTCCTGAAATCTGGGGTGCGTTCCCAGGGAATTCGAGCAGATTTGAAAATCACCAAGCACCGAGATGCAAGGTTGTGTCAAAGAGGCAAGAAGATCGATTGTCGAAGAGGACGTCTCTACATTCCCGGAATGCCAATATTCTTCGTTTTTAAATGTTAAAGCCTTATACTTTTAAAAAAAAGCGTGCGAGTGTGTTATGTCCCTGCCCGAATACCATCAATTAGAAGAGTTTCAAATTCGACTCAAAAAATTAGAAGAGATCAGAAATTTGAACGTCGACCCCTATCCCCATCGCTATGAGCCAAATCGCACGACTGGGACCATTTTGCAAGAATACAAAGATGAGGCCATCGGAACGAGCGAAGATGCGGCAAGCGGAAAAACACCGTCGGTAAAAATTGCAGGACGCCTCATGCTTTTTCGGGCCATGGGAAAAAATGCCTTCGCCCATCTGCAAGATGAGGCCGGACGGCTGCAGTTCATGTGCAACCGTGATTTGACAGTCGTAGATGGCTATGATCCAGCAAAAAGCTCTGAGCCTCTTTCCCATATCAAATTCATCGAAAAAAAGATCGATCTTGGAGACATCCTGGGAGTCGAAGGAAATCTTTTTCGCACCCATACCGGAGAGATCACCCTTTTTGCAAAAAAAGTGACCCTTCTTTGTAAGTCTCTTTTACCTCTGCCCGATAAACATGGGGGCCTTGTCGACCAAGAACTTCGTTATCGCAAACGATGGCTCGATCTCATCGCCAATCCGGAAACACATGAGCGTTTCGTCAAAAGAAGCAAAATGGTGCAAATTATCCGTCAATTCTTCGACCAGGCAGGTTTTATGGAGGTGGAAACGCCCATCCTCCAAACGACCTATGGAGGAGCCGAAGCTGAGCCCTTTAAAACTACGCTTCTTGCTTTGCATCAGGAAATGTTTCTTCGCATATCGCTTGAAACTACATTAAAAAAACTGATCGTCGGCGGCCACGAAAAGATTTTTGAAATCGGCAAGGTGTTTCGCAACGAGGGCATTGACAAAACCCACAATCCGGAATTCACCCTGTTAGAAGCTTACGCCGCCTATTGGGATTACAATGATGTGATGCAATTCGTCGAGTCTCTGCTCGAAAAAATTGCCCAAGACCTTTTGGGAAGAGCCGAAATTCGCGTGCCCACACCCGACGGCAATTTTCAAACCATCGACCTGCGCCCTCCCTGGAAGCGAATGACCATGAAAGAGAGCATTCACCATTATGCCAACATCGATGTGGATCAGTTAAATGAGGAACAAATGCGCCGCCTTTTGATGAAGGAAGGGAAGGTCGACGAAACGATAGTAAAAGGCGCACCGAGAGGTATTTTGATTGCCACTCTGTTCGAAGAGCTAGTTTCAGCAAAACTCATCTCACCCCACCACATCACCGACCATCCCATTGAGACAACGCCGCTCTGTAAACTGCACAGAGAAAACGCCTCCAGAAAAGAGGGGCTCGTCGAGCGATTTGAGAGTTTCATCAACGGCTGCGAGATCTGCAACGCCTATAGCGAATTGAACGACCCGATCCTCCAGCGCAAACTTTTGACCGAACAAGCAGAAAAGAAGATCGAGAAAGAGGAGACATTCTCTCTGGAAGAAGAATTCCTTGAAGCCATCTGCCAGGGAATGCCCCCGACAGGCGGCCTTGGCATCGGGATCGATCGTCTGGCCATCCTGTTTACGGAAGCAAAATCGATCCGAGACGTCATTTACTTTCCTTTGATGAAACCGGAAGATTCTTGAATTTTTGCGATATCTGATTTTTTGAAGCAAAGGCCGATCTTTCTCTCCTGAGCGAGCAAAGACCAGCTTCTTTCTAATTCTTCCAAACTTTGGAAATTCAATTGTTCCAAGTTTTTTTTCAGAAAATCTTTTTCGTAGAGTGCCATGACAAAGCCATCGGGAAAAGCCCAATCTCCGCATGCACACTCTTCGCACTCCCAGGTCCGTATTTTTTCTCCAAGAGACAGGAAATGGTTCGGAAGTTCTTGGAAAAATCCTCCGCGCTGGCAAAATTTCGCATCCTCTCCGAGAGAAAAATAGAACCCCCTCGCTTGTGTCTGCAGCAAAAGGTACATACACTCTTTTAGATTCACCTTCCTTTCTACATAATAGCGGTCTGTGGCGCAAAGAACGAAATGAGAGGAGATGCGCGGCAGGATTTGACGCAGAAGAACCTGCTTTAAATTTTTTGAAGACTCTTCGATGAAAAAGAGTTGAGGAAACTTCTCCTTCACCTCTTCAAACAAGGCCTTTTTCTGCTGTGGAAAAATGACAAAAACGTCATGGATATCCGTGAATTTTTCCGCAACCGATTGTAGCGAGCGCAAAAGACTCTCGGGACGCGTGGAAAATAGGATTAGATCGGTAAAACACTCCTTTTTTTCCTCGCCAAAAGGGGGGCGATCCAAGACAGGATAGGGATCTGCTTTCTTGAGCCTTTGTCGATAGAAGGGCTGCAGATAGGTCTGGACCACTCGATTTTTTTCAGAGGAATCTCGATAGGATTGTTCCAGGTAGTGAATTTCCGGAAGATAGGCGATGTGCGAGGAGGCCATCTCAACCATCGGCAGCATCATCGCAAAATCTTCTTCAGAAAAGATAAAGCTTCCCTCGTTTAGCAAATCTTGCAAAGCCACCTTCTTGAAAAGGCCTGCGTAAAATGATTTGAGCCCAAAATCAAAAGAGTTTCTTTTTCTCTGCTTTCTTTTAACAATCTCAGACATCTTAAACGGCAGTTCCGTCGAGGGAAAATAGCTCGGGAAGTGCAAATGCTTGCCAAAGGAAAGCCAAATATCGGGATTTGCGTATACCTGATTCAATGAAGAGAGAACCCAATTATGGGCAAGAAGATCTCCTTCTCTCATAAGGACAACGATCTCATGGTCTTGGCAAGAGACAATTGCGTTATAGATATTCTGAAGCTCCTGTTCTCTGTCATACTCTTTAAGAAAAACGACTCGATGCTGCTGATGATTGTCTTCGACAAACTTCTGTATAGGAGATAGAACTGCTTTGTTTTGATTGACAAAGAGAATGCGAAAGTTATGATAATTCTGTTCGAAAATCGAGCGCAGAGACTCCTTTGTTTTTGAAAGATCCCCATAGGAAATAAAAAGCAGGGCAAAAGACTTGTTTTGCACAACGGGATGCTGATAGACCTTGGCACCTGTGCAAGAAGAGTTTTGATACAAAAAGAAAAAGCATTGAATTCTCTTTCCCATAAGGATGAGAAGAAAAAGCAAAACAATGATTGAAAAAATCCAAAGACTTCTCTTCACGGGCCTTTCTTTTCTTTGATTCTTTTTTTCCAATAAGAGACGAAAAGCTTTTGATAGGAAAACTGTTTTTTCGCCATCTCTTTATATTTTTTTTCCAAAAACTCTTCCGTGACCTCATTCCAATCTTTAACAATCACCACCGGCAGATCGTCATAGAGCGAATCTAAAACAGAACTCTTTACAACGGGGATGCTGCCTAAAATCAAGGATTCCCATACGCGAAAGCTATCTCCTCCACGGCCCTTAGGACAGAGGACAAATTTCGACTCGCAAATCTCCTGAAAATACTTTTCCCATCCATTTTCATTGGCGACAAAACAATAGGGCTTATCGACAAAGGAGAGATAAACTTGCAATCGCGACAGGGGATCGTTTTTTAAAGAGAAATTCATGTAGAGCAGATGTTTTTTTTTCGCAGGGCCTCGAGAAATCGCATCGTAATAGAAATTGATATTTCCGTTCTTCCAAACAATGCTGTCAAGGCCTAAAGGAAGCCCGATAATTTTCGGATGTGTGATGTTCGAGTTGCTCCCAAACCAGGCGATAATCTTATCGTCGTCCAAAAAAAGATAGTAGGGGCCGGGCGTTGTTCCGCCTTTGAGATAGTTCCCGTTGTGGGTAACGAGGACGTAGCGATGGTTAATCCGGGGATGCATTTTAGAAAAAAATTCTTGGAGCAGGTCTTTGTCTACAAATACGAGATTGCCCTCTTGCACCAAGAGAGGATCGAAGGAGCTCATTTTTTCATAGGAAAAATCGCAATTTTTTTTCAATCCGTCGCCCGAAATATAGGAATCATTTTCTTCATGGACAGGAACATGGATTCCTAATTTCTCCCCTGATCCGATAAGAGCAAAAACAAGCGCCAAGAAAAAAACAATCCATCTTTGCATTCTTTACCTTTTTTTTAATAGAGGGCCTTGTGGCGTATCCTCAATTATATACCCTTTGTCATGGATAAGATTTCGAAAATAATCTGCCTCTTTCCAATTTTTTTCGTATCTCGCCTGCTTTCTCTTTTCAAATGCCTCTTTTACCTCTGCTGGAACTTTTTCCGATTCCTCTTTGAGGGGGAGAAATCCGAGCACGCGATCCAATTTTTCAAGAAACAAGAGCAGATCCCTTGCCTCTTTTGCGCCGATTTTCCCCTGATCGAAAAGAATATTCACCTCGCGAATCAAATCAAAGAGGAAGCTCAGCGCAAGAGAAATGTTCAAATCGTCTGCGATGGCCTCTGCAAAACCCCCTTCTGCCTTTTGAAAAAAGCCGGCTGTTTTTCCAAACACCTCCTCTTTCTTTTCTCTCCGGAGGCGAAGGATAAAATCCTTGATCCTTTGCAAAGAAGCTCTTGCTGCCTCCAGACCCTCTTTTGTGAAATTCAGCTGCATGCGATAGTGCACCTGCAAAAGCAAAAACCGAATCTCCTCCCCGCTATATCCCATCTTTAAAAGATCGCGCAAAGTATAAAAATTGCCCAGGCTTTTGGACATCTTTTTGTTATCCACAATGAGATGGGCGGAGTGGGCCCAGACGCGAACAAAGGGCTTTAACGTATAACTTTCCGACTGTGCGATCTCATTTTCATGGTGCGGAAAAATATTATCCACTCCTCCGCAATGGATGTCGATCGTAGATCCTAAAAGTTTTAAAGACATGGCCGAACATTCTATATGCCAGCCGGGCCTTCCTTTGCCAAAGGGGCTTTCCCAATAAATCGGGCCGTCCCGCTCTTTGTCATAGCTCTTCCAAAGAACGAAATCCGAAGCATTTTCTTTATCATATTCATCGGCAAGCAGGCGATTTGAGGCGCCCTCTTTGAGCTCTTCCAATTTCAAATGGGAGAGTCTTCCATAATTTTTAAAAGAACGGAGGGAAAAATAGACACTTCCGTCATTTCCTTTGTACGCATGGCCCCTTTTGAGAAGTTCTTGAATAATTTGAATCATCTCATCAATGTAATCGGTGGCATAGGGGTATACATCCGCGGGCAGGATATGGAGCGTCTCTAAATCTTCAAAGAACGCGCTTGCAAAGGGAGCCGTATACTCCTTTAAGGGAATTTTCTTTTGCACAGCTCCGCGAATGGTCTTGTCATCAATATCCGTGATATTCATCACGTGGCGCACGCGATATCCCAAAAAGAGAAGAGTTCTCTTCAAAAGATCTTCGAAAACATAGGTGCGTAAATTCCCAATATGCGCAAAGTTGTAAACGGTCGGCCCGCAAGTATAGAGAAGAAGGGAGCCTTCTGCCTTCGGCTCAATTTCCACTTTCGTTCGCGTTTCCGTGTTGTACAGCTTTAAAACAATCATTTCTACCTCTATTCGATCAAACTCTGTAAAAATCGATAATCGATCTTTCCGGCTGCCATCTGGGGAATCTGATCAATTCTTTTGACCTCCGTAATCTTCACAAGCCGGCTGAACCCTGCATCTCTTAAAATGGCATTGGCCCTTTCTTTTTCCACTTCTTGGGTCGTAAAAAGAACGAGGATCGATTTATCCCCCTCCTTTTCCCGGGAGCAGATGGCCAGACTCGGCTCGTCTTTGCCATCTTCCAAAGCATCGAGCAACACCTCTTCAAGACCCGTCAAGCTAATCATTTCCCCGCCAATTTTGGCAAATCTTTTAAGCCTTCCCGAAAGAATTAAATAGTTATTTTCATCAAAAAAGCCCAAATCCCCTGTCCGGTACCACCTTTTCCCGTCGATGGTGAGGAAAGGATCTTTCTCCTTTTCCAGATATCCTGCAAAGACATTCTCTCCGCGCACGCAAATTTCGCCCTCTTTTCCTTTTTCCAACAATTCTTTCGTCTCTGGATGAATGACGATGGCTTCAATCCCTTCTAACAGCTGACCGACCCCTTTGATTGGAAGATTCGCTCGATTGATGGAAATCATGGGCGCACATTCTGTAATGCCATAACCCTCGATGAGCTTTGCCCCTCCCAAAAGAGCTACCTTGCGAAAAAGGTCGCTTCCGGCTTTTTCAGCTCCCGTCACAAAAAGGCGAATGGTTTCGAGTTGTTTTTTTGTCGCCGCTTGGAGCAAACCCTTTAAAAAAGAGGGGGCCGAACAAAAAACGGTTACTTTCCACCGCTCGATTCCTTCCGCCAAGGCATAGCTATCGGTAGGATCGGGAGCGTAAACGACGCGAATTCCTGCCAAGATGGGCAGGAGCCCTACCACGGAAAAGCCAAAAGAGTGAAAAGGGGGCAAAATTCCATAAAACACATCCTCTTTGACCATATGCTCGCACTTTAAACCCCCTGTCTGATTGACAAGAATATTTTTATGGCTCAAAGGCACGCCCTTCGGCGCCGCCTCTGTTCCGCTCGTAAAGAGAATAACTGCGCTCTCTGTTTCCGATATAGAATCGAGACCGAAATGCCTCAGTAGTTTCGGGGTTTTTTTGAAGGACAGGAGAAAGGCATAAAGTTTGTTTATTTTAGAGATTTCCTTCTTGATGTCTTCTAAATAACGGATCTTTTGCAAAACGTTGCCAAACTCCACGTTGTTCAATCGCTCCAAGAATCGCCAAGAGCTGATCACCGTTTGAACATGCGCCACATCCGCCATATGGTTAAGATAGCGCGGACCCAGCGTCCAGTTGAGAAGGACGGGAACTTTCTTTGCAATCATTAGAGCTAATAGGGCCATGTAGGCGGGGACAGAAGAGGGCAGCAGGATGCCGACATAGGTACCTTGGATTTTCCGAAATTGGGCAGCTAAAGCCAGGACGGCAATTTTGAATTTCCGATAGGTCAGAGGACCTGTAAGATCATCTGCAGCCGCAAGAGAGCGCCCCATCCGATCGCAAATGGAAAAGAAGGCTTCGGGAATCGTTTTCCCTTGAGGGTATCCAGGATCTTTCCTCTCCTTTTCTTGAGGCCAATGAAAGGTACAAATCTCCTTTTTGATCTGTTTCTTTTTTTTCCCTTCGGCAATCTCCAAGACATCTTGCACCGTTTTGAGATTTTCGGGGTGGATCTCGCCCACGTCATAATGGAGATTGAGAAAGGAAATAATCGCGGCGATATCCAAAGAATCGATTCCAAGATCTGTTGCGAGATTCATGTTCGGGGCAATGTCGCGATTGGGAAGAATGCGCCCAAGCTCGGTAAAGACCTCTTCTTCGATTTGGGAGGAAAAGACTCGTTTTGCAACTTTTGTTTTCTTTTCCTCTTTCTTTTCTTCCAAAAGATCCTTCTTCCAAAAGAGATAAGAGACGCGATTCAAAGGTTCGCTATCGACGATCTTGCCGTTTACAGGATATCGATTGTACCAATCTTCCAAATAGCGATTGAACTCAAGCCGCGTCGCCTTGTAGGGAAAATCTTTTGGAGCGGGCTCTATTTCAATGGTGACGCGTCTTCGCGGCATAAAAAAAAAGCCGTTGAGCATCCATTTCCAAAGACCACGGGCAAGCGTTTTTTTAAATTCCAAAGACTGCCCTTCATAGGCTCTGGAAAAACTGCTCCCCCATAGGCCGGTCGTTCTCACCAAGACTACATTGACATCGGGGCATCTTTCCAGAATGTAATGGGCAGCGGAAGATCCTCCCAAAATTTCTTTTCCGCTAGTTTTGAGCCGTCCGCTGGGATAGAGGAGAAAATTCTCTTTGGCCTCAAGCCCTCGGACCACTTCATCGACCACCTCTTTCGTTTTCTTGATCTTAAGTTCATTTAGAGAGGTCTCGAGATTTGGAACGCTTAACGCTTGGACCATTTTCATGATGGCCTGGATGCCCGATTGGCGATAGACATATTCGACCACCAAGGGCCGAACGTGAAATAAGGGCCACAAAGTCAAAGAAAGAAGAACGGGATCCATGTGTGCGGGATGATTGGGCAAGAAGAGGATTCCCCCTTTCTTTTCCCATGCGATTTTCTTTAGCTCCTCCTTTCCTTTGACGACCACTCGGTAGCGCAAAGAAAGACCTTTGAAAGCTAATGAACAAAAAAAGGAGATGAGCTTCTGTAGCATCGGACTCCTACTAAGTAAGATAGCAGATTCCATCGTAACACAAATTTGAAGAATTGCAAGCATTCTCTAAAGCAAGAAACACCCCTTTTTTCAAGAGAGTTTGGAGAACAAAAAGAAGGCCATGTTCACTTCTTCGGTCAGTTGTTAATGCGACTGACTTTGTTTTTCAATGATGAGGGCGACTTTGCTGACTTGTGCCATCCACTGATCGAAAGTTTTCCCTCTCGAAGTGAACAAGGCCAAAAAGAAAGCGCACCGGGTCTGTCGCAAACGATTCTATATAAATCAGTTGCATGCAAAAACAAGAAGAAAAACCGAACATCCCTTAAGAAACTGTAAATCATCACCTTATCTCCCTACTTCTTTTTTAAACAAATACCCAAATCTCTTAAGTTATTTAAACCAAGTGAATAAAGCTAGTTATTGAAATTTTAACCAATTTATTATATAATTATATTAAGAATTAAACAAAGAGGAAGGATATGAAAGACCTAACAAAAGTTGGACAAGCTCTTCCTTATAATCGATATGATCTAGGCGGGCCCATCGAAACACCCGGCGATGCACAAAAAAATGCAGAAGAGGTCACCAGCGTCGCTCTTCCCGCTCTTCATTTGCTCATCAAACAGGCGATTCAAAAAGCCAATCAGCAAAAACGACTCGAAACGCGCGCGCGTACGCAAGACAAACACCAGCTGAAAGCGACGAAAATCTACGACGATATCTTCTAAATTTGACTAGACACTTTTTAAAAAATTTCCTACACTCGGATCAACCCCCCAAACGAGGAGGCAAGTGATGATAAGGTCGATTCATAACAACCTCAGGGCTCAATTCCCAGCCGAGCTTCCCAAAAAGAGTCGAAAAGTTGAAGGAAAAATTCAAGAAGTCGCTACGAAAAATATTTTGCAGCATGGAACTCAAAAAGGAGAGTTCAATAGTCTCAATAAAACCGACAGAACCAATTTCTACGATCAGCATGTGATTGACGAAGGCACAAAAAAAGACCGTCTCGGTCTGCTCGCACCCGTTGCCCCTAAACCCAAATAATTTCTTTTTTTTATCTTTTCACAAACCCCATCTCGCAGTCAACGTGCGAGGTGTGGTTTTTTGTTTGCACGATCTGCCTTGTGTCGATTTTCATCCCCTCTTCAAACAGATCCTCAAATTGATCGGGAGAAAGAAAGACCTTATTGCGATAGCCCGATAGATGGAGGGTTTTAATCTGATCAAAACAAAGACCAATCAAATGGGGATTTTCGCTCTCCCGCATCGCCCAGCAGTGGCGGAGCTGGTTAGCATCTTTATAGGACATTTCGACAAAATCACGATAGATCGCATCTTTTTGATAGAGCGTTAAATGCAGATCGTGAGAAGAGTTCCATTGCTTTTGGCCCTTGGAAATCTGCCAGGCATAGATATGATCGTTCAGCGCAATGCAGGGAGGAGCATCCCAGAGGTCCACACAGCCCAAACGAAAGAAAAAACCATAGGCATGGGTCTTTTCCATCATTTCGATGCAAGAGGTCAGATCGATCTTTTCTTTCACGAGACTGCTGTCCACGCCAAACATGACATAATGCGCTTTCGAAAGGTGGAAAACATTCTCCAAAAGAATGGGCTTAAAATTCTCATAAGGATTTTCCGGCTGCTGGATAAAAACAACCTTTGGAAATCTTTTCTTCATCTCTTCGTAGCTCTTTTGAAACCTTTCCGATGTGGTCCGATAGATCACAAAGATCTTATGCACGCCGGCCACATTCTTTTCGAGCGATTCTAAACAAGCATAGAGCTGCATAGGACGATCGAGAGAAAAAATAACACCGTCAGCCAACCTGAGCAAAGAATTTTGCGGCGGTCGGAGAGAGGGCAGAGGATCTTGGGCCGGCAGATTCCTCAAATAGCTCTCCATTTCATTATCTGCAATCAAATCAAAACGATCTTTCGGAGTAGATATTTCTTCATTGCAGATGTAGAAAACTTCCGGAACAAAAGTATAATGCCCCTCCCTTGCCATTTCCAGCATGGGAAGCATGATCGCCATCTCGGAGGAGCGATTGATCCATTTGCCCTCGTAAAGGAGATCTTCTAAGCGAATATTTTTAAAAAGCGCGGCATAAAAAGTTTTCAAATGAGAGGCTACCCATGCATTGCCTTGGCGAAACCCATATTTTTCCAATGAAAAAGGAGGGAACGGAGCGCAAATCCCCGGGCGATAGGAGGGATAGCAAACATATTGCCCATAGGTAAGCCATATGTTGGGGTTTGCATACACTTCATTCAATGCCGAAAGAACGCCATGATGAGATAGCCAATCCTTCCCTTCGATCAAAACCACGATCTCCTCATCTCGAACCGAATGAACCACATCAAAAAGAAAAGCCATCATTCCGCGGCTCTTCTCGCTTCTGATCAGGGTAACGATCTTTTCCTTCTCGTTCTTTTGTGTAAATTCTTTGACGCAGTGCATCGTCCCGTCGCTCGATCCATCGTCAAGATAGATCACGCGAAAATTGTCATATTCTTGTTCAAAAATAGAGCGTAGATTTTTTTCACAGGTGTCAATCGTATTCTGCGCATATACGATCAGAACGAAGGGCTTATGATCCGTAACCGAATAAACGGAAGGTTTGGAAAATCGATCGGAGAAAAATTGAGAAGAGGGCAAATATCCGCCGCTCGTGTTCTGCATGAGATATACAAATAAAATAAGACAGAAAAAAATAGAGAAAGAAATAAAAAGTTTCTTCATTCCAACCCTGGGTAGGAAGCAGAAAAAAACACTCTAAAACTTGTCGAGGATTTTTTCAACCAACTTCAAAACATTTCGGCTGGCGGGGTAGGTAATGCGCAAAGACGCATCGGATAATGACACCCACTCCCCCTCAAGAATCTCTTTTTTTTGAATGCGCGCATCTCCCTTGACGGAGGCCAGAAAATAGGTCGCTTTTTTCTCTCTCTTTTCCCCTCCCTTTTCATAAGAATATTCTTCAACGAAGGGATTCGTGGGGAAAAAAAAGAGGAGTTCTAAAGAGGTTTCTTCCTTGAGCTCGCGCAGGGCCGCTTCTTTCGGCGACTCTTCTTTTTTCTTATGCCCTTTTGGAAATCCCCAATGATGGCCGCTTTTCAAACGGACTAAAAAAACCTGCCAGCCCTCTTTCGTTTTTCTGAGCGGAACCACTCCAAAAGACTCTTCCATGATTATTCTCTAAATGGCCCAAGCACGATCGTTGCATTATGGCCCCCGAACCCAAAGGAGTTCGAAAGAGCTGCTTTGACCTTGAGTTCTTTGGCAACATTTGGAATCACGTCGATGCCTGCGATTGCCTCGTCGGGATGTTCGAGATTGATCGTGGGATGCAGTTTTCCCGTCCGTATCGCCATAATCGTGACAATGGCTTCAATACCCCCGGCAGCTCCCAAACAATGGCCCAGCATGGATTTGGTCGCATTCACCTTCACATTCTTGAGATGGTCTTTAAAAACCTGCTTTAAGGCGGCAATTTCACAAAGATCTCCAACAACCGTCGAGGTTGCATGTGCGTTGACATAATTGACCTCTTCAATCGAAAGGCCGCTATTTTTGATTGCATCCTGCATGCATCTTGCAACAATCGAACCATCGGCTCTCGGATCGGTCATGTGATAAGCATCGCAATTTTTGCTTCCGCCAAGAAGCTCGGCAAGAATTGTCGCTCCTCTTTTGCGCGCATGGGTCAATTCTTCTAAAATGAGAACGCCGGCCCCCTCGCCCATCACAAAACCGTCCCTTGCCTTATCCCAGGGACGAGAAGCCTTCATGGGCTCTTCATTTCTTGTGGAAAGAGCCCGGCTCGCAACAAACCCGGCAAGGCCGATGGGATTCATCGGGGCTTCCGATCCCCCGCAAACCATAATGTCCGCCTTGCCCATGAGGATCTCTTCCGCGGCAGACAAAATAGCATAGTTCGAAGTGGCGCAAGCCGTTGAAACGGAATAATTTGGTCCGGTAAAACCAAGATCTATCGCTAAAAGCGCACCCGCCATATTCGTGATGATGGAGGGAACAAAGAACGGAGTCAGTCGTTTATATCCCTTTTCGATGATCGTAGCCACACCGTCATAAAAAACACCCATTCCTCCCATTCCCGAACCAATGACCACTCCGATGCGGGATTTATCGCACGAAGAAAGCGTGGATTCCGTAAGGCCCGCCATCTCCAAAGCTTTTTTACCCGCCACCATGCCATAATGGACAAACGGATCGACTCGTCTGAGGAGTTTTTTATTTACATATTCGCCGGGGTCAAAATTGCGGATAATTCCCGCAAAATGCGTCGGCCAATCAACGCAAGGGAAGGTCTCGATGAAAGAAACGGCACTCTTGCCTTGGAGAAGTTTTTCATACAAAAGGCGGACATCGTTTCCAAATGCAGAGACAACACCCATGCCCGTTACACAGATTCGCTTCTTTTTCATATGCCCCCGTCTACTTGATAGATTCCTTTGAATAGATTTCTTCTTTCTTGTCCAATTGGATCTTCAATTCCACGATTTTCCCTTGGCTCCAAAGCCGCTCAAGCTGATATTTTTCCCGATAGAAGGGCAGAAACAGATGGATGATGATATCCAGATAATCCAGGACAATCCACTCCCCTCCTTCCGTTCCTTCGGCAAAATAGGGAAGGCGATCCTGTTTTTTCATTTCCCCAATGATCGCGTGTGCGATGGCTTGCAAATGGCGATCGACATTTCCTTCGGCAATGACCAGAAAATCGGTCAAAGAGGAAAGGCCGCGCACATCGAGAGCTAAAATGTTAAAGCCCTTTTTATCAAAAATTGCTTGCGCAATCGAATTAAGTAAAATATTTTTTTCTATTTCCATTCACTCTTTTTTTATTTGTAATTAAAGGAAGAATATAGTTTGTTGCGATAAATGTAGTCCAGAACTTTTGCGTCCATCAAATGACCGCAATAAAGTCCCTTTTTGAGCCTTTCCCGGACATCAGTGCTGCTGATCTCCATTTGGGGCATTTCTATCAAATTTTTTTTCCACCTACCTGCCTTGGAGTCTTTTGAAAAATTTCCCGATCTGCCTCCGATCCTGGGAGGGGCGATGCGCTGGATCTCTTCAATATCCCTCCATTCCTCCAGCCGCTCCACTTCATCTTCAGAAATGAGAAGATGCCATTCGGCCCTTAAGTCTTTTTTTTGCATATTTCGCAAAGCATCAATCGTATAAGAAATTTTTTCTTCCCGAAGCTCGGATTCATTCAGAAAAAACCCCTCAATCTTTTCAATGGCAAGACGTGTCATTTCCAAACGATCTTTAGCAGAGGCAAGAGGAGGCGTTTTTTGTTTGAAAGGAGAAAGAAAAGCCGGAGAAAACCAGACCTCATCGAGCAAGCACTTTTCCTTCAAACAAATGGCCAAGTGGATATGGCCCAAATGGATCGGATCAAACGTACCGCCCAAAAATCCAATTTTTTTCTTCATGAAAACACCTTCCATCCCCTCTTCTTACAGATCGCTTTGAGCCGGCGATCTGGACGGACCGCAACGGGAACGCCGGCCATCTCAAGCAGTGGCAAATCCCAACAACTGTCTGTATAAACAATGATTTTTCCTTTCTCGATGCAAAGCCTCTTCGATAGCTGCAATGCTAGATCCCTTTTTTCATCCCCGCTCATCAAAAAAGAAATATGCTCCAATCTACCTTCTTTGTCGAGTCCATATTCGCTTCCTTTCCACTCATCAAATCCAAACCGTTTTGCAAGTGGCTCAAGAAGAAAGGTCGGCGAGGAAGAAAGCAGAAGAGTATAGACTCTCTTTTCCTTTGCTTGCCTGAACAAATGCACGAGCGGTTCATAGAGAAAAGATTCCAATTGCAAAGAAAAAAAGGATGCGGGATCCGAAAGAGAGGAAAAGGGAAGGTTTTTCAAAAGCTTCTGAAAGATCGCATGATGGAGCTTTTGGGGAGGCAGATGGAAAAATCGGAAAAGGAGTCCCCAAAAAAACACAAAACCAAGAGAAAGTGGAGAGAATATGCCCATCCGAAAAAGGTGAAGATAATAACGAAAGCTGCTATTAACCGTAAGAAGCGTGCGATCCAAATCAAAAATAGCTAAATTCATGAAACGGGCCTGATTCTTAAGAGAGAAGCTGATCGATCTTCTCTTCAATCTCCAGGATCTCCTTTTCTGTTTTTTCAAGCATGAGCTTTTCCCTATCGATCAGCTCCCGATATATGATTGCTTTTTCGAAATCCAAGCCAGATGCATTCATCGTTTTGCGATAATCCTCAAGCTGTTTTTTGATCTCTGCCTGTCTTTTCTTTTTTTGCGCCAATCGTTCTCGATACTCTTGTAAAGTCTCTTTTGCAGGAGAGACTAAAATCTTCCGATCTTCCACCATCCCGTCCAGAGAAAATAGGAGTCTTTCAAAAAGCTGCTTTTCTTGTCCGGATAGTCTAAGAGCTAGAAATTTTTCTTTGATCTCCTTGTGCTCGCGAAGTAGATCTTCTAGAGGAAGGTCAGGCTGGCCGAGCAATCGTTTGATCTCTTCTTTGAGCATTTGTAAAATTTCTTTCCTCTTGACCTGCCCTTCCCTTTTTTGCTTTTCTTCATTTTCTTTCGCTTCTTTCTGTTTTTCCAAAAAGGGAGCTTTTGCCGCATCGATCTCTCGACGAAGAGAACGCTCATCTTCTCGGTTTAATCGCAGCGCCTGCACCCATCGAAGATTCTCTTCATACGAGCGCTCGACTTCTTGCGTCTCTGTGGACGTTTGACAGATTCTTTCAAATTCTTTGATTTTCTCTTTAGCTCCGACGATCTTCTCAAGGCTTTCTTGTCGAATTTTTGCAATCTCCTTCTTTCTCTCCTTCTCCACTTCGCGCAATTGATTCCAACATTCACTAAGTTCCGTGCGTGTGGAAGTAAAGGACTTTGCGTTCAAAAAGAAAATTTTTGCAAGACCCTGGATTCCCTTGATCTCTTCTCTCAAAATAAAGTAGGGCTTTTGTTTGTTGATTCCTTCTCGAAAATTTTTCTGAATAAAAGCGTCCACATCGGTACAAAATTTTTCGGAAATCGTTTGGATCATTTCCCTCTTCTTGGGAAAAACAAAATCTGCAATGGAGGAAAGCTCTTTGAAAAACCGATTTTTATCTCGGGACCTCATCTCCATTTGCATGACTTCTTTTCTAAGGGCATTTGTTCGGGATGCGAGAGTGTCTAGAAGAGTCAGTTCTTTATGCAAGGGCAGGTAGCTTTCTTTTGAAAAGCCGGCCTTTTCCATTAATTCAGGAAAGGGAATCTCCGGAATTTGCGCAAGGGAAAGATCATATTTTTGCAAATCCTCCTTTAATGCGGTGATTGCAAGTTCGATCTGCTCGAGAGCAAAAGTCGTTGCTTCTTCGAGATGGGTTTTCAAATGGCGGGCTTCATTGGAAAGTTCCGTGAACTGATTCCAATATTGAGAGCGGATGATCGGATGAATCGTCTCTTTAAAAAATGAAAGGGTAAGCTGCTTGGCCCTCCAAAACAATTTGAAGTTCGCTTTTCCTTCCTGAGATATTGCCTCCTTCATCTCTTCGAGGAGAAGGGCCACCTTTTCTTCATTTGAAGAAAGCTTCTCAAGCTTTTGCAGAAAATAGAAGTCCGTCTCATCGTTCTTTTCATGCATGCTTTTTGCACCTTGATTCATGCGTTCAACTGTTGCACTTTCTGTGCTCTGAGACTCCAATGACATTAAAAACCAATCCGGTTAAAGAAGAAAAGGAATAGAGACATTATAGAGAAAAATCTTTTTCTGGAAAGTCTTTTCACCTTCCCTGCTCATAATCCTGAAGAATGAATTCCCTGGCCTTCTCGCTGCCCATTTCCTCGAGATCCATCCAGCGGAAAAAGGGCTCTTTTTTAAACCAGGTGAACTGCCTCTTCACATAGTGGCGAGAAGCTCTTTTGAACTTTTCTAAAAAAAGCCTATAATCCTCATCAGTTTGAGGAGTTCGCAAAAATTCCAAGGCTTGCCGATAACCAATGGCGCTCGAAGCAGATGAATTTTTCTCAAGACCCTTTTCTTTCAAAAGCCTTACCTCTTCAACAAATCCTTTGTCGACCATCTCCTCGCAACGCTCTTCCACTTTCTGGTAGAGCTTTTCTCTTGGCATATAAAGAAACCAGCAGCGGCAATCAAACTCCATATGAGGTTTCTTTTCCGGAGGAGGGAAAGAACTCACCGGCTCTCCCAAAATAGTGATGATCTCCAGCGCCCGAATGATCTTATGCTTATCGTGTTCCGTAATCTTTTTGGCATATTCGGGATCGAGCATTTGGAGACGTTCATAGAGTGCCTCGCAGCCGAGCGCCTCCATGCGCTCCTCGAGATGCTTTCTCACCTCGGGAATCGAAGCAGGTCCTTGCGGGGGTCCATATAAAAAAACGCGGAGGTAAAATCCCGTACCCCCAACAATAATAGGGACCTTTTCTCGGAGCAGAATATCCCGGCAGCATTTCATCGCCTCATGATAAAAGTCGACCGCATTAAAGCTTTCGGTTATGTCTCGAATATCTATTAGATGATGGGGAACCTGTTCTCTCTCTTGCAAGGTCGGCTTTGCCGTTCCAATATCCATTCCCCGATAGACCTGCATAGAGTCTGCCGAAAGGACCTCTCCCCCAAGAATTTGGGCGATAAAAAGGGCCAGCTGGCTCTTTCCGACCCCGGTAGGGCCGCTAATCACAATGACGCGTTTCTTTTTTAAGGAAGAAAGAATTTCCTCTCTTTTGGGATGGTAAGTAGGAGCGATCAGGCTCCAGGGATCGAGTCCCCGATAGTTTTGCTGGATCGTCACGGTTTTTTTAGGAAGACTTGAAGTGCTTCTTGTTCCAGATTACAAAGAGTCAAAACACGTTCAAAGCCAGCCATTTTAATGATTTCCATCACATCTTCCTGTACGGAAAAGATCACCAAATGCCCTTTCATTGCCTTCAATTTTTTCGACGAGGAAAGCAGAAGGCGCATTCCGGCGCTGCTCAGGTAATCCACCTTGGAAAAATCCAAGATTTGATCTTTATGCCCCTCTTGCAGGAGGCTCTGCATCTTCCTTTCTAAAATAGGAGAGGTCGTCGCATCGATTCTCCCCTCAAGACGAAGAATGATCTTTTTATCGACCTGTTCTACATCTATTTCTAGTCCCATCATATGAAACACCCTTAAATAAAAAGACTCTGAGTCAAAATTATTCTTTCACGCAACATCGATTTTGCGCAAGATGAGAATCGAAACTTCTTACGAATTTTTTTTTAAAGATAAACACATAGCTCTCTTAAAGACCTGAGCGATTTTAGACTCCCTTTTAGGATCCGTGCGGGGTCTCTCTATAGAGAAAAAGAGCTCAGGCCCATTTGCACGTTCAAGAAATTCTTACAATCCTTTTCTTCCTGCTCTCAAAGTCGTTCTTTTCGAAGGAGTTCGAAAAGGAAATATGCGGAACGACATGCATGCAAAAAAACCTCCCTTTTCTCTTTGACAGAATATGTCTTTTAGACATATAATCATCATCATGAAAAAACTCAATAAAACCAAATTTGCAATACTCGGGCTTCTTACCATACAACCCCAATCGGGCTACGATATCAAAAAAATGATTGAGCAGACGCTTTCTTACTTCTGGTCAGAAAGCAACGGCCAACTCTATCCCGCGCTAAACGAGCTGCAGAAATCCGGATGGGTTGCGCTTCAAGAACTGCGCGAAAAAGGAAAAAAAGAACGAAATATCTACTCCATTACGGACATGGGCCAAAGAGAGCTTAATAAATGGCTCGAATCATCCGAGGAGGAAAAAAGTATTCATCGCGACGAAACCCTGCTCAAGTTGTTTTTTGGAAAAAACTTGAACAAAAAAAATTGCATGCAGCGCCTCGAAAATCGAAAGCGAAAAATGAAAGGCCGCCTCAAAGAGTACAATCAAATCTTGCAGCAACTCCAAACAAAGACCCACTCGCCCCATCATGTCTACTGGCTCCTTACGCTCCAAAATGGCATCTGCAGCGCCAAAGCGGAAATTCTCTGGTGTTCCAGGTCGATAAAAACACTCGAAGGGATTTCTTCATGAAACAAATGCGCTCATTGATGACTTTTTTCCCCTGGATTATTTCCGGACTCATTGCAGCATTTTTCCCCTCCTATGGCTACCTTTCAGCTCTCACCTTTGCCCTTCTTTCTTTTTCCCAGCTGCGCAAAGGCTTTATCCTGGAATGGAGCTCCCTCATCTTTTTCGGAGTCAACTACTTCAATGATCAGTTTCTGAAAACACCCTGGATCACGGAGCACATATCGATCCTCTCTTCTCTTTTTTTTGCCCTTGTTGCCTTCATTTCCCTACTTGTGCGCCAGCCGTTTACCCTCCAATATGCCAAACACGAAGTGGAGGAAAAATTTTGGGACTCCCCTCTCTTTATGCGAGTAAACACGATACTGACAGCGGGACTGGGCATCATCTTCCTATGCGTCACGCTGGTCAATCTCTATAGACATTTTCATCCAGGACTCCTCAACGGATGGATGGTGTGGGGGGCTGCATTTGCAATGAAGCTCCTTTTTATCAAAACATTTCCTCCCTGGTACAAAAAGAGAATACTTCAAAAAAAAATCGAGGCAAATCTATGAAAATCATCGCAATCAACGGCAGTCCCAAAGGAAAAAAAAGCACCACTTTCCTAATGATCGAGGAATTTTTGCAAGGAGCCAAAAAAGAGGGCGCCGAGTGCCAGCATATTTTACTCTCAGAACTCTCCATCCATCCCTGCTGTGCGTGTTTTACTTGTTGGGCTAAAACTCCCGGGGTATGTGCCATCAAAGACGACATGCAATCCATCGACTTATCGGACGTGGATGTGATTCTCTATGCATCGCCTTTGTATAGAGACAACATCACCGGAATTTTGAAAAACTTTCTCGATCGATCCATTATCAAAGCCAACCCTTTCATGGAAATAGACAGTAAAGGAGAATCTGTCCATCCAAAAAAAAGACAAACCCCTGCAAAGATTGTGGCAATGTCCAACTGCGGATTTCCGGAGCAAACCCACTTCGAAATATTAAAACTGCTCTTTCTTCGAATGAGCAGAAACTCTCAAACAGAGCTCATCGGCGAAATCTATCGCGGCGGCGGATCGCTTTTACAATCCGAAGAGCCAAAAGATCAAGAAATCATCGCTGCCTATAAAAGACTTTTACAAAAAGCCGGAAGCGAGATCGTTTTGATCGGAAAAATCTCCGAAGAGACGCAAAAAAAACTCGAAAGCCCCTTAATTCCCTTCGACGAATATAGACAAAGGCACAATGCACTATTTAAAAAACTACTCGCGGGGGCCTTGTGAAAAATAGAGGATATTCTTATCTTGCAAAATAGCAGGGGTCGGATTGCCTCTGCACAAGCCCGTCATTTTATTGGGTCAAAGGAAATAGGAGTTGCCCCGATGGCAAAAAGAAGCCTTCCTCTATCAAAAGTTTATCAGCTCCTCGAGCCGGGACCTGTTGTGATGCTCTCCACCTATCTGGAGCGGCCCAACGTGATGACCATGTCATGGCATATGATGATTGATTTTGTTCCTCCCCTCATAGCATGTGTCGTCAGCGATCAGAACTATACGTTTGACATATTAAAGAAAACCAAAGAATGCGTGATCAACATCCCAACGGTGGATCTGGCAAAAAAAACGGTCCTGGTTGGAAATATCTCAGGAAGGCAAGTGGACAAATTCGAGAAATTTCACCTCTCCCAAGAAAAGGCTATGCTCGTACGAGCGCCTCTTCTCACGGAAGCATATGCAAATCTCGAATGCCAAGTGATCGATGGGAAAATGTCTTCGAAATATAACATGTTTATATTGCAAGTTCTCAAAGCCTGGGTCCGCCCTTCGAAAAAAAGGCCTCGCATGATTCATCATTGCGGCAAGGGGTCTTTTGTAGTGGATGGAAATAGGATCAAGCTGCCCTCGAAAATGGATTGAAAGCGAGTCGACCATTTCATCTACTAAAAAAAACTGGATGGCTTTTTGAAAATCTGTCAACATCCCGCTATCGAAAAACCGATAAGAGCCGTGCATTTGGCCTTTTGAAAAAATAGGATTTTAGTGCGATCGAAAGTGGGGGAAAAATTGTCTATTCAACTTTTGGAAAAACGCTTCCGTTTCAAATACCTTACGGGCATTGCCTTCGAAAACGAAGTATGTCGACAAGAGATCTTAAAAAGAGGCCTTGAAGAATTGAAAAATAAACGCATTGGGAAAAAAGCGTTACTGTTCGGTAGAAAATACCAATTAAAAATCGAATCCCATTTCTTCCCGAAGGTCAAAATCAAGTGGATAAATAAACAAGCGGGATATGGGCTTTATGCCGCTGAAAATTTAAAAACTGGGTCTTTTTTTGGCGAATATACGGGTATTGTCCGAAGAAATGACCGAAGATACTTAGAGCCGCTCAATAATTATTGCTATGAATACCCCATTCCAGATTCCATTGGAAGAAGCCATGTGATTGACGCAAGCAATGGAAACCATGCGCGCTTTATCAATCACAGCTTATGTCCCAATCTAAAACCCCACCATGTTTTCATCGATGGTTTTTTTCATCTAATTTTCCTCACTCTTCGCGAGATAAAAATAGGCGAACAGCTTACTTATAATTATGGTCCGACCTATTGGTATATTCGGCCAAAACCCCTGGAGATCTAAGAAGAGACCTATTGTTCTTCCCCTTTCCCTTCAGCAAATGGAAATTTCCAAAAGGAAAATATCCGACGCACTTTCAACTGGCCAAAAATAAGACCCAATGCAGATAATCGTGCAATATGCTCGGAATAAGTTTGATAAGATCAGTATTATCTGCCTTAATTTTTGGATTACTCTTGTTTTCTGGACATTTGTTTAGCAGCGATTTTCATGATTTTGATTCCTATCAAAATGTGCTCACTAAAGAAATGGTCGAAAAAAAGATCAAAACCTATTTGGAAAAAGATCCCCAAATTAAGAGATTTTACCAGATTACACCCGAGGCTCTTTACATCGGCGATTTCGCAAGCCAGCAGACCGACTATGTATTGCACTTAACAACAGATGTGCACCCCATGAAGTCCAAGGGCAGATGCAAACCTAAGCTGAAAAACGCCAAAATTGCGATTGATCCGGGACATTTCGGAGGTGCCTATGCAGCGCTCGAGGAGCGGTATATAAGCATTCCTAGAGAAAAAGCAAAGGGAGACGGCCCCTTCAATTTTAACGAAGGCACTTTAACCTATCTAACCGCAGTTGCACTCAAATCGCTTTTGGAAGCTGAGGGCGCAAAGGTTTTGATTACACGTCCGGGGATAGGACAGGGCGCAATCCGGGAAAATTTCTTTGAATGGGTGCAACAATACCCTTTACTTTGGAAAAATGAGGAGACTCTTCGCAACCTTTTTCGCAACTACTACAATAGAGCAGATCTTTACGCAAGAGCCGAGGCGATCAATGCATTTGCTCCCGATCTTACGATTATCATTCATTACAATTGGCATTTAAGCGAGTTTGAAAAAGAGCAAGGAGCCCTGCTGACGCAAACAAATTACACTCTCGCATTCATCCCCGGCGCTTTTTGCGCCAATGAATTGTGCCAAGCTGAGGATCGCTATGAATTTTTGCGTATGATTGTTAGCGACGATCTGGAAGAGTCTCTAGAACTTGCCCGCTGCATTCTTCCCCAGTTCGTGGATCAACTAGACGTCCCTTCACTTTGCAATGAAAAACGATCCTCTGCCCACCCCTCCTGTCTCTTGCAGGAGATGGGCATCTATTCTCGGAATTTAGCTTTGACGCGTCTAGTTCACAGCCCTTTGTGTTATGGAGAATCTCTCGTACAAAACAATGAGAAAGAGGTGAGCCGGCTAAGCACCTATGATATGGAAATTGCAGGTCAATCGTGCCCCAAAAGAGTGAAAGAGGTGGCAAGCGCCTACTTTCACGGGATTAAGAATTACCTAGAGGGGGCTTCTTCAAACACTAAAGAAGAAAATCAAAAAACCGAAAATTTGAAATTAAGTTGCCACCTGTCTTGCAATTAAATCTTCGCCTTCTTTAAAAACCTCCATTGCAAACGAAAACCGGTCCGCTTGCAATGCATATTGCAGATCTTCTTGTGAAAATTCTGGAATTGCAGGATCGGCAAAGGTTTTTCCCAATGGAGAAGTTCGTACCCGATCAAGAAATGAATGTAACGAAACTTTTTGACCCAAGATCTGCGCCTGCAAGTACTCAGCAAAAGAAAGGTCTTCATCGCCATTCCGCGTGCCTGTCACAATAAAGGACGCAATGGATGGTTGTAGTGCAAGGATATGCTTTAGAGTTGCCTTTGCCACAACAAAACTTGCGATCATTAAATGACTTGCATGGCGACACCCCACAACTCCTTGGGTGCCGGAGGATGTTCTTTGAACAATACTTCGACCAGTTAAAGAAGCACGGGCAATATCCACCGGAGAATTTCCGTAATGAAAACCCTCTATGCGCCGCCCCCCCTTTTCTCCCATTAAAACCAATGAAGGATCCTGAGAATATTTGTGAAAAGCGTCTTCGGGAGACGAAACCAAGAAAATTTCTTTCGCCCCCGACCCAAATGCGAATGCCGCAGTAGTAAAAGCGCGCAAAACGTCAATCACAACACAAAGCCCCTCCGCCTTGGAACATTCATGTCTCGGATAGATATTGATTTTCATTGATAGCTCCGCAAAAGATGTTAGAAAAATTTTTGCGCCTGTTGGGCAAAGGGCGTCAGCTCTTCTTGGCGCATATCTTTTAGCAAAATCCAACAACTCTCTTCTTCAGCCACCAAGTGGGGCAAACATCTGATCTGATGAACTTGATAGACAATGCCCACGTGATGGAAGAGATGCTTCTCTCCTTTCTGATCGCACGTGCCCACATTGGAAGCGATGAAGAGTAGCTTTAGTTCGCTCCCTTCTAAAGCCGTTTCTTCCATCAGTTCGCGTTTCAATGCCTCTTCGGGGGTCTCTCCAAATTCAATCAATCCGCCCGGGAGTCCCCAAAGCCCCTGATAAGGGCCCGATTTTTTGCGCGTCACGAGCAATTGAGAGTCTTTGCGCACTACTCCATAAGCGCCATAGCGAAAGATTTGCTTCATCGGTCCCCACTTCTCATTTTCAACAAATGCCCATTCTTTAACGCAATTATTTTTTCTTAACAAGCGGCAGCACGCCGGCCAAATCGCCAATCACATTTACCAGTTCGGTCTGAGAGGGAATCACTACTTTGGTGTTATTCGACATTGCTTTTTCTACGGTTTCCAATCTGCGTAAAATCTGGGCATTGCCGACAAAATATTTATCAGCCGCTTCGTTGACCAATTGAATGGCTTTTGCCTCGCCCTCCGCCTCTAAAATTCTTGCCTGCTTAATCCCTTCGGCTTTCTTAATCTCCGCTCTCTTCTGCCCATCGGCTTCCGTCTCCTTGGCCGTTGCAGAATCGATTGCGGCAATTTTTTCGTTCTCAGCTTTTACCACTTTGTTCATCGTCTCTTGCACATCTTTGGGCGGATCGATTTCTTTGAGCTCGGTCCTGACAATCTCTATGCCCCAGTTGCTGGTCTCTTCCATCAGCGTCTTGTGCAGCTCGGAATTAATTTTTCCGCGTTCGCTATTTGCAGATCGTAAAGTCAAGGTCCCGATAATATTTCGCAAGGTCGTGCGTACCAAGCTCACAATCTGTACACGGCAACAATTGACATTATATTGCGATTTTTTCACGCTCTGTTCATCTGGCTTCACCTTAAAATATACCTGCGCATCCACCTTAGCATTCAAATTATCGTTAGTAATAATTTCCTGCGGCTGAGCATCCACCATCTGCTCCGTCACATTCACTATGTAAATACGGTCCACTCCCAAGGGAAAAACCCAGTTCAATCCAGGTTCTGCAAATCGCTTATATTTGCCAAATCTCTCCACCAAGCCGCGTTGGGTGGGCCGAACGATTCGAATTCCAAAAAAAACCAAACAAACCAAAGCAACGACGATAATCCATACGAAGTTCATACGTTTTTCTCCTTATCTTTTGTCCATGTCCAAGAGATCCTTCGCTTTTGCGATCGGAACATTCAAAAATCCAGAATATTTTTTCTCTAAAAAGACCTAAGAGTTTATCACATCCTCGATTTCCTTTCACAAAAACTCGTTTTCTTTCCAGGAAAAAACTGCGCAAGTAATTAAAAATTAGAAGTTTATTATAAATATTACAAAACTTAACAATTATTGTTAGAATGATCAATAGAGGAAGCGGGCAATAAACAAAGTCGCGCGCGAGAATTTGACGTGGAATGCAAAATAAAGAGGTCGGCACCATCTCAATGGGAAGTTTATGTGATCGAAACCAAAGCGGGCAAGTTTTATACGGGCATCACCAACAACCTGGGCCGCCGCTTCCGGCAGCACCAGAAAAAGCAAAAAGGAGCGCGTTTTTTTTATTTTTCAAGTCCCAAAAGAGTGGTCTTTCGCAAGTCCTGTTCCAACCGCTCGGACGCCTCAAAACAAGAGATGGCCATCAAGAAATTGAGCCGGAATGAAAAACTTGCTCTGGTCAATTCTGCCAATAAAAACACGGGTGAAACAAACTATGGTTAAAATCCATCTTCCCTCGTCGGATGAAGAGCTTCTTGCAGAGTGCAAAATCACCACTTGCCGCGCCAGCGGAAAGGGGGGTCAGCATGTCAACGTCACCGACAGCGCCGTCCGCCTTACCCATATTCCAACAGGAATCATCGTCACAAGTCAAAAAGAGCGAAGTCAATATTTGAACAAAATGGATTGTCTTGAGAAATTACGCAACGCAGTAGCAAAGCTCAACTACAGAAAACCAAAGCGCATCCCGACGCGCCCATCCAAATCTATCGCGAACAAAAACAGAATCAAAAAGTCAAAAGAACGCGAAAAAAAACGTCTCCGCCGCTTTGACTATCGCGATTGATACGCGCATTTGCAAAAAATCAAAAAATTTTCATCTCCGCATGCGGAACGCAAGCGGCCACGTTTTCCCGCGGTCTAATCTTCCAGCAGCGATGGATCTTTTGATTATGAAAATCGATTGGGATTGTCTTTTGGGATATTTCTTGGATGGAGCTGTCCGGAAACAACTGTTCATCAAAATCAAATTTGCGAGAGTTCGTGCTGAAAAAAATCGTTCCTTCTCTAGATAAAAGAGGGAAAGCCTTTGATATTAAACGAGCATAATCCACCTGCACATCAAACATCTGATCCATCTTTTTGGAGCGAGAAATCGTCGGCGGATCGATTACGATGAGATCATATTTTTCCCCTTTTTCTTCATCGAGAAATTTCAAACAATCCTCCCGCACAATCGGATTGTTTTTCAAAGAAATTGAATTCAAAAGAAAATTATCCCTTCCCCAATCAGTATAAGTGTTGGACATATCTACGCTCTTGGTAAAGGCCGCCCCCGCCAAAGCCGCATGAACGCTAAACGAGCAGGTATATGCAAAAAGGTTGAGCAAACGTTTTCCATGAGCCATCGACGAAACGACCTTTCGCGTTTCGCGATGGTCGAGAAAAAGCCCCGTATCGAGATAGTCAAGAAGATTGACCTTGAATTTGACCCCATATTCAAGAACTGTAAAGAACTCATCGGACTTACTGTTTTTTTCATACTGCTGAGTTTTTTCCCTCTTGATTCGCGTCCGCCAGTAGATCGAATCAGCAGACGTGTTAAAGATCGAGCAGATCGCACTTACAGCTTCATCATAGAGATCTTGACGCGGTTCATCACACTCTCGAGAACTCGTAAAATAGTGAACGCAAAAGCGACCGTCATAAAAGTCGATTGCAAGGGGATATTCTTTGATTTCGCGATCGTAGATGCGGAAGCAGTTGGTCTGTGTTCTCTTCGCCCATTTGCGCACATATCGATAGTTTTTTCTCATGCGATTTTTTAGAGGAGAGCTTTTGTCCTCTCCATCAGCAATCAGGGGCAAAAATAGCAACTTTTCATTCATCTAGCATCCAAAGGTTCTTAGTGTCTCTTGATGGAATTCGGCTCTTAACCATTTATTAAGACTTTTTTATGTATTTATGTAGTTTATTATTAATCGATAACAATTCCCACATGCTCTATTTTGCCCATCTACCATTTTAAATCACAGGAATTGTTCTCAAGATGTCGGGGGATGCCTTTTCACGGACTCGCCTATTTGCAAGCAAGCCTTTCAAGGATAGGGAAAAAAGCAAGCAGGGACGCCGATTAAGAAAAGAGTTGCACAGAAAAGTTAAATTGACCTAACCCTCTTAGGGAGAGTATTAAAGTTGCTAATTCACAATTTCTTTCCGTCCCTCCCCCCACTATGGGAATAGAAACGTATACTAGTGCTCTGTCACCCTTTAATTTTAGGATAAATTGACTTGAGTTTATGCCGACCGTTGCCAAACTTATAATCCTAAATTTTAACTATGACAGAGCACTAGTACGCCCATAAGCATTAAATAATGTCCTTCGAAAAACTGTTTTTTCTTTTAGTTTTTTCAAATTGCCTTACAATAAATTTTTGTTCACCTAAAAGGTTTTTATGCGTTTTTCTAAATTCCATGAATTTATACCAAAATCTTATCTTTATCTGCGCAGTGGCTATAAATTTTCGACATTTAAAAAAGACCTGTTAGCTGGGGTTACCATCGGAATCATTGCGCTTCCTCTTGCAATGGCTTTTGCGATTGCTTCCGGCGCAGAGCCTTCTCGTGGACTATTTACTGCGATCGTCGCTGGTTTTCTGATTTCAGCATTTGGAGGCAGTCGCATCCAAATAGGTGGCCCCACAGGTGCTTTTGCTATTATTGTCTATGGAATCCTTCAAAGAACAGGTTATGACGGTCTTTGCCTGTCGATGATGGTCGCTGCGCTCATTCTTGTTTTATTGGGGATTTTTCGTATTGGTTATTGGATCAAATATATTCCGAACCCGTTGATTACTGGATTTACCTCAGGAATTGCGGTGATCATTTTTTCAATGCAAATCAAGGATTTTTTTGGATTAAAAATGGGAACTCCGCCGATTGACTTTGCCGCGAAATTAATCGCTTATTCCCAGGCTTTTCTCACTTTTGATCCTCTCACTTTCTCGATCGCGATGGGAACCTTGGGAGTCATGCTATTGATTCGGCGCTTAATTCCCTGGTTTCCCTGGGGAATCAGCGCCATTGCTCTTGCGACAGCCGCTTGCATACTATTTGACCTGCCTTTAGAAACGATTCAATCGCGTTTTGGCGAGATCCCAAGAAGCTTGCCCGTTCCAACGTTACCGAGCTTTATGATTTTCGTTGAAAACTTTAAAGAAATACTCACCAATGGACTTACGATTGCATTTCTGGCAAGTATCGAATCGCTCCTTTCCGCAATAATTGGCGATGGGATGATCGGTGGCCGGCATCGTTCCAATTGTGAATTGATTGCTCAAGGAATTGCTAATTTTGGCTCAGCTATTTTCGGTGGAATTCCTGCGACTGGCGCAATCGCCCGGACTGCGGCAAATATCAAGACGGGCGCCCAAACTCCTTTGGCTGGCATGATCCATGCCTTAGTCTTATTTCTCATCCTCTATTGCCTGGCTCCTATCGTAAGTAAAATTCCTCTAGCAGCCCTTTCCGCCGTCCTGGTCATTATCTCTTGGAATATGAGCGAGGCGAGACACTTCATACGCCTACTTAAAGCTCCTTTAAGCGATCGCATCATCCTTTTGACGACATTTCTTTTGACCCTCTTTGTGGATCTAACAGTTGCTATTTCTGTTGGGATGATTCTGGCAAGTTTTCTTTTTATGAAACAGATGAGTCAAATGTCAAGGGCTGTACCCCTATCCCAAATTTTTCAGGAAAGCCAAATAGATTTTCCTGAAAAAAAAGACCCGGATGATATTTCTAAAAAACTAGTGCCTCCGGGCGTTGAGGTCTATGAAATTCAAGGACCATTTTTCTTTGGCGCTGCGAATATGCTCAGAGATCTGTTAAACAATTCTACTACTGCGCAGAAGGTTTTTATTCTTCGCATGCGCTTTGTCCCCATGATCGATGCCTCTGGGATGGACGGACTCAATGAGTTTTATGCCCAGTGCAAAAAAAACAACATCATTCTTTTTTTATCTGAAGTTCACGGACAAACGAGGCAAAATCTTAAGATTTTTGGGCTGTTGGAAACCATTGGGGAAGGACGAATTTTTACCGACATTAACGCTGCATTGAAAAAAGCCAGAGAGCTTATTTCTGTCAAATGAAGAAAAAAAACCTTCAATATCGTTATGAGTGTTCAAGAAAAATTCTTTTCCATAAGGATTTCGTCTTTCCTACCGGCAGCTTTATTGACTCTCAGGCCATAGAGGATTTTCAGCTTATGCCGGCACAGAGATAATAGATAGAGCCTGACTTTGATAGTTGATGGAAGGGAGGGCCCCCTCTTAGGCAAGCCGATGTCCTACCGCATCCTTCGAGGCCCTGCCGATGAGTGCAACCATTTTTGGGCTTGCAGATCTCAATCAAAAATCAAATCGCATGCCAGTTGTCAGTCCATGAATCAAAAGATCGGCGGGTTTGGCTCCATTGAAATAGATGGGGCCGATTGCAGCAATCGTTTTATTGAAAACCTGGGCCGACATGTAGTTTTGATTCCAGAAGATTTGAAAAGCATATCCAATTGTGAAATTTAAATGAGAGTTGTGGTTGGCAAAATAGGTCCCATAACCAAATCCGAGTCCTAATTGCAAATTAGGAGTCAAGCGATTGAGTTTTTCAGAAGTGGAGGAGCAGATGCCTGCAGCGTCAAAATCTTTGAAGCTGTCTCTGAAATGCTGGTAGAAAAGACTAAAATGGACATTTCCGAAAATTTCACAACCGGCGCCCAAGAGCCAATCCGTGAGCAGTCCTGCCCTAGGCCCAACAAGCCAGCTGTGTTGCTTGGTTATTGAAGAAAGAGTATAGCGCTGGGATGTGTCAGCAACATAAGTAGCAAGATAATGACCGTTATAGCGTTGATTGAGAGATCCTATTCTCAGACCAAAAAGAGGAGTAAGTAAAAGCTTTTTTCCCGAATGAAAAGATCGTCTCAAGTCCCAATCGACCAAATCAATCTGGTTTTTCCATTTGCCGGCGGTTTTTAAGAATGAGTAGCCAGTGGATGTTCCAGGAACCTGGTTGATTTCAGGGGATAGGAAATTGGGTTGAATGTCATTGAACCAGATCGCAGGAATGGAACCGGAGGCATGATTTTCTAAGTGAAGATGCGTATATTCTGCTTGAGTGATCCAATCGGACCTTTTACCACAATTCATGCCGAATGAAACTTGAAACCCGGGATGGTAGTCAAAGTCCATTTGATAGTATTGGAGTGCGTGCGGGCGAGGATTTGTAGCTCCTGGATTATGTTGGTTTGCTCCCACATCAAGACCATCTTCTTTGGCAGTCCAATAGATGAAATTTGCAGACAGATAAAAATCCCAATCTCCATTGACAGCTATCCTTGCAGGGACATAATCATTATAAGTCGTTGATTTTGTAGACATAGATGATTCGTCTTCTTGTGAAGAAAAACCAGAAACAATCAAACTCAACGCAAAAACAAAAATAATATTGGTGCGTAAATGTTTGCTCCTCATGTTACCCCCCTAAATCAGATGTTCGTCTTCTGCTTTTCAGCAACTGCCATGATCCCTAAGTTTTGAAAAAAAGATTATGCAAAAATTTTATTTTACAAACAACGCTGATTTTCCAATTATTTGGTTGAGGCAATTGATCCTATGCGCTAAATTTTCCCCAAACTTGGTAACAACGCGGAGTGTTTTCGTGGACAAAAAAGAAATCTTGGCCTTCATCACCAAAAGTCGCATAGGTTATCTTGGAACGGTCGATAGCGCAGCTGCCAGAGTACGAGGGATGGACACCTTCCGTGCCGACGAAGGGGGACTGATATTTTACACCAGCAAAATGAAAGATGTTTTCAAACAAATAACTAAAAACCCAGAGGTAGAAGTCTGCTACTTTGCCGAGGGAGTCCAGGTAAGAGTACGCGGTAGAATCGAAATAATTGAAGATTTGAAATTGAAAAAAGAAATCGTAGAAAATCGGCCATTTTTAAAGCCTCATTACAAAACGGGTTACGACAACCTGGGAGTTCTTCGACTCAAAGGAAAAGCCACCACTTGGGCTATGCAGAACATGGGCAAACCAACGACATTTATTGATTTATAACAGTGCTTCAAACCGGTAACGTTGCCTAGAAATTGCCGGCGTTGAACTCCGGAAATCCCGCCCATTCGTCGACGTAGCGACTCATCTCGTTGACGCGATCAGAGAACTTTTGATTGGGAAAAATCAAAAACTGAATTAAGCTATTTTTTTAGATGTAAGTGCAAAAGAAATCAAAGTGAGAGTGATGCATGATGACACTGATTGAAAAAATCAATCTTGGGATCAAAGAAGCGATACGAAGTCAAGACCAGATTAGACTCAACACCCTGCGCATGCTAAAATCAAAGATATTAGCTGTTGATGCTCGCGCTAACCTCCCCGACTCAGAAGTTTTAAAACTGTTCAAAACTTATTTTGGCAACCTTCAAGAAGCGCTAGATCAAGCCGGTAGCCGACCCGAGATCGCAGAACAGCTAAAAAAGGAATTAGATATCGTTCAAGAGTTTTTACCTAAAGCGCTTTCGCCAGAAGAAACTAAAAAAATCGTGGTGCAGGCAATTGCCGATTCCGGGGCCAAGACAAAAAAAGACTTAGGATTGGTGATGAAGAGCGTCATGAAACTCAACAGCGCAGTTGATGGAAAGCTGGCCAAAGATTTGGCAAATCAACTGCTGGCTGACTAGGCTAAAAAAGAGGCAATCCCAGGATCGGATTCAGAGCATTGTCTGCCATCTTCCATTTCGGAATGCGTGGTGCGCCTGAGACAATATTTTTCTTCTCCAACAAAAGACCCCGAAGAGAACCCTGGAGCTTCTTCACACCATAGGGAACTTTTTCTCTGATAATCAGCTTCTTTTAGCACATCGCTTCTCTAGATTAGCAACGCGTTTGTGTAATTGATTGTTAGCCTCTAACAATGCTTTCATCGGTCCGTCATGTGGTAATTGACTATCTCGATAATAGCGCATGGCGGATTCAATGTATTCAATATCTCTCACTTCAGGGACAGAGCCACCTATGAAGCGCCTAATACATACAGCTCCATCAATAAGATTCTCTACGATTGCGTCGCTTAATGACGCTACAAACGGATGAACCCAATTTTCCACAACCATTCCTAAGAGTGTCGTCTTGCTTTTATTATAGTGGGAATCCTTGGGAGCAAGAGTGACGATGGGAATTTTATGGAATTTAGCCCACATCATCTCAGCTCCAACACCTAAGCCGCGCCGATCACGTGCATCAACAAAAACAACATCGCTACAATAGACCTGGGTCATATCACGGCCAAACACAGAACGCTGATCAGACAAATTATCGGATCGAAAGGCAGGATTTAGAAAAGAAACTTCATATTCAGCTAGGCTTTTCTTTAACAAAAGGATGTCTTCATCTGTCCAAAAAGACTCATCGGCTCTTTCGTGGCCTTTTTTGATACTTCCCGCAAGGTATATAGCGATTTTATTGCTCATATTTTTGTCCCTGTCCTACGCAGTAAATTTAAGTTAAACAAAGAGTTATAGCAAGAAATGGTTTTTAGAAATAGTCGGAGGAATAATTGACGAGCTTTTTCACTTTTTTTTCGGCAAAATTTTTAAGAAATTCTCATGAGCAATTTTTTTCGCGGTTCGGGGCTTGAGGGAGTCGAGAATGAGAAAATATCTCAACAAAGTCTCCTTATATCCTTCATTGTGTCCCACTTGATCTGATCCGATAAGAAAACGATCGGGAAATTCTTCTTCAAGAGCGATCCATTGTTCATCAGGTTTTCCATCTTTAACCAGATAGAGATCATAGAGCATCCAAGAAAGATCAATGAAAAGATTGGGATAGGTGGCAAGGAGACGTCTTACATGCTGAATGATAGTGGGAACAAGAATCCTGCGGCTGATACCTGCATGACACCAGACGAATCGGGTTTTGGGATGTTTTTTGACAGCCTCTTCAATTTCATTCAAATAGATAGGTTCACGTCTCCAAACGGATCCGATATTGCTATGGATTAAAACAGGAAGATCTTTTTCAGCCGCAAACTCATAAATGGGATCTAAGGCCATATGATTGGCTCGAGCCGTTTCTCCGTAGACAAGGGCAGTGAGATCGTCATGTCGCGTCAAGATCTCCCCAATGCCTTCCCAGAAATTGGGGAACATCTCAAACATTCTTTTTACATGTTCGATTGCATTACGATCCGTTGGATTGAAACCACAGATCATTGGATGAAATCTTTGACGATCCTTTTTTGGAAGTTTCAAAATCTCTTGAGCCACGATTGTATCGGTTAAGGAGTACCAATAGCAGCGAGCGTCATCAACTAGGTAATAGAAGGGTTGTTCCGGTTCGCTGCTGTCCCACTTTTTTATGTAGGGAATGCCGAAGGCGATCACATGATCAATGCCAATTTCATTCATACTTTGCACGAAAGAGAAAATGCTTCCCTCGTGTTGTAAAAAATCGACGAGATGCAAATGGCAATCGTTGATTTGATACTCTCTTTTTCCCTCCTTTGCAAAGAGTGAAAAAGAAAAAAACACTAAAAGAAAGAAAATATTTTTCATTTATACCTTCGTCAATTTTACAAATAGAGCCCCTGCTATTAAAAAAGAAGAAATTTTTCAATTTTAAAAGCACAAGGATCTATGGAGGAATCAAAAGAACGGAGCCATTTTATTTATGGAGGCTGTTGGGTTCCGGGAATCCCGCCAGCTCGCACCCTGCCTGGTGCTTCACTTCGAGTCTCAAACGTGAGCCAAGTAGTTGGCTTACGTTTAGGATTCGAACCAACGAAAGCCTGAAGACCGAGGAATTTACAGTCAGTCGAAATCCAATCTTCCACAGTCATTCTCAATGCTTATCAACCTAAAAACAAATATCTTGTGGCAAAATAATTATTGTTATCTGTTGAGTGTTTTTGATAGCTTCGAGGTATTGCTGTCCCACCAGTGCCACATTAAATAGTTGACTAGGAATTCACTCCGTGTCTACAATGTATATACATAAGTATGCACATAATCAGGAGGCTTTCATGACAGTTACTAAAAAACTCACCAAACACGGAAATAGTTACGCCCTTATCATTGAACGACCTATTCTTGATCTACTAGGAATTGATAGTGAGACACTACTCCAAATTTCTACACCCGATGGCATTTCCATAATCATTACCCCACTGAAGAGTAAAGCGCAAAAACACCACTTTGCCACTTCATTGAAGAAGATCAATAAGAAATATGGACGTACTCTAAAACGCCTAGCTGAGTAAAAGTATGGAAATCTACTTTCTAACGCTGGAAGATGTTCTAGAAATTCATGAAGACCAGATTAAACGTTATGGAGGAAAAACAGGCCTTCGTGACCATAATCTCCTGCTCTCTGCGATCTCGCAACCGCTCAGCACCTTTGATGGACAATACTTACACAGAACCTTTCCCGATAAAGCGGGAGCTTATCTCTTTCATATCTGCCAAAATCATCCCTTTATCGATGGAAATAAAAGGACCGCTCTTGTGTCTGCATTGATGTTTCTTTCCATGAACAACTGTCCGTTTGATTATCAAGAAACTGACTTAGAAGAGCTTGTTCTGAAAGTCGCCGAGGGAAAAACGAAAAAAGATGCTATTTCTGCATTTTTTTCTAACGGCTTGGGATGAATATTGGAGAGAATCATTTACCAAACAGGCCGCGAAAGAGAGCGCCTTCGCTGAACCAGAAAGAATCGAAAAATCGAGTGGCTTGATTCCCTCGGAGTGGATAGCAAATGACGAAATTATGAAAAATTGCCGGTTGTTGTTGCTATTGAAGCTGGGGATGGTCAGACTCCGGAAATCTTCCCGCCAGTTGGTCGACGGAGCTCCCCTCTTCGAGCCTCAAACGTAACCCAAACTCCAAGTTTCCCAGCGCGTTCAGCAATTGAAGAAATTGGCGGTACTTTTCCTGAAAATATTCCCACCCCCGCGGAATCAATCAAAAATATGATGATCCCAAAAGCAGAAAATTTGACCTTTTAAAAATGTCCAATTAATTGTACAATAAAGAAAAATCATTTTGATTTGCAATGTACGCTCTCCTAAAAACACCAGAATTTGAAGAATGGCTAAGCGAGCAACCTCTAAAACCGAAACTGCAAGCAGAGGTTCGCCTCCTTCACATCTCCTGCGATGGATATTTTGGGACTTGCAAACGCTTAACCGATCATGTATGGGAGTTAAAGTGGGCAAATGGAAGGCATATCTATTATGCGCACATCGCTGAATACAATATTTTACTTCTTCTAGGAGGAAACAAAAATGGGCAAAGTAAAGACATTTCACAAGCGAAAAAGATTCTCGGCAAATACGTCGAAACTTCGCCTTAAAAAAGGGATAAAGTTAGCTAAGCATAACCCTTTTAAGACTCTCTTAAATGAAAAACTCATTGCTCAAGCCTTTTGGGAATGCTTAAAAGAAAATGATCCTGAAGGCGCTATGGAAGTTATCTCTGCTCATTTTCAGGCTCTTAACAAGGTACATTTAGCAAAAGAAGCAGAAATGCCCAGGTCCACTCTTTATCACACTATGAAAAGCAAGAACCCAACGATAAAGACAGTTGCGAAGCTCGTTCATTGCTGCGGTTAAAAAAGGAGGAAAGTTGAAATTGAAGTGATGAGCAATTTGCAATCTCTTAGCCGAAATGAAGGACATCCTTAAAAAGTCATGGCAAAAAGGCCAAATGTTCAAGGACTTTCTCCATGTAGCAAAGGATGGGAAGCTCGGATCTGCCATAATTTTTTAAGGACATACGATTTTCATAAACAATAACGACTTGCCCTTTATTCTTTTTGTTATTCCAAGAAAAGTCAACATTAAGCCTCATAAAAAAATCTCCAAGAATAGATAATAAATCTAACAAAATCTTTTGAGTTTTTCAAGGTATATTTTCCGGGGTATTTTCCATAGATAAATTTGCGGATGATTGAACTCAGGGAATCCCGCCGGTTCGCGCCCTACATGGCGCTTCACTTCGAGTCTCAACACGCAAGCCAAGCAGTTGTCCTGCTCGCCCCCAATAAAAAGCCCCGCGAAATGTGGGGTAATTTTTTATTGGGGGCGGTTGGACGCATTCAGAACTTTTGCTTGGCAGAAACTGTTGGAAATCTTTAGGATTTTTCCTTCAACCGGGAATCCGCTTCATCTGATAAAGTAAGGAAGTATTCCTGTTTTCTTGAAATTTATTTAGAAAAAAGTACCGAGAAATGGAGCTGAACCGATAAAATATTGAAAATTCGAGAATTAGTGAAAAAAATTATGCCACGCTTCTCTTTCATTACAGCCGTGCTATTCCTCTCATCGGCATGTTTTGCTGATGACCTAGAAAAGAACGCTCCCTCTTGCAGCTCTAAAAAAACTCTGAGTTTAAGCGATGGATTTTATTTAGGAATTGGAGGCGGTTATAGCTGGTATAGCGTTCAAAGGAATGTCCAAGCAACAACTTTAGGCGATTTGTTATTTCGTGAAAAAGCCTTCGTCAACCCTGATGGGTTCCTGGGCACCCTATTTGTGGGTTATGGCCACTCTATTAAAGAACGAGGTTACTTAGGCGTTGAACTTTTTGGCAATTTAACCGGCGCAGATGAAAAAATAAGCACTGCTATTTTTCAGCCATTAGGGGAATTTACATATCACACTAAAACATCTACTGATTTTAGTTATGGAGTAAGCCTTCTATCAGGATATAAAGTGAATGATCGTTCATTGATCTATCTCCGACTAGGTTTTGTTCGAGCGCGTTTCAAAGAAAAAGAAAATGAATCGCTTTTAGATGCTCCTAATGGAACGCCTTTTCTCCAATCGACTTTTGATCACTATGCTAATGGCTTTTCCTATGGATTTGGTTTTGAAGAAGCTGTTTACTGGCGCCTTAGTTTACGAGCGGAATTCACTCACACAAGCTACCAGTCATTTAGGAATACCTACACCTCGTTTGTTTCATCGACAACAGCAAAACTTCAGCCTTCAAATAATCAATTCACACTTGCACTGATTTGGCATACATGGTGAGTAATATGTACAACTTATTTCGGAATATGAAGTTCCTTTGTTTTGGGTTACTTTTTTTTGCAGATTTTCAGCTATTTGCCTGCTCTGAGGTCACCATTGCTAATAACAATGTTGTCGTTTCTGCGAGAACCTTAGATCTTTCATTCCAACCTCCCACGAATATTGTGTTGAATCCAAGGGGACTTAGCAACACGTCTCCCTCTGATCCTGCTCACCCTTCTCTTCCACCTCTGCAGTGGGTATCGCGCTATGGAAGTGTAGTCGTAAGCGGCGCCACTATTCAACCTCTTGCTGTGGTTGATGGGATAAACGAAAAAGGATTGTCTGTTGCCACGTTGTGGTTCGAAGGTGCAACTTATCCATTACCTGCAGCAGGAAACCCTGTACTCGCCGTAAGTTATTTGTCGCGCTACATTCTGGATAATTTTGCAACGGTTGCGGAAGCTGTGTCTGCAATAGCAACCCTTAACATCTTTGGAGATGTCATCGATTATTTCGTTTTGCCTGTGCACGTAACACTGCATGACGCCACCGGCGATTCAGCACTTATTGAATTCACCTCACCGCCCACCCCGATTATCCGTCCTATTGGTCCACCTAATGGTCCAGCTGTTACGACGAATGAACCCAAGTATTCCGATCAGGTTGCAAATTTAGCTCATTACTGCTATTTCAACCCTCCCGTTTTTCCCGTTACAGATTGCAACCCCAATCTTCTGCCTCTTCCGGGAGATGTTGATAGTGAATCAAGATTTGTGCGGTTGGCTGCCTTTCTTAAAACTCTACCGCAGGATAATGTTTCTAACACAGCCAAGGCCATCGCTGCTGTTTTTTCGATGATTGACACCGTAGTGGAACCACCGGGATCCCTTAGTTCTCCTTATGATCCCACTAATCCCAACGAAAAATCATTTCCCACTTGGTGGATCGCTATTAGGGATAATAAAAATTTAAAATATTTTCTCCAGCCCACCCAGAGTGAAACATTTTACGTGGACTTGAAAAAAATTGACTTCTCATCCCCAAAAATACAGCATAGAACGCTGAATCTCTATCAGCCAGGTCTAGTAGACGATGTCACCATGCTTTTATTGCTCGGAAAAGAATTCTAATCCTTCAAGCTATTCGGTAACAGTTCAGATACCCCCTTCTGCGTTGGTGGCATCTGAAAAATAAAAAAACGCTTTTGCGGGGCCTTTTTTTATTGGGGGCGGTTGGACGAATTCAGAACTTTTGATTGGAGAGTTTTGTCTCTTTCCGCTATGATTTCTTCAAAAAATTTTATTCCAACAGGTCATTGCCATGTTTAACAACGAGATCATTACAAAGTTGCAAAGTCATTTTGACAGTCTAGCACAAATGCTTCCCGAAGAAAGCATTGAATTTTGGTTTGCTAGAGACTTGCAAGAGCCATTGGGTTATGCGAAGTGGGAAAACTTTCTCACCACGATTATGCGCGCCATAGAGTCTTGTAAAACAACTGGCTGCGATCCGAACGATCATTTTCGTGGCGTCAGGAAAATGATCAGTCTCGGCAAGGGAGCAGAACGGGCCATTGAAGACTTCATGTTAACCCGCTATGCCTGCTATCTGATCGCTCAAAACGGAGACTCTCGCAAAGAACCCATCGCTTTTGCCCAGAGCTACTTTGCCATTCAAACACGCAAACAGGAATTGATCGAAAGTCGCATGCTCTTGCAAGCCAGATTAGAGACCAGAGAAAAACTGAGGGAGGCTGAAAAAACTCTTTCTCAAAATATTTGAGCGCGGCGTAGACGAGCCTGGCTTTGGACGAATTCGCTCTAAGGGCGATCAGGCTCTTTTTGGAGGTCATTGCACGCAGACCATGAAGAACAAATATGGGATTACACAGTGTCGCCCGTTAGCAGATTTTTTACCTACACTGACTATCGCCGCAAAAAATTTAGCGACAGAAATGACTAATCACAATGTATCGCAGGATGATTTACATGGAGAAACGGCTATAGCAAATGAGCATGTTCAAAATAATGAAAGCGTCCGCTCTATGCTCGGACAGCGCGGTATCAAACCAGAAAATCTTCCTCCAGAAGAAGACCTCAAAAAACTCGAACGCCGCGTAAAATCAGAAGAGAAAAAACTAATTGTAGAATCTGGTAAGCTACCCAAGTCATAAAAGAGCTATGTCTTGGATCTACAGAGGAAGCAATGGCTAGATGGACAACGGGGACCTGTGAAGCAAATGGGATTACCATACACTACCTCCGAACCGGCGGCGACAAACAACCTGTAGTTTTGCTGCATGGACTAACGACGAATGGAGCGTTGGATTCCTTTGGCAAGAGCACTGGAGGAAGATTACGATGTGGTCATGCCGGATGCCAGAGGTCACGGGAACTCCAGCGCCCCGAACCAAGGCTACTCCTATAACACACTTGCCGCCGATGTCTTGAACCTTATCGAAGCTCTCAGCCTCACCAACCCAGTACTACTTGGCCATTCTATGGGAGGCATGACCGCGGCTCTGGCCGCTAGTCGAAATCCCAAGCAACTGCGAGGGCTTGTCTTGGTTGATCCAACCTTTCTGACACCACAACGTCAGCGAGAAGTTCACGAGAGTGATGTCGCGGATCAACATCGCCGAATCCTCGATCAATCAAAGGAAGATTTCTTGGCTGAACTTCGAATTCGACAGAAACACCGCTCATCCGAGCTCATTGAATTATTCGCTCAGGCAAGATTTCAAACCAGCATTCATGCCTTTGAAATTTTGACCCCGCCAAATCCCGACTATAGGCAGCTAATTAATACTCTCGCTATTCCTGCCTTGCTCGTCATCGGTGGTGTTGGCGGAGTTGTTTCTCCTGTGGTAGCCGCAGAACTTGCTAGACTCAATCAACGCTTGGAGATCGCACAGATCGTAGAAGCGGGTCATGGGATCCCTTATGATCAGCCCGAGCGTTTTTCCGCTGTCATTAAAGCTTTTTTATATTCGGTGAACGCCTGTAGTTTGTTCTAGTCCACCGAAGTGGCACTAGTGCTCTGTCATAGTTAAAATTTAGGATTATAAGTTTGGCAACGGTCGGCATAAACTCAAGTCAATTTATCCTAAAATTAAAGAATGGCAGAGCACTAGTGGCTGAACGCATTCAGTACTTGCAGTTGAATGGCATGAATCTCTCAGTACAAGTGAGAGAACCCTTCTTAACGATGCTGGAATTCAAGAATCGTCCATGAGAATGGGGGCGACTGGACGGATTCAGAACTTTTGACTGGTCAAAGCTTTTGGCTAGTCCATTGCTTATACTGAAGAAACTCATTTTTTAATGCGATTGCCCTGAGGGCCGAGTAGGAGGAGCCCTCTTTGGGCTCCGTCCTCTCACAGAACCATGCGTACGGGTCCGTACACGGCTCTTCATGTTAATTTTACCCATTTCTCAATCTCGAACCAATGTCTCATTGTTACGTTGGAAATTATTATTTGTCCTGCTTGTTCTATAAACCATCTTACCGAAAAAGCTTTATCTAGGACTGCTGTATGAGACAGATTCCAAGTGCCTCGGTTGGAGTATACCGTTTTACCTGCCCTTTTCTTCTCTATTCCTCTTTTCAGCAGCAACGAAAGAAGATTTCTTTTCTTCTTTTGCTGATAAACCTAAAAACGGCAGTTGAACCGCTCCGCACAATCAAAACTTTCGCGATTCTCCTCTAAAAATCAATGTTATTGCTCAAATTTATCCACTCACCTATTGGGTGGGCGTGAAAGTTCAAGATAGAATTTATTTCTGAGAGAGAAATTTACAATTTTCAGGTCATGCAGAGCGGTTCAACTGCCGTTTTTAGGATAAATGATTCGGGCTCTAAATCTTCTCCTGATATGAGCCTCTATCCCCCTCAGTTGAGAAGGGTATTGGGTCATCTTGAAGTAAGATGCCCATCCCTGATACCATGTGTTTACTTCTTTCATGGCTTTCTCAATGGGTAGGTGGGATCCTCTAGGAATCATACTTCTCACCTTCTCCATTGCCTTATCATAAGCGGCTTTGGCGATGGTTATTGTTCCTTCGATGATCGTCATGCCTAGAAATTTTACTTCTTTCGATTTTCTGGTTTTGCTCTTTTCTTCATTGACCTTGAGTTTGAGTTTCTTTTCGATAAATTTCTTTATCGATTGCATGATTCTCTCTGCTGCTCTCTGTGATTTTGCAAATATGTTGCAATCATCAGCGAAACGGCAGAACTCCAGGTTGCGCTTTTCCAGTTCTTTATCTAATTCATCCAAGACAACGTTACTCAAGAGCGGGCTTAATGGACTGCCTTGTACAGATCCTTCTTCTGATGGAGTTTTAACCCCATCTATCATGACTCCTCCGCGCAAGATCATTCCGATTAGCTTTAAAATTCTTGGGTCTTTTACGTGTCCTTTCAGTCTGTAGATGAGCCTGTCGTGGTTGATCCTATCGAAGAATTTCGAAAGATCTATGTCCGCTACATACTCTTTTCCTGATAGCACGATTTTCTGAGCTTGTTGAACCGCTTGTTGTTGGTTCCTTCCAGGACGAAATCCAAAACTGTTTTCTGAGAATGTGGGATCTATGATGGGCTCTAAAACCATCTTTATTGCCATGTGGAGAACTCTATCTTTTACGATAGGAATTCCGAGCAATCTGATCCCTTTTCCTCCTGGTTTTGGTATTTCCACTCGTTTTACGGGTGTTGGTTTATATATCCAACTCAAAACTTCTGCCTTGAGCTGTTTCAGGTTCTCTTCGAGATTTTCTTCGTACTTTTCGATGGTAATTCCATCTATCCCAGGGGCCCCTTTATTCCGTTTTACGGATTTAAAAGCTTCCATGAGAGTTTCAAGTGCGCAGATCTGCTCGAAGAGATCTGTTTGAAATTGAAATTCAAGTTGCTTGCTCTTGTTCATTTCGCTTCTCCTTTTGTATTGTTCTTTCGTCGATTCCTCTTTCCTCCGGGAACATTACGATGTTCTTTTGGATTGAGGTGGTTTCTTCAAATCTCAGAACAATAGCTTCAGATGTTAGAGTTTGCACATTAACATGTTCGGTCCTTCGCCTCGACTCGCGTCTCTTTCTATGAGTTTTATCCTCAGGTGTGTCACCACACCCTCTTAGGCTCACAGTTTTACGACTACTATGACCGAATCCGAAATCCTTTGGTCCGTAACATCCACATCGCTGTAGTGCTTAGGAGATCTATGTCGTAGTTACATGTCTCCGGTTTCCCAACGGATTCTCCCTGGGTAAGAATAATCCCTTTCTTTGCCCACCCACCTTCACTACTTGAGAGGGATACGTAAAGGATTTTGGGTTTTGATACTGTCAGCTATCTCACCCTCTTCTCCTGCCTTACGAAGGTTCACTTTCGTTTAGGTGGCAAATTTGATTAGGCTTCTTTCAGATTCCGCATTGGCCTTTTTCGATTCTGTTTTGTCTGGTTTCTCAGCAGCTCGTAAAGGTTTCTTTGGACACCCTTGCCTCTTCGTCTACGTATTCCCTCCTTTCTGGGTTACGATCGGACTTTCACCGATTAGGTCTTATTCATGCCAGGCACAAAGAACCCGGAAGTTCTTGACTTCCGGGTAGCTTCCGGGTTATCTTCCGGGTACTTATTTTGAGAAAAAATCTATGATAGAAGAGTTGCTCCAACAGGAAGAGGGAAAAACCCTGGAATTTAAGGAAAATAGCAAGAGCCTTGATCGGATCATTCATACCATCATCGCTTTTGCAAATACCGCTGGCGGAAAGATTCTTATTGGAGTCAAGGATAAGACGAAAGAGATCGTGGGATTGGAAGATCCAGTCGCAGACGAAATGCGGCTGGCAAATGCCATTGCAGACTCTATAGAGCCACTTTTCAATCCGGATATTCATGTTGTTTCATGGAGAAACAAGGAATTTCTGCTGGTTCAAGTTCCCCATAGCATTGGGCCTTACTATGCCAAATCCAAAGGGCTGAAAAAGGGCACTTACATTCGTCTGGGCTCTACCAATCGATTGGTAGATGCGGCGATATTAGCCGAATTACAAAGATTGGGAGAAAACGAATGTTTTGATGAAATGCCATCCACTGGCTGCTCTATTCAAGATCTCGATCTGGATACCATCAAGGCTTGCTTTAAGAAAGTGGGCAAGAAATTCGAAGAATCTGCAGCACTATCTTTCCATTTGTATTTGAAAAAGCAGTTTAAGCTAATTCCAAGCAAAGGAGCAATCTTGCTTTTCGGCAAAAATCGCAAGGAGATCTTTCCTAATGCAGTTGTTCGGTGTGTGCGTTTTTTAGGGGTAACGAAGGATGAAGCGTTGGATCATCAAGACGTTGATGAGTATCTTCCTTTAGCTCTCGATAAAATCATGGCATTTGTCCACCGCAATACTAGGCTAAGTGCTGAGATCGGTCCTTCAATTCGCAAAAATATTGCAGAATACCCACCTGTTGTAGTGAAAGAGGCCGTAACAAATGCTCTGATTCATACCGATTATAGCGCTGTCGGAAGTCAAATTCAGGTTGCTATTTTCGATGATCGAATTGAGATTACGAATCCGGGAGCATTGCCTTTTGGGCTGAATCTACAAGACGCACTTCAAGGGGTCTCTCAGCTGAGAAATAGAGTAATTGGCCGCTGTTTTCGAGAACTCGAGTTGATTGAGTTGTGGGGCTCAGGGTTAAGGCGGATGATCTCTCAATGTCAAAAATCGGGAATAACTATTCCTCGATTTGAAGAACTGGGCCATTTCTTTCGTGTTACCCTCTATAATCGCAAAGAGACGAAACCTATCATCAGTGGATGGAAAAAGGAGCTGATGGACTTAGTTGCTAGAAAGAAGGAAATCACTCCCAAAGATGCAGCTCTTCTTTGGAAAATCTCTGATCGTGCAACGCGGACTCGGCTTAAGAAAATGGTTGAAGAAGGGCTGATTGGAGAGGTGTCCACTAATCCTTTTGATCCTCAGAAGAAATTTGTTGAGAACCGAGGCCGTGCTTAAAGCGTTTTGGGCATTCTTTTTTTCTCTTCTCAACGGGAATTTCTTCAATCGTTATAGGCTCGGAAAGATATATCTCTATCGTGGAAACTATCAGTAGCTCACTAAAGAGAAAAAGCCGTTCAACCGCAACCGTCAAAAAAGCAAGCACCTCTTTTCCATCGTATAGTTTTGGCCGAACCAGTTCCCCGTCCTTAGAAAGAGTGTAGTTTACGAAAAACGAATCCTTTTTTTCACGCTTGTACAATTTATGGTCCTCGACGTTCCGTAAGTCCCGAATTTCCTCCAGCCAAGTAACATCTCGTTGCAATAGTTCCACTAAAAGCCAATCTTCTTGAACTTTCTCTTGCTCTTTTTTTACATATTCCAAGATCGGCTTAAACTTTGCTTCCTGCCAGCCTGTGCCAAAAAATATGGATAATGCTTGTGCTAACCACCTGAGACACTCATGAGCATACTTCAAAAATACTCCCACATTATCTGTAACCGTCTAATCTACCCATCTTTTTCCTATTTCTGAGTCATGGCTCTCTTTGTCTTTTTAAACCAAGGAGTCTCTATGTTCGAACCTATTTCATCAGAAAAACTAGCCGAATGGACAGAAAACATTCGCCAACAAAGAAACAGCGGTCTTAATGCTACAAGCTGGTGTCGAAAACATCAAATTGCTCATAGTACATTTGTTTATTGGAAAGATTGCCTTTCCTCAAAAACTTCGATACGCCGATCGTCTTGCAAGAAACCTAATGCACCTACGACACCCGGAGTCTCCATCGAATATCGGGGCGTTCGCATTCATCTCGATGAATGCTTCGATCTTGCCATCTTGAAAAATTGCTTATCAGCACTGCGAAAAACCCAATGTTAGTAGTTGTGAAAAGCCAGGATTGAAAAGATGAATAGAGCCAATAGCTGATCATTGAAGATCAGCTATTGCTTTTTCGACTGTTGACGAGCGGCAAACCATCGATCAGGCAAGAGTTCCTCGAGCTTCTGAGCGGCGTGCCCTATCAGTCTCCGGAACACATCTTCTAGATATTCTCTTGGATTTATCTGCAACCCTCGGCAAGTTTGTACTAATGAGAGTAAAATTGCAGCGGCTTCGCCGCCATCTTCACTCCCGAAAAAGAGCCAGTTTTTTCGGCCAATAGCGAGAGGACGAACGGCCCTTTCGGCTACATTATTATCAAGACGAGCAAAAGCGTGCTTGGTGTAATTTTTTAAATAGGGAATCAGGCCGCAAAAATACCCAAGCGCCTCGCGAAATTTTGATTTGGGCAAGAGCTTCCCGTCCATAAGTCGTGTTTTGATCTTCTCGATCAACTCATCGATAATTGGAATTTCTTTTTCTTGGCGGATCTGCAGGCGCTCTTCAGATGTCCGGGCCCAGGCGACTTTCTCCAACATGAAGAGATATCGGATTTTTCGAAGAACCCAATCGCGAAATGGTAAATCTCCCGATTCAGCATCGAAGAATTTTCTTCGAATATGGCTCCAACAAGGACACCATGTGATCACCTTCTTCTCGGCCAACCGTTGGTAGGCGCCATATTTATCTGAGTGCAAAAACCCGCGATATCCCTGAAGAATATCGAGGACGTTCTCATGACGGCGGTTCGTTCGAAAATCATAGACCCTGTAGGCAGGATTTGAAGAGATTCCTCCGACAATCACCCACATATAGGCTGTATCGCACTGGTCTTTTGCTTGTAATTTGACTGGGCTTTCATCGATGAAAACATTTTCGCTCTCAAGAATCTGGCAAACCATGACTTCATAGAGGGGTTTGAGAGCCATACCGCAGCGAATCACCCATTGGGAGAGAAGCTTACGGCTGATGCCAACCCCTTGACGACCCAGTATTTCGGTGATGCGATACAGAGGGAGATGATCAACGAATTTTTGGGTAACAATTTCTGCGAGAAGACTGTCATCAGCTTGGCATTTAGAGAGTATGCTGTCGGGTAACAAGGCTGTCAGAACGCCGTCTTCAGGTTTTTGAGGATGGGCATATTTGGGACGGATGGTTTCTTTGATATAATAGCTCCCCGGCTCGTGAGCTAATTTGTGAGTAACCTCTTCACCGATCTTGACGAGAGGAGTTCCTGTTTCCTGACAGACTTTTTGCTCTTCGGGAACATCGAGAACAATGGTTTTAACGGGAAGGTTGGGATCCAAAGTGATCGCATCTTGGCCATTGCGCTTAGGTTTACGACGTTGATGAGCAGGGACTGTTTGAGTTTCTTCTTTGCTCTGCAGATCTTTTGCATCGAGACCTTCAAGCAGTAGCTGTTCTCCATTGAGATCTGAGATAATGCGCTCTGATTTTTTACCGAAGATTTGGCGCTTGAACCAGTCGAGTTGTTGTGTGAGATAAGCCACTGTATTGCACAAATCGAGATTTTCAACTCGCAGAATTTCGATCTGGTTTTGAAGTTGTGCAGGATCTAGAATTTGTGTTGTTTTCATAGAGAAAATGATAGCAAAAACCCTTTAAAAAAAGAAGAGAAAAATGCACGAAAAGTCGAATTATTTTCATAGAGAAAACCGAGGTTGTAATCGTTTAGGAACGACTCCTTCCAAAAGCATCAAAAATTCACGTCTTGGCAGCGTTGATGTCATTCCTTCCCGAGGAATAAAAGAACCTTTTTCCAAGCGCTTATAAAAAATGACAAACCCATCACCATCCCAGTAGAGAACCTTCATATGATCCTTGCGTCGGCTTAGAAAAATAAAAAGAGCTCCGGACAAGAGCTCTCCGGGGAACAATTGTTCGACGAGAATGCTCAGACCTTCAAAGCTCTTGCGCATACTGACAGGCGCGCGACACAAAAACAGGCGGGCGTTTGCAGGCAGACTTAGCATGGCAGTGCCTTGAGAACTTGTAGACATTGAGCCAAAACGACTGGGTCGAATGATTTTAATAGAACAACTTTCATTCCCTGACATTCGATAGCAACGCCTGGGTCCGTCTTAGTTTCTTCATAGAGCTCTTGAAAAGAGTCGCGTGTTATCTGAGATTTTTCAGGGAAGCGCTTATCCCAATACAGGAAAGAATTGTAATTTACCTGCTGCTCACGACACCAACGCGCCATGCTTAATCCGCTAATTCGTTGCGTTTGCACTTTTTCTTGCCAGATGCGTCTTTTTTCTTCTGGGAAAGGTCTTGGCATAACACTCCTTTGGTTAAGAAAAACCAGAGTGCCATGACGAAGGAAAACAAAAAAGATGGCTAGTGCTCTGTCATAGTTAAAATTTAGGATTATAAGTTTGGCAACGGTCGGCATAAACTCAAGTCAATTTATCCTAAAATTAAAGAATGGCAGAGCACTAGATTAGACGCTTACCATTATCTAACTTGAGTGCGGATGGGATAGCGCGCTTATGCGGTTCCCAAATTAGGCCATGCGCAACGGGATCACCATCTATAGATCGTAACTCCTCAATAAGTGGGATTGCCTCCTTGTTTGCAGCAAGGATCGCCTTCGTTATGTCAAAAAAAATACTGCGTAGATCGTCTTTCTTTTCTTTTTCGAGCCGACACAGTTTCAGCAACTCACTCCACTGAACATGAGTGCGAGCTACGATGGGGTTGGAAGTGCCCTCATCTAAGATTTGTTGGAAATAAAAAGTCATGAGCAGAACTTACCGTTGTCCGAAAAAGGTTGAACAGGGGGTTGGACAAATTAGAGAGCCCAGCTCCTTACATGCCCTCTTTCTTTATCTTTTTTCGTTCATTTTTTGTCTATGAGATTTGGGGGCGGTTGGACTCCGGGAATCCCGCCAGTTCGTCGCAAAGCTCCTCACTTCGAGTCTCAACACGCAAGCCAAACTATTGGCTTGCTCGCCCCCAAAATAAAAAAACCCGCATTTTGCGGGTTTTATTTTTGGGGGCGGTTGGACTCGAACCAACGGAGGTCATAGACCGAGGGATTTACAGTCAGTCGGAATCCAATCTCTATCAACCCTAATCAATACCTATCAATCTAAAAACAAGCGTCTTGTGGTAAAATAATTATTGTTTCTTGTTGGGTGTTTTTGGTAGTTTCAAGGGATTGCTGTCCCACCAGTGTCCCAAAAATTCATATGGTCCAAAAATTGTTTTCGCAATAATATGCCCATATAGGCATAATTGATTGTGAATTGAGATAGTTTTGGATATCGATATGAAGCGCATCATATGGATAAGACAAAGTCGCTTTGACTTAAAAGAATTTCCAGACAGAGTGCATAGAGCAGTTGGCCACGCACTATTAGGCGTGCAGAAAGGCGAAGTTCCTCCATCGGCAAAATTACTCAGAGGATTTGACAGCGCTAAGATCTGGGAAATTCGTGAAAATGATTCTAGCGGAACATACAGAGCTGTTTATACAGTTGAATTTAAAGAAATTGTGGTTGTACTACATGTTTTCCAGAAAAAATCAAAATGTGGTATTGCTACTCCAAGACATGAAATAGAAATCATTAAACAACGCCTAAAAGAAGCGAGAGCTCTTTTGAAGTAATCTCATGAGGAGAAGTTATGAAGAAAAAAAAATATAAAGATATTGAATATGAAGAAAGCTCTGGGAATGTTTTTGCTGATTTAGGTGTTCCAAATCCAGAAAAAGCTCTTGCTAAATCACAACTTGCTTGGGAAATCAGTAAAATCATTAAGAAAAAGAAATTGACTCAATCTAAAGTAGCCAAAATCTTAAAAATCGATCAACCTAAAGTATCTTTGCTATTGAGAGGATACCTAAAAAGTTTTTCTCTGGAACGTTTATTGAGATTTCTAAACGATTTAGGGCAGGATGTCTATATTTCCATTGTTCCTTCTTCTCATCAAGAACATGGAAGCACGATGATTGGTGATTCGCCATCCCGTGCATCAATTGCTGCCCTTGCGAGATAATTGTAGACTTTTCAAAAGTTTTGCTAGCATTAACATTGCACCAACTCAGGGACTCTCGAGGCTATTATACGCGACGAGTTCTTTTACTTTTCGGCGGGAACTGAGGAACACCCATAAGAATATCTGTGATTACAAGGAAGTCGCTATCTGGATTTTTAGGAAATCGAAATTTGATCTTTCGACCATCTGGATTGCTAACTACCCATGCTCCTCCTCCACCCACATCGTCCGGAATGTATAGACAAGGATAACTAATTTTATCATTACGCTCTCGCATGTAAAGGTGCCCATTTTTTTCAGTAAAGAAATAAATTGGATGTTCTCCTAACGTCTCAGTATCCCGATACTCTCCTTGTAATGATTGAACACTAACCAAATCCGGTTGTGCTAAGGCAAAATCCCCTGTCTTTACCACTTCGGTGAGCAAACAATAATCGCTATAAATTGCTTTGCGCCCATCTTCCCTTGAAATGACAACCCATGGTTTTCCATGTTCATCTCGATACCCACGGATATCCTTTTTATCGATAGAAGCATCTCGGACAAGCACATGTTTCATCCCATTGCGAGTACAGATAATCCTCTCTGGAGGAACTAGAGCGAAAGGATCTACATCCGTAATCAGATAAACATCTCCGTGGAAGAGAATAGCGTTCGGTGATTCTGGGCAAAAGAAATCCAAATCGTAAATAGGTTCTGGCTCTTCTATATGTGAAATACCAGCACTTTTTTTCAAAGCGTTGAGAAATCTCTGTTCTTGTAGCGCGGGGCCAAGTGCACTTGAATCGCACATCGCGGCTAAACCAGCTTTTTCAGGACCTAGAGGAAAAACGACCAAAGCAGTAGTGTCCCGCGCCTCATCCCCAAATTTTTCTTGAGTCAGACCCGCATGTTCAATAGAAGAAGCATTGGCATGGCATCCTAATCCATAATGTTGTAGAAGATCACGGGGCGTTAACATGGCCCTTTGCCAACCGCTTCCAAAGAAATGCTCAAGAGAAGCTTCTCCTTGCTGAAGACGGGCGGCAACTTTCATAAGATCTCCGATGGATGATGTCATACCACCGGCAGGAGTCTGGATGATATCCTCAGAAGGTGCAGGCCCAATAAAAGGCCCAGACAATCCAAAAACTCCTTCAAATAATTCTCTTTTCATGATCTGAGAAAAGGGAATGACCGGCGTCTCTTTTCCGTTATATTTATTATATGCAACTTCTAACATCCAACCCGCAACCGCAACCCCAGCATTGCTATAAGAACCAATTCCATCTCCAGGTTGACTTGTATGTTTAAATTTACGGCCTTCTTGGCCCTCCTGTAGAAAACGCTCATGCATTGTAGAAGAACGAATTTCTTGTTGGCGACTATGATCATCTAATTCAAGACCCGCTGTATGGGAAAGAAGCTGCTCTAATGTCATATTTTCCGCAGCCGCAGGATCTTCAAATATTTTTGCAAGAATTTCCTTTGAAAGAAGGTCGCCGCAACGCGTTTTCAAACCTTGAGGCAATACCCCATCTTTAGCAAGTTTTAAGGCTAAAAATGTCGTGAATGTCTTTGTAACCGACCCTACACGATGCGGCCCATATTCTTCATTCTTGCCAAGTCTGGCATATTGAACCTTCCCATTGGGTAACAGAATACCCACTTCAGCATGTCGCTCTCGTGGGTTGCTAATCGCGCCCTCGTAGGCAACACGTGCTCTGGACAAATCTATTTGAGAAGACGAATTAATTATCAAAAAAGATGGTTCATTTGGACTTGGAACACCATGAGTAGTCATTTATTCCCTACATTCTTTCTAATGATCAATTTATTTATATATCGACACAGCAGCCATTTATCAAGCCGAATAAGATGAGTATGTGCACCCTTTGAGTAAAAGTGCGATTCATTTAACGCCTTTATCTTTGAAAACTCGTAATAACTGCTGTCCCACCAGTGTCCCATTCGGGATTTTGAAGCGCACTTTTCGGGTTTTTTTAGGGCTTGGTTTTTTGAGAGAATTTTGTCTATAAAAATTGGAAGCGGTTGGACTCCGGGCCTACCGCTTGTTTGTCGACGGAGTACCTCCCTTCGAGTCCCAAACGGAAGCCAAATTATTGGCTTCCTCCGTCCACAAAAAACCCCGCATTTGCGGGGTGGTTTTTTGGGGGCGGTTGGACTCGAACCAACGGAGGTCATAGACCGAGGGATTTACAGTCCCTTGCAATTGCCGCTATGCGACGCCCCCTTAATACGTGATTGCTGGCGAAAGGACTTGAACCCTCAACCATCCGATTACAAGTCGGGCGCTCTACCAGTTGAGCTACGCCAGCAAGAAAGAAGCAAATGTATAACAGCTCAGAGGCTTTCCTTCAAGAAAAGAGTTAGTCTTTAGGCGGAAGAGTCTCTTCAGAAGGAGGTGTTTCGGCATCTGACGAAGGGGCCTTTTCTTGAGGCTCTGGGTTTTTTTTCTGAAAAAGACCGCCGAGACTTTGCGCCACTTTCACGGCCCTGCCGGCTAAAGAAGAGCGATCGAGCGTCTGCGCACGAAACTTCTTTCCAAGAAGCGTCTGTTCACAACATTTTTTAAATTTTTTCCCAGAACCGCAAGGGCAGGGATCATTTCGTCCAACTTTTCGTTCCATGAATCATCCAAATAATAAAACTCCAAATAAAATACATGAATTTTTATCTAAAGTCTACATATAATCGTTTTTCTTTATGGGAAAAACATGCCAAAATCGATTGCTCGTCCTCCTTGGACAAAATTAGGAAAAAGCCTAGAAAGCTCTTGCCGCAAAGCTCTTTATGACTTTTCCATGATCGATTCTTCCGCTCCTTTAACACTCGCCTTGAGCGGAGGTAAAGACAGCCTTTCATTGCTTTTTCTATTACACGCCATTTCCGGACGGGGCTTTCCTCCCTTTCATCTTCATGCCCTTCATGTCGCAGAGCATTTTTCTCCCAATGGAGAAAAAACAAGAAAAAATTTAGAGGAAATCTGCAAAGAGCTTGGCGTTCCTCTGACAATCAAACCCTTTCCTCCCGTAAAGGAAAGGCTTGAATGCTATACCTGTTCGCGTATCCGCAGACGTCTGCTTTTTGAATCCGCCCGGTCGATTGGATCCACTACCATCGCTTTTGCCCACCACCGCGACGACAACATCCAAACCCTGCTCATGAACCTTTTGCAAAAGGGGGAATTTTGCTCCATGCTCCCCAAAATCAAAATGGTCCAATATGGTATCACGATCATCCGTCCCTTCATCTATGTAACGGAAGAAATGATCGTCCGATTTGCCCATCTGCATGGCTTTCTGACAACTTCCTGCACCTGCCCATTCGGCAAAAATACAAAGAGAAGTGCAGCAGAGCGCGTCTTGAGGGCAATGGAAGCGGAGTTTCCCATGTCTAGAAAAAATTTATCGCACGGCGCCCTTGTTTACGGTTCGAAAAAAGCCATTAAGGAGGATCTCCCTTGAATTTAACCTCCTCAATGAAGTATCAATACATGTAAGGATTGTTCGTTCATGCATTTTCTTGAAATATCCACTTTTTTTGTTTATTTCCTCGTTTTGTGCATCGTTGTCACAATCTCTTATCATAAACAAAAATCGGACAAAGATTTTGTCATTGGAAATCGTTCCTTGAATTTTTGGCTAACCGCTCTTTCCGCTCATGGAAGCGATATGAGCCAATGGCTTTTTATGGCCTATCCTGCCCTGATCTTCACAACGGGTATTTTTAATATCTGGCTCGCAATCGGTCTGACCTTTTTCATGTTTTTGAACTGGCAATTTGTTGCGCCAAAACTGCGCATGGGAACCGAAAAAACAGAAAGCATCACTCTGAATACCTTCTTCGAAAAACGGTTCGAAGACCAAACGGGAACCCTCCGCCTCCTATCTACTCTTTTGACCGTGCTCTTTTATGCTTTTTACATTTCCGCAGGGCTCGTGGCCTTTGGCTATCTTGTCCATTCCATTTTCGGCCTCAACTATTTCATCGGCATTTTCTTTGGGCTGTTGGTTGTGGTGGCCTACGTCTTTTTGGGCGGCTATGTCACCGTTGCGTGGATCGATCTTTTCCAAGGACTTTTCTTGCTTGTCGTAATCCTTGCAATTCCCATTTATCTGCTCTGGCAGCTCGGAGGATTTGCTCCGATTTTCTCTCTCTTGAAACAAAATGGCCTTTCTACGACTCTCGTACCCGACCTTTCTTTGCAAACCCTCTTCGATATTCTGATGATCAGCTGCGGATGGGGGCTTGGCTATTTTGGACAGCCCCATATTGTCACCCGATTCATGGGCATCAAGAACGTTCAAGAGATCTACAAAGCAAAATATCTTGGCGTTACCTGGCAAGCTTTAGCATTGGGAGGCGCTACTCTTTTTGGCCTGATCGGCATTCTCATTTTCCCTCGCGGCCTTTACAATGCGGAACTCGTCTCTTTAGAAGTCGTCAAAGCGACTCTCTCCCCCTTTTTTTCCGGACTCATTTTATGTGCAATCATCGCCGCCGCCACCAACGTGATGGCCGCTCAAATCCTCGTATCGGCCTCCAGCATTGCCGAAGATCTTTACAAGCGCCTATCCCATAAAACCTACTCCAAAAAAGAGCTCCTTTGGGCTTCTCGATTGAGCGTTCTTTTCATGGCCTTGATTGCTTTCGTGGTGGCTTTTTTTCAAAACTCTTCGATTTATAGCCTTGTTTTATATGCTTGGTCCGGCCTTGGCTCTTCTTTTGGGCCCTTGCTTTTATTTTCTCTCTATTGGAAAAAAACCACCAAGCAGGCGGCTTTTGCAGGGATACTCACTGGGGGGACCACTGCAGCACTTTGGCCTCTCGCTTCACAATTTTTAGAAATTCAAATTCCTACGATGGTCGTAAGTTTTATCCTTAGCTCTGCCGCAATCTATCTCATCTCATGCGGGACTTATAAAAAAGAGTCTGTCCAATGACAAAAAAACCATTGATTCTTCTCACCAACGATGACGGCATTCACGCACCCGGCATTCGATCGCTTTGGCGCGCTGTCGCAAAACATGCAAAGACCATGATCGTTGCCCCGGATTCCGAAAAATCGGGAATGGGTCTTGCCACCTCTCCTCAGGCCGCCCTGCGCCTAAAAAATGTCCCTTGGGAAGAATCGCATCCTGACGCTTGGTGCGTCAATGGAACGCCCGGGGACTGTGTCAAACTGGGACTCAACGTCCTCCTCAAAGACCGGAGGCCCGATCTGATTCTATCGGGCATCAATCGCGGCTCAAACGCGGGAAGGTGCATTTTTTATAGCGGAACCGTCGGCTGTGTGATCGAAGGCGCCCTTCGGGGAATACTGGGTATTGCTTTCTCCGCGGAAAATTTCCAAGTAACTCTCTATGAACCTTTTGAACATCTCATTTTTCCCATCATATCTTTGATCATGAACAATCCCCCCTCTCCCGGGACCTTTTTTAATGTCACATTCCCAACCACTCCAAAGATTCAAGGCGTGCGTCTGGCCCGGCAAGGACAAAGTTATTGGGAAGGAACGCCGATGAGCTTCCGCCACCGCGAAGGTCATTCTTATTATTCCTTAAAGAATGATTGGAACTTTCTTGCCAAAGAAGATAGAGAAAGCGACATTGAGCTTCTGAAAGAAGGATTTATCACCATCGTCCCCATTCACATTCGAGAATGGACCGATTTTTCTTACTTCGACGCCCAAAAGGAAACATTCAAAAAATCTTTAAGCACCCATTGTTTGGAATCAAAGGATCGCCAAAGATTGCAATCAGAGCCCTCTTGATTATCCGTCAATCACTCCTCCCTAAAGTGAGAGGGGCTGGAAAGGAGACGAACAAACTCCTGGTTGGCCTAGCTTAAAGTCCATAAGATGGCTACGTTGAGAGTGCTAAAGACCGACGGCAGAATGCTTCCTCGGTCAAAAATTTGGCCATCGAGAATGTTTTTCTTCCACGAAACGATCTTCGAGGAAGTAAGCCCTTGCAGGAAATCCTATAAGGTGATAAGTTATACCTTCTTTTATGGGCGTATAGCTCAGCTGGTAGAGCTCCTGTCTTACACACAGGTTGTCATAGGTTCGAGTCCTGTTGCGCCCAAAAAGTACTATGGATGCGGGAGTAGTTCAGCTGGTTAGAACGCCGGCCTGTCACGTCGGAGGTTGCGGGTTCAATCCCCGTCTCCCGCGCATCTTTTCTTGAAATAGGAAGTAATGTCAAATACGTTTGTCTCAAAAAAATCTCTTTGGATTTTTACCAAAAGTTTTATCGGTATCACACTTGGCACTTTTTTAGCGGCGCTTGCCATCCGAGTTTTTCTCTTTCCCAACCACCTGATTGATGGCGGAGTCGTTGGCATCTCTTTGATTTTTGGAAGGCTTTTGGGCAGCCATTACCTCTCCTATTTTCTCATTGCTTTAAACCTGCCCTTCCTCTTTCTGGCTTACAAATACATTCGCAAGTCCTTTGTTTTGCAAATGTTTCTCGCCGTTCTTTTATTCGCCCTTTTTCTTTCCTTGCTAGAGAGCATCTCTCCCTTCGAGGGGGATATCCTCGAAATCATCGTCTTTGGCGGAGCTTTGCTCGGAATCGGAGTTGGCTTGATCATACGAAGCGGCGGGTGTACCGATGGTACCGAAATTCTTGGCATCATCATTAATCGAAAATTGGGCTTTACGGTTGGGCAATTCGTCCTTTTTATTAACGTCTTTGTTTTTCTTGCCTACGGACTTTTATTTTCCGATTGGCACAGCGCACTGCAATCCTTGATGACATATATTGTCGCATTTAAGATGATCGATATAGTGATCGAGGGGTTGGAAGAGATGAAGTCGGTGCTCATCATTACGCAGAAACCCAGACAAATCAAAGAACTCGTCACCCATAAGCTTGGTTTGGGAATGACGATTATTCGAGGAATCGGGGGATTTTCTGGAGAAGATCGAGAAATCCTCTACATCATCATCGAAAGACTCGATCTTGCCGAACTCAAGGAAATCGTGCTTGGAGAAGATCCTTCAGCCTTCTTAGCAATTGAAAATCTTCACGAAGTCGCTTCCGGAAAACAGGCAAGCTTTCCCTATCAAAAAAGAAAAAAAAGATTATTTTTATGAACGAAGAGATGCCCAATCAAGATAGTTATTCCACAGAAATGTGGCGCATTTTTCGAATCATCGCGGAATTTGTCGACAGCACGGAGGTCATGCATACCATCGGACCTTCCGTCGCCGTCTTCGGATCTTCTGTCGCAAAAGGCCCTGATGATCCCTATTATGAAATGGCCCGAATATTGGCACAAAAAATTGCAAAAAAGGGATTTACCATTACCACGGGCGGCAGCTTTGGCATCATGGAAGCTGCCAATAAAGGGGCCAAGGAAGTGGGCGGCAAATCTTGCGGTCTTTGCATCGATCTTCCCTATGAAGAAAAACCCAACGATTTTATCGACAAAACACATCTTTTAAAATTTCGCCATTTCTTTATTCGCAAGGTGATGTTCGTAAAATATGCACAAGCCTTTGTCGTCATGCCCGGGGGTTTTGGAACGATCGATGAGCTTTTTGAAGCACTTAACCTGATCCAGACCAAAAAGACCAAAAAATTCCCCGTCTTTCTTGTTGGATCAGATTATTGGAAAGGACTCGTAGATTGGATACAGAAAACGGTCTTAGCAAAAGGAAATATCTCTAAGGAAGATTTTGCTCTCTTTCGCCTCGTCGATGATCCCGATCTGATCGCCGATGAGATTTTTCATTACTATAATAAGACAAGATACTTACAGAATTTCTAATCTTTTTTTAAAAGACGCTCGAGATAACGTCCATAGTCTGTGCCCTGCAGGGGCATTGTCAGCGAGCGAAGCTCTTCTTCTTTGACATAACCCATCTGATAGGCAATTTCTTCAATGCATGCAATCTTGATACCCTGTCTCTCCTCAATCGTTTGGACAAAAAGGGCCGCCCTTTGCAGAGCATCGTGCGTTCCTGCGTCGAGCCAGGCATAACCCCGCCCCAATACTTTCACCTGCAGCTTTCCCTTTCGAAGATAGGCGCGATGGATATCGGTAATTTCTAATTCGCCTCTTTTAGATGGAGTCAAAGATTCTGCGATACGGACCACTTCGTTATCATAGAGGTAGATCCCGGGAATTGCAAAAGAAGATTTGGGCTTTTTCGGCTTTTCTTCAATCGATTCCACTTGTCCCTTCGAATCAAAGGCCACCACTCCATATCGCTCGGGATCTTGCACCCGATAGGCAAAAATAAGCCCGCCCTCTTTATGCGCCAGCATGCTGTCTTTTAAAAAGCGTGGAAGATCGTGGCCGTAAAAGATATTGTCGCCCAGGATTAAAAGAACGTCTCCCTTCCCGATAAACTCTTTTCCAATGAGAAAAGCCTGTGCAAGCCCTTCGGGCTTTGCCTGCTCGGCGTAAGAAAAACGGAGGCCCAAATGAGATCCGTCGCGAAAAAGCTTTTGAAAGCGCGGCAGATCTTCCGGTGTGGAGATGATGAGGATCTCCCGTACGTTCGCAAGCATCAAAATGGAGAGCGGATAATAGATCATCGGTTTGTCGAAAACCGGAAGAAGCTGTTTCGAGATGGCCAGAGTTGCGGGGAAAAGACGAGATCCGCTTCCTCCCGCCAAGATGATTCCCTTTCTCATAAAATTCCGTGGAGCCCCCGCTTACTTCTCATTTTGAGAATGAGAAAAAAGACACCCCTCTGCAATCAGCGAATCCACATAGCTCAGCGTATAATCATTTTCCAAGAAACGCTTGTCCTCTAACATGTAGAGGTGAAAGGGAATGGTAGAAAAAACTCCGGTGATGTGAAACTCTCTCAAGGCTCTTTTGGCAATCTCAATAGCTTCGCTTCGATTTCTTCCCTTCACGATCAATTTGGCGATAAGGGAGTCATAATTCGGAGGAATCGTATATCCTGAATAACAAGCGCTATCCAAACGAACATGAGGACCTCCCGGGACGATGTAATACTCGAGTTTCCCCGGAGATGGCGTGAATTGATTTTTTGGATCTTCCGCATTGATGCGGAACTCAAAAACATGGCCTTGAAACTGGACGTCTTTTTGTCGAAAAGAGAGCTTTTCACCAAGAGCTATGCGAATCTGCTCCACTACCAGATCGAGCCCCGTCACCTCTTCCGTAATCGTATGTTCCACCTGAATGCGGGTATTCATCTCCATGAAATAGAAATTTTTTTCACTATCGACCAGAAACTCAACAGTCCCCACCGAATGGTATTTTGCCTCTTTGGCTAAATGGATAGCAGCTTCTCCCATCTTTTTGCGGAGAGACGATGTTAATATAGGGCAAGGAGTCTCTTCAATAAGCTTCTGTCTTCTTCTCTGCGTCGAACAATCCCTTTCGCCGAGCTGGACAAAGTTTCCATATTTGTCCCCGATGATCTGCACCTCTACATGGCGCGGATGCTGGATCATTTTTTCGATATAGACCTCGGGATTATTGAAATTTACTTCCGCTTCCGTTTGGGCCGCGATGAACTGCTTCACAAACTCCTCTTCAGAAAGAGCAATGCGTATCCCTTTGCCCCCCCCTCCGGCAACGGCTTTGATGAAAATGGGAAATCCCATTCGCCTTGCCTCTTTCAGAGCGACACTCACATCTTTGACCGCACCGTCAGATCCGGGGATCACCGGCACTTTCGCGCTTCTGGCCAACTTCTTCGCCTCTGCTTTATCTCCCAGAAGGGCAATCGCCCGGGAAGGAGGTCCAATGAAAATCAAACCGCAGCTCTCGCAAATGGAGGCAAAATTTGCATTTTCGCTATGAAATCCATACCCCGGGTGAATGGCATCCGCCCCCGTGATTTCGCAAGCGGCGAGAATCGACGAAATTTTCAAGTAAGATTTACTCGAAGGAGCCTCCCCAATACAAATGGCTTCATCGGCTAAAAGAACATGGAGAGCTTCCGCATCGATTTCAGAATAGACCGCCACCGTTTGAAGTCCTAAGTCATGGCAGGCCCGAATAATGCGAACCGCTATCTCCCCTCGATTTGCAATTAAAACTTTCATTCGACCCTAAAGAGTTTCGTACCAAATTCCACGGGCTGTGCATGGTCGCAAAGAATCTCCACAATCGTTCCATTCACGCCCGCTTTTACCTCATTCATCACTTTCATGGCTTCTACAATACAGACAATCTGATCTTTGCTCACTCGATCTCCCTTTTTTACAAAAGGAGGCTTATCGGGAGCCGGAGTGGAATAGAAGGTTCCTACCATGGGAGATGTGATAAAGGTGCCTTTTGACTCTTGCTTTGCGCTTGAAGGAAGAGCAGATGCAATCTTTTCCCCATGCTGCGAGAGAGCCATTGCCGGTTTTTCAAAAAAAAGCTCGCCCTCGTTTCCCTTTTCTAGCGAAAGTTCCGAGTCCCCTTGTTTCCAGTGCAGCTTTTTTAAGCTGCTCTTTTCCAGAAGAGCAATCCACTCCTTCACTTCTTTTAATTCCACATGACCCCCTATCGCTTTATACTCGTTGAATATACCCGTTGGCATGAACATCTACTTTAATAATATCTCCGGACTCAATAAAAAGGGGCACTTCAATGGCCGCTCCCGTCTCTAAAACAGCACGCTTGGTACTGCCGGTGGCAACCCCTTTCTCTTCTTTCGCTTCCGTTTTCACCACCATGAGTTCCAAGAATTGAGGAAGCTCCACCGAAAAAATCGTATCGCTATAAAAAAGAGCTTTTACTTGAATCCCTTCTTTTAAGTAATGGATCGCTGCGTTCAAAACAGCAGAGGGAACCTTGATTTTTTCCAAATTATCCACATCCAGAAAAAGATAATTTTTTCCTTCAGGATAGAGAAACTCCAGATGGTGCTCCTCTAAAAAAACCTCTTCGACGTTTTGATTCAGCTTAAAATTCTTTTCGATCACATTATCGTTTGTCAAATCGCGGAGCTTCGTCTTCACAAAAGGAGATCCCTTTGCTGCCGTCACTTTAACGCTTGATTCCACACGATAGATCGTGGAATCTACGCGAATCGTCATACCGGGAGTGATTTGATTGCTTGTAATCATAAAGTTTTATTCATCCTTTTTTCGAATTGATCAACGATTACTTCGAGTTCCCGTAAATGGCCGATGGCAAAGTCTACGTTTTCTAAATGTTCTTTCCATCGCTTCCCCTTCCCCCACTGCATCAAAACAGTCCAAAACCCCAGTTCTTTCGCGGGGAGAAGATCTCTGAGAATATGATCTGCGCAAACAAGGACTTCTTTGTTTGTTTTCTTCTTCTCTCTGGTCAGATCTTCATAAGCCTTTTTTTTGCCGGCCCTGTCCATTGGGTCAACAACGATAATTTTACAAAAAAGAGAAGGTTCTAGACCAGCTTTTTCCCATTTTTGTCTCTGAAGATCTCTAAAACCTCTTGTTACAAGTGCAAGATCGTGAAAGGGATGTAAATCTTGAAGGATCTTTTTGGCACCGGGACATAAGAGAACTTCGAAACCCTGCGGCAAAGGGGCCTGCAAAAGCTCGCAAACAGGCGAAAAAAAACCGCTTGATCCATAGAGTTCAAGAAACTTCTTTACCGCTTCCTCAGTGCCATCGGTCTGTTCTGCAATGTTCTGAAGTTTTAAAAAAGCTTCTTCAAAGGAAGGAATGGAAGCGCCCTTTTTTAATAAGAAACTTATGATCTCGCGTAAGCGATAAGGAGTGATCGATCCCGATGTATCGATCAAAGTATCATCCAAATCAAAGAGTATTAACAATGTTGATCAACTCCTTTGCCAATTTTTTTGAATCGTGCCGTATCAAATTCCTTCTCATCAGATCGTTTTTCATTCCTGTCGACAGAGCCCCTATAAGATCGGAAAGAATGATGCGGGAATCCTCCAGATCGTTTTCTATCAGCTCCCCCTCTTCAGAATAAACATCGATGAGCTCTTTTGGAGGCAAGCTCTTATTTACCAGAAGATAGTCAAAAATATCTTCCCCGATAAATTGCACAAGTTTTTGCAGGTTATGGCTGACCTTCCATCCGGTCGTCTGTCCTTTTCGATTCATCAAATTCACGACAAACACCTTCTTCGCGGAAGAAGATTTTAATGCTTCGCTGACTCCTTCCACAAGAAGATTGGGGATGATCGAAGTATAAATCCCCCCGGGGCCAATCACGATGAGATCGGCGCTCATGATCTCGGCGATCACATGAGGATTGACCTTGGGATAGGGTTCTAAATAGATGCTTTTGTATCCCTGGTCGATCTCCCGAGAAAGATAGATCTCCCCTTCGCCCTCTAAAACTCTTCGATTATTCAAAATCATTTTCAGATGCACTTGATTGGTCGTAACCGGAATGACCTTGCCGCGAATCGAAAGAATTTTTCCGGCCTCTTCTACTGCCTTTTCAAAACTTCCTGCAACCTTTTCTAATGCAGACAAAAGAAGATTGCCAAAACTATGCCCCTCTAAATTGCCATTTTCAAAACGATAGTTCATCAGATCGCGCATCAAACGGCTGGAATTGGAAAGGGCTACCAGACACTGCCTCACATCGCCCGGGGGCAAAACTCCAAGCTCATCGCGCAATATGCCGGTACTTCCGCCGCTATCGGCCATAGAAACGATGGCGGAGAGTTCCACCTCATATTTTTTCAACCCCTTCAGAACGACGAAATTCCCGGTTCCCCCGCCTATGACGACCACCTTCTTTTGCATCGAGCCTTTTCTTTCTCTCTTCACAAACCACAGCCCTTTAGCTCTTCGATTGCTGCTTTCATGTCGGGCTGGCTAAACAGATAGTGTCCCGCCACTAAACAATTGGCCCCGGCCAAAACACAGGCTTTTGCGGTCTTTGGATTGATCCCGCCATCCACTTGAATATCGGGAGCCTTCTTTCCTCCCGGCATCTTCTTGCAAAGATCGTGTGTTTTTCGAATTTTTGTCACGACCTCTTTCATGAACTTTTGACCCCCAAATCCCGGATGAACCGTCATGAACAGCAACAGATCGCATTGGGCAATATAGGAAGCCGCCATGGAAAAAGAGGTCTCCGGATTGAAGGCAAGTCCCGCCTTTTTCCCGCATTTGCGGATAAACTTAAGAGTCTCTTCCACATCTTCCGTTGCTTCAAAATGAAAGGTGATTAGATCGGCGCCGGCCTCTATGAATCGCTCGAGGTAATCAAAAGGATTATAGATCATTAAATGGACGTCTAAAAAGAGGCCGCAAGAACGGTTGATCGCTTCAACTGCGCGAGGGCCAAGAGTTAGGTTGGGAACAAACTGTCCATCCATCACATCGATATGAATGGCGTCCGCTCCCGCATCTTCAATGCGTTTTGCCTCATCGGCCAAATGGCCGAAATCCGCCGATAACATTGATGCTGCCACGCAAACTTTTTTCCCAGGCATAGAAACCAGCTCATTTTTGTCTCTCTACCTTATCTTTTAACAAGGTCAAAAGTCAAGCGCTTGCTGGATCTGTTTTAAGAAGTTTTTTTGACGGATAATATCGGAACAAAAATAGACGTAGCCCACGTAGCTCGCATCATGAAGAGAAATATCAAAAGAGATCACTTCCGAAGAGAGGAAGTTCAGCTCTTCCATCGTCTCCATCAGCTTTTTCTTTTTTGTAGAGTCATAAAGAGGAACGATCACATAAACGGCTTTTGCTTCCTGCTTAAAGAGCCAGTCGCTTCGTTTGCGGATACGGTTTTCCTCTCGATTGACGGCATTGACGAGCATTAAAAAAAGGCTCTTTAAAGGTTCCGACGGCCGCGTCAAGATCATCTCGACCGGCAACACAGAATAGAAGAATTTTTCTAAAAGAATCTGGTGTTTTTCGGCTAGCACCCCAAGCTCTTCCTTAAAAGTTCGATAGACCTGATTCTGCTTGCCGATCATCCCGCCATTATAATCTCTCACTTCGCCAAAAAGATGCATCAGTTCGGAAAGGACAAAATTTCTTGCCTGATTCAGATCCACGCTATGGTCGGCCCGCAAGAAGGGCTCTCCCGCAAAAACCGCACGAAGAACGCTCGCTTCTTTATAATGCCGCCGGCGCAAAAGGCCGACCTTTTTGACCCGATCCAAAGAAAGGCGCAAATTCGAACGCGCTCTCGATAAAATCTTTAAAATCGGCTCCGACTCGGCTCTCAGGACCCTTAGAAGTACGATCGTAAAGGAAAGCTCCTCTCTTGTCTGTTGATCGAAATTAATGATCAGCTGCGGGATGTCCTGAACGTAGCGAATCTGCCGGGAAAGCGTCATGATACTACGGACAATCTCCTCTTCATTTCTCGGCATGAAGACCGGATGGACCAACTGTTCAATGGCTCCCCGCAAACTGCCAAGAAGAGCGTCGCGAAGGATCCGTACCTGCTCGGAGGTAAATTCTGCATACTCCTTCTTTTCGATTTCCAGATAGATCGTCTGAATCGAACTTTTGTTATTGCGGTCGATAAAAAAGGAGTTTTCGATCATCTGCACTTGCGGCTGATGGCTTTCAATCACCTGCATCAGATGATCTTTTCCAAAAATTTCTCTTTCGCTCAAGAAGTTGAGCCCCACGAGTACCCCTAAAACAATCTTATCTCTCTCGGGAAAATGCAAACGCGTTTTGAAAAATTTGACAGCAATATGCCGCTGATTGGGCTCTTTTTCCAACCGTTCCTTGATTCCCTTTCTGGTGTAATAAATCACGGAAATGAGCCGGCTGATGTGGTGGGGGTCTCGAATGGCTTTAAAATCTTCTCTACACGTGACCAGAAAATGCTGCATCTGAGTAAAGATGCTTCTGCCGAAGTCCTGCGGCCTTGACTTCATCAACGATCCGATCTTTTCCTGGATCATCATCGTCTTGCGATCGGACGGCAGCCCTTTGAACTCCATGACCCGGCTTGCATGGTAGTCTGAAATCACTCCGAGCCTGATTTCCGTTTCCAAATTTTTAATATTTCTTTGAATTTCCCCTCTCTCTGTTTCGTCTCGGATCGAAATGAAAGCTTCCGCCAAAGTCCATAAATCGAAAGAGATTTTCGGCATATGAAAATCCACGCAAAAGAAAAAATCCACGTTCAATCGTTTATTCGGAACAAGCCATCGGCTGACCATGTCGTAGAAGAAATGACCCACGTTCATTCTCTGCCGGCACAGGAGAGTGATAGAGATCGAAGACGATCCTTCTTTTGATTGGATGATGGGAAAATGCTGCTCGACAAATTCCTTTTGATTGTCCAGATGGAAGAATTCTTCCGGAAAAATCGAAGATAAAAGCGATCGGATCTTTTCCTTCGAATGCACCCCCATTTCTGACGAGGTTTCGATTTCAGGGAACTCGATCTCTAAAACGCGCTGACTCTTCATAAATTTTACAACTCAAAAGCCATAGAGGCGCCTCTTCTGCCTGAGGCCGAAATTACCTGTATATACTAAGCAGCAAATTTGCAACAATCATTTTTAACATTGCGCCGCAACGGCGTATTCATTTTGACATTATCTCTCGATAAAAAATATTTTTGACATTCCGTAACTTTCACGGAGAGTGAAGCCTGCGAAATAAAAACCGGATGGTCCGGAATATCTTTAAAGGGACTTGATCTATGGCAAATGATCATATAATTAGAAACCTTTTAATTTTTTTCTGAGCATATGCCCCTTGTTTTAAATTTCTCCCTTGTCTAAAATGAAACCACTTTAAAACCAGAAATCTGGCCATTGAAACATCAAAAAACCCATGCAAAAACAAAGAGTTTTTGCGAAGTTCTTTTTTTATAAACAGGAGCAACCCTTAAATGACAAAACAATCAACCCCCATTCCAGAAAACGCAAATTTTCTCGACGGCGTCGCCTTCCAAGAAGAAGAAGCAAAGCTTTTTAAATCCCTCATTGACCGCAAAGATGGAATTCCCAAAGAAACCGCAAACCCAATGAAATCCGGACAGATCCTAAAGGGTAAAATTGTCGAAATTACGAAAGACTTTGCCGTTATCGATGTGGGGCTGAAATCAGAGGGTCTTATTCCCATATCCGAGTTTGTCAATCCCGAAGAACTTGCCTTCGACACCATTGTAGAGGTGCTTCTTGACAAAGCAGAAGGATCTGACGGACAGGTAGTTCTATCGCTCGAAAAAGCAAGGCGACTCCGTCAATGGGAGCACATACTCAAGAACTGCAAAGAGGGTTCTATTGTCCAGGGGAAAGTCGTTCGAAAGGTCAAGGGCGGCCTTATGGTCGATATCGGCATCGAAGCCTTCCTGCCCGGATCGCAAATCGACAATAAGAGAATCAAAAGTCTCGACGATTTCCTTGGAAAAACCTATGACTTTAAGATTCTCAAAATCAATATCGAACGTAAAAACGTCGTCGTTTCCAGAAGAGAGCTTCTCGAAGAGGAAAGAGCGTCTAGAAAATCGGAGCTTCTTGAAACCATTCAGGAAGGAAGTCTTAGAAAAGGCGTCGTGAAGAATATCACGGACTTCGGCGTCTTCTTGGATCTCAATGGAATCGATGGACTTCTCCATATCACCGACATGACTTGGAAACGCATCCGCCATCCTTCCGAAATGGTGAAGATCGGCGATGAGCTCGAAGTGGTGATTCTCAGCATCGACAAAGAGAAGGGAAGAGTTGCCCTTGGCCTCAAGCAAAAAGGGCAAAATCCATGGGAAGAGATCGAAAAGAGATACCTGCCCGGCACGCGCATCAAAGGGAAGATTGTCAATCTGGTCTCCTACGGCGCCTTTATTGAAATTGAACCCGGCATCGAAGGGTTGATCCACGTTTCCGAAATGTCTTGGACAAAAAATATCACCGACCCTAGCGAAGTGGTCAATATCGGAGATGAGGTAGAGGCCATCGTTCTTTCCGTACAAAAAGAGGAAGGGAAGATCTCGCTCGGCATCAAACAAACCGAACGCAATCCATGGGATGATGTAGAAAACAAATATCCCGTAGGATCTAATGTAAAAGCCGAGATACGCAATCTCACCAACTATGGCGCTTTTGTCGAACTGGAGCCCGGTGTTGACGGCCTCATTCACATCTCGGATTTGAGCTGGATCAAAAAGGTTTCGCATCCTTCCGAAATATTGAAAAAAGGCGATTTTGTTGAAGCCATGATTCTTTCGGTCGACAAAGAAAGCAAGAAAATCACTCTTGGAGTCAAACAACTATCATCCAATCCATGGGAAAACCTTGAGCGATCCATTCCCGTTGGCTCCTTGGTTAGAGGAAAGGTCACCAAAATCACGGCATTCGGCATTTTTGTTCAGCTGGAAAATGGCATCGAAGCCCTGATTCACGTGACCGAACTTTCGGATCAGCCCTTTGGAAAAGTTGAAGATATCGTCAACATAGGTGACGAGGTCTCTGCAAAGGTGATCAAAGTGGATCCCGAACATAAGAAAATTGCGCTCTCCATCAAAGACTATCTCATTGAACGAAACAAGATCAATCGAGATGATATCGTCGTTGGCGCCAAAGCAAAAGAAACGAATAAAAAAAAGAAAAAAGAGAATGTATAACCCGCGCTTTTTTGGAAAAACTTATCAACCTAGGGCAGATAAATGAATAAGGATTTGATCGCGATTTTCGAATATCTCGAACGGGAAAAGGGGATCAAACGAGAAATCGTGATTCAAGCGATTGAAGATTCCTTAAAAGCTGCAGCGCGTAAAAGCGCCCACGGCGGCATCGATAATGTGTTTGTCCACATCGATGCGAAAACGGGAGATATCGAAGCCTACGTGAGAAAAGTCATTGTCGAGCAGGTGAAAACACCCGAAGAAGAAATCTCTCTTCAGGAGGCTAAAAACTTTGCCCCCGAATGCCACATTGGACAACGATTAGAAATTTCCATTCCTCCTCATCTATTTGGAAGGATTGCCGCCCAAACGGCAAGGCAGATCATTTCTCAAAAGCTTCGCGGAGCAGAAAGGGATGTGATCTATGAAGAATATCGTCATCGAGTGAATGAGATCATTTCGGGAACCGTGAAACAATTCGTTCGCGGAAAAAATATGATCGTCGATTTGGGAAAAGTCGAGGCTCTTTTACCGGAGCGCTTCTATCCTAAAACCGAAAAATTCCATGTGGGCGAGCGCGTGCAAGCTCTTCTTTTAGAAGTTCGCGATGCGGAAAATGGAGGAGCAGAGGTCATTCTCTCTCGCAGCCATCCGGAATTCGTCGTCCAACTCTTCCGGCAGGAAGTGCCCGAACTTTATGAAGGAACGATTGCAATTGAAAAAATTGCAAGAGAAGCCGGCTATCGAACAAAAATGGCCGTCCGGTCCTCCGATTCCAAAGTAGATCCCGTAGGAACGTGCGTAGGAGTGCGCGGCACCCGTATCAAAAATATCATACGCGAGCTCAACAATGAAAAGATCGACGTCTTCCCCTTTTCGGAAGATCCCATTTGCCTCCTCGAAAATGCTCTCGAACCCATCCAGATCCAAAGAATCAAGATCGACGACGACGCCTACCACCTGATTGTCAATGATGAAGATTATCCGATCGTGATCGGAAAGAAGGGGATGAATGCCCGTCTTTTGGGACAGCTCATCGGCAAGGAAATAGACGTTCAAAAGAAGACCGATTATCAAAAAATACTCTCTCTCAAGCTCCTTGAGCTGAGCGAAAGCGCAGGGCCCTCTTTCGACGATCCCCTGAAAATTGAAGGGATGAGTTCTCTCCTCGTTGAGGCAATGATCAGCGCAGGCTTCGACACCCTTCGCAAAGTGGCCCAAGCAAATCCTTTAGACCTCACGGCATGTGCTCCTGGGATCAACTATTTGGATCTGGCCGATAAAATTCTAGAACAATACAAGAAAAAAAAGGTGTAAGCTTTGGCTAAAAATTTAAAGATCAATATCAAGAATACGCAAATCGCGGCCGCTTTGAATCTCAGCAAAGTGAAAGAAAAGCTTGCAGCAAGGCAAACGAAAAAAAAACCCTCCAAAAAAGAAGAAGAGAGCAAAACAACGGTAAAGCCGACCGCTCGTATTCTTCCTCCTGAAGAGGTATCGGCAAAGCCTAAAGCCCGGCTTCTTCCCTCCATTGAGGAAGAGGCAAAGAAAGAAAAAGAAGCGGAAAAAAAGACGAAAGCTCTTAAAAAAGCAGAAGAAAAGAAAAAAAAGCCCTTAAAGACCGAAGAGGCGCTTCTTGCAGAAAAAGGAGAAACGGTTGGCGAACCCAAGGCTCCTCCGGAAGAGAAAAAAGAAGAAGCAGCCCATCTCCCTCCGGCGGCCCAACTACCTGCTCCGAAAGAAGAGGAAGCTCCTAAAAAAACCGAAACTCCTATCAAAGCCGCCCTGCCGCCCGTTAAGGAGATCGCAGGAATAGTTGCCGAAGAAGAAGAGGGCGCTAAAAAGAAAGGCGCCCTGAAAGAGATCAAGCCCTTCAAGAAGCTCGAACCCAAACGCTCCTTTGATTCACGAGACCGCTTGGGTCTTCGATCCCCGGAAGAAGAAGAGAGATGGAGAAAAGCGCGCCATCATAAGGTCAAAAAATTCATTCAGGAAATTCCGATCGTTCGTCCCTCTCAGTTAAAGGTCAAGCTACCTATCTCCCTCAAGGATCTGGCCGCCGAAATGAAGTTGAAAGCTTCGGAATTGATCGCAAAGCTCTTCTCTCAGGGGGTTGTGGTCACCCTAAACGATCTTTTAGAAGACGAGACGACCGTACAACTCTTAGGACATGAGTTTGGCTGCGAAATTGCAATTGACTCTTCAGAAGAAGAGCGCCTGCGCATCACTGCCAAAACCATCAAGGAAGAGATCGGGGAGTCCACCTCAGAGACGCTGATCTTCCGCGCTCCCGTCGTGACCTTCATGGGGCATGTCGACCATGGGAAAACCTCCCTCATCGATACCATTCGAAAAACCAATGTAGCGGCCACAGAAGCAGGAGCGATCACACAACATATTGGCGCTTTTAGCGTCCAGACTGCAATGGGAAGCATCACCATTCTCGACACTCCCGGCCATGAAGCCTTTTCTGCTATGCGTTCTCGAGGGGCGCATGTAACCGATATCATCGTTCTCGTAATTGCCGGCGATGAGGGCATGAAAGAACAGACCATCGAAGCCATCAGCCAAGCCAAAGAAGCAAACGTTCCCATACTTGTAGCCATTAACAAGTGCGACAAGCCAAGTTTTGACGCTGAAAAAGTCTATCGACAACTTGCCGATCATCAGCTCCTCCCCGAGGCTTGGGGCGGGGCAACGATCACGGTCAACTGTTCTGCCCTTACGGGAAAGGGAATTCCCGAACTCTTAGAAATGCTCGCTCTACAAGCGGAAATTTTGGAACTGAAAGCAAACCCGACTTCTCGTGCACGAGGAACGGTTCTTGAATCCGAAATGCATAAAGGGTTAGGAGCCGTGGCGACTGTTCTCGTACAAAATGGCACGTTAAACGTTGGCGATGCTCTTGTTTTTGGTTATCAATGGGGACGCATCAAAAATCTTCATAATCAATTTGGTCAAACCGTTCCCTCTGCCGGCCCCTCCACTGTCGTGAAAATTACGGGTCTTTCCAGTTTGGCTGAAGCCGGAAGCGAATTCATCGTCGTCAAGAATGAAAAAGAGGCGCGCCTTTTAGCCATTGCCAGAGAAGAGGGATTCAAGAAAAGGCTCTTGCAGCAGTCGAAAAAAGGATTAGAGGGTTTTGGAAAAGCAGAAAAAAAAGCACTCACCTTGATTCTGCGTGCCGACGTGCAAGGATCTTTGGAGGCGCTGCGCGCATCTCTTCTCAAAATCCATTCTGAGAAGATCGATCTCAATATTATCAATGCCGAGGTGGGGGAAATTTCCGAATCCGACATCACTTTGGCCGCGGCTTCCAAATCCACGATCATCGGGTTTCATACAGCCATTGAAGCTCACGCAGAAGGATTGATCAAGCAATTAAAAGTCACCGTTAAGCTGCACGATATCATCTTTCACGCAATTGATGACGTAAAACTGATCATGAAATCCCTTTTGGATAAGATCCCGCAAGAAAACCCAAGAGGAAAAGCCATTGTCAAGATGGTCTTCAAATCCTCTCAATTGGGCAATATTGCCGGCGCCCAAGTAATCGAAGGAACGATCCAGAGAAACTATTCTGCTCGAGTAGTAAGAAATGGAGAGGTGCTCTGGAAGGGCAAAATCGCCTCCTTGAAACGCGGCAAAGACGATGTCCGAGAAGTGAATAAGGATATGGAATGCGGTATTCTGTTAGACCATTTCCCCTCCCCTCAAAAAGAGGATATCATCGAAACTTATGAGATTACCTACCTCGAACAGGATCTTTGATTTGAATGAAAAGAAACCGCTCTGAACGACTCAACCCTCTTCTCCAAGAAGTGCTTTCCGAAGTGATCTTCAAAGAGGTAAAGAATCCCCACATTTCTCCCTTAATTAGCGTCACTCGCGTAGAGATCACGGCCGATTTGAGACAAGCAAAAGTCTTTATCAGCGTGATCGGGACCGAGGAGGAAAAAGAAAAGACCCAAAAGGCCCTTCAGTCTGCAGCCGGCTTCATTGCCATCCATGCTTCCAAGAAAGTCGTGATGCGTTTTTTCCCCGAGCTTGTTTTTTTCATTGACCGCACCGTCGAGCACCAGATGAAAATCGACACCATCTTGCGAAAAATTCATCAAGAGAAAGCCAAGCGTCAAAAACAAGAGGACGGGAAAAAAAATGACACCTTCTCCTAATGAAGCAATGCATGGCATTCTTCCTGTCAATAAAGAAGAAAATAAAAATTCTTTCAGCCTCATTCCCCTTCTTAGAAAACTGACCGGCGTAAGAACGATTGGCCATGCAGGCACGCTGGATCCTTTAGCTTCCGGAGTAATGATTCTTCTCATCGGAAGAAAGTTTACAAAAAAAAGCAACTTTTTCCTCTCCCAAGACAAGGAATACGTAGCCAAGATTCATCTGGGAATGACAACCAGCACTTGGGATCGGGAAGGAAAAATTCTCGAATTAAGTCCTGACATACCCTCTCTTTCCAAAGTCGAAGAAGCCCTACTTTTTTTTCAAGGCGAGATCGAGCAAATCCCCCCAATGTTTTCCGCTAAAAAGGTAGGGGGAAAAAAACTTTACGAACTTGCCCGAAAAGGAATCGAGATCCAAAGGAAGCCCTGCCGCGTAGAGCTAAAAACTACCCTTATTTCCTACAACTATCCATTCGTTGATCTTCACGTGCAATGCAGCAAAGGAACCTATATCAGAAGCATCGCCTACGATCTTGGCCAAAAACTCCAATGCGGCGCATTTCTCTATGCACTCAAGCGCACGCGAGTCGGGCCTTACAAAATCGAAGATTGCGTAGAGCAAAAAGATCTTTCAGATCCCCACTTTATTTTGCACCACCGGATTCTTTCAGATGCTCATTTTTAAAAAACTTTCTGATCTTCCCATTTTCGACAAAAGCGCCTCTCTTTCCATCGGCAATTTTGATGGTCTGCATCGAGGACATCAGCACCTCATTTCCCATTTAAAGAAAACAAAGCACCTCTCCACACTTGTGACCTATTCTACGCCCCTTGCATCAAAATCCCCTCTTTCCATTTTCAGCTTAAGAGAAAAGATACGCCTTTTTGAAATGCTCCACATCGATCTGCTTCTCGTGCTCTCATTCGAAGAAATATCCTCCCTTCCCTACGATACCTTTCTCGATCAAATCGGCGCGCACTTCCCTTCGATCCGCCTGGTGCTTGGCAAGGGCTCTTTTTTTGGCAAGAATAGAGAGGGAGATGAAGAAAAAGTGGCGGCTTACGCAGCAAAAAAACCCTTGTCGGCAGAATATCTTTGCAAGATTTGCGAAGAGGGAGAGATCATCTCTAGCAGCTGGGTTAGGCAAGCGATTGAGCAAGGCGATCTTTCTCTTTTACAAAGGCTTTTAGGAAGGCCCTTTTCCTACTCCTTCCCCCCTCCTTTTTCGCATAAATTTTTCACCTCTCCCTACTCCTCTCAATTCTCTTTAGAACTCTCCTTAACAACCCTATGCCCGCTGCCCAAGGGTTCCTATGACGTCTATGTGGAAACGCAATCGAGCGGCTTTTCTACAGTAGCCACTCTTACAGAAGATCACTTGCATCTCATCATTCCCTCCTCCCATTTCTCTGAAGAAGCGCCTCTTTCCGTTGTTTTTTGCTCTAAAAGGACGAAGGATTCATTTTTTTCTCCGAATAAAATTTTTAAGGATCTCTATGTCTAAAACGAATGTATCTTGCGGTATCGTAGGGCTTCCCAACGTAGGGAAATCCACTCTTTTCAATGCACTGACCCAAAAATGCGTTCCTGCGGAAAACTACCCATTTTGCACAATCGATCCCAATATCGGCGTTGTCGAGGTCTACGATCCCAGGTTAGAAAAATTAGGCGAACTCTCGAAAAGTGAAAAGATCGTCTACGCCAATGTGGCCTTCGTCGATATTGCGGGCCTTGTCAAGGGAGCTTCTAAGGGCGAGGGACTCGGCAATCAATTTCTCTCCCACATTCGAGAAACCGATGCCATTATCCAAGTCGTGCGCTGTTTTGAAGATGAAAAAATCGTCCATGTTTCGGGACGAATCAACCCCATCGACGACATTCTCACCATCCAGCTCGAGCTCATCCTCTCCGACTTGGCGATGGCAGAGAATGTCTATCAAAAACTCGAAAAGCAGGCCAAAGGAAGAAAAGAGCTTCTCCTCCCTCTTTGCGCTCTTAAAAAAGCCATCGACCACCTCAATCAAGAAAAACCGATCCGCTCTCTTGCCCTGACCGAAGAAGAGAAGGGCTATTTGCAGCCCTACCCTTTCCTGACAGAAAAAAAAGTTCTTTATGTCGCAAACGTCAAAGAAGCAGATCTTCTTTCGAAAAACCCCTATGTTCTTGCCATGGAAGAGTTTGCCAAAAATGATGGAAGCGAAGTGATCATGCTTTGCGCTAAAATCGAAGAGGAGATTTCTCAGCTTTCGCCCGAAGAGAGCAAGGAGTTTCTCAAAAGCCTTTCTCTTTCCGAATCCGGCTTGGACCGATTGGTCCACTCCGCCTTCCGGCTCCTCGGCCTGATTACCTACATCACAACGGGAGAGATGGAAACAAAAGCCTGGACGATCAAAAAAGGGACAACCGCTTCTGTCGCCGCCGGGAAAATCCACTCCGATCTCGAAAAGGGATTCATCAGAGCCGAAGTGATCACCTATGAGGACATGATTGCCTATCAAGGCCGCGTTCATGCGCGAGAAAACGGCCACGCGCGCTCAGAAGGAAAAAATTACATCGTCCAAGACGGCGATACAATTCTCTTCTACCACAATTAATTCACCGCTTCAGCAGAGCGCTCGATGCGATCCAGCTGCTCTTCGACAAAAGCTTCTTCCAAAGTGGGTCCGTAAGCTGGTACCAAATAATTCCAAACCGAGCGGATCCGCTTCATAGGAAGCAAAGATTCAGGCGGCATTCTTTCTTTGATCTGCTTCAAAAAATTTCCTGCCAGCGGATCTGCTAAAGTGGGCATGAGAAAACCCACAAGTCCGATATAGATCGTTGCAATAGAAAGATTCATATACAGAAAACAGTGTCGGCACACAAGATTTTGCTGCGCATCTTGAAACAGATGGACCATGGCATCCAAGAGAGAAAAGATCAAATTCACCAAAGAAGCTATAAGGTCTGCTAGGGAAAAAATAGAAGCGCTCAAATAGGAAACACGGCGCGTAAATCCTCCCGGCGGCAAAGGAATGTCATAGATTTTCATCGACGCTTGTTCTTTTGCATCTAACAGAGCCCCTAAAGAAGTAGAAGATCCAAAAACACTACGTAAAGTCATTGCCACTCTCCGGTAACAATAAGGAAGAGAGAATAGCAAACTTTTAGATATAAAAAACGAAAAAAAGGTTTTTCAAATATATTTTATTGAGGAATTTCCATCTGACTCAGATGCACGCCTATTCAATCTGTGGAGGTGAGGATTTTCTCTCTTTTTCAGAAAGAAGCTCCTCAAGCAATTCTTTTGCTTCTGCAATGCCTTCCTTTTCTAGTTTTTTGAGCAGCGCAAGTCCTTCCTCATGCGAATGGGCAATTCGATAAATAAAACCAAGCGCTTCCCTTTTCGCCGGGTCGCACCCTTCTGTGGCAATTGTTTCAAGTGCGCTGATGGCATTTGGATAGTTTTTTTCGGCTAACTCATAGATCCGAGGAAGAGCTCCCGCTGTGTTTTTTTTGCAAAGTCTGCCAGTTGCTCTAAGTTATAATAATCCAACGTCTCAAGCCTACAATACAAGCTTTTATTTCTTATTGCCTTGAATTCCCACTTCGGTATCTTCCATATATCCCCCGTATAATTGCATGTAATAAAATAACTAGAAGCTTCAACTACCCCATATTTGAACCGTTTGCGATTTCTTTTAAACCAGTCCACATACTCGTTCATTGATTCAGAAGTGTCCTGCATGTTTTTTTTATCGTTTGAACTCCGATAAAGAGAAGCATTGCAAAATGCATGGAAACCATCCTTATACCATATTCTCATGTACCCTATGTCACCTTTTGGGGCAATGAACACAAGCTTCGTTAGTATTAGACCTCTTGCGTAACCCATTTCATTTGCTCACATTATCCCGATTATAAATCCCAGCAATTAAATTCAGGCGCAATCCAAATCTCTTACGCCTATTCCTGTATTTATCGCTTAAAATCTTAAACCTTTTCAGGCATCCAATCACATTTTCATTTAAAACTCGCTCTGAGGCAATGGCCCGATTCTCCTTTCTTTCTTCTTTTGTTAAAGGGTTGCCTTTTCTTCGCTTTTGGGGAAGCCTCACGTTGCTTTGAATCTTCTTGATCCCTGTATAGCCTGAGTCTGTGAGCTGATCCTTACACACAAGTCTAAAATTTAGTATACTGTTCCTTTTTTAAAAGGAGCGGTATCATGAAAGAACAATGGATTTATGAACAATTTTCTACTATCGATGTAGGAGATGCCCGCCTGCAAAAGAGGGCCGTTGACGTTGCTATAGGTTGCGCAGAACATCCTGAAGAGTCCCTGGCAGGACGCTTTGATAAATGGGCAGATCTCCAAGGAACTTACCGCTTTTTTAATAATCCTAAAATTACACATCAGGCGCTTCAACAACCCCATTACGATCAAGTCTTAGAAAAGGCGCGCTGGTCGGAACAGCTTGTTCTATTTATTCAAGATGGTTCAGAGCTTTTGTTCAATTCCCATCCATGGACACATGGACTTGGACCAACCGCGGACAGTAACGGAAATGGACTCATGTTTCACTCATGCCTGGTCGCCAAATATCATGAATCTGAAGAAACCGAAATTTTGGGACTTGGTTACCAGGAGGCTTGGGTGCGTCCCGAAGAAAAATCGGCGAGTGATTCGAAAGAATCTGAGGTGTGGCTGAGGACGTTAGAGAAAATGGGACGTCCCCAGGAGAACTGGGTGAGCGTTGGCGATCGCGCCAATGATATTTATGATTTTTTGAATAATGCAAATAGGCTGGGGTGGAAATGTGTAGTGCGGGCGCGACATGATCGCAAAGTCGAGATTGATGGCGAGAAGACACGTCTTTTTTCATGGATTCGTCAACAGACAGCCAAGTGTACATCCACGCTGTATGTGAAAGCAAAAGGCGAAGAATTTGGTGGTGAAGTGACACTGGAAATAACTTGGGTCAAAGCGAAATTGTTTCCTCCAGGAAATGGGGGTTCAGCAGGTGAAGAAGTGACGTATATTCGAGTGTGGTGTCCCGATAGGCCCAGGTTAGAATGGCTATTGGTTACGAATCTTCCTGTCAACAATCAAGAAGACTCCCTAAGAATCGTCAGAATCTACCGCCGACGCTGGCTTATAGAGGATTATCATAAGGCGGTCAAAACGGGCTTTCGAATCGAAGATAATCAGCTTAAACAGGCGAGCCGAATTCTTGCACTATTTGGAATGATTGGGGTGATAGCAACGCAACTTTTATCGATGAGAGAACGATGTCGGTTGTCTCCGGAAACACCGGTCGAGGAAAAAGTGCCCAAGCCTTGGATTACGCTCATAGAAAGGCATCTGATGGTGAAATTGAAAACGGTGAAAGATTTCTGGCGTTCTCTGGCTCGTATGGGGGGTTTTATAGGGCGCAAATCAGATGGGGAGCCTGGGTGGCAAACAATTTGGAAGGGTTATAAACGATTGCAAGACATGTTAATGGGAGCGCTTTTAGGTTGTGGATGTTGACTTGTGTATAAGGATCAGGTCTGTGAGTCCACAAATCTTCTTCGTCCAACGCACCCTACTCTCTTTAAAAAGTTTAAAATCATGCCTTTTACCATTGGTAAAATTTGTACAGATAATTTCTTTCCGATTTTTGTCGACAACTATCTGACTTTTTAATGTGTGCCTTTTCTTTTTCCCAGAATAAAAATGCTTCTGTTTGTTATTTCTATTCTTGACGCGCTTTTTATTTTTGACTCTTTTTTTTGGGCCTTTCTATTGGACTTTCCGCAGCATCAATGAGAATGACTTCGAATTCCGTATCACTTTTTAAAAGAGCCTTTTTCCCTGGCAGTGAAAATGCCCCACTTTTTATGAGTGCGTCTTCTATCCATCTACAGCTTCTGTAACAAGCACTTTCGCTCAGTCCGTAACTTTGTCCCAAATGAAAATAAGTGCGATATTCTCTTAAATATTCCAGAGCCATTAACAACCGATCTTCCAATTTTAGGCGATGCGGCTTGCCACCTTTGCTCATCTTTTTAGCCTCAGCATCCTGAAGTATCGCAACCATCTCTTGAAAAGTATCAGGCCGAACGCCGGTCAACCTTCTGAATTCTGTTGACTCAAGCTTTTTTATCTTTCTGTATTTCTGCATTTTCCACCGTTTTTCGAGGGGGAAAAGTATGCATTAAAATTTTAAGTTACGCAAGAGGTCTAATGCATGTCAATGATTATTAAGAAGCTAAGAAAGCCGAAACGATCTCTACTAACCTTTAAGGATGATCTACTTATCTTTTGTTTGACAGGGCTTTTTCAAGCCGCTTGAGGGGTCAATGAACTTCACTCCAATGACATGAAAGACCTGCAATCCAATGGAGAAAAACGCAGATTGCAGGCCGTTAACAAGGAATGTTATTTTTCAGCAAAACGATCGATTTGATCCAGCTGATCTTGCGCAAGCAAGCCTCTAAAAGATTAGTATGTCTTTTTTTGAAATTTCCCATCCGACTCAGATTCTACGCTATTTAATCAGTGGAGACAGGGGTTTCCCTCGGCCTTTCATAAAGAAAGCTCGCCAAACAATTCTTTTGCTTCTGCAATGCCTTCCTTTGCTAGTTTTTCGAGCAGTGCAAGTCCTTTCTTATGCGAAGAGGCAAAGCAATAAATTAAACCAAGCGCTTCCTTTTTCGCTGGACCGCACCCCTCTTTGGCAATTTTTTCAAGTGCGCTGAAGGCATTTGGATAATTTTCTTTGGCTAACTTATAGATCAGAGGAAGAGCTCCCGCTATGTTTATTTTTGCAAGGCCTACCAGTTCCTCTAAGTTATAATAAGCCAACGTCTCATGTCCATAACACAAGCTTTTATTTCTTAATACCTTGAGTTCCCACTTCCTTATCTTCAATATCTCCCAATCCCACGAATAAATGCATATAATAGATAAAATAGAAGTTTCAGCTTGCCCATGTTTGAACCGTTTGCGATTTTTTTTTAACCATAACAAGTCAGCATCCACGTTCCTTGATCCAGAAGTGTCCTGCATGTTTTTTTTATCGCTTGAACTTCGATAAAGAGGAACATCGCAAAATGCATGGAAACCAGTTTTACCCTCATACCAAATTTTAATGTATCTCTCGTGTTTTTCTGGAGCAATGAACACAAGATTCGTAAGTTTTGAACTCATCTTTTTAGCGAGTTCGGCTGTAGAACACGAGTCAAGAACAACCGTTAATTTTTCAGCAAATTTGCCTTTATTTTCAGCTAATAATTCAGAAACTTGTTGTAAATCCTGTCCGCGATAATACGAATCTCGAGCCACACCAAATTCCATGCAATTCGGGCTTCCGTGCGCCCTGAAGATGATTGCGTCAATTATTCCTATACGATCTTGAGTTTTAGCTTGCTTAAGTGTTTCTTTCAGTGCGGTCGATAGCACGCACTTGCCATCCTTAGAGCTAGGCTTTTGTAGGGATATATAATGAGTTTTTGCCAGATCAATCAAATACAATTTTGTAGAAGGCAATCTGAAAGTGTGCGTACGATCAAACTCTGTTTCTATTACGACTATGGTGGGGGCATCGAGAGGCTTTTCTGCGTTGAGCCTATCAATTTCCCTGTAAAAAAAAGCGTCGAAATCCTCTTTTGGAGACTTAATTAATTCCAGCTCCTTTTGTTGGTTCAATAGATCTTTCGCCTTCTGAAGCAATCGATCTTCATTGTCCCCCAATTCTAACGATCGAAAGAATCTGATCGCACAATGATCGCACTTTTCCTGGAGGGAAATGCATTGGCCCAAACGCTCCTTTAACGCACGGCGACCACCTGGAGTGTTTGTCATATAGGATTTAAAATCATCGATATGCGTAGAAAAAACTCGGGAAGCGAGCTTACCGATATCAACGCCTTTTTGGATCTCTTGCCTCAATGCTTCCGGAACCTGATCCCCATGAAGTAAATACTCTTTAAAAACTTCCTCAACGGTCTTCGTTTCTTGAACAGGTGAACCGGTTGTAGGAATCCCGGATGGCTGGAGACTTTTCTGAGATATTAATATAACACTCATTCCACGTCCTCAATTTATTATAATTATATCAAATATTTAATTTAAAGTCAATCACAACTTATTAACATTAATTGAATTATCTTGAAAAAATTAGTTTTTGAATTAATAAAAAATGGAGCGTAAGTTATTAAACGCCAGAGGAAGCTGCTTTAAATAATGCATGTCAATGATTATTAAGAAGTTAAGAAAGCCGAAACGATCTCTACTAACCCTTAAGGATGATCTACTTATCTTTTGTTTGATAGGGCTTTTTCAGGCCGCTTGAGGGGCCATTGAACTTCACTCCAATGACACGAAAGACCCGCAATCCAATGGATAAAAACGCAGATTGCAGGCCATTAACAAGGAATGTTATTTTTCAGCAAAACGATCGATTTGATCCAGCTGGCCTTGCGCAAGCAAGCCTCTAGAGGAAAGAGAATGGAAATCCCTATTATCAGACCGTATTTTACTGATGGAACATTTGATTTGCTTAAAGAAATTTCCCGCTAATGCATCTGCCGCATGGGGCGTTAAAGTCCCCACAAGACCAATGTAGATCGAGCTGAGGGCAAGATCCACACGGGCAAAATAATGCCGGCAAATTCCATTCCGCTCTGGATCTTTAAACAAACAAAGAGCGGCATCAAAGAGAGAAAAAATCAAATTGGCAAAAGAGACAATGGAATCTACAATAGACCCAAGAGCCCCGCACAAATAGGAAATACGACGCTCAAAACCACCCAGTGGCAATGAGATGCCATATGCATTGCTTGAAACCTCCTCTTGAATATGTAAGAGATTTTGTAAGGAATGAGAAGTTGCGCTAGCAGAACTTGCAGACATGAAACACCTCCGGCAAAAATTTTGAATCAATGATGTCAAATTTCTAATTAAAAAAACCAAAAAAAGCTTTTTTTTCCCAAATGAGCGCCAAAAGCAATGTTATTTTTCAGCAAAACGATCGATTCGATCCAGCTGATCTCTCGCAAAATATTCCATGCTATTCGGTGAAGAACCGAAAATATGAGCACATGCGAACCAGATTTTACTAAAAACAGATTGCGAGAATTTGATTTGCTTAAAGAAATTTCCTGCTAATGCATCTGCCGCATGAGGCAGGAGAATCCCCACAAGCCCAATATAGAGCGAACACAGAGAAAGATCCACATGGGCAAAATATTGGCGGCAAATTCCATTCTTCTCCGGATCTTTAAACAAACAAAGAGCGGCATCAAAGAGAGAAAAAATCAAATTGGCAAAAGAGACAATGGAATCTACAATAGACCCAAGAGCCCCGCACAAATAGGAAATACGACGCTCAAAACCACCCACTGGCAATGAAATGCCATAAGCATATGGACTATTCGATCGTTGCTCTTTCTGAACATCCAAAAGAATTCCCAAAGAAAAAGAAGTTGCGACACCAGAACTTACAGACATTGAATACCTCCTGTAAAAAATTTGGATCAATGATATCGGTTTTCTGATTTAAAAAAAAGCAAAAAGCTCTTTTTTCCCCTAAAAATTGGAAAAACCGCTCTTTTCGTTTTCTAGAAAGAAAAAATCCTCTATAAAAGTAGCGAGAGACGAAGAAGAATTTACTCCATTACATTCACATGGCAGAAAAAACCGAAAAGGCGACACCGAAAAAACTTCGCGATGCGAGGAAAAAAGGGCAAGTAGCAAAAGTTCAAGACTTTCCTTCCGCCTTTACCTTTGTTGTTTCGATCATGGGCACTCTTCTGACCGCTGGATATCTCTATCAAAATTTGACCGGTTATACCCTTCATGCTTTTCGCGCTATCCGCGGCAATCTCGATCTTTCCACTCAGGGAGGCGCCTATATCGCAGAGGCGCTGCAGGTGATCATGATTGCCAGCTTTCCCATCGTCGTGATCGTGGCGATCGTAGGAGTCCTGGTCAATTTTCTTGTCATCGGGCCCGTTTTTTCATTCGAAGCCATGAAATTCCAATGGAAAAAACTCAATCCCATCGAAGGGATCAAACAGAAGTTCAAATTGAAGGTCTTGATCGAGCTTTTGAAGTCCATACTGAAGATTATCGGCGCCGCCCTCATCATCTTTCTCGTCATTTGGAATACGCTTCCCGATGTGGTGGGATCCGTCCGCATGCCCATTTACGCCAGCGTTCTTCTTTTAGAGATCTTTTTGCGCAAGGTGACCATTCAGGTGGGCATCTTCTTTTTGGCCATTGCAATTTTTGACCTAGCATTCCAAAAGCGCACATTTGCCAAAGAGATGATGATGGAAAAATTCGAAGTCAAGCAGGAATACAAAGATACAGAGGGAGATCCTCACATTAAAGGAAAACGCAGAGAGATTTTTCGCGAAATTGCCTATTCGGAGGGCCCAAAAGCCGCCAGACGGGCAAAAGTCATCGTCACCAATCCCACCCACCTTGCGATTGCCCTTGCCTATAGTGAAGAATCGAAAGAGGTTCCCATCATTTTGACCATGGGGCAAAGAAGTATTGCCGAAAAAATCATCGAAATCGCTATAAGTGAGCATATACCGATCATGAGAAACGTCGCGCTTGCTCATGAACTTTTCAATAAAGGGAAAATCGGAGATTATATTCCTGAAGAAACCTACAGAGCGGTAGCGGAAATCTTAAAATGGATAGCAACTTTGGAAGAAAAACCCTCCTTTGCTGAGGAACTCTATCGATGAACAAATTCCTCAATAATCTGGTCCGATATTTAGGGGGAGAAAGAGCTCTTGCCTCGATCGCGAAGGCAAGCGATCTGGTCTTGGCCTTTTTCATCATCTGCATCATCATGATGCTCATATTCCCCGTATCTCCGCCTGTCATTGACATTCTTATCTCCGTCAATCTTGCCGTTTCGATCTCCATTCTATTTGTGGCTCTTTATATACAAAAAGCCGTCCAACTCTCCATCTTCCCCTCTCTTCTTTTGATCACCACACTCTACCGGCTGGGCGTCAACATCTCTTCTACAAAACAGATCCTGCTCAATGCAAATGCGGGAAAGGTCATTTTTGCTTTTGGAAACTTCGTCGTCGGAGGAAATTTCGTGGTCGGCGGCGTTATCTTCCTCATCATCACCATCGTTCAATTCATCGTCGTTACCAAGGGTGCGGAGAGGGTCGCCGAAGTTGCGGCCCGTTTTACTCTGGACGCCATGCCCGGAAAACAGATGAGCATCGATGCGGACCTTCGGTCGGGCATCATCGATATGACGCAAGCAAGAGAGCTTCGGCTTTCTTTAAATAAGGAAAGCCAGCTTTACGGAGCGATGGACGGCGCCATGAAGTTCGTGAAGGGAGATGCGATCGCAGGCATTGTCATCACCGTCATCAACGTCATCGGAGGTCTGATTATCGGCGTGAGCATGCATGGGATGACAGCCCTGCAAGCGGCTAAGACCTATTCTCTTCTATCGATCGGTGACGGCCTTGTCTCCCAAATACCTGCCCTGATGATTGCCATTACTGCCGGTATCGTTACGACGCGAGTCTCTAGCGAAAAAAAGGATTCCCATTTAGGAAAAGATATTTTTGACCAGGTTCTCGGCCAGCCAAAAGCGCTGCTCATTGCCGGCGGCGTTCTCTTCATGATGGCAGCCATTCCCGCCTTTCCTAAAGCCCCTTTCCTTGTTCTTGCGCTCGCCGTCGGCTCTACCGGCTTTGTCATCTTTATGACCGCAAAGAAAAAAGCGGCAAAAGCCATGGCAGGAGAAACCGAAGAAATCGGCGTTGAAGGACATGCGATGGTGGGAGGAGGAGTGACAGAATACACGCTCACCCTTCCGGTTGTTTTGGAAACAGGGAAAAACCTCACTGCCCTAATTAAAAAGGAAAAAGGAGGCGCTACCTTCATCGATGTGATGGTCCCCAAGATGCGCCATGCGCTCTACTATGATTTGGGCGTTCGCTTTCCCGGCGTGCACGTCCGGATGGACTCTTTGAGCCTAGAAGACGAGGAATATGCCATTCATTTGAATGAGGTTCCGATCATCCGGGGCAAAATTCTTTTGGGTCACCTTTTAACAAACGAAGCAGATGAAACCCTGAGACGCTATAACATTCCGTTCACAGCAACCAAAGGCTCTTCGGGAATGCCGACTCTATGGGTCGATGAAAAATACAAGGAGATACTCCGCAAAGCCTCGATCAAATTTTGGACGCCGCTTGAGGTCATGGTCCTGCATCTCTCGAAGTTCTATCGTCAATTCGGAAGTGAGTTTTTGGGAGTGCAAGAGATCAGAGCAATTTTGGAATTCTTGGAAAAATCCTTCCCCGACCTTGTCAAAGAAGTTTCGCGGCTTGTTCCCTTGCAAAAGCTCACTGAAATTTTCAAGCGTCTCGTTCAAGAACAGATTTCCATCAAAGATCTGCGCACTATTTTGGAAGCTCTTGGCGAGTGGGCGCAAACGGAAAAGGATACCGTCATTTTGACGGAATATGTCCGCTCTTCCTTGAAGCGCTATATCAGCTACAAATATTCCCAAGGACAATCCATCCTTTCCGTCTATCTTCTCGATCCTGAAATTGAGGATATGGTACGGGGCGCCATCAAACAGACCTCGGGCGGCTCCTATTTAGCTCTGGACCCCGATTCGGTTCAAATGATCCTCCATGCAATGGCAAAAACCATCGTTCCGACCCCACCGGGGGGCCAGCCTCCCGTTCTTTTGACTGCCATTGACGTAAGACGCTTTGTTCGCAAACTCATCGAGAGCGACTATCCCGAACTTCCCGTCATTTCTTATCAGGAAGTAGTGCCTGAAATCAGAATTCAACCTTTAGGAAGAATCCAACTCTCGTAAAAATTTATGGCGGACAATCCTATTGCACCTCTTAGGTCTTCTACAGAAGTTCGAGGCGTTGAAAAGCAAAGAGTCCATGCCGCCGAAAGTGCGCTTGTATCGGAAGAGGTAGAACAGGTCAGTACGGAAAGAAATTTCGAAGAGTGGTGCGAAGAGGGATTTAATCCCGTCGCCATGACCCGAAGGTTTCAGACTTTGGAAGAGCAGCAGAAGACAAAACGCAGAGAAAAAGCCGAAAGTTCTAAGATGGAGGAAGAGGAAGAAACGGAAGCCATTGCAGAAACGCAAAAAGCAGAAGAGTCTGCGGCAAAATTCCAACAAAACAATTCCGAATTTCGCAAACAAACGCTTCTCATCTTACGCAGCTCGATCACCCTTGATGACTCCATCGAGGAGATTTTACGCAAGGTATTGAAATTTTATCCTGACTTCTCTTTAGCCGATGAAGCTCTCGACTATCTCTTGGAGACGACATCCGGAGAGCTTTATGAAAAAATCCGCCAAGCAAAAGAGCAATTCTCTGCTTCCTACTCAAGAGAGATCATTGCCGGAAAAAATATCCTGCAACAAGCGCACAACTTCTCCAACCAGGGACTCGGCTCTCCAACCGCTCTTCGCGACATGTATCGCGACATTACGGGAAACCCTAGATCTCCTCTGGTCTTATTCAACCAGCTCACTTCGAGCTATGATTTTGAAAAGATGCGGACCGTCATCCGTTTCCTATTGCACTCTTTGGGCGCCGATCTCAAATCCAAAGGCCCTTCTATCGGCAAGCCCGAGCTCATGCGTCTTTTGGAAGATACCAGGATTTTACAAGCAATACTGGGCGTCTTTCGATTCTTTCAGTCCCGCATGAGGCTGTTGCGCTCTCTTTTTGAAAAAAACGATCTTTCCTTCCCGTCCCGCATGACCTTTGAAACACTTTCCAAACATTTCATGTCCTTATTAGAAGAGCGCTATATCACGGCAGACAAAATTCTTCAGCTCGCCCGCAAGCTCGGCCTTTCCGAAGAGGTCATTGCCCAAATCCTCGTCTTTTCCCAGATGCGCGATGCCATTCGGCAAATCGCACCCCGCCTTTATAAAAATCAGCAGCAAAAAGATGATCTTTTAAATGCCTTTCTCGAGACGCTAGAGGAATTAGAAGAGGAGACGGAAGAAGAAGAAAACGAAGAGGGAGCGCAGAACAAAAAAAGGAAAAAGGGTTGACAGATGCAAAACACCTTTCACAATCTTCTTCAAGAGCTAGGGCCCCTCTTGGATCTCGATCTTATCCCCGATACGCGCAGGGCGTGTACTTTGTCTTATCAAAATCGTCTTTTTCTCCAAATGGAAACCGATGCTTATGAAAAATACCTTCTGGCCGCCTGCCGCATTTGTGAATTGCCTCCCGGAAAATTTCGGGAAAATGTCCTCGCCCATGCATTGCAATGCAACAACCTTTATCCTCTTGTGGCGACTTTGAGCTATAGCAGCAAATACAATGCCCTGACCCTTTGCGCATCTCTTCTTTTAGAATCGCTTACAGGACAGACTCTTTTGCCATGGGTCGCACAGTGGATCCAGATTGCAGACAGCTGGAAAAAAGCGATTGAAGCAGGTCAAAGCGCGCCTATAGAATTGCAGCAAAAAAGATCATTTAAGTAGTTCATGGAACTTCGCGATATTCAGGAATTTCTCAAAACTTGCAAGAGCTATCCCCTCTGGCAAAAGGTGGGCATCTCCCATCATCATGGGATTGCCCTTCCCCTCTCTGCTCTGCACTCGCAAAAAAGTTCGGGAATTGGGGAATTTCTAGATCTTCTTCCTCTCATCGATTGGGCTGAAGAAGTGGGCATGGAAATCGTGCAGCTCCTTCCTCTCAATGACACATTGCATGAGCCAAGCCCCTATTTTGCCATTTCTTCCTGCGCGCTCAATCCGATCTATCTATCGCTCTACTCTATTGACTGCAAAGACAAAGCATTAAAAAAAGAACTTCTTGCGCTGCAAGAGATGACCTCTCTCGACCGCATTCCCTATTCCACCATCTATACAAAAAAAATGAAGTGGCTGCGGAAATATTTTCTGCTCCAAAAAAAGGAGATTGCGCAAGACACGCTCTTGCAAAATTTCGTCAAAAGCCACCCCTTTCTTCCCCCCTATGCACTCTTTCTGCTTTTAGGAGAAAAAGAGAAAACCTTTGATTGGAGAAAGTGGCCCTCTTCTCTCCAAAACCTCTCAAAGGAAAAAATGGATGCTCTTTTGGATCAAAATAAGGAAGAGCTTCTCTTTCCCTACTTCCTTCAATATCTTGCCTTCTCTCAAATGCACATCGTCAAGGAATATGCCGCGAAAAAAAACATCCAAATTCTCGGAGATCTTCCGATCTTGATCAGCCCCCATAGCGCAGATGTCTTCTGGCACCGCTCCCTTTTTGATCTGGAGTATAGCGCAGGAGCCCCTCCCGACAATTTCAACCTCAAGGGACAAAAATGGAATTTCCCCCTCTTCAATTGGGAATCAATGAAAAAGGATCATTTTTCCTGGTGGAAAGAGCGGCTTTCCGTTGCTTCCGAATTTTATCATCTCTATCGCATCGACCATATCGTAGGTTTTTTTCGCATCTGGGCCATTCCTCATGATAAAAAAGCAGGATCCGGTTTTTTCCTACCCAAAGACCGATCTGTGTGGAAAAAAGAAGGAGAAGAGCATCTCTCCTTGCTGCTTCAACTCTCCTCTATTCTTCCTATTGGAGAAGACTTGGGGCTTATTCCTCAAGAAACCTTTGACACTCTGAAAAAACTAGGAATTTGCGGCACTAGGGTCATGCGCTGGTTTTTGCATAAGAAGCCCCAAGAATATGACCCTTTGAGCATCACGACTCTTTCGACCCATGATACCGAAACTCTTCAGGAATGGTGGAAGAACCACCCCAACGACACACATCTCGTTGCCCAAGAAAAACACTGGGTATATGCCCCAAAGCTTACCTTTGAGCAGAGGAAATCCCTTCTCTTTGATGCGCATCATACCAGCTCTCTTTTCCACATCAATCTCTTACAAGAATATCTGGCTCTTTTTGACGAACTCGTCTGGGACTCTTTCGAAAAAGAGAGGATCAACATTCCCGGCAAGATCCGCAAATCCAACTGGGGCTACCGTTTTCGCCCCTCCTTGGAGGAAATGGTCCGGCATGAGGGATTCAAAAAGTCCGTAAAAGAAATACTCTCCTGAAAAAAAATCTTGAAAAGCCCTGGTTTTTTGCCCCTTTGTTTGAATAAAAACAAGTTTCTTCCTATCATCGAATCATGAAAATAAAACACAATTTTCAATTATTCTTTGCTGCCCTGCTTTTTTTTTCTTTCTTAGCGGCAACTCCTTCCAACCGAAACGCCATTTATAAAAGCTTAAATCCCCAATCGCTCTCTGAACTTTTGGCTTTTTATGAACTCTATCCTGCCACCGCGGAAGGGAATGAGGCGCTCAAGAGAGCCTGGAGGCTTTTAGATCCCAAAGAGGAGTTTCTCCAAGAGATCAACTTCCCCCTGCCCGCAGTGCAGATAGAATCGATGATCGGCCTCGTCAACCGCTTGCCGGGAGAAGTTTCCAATTTTTCTATCCAAAAGGAAGCGCTCGAATCGATACAAAAAGTCGCTGCATCCCTGGACAATCGCAAGTTAAAAACCCATGGATGCTGGAAAGACAGTGATTTTGTCAATGCGGAGGGAAATGAAATAGATCTTTCCAGGGGCCTGCTTGTAGCTCTTTGGGGCGAGGGGTTGGAAAGCAGGCAAAAAATCCTCTCCTACGAAGCCTCATTGGATCTGATGGCCCTGCAAATCAGATCAAGACTTGCGCCCCATGCCACCTCGTATGAGAAAATTCACGCCATCAACCAGTTTATTTTTATCGAGCTCGGCTTTCGTTTCCCGCCTCATTCCATTTACGCAAAAAACATCGATACCTATACCTTTTTACCCTCCGTGATGGACAGCCGAAAGGGGGTCTGCTTGGGCGTTTCGATTCTCTATCTCTGTATTGCGCAAAGGCTGGGCCTTCCCTTGGAAATCATCACACCGCCGGGCCACATCTTTTTGCGCTGCCGCAATGAGACCCAAGTGGCCAATATCGAGACAACGGCTAGAGGGATCGACATTCCTTCGGAATATTACATGGGGATCGAGACGAAACAATTACAAATACGAACATTGAAAGAAACCATTGGACTTGCCTTCGTCAACCAGGCCTCCACCGCTTGGGCGCAAAAAAAATATGCAGTGGCAATTCCCCTTTATGAAAAAGCCCTCTTGTATCTGCAAGACGATCCTTCGACAGAGGAATTGTTAGCCTATAATTACCTTTTTGTGGGAAAGAAAAAAGAGGGAAAGAAACTATTGGAAAAAATTCTGCTCACCTCTTCTGCTTATTCTACTTCAAAAAACATTCTCCTCGAAGATTTTCTGAATGGGAAAACAGACGTCGACGGCATCAAAACCATCTTCCAGTCCGTCGATGAAAATCGCCTCTCTATTTTAAAAAAACAACTCGAGCTCATTTCGCAATTGAAAAAATATCCGCAATTTCGCGCAGGCATTCTCCAGCTTGGCATCACCTATCTTCAATTGGGAAGGGAAAAAGAGGCCGCCCTTGTCTTAAAACAGTATCAAGCGATCGATTCTCAAAGCCCTCTGATCAACTACTATCTCTCGGAACTCTCTTTGGAAAGGCATGATTACCAAGCTGCCTGGAAGTTTTTATCCCTTGCCGCCTTTCTTCTGAGGGAGCAGGGCCATTTTCCCAAAGCACTCAAGGACCTGCGCAAGATTTTGATCCAAATTTCCCCGCCGAAGGAAAAGAACCTTTGAGTCTTTCCCTCCACAACTCTCTCCATGCAGGCGCACAATCGATATGTTTGCATGGACAAAGAACGTTTGTGCTTTGATTTTTTTCTTGTCTCTAAAAAGAAGAGCTCCATAATAGAGGAAAAATCAACGGAATTGCTTTATGGTCCGCACTTTGTTTTTTCTTTTCATTTTCTTTCTTCTATCTTCTCAAACAGTCAATGCCCAGCCTCCTGCACATTCCTCTACGAAAGGCAATCACCCAAGGCCTCTTCCTCTCACAATCTCCCAAATCATCGGCAACGGCGCTTACCTTATGTTGAGCGACGATTCGGTCTGGGCGATTGCTCCTTCGGACACGCTCCTTTCCGGAGCGTGGATATCCGCTGCAGAAATCACGATTCAAGAGAATAACGATCCCGCCTATCCGTTCCGTCTCTTCAATAGCATTACAGAAGATAGCGTCCGCGCAAGAAAATCTTCTCTAGAGGAAGTTCATCAAAAGATGAGAGCAACCGAAGCGCAAAAGCAGGCCATTATCATAGAACAGAAAAAAGTAGAGCAGAAAACGCAAGAGTTAAAAAAATAACGCTTCTTAAGGATCGATCGCGATAATTCTTGCTTGAAAAGCAGGCTCTATCTTTTTCTTTTTCTGAATGTACCGGATCACCGCTTCCGGCAAAGAGGTGTTAAGCTCACTGCCCGGAAGAATTTTTGTTTTTTTTACAATAGACAATCCCTTCCTCCCTTCAGACAGGCCTTTTTCCGTCACAATCTTATAGATCTTATCTGCACGAAGAGATTCTTGGCCGATTTTGACCTCTCCGAGGCGACTTCCCGGGGGGCGTTGCGCATCAAATGTAAAAGAAAGGCCCGCTACCTGGGGAAAAGCCTCGCCCTTTTTTTCCACAAAATAAAGAGCTGCCTCCAAAGATTCGATCAGCTCCTTTCCCGAAAGCTCTACTAATACAAGACGGCCTCCAAAAGGAAGCTCTTTATAGATGTGTTGTTTTGTAAGGACCATTCCGGGAGGGTAATAGCGATCGCCCTGAATGAGTCGGGCAGGAAGAATGGCACCGTCGGCAGAAAAACAGGAAAAGGCCGCATCTGCAATCAAATTGCCCACTGTAGACTCCCTGCTGCGCATTCTTTCAAAGCGGCTATCCATGGCTTTTTCAAGAATTCCAATGGGCTCATCAAAGTTTTCTTTGCACTTGGCATAATAATTTTCCATTTTTTTCAAAATATGCGCATTTCTGGTTTTGTTCTTATGTTCCAAGTATCTGAAGGATGGATAAATGCGAACCTGCTTTTGGTGGAACTGGTTCATTTTTTTTTCTATCACAAGATCGATTCTTGTCAGATGGGAATCTTTCGACCCCCTCTCGTGGATCAGGGTTTTGTTTTCAAACCAGGTGATGCTTTCCCGATCAAAACTGCCCAAGAGCAGATCGATTCCAAGCGACTCGCGCAGGAGCTTGCGGTCCTCTTCTATTGGCTGATGAGTCATGGCAATGATAACGTCGACATCGGCTTTTTTGAGCTCCGCACATTTTTGTTTGGCCATATGAAGAGTGGAGGCAAAATAGAGGCTGCCATCCATTTCGGAAAGAACTTCCGCCATAGGCGTCGTCAGAGCAAAAATGCCAATCTTGATGCCATCGATCTCAAAGATTTTCGTTTCATTTTTTATGCAATCGCCTGGATTCGAAAAAATGTTCGAAGAGATCCATGGAAATCCCGATTCCCCCATCCTCTGTTTTAAAAGGTCCACACCAAAATCAAAATCATGACATCCGACAGCGGCAAGATCGATGGACATATCGTTCAGGATGTCGATAAGGCCGGCGCTTGCATCAAAACCGGCCAAAAAATGGGGGGAAAGGATATTGCCGCTCAAAAGGGTCAGGGAATGTTCGGTCGAATCCCTCTCCTCTTCCAAAAGAGTCGACAAAGAGGCGATATTTCCTTCTTGAGATGGCTCATCTAAGAGCTCATTGAAATTTCCAAAGGTAAATAAGGTCAGCTTTGTCTGAGCGAAAAGACCGGACGCCATGCTCAAAAAAATCAAAAAAAGAAAAATCCCTCTTCTCATGTCCTCTCCTTTTGATCTTTATTGTAGTGATCAAAACTTTTTAGAACATGATTTTCAAAGAAATGCTTTGACGCATCGCAGTGGGGAAAAATTGTTTGGCTGACATGAAGACATTTTAAGTAACTCTAATGGTGCGCAAGCATAAACTGCCAAAAGTTTTTTGAAGGTCTTTCCATGAGCAGTTTGGTAGACATTATTGGAAACTAAGTCCTGCGGCCGAATATCTAAGACATATGGAGGGAGTTGCAAAACTCCATTCGGGCCTGAATTTGCGCTTTTTACGTCGGATTCAGATTTCTCGCAAACCGCCTATAACCATTAGGATATGTCAATTTACAAGAAATTGAACCAACGCCAAAATCATCAAATTATGCCTTCGAAGCGAGTTTTGCAACTGCCTCATATGTTTCAAAACATGCAGCGGTTAGCTTCTTTACAATGAGAGGGAAAACTCGCGTTTTCGATCAATAAACTTAGTGAATATCCACTATCCTCTTACTTTGAGCACTTTTTGAACTCTATGAGAATGAGTGAGTGCCTTTCTTTTCAGACGAAAGTGAATCTTTCGTCGTTTTTGAATATCTTTTTTAGAAGAAGATTTCACTTGAGGCGTTTTTTCAAGGATCAGCGAATATCCAAGAGACTCGATTAAATGAAGAAACGTTTTGAGGGTTAGATTGTCTTTCTTGCCCGTTCGCAGTTCTTGGATAATGGTAGGAGAGATGCCAGCCGCCTTCGCTAAGCGCCTGACCGAAATCTGATCCTCATCCATCAAGGCGAGAAAAAGTTCCGAAAGCACAAGCTCACGGTATTCATTTTCTAAAAGTTTTTTTTCTTCTGGATCCTGTATGAATGCATCGTAAGTAGAAAGTGGTTTTTTACTCATAATATGTTCCCTCGCGTACCCTCTCCTCATAATCTTTTTTTGCCTTTAATGCCCTTGCTTTTTCGTTAAGGGGCATTTTGTCTTGTTTTTTCTCGAAACCATTCGTGATGATGACTTTTTTCCCCTTAAAGAAAAAACATAAAAAACGATCCGGTTGCGGTTTGAAAGCATATATGCCATCGCCCTCATTCCTAAATTTTGTTAAATCTCTGAGCAATCCCAACTCTCCAAGAAACCTGAACAAACGGAGCGCCTTTTTCTTTCGATCAGAAGATAGACGTAAAAAATAGTCCAATGATTGACTCTTCTCCTTCTCATCAAAATACCATTCAATAACGAATTAAGAACCCTCGTAGGCTTCTCTCTGCTTCATGAATTGGAATCCCGTTGTAACAGAATCATGTTACATTATCCACAACTATAATTCAAAATTTTTCTGAAATGAGGCCTCGTGAAGACATTTTAAGTGACTCTAATGGTGCGCAAGCATAAACTGCCAAAGGTTTTTTGAGCGACGGCTTGCGCGACTTCAGAGGCTATCAGAGGTGTACAATGGTCGCGATCAATGACTGCGTGTCCCTGAAAATTGCGATAGATCAAAATTCTCAAAGTCGCTTACAATTTAAAGTCTTCATCATATCTAAACTTATTCGCAGGTATTTTTTGCATGGTGAAAAAACAGCCTTCCCCGATAACCGGCTCTCCTCCCGTAACCTCGATTCCTCTTGGCTTTGCCGAAGTGTTTCAGGAATTAAAAAAGAAGATCCAGGAGGCACGACTCAGTGTAGCTGTTGCAGTGAATCAGCGGCTTATCAAGCTTTATTGGGAAATGGGTAAAACAATCTTTGAAATCCAGCAAACTCAAAAATGGGGTTCCCGAGACGTAGAATCTCTGGGGAATGAGTTGCAAAAAGCGTTCCCTGGAATCAGTGGCTTCTCACGATCTAACCTATTCAAAATGAGGGCTTTTTACCTATCTTATGAAAAAGTCTCACAGACCGTGAAACAATTTGAAGAGCTTCCTATTGCACAGATTCCTTGGGGCCATAACGTCATCTTGGTTACGAAAATTAAAGATACTGAAGAACGTCTCTGGTATGCCCACATGACCATCGAAGAGGGATGGACCCGAGAAGCTCTTGAAGATGCAATCGGTTCAAAGTACTTTCGCCGGCATGGAAAAGCCATCACCAATTTTAAGGATCGACTCCCAGAACCACAGTCCCAATTAGCACAGGAAATCTTAAAAGACCCCTATCAATTTGATTTTCTCGAATTGCGCAATGGATACAAAGAAAGAGAACTGGAGCAGGGACTGATTGATCATATTCAGCAGTTTTTCATTGAGCTAGGACAAGGCTTTGCCTTTGTGTCTCGGCAATACCATCTTGAAGTCGATGGAGACGATTACAGCGATCGCTCCCTTCTATTCAAGAAATTGAAGCTGAGCTATCTGGTTCCTCGCCAGATGTTCACAAAAGACACCGTAAGAAAAAAAAGGATGGATAATGACACCTGATTTCGAAGATAAATATATGGGCGTTCTTCAAAACATCGAATGCAGCCTTCTCTCAAGCACGAAGAACAATCCCAAACTGTGTGATCATGATATGCTCCGCGTTGTTGAATACGCCATAGCCTGTTACAAGTCTCGGGAAAGAGAGCGCTTCCTTGCAGAGCGTAAAATAGATGACACGTACCAAGAGCTTTTTAAAAAAGTTGCTGCTATATGCGATTGGCGATTAGGACTACGATCTTTATCTCCAGGTAAGGCCGATCTATACTGCGATCCTATATCTCCGGAAGAACTGATTCTTTGTCTCAAGCGCATTAAAAAATCGATTATGTTCTGGACAAAACAAGCAGGACGTATGGGCTATATTACCTTTGCCTCAGCCCATGTGCCAATATAAATTTTTATGTTTCCAGGATCATTTAGCCATGACGATAGATGCCTCGAAAAACTTACCCACAACTAGAATTCAAAATTTTTCTGAAATAATGGTAGCCCAGCGATCCTTTCTGCTTTCCATTAGCTATCGTCAAAATGAGCGGATATTTAAAAAAATAAACATGTAAAATGCAAACGAATGTTTTTTCTCTTCAAAATTCAACGTCCTAATTGATTATTTTGACGCTCTCGTTGAGAGAAAACCGCCTGCACATTTCTCTCCTCCCTCTTTTCCCTGCTTGTGGGAAAGAGAAATAATTGGTATCATCACTTAGAAAAATGGAGTTTTTTATCATGCCTAAAGAATGTCAAGTAACGGGAAGAAAACCGACAAAGGGACGCAGCTATACAACCCGCGGCATCGCAAAGAAAAAAAAGGGGATCGGCCTCAAAACAACCGGCATCAAAAAGCGCCGTTTTGTTCCCAATCTGCTCAAGAAAAAGCTCTGGTTTGCAGAAGAAAATCGCTTCGTCTCCATGCGCCTTTCTGCAGCGGCCCTTCGAACCATCGATAAACTGGGCCTGAGCGCCGTTATCAGGAAAATGAGAAAAGAAGGCAAAAAAGTTTAAGTTTGCCCTTGGTGAAAAAAACCACTCCCTTTTTTTTGATTCTTGGCGGGATTTTCTTTTTTATCGCGTGGATCTTTTTTTCTAATCTCTATCCCAAAATCCCCTCAAAAGAAGAGCCGATTCTTCTCTATTCCAACCAGTGCCACGACGATCTGCGTCTAACGATCATTCGCGCAATCAAGAGGGCAGAAAAATCGCTTTTTTTAGTGACCTTTGGCCTGAACGACCTCTCGGTTCTCGAATCGATAGAAAAGAAAGCGAAAAAAAACCTCGATATCAAGCTATTCTACGATCGAAGAGCCTCCCCCAATATCCTATTGTCCAACCATCAAGCGTATGCTCTGGACATGCATGGACTCGTCCACCAAAAAATTTTAATCGTCGACAAGCAGATCCTTTTTCTGGGCTCTGCCAACATGACAAAAACTTCATTTGCAGCTGACGATAACCTGGTCGTTGGATTGTATAGTCCCGAGCTATGCCGCTTCCTTTTAAAGAAGGCCCCCTTTTTTAGCGGGCATCTCAAAACCTTTGTGAACATGCAGACAATCGAGCTTTTCCTTCTGCCCGATATCGATAACACAGCCCTTCTTGCCCTTACAAATGCCATCCAATCTGCCAAAAAATCCATTTTTGTGGCCATGTTTACCCTCACCCACCCTCTGCTCGTTGAAGAGCTTATCGCTGCTAAAAAAAGAGGGATAGAGGTCCAAGTGGCCCTCTCCACACAGATGGCGCTCGGGGCTAGCAAAGGCGCCACCGAAAAGCTGCAAAAGGCCCACATCCCCCTTCTCTTAAATCCCCCGGGACCGCAGCTTTTTCATCACAAATTTGCCCAAATTGATGAAACGATGCTGATTTTAGGATCCACCAATTGGACAAGAGCTGCTTTTTCGAAAAATCACGACTGTTTTTTTCTACTCCGACCGCTCTCCTCACCCCAGAAAAAATTCTTAAAAAAACTCACCTCGACCATCGAAAGAAATGCATCAGCTTGCACAAATTCTTCCCTTCCCCTACCATCAAAAGAGCCCTAAAGAAAGGAATATCATGGACTTTTTTGCCATCACATTTTCCCTTTTTTTACTGATGGATCCCATTGGTAATATTCCCCTATATATCTCGATTTTGTGTGGTGTGGATCCAAAAAAACAATCCTGGATCATCCTTCGAGAAATGACGATTGCTCTCGTCGCGATCATTCTTTTTTATTTCCTCGGAGATGCCCTTCTTTCCTTCCTTCATATCCGCGTCGACGCAATTAAGATTGCCGGCGCCATCATCCTCTTTTTGATCTCCCTAAAAATGGTCTTCCCTCCCCCTGAAAGCGATCTGCAAGATTTAAAAAAAATTACCGATCCCTTCATCGTGCCTCTGGCCATTCCTCTGATTGCGGGGCCCGCAGTGCTTGCCGCCGTGATGCTGCTCTCTCGGCAAAACCATTCAGCAGCAACGATGATCGGCGCAATCTTTTTCGCCTGGGGAGCCTCCTTGATCATTTTGATTTCCGCCCCTTTGCTCAGCCGCACATTGGGACGGCGAGGCATCGTTGCCATACAAAGGCTTATGGGACTCATTCTCGTCCTGCTTTCCGTAGAAATGTTTTTGGATGGATTTGGATCCTACCTAAAAATCATTAGCTCCGGATGAAAAACATTCTTCTCTCTCTCAGCTATGACGGATCTGCCTTTTTTGGCTGGCAAAAGACAAAAGAGGGCGATTCGATCGAAGAGTCTCTTGAAAACGCCCTCTATTCACTTCTTGGAGAAAAACCCATCCTCCAGGCAGCCAGCAGAACCGATCGCAAGGTGCATGCCAAGGACCAGAAGGTCCATTTTTTTACATCCAAGACTTTTTGTTTGAAAACCATGCCCTCGCAGCTCCAACCCTTTCTTCCGCCCTCGATTGCCATTCACTCTGCCGAAGAAGTCTCCCTTTCTTTTCATCCTTCGCTAGAAGCCAAAAAAAAGGAGTATCGCTACTACATTTCGCTCGGCTCCTTCCAAAATCCTTTCCTGCTTTCTTATGCCTGGCACTTCCCTTCGCTTCTCGATGGGGAAAAAATGAAAAAAGAGGCCCTGTGCATCCTGGGCAGACATGATTTTTCCGCATGTTCTTCCCAAACGTACCATCATCCTTTCTGCACTCTCATTCGTTTCGAAATAATCCAAAAAAACGAGACGGAGCTGGTCCTTGTGATGGAAGCGAATCGTTTTCTCTATCATATGGCACGCACCTTAGCAGGTACGCTCGTGGATATCGGAAGCGGCAAAATCAAAGATCGCTCTTTTGCAGACATTCTTTTATCGCTTGATCGCAAAAAAGCCGGACAGACGGCTCCGGCTCATGGACTCTTCTTGGAGAAAATCACCTATGATTTCTAGAGAAAAAAAGAGACATCCGCTACCCTCGGTAGAAAAAGGAATTTCTGATGATTCAACGAAATGATCCCTGTTGGTGCCACAGCGGCAAGAAATGGAAAAAATGCCACTGGCCGCATCTCTCGCCGACCTTCAAAAACGTTGCTCAAAAATATTTAGATTCCTACGGAATTCTCATCAAAACAGAAGAACAAATTGTCTCCATTCGAAGGGCATGTAGAGTCGCTGCCACAATCCTTGATCTATTGTGTGAAAAAGCTGAAGCCGGCGTGACCACAGACGGGCTCGATCAATTTTCCATGCGCCTGCATAAAGAAGCGGGAGCAATCCCGGCCCCTTTGGGCTATGGGACTCCCCCTTACCCAAAAAGCATTTGCACTTCGATCAACGAGGTCATCTGCCACGGGATTCCCGATGCACGCCCCCTGCAGGAAGGGGATATTTTGAATATCGACGTGACCTCGATCGTAGATGGATACTATGGAGATTGCAGCCGCATGGTCGCCATCGGAAAGATCGATGAAGAAAAGCAAAAAGTCCTCGATGTGTCTTATGAATGCCTACAAAGAGCAATCGAAGTTTGCCATCCGGGAGCACTGCTTTTGGAGATCGGAAAAGCGATCGAAGATTATGCCTCTTCCCAGGGCTGTTCCGTCGTCAATCAATTCGTCGGCCATGGCATCGGCATCTATTTTCACGAGCCGCCGCAAATCCCCCACCATTACAACCGCATCGACATTCCTCTGGTCCCGGGAATGACCTTTACAATCGAGCCTATGGTCAATGCAGGAGTCAGAGAAGCAGTGATTGATCCCAAAGACAAATGGACCGCCCGAACCCGGGATTTAAAGCCGAGCGCACAATGGGAACACACTCTTTTGATTACAGATACGGGCCATGAAATATTAACGGCAAACGTGGATGAAGCCCTCTTTTCTCAAGAGTTTTTGAACAGAAGTTCTTGATTTTCATCACTCGATTTTTTCTTTCTTCCGCGCTTCTTCTTTGCAGGCAAAGATGCGCATGCGATCTGCGAAGAAAGAGAGCCAACGATTTCTTCTAACAGACGATTCTCTTCTTCTACAGCCAAAAGAGCCTCATCGATTTTAATAAAGTCCCGGATCAACGCCTTTTCAGACGTTTTTTCCTCAAATGCCCACAGGGCAGACTCTTTCTCTATTGCTTGCAATTTTTCAGAATGAGCGAAGAGCTCTTTTCTTGTTTGATGAAGAAGGGTGTCTTTTTCTTTGAATTGGACTTGGAGCTGGCGATAAAGAGATTGCAGATTTCGCAGATCTTCTAGCCTTTTTCCGCTAAGAGAATTTTGCGCCCCTATCGTTTTTTGAAGATCCGCAATGATCGTGCGATGCTCCAGGATCTCCTTTTGCGCGAGATTGCTTTCTTCTTGAAAACCATCTTTCCTCTTTTCTTGCAGCAACTTTTCTAATGCTCCAGCCTTCATGCACATCTCTTGCAAGCTCTTTTCGAGAAGAAGAATCTTTTCCTTCGATATTTTTTGATCGTTTTCTATCTCCCCCTCTTTTTCTTCTATTTTTTGTGCACCTGTCCTTTCAAGAAGCTCTGCTTGATACTGCTTTTGACGAAGCGCATTGAGATCGTCGATCAAGCCTTTGATGGGATTTTTTTCCTTTAGGATCTTTTCCTCTTTTTTTAGTTCTTCCAGCTCATAAGATAAAAGAGCTGCTTTTCTTTCCGCTTCCAAAGCAGAGATCAGCACGTTTTCTCTTTCTCTTTTTTCTTCGATTAAAGCTCTTTTCAGCGTGCGCATCAAAAGTTCCAAAGAGGAGATTTTTTCCGTTTTTTCCCTCGTGTCTTTTTGCAGAAGAGCGATCGTTTCTTGCAGTCCTTTTTGCTGCTGCAGATGAAAGCTGTCCGCTCTTCGCATCTCCTCTTCCATAAAAGAGATATTCTGCAATAGATTGGCGCGATGCTTACCTAGAGATGCGATCTGGGCAAAAAGATGTTCTAGTGAAAAATTCGTTATTGCCAAGTTGAGTCCGAGTGAAAGCTCGACTGCGAATCTCCATAGATGATGATCAATCCTCATGTGTTGATACAAAGCTAAACTGATCAGAGCGAAAAGAGCAATGAAACAGCCGCGTCTTTTCAACTTCCAGCAAAGAAGAAGGCCCAAAAAAGTCATTGCCCAAAGATCGGGAAAAGCAACCCCTAAAAAGGCAAAGGTGAATAGGAGAAAAAACGGCCCCAAAAAAGCCCAAAAAAGAAGCGCATCCTCTTCTTTTTTTTCATTTACGAAAAACTCTCGAAGAACCGAAAACACCACGAACTCCTCATGCACAACCCAAGAGCAGGATACTCCAACGCCAATATTGGGTAAATCCCCCTCTTTATTCCTTATATAACGGATTTGTCATTTTTTCTGTCTAGAGAGATTCGGAAGAATTTTCGCATTGATCTTTTGACCCATCCAAGATCTGCTGCGCATTGTCAATGAGATAAGAAATCAACACATGATCCCCATTGTAAAGCAGTTCCGCTTGCATGTCCCCTTCTTGCGAAGCTTTCGAACAGGTAATGAGCACAAAAGCTGCATAATTTTCTGAAAGATACTTCTGAATGGACTCCATGGAAGCATCTTTCTGTTCTTTCGATAGCTGGAGGAATATTTGAGTCATAAACGAGTCCGCTTTTGAAAAACATTCAGATTAAAATGGCGGAACAAAGGAAGGAAAGCAAGAGAAAAATTGCTGAAAAAAAGTTAGAGATTCGTTTAGCCGTAACGTTTTTCTCCTGCTTTTGTTTTTTGGAGAAAATCTTACACGCGACTAAAATGCGTATTCAATTGTCTATAATGCACGAAGAAATTCACGTGCTGAAAAAACAAGAAGTCTTGAACGGTTGCTTAAAGTTTTTGAACTATCAGCGGCTTCAAAGCGCTGCCGCAGCTTCTGCAAATTCTTGAAAAAGAAGATTCATTCTTCTGCTTACCAAAATACTTCCTGCCAAAGATCTTCCATCTCTTCTTAGACTTGAAAGGACTGAATCTCGAGGCTCTTCTTCGGAAAGCAAATCCAACTGCCTTTTTTGACCTTCAGAAAGCCCTCGAAAATGTTCGCGAATATCTCTTAAGCGATTCCCTTCGGAAATAATAGAATAAAGAGCCGGTGGCATGTTTCTTTCTGTAGGCTCTGTTTCACAGAGAATAAGCTGCTGCACCGTGATTTGAGATATACGCTCCAAGGCCTCTGCCATCATAACAGAAAAGTTTTCTTTATCTTCTGCTTTTTGTGCATTGGATAAAGCTTGAAAATGGTTCGAAAGAATAGCCCGGCAAAAAGCTTGTTGTTTTCTTTTTTCATTCGGCGCTCTTACTGCTCCTACTGCTCCTCCTGCTACTGCTCTTGCTACTCCTACTCCTGCTACTGCTGCTGCTGCTCCTACTCCTACTCCTACTACTACTCCTACTCCTACTTCTGCTCCTATTACTCCTCCTGCTACTGCTGCTACTACTCCTGCTCCTACTACTCCTGTTACTACTACTCCTACTACTTCTACTCCTGCTCCTATTCCTGCTACTGCTCCTATTACTCCTCCCGCTACTGCTCCTGCTACTACTCCTACTTCTGCTCCTATTACTCCTCCTGCTACTGCTACTACTACTCCTGCTCCTATTCCTGCTACTGCTACTACTACTCCTGCTTCTATTCCTGCTACTGCTACTACTACTCCTGCTTCTATTCCTGCTACTGCTCCTGCTCCTCCTGCTATAGCCCTAGTTATCATAGCATATCTATGAATTCTCTCAGGAAACGTTTCCACAGATTGCGATTGATAGGCTAGTGCTCTGTCACCCTTTAATTTTAGGATAAATTGACTTGAGTTTATGCCGACCGTTGCCAAACTTATAATCCTAAATTTTAACTATGACAGAGCACTAGTAGAGGATCTCTATATCCAGGAATTTGAAGCATAAAATACCTCCATTTTTAAATTAAATTATAAACTCGACTTTGCAACTTTTAGCGGCTTAGCTCAGGCCGCCTGAAGCACTCGCCTTACTATATCATCCTAAAAACGGCAGTTGAACCGCTCCGCACAATCAAAACTTTCGCGATTCTCCTCTAAAAATCAATGTTATTGCTCAAATTTATCCACTCACCTATTGGGTGGGCGTGAAAGTTCAAGATAGAATTTATTTCTGAGAGAGAAATTTACAATTTTCAGGTCATGCGGAGCGGTTCAACTGCCGTTTTTAGGATCATCCATCCAATCCACCATTTCCGGAGTAATATTTTCCACGGAAGGGGTGATTTTAGTCTTCCCGGAAATTAAATTATCCCTCCATATTACCATGCGCACAGCCCTCAACATATCGGAAAATGTGACTTGTTCTTTTTGGTGCCAAGCAGTTGCCTCTACTTTCAGCAACTTTACCTGTCCCAATCGATTTGCCATTAGGCATACACAACTATATAGCCCCATCAGTATGGGAGTCGATCGGGCTATTGCTCGATCCGACCATTGCCGCTGGGTCTCTACGCCAAGATGTTCACGTGTTTCCTCGAATGTGACCTCAAGTCCCCAGCGATCGATAAATAATTCTATCATACGTTCTGCCGTCATGAGTGGATCTGTGCTCATAAGAGGTAGAGGATCAAGTTTTCCTGTAGGATCCACCACCAAAGTCCATCGGATGGGAATAGGAGTCACTCCATCGGCTCCCCACATACATGTGTTAGACAGCACGCGAGCTACCCGTTTCTCTCCGCCGTAACCGACTACTTCCATTTCTTTCCAGGGCAATCCCTTCAGAGATAGCATCTGTTTAAAATTTTGCAATTTGACGCCCTTCTGTGCTGTACGTCCCCTTTGACCGGGACGTTTTTTGGCCGGGAAATCGAACAGGGCTGCATTCATTTTCAGTCGCGAAACAAGAGTCACCCCAGAACAGATACAGTTCAGAGCCAACTGTCCCGCAGCATATCCTCCATCGCCAACAAGAATTAGTGATCGCGCCTTACCTACCCATCGACGCACCTGTAAGACCATCTGACTCGCCCATTTTAATGAGGTTTTGTGCCGACGTTTCTTCGCTTCATCACATTTTTTAGAAGGCTCCAGTGCACTCAAAAAAGGCAATGCAAGTGCTCTCGACATAAACGGCAATTTCACAGAGAGCGCCATAACCTGCCACTTCAAACCCATGGCTTTGACCACTCGAGACTGTGACGATCGAACCGCATCTCGATAATAGCCCTTTGCTTTTATCTTCTTGCCACGCCTGCGCTCCAATGTCTCGTCAATGAGCAGAACCAAAGGATGCTGATCGGAGACAAAGATAAGCAACATAAAGAATAGGATTTTCGCTGCCTTGAGTGACGACCATTCCGCCCGGTTTAAAAGGTGATGGTACTTTGAAAAACCCGCCTGATGCTCAAGACCCATTGCGCGCAGAGCCGCGCACACGGTTCTCTTGCCAGTGCATAAAAGCGTGCCAAGTAATAAGGTCAGAGCTTTTTTCCAAGAAGGATTTGAAAAAAGTACTGAAAAAGGGATGAGTACTGCTAAAATGTTTGACGATAGAGAGTCCATGAGAGCCTACCATTTTGTTTTAGTGAACCAAATAGTATGCGCGAAGAGGCGCTCTCTATCAACTTTTTATTTTACAGATTGAAGCAAATGACTTTGGGCTATCAGATCGAAAAATGTACAAAGTTCTCTAATTGCGCGCAAGAGTGCTCTTATGTCATTTTATAATCCTTTGCTCAAAAGCAGGCTTAAATCACACACTTTCAAGGTCTTATTTAATGTTCTTTCCCTTCAAGGCGGCTAGCGGAGTTTTTTTTCCGGTTCCTCACTTGTGAGCGAAGCCTTGGGGACCGGATAAAAAACGAGCACAGACGCCGGGATAAAAAGTTTTCATTTTTGTCCAAACAACAGGAAGAATCCACCGTTCTCTCCGGGGTCTTTTTTTGAGGAGTACATTTTCTCTCCTCGCCCCACCATGAAATCCGAATGAAATGGACAATACAATGTCGAGAACGGCATCTATGTGCCAACTTTGCAACGTATTTGCCCACTTCTTCGGTGTTCCTGTATATTGACTCATGATTTTTACTCTCTATCTCGACCGCTCCAATGCGATCCACCAATATTGCTCAAGTGAAGAACAGTTTACGCTGCTTTACTGGGCGGTTCTCCCCATATAAATTCTTTTTTCTCTATCAACATTCGATGCATGATAACTGCTAATTTTCGCCCAACAGCCAAGGATGCTTTTTTAATACCTTTTTTTCTCATGATTTTAAGCCCCCATGCCTTGAGCTTGCTCCATTTTTTGCTTCTCGTAAGAACCACAAGCCCAGCTTCGGTTAGCAGTGATCGAAGCTCGCTGGAACCGCATCTCGAGATTCTTCCTTGCTTACTTGTTTCTCCAGAAGAATATTGTGTCGGAGTCATCCCAAGATATGCGCCGACAGCACGAGAATTGGAAAATCGATGGGCGTCATGAATTTCAGCTTTATAAGTCAGTGCTATAATTGGCCCTACGCCATGAGCTGTCATCAGGAGCTTCACTTCGTTATCTGCACGGGCCAATTGCAAGAGTTCTTGGTCTATTCGAGAAAGCTGTTTTGTGAGTAGATCGAAAATTTCAAGCGACCCTGTCATTATCTTTTGTACCAAAGGATCTATCTGCTGAATGCGTTGCTTTACTGTTTCTGTGAATTTTGCAGGACCAACAGAACCAAGACGGATACCGTATGTTTTCAAAATTCCTCGGATATGATTTTTGATATCAGTACGTTGGCTCACCAAACATCGCCTCATAGAAAGAATAGCGCCTCTATCGATAGCTTCCTGTGGCTTTTCATGTACTCGAGAAAACGTTCCTGTTCTGAGCGCATCGGCGATTCCCCTTGCATCATTCTTATCAGTCTTGTTTACACGAACAGAAAGAATGGCACTCATTTTTCTTGCATCCATGCAAACTGCACTCAAAGCTCGTTCTCGAAATCCTTGCAATAAGTAATGACTGAGAGAGCCGCTTTCGAAACCTACGAGTTCACTTTTGAAACCCGTTTTCTCAATTGTATCTGCCAAAATATGCGGGTCGGTACTCGCGGTTGTTTCGTAGACAATTTTTCCCTCTGTGTCTACAATGCAGATAGATGTGTTTTTCATAGAAACGTCTAAACCTACAAAATACTTCATGGGTTGCTCCTTGTTTTTGACCCTTAAATGGGTCGCGGTTACATTGGAGAGCTATAGCTACTCCGTTTTAAAGGAGCAACCCTCTTTGCGCGCAATTATCTCATGTCGAGATAAAGGCCCTGATCAAAAAGATTCTATGGCCACTGAATTCGAAACGGATTCAATAATATTGCCAAAAAGCTAGCCTTTCAAAAAAAAAATTTCCGCAATTTTTCCGTAAACATAAATACCGATAGGAAAAGCTGCTGGTGAAAAAATTCAAACAGGGGAATTTTGAAAACAAGTCTCTTACATCCTTTGGAGGTTGAGATTGGAAACAAAATGCATCAATCGACAACAAGAGCTTTTTAAGACTTTAAACTTGTCAAAAGTGCACCTGAAGCCGCTCAAAATAGAAAGTGTTGGTGTATACCATTAGTTTTTGCTCCATCCAATTCATCACAAGATCGTTAGGTTCAATTTTTGAAAGTTTTAAAATAAACTCACGCTAGAAGCATGCTCGATAGCTTCGTTAGCGCGTCGATGAGCAATCTTTGAAAAAAATTTTCAAGCGATCAAAGGCAAAAGAAGTAAAGCGCATTTCTTAAAAAGAGTTGAGTGCTCGGATGGCATCTTCGATGTCTTTTTTTTGAGGAAGCACGGCGTCTTCCAAATCCTTGCAAAAAGGAATCGGACAATCTTTTCCTCCCAGCCGTTGAATGGGAGCATCGAGATCCATAAAAGATTCTTCGACAATTCTTGCACAAAGCTCGGCGCCAAAACCACAGGTTTTGGAAGATTCATGAACGATGAGTACCTTGCCCGTTTTTCGCGTGGAAGCAAGAATCGTTTCCATGTCCAGAGGAACAAGGGTGCGCAGATCGATGAGCTCCACCGAAATCCCCTCTTTTTGCAAATGCTCGGCCACTCCGTAGGCCATCGGGACCATCATGCCCCAGGCAACCACTGTTACATCCTTGCCTTCCTTGACAATGTTTGCTTCTCCAAAAGCTAAAAGATCCTCTGCAGAGGGCTCCGGTCTTGCCGAGAAAAAATGCTGTCGATAAAGCGCTTTGTGCTCCAGAAAAACAACCGGATTGGGATCGCGAATCGCGGCCTTCAACAATCGTTTGGCATCGGAAGCATTGCTAGGGATCGCCACTTTCAGACCGGGGATATGCGCAAAAAGAGCCTCCAAACTCTGCGAATGATAAGGGCCCCCTTGGATATATCCTCCGGTGGTCATACGGACAACGATCGGACAATTCCACTCTCCATTGGATCTATGATGTACGCTTGCAAGTTCATTGGCGAGCTGGTTTAAAGCCGGCCATACGTAATCGGTATATTGGATCTCAGCTACAGGTTTATGATATCCATCAAAGGCAAGGCCCATCGCAATGCCGACAATCGTCGACTCGGCAAGCGGTGTATTAAAGCATCTCTTTTCTCCAAACTTCTCTGTCAGTTGTCTGGTGACGCCAAAAATGCCCCCTTTTTTATGGGCCACATCTTCCCCAAATACAAGAACGCTCGGATCTCTTTGCATCTCTTCCACAAGCGCTCGATTCAAAGCATCCATCATGACAATCGGAGAGGAAGAGATTTCGTTGCAAGAAGAGGTGATAGTATATTCTTTGAAAAGGTGTTTCATCACCCCTTCTTTTTTGGGAAATGCCATTTTTTCAGCCTCTACAGTGGCAATCTCGACTTTTTCTGCACATTCTTTTTTTCTTTGTAGAAGATCTTCTTTTTGAATGATCTTTTCTGCAACCATCCAGTGTTCAAAAAGAAGGATCGGATCTCTTTTTTGCTCTTCGGCAATGAGGGCAGCATCTTTGTATTTGGTCTGATCATCGCTCGCCGCGTGAGAAGAGAGCCTGGAAACATGGGCCACGATCAAAGAGGGGCCCTCACCCTTTCGTGCTTTAGAAATCGATGCAATCATCGCTTGAGAAAGAGCCGAATAATTGCACCCGTCCACGTCGTAAACGCTTAAATTGTGATATCCTCGCGCGCGATTGGCAATAGAGGCGCCGGCAGTCTGCTCCTTGGAAGTAACCGAAATGGCCCATCCATTGTCCTGCACCACAAAAAGGACCGGCAACGAATGGATGCAGGCAAAATTGAGCGCTTCATGAAAATCTCCCTGCGACGTAGATCCATCGCCTCCGGAGACATAAACCACCTCATCCAACCCCTGCAAAGAAATGCCCTTCGCAAGGCCCACTGCTTGGAGATATTGCGAACCGACACAGCTCGATTGGCAGGGAATACGCAAAGATTTGTGTGAAAAATGGTCCGGCATCATGCGGCCGCCCGAATGGTGCGCGACCTCTCTTGTTAAAAAAGCTCCAATAATATCAATCAAAGAAGAGCCAAGCCCAATGACAAACGCGCGATCTCGATAATAGGGAAACGACCAGTCTTTTCCGGGAGTTAGGAAAGAAGCGCAAACGGCGCCCACCATCTCATGGCCTGCAGTCGATAAGAAAAAAGAGCCTCCCTTGTTCTGTTTGGCCAAAATGCTCATCTTCGTATCGGCAGCGCGTGCAATACACATCGTTTCCCAAACCGAAAGAATCCTCTTTCGATCCAAAGATCCGATTGAAGCGTGGAGCTCTTTTACAACACAGCTCATCGGGATTTCTTATCCTTGGGTTTGGTGATGGGGGTGACTTTCTTGATCCCTCCATAGCGGCGCGAAGGAGGACGTGGTATCTCCTCTTCCTTCACCGGACGACCTTTCTTTTTGGGAAGGATCTGCTCGACAGCAGTCTCCACCTTTTCTTCTTTTGGAGGCTCGCGAGAAATTTCTTTCCTTTCGCTAATTTTAGGCCTGGAAAACGGAGCAAAGGGCTTTTTGACCTTTTCGATCCCCAAAGGAGATTCCCGCCCTGCCAAACGGCTGGAAAGATTTTGCAGCGATTCCAATCGTTGCGAGAGAGCTTCTAGTTTTTCATCAATCTTCATACGGCTGCTGCCTCGAAGGGATGCCAGAAGATGCTCTTCGCTTTCGAATTTTGCAGAAAAGGTCACTGAAGAAGCATTGGTAATGTCGGGAATATAAAGAAAAAGGCGAAGCGCCGAGGGCACCGTCGTATAAAGATCTCCCGTGAATTGCGGCTCGATTGCGATTTTGGCCGCTTGTTTCGGAGGTCTTCCTCTCTTAGGGCGTGGATTGAGCGCTTCATTGGAATAGTAGGTCTTTGCTTTAGCAATCAGCGTCTCTCTTGCAGTTGTTATATCTTTGGGGATCTTCTCGTCAAAAAGGCTCTTTTTCAATTTTTCCACCAAAGATCTTGGAATATCGAGATCTTCTTCGAATACGAATTGGATCTCTAGAGAACGGAGCCATTCAATGATGCGTATACGGAATCGTTCCTGATAATAAAGCTGCCATTTTTCAAGTTCGGTCAAGTTATCGTAGATGAACTCCAAAAAATTCTCTCGCGCATCTTTTGCGCTAATGATATCCAAAAGTTTTTCTTTGGTGTCGATGTCATACACCTTTTCCTGGATAAACCCTTCCATGAACTTTTTGATCTCAAAAAAAGTCATCTTCGGGAGAAGCGCATACCTCTCGCCATTCTTGGAAAATTCTTCTTCAACGGCTTTGAGTTCTTCTTCCCCTTTGTCCAGATCGATATAGACAAGAAATCCCTCCATTTTGTCGAGATAAAAGTCTCTCTCATCATCCGATTTGGCAAAAGCATCCATCAAGCGATGGTATCTTAAAATTAGGGGGCATTTAGCAACAGCAAGACGAGCCATAATCACCTTTTTGGAAAGGATGCATAGTAGCAAAGAAGTAGCTCTTTCGCAAGTACAAATAAGAGGAAAAACAAGAGAAAATTTGACCCCCCGCACTGTTCGTACGCGGGATGAGCCATTATTTCCTTATTTCACCCACTTAATAAGTGTTATAAATAAAATATTTTAATTATTGGCATATATTATAATTTTATATACAAAATGTTAAACGGTTATTTTGTCAGTACAAACAAGATTGCCAAGGAGAAGTGTTAGAGCTTTCCAAGAAGGTTTTGAAAAAAGTACTGAAAAAAGGGTGAGTACTGCTAAAGTGTTTGACGATAGAGAGTCCATGAGAGCCTACCATTTTGTTGTAGTAAACCAAATAGTATGCGCAAAGCGGCACTCTCTATCAACTTTTTATTTTACAGATTGAAGCAAATGACCTTGGGCTATCAGATCAAAAAATGCACAAAGTCGAGATTAATTGTTATAAGGTTTATAATATAATTAAAAAAAAACAATATGGAGTTTGTTTATGTCAGGAGTTAGCTCTTTAGGTCCACGCCAGTGGATAAAAATTAGCAATTTTTTGTCGGTCCGAGACGTTCTCAATTTAGGGGCAGTGGATAGACATACGCAAGCATGCGTAACTCCTGCCTTGGCAGACAAAATTCAACAGATCAAAAAAGCTTCGGATGGAATTTTTCTTTTCCCTCCTCTTGATGAACGACGTCTGGAGAATCCTGCTTATTGCAGATGCTATCTTTCTCAGATGGCAAAGAGAATTGCGCCTATTCCATGTCTCCGCGAAGTCTTAGATGCGCGACTCGTGGATTTAGAAGCAAAGATAGCAATGGTTCAGACTGCTAAGGATAAAGATCTTCTTACAGTCTTTGAGCCAATGCTCCCCACAGAGGCGCGGAGTCAAATTACACAAAAAACGTGTATTTCAGAGAAAGCCAAAATTGTTAGAGAATTTTTACAAAACCATCCAAAGCATTTCCATTCAGTAACTGTGATTGATCTCCGGGACAAAGGCCTTACGCTCATTCCACAAGAATTGATTGAGTATTGTCCCAATTTGCAAAGACTGGATCTTTCGGGCAATCAAATCCAATTCATTCCGGATGCCATAGGAAATCTTGTCAATTTGCAAAGATTGGATCTTTCGGGCAATCAAATCCAAGTCATTCCGAATGCCATAGGAAATCTTGTCAATTTGCAAGAGCTGAATCTTTCGGTCAATCAAATCAAAGTCATTCCGAATGCCATAGGAAATCTTGTCAATTTGCAAAGGCTGTGTCTTCGTCTCAATCAAATCCAAGCCATCCCGGATGTCATAGGGAATCTTGTCAATTTGCAAGAGCTGGCTCTTTCTTGCAATGAAATCAAAGTCATCCCGGATGTCATAGGAAATCTTGTCAATTTGCAAGGGCTGTATCTTTGGGAAAATCAAATCCAAGTCATTCCGGATGCAATAGAAAAGCTTGTCAATTTGAAAAAGCTGCATCTTGCGCAAAATCAAATCCAAGTCATTCCGAATGCCATAGGAAATCTTGTCAATTTGCGAGAGCTGGCTCTTCATGACAATCAAATCCAAGTCATTCCGGATGCAATAGAAAAGCTTGGCAGTTTGGAATTCCTGTTTCTTCATCACAATCAAATCAAAGTCATCCCGGATGCCATAGGAAATCTGCGCAAATTGACAATTGGATTTCCGAAGGATGAGGCTACGTGGGTCTTCGGAAGAATTGGGGGGCCATTGTCACAATTTTCACATTCGCTACCCCAATAGCGGCGCTCAAGCCGCTTGATTTTCCGGCGATTTCTTGGCCCACAACTTCGCTCGGTTGCGCGGCCTGATGCAAAATCGCATCAGTTAGCTATTTAAAAAAATAGCTCGTTATCTCGACTTGCAACTTTTTGCTGCATAAGTCTGGAGTTCTTTCATCGCGCCGGGATCTTTGATGCTGCTCATTTTTAGAAAACCCGGAAAGACGACCATTAACCCTTTTAGAATAAGCGGAACTAAGAAGAAACGTCCTTTGCCACTGTACAGCTTTTAGAAATCATTGAATACCACAAAAAAACCAATGAAAGCTTTGAGAGAACCATTGACTTTTTTGCTAAATAGAGTGTTTGATAGAGAAAAAATAGTTGACCCATTGTCGAGGAAAAAACCATGATTGATATTAAATTGATTCGCAAAGATCCAAAAGGCGTCGAAAAACGTTTAAAAACAAAGGTCCCCGAAACCGATCTGAAAAAGGTTTTGGCCCTAGACGAATCGCTCCGAAAGCTGCAAACCGAGTCCGAAGAACTCAAATCTAAAAGAAATCTCGCGTCCAAAGAAATCGGTCAAAAAAAACAGGCCAAACAAGATGCCGCGTCCTTGATGAAAGAGATGGATGCAATCGGCAATCAGATCGCTACGCTCGATCGCGACATTGCCGATCTGGAAAGCAAGAGAGATTACGAACTTGCCCTTCTTCCTAATATCCCTTTAGACCTCGTCCCCATCGCTCCCGAACCCAAGGACAACGTCTGCATCAAAACATACGGAGCAAAAACAGAGTTTTCCTTTCCTTTCAAAAATCACGTCGAGCTCAATGAAAAACTTCATTTGTTCGACTTTGCACGAGGCGCCAAAATCTCCGGCTCCGGGTGGATCGTCTATACAAACTTAGGAGCTCGGTTGGAATGGGCCATTTTGAACTATATGCTCGATATCCATAAAAAAAATGGATTTACGCAAATATGGCCTCCTCTCTTGGTCAAACCGGAAATCATGTATGGATCCGGACAGTTGCCCAAATTTGAAAGCCAGCTCTACAAAATTAAGGACGAAGATTACAACCTCTATCTCATTCCAACGGCCGAAGTGGCTTTAAATGGCCTTCACTTTGATGAGATCATCGAAGAAGAAATGCTCCCCATCAAATATGTCTCCTACACCCCATGCTTCCGCAGAGAAGCCGGCGCTGCGGGAAAACAGGAGCGCGGCCTCATTCGCACCCATCAATTCAATAAGGTAGAGCTCTTTTGCTTTTCACGGCCCAATGAGAGCGAAAAGGTTTTTGACATCATGATGGCATCTGCCGAAGAAGTTTTGCAAGGGCTTGGACTCCATTATCGCAACATGCTTTTATGTACGGGAGATATGTCTTTTGCTTCTGCAAAAACCGTCGATATCGAAGTATGGCTTCCCGGACAAAACCGATATTACGAAGTCTCTTCGGTATCCAATTGCACCGATTATCAAGCCAGACGCTCCAAAATCCGTTTTCGAAAAAAAGGGGAAAAGCCCGAGCTTTTACATACCTTAAACGGATCCGGAGTGGCCACCTCAAGGCTCATGGTAGCTCTTTTGGAAAATAACCAAAAAGAAGATGGCTCTGTTACGATCCCAACCGTACTTCATAAATATTTAGAAGATGAGATTTCTGAGCTGACGCCCAAAGCTGTTCGATGAAAGAGAAGAAAAAATCTCTTTGGCTCCAGATCCAACGCTTTTTTAAAATGCAAAAAAAAAGCGTCTCTTCGGATTTTCTAGAATCCGAAATGCCTCCGCCCTATACGCATGCCCTTTCGACGGCCAAGGAGACCATCCTTCTCTTTTGGATACTCTATATTGCCTTTCCCCATCTTTTTTTTCCCGTCCCCCTCATTCTCTTTTTGGCAGGGTGGTTTTTATGGAAAATGCTCTTTTCCACCTATGCGGGATGGGAGAGGCTCCAACGCTTGCACCGAATCATCGAAAAAGAAGAATGGGAAATCACCCATCATCGGCCGCAAGAAAGAAAAGAATTGGAAGCCATCTATCAAGCCAAGGGTTTTTCCGGAAAACTTTTAGAAGAGGCCGTAGATGTTCTGATGGCCAATGACAACCGCCTGCTGCAGGTGATGATCGAAGAGGAAATGGGAATCGTTTTGGAAAGCTTTGATCATCCTTTAACGCTGGGGATCGGAGCGCTCATCGGAGGAGCGATCTCTTCTCTCTTTCTGCTGCTCGCTCTTTTTTTCCTGCCCGCGTGGGGAATATTTGCCACCGGCCTGGTTCTCATGGGCCTGCTTGCCGCTTCCTCTGCCCACTTTGCCAAAAATAAGATACCGGATGCGGTTCTTTGGCATATAGGAATTTCCCTTTTGATCATCAGCACAACCTTTTTTCTCAAAACATGGATCTCGTAAGAAAGGCAAAGCCCTATATCTTTGACGAATTCTTCGCCTATGGCAAAGAAGAAAGCGTCAGCCCCTTTCTCAAAAAAAATTCTCGGAAATGGATCCGCAACCTTCCTTTAAAAAGCGCTCTTTTTTCTTCCGCTCTTTTCCTAGTTTCTCTTGGCTTTTTTTCCGTCAATCATTCCCTGGGCTTTTTTTTGCTCTCTTTTGTCTATTTTTTGATGGGACTTCCTTCCGTGATCTATGCGGTGGAGGATTTGAAACGACTCGAAATCAATCTCGACCTTCTCATGACGCTATCCGCTTTTCTTGCCCTCGCCATTGGCAGCCCATTTGAAGGAGCTCTCTTGCTTGTCCTGTTTGCGCTTGGATGTGCGCTCGAAAATGCCGTCTCCTTCAAAACAAGAGCGACTCTTCATAGCTTGCGCCAATACATTCCATCAAGCGCCTATCTTCTCCAAAAAGATGGCTCTCTTGTCGAGAAATCGATGCAAGATATTCAAGTGGGGATGAAACTTTTCGTAAAAGCCGGCGAAATGGTCCCCGTCGACGGAAGGGTCATCGACGGACGATCTTCGATCAGCATCGCCCATCTCACGGGAGAAAATCTTCCCATCAGCGTGAATAGCGGCAGCGAAATTCCCGCAGGCGCCCTCAACCTGGAGGGAGCGTTGTCGATCAGCGCTACAAAAGAGGGAAATGACTCTACCATCTTACAAATCATCAAGCTCATCTCTTCCGCGGCCGAAAAAAAACCAAAAATCGAGCGTTTTTTCTATCGCTTCGGAAAGGTTTATTCCCTATTTATCATCTGTGCCACTATTTTTTTTGCGCTCCTCTCTCCCCTCTTTTTTTCCCTCTCCTATTTTGGTTTAGACGGATCGATTTATCGCGCGCTGACCTTTTTGATTGCGTCCTCTCCTTGTGCACTCATTATTGCCATCCCTTCGGCCTATCTGAGCGCCATTTCTTCTGCTGCAAAAAAAGGAATTGTCCTCAAAGGAGGGTCCATTCTAGACGCTCTTTGCGCCAGCCGCTTTGTTGCCTTTGATAAAACGGGTACTTTGACGGAAGGAAAACTCATCTGCTCTTCCATCGAACCTCTGGAGAAAACCTCCCTTACCCAAGAGGACGCCCTCCAATTGGCAGCCTCATTGGAAAAGGCAAGCACGCATCCGATCGCAACCGCGATTTGCAAAGGAGCTGAAGAAAAAAAACTCATTGCTCTTCCCGTCCAAGACTTTCTCTCTTTCCCCGGAGATGGAGTGCAAGGAAAAGTTCTTTTCCAAGGCAAGCTTGTTGATGTGCGCGTCGGTAAGCCCTCTTTTATCGAAACGTTTTTGTCCAATGACCAGAAAGAGTCTCTGCAAAAAGCTCTGTCAGATGTTTCAAAAAAAGGGTCCATCATTTCTCTGCTCTTGATCTGCTCCACCCCCTTTCTTTTTCACTTTCAGGACACCCTTCGAAAACAGGCAAAAAAACTCATCGAGCAGCTAAAATGCCGTCATTTGGAGCCTTTAATCTTAACCGGCGATAGTCTAGAAAATGCGCAAGTCATTGGACATGAGCTGCAAATCGATCAGATCTTTGCAAAGCTTCGTCCCGAAGACAAACTCGCAAAAGTTGCGAAACTCTCTCAAAAAGGGGGGCTCATCATGGTCGGCGATGGGATCAATGACGCCCCCTCCCTTGCACGATCTACCGTAGGCATTTCCATGGGGCAGATGGCAAGTGCAACCGCCGTCAACGCGGCCGACGCGATCCTTCTCAACAATGAGATTTTTTTGATCTCGTGGCTACTCGAAAAAGCCCGCAAAACCCAAAAAATCGTTCGAGAAAACCTCCTTTTTGCCCTGCTGGTGATCTGCCTGGCCTCTCTGCCGGCGCTTCTTGGACTGATTCCACTCTGGATTGCCGTGATCCTGCATGAAGGGGGAACGCTTCTGGTAGGGCTCAACAGTCTTCGACTCTTAAAAAAATAGTTTTTTTATGCCAAGCAACTGTCTTAATATTATGTAGTTAGCAGATAAAATCAGCAATTAACCCCATTGATTGCTAAAAGTAATTGCCTTCAAAATCCCCTTATGGTAAAATATAAATATTTAGCAAATTTAAAAGACGAGTGCCAGCTTGAAGAAGATCGCAAACAAAAGAGTGGCTAAAAAAGATCGAGAACATGCCCTTTTATTCGGCGTGATTGAGCTTTTTCTGAAAACCAATAAGCCCGTAGGCTCGCATACCCTTCAAGAAAATGGGTTTGAATTTTTAAGCTCTGCGACCATTCGCAACTATTTCAACAAGCTCGAAAAAAATGGACTTTTGAAGCAGCAGCACTCCTCCGGCGGACGGATCCCTACCAGCCTTGCGTTTCGCACATATGCCAACCATTGTCTCGAAGAGTTTACTATTTCCCAGGAGGCGCAGCAGTTTCTCCGTGTGCATTTAAAGAACGAAGGAAAAGAGCTTTCTGCCTACTTGCAAGAGGCGGCTGAAAACTTAAGCCATCTCACTCAGTGCGGCGTCTTTCTTCTCATGCCGGCGCTCGATCAGGATTTTATCCGAACGATCAAGCTTGTAGACATGGGAAATAAGCGCGTGCTTGCCATCATTGTGACCGACTTCGGCCTGATTCAAACGGAAACTCTTTATCTTCCAAAAGAGCTCTCTTTGAAGCAGCTCAAAAAACTTGAAGATTTTTTCCTCTGGAAATTGGGAAGAGGAGAAAACCCCAAAATCGAAGAAGAGGGCGTTTCGAAACTTGCCCAATATTTTTATAATGAGATCATCGTGCGCCATCTCATCGGATCGATGCAATCCAGCTCCGAGCTCATCTCTCATACGGGGCTCTCCAAACTCCTTTCCTATGCGGAGTTTAAAGACCCCTCTTCCTTTGCCCACGTACTCCAGCTTTTCGAAGATTTGTCCCTCATCCGTCCCCTGCTCAACGAATGTTGCAAGATCGGCCGGCTTTCCTGCTGGATCGGAGAAGAGCTCTTTGCATTTTCTCCTTTTGCAACCACATGCTCCATTCTCACCGCTCCCTACTTCATCGGACAGATTCCCGTTGGAGCCGTCGCTCTTTTGGGCCCATTAAGGCTCCCTTATAAGGAGCTTTTCGGCATTTTAGACAGCTTTTCGAACCACCTTTCGGAAACGTTCACGAAGAACGTATATAAGTTCAAAATTCCATTCCACGCACCTTCTGCCGCAAAGCTTATAGAAAAGCAAAAATCTCAGGGGAAAAGCAACCCCTCTATCCTGCTCGAAAATAAAAAACTTTAAAAAAAAGGCGCGTCCTATGACAGAAGAAAAAGAAGAGCCGGCGCAGCAATCGGCCCCGCAAGAAGAAGCAACAGAAGAATCTGCGAAAAAAGCACTTCACCGGGAGCTGCATGAATACAAAGACAAATACATGAGGCTTCTTGCCGACACCGAAAACACCCGGAAACGTTTGCAAAAAGAAAAAGAAGAAACCATCCGCCTTGCCGTGGAAAATACCATCGCGGAATTTCTTTTGCCGCTCGACAGTTTTGAAACAGCGCTTCAAAGCGCACGAAATTGCAGCGCAGATATCAAACAGTGGGCCTCGGGATTTCAGATGATCGTTGCGCAATTTCGCGACATCCTGCACAACTATGGAATCGTTGCCTATCATTCTCTGGGGAATGCCTTCGATCCCCATCTGCACGAAGCCATGGAAATCGTCGAAACCGATCAACATCCCGACGGAATGATTTTAGAAGAGTTTTCCAAAGGATATAAAAGCGGCCACCGAACCCTAAGGGCCGCGCGCGTAAAAGTAGCAAAAAAAAGAATAGCAGAAACCCTCTCTCCCTCATTGGAAGAAGAGGAAAAAAACCCTCAAAATAACATATAAAAGGAGCAACTATGAACAAGCAAAAGAAAAGAATCATTGGCATCGACCTTGGAACCACCAACTCCTGCGTTGCGATCATGGAGGGTGGCGAGCCCAGAGTTATCCCAAATGCAGAAGGATCCAGAACTACCCCCTCGGTTATTTCCTATAAGGGAAATGAACGCCTGGTCGGAATTCCGGCCAAGCGCCAAGCCGTCACGAATCCGGAAAAAACGCTCTCGTCGACCAAGCGTTTCATCGGAAGAAAATATGACGAGGTTCTTTCGGAAATCAAAACCGTTCCCTATAAAATCACAAAAAATGCCAACGGCGATGCCGTTTTTGAGATCGACGGCAAAAAAATCACTCCGGAAGAGGCGGCAGCCCAGATTCTGATCAAAATGAAAGAGACCGCCGAAAGCTATCTCGGAGAAAAAGTCACCGAAGCTGTCATCACTGTTCCTGCTTATTTCAACGATTCGCAAAGACAGTCGACCAAAGATGCCGGCCGCATTGCAGGTCTTGACGTGAAGAGAATTATTCCAGAGCCAACGGCAGCAGCTCTTGCCTATGGCCTGGACAAACAGCACAATAAGAAAATTGCAGTCTACGATCTGGGAGGCGGAACTTTTGACATCTCCATTCTTGAAATTGGCGACGGCGTTTTTGAAGTTCTCTCCACCAATGGGGACACCCATCTCGGCGGCGATGACTTCGACGATCGCATCATCCACTTTCTTCTCGATGAGTTCAAAAAAGAGCATGGCATCGATCTTTCCAAAGACAAAATGGCCCTGCAGCGTCTCCGCGATGCGGCAGAAAAAGCCAAGATCGAACTCTCCGGCACGCAGACCACAGAGATCAATCAGCCCTTCATCTCCATGGATGCATCGGGCCCCAAACACCTGACGCTAACGCTCTCAAGATCCAAGCTCGAAAGCCTTTGCCACGATCTCATCGACAGAACAAAAGAGCCTAGCTTAAAAGCTCTCAAAGACGCCAAACTCTCCGCCAGCCAAATTGAAGAGGTGATTCTCGTCGGCGGCATGACCCGCATGCCCGCGGTACAAAAGATGGTTCAGGAAATTTTTGGAAGAGAGCCTCATAAAGGAGTGAACCCCGATGAAGCCGTTGCCGTTGGCGCTGCCATTCAAGGAGGAATCATTGGAGGAGACGTGAAAGACATCCTTCTTCTCGACGTTGTTCCTCTCACCCTTGGCATCGAAACGCTTGGCAGCGTGATGACTCCTCTCATCGAAAGAAATACCACGATCCCCACCCAGAAAAAACAGGTCTTTTCAACTGCCAGCGATAATCAGCCCGCCGTGACCATCGTCGTTCTCCAAGGAGAAAGACCCATGGCAAAGGACAATAAGGAGATCGGACGGTTTGATTTGAGCGATATTCCTCCATCTCCTCGCGGCATGCCGCAAATCGAGGTGGCTTTTGATATCGATGCGGACGGTATTTTGCACGTTTCCGCCAAAGACAAACAGTCGGGCAAAGAGCAGAAAATCCGTATCGAAGCCAAATCGGGCTTGAACGACCAAGAGATCAAAGCAAAAATCAAAGAGGCCGAGATCCATGCGGAAGAGGATCGCAAGAAAAAAGAAGAGATCGAGGTGCAAAACGAGGCCGATGCCTTAGTCTTTCGCGCCGAAAAATCTTTGAAAGAGTACAAAGACCGTCTCCCCGCACCGGTCGTCTCTGACATTCAAGGCAAAATCGACCTTCTGAAAAAAGCCATCGAAAGCAAAGACATCTCTCAGATCCGCTCTTCGATGCAAGAGCTGCAAACCCACATGCAAAAGATCGGAGAAGAGCTGCAAAAGACGCAAGGACAGCAAGGCCCATCTCCCCACGCATCGCAAGGCAAAAAGCCGGATGACGTGGAAGAAGCCGAAGCAGAAATTATCGAGCCCGAAGAGAAAAAATAGGTCATCTCACCCAAGGGCTGTTTTTCAAAAACAGCCCTTATAAATTTATTGCAAGCAGCCGGAATCCAACGCTCATTAATCTATAAACAAGCTTCTATTGCTGTCCCATCTGTGCCACGCAAAAAACGAGAAAGAAATTCACCATTTATTTAAATGTACATTTGTTATAAATTCACAATTTGAACAGGAGTTCGTAAAAATGCCTCTTACCAAAGCAAAAAGGCAGAGAAGACTTTTCTCGAAAAAAAAACCTATTGCTCGCGCCAAAAAAGTAAGGCTAGCCATTGAATGTTCTTCTCAAGAAAGAAAATACATGAAAATGGTTGCTGCCCATGAAGAAAAAACCTTAAATGAATTTGTTCTTGAGAGCGTAAGAATGCGATTAAAAAAATGCTCGCACCCTCACACTCCCAACAAAGAAACTCGAGCAGCTCTAAAAAGTGCCAAAGAGAAAAAAGACCTTATCGATTTTGATTCTGTAGCAGATTTTTTCGAATCCCTTGAGAAGTGATGCTCTTTCCAAAAACCACGAAACAATTTGAGAAAGACAAAGAAAAATCTCGTAAGCAAAAGAGAAATTTTTCAACGTTAACCCATGTCGTGAACCAGCTAATTCAAGAGAAAATCTTAGATCCTAAATATTGCGACCATTCTTTAAAAGGCGAGTGAAAAGGATTTCGTGATTGTCATGTCCAAAACGATTGGGTTCTAATCTACCAAATCGACAGAACAGAAAAAACGATAACCTTTGTTCGTTTAGGCACTCATTCGGAACTTTTCTAAAATAAACAACAAGAAACGGCCGCCCCCCCCTTTTCCGAGAATCAGATGTCTTCAACCCGATATTTCTCATTGCCCCCCCCCACGCCCCGTGAACGTGTACCAAAAAACTTCCTTAAAAATGAAAAAATCTTCCAAATATTCGGATGACGTCCTGATACATGATAAATAGGAATAATAAAATCAAAAGAACAAAGAATGGGAAGATCAAGCGGTCCAAAGTTTTTGGCTTCAAACGTTTTCCCGTCACGATTTCAAAGAGGGAAAGCAGAATATAGCCACCGTCTAAAACGGGAAGAGGCAAGAGGTTGAAAAAACCTAAATTCAGACTGATCAACCCAAACCAATAAAGCGTCTCTTTTACTCCGGTCTCCCAGCTTTTTTGCACGATCTGCACGATGCCCAAAGGTCCGGCAAGCCATTTGGGATGCAGCTGGCCGCGAATGAGGGAGGAGAGGGTTTTATAGATCTCCATCGTGGATTTTTTAAAGAGGGAAAAAGGATTCGGGTTATAACCTATTTTTAAATCTTGAATGGGCAGGCCTAAAACAAGTTTCGACGTCTCTTTTCCAAACTCTTGAAGAGCTCTCTGTTTGCTATCCCCTTCGCGCATATCTTCTATCTCTTTTTGCGCCAGCGCTAATCTCTTGGCCGTCTCTAAATCCCCTCTTTCGGCCATCTCTTTGAGAGTCGTTGGAACTGCGGGATTTAATAAATGGAGGTCATGGGAAGAAAGAATCGCAATTTTCCTGCCGATCGATGAGACAATGGTGCGCAAATCATCGATCGAAACAAAATTTTCAAAGCTCCGATCGGCCTCTTTCCAAGAAATCATCGGACGGGCTTTTCTTTCGACGATGATCAACATCCGATGCTGTTGGATTTTCTGAAGAAGTTCTTTCCGCGAGGAGATCCTTTCTCCGTCGATTGCCAAAATTCGATCGTTTTTCAGAAGAGGCAGCGCATAGGGGTTTCTCTCATCGAAGCCGACATATTCCTCTGTTAATTGCGCTTCTACCACTCCCTGATCGTTCAATAAATAGGGAATCACAAAAAGCGTGTCCAATTTCTTCTTCAACGAAGCGTCCAGGCGCCAATCATCTATTTCCGCTTTTTCTTTGGGAGAGAGGTGGAGCGTCGCAAGCGCCATTCGAGGAACTCGTGCATGAAAGACCGTATGGTTCCTTTGAACGGTCAAGAAAAGAGAGCCGTCGTTGATAAGGGAAGATAATTGTTGCGGAGAAAAAACGAGAGAGCCGTCTACCCAAACAATGCGGTCCCCTTCCCGAATACCGCTTTGGATCATCGGGGAATAAGGGGAAATTCCAGTTGGGGAAACATAAAAAAGATAGGAGGCAGGAGAAAAAATACCGACGGTCTTGATCCCATCGATCATGCGCGCATCTTGATAGGGAGGAAAACTCTGATCAAAAACTTCTTTGCGATTGGAAAATCGGTGGACTTTTTCAGCCTCTATTCGAATCGAAGAGCGCTTCAGGGCAGAGGCATAAACAAGATCGTTCCAATTATGAAAGGGCTGCCCATCATAATTGAGGATTCGATCGCCGGGCCGAAGCGAGTTTTTATAAACGGCGGAATCGGGATCGATCCACCCAATGTATTGGGTATGATTAGAGAGCTGACTCTCCCTCCCTCCGGAAGACCAGAGAAGGGCAAAGACCAGAAAAGCAAAGAGAATATTTGCAAAAGGGCCCGAAAAGGCAACAAGAAGTCGATCGATGGGTTTTTTAGCGAAAAAACCACCTTCGATCTCTTCTGCCTCTTGGCTCCCCTCTTTTTGCATGCCGGCGATCTTTACATAGCCGCCAAAGGGCAAAGAACCAATCTGCCACTTGACCTGGCCTCGATACCAAAAATAGATCGGACGGCCAAAACCAATGGAAAAAACCTCGACGCGCATCCCTCTCTTCAGCGCCATAAAGTAGTGGCCCAGTTCATGGAGAAAAATCAGAAGTCCGATTCCGATAACTGCCAGAAAAATGGAAAAAATATGGCTGATCATTATGCTCCTAGCTCCTTTGCTACGCTTTCATGGCGATTCTTCTCGCTTCTCGGTCCACTTCGAAAAGCAGGTCTAAATTTACCAGATCTACCTCTCGATGGGAAGACATGATTTTTTCCAACTTCTCTCCAATGCCCGCCCAGGAAATCTCCCCTTGCGCAAAACGTTCGACTAAAATTTCATTGGCGGCATTCATGAAGCAGGGCATGCTTTTCTTGATTTTCAGTGCTTCATACGCCAGCGAAAGGCAGGGAAATTTTTCTTTATCCGGGGGGAAAAATTCCAGCTTTGGATATTTGCTAAAATCAAAGGGAGGCAGGTGATTTTCCCTTCTTTCGGGATAGTTCAGTGCATATTGAATGGGAAAAAACATGTTGGGGTCCGATGCTTGCGCCAGAATCGAGCCATCGATGAACTCCACGAAACTATGAATGACGCTTTGCGGATGGACGACCACGTCAATGTGATCGACGCCGACTCCAAAAAGATAGTGCGCCTCGATCACCTCAAGTCCCTTGTTCATCAACGTCGAGGAATCGATGGTAATTTTGGTGCCCATTCGATAGGTCGGATGACAAAGGGCTTCCTTCAGGGTAGCCCTCTTCAACCGATCCATAGAGAACTCTCGAAAAGGGCCCCCCGAAGCGGTCAAAATCAAACGCTTTATTTTCGCATTTTCTCCCTTCAAACACTGAAAAATGGCATTGTGCTCGCTATCGATGGGCAATAAGAGAGTCCCCTGCTTTTTCACCTCGTCCATCACGAGCTGCCCGGCAGATACCAGGGTCTCTTTGTTGGCGATAGCGAGAACTTTTTTGGCGCGAATGGCAGCTAGAGTGGCAGGCAAGCTCTCCATACCGCTCATTGCCACCACGACGAGCTGCACCTCTTCAGCACAGGCGGCTTCAATCAATCCCGCTTTTCCCGAAACAATCGGAAGATGGGGAAAAGACGCGCGCAGCTCTTGCGCTTTTTTTTCCTCATAAACTGCAACAATTTTTGGAGAAAATTCTTCAATTTGTTGTTTGATCACTTCAATATTTGACTTTGCAGCCAGCGCATGAACTTGAAATAAATTCTTCATTTGACGAACAACATCCAATGTCGTCCGGCCCACCGATCCCGTACTTCCCAAAAGACAAATGCTTTTTTTCATAAAAATTTTCACCATGCGTTTAAGAGGTTATCATTTACTCTAAAAAAAAACAACAGACCGCATAAACATTGCTCCACCAAACAAAAAACAGAAATAATAAAATCGTTTTTGAATGAAAAAAAGAGAACATCTCTTGCACAAAAACGTTTCTTGCTTATATAATCCGCTTATTACAAGAAAAAAAGAGCGATTATTAGCCAAAATCTTGCAATGAATGACACAAATTTGTTGTGGACAAAGAAGAGAAAGGTTAAATAAAATCCGCACTAACAGATCAAAACTAACACACAAATAAAGGAAAGAACCTATGAACGAAACCCTAAATAAAAGAACAACAAAAAGCCTTAAAGAAATTGAAGAATACATTTCACGGGCTATCAAAAAATTAGGGGTAAGAAAGGAAAATGAGCTCTGCAAATATCTGCCAATGACCTCCGGCGGCTATATGCACCATTTTACCTTAAGAAAAATGAAAACAAAGCAGCCCGAAGAGCTCTCCACATTAATTGAGCGCTTCATCATTAGCGTAGAAAAACCCATCATCGTTGCACCCAAACAAAGAGCTCCAAGGGGATCGCGCAAAAGAAGAGACCAGATTACTTTTTCCCGCATCCAACTCGAAAGAATGCTCAATATTGCAAGGCTCGCCGGAGATCAAGAAATTATTGGAATTCTGAGCCCTAAAAAATCTCTTGCAGGCTATAAGAGAGAATTGATCCAATCCATACGCCACAATAAAATTGAGCAGGAACTTTGGACCGGATACGTCGAATCCGTCCAGGCAATGCAGCTCATCGCTTCTCAAATGTGCGATGCTTCCAATTGATAATTTTTTTTGTCGCAAAAACCTTTGAAGGTTTTCCTTCAAAGGTTTTTCTTTTTCAAAATCTTTTCATTCCCCTTTTTTCAAATTTTTCCCCTTCTTTTTTCTTGTTTTTTAACAAAAAAAAGGCCTACAATACCTTCTTTAGCTAAATCTTCTACTAAAGGAAAGATAAGATGTCTGCAAACACAAAATCCGCATTCGGAAAATGGAGATCCTTTCTTTGGCCCATCCATAATTATGAGCTCAAGAAACTTCTTCCCATGTTTCTCATGTTTTTTTTCATATCTTTTAACTATACGATTCTGCGCGATACAAAGGACACGCTCATCGTAACAGCGCCCGGATCCGGAGCCGAAGCCATCCCCTTCATTAAATTTTGGGGAGTTTTGCCCTCCGCAATCGTTTTCATGCTGATCTATGCAAAGCTCAGCAACAAACTCAGCAAGCCTGCGCTTTTTTATGCAACCATCACCCCCTTTGTGATCTTCTTTGCCCTATTTGCCCTGGTCATCTATCCGGCAAAAGGGTTTCTGCATCCCACGCAATTCGCCGACTATCTCCAAGGCGTACTGCCTCAAGGATTTATGGGGTTCATTGCCATTTACCGCAACTGGAGCTACGCTCTTTTCTACATACTCTCCGAGCTTTGGGGAAGCGTTGTCCTCTCCCTTCTCTTTTGGGGATTTGCAAATGACATCATGAAGGTTGTCGAAGCCAAGCGCTTCTACTCCTTGCTTGGGCTTGGCGCTAACTTAGCCCTTCTCTTCTCGGGACCTGCAATTATCTTTGCCTCCAACATCCGTGAAAAAGTTCCTGCCGGAGTGGATGCCTGGGGAGTCTCATTAAACTATTTGATGAGCATGATCGTCGTATCCGGCATATGCATTATTGCTCTCTACTGGTGGATCCAAAAAAATGTTTTAACCGATGCAAGATTTTTTGAAGCAAATCAACAAAAAGTTGCGAAAAAATCCAAGCCAAAACTTTCCATGAAAGAAAGCTTCCTCCAACTGGCTCAGTCCAAATACCTGGGACTGCTTGCTATCTTGGTGATCGCTTATGGCATTTCGATCAACATCGTGGAAGTCACCTGGAAAAGCCAGCTCAAACTCCAATATCCCAACTCCAATGACTACTCCGCATTTATGGGAGCCTTTTCCACTTGCACCGGATTCATTGCGGTTCTCATGATGCTCTTTGTGGGAGGAAATACCATCCGCCGCTTCGGTTGGAAGGTTGCCGCTCTCGTGACGCCCGTTGTTCTGCTCATTACGGGAACTGCTTTCTTCTCCTTCGTGCTCTTCAAAGACTCGATGATGGGAATGATTGCTGCGCTCGGAACGAACCCCCTGATGCTGGCCGTCATCGTAGGCGCCGTTCAAAATATCATGAGCAAAACCTGCAAATACTCTCTTTTCGATCCCACCAAAGAAATGGCCTACATTCCTTTGGACGACGAATCGAAAGTCAAGGGGAAAGCTGCGATTGATGTCGTGGGCGCCCGTCTTGGCAAATCAGGAGGATCTCTCATTCAGCAAGGCTTGATCCTAGGCTTAGGCTCAATCGCTGCGATGACCCCTTATATTGCCGTGATCCTTTTTGCGATCATCTTTATTTGGATGGTATCTGCGAACTCGCTCAGCAAGCTCTTTCTTGCAAAATCTGCAGAAAAAGAGGCCAAGAGCGACTCTGCTTTACCTAAAGCAGAAGCGAAAAAAACAGAGCCGACGGCTGCTGTTTAATATCCCAAAAAAGGCCCGGCATTTTTTCAGATGCCGGGCCTTTTTTTTCAAACTTTTTCAAAAATGACGTTTTCAAAAACGACAGATTTTCTTTACGATTGCATTCGTTGACGCCGATAATAAAATAGAAATCCTCTTTCCAGAGCAATGTTCAAATGGTTGGAGCGCATGGCAGCGATCCTCTCGTTCATACATTGATACCAGCCATTTTCTACTTTTACATAAGCAACATATGCGCCTTGAGAAAACTCATCTCTTCGATATTCAATAAAAGAGATAAGCTCGTAGGCAACTGGACGGCTCTCTTTGGAAAAAAGATAGTAGCCTTTCAAGTGTTCCGGCAAAGATCCCCTCTCCGTTTTTTCAAAGATGCAGGAAAGAGCAATCAAAAGTTCCGCGGGAAGCTCTCGCGCCAAAAGCTCCTCGTGCAAGAAGTGTTCCAGAGAAGAATATTTCTCAAGGGTTCGTAAATCAGCATCGAGCTGCCATTCGGGACGGTAGGCCAAAAAATTGCTCGTCCGGCCCATCTCGCGCGGCGGAAGGAAGAATTCCATCATTTTTTTTAAAACCAGGTACAGATCGATCTCTTTGCCTCTCAAGAAAAAATCTCTAGAAAATCTCTCCAGAAGACGCTCGATCAAGGGCTCCGTTCTCGCTCCTGTGACGCTCTTGTTTTTTACCTGGTCCAAACGATATAGATCCACAAAGCGCATGAACTCCGAAAAACTGGGAGGCACATAATTAAACATTGCCCGTATGCTTGGGATAAAGATGCAAAACTGCATGAGGGCAATCATCCAGCTGCTACCCTCCTCGCCAAAAATGCCAATCGGCGGCAATATTTCTTCTTTTACCAAGACATCCTTCTTCGCAGGGAGAAGATTGGCATGATAAAAAAGGGACTTTTTTTTCTTGGCTTTCGATCCAAAAATATCGGGCAGAATTTCCATCATGAAGTCATGGGAGGCCGTCGCAACCAAACGGCTGCCGGGAATCGCATTGCGCCTCAGCGCTATCTTTCCAAGAGCCAGCCGATTAATCTTATCATTGACGGGGAAAGAAAAAAACTCCCCGCTATCAAAAAATTCCCCATGGGAATCTCTTTGATCTTTGCATCTCGACAGGCTTTTTGGGGCAATGATTCCCATGTTTGTTTTCCTGACAAAATTTTTTTGGTTCATCCGACAAATGCGTACCTATAGCCAGGAAAAAGCGTTAAATCCATAGATTTTTAAAGACATTGATTATAAGAGCGTTATGAGTTATGAGAGATTTTGAAAAGCTGGTAGAAACAAAAGAAGTAGACGTATAAAAGGAGCTTGTAACCAACACCCTTGCGGGGAGGCTTCTTTTATGTCTACTTCTCTTTTGTATCATGCATATGGAATCAGTGGAGTTCAATACCATTCTACCAAATTTGAAGCGGGAACGATTACGATCTACGCCGAAATGGTCGATCCCCCTCAATGCAAATGCGGATGGATACACACAAATTTCAAAGGACAGAAAAGGCGACTATTTAAAATGGTTCCATTTGGCGGCAAGCCATGCTTTCTGAATGCGCTGTTACACCGAGTCGAATGTCCTCAATGTGGCCGTACATGGTGGCCTCAATTGCCTTTTATGAAAGGCAAATTTCGAATGGTACGCTCAATGATGGCACACGTGTTGGATCTTTTGCATTTCAGCACTCTCCTGGATGTCTCGCGTTTCCTCAACATCAGCTGGAATGTCGTCAAAAGAATTCACAAAGAAAAATTGGCAGCGCTCTATAAAACAATCTCTCTGGAAGATTTGGAATACATTACCGTCGATGAATTTAGCATACGAAAAGGGCATGAATATATGACGGTTTTCACAGATCTTCGGTCGGGAAGAATTATTCATTCTGTAGAGGGAAGAACTGTAGAAGCTGTTGCTCCATTTTTCAAGAAGCTGGCAAAGCGCGCGCCCAAACTGAAGGCAATCGCCATGGACATGAGCACATCGTACTATTCAGCAGCGCAAGAATTTTTGCCGAATGTGGATGTGGTATTCGACCATTTTCATGTGACCGCTATATTGAACAAAGCTCTAGACGAAGTAAGAAAAGATCAGCAACAGAATCTGAATGGGAATGATGCGAAGGCGCTGAAGGGAAGTCGGTTTTTGTTCCTGACGAATTATGACAATTTAGACTTGGAAAACAAAACGCGACTGGATGTTTTACTTACAGTGAATGCGCCATTATATTTGGCTCATTCTTTAAAAGAACAGTTTCAGCTTTTCTGGAAGAAAGATTCCGTGGAAGATGCGGAACATTTTCTGACCATGTGGGGAATCGACGCCTTGGCAACGGGATTGAAGCCACTAAGACGGGTGGTCAAAACGTTGCACCGATATAAGATAGGGCTGTTGAACTATTTCAAACATCGCATTTCAAACGCCGGAGCAGAGGGCATAAACAACAAGATTAAAACGATGAAAAGGCAAGCGTATGGCTTTCGAGATATGGAATATTTTAAATTACGACTTTATCATCTACATGAGTCCAGGTACGCATTTGTCGGATGAACCATTTTTTTTTAAGAAACTTTAAAGATAAAATTAATTATTGGCAATGAAATACTTAAGTTCCTCTTGGCCCAGCTAACGACAAAAGGAAGCGTTCGAGCTTTTTCCTCACGGTCTTTGAAAAACAATCAAAGAAACAAGCTTTAAAAAATAATCATAATTGAAAAATTAAAACTGAAAGAGTACAATATAAAACAATTATTTTGCGGACATCATGACAACAGTAGAAATAGCGGGATCAAATCCCGGCAATCTTCCGCCGGAGCTCTGGGACTCCATCGTCTCGAAAATATCAGACTGCCAAAAAGACCTGCGTGCATGTGCTTCCACAAGTCCATTTTTTCGAAAGGCCTCCCTCTTTTACACAAACATTTTACGATCTGATCCAGTGAGTGAGTTTGAAAAAAATACCTACACCACATTTGCAGAGAAATTTCGCGGCTATGCTTCTTTGCCTCTACAAATCTTAAGAATAAAACAAATCGCAATTGTGGCAGGAGTTATCGCAGGATTCGCAGGAATAGTGACAAGCGGAGGAATAGCCAAAGCTACAGGAGCATTCACTGCAGTGGCAGGAGTTGTATCGGGAATAATCGCGTACGAGTCGTCAAGATCACTACCATTGTTAGTGAAACTGACAACAGTCGTTACAATTGGCGGAGCACTAGGAATAGCGACGGACCTGTTCTTCTTAGAACAAACAATTGCAACCTCAACACCAGTAATTATACCGGTAGCATTGCTTTCAGGGATATGTACAGCAACAACAACAGACTATGCAGGGGAAGGAAATGAAATAACACATATATGGGAAGAAAAAAGACGTTATTTAGAAAGCTGCGCGGAAAATCATGCTTTTAGACTACTCATCAGAGCCGTGATTCGAAACGATCTTACTTTTTTGCCAAACACCGAATTATACAGAGCCGCTCGAGCCGCCTACCAAGGAGAACGACGAAAAAAGACTCGTCGATTTTCAAGTGCCCTTGCCGAGCAAATCATTCGATCTTCTACTCCGCCTACCGCCGGATTACAAAGATTTCTTCCTCCAGATCCTGAAAGCAAAATCAATCAACTGCGCACTGACTACGCAAGGCTCCGCGTGTATGAAAAAAGAGCATTTTCCCTCCATACGGAACGCTTGGCAGCAGAAGAAACGCCTTCTATCGACCTCCAACACCTTGTGAGAGAGAGCCAAGAGTTCGCCGTGGAGATTGCAGACAATTTATCCCCGAACTTTTTGGCAACGATCGATGAGTGCGCAAGAGAGCTCTAAAACGCAAACCCCCATTTCCTGCATAAAGCAAGAAGGCTCCGGCTGCAATTTGTCTTTAAAGAATGCAAGAAAACCGCTCTTTTAAGGCTGGGACGAATTGTGCATTTCTGCTATTCTTCACTCAAAATATTCTAGAAGAACAACCCGCGGACAACAGAAAGCTTCTGCCGGACAGCTACTTGGATTGTTATGTTTGAGTATCATCGAGACAACATTCGCAATTTTTCCATTATCGCCCATATCGATCATGGCAAATCGACCATGGCCGACCGGCTTTTAGAAATCACCAATACCGTTCCGAAAAGAGAAATGCACGAACAGTTTCTCGACAGCATGGACCTTGAAAGAGAGCGCGGCATTACGATCAAAGCCCATCCCGTCACCATGTTTTACACGGCAAAAAATCAGGTGACCTATCAGATCAATTTCATCGACACCCCGGGCCACGTGGACTTCTCCTATGAAGTTTCCAGATCTCTTGCTGCTTGCGAGGGCGCACTCCTTATCATTGACGCCACCCAGGGCGTGCAGGCGCAAACGCTTGCCAACGTTCTTTTGGCCATGGACAGAAACCTAGAGATCGTTCCCGTTCTCAATAAAATTGATTTGCCCTCCGCCCAGCCCGATGAGGTCAAAAAACAGATCGAAGACATCTTGGGAATCGACACGGAAAATCTCGTTTTGGCATCCGGGAAGACCGGAAAGGGCGTGGAGGAGATCCTCGAACGCATACTCACGCAAATCCCCTGCCCCAAAGAGCCGGAAGACAATCGCCTTCGCGCCCTTGTCTTTGATTCCCACTACGATCCCTATCGCGGCGCCATGGCCTACGTACGCATCATCAGCGGAGAGATTCGAAAAAAAACGCAGATCCGCATGATGTCGTCCGGCAAGGTTTTTGAAGTGCTGGAAGTAGGCATCTTCTCTCCCAACGAAAAACCGGTAGAAGTTCTTCGGCCCGGAGAAGTGGGCTACTTTACGGCCAACATGAAAAATACTGCCGATATGAAGATCGGCGACACGATCACGCTCAATAAAGATCCCGCACAGACCCCCCTTCCCGGATTTAAACTCATCTCTCCCGTTGTTTTTGCCAGCATCTATCCCGTCGACTCTTCCGATTATGAACTCCTTCGCGACTCTCTCAACAAACTCCAGTTGAATGATTCCGCTCTTTATATCGAACAGGAGAGCAGCCAGGCGCTTGGCTTTGGCTTTCGCTGCGGCTTTCTGGGCCTTTTGCATCTCGAGATCGTTTTCGAGAGACTGAGACGAGAATTTGAACTAGACATCATCACAACCGCGCCGAGCGTTGTCTATCGCATCACTCTTCGCGACGGTACGCAGAAAGAGATTGACAACGTAGCCCATTATCCCGACCCGTCTTCTATCGAGTCCGTCGAAGAGCCTTGGGTCAAAAGCCATATCATGGTCCCTTCCGATTATTTAGGAGCCGTGATGAATTTAGGGATGGACAAGCGAGGCAACCTTCTCAAAACCGAGTCCCTCGATTCCAAACGTCTTCTCTTGACCTATCGTTTGCCCTTGAACGAAATTCTCACCGATTTCAACGACAAGCTCAAATCGATCACCCGCGGCTATGGCTCTTTTGACTATGAGTTCGAATGTTATGAGCAGGGAGACATCATCAAGCTCGAAATCCGGGTCAACGAAGAGCCTGTCGATGCATTTTCCTGCATGGTTCATCGATCCAAAGCGGAAAGCAAAGGAAGGGCGATCTGCAAAAAACTCAAAGAGGTCATTCCCCAACAGCTCTTTAAAGTTCCGATTCAAGCTGCGATCGGAGGGAAGATCATTTCGCGAGAGACGATTGGCGCACTTTCGAAAAACGTGACCGCCAAATGCTATGGCGGGGACATCACACGCAAGCGCAAACTCTGGGAAAAGCAGAAAAAGGGGAAAAAGCGCATGAAGGAAATCGGCAAAGTGCAGATTCCCCAAAGCGCCTTTATGGAAGTCCTCAAAGCCAACGAATAAACTTTTTTTACAATATCTATCTATTTTTCTCCGAATGCTCCCCATGAAAACTAAAGGTCAGAGAGGAATTTATAAGCACCTGAGCCTCAAGACTAAACGGATCCCATGTTAAGAATTTTTTTATTATTATAAGTTTATAGCAAAACTCTTTCCCTTGAAAATAAAAGACATAGATGGTATAATATTATCAAAAAACATCCCGAACTATGAACGCAACAAAGCTTCTTAATCAATATTTTAATCCCTTCTGCCGTGATCTATTTTCGGCCCAAAAACCATTGGAAATAGATCAAGCAAGCTACGGCTGGCGCTCTTGGAGCCATCTGCTCGATCGAGCTGCCAACGTCCAGAATCGGGCCCTACGTACCCTTGCGGAGTTTTTTTCAGCATTATTGGATGCCACGATTGGCTGTGGGCTGATCGGATCGCTTTGCTATAATGTTGGCGCTTTGACCTATAACCACACCTACGTCAGCTGGAAAAACTATAGTAGCCGCAAAGAGAGTGAAAAAGCTCTCAAGCAGCTGAGCCAAGCCCAAGAAAATAGCTATCTTCCCTGCAACAAAACGGCATTAAAAACGTATGGGCTGCTCGCCGGCTGTCTGATTGCCGCAGGTTTGCTTTATCATTTCGGGGCCATACATACTGTGAAAAAGGCATTTTTTCAAAGGCCGCTACCGCTTACCGGCAATTTTTCTGCTCTTATTGCCCATTCTCTAACGCCCCCTCCTGCCTCTAATGGAGCCTTCAAAATCGAATTTCCCTGGAAAATCGCGCCTTTGGTTGGTGTATTAGCCATAGCTATTAGTTGCTGCCCTCCGTTACACAGCCCTCTTGCTCGGGCGGGAGAACCGCGAAAACTACCTCCCCCTTCGAAAGAAAGACGTTTTCTTCCCGCAACCAGTCCACTCCCTACTAAAGATCAAATCAAGAAGTGCACCTCTCCAGAAGAAGTATGTGCTCTTCTGCCAGATGCATGCAATCCAAGGCTTGGTGGATTTGATTGTTTTCGATTCGAAATGCCCTACAATTCCGACGGAAAACCTTCAAAGAGAGCCCAGGAAGTTTTCGACCTAGCAACACAAGGTGGTCTTGTGGTTGATTACTCGACATCTCCAGCAATCGGAACCTATCATTTACACTCTCTTGCGCCACATCTTGACCCAAAACAAGCTCCTCAAGGGTCGCCGACTTCATAGGATCTTTCCAGAGCGCTTTTTTTTAAAAATCTCAAAAAATCTCCCTCAAAAAAAGGCTCTATTCGTTACAATCCTTCTTCTTTGTCCCCGTAGCTCAGCGGATAGAGCGGTCGCCTCCTAAGCGACAGGTCGCACGTTCAACTCGTGTCGGGGACGCAAAATTTCTCCTTGCTCTCTTTCTCAGCGGCTCCTAGAATGTTTTTTCTTTTTTCAAGCAAGAGAGCCTATGATCAAAAATTTTCTTTCCTTTGAGAAGAAAAAGTTTTCCCTCTCTCTCAAACTTCTCGCATTCTTTCTTTTTTTGGGGCAAAACGCTTTTGCAACTACCCTTCCTCATGAGACCAACCAGCTGCAAGGCATTTTCCAACACTTCGCCCCGAAAGAAGAAAAAGCACAAGATCGCGTCCAAAAACGAGAAGATCCACCCCTTTCCTTTAATCGCCAAAAGGATTTCCGGCTTCCTTTTTCCAAGAGGGAAAATCCCGAAGAACAAAAAGCTGCGCTCTATTACAAAAAAGCGCTCGATGCACTCGCCGAAATCAGCGCAAGGCTGCAAGAATGGGAAGAGGACTTTGCTGAAGATGTCGAAACGCCCTCCAGTCGGGAAATGATGCAAAAAGAATTTTCCACCCTTCTCACTACGGTCGAAACAAATATTGAGATTGCCATCCAGATAAACCCCAAACATCCCGGCTATTACATCGTCCAAGGAGTGAAAGAACTGCTGCTCGGCCGTGTGCAGAATGCCAAAGAGAATTTTCAAACCAGCGCTTCTCTCAATCCCAATTTTTCCGATCCCGAAAACGATCTCTTGCCGGGTGATGCGGAGCTCTTGATTGAAATCTGCGATGCGATTTTAAAAAAAACCCCTCACCTGTAGGAAATCCGTGAAAAAGATCGCTCTTTGCCTCTTTCTTTTCCCTCTAACAGCACTCACCTCAGGGGAGGAGCGTTTTGCCCCTGAGATGCTCACCTCAGCGCCTCCAATGCAAGGATTGATGATCGATTCCACTCCCAGCTTTGATCTGCATAAAGCGATGAACTATTTAGAATCTCTGCATGGTTATTTAAAGAGTTTGGGAGGGAAAAATCTCTATGCTGAGCTCAAAAACAAAAGCGAAGAGGAGCTCGTGGTAATTAGAGCCCGTCTAGAAGAACTCCTTGCCCCTATCTCGCAGAATCTGGAAACCGGGCCCTACTGGTGCGGAGGAATCGGCAGCATGGGTCTCGTCGGCCTTTTCCTTTCTCTCGACGACCTTTTAACCGCCCTTTCAAAAATGAAAGAAGAAAAGAGCGTATCAGCAAAAATCGTCTGTTTTTTTAAATACATTGGATGCAGAGATACGATCTTCTCGCTTTTTCTCTAATAGTTTGTGGGCGATTGGACAGGAATATTTGAACCTCGGCAAAAAGACGAAAGATTCGTGCTTTACAGCTTCTGACAACCTAGGCAGCTCCACAGGCTTTAGACCGGCACACCAAAGGCTTGCGATAGGAAGAAAAAATTGGCTTTTTTTGGTAGCATGGAGGGTGGCGAGACTGTCGCAGTATTGCTATCATTAGTTCAAACATGCCGAGGACTAGAGATCAATCCCCGTGAATATTTAGAAGATCTCCTACGGAGGTATATGAGCCATCCAGCAAATCGTCTCGACGAGCTACTACCCGATCAATGGATTTTATAAGCGGTTTTTTTTATATGGGTGGTTCGTTAGACCCATACTGGTGCTTCGTTCGCTGTAAGTTTTCCGTGGCTGGAAGCCTAGTTTGCAGCTTTTGATCGAAAAGGGGCCCGAGAGTGGATTCAAACATTTGCCTTGCTTTCTGATCTTGCTTCTTCGCTCTCTGAGCTTCCTGAGCTTCCTCCTCGGGAGTCTTTACAACCTCAAGCGAGGTTACAGATCCAGATTTATTTACTTGTACTTGTACTTGTCCTTGAACAGCACCATGCAGCGTTGTAATGTCGTCCTTCTTCACAACAAAATATTGGTTCTTTTTTATAATTGTTTTTCCCAAACCTGATTTTTTTTGCCATACATTTTCAAGTTTTATTATTGTGTATTCATCACCACCACACCAACTGATGAAATGTGCTATACACGAAAAGCGAGAATAGGCTGCGTAATCCAAAGAGAACTTCTTAAAAACAGAATTTATCCTAGAGCCCGTCGTACCGTCTTTGTTCATACCTAACAAAGCAATTTTCATTTTATTGCCATCACCCAAAGATGCGACAATCATTCTTGCCTCCGCTACTACCCTTTTTGTTTCCATGACTGACATAAAGTCCCCCAGCCTATTTTAATGTTTTTATAATATAATTATAACAATTATAAAATAATTTGTAAATGAATTCTTTCTATTATTTAGATATTTTAACCAATTAATTACGATAGAATTAAGGATTTAATTTTCTTAAGCCATTAGCACTAACTGACTAGTGATTTTTGAAAAAATAATCCACTGAATACAAGATACTTATGGCAGACATATTTTAACAGACTCACTCTATACACAGCAAAAAACGATTTCAAATAAAAGCTCCTTTGCTGGCGAATCCTGAATAATGGAAGACAGTCAACCCCTCCAAAAGAGAAGGCCCCTCCCCGAAGAGAACTCGGCTGATCAGATCAAGACAAGCGAAAAATGCTTTTCAGCTTTTACCCATGTTTTTTAATTGTGGAGGGCACTTTGCGCGCTTGCAACTCGCCAATTTTATAGGCCCGACCCGACGGCGTGGCTGGAGAAGACCTAGAATGAAATGATTATATAGCTCATTTTTAAAGACTTAAGAATGCGGCAGTTTACAGAAATGATGTTACACTTCCTGCATTTGCTCTTTGGGAATCTTTACTACCTCAAGTGAGGTTACAGGTCCAAATCTCTTTACCCTTACTTCATCCACAGCCTTAGGATTCAGCCCTGCAATATCCCCCTTTTCCACAACGAAATATTGATTCTTCTTTTCAATTGCGTTGCGCAAATCTTGTTCTTCTATCCATACAGATTTAAGTTTTAGTATTATGTATCGCCTAGGGTATTGCGTACCGAGCCTCCAAAAGCAGAAATTAAGCTTACAACAGCGGAAATGTGCTTTGAGCCAGCTGCGGGAATAGGCTACGCAATTCAAACAGCGTTTAAAAACAGAACCAATAATAATTTTGTGGATTTCCCTTTCTTTATCAACCTCGCGAATATCACACAAACTAATATTCATTTGCTTGTGGCAATCCAAATCTGCTATAATTTCTCTTGTTACCGTGAAGGACATAATAAAATCTTTTGCCTATTTTTATTTTTTATAATATAATTATAACAATAATAAAATAATTTGTAAAACAAATATTGGTTCATATTAGCGTTTTTTTAAAATGTCCGCTTTCCGTTTTTTAGAAATGTCCTCTTTCTGGTAATCACAAGTTGTTGATTACCAATGAGGAGGCGATCAAATGGAGGAGCGTATGTCAATGAGTTTCAGGGAATTAACGAGATTAGAAGTTTTTACAGCTGTCAAAGAAGGCCGGTTAAAGCAATCAAAAGGCGCCCGGAGTTTAGGAATAAGTCCCAGGCAGTTTAGGCGTTTATTGAAGAGATTGAGGGTTGAAGGCCCAAAAGGGATCGTTTCCGGGAAAGTGGGAGTTCCAGGCAATCGCCGGCTTTCTCAAGAAAAAAAGGCTCAAATTTTAGAGTTCTTCAAGCAGGAAGACCATCGCGATTTTGGTCCCACCCTGGCCCATGAGTATTTGATTGAAAGCGGAGCGGCGAAATTTTCGGTTAGCGCAGTGCGTAGAGTGATGATCGAAAATGGCCTGTGGCATCCAAATGAAATCCGGGAATTGAAAGTACATCCATTGAGACAGAGACGATCAAAAATGGGCGAGCTCATTCAGCTCGACGGCTCGGAGCACGACTGGTTCGAAGGCCGGGGACCGCGATGCACTCTCCTGGTATTCATCGATGATGCAACGAGTAAGACAATGCATTTGAAATTTGTGAAATCTGAAAATACATTTGACTACTTCCAGGCAACCCGAGAATACATTGAAAAGCATGGTAGACCAGAGGCGTTTTATCCGGACAAACATAGTGTTTTTCGAGTGAACCATGAAGGCGCTTTAACTGGAGATGGAAGAACTCAATTCGGCAGAGCCATGGAAGAGCTGGACATAACACTGATCTGCGCCAATTCACCACAGGCAAAAGGGCGCGTTGAAAGGCGCAATCGGGACTTTCAGAATCGATTGATCAAAGCGATGCGTATAGCCAAGATCTGCGACATCGAGGCTGCAAATGCATTTTTACCATCATTTCTACTCAAGTTTAATCAAAAATTCGCCAAAGCACCGAAAGATCCGAGCAACGCGCATAAACCCTTATTACCCTCATACAGCCTAGACAAGATATTTTGCCTCAAGGCCAATCGCAGATTGTCCAAAAATCTAACTCTACAATACGACAATGTGATTTATCAAGTGATAGCACCTTGTCACGAATACATTCTGAGAAATGCCGAGGTTACCGTTTTGGAGACAAAAGACGGAGTTGTTTCCATCGAATATCGAGGTAAACAACTCACAGCAGTACCACACCACAAAATGCAAGCACAAACAGAAGTGGTTAGTGCAAAAGAATTGATAGTGAAGTTGGCTGAACGAAAAGAGCGCTGCCGTTATCGCCCAAGTCGTCGACATCCTTGGAAGCGAGGACCCAGAGGCTTTTCAAATAAACATAAGCTCGCTTGCTAAAAGAGTCCCTCAGTTTGAATAAGGGAGGAGGGGCAATTGCCGAGCACCTTTGCTCCCGCCCTTCGGTTGGGCTCTAGATAATCATTTAAAGAGGGAGGCGAGAGGGAAACCCTCTCGCGCTCTCCCTTTGAAAAGACCTGGATTTTTTAATAAATAAATGTTAAAATTATTCTTATAAAGAAGTAACAATGTCGCTATTCCTCTAAATGCGGACATTTCAATAAAACGCAAAAAGAGGACATTTCAATAAAACGCTAACAACAAATATTGGTTCATCCGACAAATGCGTACCTATAGCCAGGAAAAAGCGTTAAATCCATAGATTTTTAAAGACATTGATTATAAGAGCGTTATGAGTTATGAGAGATTTTGAAAAGCTGGCAGAAACAAAAGAAGTAGACGTATAAAAGGAGCTTGTAACCAACACCCTTGCGGGGAGGCTTCTTTTATGTCTACTTCTCTTTTGTATCATGCATATGGAATCAGTGGAGTTCAATACCATTCTACCAAATTTGAAGCGGGAACGATTACGATCTACGCCGAAATGGTCGATCCCCCTCAATGCAAATGCGGATGGATACACACAAATTTCAAAGGACAGAAAAGGCGACTATTTAAAATGGTTCCATTTGGCGGCAAGCCATGCTTTCTGAATGCGCTGTTACACCGAGTCGAATGTCCTCAATGTGGCCGTACATGGTGGCCTCAATTGCCTTTTATGAAAGGCAAATTTCGAATGGTACGCTCAATGATGGCACACGTGTTGGATCTTTTGCATTTCAGCACTCTCCTGGATGTCTCGCGTTTCCTCAACATCAGCTGGAATGTCGTCAAAAGAATTCACAAAGAAAAATTGGCAGCGCTCTATAAAACAATCTCTCTGGAAGATTTGGAATACATTACCGTCGATGAATTTAGCATACGAAAAGGGCATGAATATATGACGGTTTTCACAGATCTTCGGTCGGGAAGAATTATTCATTCTGTAGAGGGAAGAACTGTAGAAGCTGTTGCTCCATTTTTCAAGAAGCTGGCAAAGCGCGCGCCCAAACTGAAGGCAATCGCCATGGACATGAGCACATCGTACTATTCAGCAGCGCAAGAATTTTTGCCGAATGTGGATGTGGTATTCGACCATTTTCATGTGACCGCTATATTGAACAAAGCTCTAGACGAAGTAAGAAAAGATCAGCAACAGAATCTGAATGGGAATGATGCGAAGGCGCTGAAGGGAAGTCGGTTTTTGTTCCTGACGAATTATGACAATTTAGACTTGGAAAACAAAACGCGACTGGATGTTTTACTTACAGTGAATGCGCCATTATATTTGGCTCATTCTTTAAAAGAACAGTTTCAGCTTTTCTGGAAGAAAGATTCCGTGGAAGATGCGGAACATTTTCTGACCATGTGGGGAATCGACGCCTTGGCAACGGGATTGAAGCCACTAAGACGGGTGGTCAAAACGTTGCACCGATATAAGATAGGGCTGTTGAACTATTTCAAACATCGCATTTCAAACGCCGGAGCAGAGGGCATAAACAACAAGATTAAAACGATGAAAAGGCAAGCGTATGGCTTTCGAGATATGGAATATTTTAAATTACGACTTTATCATCTACATGAGTCCAGGTACGCATTTGTCGGATGAACCCAAATATTTCCATTATTTAGAGATTTCAAATTATTAATTACAAGCGGATTAAGAATTTAATTTTTTCAAGCCGTTAGCATTCAATAACCAGGGGTTTTGAAAAAATAAGCAATTGGATATAAGATACTTGCATTAGGCAGGTCTCTCTGAACACAAAAAAAATGATGATTTCATATAACAGCTTCCTTGCTAGCGAGTCCTAAATAGTGGAAAACAGTCAACCCCTCCAAGAGAGAAGGATCGTCTCTGAATAGACCTCGGCGGATCAGGTCAAGGCCCAAGCGAAAAATACTTTTCAGCTTTCACCATGTTTTTTAATTGTGATGGGCACTTTGCGCGGGCTTGCAACTCGCCAATTTTATAGACCCAGCACACGGCAATAGCCAGGATAAAAAAGCAGCTTCTCGATCTTCTTGGGTGTCCTCCTTGAGAGACTACCAAACAACCCCTTATCCCATTTTCAAGATGACGGTCGGTCCAAGAACAAAAGGAGCTGCAACTGCTTAAAAATCACTCCCAAAGAGATCTTCTTTTAAATTGCATATACTCCCTTGCTAACCAGTCCCCATAAAACAAGCAGACTAATGAGTATAGCTGCTGCGATCACAAAAGCCGATACAATGAGAAGATTGCCAATGGCCTTGCCAATGGAAAATTTTTGAACCTGCGAAAGGGCTAACACACATATTACAATCGACCAGATTCCGACCCCTATCTGCCCCAAAGAAAGAATAAAGAGCTGCACATACATGTGATAATTCAAAAGATAAGTGTTGGAGAAGCCTTGAAAGAACGTTTCTCCAAAACTTAAGAGAAAACACAAGCCGATGACAAGAGTCACTATGATGGGAAGGTTGGCCCAAGCAATCACCGCTCTTACTTCCGTGTAGGAAGCACGTCCCTTCAACCATTTTCCTACTTGATAAACGATCCACGAAATGAAGGTAAAGGTAAGATATCCCCAAAAGGGCGCGATGATTAATAGGAGAAGAATTAAGGGTAAAAAACCTACATAAGAACCCAGTGAAAAAGCCTGCGCCAGACCAGACAATGAAACAATACCATAGATAAATGATAACATCTTCAAACCATAATTGGGGGAAATTGCCACAATGGATTGAATGGCCTTTCGTGGATGAAACCACATTTTCTTCCAGGGACTTACCGACATAAACTTCTCCTTTTGCCGCATTTTGCGCCTATTTAATTAAATTACTGGTTTTTATTTATTTTAGCAATAAAAATTTTAATTTGCAGAATTGGAGCATTTGATTAATGAAAAAACAGATGATAATTTAAAAAAATATAATTGCTTTTGAAAGCGTTCTCCAACCTGATCCTTATACACAAGTCAACATCCACAACCTAAAAGCGCTCCCATTAACATGTCTTGCAATCGTTTATAACCCTTCCAAATTGTTTGCCACCCAGGCTCCCCATCTGATTTGCGCCCTATAAAACCCCCCATACGAGCCAGAGAACGCCAGAAATCTTTCACCGTTTTCAATTTCACCATCAGATGCCTTTCTATGAGCGTAATCCAAGGCTTGGGCACTTTTTCCTCGACCGGTGTTTCCGGAGACAACCGACATTGTTCTCTCATCGATAAAAGTTGCGTCGCTATCACCCCAATCATTCCAAATAGTGCAAGAATTCGGCTCGCCTGTTTAAGCTGATTATCTTCGATTCGAAAGCCCGTTTTGACCGCCTTATGATAATCCTCTATAAGCCAGCGTCGGCGGTAGATTCTGACGATTCTTAGGGAGTCTTCTTGATTGTTGACAGGAAGATTCGTAACCAATAGCCATTCTAACCTGGGCCTATCGGGACACCACACTCGAATATACGTCACTTCTTCACCTGCTGAACCCCCATTTCCTGGAGGAAACAATTTCGCTTTGACCCAAGTTATTTCCAGTGTCACTTCACCACCAAATTCTTCGCCTTTTGCTTTCACATACAGCGTGGATGTACACTTGGCTGTCTGTTGACGAATCCATGAAAAAAGACGTGTCTTCTCGCCATCAATCTCGACTTTGCGATCATGTCGCGCCCGCACTACACATTTCCACCCCAGCCTATTTGCATTATTCAAAAAATCATAAATATCATTGGCGCGATCGCCAACGCTCACCCAGTTCTCCTGGGGACGTCCCATTTTCTCTAACGTCCTCAGCCACACCTCAGATTCTTTCGAATCACTCGCCGATTTTTCTTCGGGACGCACCCAAGCCTCCTGGTAACCAAGTCCCAAAATTTCGGTTTCTTCAGATTCATGATATTTGGCGACCAGGCATGAGTGAAACATGAGTCCATTTCCGTTACTGTCCGCGGTTGGTCCAAGTCCATGTGTCCATGGATGGGAATTGAACAAAAGCTCTGAACCATCTTGAATAAATAGAACAAGCTGTTCCGACCAGCGCGCCTTTTCTAAGACTTGATCGTAATGGGGTTGTTGAAGCGCCTGATGTGTAATTTTAGGATTATTAAAAAAGCGGTAAGTTCCCTGGAGATCTGCCCATTTATCAAAGCGTCCTGCCAGGGACTCTTCAGGATGTTCTGCGCAACCTATAGCAACGTCAACGGCCCTCTTTTGCAGGCGGGCATCTCCTACATCGATAGTAGAAAATTGTTCATAAATCCATTGTTCTTTCATGATACCGCTCCTTTTAAAAAAGGAACAGTATACTAAATTTTAGACTTGTGTGTAAGGATCAGGTTCTCCAACTCAGGCGAATCTATAGAGGCTCCAAACCGCGGAAATCTTATGAGCGATAGTAATGGTGGATGCCCTCGGCAATGCCGGAGGCGATCTTTTCTAAATGATCGCGGCTGCGCAGCTGCTTGCGCTCTGCAAGATTGGTGATATACCCCCCCTCCACCAAAACGGCGGGTATGTTGGTCTCTCGAGTCACGTAAAAATTCGCAGATCGAACGCCCCGAGAAAGAGCATTCGTGCGCAACACCGTTTTCCCTAAAACCGCATGCGCAAGCTTTTTGGAATCCAAGGAGCGCCGCTTGTTCTCTTGAGACTCGGTATAATAGATTTCGATGCCCTGCACCTCTTTGCTGGGGCAAGAATTGAAATGGATGCTGACGAAAAGCTCCCCTCGAGAATGGTTGGCAATAAAAACGCGTCTTTCTAAAGGGACAAAAAAATCGCTCGATCGGGTCAAAACCACGCGATAACCGAGATCTTCTAAATGTCTTTTGGTCATTTTTGCCGTCAATAAAGCGAGTTTTTTTTCTTCACAAGAAGGTTTTTTTCCCCTCGCTCCGACATTATATCCTCCATGGCCGGGATCCAGGACAATGAGAGGGTATGCTGCACGTGCATGGCGCTTCAATGCAGGCTCTGCAGAAAAAAGCTGCATCGAAAAGGGGAAAAAAATGAAAAGCGCAAAAAACGCAAGTTTTTTTCTAAAGAGCATCGCACACTTCCTTGGCTATTTTTCGATCGTCAAACTCCTGCCGCTTATGAGCAAAAATCTGATAGGCCTCGTGTCCTTTTCCTGCAATCAAAACCACGTCATCTTTTCGCCCCATTTGACAAATCTTTTCAATGGCCAACCGTCGATCCAATTCCACGAGATATCTCGAGGAGGAAAAACCGGGAAGGATCTCGTCGACAATCGCCTGCGGATCTTCAGATCGCGGATTGTCCGAGGTAACAACGACGAAATCGGAAAGCTTTTCGGCCACTTGCGCCATACGCGGTCTTTTTTCTCGATCGCGGTCCCCTCCGCATCCAAAGAGCGTCAAGATCCGGGCTCTGGCAACTTGCCGCAAACAGAGCAGCACCTGCTCTAAAGCATCGATTTTATGCGCATAATCGACAAAAACGGAAAAAGGGTGTTTCTGTATAACGCGCTCCAATCTTCCGGGAATTTGCGGACAATCAGAAAAGACCCCTTTCATTTCATGAAGAGTTAGTCCAAGGGAAAGCCCTACCGAGACGGCGCTAAGAAGGTTCGATACATTATATGTGCCTATCAAGGGCGTGGAAAAAGTTTCACTTTGGTTTTGGTAGGAAAGGCAAACTTTCGTTCCTTTCACGCTCGATTCGATCATGCTTGCCAGAAGGTCGGCTTTAGCGTGGATTCCATAGGTCAAAATCTCGGCCAAACAGCCTTGGCGTATCCGCTCGCTATAGGGAGAATCGGCGTTTAAAAGGGCAAAGGTCTTTCTTCCTTTTTTCGATTGCAAAAGAGCGGTAAAAAGCTTTTGCTTCGAAGAAAAATAGAGATCCATCGTCTGATGGTAATCGAGATGCTCATGGGTGAGGTTGGTAAAAAGCGCTGCATTGAATTCGATGTGTCCCACCCTTCCCTGGTCCAGTCCATGGGAAGAGACCTCCATCACACAGGCTTTATTCCCCCCATTGACCATTTCCCTCATCAGCTTTTGATTGGTCAGAGCATCAAAGGTCGTCATAGAGGAGGGGTAGACCATCTTTCCCGCGATGATTTCTACGGTGCCCATCAACCCACAGGAGATGCCGCTCTTCTCCAAGAGATGCCGGATCAAATAGCAGCTGGTCGTTTTTCCGCTCGTCCCCGTGACTCCTACAAGAAAAAGTTCACGACTTGGAAAGCCATAATAACGGGCGGAGATCTCGCTCTCGATCAGAGAAGCATCCGGATGAATGATCTGCACAATCTTTTTATCTAAAAAGGGATCGGCCCAATCGGTCAAAACAGCAATCGCTCCGTTGGAAACAGCTTCGGGAATGAACGCAGTGCCGTCGAAGGCATGACCCCGTTTAGCAAGGAAAAGATTGCCGGGGGCCGCTCGTCTCGAATCGTTGCAAAGGCCGGAAATTTCTATCTCTTTGGACCCCACCCAATGCAAATCTCGAATGTTGCTGAAGAGGTTTTTTAATTTCACTTAAGATCCCCCGTTCCATCGATGATAGAGTTCATTCATCTCTTTTACCTCATTCATCCAGTCAACTTTCTTAGGATCCCGCCTGGGATCGCCAAAAGGATACCCAAAAGGATCATCGGGAACAACTCCTAAATATTGCAAAGAGCGTTTGGCAATTTCTCGAAAGATGGGGCCTGCGCAAACGCCTCCCATATAGGATTTTCCCATGCCGGGAATGTATTTTACTTCCGGCTCATCGACAACAACCATAAGAACAAATCGCGGACGGTCTGCCGGAGCCATCCCGATGAAAGAAGAAATATAATGCTGATGAGAATAATTCCCATCGATGATTTTTTCTGAAGTGCCGGTCTTTCCGGCTTCGGTATATCCTTCCACATCTGCCCACGGCGACGTTCCTCCGGGCTTGGTCACAAACTTCATGGCCTTAACGATCTCTTTCGTGCTTGCGCTTGATAATATTCTTTTTCTCTCATGCACGTTCACCTTGTGCTCATAAAAAACCTCTTCTTCGCCCGAGACCTTTTTCTTCACGATCTTCCGCACAAGCGTCGGATGCACCTCCCATCCTCCATTGGCGATCATGGCATAATTTTTGATCATTTGCATGCTGGAGACCAGAATATTATGCCCCATCGCAAGAGAATAGGGAGTCGACAGAGACCATTCCAGCTTTCCGTTGGGATGAAGCTTGCCCGGAGTGGGGACTTTTCCGGGATTTTCTCCCGGCAGCTGGATATTGGTATTGAATCCAAACCCAAACAGATCGACAAGCGCTTTTCGATACCATTCATCTCCCATGCGCTCGACCACTCGAAGGATCAGCTTCGACATGTAGACGTTCGAAGACTTTTGCAGCCCTAAATACATATTCAGAAAATTGTGCCTATGTCCATCTTTGATCGGAGCGGCCCTTCCCGGAACTTTTCCATTGGATGTGGCGATCTTTTCTTGAGGAGAAAAAAGAGGGGCTTTTCCGGCCCGGATTAGCTCTTCATTTGCCTTGAAGCAGATGGCAAGTGTTATGGGCTTAAAAATACTTCCTGGCTCAAAAGCATCGCTGACTACCTTGATGCGCGTGTGCTGCTCCAATGCGGGATTATTAAAGTATTCCCGATAACGGGTTGGATCAAAAGAGGGATATTGAGCGGCGCACAAAATTTCTCCGCTCACAGGATCCATCATCAACGCCCATCCCCCCTTTGCATGGATCTTTTCGATGCCGATTTTGAGCTCCTCCTCGGCAATGGCTTGCAGGTAGTGGTTGACCGTTAAATAAATATCGGCGCCGTTTTCAGGATTTTGGATCACTCTTCCCGTATCGAGAGGATGCCTGGGAGAGCGCAGAATGACCCTTTTCCCGAGTTTTCCCGAGAGAACTTTTTGGAAGTAGAGCTCAAGGCCTCCCGTCGGAATATTTTGAAAGCTTGTGGGATCCCTCTGTTGCTGCACCGTATGAAGAACCTGTCCTAGAAGAGAGGAGAAAGGATAGGAGCGTTTAAAATCCTGAACGAAGAAAATTGCATTGGAAGCAATTTTATGTTTTTTCGCGTAAGGAGTCCACCATTGAAGGATCTTTTCTTTCGTGTTTCGATCCATCCAAGAGACAATCTTGCGCGACCTGCTTTTTCGAAAGAAGGAGTGCAAAACCTTTTCTCTCTCTTCTTGAGAAGATAGAGGACAAAATGCAAAAATCTTTTTCGCAATCTCTGATTTCAGAGGATCGGGAAGGGCTTCGGGATCAATGAAAAGATGGAACTTCAAAACATCCATGACAAAGGCAAGATCTTCCTGCGGCTGTCCCTCTTTCACGGATGTGTTGGAAAAAAAAGAGCCACGCATAAAGGGCTCGATGACCAGATGCTCATGCTGCGCTCTTCCTTGTTCTGCCCATTTTTCCCCTTCGATGATCTGCACTTTATAAAACTGCATGATGAGCAGGCAAAAGAGCAAAAAAAGAAAGATGGAAATCACGACAAGTCTTCGATGATCAGAAGAAAAATGGGCCCATTTGTTAGGCATTTTTATTTCGCTCCAACAGTCACAGAAATGGAATAAGAAGAAGGCTCTGGATCATTTTTCTGATCTTGAAGCGCCATCCCTTCTGCAACGGTTAGAATATCACCAATGTGAGGATGTTTTAAATGAGAAAACTCTGCTTTTTGAGCAAGCTCAAGAAGATGGGAAGGATTTTCAAACCGATCGATCTCATAGCGAAGACGTTGGTTTTCATTTTGGATCGCCTCGACCTCTTTAATGAGCTGAGGAAGCTCGATCTTCAATCTAGTCAATCGATTTTGCCGATCCAGGTAAAAATAAAGACACAAGCAGAAGAAAAAAAGACAAACAACAAAACGCACGAGCAGTGCCCTATTCATACAGCGACCCTTTCTATAGCTCTTAATTTTGCACTTCGCGAACGAGGATTTTTTCTCACCTCTTCTCTAGAGGCGCTCTTAGGTTTTTTCATCACGAGTTGAAAGTGAGTATGTTCTTTCACAAGATCTCTAAAAGTGAACTTCACGATGCGGTCCTCTAAACTATGAAAACTAATCACTCCCATTCTCCCTTTCGGACAGAGACGGCGGGAAATTTCCTCAAGCCCTATCTGCAGCAAGGCCAACTCTTGATTCACTTCCATGCGCAGGGCCTGAAAGACTCGAGTGGCCGGATGGATCTTTCCCCTTCTTCTCACTACCTTTTCGAGAAGCTCGGAAAGCTCCTTTGTTGTATGGATGGGCTTCCTGCGCCTCGCTTCGATGATGCCCTTCACCGCTTTTCTCCATTGAGGCTCTTCCCCAAAATCACGGAAGATGCGGCTCAGCTCCTTTTCAGAATATCGATTGACGATCTCCTCTGCAGTAAGCTCGATGTCCGGATCCATCCTCATGTCGAGCCTTCCGCTTCTTTGGAAGCTAAAGCCCCTCTCGGGCGTATCGAGCTGCATGGAAGAGACGCCCAAATCCAAAAGAGCGCCGTCTATACATCCTATTTTTTCTTTTGCAAGAAAGTTTTCCACTTCAGAAAAACTGCCCCGAACAAATCGCAATTTTTTTCCCCAAGGGGCCAACTCCTTCGCTGCGATCTCTAAAGCCGTCGGGTCGCGATCACACCCTATATAAAGCTCTATTTCCCCGTGTTTTTCTAACACTCTCTTGGCATGGCCTCCGGCTCCCACGGTTCCATCAAAGAAAACCTTGATTGCAACGTGGGAAAAAATCTCTTCGATCTCCTCTAGTAAAACCGGTTCGTGCATGTTACGGTATCTGCTTTTCCTCTCTTAATAGAGCAAAGGCCTCTTCGGTCATTTTCGCAAAATCCAACTCGGGATCTTTCCCCTCTAACAAATCCTTCAGATGCTTTTCATAGATCATTTTCGGCCAGATCTCGATTTTGTTCAAAACGCCGGCGATGACAATCTCCTTTTCCATTTGCACTGCATTTTTCAAACGAAAAGGAATAGAAATGCGTCCGATTTTATCGCAAGTTGTGTGGTGCAGAGTGGAAAAGAAAAGGGTGAAGAACTTTTGGTATTTTGCAACATAGAGGTTCTCCTGGAACTTTTTGGCAATCTTCAATATGTCCGATCGTCGGTAAATGGCAAGACAGCCGCCCAAACTTAAGCCAATTGTGCACTCGAGCCTCCCCTCTTCTACAAGGCCATAGCGCATAAAATGGGGAAGGACCAAGCGATTTTTACTATCGAGCTTGGCATCTACAGCACCGCTAAAAAATGGAGCGCCTTGAAACTCTTCCACAGGGATTCCCACCGTTTTCCACATACTAGCACTCAAAGAAAAAAGTTGGCAATAATTTTCAAAAAACTCTTTTTATCGCACCCCGCATTTCGTTGATCAAGACGCTGAAGGCAAAAGGCTTAAAATGGAAATAAAATTTTATGAACAACCGGTGGGAAATTGTGGAAAACTTGTTGAAAACTGCCTCCCAAATCCCGTAAAAAAATAGGCTCATTACCCATACTTATCTCATTTTCTATCAGCAACTTAATAAAGAAATACGCGAGTCTGCCAACTCCTTGCCAAAAGCTGTTCATATCTGCGGCAGCGCCGCAATTGTGGGAAAAGAGGGAGCTTTGAAAAAAAGATCCACCTGCTACAATGATCGAAAAAGGTATTTTCATGGCAGATTTCGAAAAGGTAGCTCCCAAAACCGTTGCAGATATGGGTATAGAGGTGTCAAGAGCTTACGCAGAGAATGCAGAGCGCTATGATTCTTCCTTTATTAAAGACTCCATGGAGATTCCCCATAGAACAGAGAGCCTTACACTCCATCCTTCCTTTGTTCGCCCGGAATTCTTAGGAGAAAAGGAGAAAAGCACGTGGGCCGATTTTCCCCCTTCAATTGCCGTTCCTTCTAAATTCGTCTTCGGCGATCAACTCATTCCGGGACTCGACGTCGAACAACTCAAACAAACCATTACCACCCTTCCAAAGCCCGAAGATAACGAAAGTCGAATCGTTAGCTCTTTTATTGAAAGAACCAAAAAAATTGAAGAACTCCTGCGCCTGAGCAATCATGGACGACGGCAGTTCCTTGCAGGATAATTTCTATGGCAAAACAGAATTGGGCAGATCTTCTCGGATGGGACGCTGACACCGTCAATAATGTCCGATTTGTGGGCGCTGCCTACGCACAACAAGGAAAATTCGACATTGCTCTTGATTTTTTCAAAATGCTGGTTTTGCTCAATCCCAAAGGAACCTACGACTTGCAAATGCTCGGAGCGATTTATCTGCAGATGGGAAAAGGGCTTGAATCTCTGGAATATCTCGATCGCGCGCTGAAGATCGATCCCAATCATTATCCGACGATTCTCAATCGGTCCAAAGCCCTCTTTTCGATCGGTTATAAGAAGCAGGGACTTCTGCAGGCCAAAGTGCTGGAGCGCTGCCCCAATGTAAGAATCGCGCAGCAAGCAGAAGCTTTGATCCAAAGCCATTCATAACAGAGCTTCCAATCTGAGTCCCCACCCCCCCCAGGAGCTCCCGCCGAAGGTTTTTTTCATAGACAAAGGCAAGCAAAAATTTTCGCAAACGTTCGCTATCTTTTTTCGAATCGCGAACGAGAGCAGCCGTGCTTCAAATTTCTCATTTAGAGAGGGAGCTGCTACAAACTCCCAATCATTCTTGAGAAAAACTTTTCTTTTGCATAAACTCAAATCACGTAATTCCCTTAAGTAGATTACGTGGATTGACAGGGGTCGCAGGACCCCTTTCTTTAACAGTTAATAAAGGAGCGGCGCTTCCTCCCACCCCTAAAGAAGTAGGCTTCCGCGCTGTCAATAGGATGAAAACAGATACAAGTTATTTTTCACCGGGAACAAAAGTTTCACTTAGTGGAATTGCCGGAGGTGCGCTCGGGGGTGTTTGCCTGGGCGGTCCCATGGGTTTTTTAGTAGGAACAACTTTAGGTTGCGGCCTTGTGGTCATCAAAATTATGATGGATGCAGGTTCCAAAAAAATTGATACTGCCTCGAGAATGAGCGCGGATCTCATCAACTGTATAGCAGTAGGTTTATTCAGCATACTTACTTTTGGCTCCTTTGCCTTCGCCTCATATAGGGAATGCAATAAATGGTTCGCCACCCCAAACAATCTTTTTTATCAAGCAACCTGCTACGCGGCTTCGGCTGTATATTATGCGAGTTTTGTCGGCCTGTTTTACTTTGCAGTAACTGGCGTTAAGTGGGTATGCAATCAGGAGGAAAAAAAATGATCAAAGCTACAACCCTTTCCATTGCTCCGGGATCAAATCTTTTTGCCTTATTTTCAAGGGAGAACAAATCAAAGCCTTTAAATCCCTACATGATCGGGAATATTTTGGTGATTGCAAATGCTGTTTTTTTTATTCTTGCGGCCATTTTTTCACATCTTGGATTTTCAAGCGATATCATTGCTGTAATTATTGGACCCATTCTTCTTTCCGACGTTGCTCTTTTTCCTGTTTTGGTTCCTTGGGATTTTTGTGAAGATTTCTGGTCTTCGGTATTTTCGAAACTTCAAAAACGCTAGATCACAAAAATTCTCATCGATTCCAAGCAGACAATCCACTTGTGAAATTTCATTTTCAGCTCATGAAAGGTTTCTTTTTTTTCTTAAAAACCTAAGATCTTTTTGGTTAAATTCGATGCACATTTTCTCTCGAATTTTCGCTTGCGCCCTAAGAAGTGAGCTGTTAGAGTCTGATCTTGTAAAGGCCTCCAAAAAAGAAGAAAAACTTTCAAAATGCTCACGACAAACCTTCAGGATCTTTGGGTGCAGTTTTTAGAGCTCGTGCAAAAGAAATGCTCCCTCGCAGAGTATCAAAACTGGCTCTCTCCTATCCGCTTTGTGTCCGCATCTGAAAAATCCATTACCCTTGAGGTGCCAAACATCTTCGTCAAGGAGTATCTTTTAGACAATTATAAGGAAGATCTCTTCGCTCTTTTTCCCACAGCGTCAAAAGAGCCTGCAATCGAATTTATCATCTCGCCTACGGAAAAAAAGATCACAATCGCTCCCCCGCTTCCCCCTCTTCCCAAAGCTCAGAGCGGCAACCTCAATCCGAACTATACCTTTGAAAGCTTTGTGGAGGGCCCCTCCAACCAGTTTGTCAAATCAGCGGCTCTTGGGGTTGCGGCAAAGCCCGGAAAGTCTTTCAATCCCCTCTTCATTCACGGAGGCGTTGGCCTTGGCAAAACCCATCTGTTGCATGGAATCGGCCACGAGGTGCAAAAGACGTTAAAAAAACTCACCGTCCAATGCATCACAACGGAATCTTTTATTAATGACCTGGTCGACAGCTTGCGCAATAAATCGAGCGATAAGATGAAGCGATTTTACCGCAACCTCGACGTTCTTCTCGTCGACGATATCCAATTTCTGCAAAATCGCCTCAATTTCGAAGAGGAATTTTGCAACACATTCGAAAGCCTGATCAATCAAAATAAGCAAATCGTCATCACCTCTGATAAACCGCCCTCCCAGCTCAAGCTCTCCGAGAGAATGATCGCCCGTATGGAATGGGGGCTTGTGGCGCATATCGGAATTCCCGAACTTGAAACCCGAGTGGCCATTATCCAGCAAAAAGCCGAATCAAAAGGGATCGCGATCCCCCAGAATGTCGCCTTCTTCATTGCCGACCGCGCCTATACCAACGTACGGCAAATGGAAGGAGTGATCAACCGCCTCTCTGCTTATTGCCGTCTGATGCATCTGGAGATGACGGAAAAAATTGCAGAAAACTTTTTAAAAGAGATCTCCGATTATCGCCCCCCTCAAAACAAGATCACCGTCGAGAGCATATTAAAAAGCGTTGCTACGGTTTTTGAAGCGCGAGTGAGCGATCTGAAAGGAGAGTCTCGGCTGAAAGAAATTGCGCTTCCAAGACAGGTGGCGATGTATCTGGCCAAAGAACTCATGGACGACTCTCTCATGAAAATTGCCTCTTCCTTTGGAGGAAAAACCCACTCGACGCTCTTGCATGCCTGGAAGAAAATTTCTCAAGAGATCGAAAAAAACCATTCGCTCAAACGACAGGTAGAACTGGCAAAACGGAATATCGCATCTTAAAATTTTCGAAAAATTCCCATCCCATAAATCTTGGATCCTTGGAAAATTGCCTCTTTTTGTCTTAACGTCTCTTCATCGATTGTTGCAGCAATCACCAAATAGACGCCCTTTTTTTCGGAAGAAGAGCTGATTTTTTTTTGAAGAAGGAGAGCAAGCTCGCGTGCAAGATCTCTCATGGCCTTCGGCTCTTTTCTAGAGGGTTTTAGAATCGCATCAAACTCCGGCCAGCCCATACGATCCATCTGGACCACCATGTAGGAGGCAAGCGTTTTGGAAAAGAGCACTTGGGATCCTCTGGCAAAACAGGAATAGAGAGTAAGCGCCGGCCCTAATTGTTCAAATAAACAGCCGCACCGTGCATCTTTTGCCAAATCGCAAAGGGTCAAAAGCTGCGCGCACCCTTCGCAAAAAAGCGATTGATTGTGCGGCATTTCTCTATCGCAATGAAGGCAGATGGGCGGAAAAAAAACGGATGACAGCTTTTGCAGACAAACGTGAAAAACCCTTTGTACTTCTCGAAAATTTATTCCCAGCATCATTTTGCAAGATTGAGAAACTCGTGTTTGATTTTACTTATTTCATTCGGCTTTTCTAACAACTCTCCTTTGTGCAATTTAACCAAAAGAGGAATGACGCCGCAATGAGCGCAGACACCCCAGCCGCACGTTCCATTGTTTTCCCGAGAAAGCATGTGACATAGAGCGACTTCTCGATCAAACACTTCTTTGTTGATGATCTCTTCTTTCAGACCCGTTTTGCAGGTAATTTTCTTTTTCATTTTAGCCTCCGGCGAAGATGCGATACTCCTTCTCATCGAGGAGATGGTCGATTTCTTCTTTCTTCGAAATATCCATCCGGTAGAGCCATCCTTTTTTTTCCGGACTCTCGTTCAAAAGAGCGGGATTGTTTTTCAGATATTCATTCACTGCTACGATTTTCCCGGAAAGCGGAGAGTAGAAATCCGAAGCTGCTTTGGAGGCTTCTAAAAGAACGGAGGGCTCGTCGATCTTGATCTCTTTGCCAATCGTTGGCAGATCCACAAAAACAATCTCTCCCAAAAGCTCTAGCGCCTCTTGAGAAATACCAACGGTTGCAATAGTGCCTTTGAGCTCTACCCAAGCATGTGATTTGGAAAATTTCATGCGTACCTTCATTTTTCTTTGATCATTTTTACACTAGACCAGAAAGAGGGTTGTCTTTCCAGAGAAAACTCGAAGGAAGAGAGACAAAAATTCTGGGGATTGTCCGCGGGGCGGTGGAGCCGATAGGCAAAGCCGAATCGATCAAAACGAGAAGGATCGAATCCATAAAGACAAGAGACAGGAATCTCGATCTCTAAAGAAAAGGTAGAAGATGACAAGCGGCTCTCTACTCCCAATTCTCGAGGATCGCATAGAGGATGGATCTCAGAGGAGCGAAACTGGGTGATCTCCTTGGCCCAATACCCCCCCACTTTTTCGGGAAAAAAGAGAAATTGGTGGCAAAAAGCCGAACTACCTCTTGTTTTGAGATCGCGCGTATCGATAAAAATCTCAAGGGCATCCCCATTCTTGTAATCGGCTCTTTCTACATGCTCAAAGGGCTTCTTGCTATCGAGACGAAACAAAAGAGCATTTTCTCGCCAGCCAAAATAGAGATCGGCAAAGGGCTTCTCATCGAGATATGGAGAAGTGGAAGGAATGAGATGATCCTGTGTCCATTTCTCTTTATTTCCTAAATGCAAACACTCAATGCAGATGGAAAAGAAAGGAAAAAACGAAAGAAGGGGTAAATCTTCCAGCATCTTAATCTTCTTTCCTAATCGGCAAGACAATGGCTCTCTTTTCCTGCATTCTCTTGAGTAGCTTCTTCGTCAAATAACCTTGCGCCTCAAAAGAGAGCTTTTTTTGATTCAAGAGAAGATCTTCTTCAAAAGCGGCCGGCTTTTGCTTCCATTCCAGAACGTGAAAGAAGGCGATACTTCCCGAAGATTCGACATGAACGGAGGACCAGTCCACCTTCTTCTTTTTGAAGAGTTGACTGCTCACCCAGGAGGGATCAAAGGTTCGATCTACGTCGAGCGTTTTTTCTTTCATCTTCCATTGATCTGCCAGAGAATTTTCATTTTTTTGAAGAAAGAGCGAGGGATCTTTTTGATTCATGATCTTCTCGCGAAGTTTTCGCACATGGCAGAAAAGTCGATGTTTTGCATAAAAATCCAAGGAGCCATTGCCCTCTTCCCAGGTGATTTTTCCGATCTGCTTGCTATAATCCTGATCGATGGATTTCAAAAGATCTACGAAGACAATCTTGCCGATCTGGTCTTTGACTTCATCAAAAGGCTTTTGCAAGCCAAAAAGATCGGGCCTCCTGCCCTTGGCCTCATCATAATGCTTTTCTAAAAAGGAATCGAGCATATGCTCTAGTGTCCCATCCTTCAGAGCCTCTCCAAATAAAAGGATGTGTTTTTCTTTGTCGCGGCCCACGAGTTCGATGGAATAGTAATGCTCCTTATCTTGAGTAAAAAATTTGAGCGCTTCGATTGCTTTTTTCTCCTCGCTCGTAAGGCTCTCTTGGGAAAGGAGGGGTGCTTTTTCAAGAATGGGAAAAAGTTTTTCCGGGCTTTGTACCCCTTTTAAAACAATTTGGCTCTTTCCGAGGCGAAGGTCCAGGTGCATCTCTTTTTGTGAAGAGGCGATGAGAGATTCTTGAATCCAGGTAGGATGGCCCTCTAAAATTCGATCGCGGGCAAAGCGATCCACCTCTTCTCTTTTTTCCCAGGTGAGATTTTCTAACGCTTCAAACCGCTTTTGCGCAGTTGCTGCTTGAACATGGGCAAGAAAAGGAAATTTTTCTTTGAGCTCCTTAAAAAAAGGCTCCTTCATCTCCCACTCCCAAAGCTCTCTTTCTCCAATGCGCAAAAGGACGCGCTCTTTGGTTGTTTCTCTCAGACGGATCTGATAGTTCTTGCCCACAAGGTCGGGAGCCCTTTTCTCTACCGATTCGATCGGATCGCCATCGCCGCGCAGCTCCAAGGGATTCTTGTTGTGGGGATAGACTGCTTGAAGATAGACCTCCAAAAGCATCAAATCATGAAAGTTTTTCAGCTGTAAGTAAGGAGGCAGATCAAACAATTGCACAAGGGCCGACTCTGCAGCAAAAGCCGCGATCTCTTTATAGGGTTGAGCATCGAGAAAAACATGGCCGCCCATATCGTGAAAATATCTTCTAAAAAGCAGGATCTGCCGATAGGTTTCTATCGTGTCTTCCTCACTCATTCCGAGCATTTGCAGGTGTTGACGGAAATCTCCCTCTTTCATCTCAAGGCCCCATTTTTTGAGACCTTTTTTTAAGTTCTCTTTGAGCTCAAAAATAGCTTCCCTTTCGCTTACCTGATACCCCTTTTCTTTTGCAACCGATGCCGCGTTGAGGATGAACTGGCTGATCATGTCAATAAAATTTTGGCCGAACCAATCGGAGATCGTATGCAGCGAAAAGAGAGAAAAATCCTCCTGCACAAGCCGCATGTCTACAGGAAGAGAGGGATTTTGATTTTGCTGATAGATGAGAACTCTTTGCAAGGCTTCGGGCGGAAAGCTTTTTTCCGCAAGATAGAGATCAAAGAGGCGGGAAAAAAAGGCAAGAGAGACCTCTTTCTCCTTGCGGAGATCAAGCAATCCTTGGCTAATCGAAGGGGCGAGCTGATTCCAAACCATCATGGAACTGAGCGCGTCTGTTTCCGGATGTTTGTAGGGAATATAGTGCTGCACGCGGTCCAACATGAGCTGCAAGTGGGGTTTTAGATCTTCGAAATAATGGGCAACGAGATGGGAGATGATTTTGCTTTCCAAAAAATCTTTTTCAATCACGCCGTCATTGAAAAGGTTGGGCATGAAGCGCTCTCTGGTATTGCGCAAACTTTCGCTGTCCGATGAGAGAAATCGCGACATCTTTTCCACGGAAGAGTAGGTCAATTCGGAGCCGTCCAAACGCTCTGCAACCTTAATCTCTTTCTTCTTTTGCGAACCCCACTGCAAACTAAAGGTCCCAAAAAAGGAAAATGAAATCACAATGAATGCGGTAATGACTATGAAGATATAGCGTTGGTATTTGCGCAAAAACTGCATCATAAAGTCTGTCTCTCCTATGAAAAATCTTTTTTATGTTTTCCGTTTAGTATGCCTCGGCATTAGTATGCCTTGGCATTAATATGCCTTCGCAAAAATGACCCTCTGTTTGCTAAGAGCGCCGGTAATGATGCATTTTCCCATTTCTTCTTTTCCCAAGGGAATGCACCGAACAGTGATGTTGAGCTCTTTTTTCAGCTCTTCTTCTGTTTTTGGATCTTGGCAAAAATGCGACAGGGCAAAGCCTCCATGGATTTCCGGTTTTCCTTCATTTTGGGGAGTGAAAAACCGAAAGAGCTCTTCTTTGGAATCAATGAGTTTTGTGTTCTCCTTTTGAAAAGATGTGGCCCTTAGCAAAAGATTTTCCTGCAGATCGTCCAAAATTTTTGCCACATCTTCGATGAAAGCTTGCCGTTTCATCTGCCGGACCTGTCCCATCTGATCTCTTCTAGCAACGCTGAGCATGTCGTTTTGCATTTCGCGAGGACCGATTTCAATACGAAGAGGCACTCCCTTTTTCACCCAGCCCCACTTCTTCTCTCCTCCCCTCTTGTCGCTATCATCGAGTGCCGCCTCGAGCAGAGATCCATGATAGGAAATTTTCTTCAACTCCTCGAGTATCTTCCTGCAATAGGAGAGAAGCTCTTGCCTCCCCTCTTGCTGATGCACAATGGGCAGAAGTATGATCTGCAAAGGAGCAATCCGCGGAGGCAGCACGAGGCCATCATCATCGCTATGGGTCATGATAATGCCCCCGATCAGGCGGGTCGTAACACCCCAAGAGGTCGTCCAGCCATACTGCAAATCACCCTTTTCATCGGTAAAGCGAATGTGGCAGGATTTAGCAAAATTCTGACCCAGAAAATGAGAGGTGCCTGCTTGCAAAGACTTGCGATCCTGCATCATGGCTTCGATTGCATAGGTACTCACAGCTCCGGGGAATCGCTCCGCAGCCGTTTTTTCTCCCTTGATGACCGGCATTGCCAAAATATCGTGGCAAAACTTGGCATAGACATCCAGCATCTTTCCGGTCTCTTCTTCGGCCTCTTTTTGCGTTGCATGAACGGTATGTCCTTCCTGCCAGAGAAATTCGGTCGTGCGAAGGAAAAGGCGCGTTCTCATCTCCATGCGAACGATGTTGGCCCACTGATTGATCAAAAGGGGCAGGTCGCGCCAGGATTGCACCCACTTGGAAAACATCTCTCCGATGATCATTTCCGATGTGGGCCGAACGATCAAAGGCTCTTCTAAGGGCGCGGCGGGAACCAGTTTGCCCTCTTTATTTTTTTCCAAACGAGAGTGGGTCACAACGGCACACTCTTTCGCAAAACCCTCCACATGTTCGGCTTCCCGTTCAAAAAAACTCAAGGGAATGAAGAGAGGAAAGTAGGCATTTTGATGTCCGGTCTCTTTAATCTTTGCATTCATGATCCGCTGGATGTTCTCCCAGATGCCATAGCCCCAGGGTTTGATTACCATGCATCCGCGCACCGGCGAGTGTTCGGCCAGGTCGGATGCTTTGATTACCTCTTGATACCATTCGGAATAATCTTCCAGTCGAGTAGGAGAAATTGCATGTTTTTGATCTTGTGCCATAAAAAATCCTCAAAGCTGGAATCAAATTATAGGGAATAACTCTGAGGATTGCAAATTTTTCTGCAATTGATGAAAGAGAAGCTTTTGTAATTTCTTTTTCACATCGGACAGATCCCTCTTTTCGGGAAAAAGAGAAACCATGCTGTTTTTCAGAGAAAAAAGAATATTCGCTTCGGGCAGAAGAATCTTTTTTAAAAGACGGCTGTTCGGAGGAATCAAAAAAATCGTTCCCTGATGTAAAAAGCCCCTTTTTGTCTTTCTTTGCGCAGCGCCCGCCACTTTCTTCCCTTGCACAATCACGTCGTATTTCGTCGGATGGGCCATGCAGAAATTCTTACACGATTCGTCCAAAGGACTCTTTTCTTCCGTTTGCAGATGGCTCTCTTTTTGCAAAAACTCACTGACAACGCTTAAGACGGCGCGATTGACTCTTCGGTAATTTTCCAGAGGAACTTGAGAAAAAGCGCGATTTTGCGCCCCGACAAAGAGAGAGAAGGCAAAATCCCATAAGTGAAAGGTAATGCCGCCGCCGGTCGGGCGGCGCGCAAGATCGATCCCCTCTTCTTCGATTCTCTGAAGATCCAAAAATTTTTTCGGATCCAAAAAATGGCCAAAGCTAATCGAAGGTTTTTCCCACTCGTAAAAATGGAGGAGGCAAACCTTAGGGTCCAGACTTTCTAAAAATTGGGCATCCCAATCCATATTCCATATGGCCGGATGGGTGCCGGTGTCGATCAGGGAGAGCAAAGAGGACCTCCTTTTTTGCCAACTATAGGAGGCTTTTTAAAAAAAATCCACCCCTGTCTTTCGCTGGTTTTTAGCCTCTTTTTCGCGCGCGGATGTAAGAATTTTTTTTAATTTCTTCCCGGGCCATATTTTTACAGCGTAAAAATTAGATTTTCATTTATAAGCACAAAAGAGACGGGTAGAAAGAAAATTTTTGAAAAAATTAGCACTTGAACAATTCGAGTGCAAAAAATTGCGTAAATTGTTATCATTTATGTTAGCAGACAAGGGGCTTTTTTATGTTTGATAAATTTACCAATAGAGCCAAACAAGTGATCAAACTGGCCAAAAAAGAGGCGCAGAAACTCAATCATAACTATCTCGGCACGGAGCACATCCTTTTAGGCCTTCTAAAGCTCGGACAGGGCATTGCCGTCAACGTCCTTCGTAATCTCAACGTCACCTACGATGTGGCCAGAGCGGAGATCGAAAAAGTGGTCGGATTCGGTCCTGAGACACAGGTCTACGGCGATCCTGCTCTTACGGGCAAGGTCAAAAAGGTCTTCGAATGCGCCAACGAAGAAGCTGCCAACCTCAACCATAATTACGTCGGGACCGAGCATCTGCTTCTCGCCCTCTTAAGGCAAAACGACGGAGTGGCCGTGCAGGTCTTAGAGAACTTGAACGTGAACTTAAAAGAGGTGCGCAAAGAGGTATTAAAAGAACTCGAAACCTTTAATTTGCAGCTGCCGCCGGTCGGCAGCGTCAATGGCCAAGCACCCTCCGCCGCAAACACGCCGCGCGGAAGCAGTGATCGCTCTGCCGCTGATAAGACACCGGCCCTTCGCGCCTATGGACACGACCTCACGGAGCTTTGCAGAGAGGGAAAACTCGATCCCGTCATCGGAAGAAAATCAGAGGTAGAACGATTAATCCTCATTCTTTGCAGACGGCGCAAAAACAATCCCGTTCTCGTAGGAGAGGCCGGAGTTGGAAAAACTGCGATCGTCGAAGGACTTGCCCACGCGATTGTTCATGGAGAGGTTCCCGACAATCTGCGCAGGAAAAGGCTCATCTCTCTCGATTTGACCCTGATGATCGCCGGAACCAAATACCGCGGTCAATTTGAAGAGCGCATCAAGGCCGTCATGGATGAAATCAAGAAGAATGGCAACATCCTTCTCTTCATCGACGAGCTACATACGATCGTGGGCGCCGGAGCTGCGGAAGGAGCCATCGATGCGTCGAATATTTTAAAGCCCGCACTGTCTCGCGGAGAAATTCAGTGCATCGGAGCCACCACTCTCGACGAGTATCGCAAGCACATCGAAAAAGATGCCGCCCTCGAGAGGCGCTTCCAAAAAATCCACGTTCCGCCCCCTACCTTAGAAGAGACCGCCCAAATTTTGTATGGCCTCAAACCCAAATATGAAGAGCATCACAAATGCAACTATACCGACGCCGCCATCAAGGGCGCCGTCCATTTCTCGGATCGCTATATTTCCGCCCGCTACCTTCCCGATAAGGCCATCGACCTGATGGATGAGGCCGGGGCCAAAGCGCGCATTACCATGATGCACCAGCCCACCGAGATCACCCAATACGAAGCCGATATTGAAAAGCTCCGTCTCGCAAAAGAAGAGTCGATCAACAAACAAGATTATGAAAAGGCGGCAAACTTACGCGACTCGGAAAAAAATCTTCGGGACAAACTGCAGCAAATCCGCAATGAATGGGAAAATTCAAAAGAAGAGCATCGGACCATTGTAGACGAAGAGGACATTGCAAAAATCGTTGCAAGACAGACAGGCATTCCCGTTTCTCGCCTGACCCAAGGAGAGACGGAAAAAATCCTCAACATGGAAAAATCCCTCTCTACCCGCGTCATCGGACAATTAGAAGCTTTGAGCACCGTCTGCAGGGCCATCCGCAGAAGCAGGGCCGACATCAAAGATCCGAACCGGCCCATTGGTTCTTTCCTTTTCTTAGGCCCTACCGGAGTGGGGAAAACACACATGGCGCGCCTTCTTGCCGAACACATGTTTGGCGGAGAAGATGCTCTCATTCAAGTAGACATGTCGGAATACATGGAAAAATTTGCCGTCAGCCGCATCACCGGCTCTCCCCCGGGCTACGTCGGATATGAAGAGGGAGGACAGCTCACTGAACAGGTGCGGCAGCGTCCCTATTGCGTCATCCTTTTCGATGAGGTGGAAAAAGCGCATCCGGATGTGATGAATCTTCTTCTGCAGATCCTGGAAGAGGGACGGCTCACCGACTCTTTCGGAAGAAAGGTAGATTTCCGCAATACGATCATCGTGATGACCTCCAACTTGGGTGCCGATCTCATTCGAAAATCGGAGATGGGATTCAGCGCCAAAGAGGGTGTTCTCGATTATAACAACATGAAACAAAAGATCGAAGGAGCCGTAAAGAAGCATTTCAAACCGGAATTCATCAATAGACTCGACGACATCGTCGTCTTCAAGACGCTCGACAAGGAGTCTTTACTGAAGATCGTCGATCTCGAATTCAACAAACTGCAATCTCGAGTAGCCCATAAAAACATTCACCTAACTCTGGATGACGCTGCCAAAATCCTCCTCGTTGAAAAAGGATTTCAGCCCGAAATGGGAGCAAGGCCTCTGCGACGGGTCATCGAGCACTATTTGGAAGATCCTCTTGCAGAAAAGCTTCTTCTCTTCCCGAACCTCCAAAAAGATTACATTATCTCTACGAAAAATAACGAGATCTTCTTCATCGAACAGGAAAAGAAAGAACCCGTTGAACCTCCTGCGATCAGCGTGCCTAGCAACACTTAAAAACCATGCAAGGAGATCGAACGATCTCCTTTTTTTGGCGCCCGGAAGATCGCGTACCCCAAGAGAAGAAATCTCTTAATTCTTAGGAGATTTTTTTTCCCAATGAAAAGCACCTAGCACTTCTTTGGCCATTTCTGTAATCTTTGTCCACTTGGGAGTGTCTATAAAGTCTTGGGGCCAATCATGTTCATCAGAAAAAGTTTTAAATTCATCACGAAATCGCATCAAAAGATGCTTCTGCTGATCCGTAATCCCGAAGTCCTTATAATTTTCTATAATCGAGTCGCCGACTCCAAAAAAATCGCACACTGTATCGTCAAAATCGTCGCATTCCGGCCCTCTTCCGTCAATCCAAACTCTTTGCTGATATTCCTTATCATAAATACGTGTAAATATTTTAATAAAACCTAGTAATATCTGTTTTTTATCTTCATCAGAAATTTTCATAATCCAATCCTTGAAAGATTAAATTCATCCAATGGAATGTGAGCTTCGGGTGACGAAGGATCCACGATATTTCCTATTTTATCAAACACTTTTCCGTGTTTTGAAAAAATTACATAGGGACGTTGCTGAGCTAGATTAGAGCTGTGAGGCTTCCCAGGCATAACTCTGATGCGAATGTGTACATTAGTCGGATGCACATATTCTATGCCAGCTCCTCGATCTGAGATTTTTACACGAAAATTGTCTGGAATTCCCTGTGGCCTTGGAAATGTAGGCATTCCGGTTTGGTGAATCAGTTCTCGTACTTGAGATTCAGAAAGATATTGTTTTCGATATGGTTTTAAAAATTCCTGAGCTCTTTCATGTTTTTCATATGATTCCCAAAGACCATTTTCTCGAAGAAATTTCTCCCCCTTCGTCGTGATTACTATCTCCTCGGCTTTAGCACTCAATTGCGTCGGCATTTCAGCAAAGGTTGTAGAACTCCTGGCAGATTGAGAGAGGGCTTCCAGAGCAAGGGTTTGTTCTGCCGTCTCTAAATTTTTGGCAGCAAGGGCGATCTCCTTGGCTCCTTCGATGCCCTTCGACAGCACTTTGGCCGCAGCGCCGGGGATCAAAATATCTCCGCCATATTTGGCAAAGATGTATCCGGAACGCTCTCCCTGCTGCTGAGGTGAGAAGATGGTTGTTAGGAGTCATCGACCTACCGGTCAGGCCGCGAAACCGAGCGAAATTGTGGGCTCGTAAATCGCCGGAAAATCAAGCGGCTTGAGAGCCGTTATGGGGGATCGAAATGTCGGAATTATGAAAATGGCCGTGGAAACTGACTATAAGGACGTTTATTTGCTCGAATGCCTTTCCCAATGAAAAGCATCTAGCACTTCTTTGGCCATTTCTGTAATCTTCGTCCACTTGGGAGTGTCTATAAAGTCTTGTGGCCAATCATGTTCATCAGAAAAAGTTTTAAACTCATTCGAAAATGATTTTAATAAAAGATGCTGACTTTCATCAATATTAAAATCTCTATAATTTTTTAAAATAATTTCAACGTGCTCAAAAAAAATGATCACTGCTTCATCAAAATCATAGTAAACAGGGCCGATCCCCATTATCCATGCCCTTTTTTGTTGTTCTTTGTCTGCAATCAAATCCATGTTGTCAAAAAAATCTTTCATAAAACTTTTTTTATCAATATTTTCAATGCCCATATAATTACTCTATATAAAAAAATTCATCTAATGGAATATGCGCCTCAATAGCACCCTGAGATACATTATTACCTAATTTATCTAAATTCTGACCATTCTTCATTCGAACCACATAAGGTTTTTGTTGATGTGGAAACTGACTATGAGATTTCCCTGGCATGACTCTTACATAAGTTCCTTCATCATTCGGATGCACATATTTCATTCCAGCACCTTTGTCTGAAAATGTAATTCGAAAATTATTCGGTATTCCTTGAGGACGAGGGAACGTTGGCATCCCTGCTTCATGAATCAAATCCCTCACGCGAATTTCAGGTAAATATTGGCCCTGAAATGGTTCAAGAAACTTTTCTGCCCTTCTACATTTCTGAAACGATTCCCAAAGACCATTTTCTCGAAGAAATTTCTCCCCCTTCGTCGTGATTACGATCTTCTCAGATTCAGTACTTAATTGCGTCGACATTTCAGCAAAGGCTGTAGAACTCCGGGCAGATTGAGAGAGTGCTTCCAGAGCAAGTGTTTGTTCTGCGGTTTCTAAATTTTTGGCAGCAAGGGCGATCTCCTTGGCTCCTTCGATGCCTTTCGAGAGCACTTTGGCCGCAGCGCCGGGGATCAAAATATCTCCGCCATATTTGGCAACGATGTATCCGGAACGCTCTCCCTGCCGCTGAGATGAAAGTAGGTTCCACTCATTGACAAGCTGACATACTTCGGGTGCCAGCGACTGACTTAAAGTCGCCCATTCCTGAGAAAGGGCAAGTTTTGCAAGACTTGTAAATGCTCTGCATACATTATTACCGATATCGATTGGATGAGAAACCAGCTCAGATGCAAATGTGGCCAATTGGTGGCCCGATTCCATAACTCCTTTGGGCAAGCCTTTGGCAAAGCCAACGCCAAAATCGACAGTAACGGAATGGACGGGCTATAGTGAAACGAGTACTTCAGACGGCATGATTTATGCAGCAAAAAGTTGCAAAGTCGAGCTTATAACAAATCTGTTTCTGCATTTATATCAGCCAAACCAATATCTTCTTGTTCAATATTGAAAACCATTGCCTGATGCTTCATAAGGACAATTATTTCATGGAAAGCCATAAGGTACCCTATATTATAATCAGCATTTTTAGCATCAGAATTGACTTCATTAATCTTCGCTTCTCGCGCTTTTTCTTTAATTAAGACCCCCAGATCTTTTATGTAATGCTCAAATTTTTTATCATTCATAAATTTAAAACTATTCCCTTTGGTTTAAAATAAATTGAAGAATGTCTCTCTGTTCCGTATAGAGCTGTATCTCAGCAGGCCAGATCTTATTGATTAATGCCTCCTGTTTTCTTGGGTCTAATTCATGCCAGTTTTTAATATACTTTGATGGGTTTGAGATTTTTTCTTGATGAATAGCAATTTGTTTTTCATAGCTTACGATGCCTTTTTGAATTTCTTTAGTCGGTTTTTCAAAATAATCTTGTAAAAATTTTGCATGTCTTTTTCTATTGGTTTCAGCCCTAAAAGCTCTATTTTCTGATTCACTGATTGAATTTGCGAAAGGACTCTTTGCAAAAGGAAGAGAGTTTTTCGCAGACTGCGAAAGTGCTTCCAAAGCAAGTGTTTGTTCTGCGGTTTCTAAATTTTTGGCAGCAAGGGCGATCTCCTTGGCTCCTTCGATGCCCTTCGAGAGCACTTTGGCCGCAGCGCCGGGGATCAAAATATCTCCGCCATATTTGGCAAAGATGTATCCGGAACGCTCTCCCTGCTGCTGAGATGAGAGTAGGTTCCACTCATTGATAAGCTGACACACCTCGGGAGCTAGCGACTGGCTTAAAGTCGCCCATTCCTGAGAAAGGGCAAGTTTTGCAAGACTTGTAAATGCTCTGCATACATTATTACCGGTATCGATTGGATGAGAAACCAGCTCAGATGCAAATGCGGCCAATTGGTGGCCCGATTCCATAACTCCTTTGGGCAAGCCCTTCGCAAAGCCAACGCCAAAATCGACAGTATTCGATAAAGTGTCTTTCGAAGGAAGCGTTTCCTGTGCCGAATAGGTGCTATAATCGCTTAGGGAATGCTCGTATTCTTCCAGCTCCATATACGCTACAGCCCGTTGCAAATAGGCTTCGTTGTTTTGGGGATCTGCGGCAATCGCTTGACTAAAATGGTCGATTGCCTGTTCGTAATTTCCAGTTTTAAGCGCTTGTTCTCCCTGGCAATAGACTACATTTTTTTGCAAACGACTTTCGAGATCATCCAAAGAAGGTTCTTGGTTCACATGGTGAACCGATTGTTCTGTTGAAAAAGCTAGGTCGGCAACTCCATGTCCTGTAGCAATCGTCAGATTCAAGGCTTCTGACGAGAGAGGAGTTGATGGAGCGCTAAAAGCAACTGAATCGATCGTTTCATGGGTCAGGGCTGAACCAACGGTCCGGGCATTGTCTTTATCGAATAGATCGCTCTTTGGGTCATTCGAGGCCAAAAAATCATTTTTATCAGCAATTGTCTTCAGAGCAGAAACCTGATTTTCAACGGCCTCAAGAGTTTCCTCCTGATTCGATAGAGAAGCATCGCAAGAGCTTTCATCTCCAAAGGCCGTCTTTGGCGATTCTTTAGATTTAGAGTTCTTGGCAGCTGCAGCGGCAGTTGCGGCTGCTGCAGTTGAAGATGCAACGACCACAGTAGTAACGACAACTACAGCGGCAACGACCAGCACAGAGCCTACGATCACAGCTACTTTATGATGTTTGATGAAATGTTTGGTATGATTCCACTGCTTATGGATCCAGCTTTTGCAAAGCTCTGCATGGTCGCCTTCGTAGGAGTAGACGGCAGGAACAACAGCATATTCTTTTGATTCCAGAAAATAAGAGCTGCGCTCCACTTCCTTGCAGGAATTGAGCAGTTCCTCAATGTCCCTCTCAAGCTCTGCCTTTTCTTCTTCTGTGGCGCTGGGCATCGTTCCCTGCCGAGCTAAATAGGCCAAAAAATGGCAGATCTGATTCCAATCTTCCGGCGTACAGGATTCGTCCAGTTCATCATTTTCTATCTGTTCAATAAGTTCTAAAATCGCGTCATAGGAAAGAACATGGTTCTCCATGAATAATCTCTGGATAAATGGACTTAAATGACCATTGATTGAGGGAATGGGGAATATCCGCTCACTGATCTCCTGAGGATACGCCATGAAACTGGGAAAGGAACAGAGGAGAAGAGAGCTTACGAACAGGTGGGAATATTTCATTGGATTTTTCATAAAAAACCCTCCCTTTCTGCAAAAAACAAAAAATATTCTATGGAAGAAATCAATTTGTGTCTTGAAATTTCAATAATATTTTTTTCGTTCGAGACACTCTCGTGAGTGCACGGTAAGGCTCTTCTTCTTTTGCTCCCTCGCCCTCTTGGCAATTCAAATTTTTAATCACAAAAATAGAATATTCACAGTATTAAGAAATAATATTTTTTAAAAACTATAAATATATATAATTATTTGTATTTAATTATTACATAACTTATAATAAAACAACAAAATTAACTCAAAATGAATCATATGACCACCAAAACACTTCAATCATCTGATGGCTTACCGAAATGTCCGATATGTTTTAAAGATATATCCAATCCGAAAAACCGAGTCGATCTCCACCCTAGACAAAGCCTCCCTCATTTTCTTCATCAAAAGTGCTTAGAAGCATTGCTAAAAGCAAACCAAGGCCAAGGGCGTATACCCTGTCCGCTTTGCCGTCGAAATATTGAAGTTTTGCTTGCAACTCCTGAGACAGAAAGAGAAGTGATCAAGGCAGCATGTTTGGGAAATTTGCTTGGAGTCTTTGGCGTCGACCATATCCTCAAATGCGGTCATGGCCTGCACGATTTACTTGAAGTCCGAAGACTTTTAACTCCTGGGTATGATGAAAACGATTTGCTTGCCGCCGGTCGGCTCTTATGTGGTCATCGCATCCTTTCCAGAAATGCTCGAGGAGTAGCAGTTAGAGAATCGGCTCAACGTGGCCATACAGACATCGTTTCTCGATTGCTACGCGATGGAACCATTTCCAAACTTGATCGAAGCATCGCTTTTTTAGAAGCTGCTAAAAATGGTCATGTAGCTATCGTCAATTGTCTATTGGCAGAGGGCGTTACCATTCAGGATAAGTTTCGAGACTATGCTGTTATAGCAGCTGCGATAAATGGTCATGTGGGTACCATCAATCGTCTATTGGCAGATGGTGCTGTTATTTCCGAGACGGCTCGAGGCGAAGCCGTTGAAACAGCTGCTAGCAACGGCTATTTAAACATCGTCGAGTGCCTACTGGCAGATGGTGCTGTTATTCCCGAGTTTGCTCGAAACGACGCTGTTGAAGCAGCTGCCTTCCATGGCCACCTAAACGTCGTCGAGCGCCTATTGGCAGATGGTGCTGTTATTCCCGAGTTTGCTCGAGTCCAAGCTGTTAGAGCAGCTTCCGAACATGGCCATCAAAACGTCGTCGATCGTCTACTGGCAGATGGTACTGTTATTTCCGAGCTGGCTCGAGCCGTTGTCGATCGCATATTAGCAGGTCGTGCTCGTGATCGTGGCGTGTCTGTTCAAATCGCTGCCGGGCTAGATGACTATGTTAAGATTTGCTTTCTACTTGATGGGCCTATTTCGGAGGATGACCGAAGTTTAGCTATTAGAATTGCTCTCGCAACTGGTCATAACCAAATCGCCGATCATCTACGTAGAGAAACAGAACGACGTGAAGCAGATGAAGCAATAAGAAGACATCGAGAATCTTTGGAACGACAGGTGGTTGGCCGTAGGCCGAACTCAGAAGGTCTAAGGACATGTCTAAAGATAGCGGTCCTGGTTGGCGTAGCATGTGGTTCGCTACTTCTTGCGCTACCTGCATGGTTCAATCATCAGTCCCAACCTTAATAGAGCAAAAGCAAATCTTAGAACTGCAAGCCATGCAGACAGTTGCTTTTGCTTCCCACAAAGCCTGTGAGGCTAAGAGAGAACCTCTGCGGAAGCGCTCTCTTCTGAAGGGCGCAGAGTCGCTTCCCATGTTTTGGCATACTCGAGCAGGGCATTTTTTCCCGGCTTTTGTTTCAGGAATGCAAGCGTCTGCTCTTGGCGGGTAAAATGGGCCAGCTTTGCCAATAGATGCAAATGGCTCTTGTCCGAAGAGGCGAAGAGGAAAAAGAGCGTATGGACTTTTTGTCCGTCTAACGAACCATACTCAATGGGCTCTTGAGGATACACAACGGTCACTACGTCATAGGGTTTTTGGAGAAGAAAATCTCTCGTATGGGGAACTGCCACTCCATGATTGAGTCCGGTGGGCATCAGACGCTCCCGATCCAGAAGAAGTTCCGTGAGCACTTCCGCATCCAAAGAGAGATTTTTCGCAATGATTTGCACGGACTCTTCGATCACCTCTTCCTTGGTATGGGAAGAGATCTCATCCAAAACGCTTCCCTTGTAGAGCGCACGAAAAAGACTGTATGCTTGCGTGCCCATGCGATGGCCGATGATCGATTCTGTTTTTTCATCGTTCAGCGAAATCTTTTGCGGAGGCGCTTCTTCAGCGGGGCGATTCATGCGGCAGCTCATCACCCAATTTTGAATCTCTTCGCGGCTGAAACGAAATTGATGGTTCAAACGATAGGCAGGAATGATCCCGTCTGCAAGCCAGCGCCGGATCGTAGTTTCTGAAACGCCCAATAATTCTGCGACATCTTTGATTTTCAAATCCATTTGCTTAACCTCCAACGACTCTCATTTGAATAGAAATTTAAAAATATCACAAAGAAAAAAAAAGAACACAGAAGAAATATTAAAAAATATTTAAAATTTTTGAAAAAGATTCAAGATCTCTTCCGAAGACGAGCTCTGCAGCATCTTTTTTCGAATGGATTCCTGCTTGATCGCAGAGGTAAGCCCCGAAAGAATATGCAGATACTCCGACTGTTTTCGATCGGGCCCGCCGATCATGAAAATAAGACGCACGGGAGCGCGATCCAACGATTTCCATCCAATCCCTCTTTTTTTCTGAATGCCGATCGCAATGAAAAAGTCGGAAAAATCACCCATCTTCGCATGGGGAATCGCCACTCCCATTCCAATGCCTGTGGAAACTAAGCGCTCTCGTTCAATCAAGGCCCGCAAAAACTTTTCCTTGCAGGGGACAACTCCTTCCAGGGCCATTTTTTCCACAAGAGTTTGCAAAGCGCCCTCTCGCGACGTTTCCTGTAAGAAAAGAATCCGAGAACTTCTCAGATAAGGGAAAACAGAGATGTTTTTATGCTTCTTCTCGTCATCCTCTTGAGAGATCTTCTTTTCATCCGAACATTCCGCTGTGACCAAAGCCACCCTCTCCTCGCTTGCTCTCTGCAAGCGTCTCTTTTTCCACAAAAATTGCATGATAGATAGGAGATAAAACCAGCTGCGCAATGCGCATCTTCGGCACGATTTCAAAAGGTTTATTTCCCAGATTCACAAGAATCACTCCAATCTCTCCGCGAAAATCCGCGTCGATCGTTCCGGGAGTGTTGAGAACGCTAATGCCATGATGAAGGGCAAGTCCGCTCCGCGGCCGAATCTGCATCTCATACCCCTCGGGAATTTCTACACGGATCTTTGTTGGTATCAGCTTATGCTCCCCAGGCATTAACAGAATGCTTTCTTCAATCGCAGCATACAAATCGGCTCCGGAAGCATCAAGCGAGCCATATTGGGGAATCAATCCACCCTCTGCTACGGTAATGGGAATGTTAACTTCTTTTCGCAAGAGCGTCACCCTCGGCAACTTTCAAAAGCTCTTTTAATCGTTCGGCCATTTTTTCATCAAGGGAATCTTCTTTCTTCCAATCGGAAGAAAATGATCTCTCATTGTTGGAGAGAAAAAAAAGAAAAAAGGCCACCTTCTTTTTAAGATCAGCTCTGCGCACAATGCAATCGATCATTCCTTTCTCGAGAAGAAACTCTGATCTCTGCGCGCCCTCCGGCAATTTCTGCCCAATGGTCTGCTCCACCACCCTGGGACCTGCAAATGCAATCAGAGCTTCTGGCTCGGCAATCAAGATGTCTCCTAAAGACGCAAAGGAAGCGGTCACTCCGCCCGTTGTAGGATTTGCAAAGATGGAGATAAAGGGCACCCTTGCCTCATGAAGCTTCGTGAGCGCCGCCGATGTTTTGGCCATTTGCATCAGGGAAAAGATCGACTCCTGCATCCGGGCGCCTCCGGAAGAGGAGACAATGATTAAAGGACATTTTTTTTCCGCGGCATATTCGATCAAAAGGGCGATCCTCTCTCCCACGACAGAGCCCATGGACCCGCCCATAAAACTAAAATCGAGCACTCCGAGAGCGACCGGTTGATTCTCCAACAGACAGCTGCCCACCATGACGGCTTCATCGCGGCCCGATTTGTTCCTCGCTTCTTCCAAACGATCCGGATAGCTTTGCGAATCTACAAAACCCAGCGGATCTGTGGACTGGATCTCCTGGAACTTTTCTACAAAGCTTCCTTCGTCTGCCAAAAGCTCGATTCTCTGTTTAACGGAGAGCCGGTAGTGATAGCCGCATTTGGGACAGCAATTCAAATTTTGCAAAAGCTCATTCGCATGCACCATTTCTGAGCAGCCGGAACATTGAATCCATCCGCTAAAATTATCTTTTTTGCTCGTTTCAACTTTGATTTTTAGCTTACTTCTAGAAAAGAGACCCATGTTTCCCCAAATTTCGATAGAACAAACAACAGTTATAAAACAAGAGACTTTATTTTTACAACATGAAGAAAAGTCTAAAACTTCATAATTAAAATTTTAGTATGCAGCAGCCGTTTCATATCTTTTTTCAATGGCGCTCCAATGGAGAATTTCATCGACGGCCTTCACAAAATCGCTGCGGACATTGTGATACTGCAAATAATAGGCATGCTCCCAGACATCGAGGACCATTAGAGGAGTGAGCCCGATGGCAGTCACCGTCCCGTGGTTCTGAGTGGTCGTCATCCCCAGATGATGGGAATGTTGATTATAGACCAACCAGCACCATCCGGATCCTTGAATGCCGTTGGCCATATCATGAAAAAAATGCATCATCTTTTCCAAAGACCCATAATCCCGCTCGATCGCACTCTTCAGCTTTCCCTTAGGTGGGACGCCCCCGCCCTTATTCTTGGGAGAGAGAGACTCCCAAAAGAAGCTATGGTTCAGATGCCCCCCTCCGTTGAATTGGAGGATCGATTGCAGATCGACGAGTTTTTCCAGATCTCCTTTTTCCTTTGATTCGTTCCAAAGGACAACGGCCTCATTGAATTTTTTAACATATCCGGCATGATGCTTCGCATAATGAAGTTCTAATATCTCCTTAGAAATGACCGGCTCTAAATCTTTCAAGCCATAGGGCAGCTGAGGAAGAGTTGCTATTTGTTTTTCCACAAAAATCCCCTGTAAAAACTTTTTTTTACGATACCGCAAAGAAAAATTTTTCCACCAGATTAAAAAAGAGCATGGATCGCATCATCGACAAGATCGACGCCCTTGAGCTCAATTTTTCCTGCAAAAGATTTTCCAATTGCTCGCAAACTTAAATGGGGAAGAAGGCAGCGTTTAAATCCCATGTGAATGGCCTCTTTCAAACGATTCTCCACATGGGGCACTCCCCTCACCTCCCCGCCGAGCCCCACCTCGCCAAAAACGATGAGATCCCCGTCGGTGGACCGATTGGAAAAAGAAGAAGCAATGGCCACCAATACTCCAAGGTCGATCGCGGGCTCTGAGATTTTCATCCCTCCGGCAATCGAAACAAAGACATCGGACGTGTGCAGATGAAATCCCATCCTTTTTTGCAATACTGCGAGCAGAAGCGCTAGGCGATTGGGGTCGAGTCCAATAGAGCGTCTGGAGGGGTTGGCGAAGACGGAAGGGGTCACAAGAGCTTGGATTTCGATCAGCAAAGAACGCGTTCCTTCCATTGTCGGCACAATGACCGAGCCGGCGAGCTCCTTTTTTCTCTCTTCCAAAAACAGAAGGGAAGGATTGGGAATTTCTTCCATTCCCTTCTCCTTCATTTGAAAAAGCGTGATGTCGTCGGTAGGGCCAAATCGATTTTTCATCGAGCGAAGCAAGCGAAACCCATACTGCCGATCCCCCTCGAGCTCTAAGACAACATCTACGATATGCTCCAAAATCCTCGGCCCTGCAATGTCTCCCGTTTTTGTCACATGCCCAATTAAAAAAGTGGTGATGCCGCATCCCTTGGCCAGATGCATGAACTCCATGGCAACTTCACGAACCTGCACGACCGAGCCCGCTGATGAGGGGATCTCCGATTTATAGAGAATCTGCACCGAATCGACAATGATCACTTCCGGCTTGACCTCTTCGATCTGATTTTTGATCGCATCCATCGCCGTTTCGCTGAGCAAAAAAAGGCGCTCGCTTTCGATTCCAATTCTCCGTGCACGAATCGATGTTTGCTCCTCGGACTCCTCTCCGCAAATATAGAGCACTTTTTTTCCCTGCATGGCAAATGCTTGCGCTACCTGTAAAAGAAGCGTGGATTTTCCAATGCCTGGAGCCCCCCCGACGAGAATCAAAGACCCCTGGACGATACCTCCCCCCATCAGACGATCGAACTCTTTCATTTCCGTTTTGATGCGCGGCGTTTGTCTTTCTGCCAGATCCTGAAGGCGCACCGCCTTGGCTCCATTTTTTTCACTGGGGTGTCTTTTGGATGCGACCACCAGCTGTTCGATAAAAGAGTTCCACTGATTGCATTGATTGCAGCTGCCCGTCCATTTGGGTTGGGTATGTCCGCAATGCACACACTCCCAAACCACCTTTTCTTTTCCCATCGATTTACCTCATTGGGGATATCTTTTTCTTTGCCTCATCATCGGAAAGAATCGATCCGAGCTGCTCGAATTGCATCTGCGCGAGCTTTCCATCAAACTCCTTCACCTTTTGGTCGAGATATCCGTATCTAAGTCCGACAAAGGGCGTCGCAGTTTTCTTGCAGATGGATTCCACTTCTTTTAATTGGACTTCCTTATCATTGATAAACAAAATCGACTTTGGAGAATAGTGAATCTTTTGCAAAAACTTCAAAAGTGCCGCGCCCCGATTGGTTCCATCGGTAAAAAGAATGCCTCTTCGATAAAGAAGAGGCCGCTGGTTCAAAAAGAAAAAATCTCCATGCGAGGGCGGCGTGATGGAAAGATCGATCCCTAAGGACTTAAATTGCCGCAACGTGCAAAAGCACAAATCGACGCTTCTCGTCGTAAGCGCCATGATCGTATATCCCTCTTGCTGCAGCTTGCTGATGAGCGCAGCCGTTTGCTCTTCCACAAGTTTGACCTTTGTCAAACATTCGATCGCAAGCCACTCTCCATAGGTTTTTTCAAAGGCCTCCTCACGGCTCATCGAGGCTTGATATTCATTTATGCGATGGTCAAACCATTGATCCGATCCGAGCAGCTGTGCGGTCTGCAGTATTGTATTATCGATGTCCAAAATCACAAGCATCTCTTTTTCCAAAAAACTCGGGAGCTCTTTGACGGAAGAAACCTCGACGATCTTTGCAGAAAGTCCGGAACAAAAACAAAAAAAGATTCCGATCAAAAAAACCACTTTTTTCATAACACCCCTCATTTAAGTCGAAATCTTACACAAAAAAAAGGATTTGAGAAAAGATGGTCCGAAAAATTTTTTCGCTTTCAGATGAAAAAAACCGATCGAAACGAGGGAAAAACCTTCCTAAGTTTCGGCAGGTAAAAGACTCTTTCAAAACGAGCGTTTTCCTTGGCATGGGGGAAAGTTTTCAGACAATTTTTTAAAAAAAGAAGCCTATGTTGAAAGCTCCCCAACGCACTCAAATTCGGTCGAAATCTTTTTTATAAAAGAGCGTATTTTCACTCGACCCGTTTCGGGAAAAATAACGGAGTTTGTCTCCTTGCAAAAAAAGGTGGGCTTCACTCCCTCTTCTTGCAAAAACTTGTCTAATTTCTTCAAAATACCTACGTGTGGCGATTGAATGGCAAAAAAAGGAACTTCTGCTAAACGCACTTTTTCTAAAACCTTTGTCTCTCGAATAAATCGAAAGGGAGTCCACTCAAGCAAAAGTCGTTTCATCGAATGTTCAATTTTTTCAGGTGCCCATTCTTTTAACTTCATGTACTCATAGGAATTCTTTGGAGCACGAACAAGAAAAAGACCGGGAACAATTTGCTCAGAAATATTGTCCTTCATCTGTTCTAAAAGCTTCTCTTTGTAAATTTCGGGAAAATCCCGAAGCTCTAAAAGGCCAAAATCTTCATAAACAATCAGTTGGTCTGCTTGATTGCACCACTCTTGCATCTCAATCATAACATTTTGTGGAATGTTTTTCGTCAATTTCTTGATCACATCAATAGGTGTTTCGATCGTTGTTTCCCGCGCTAAACTCTCCACGCTTTTTTTACGATTCAGCTCTAATGTCAAAACATGTTTGTCATAGGAATGAACTTTGCAATAGGGCTCAAGTAATTCTCTCTCTCGATCGGGAAAAAGGGGGGCATCAAGAAAGATTTTAAAATCGGCGGTAATCGTCACAGAAACACGATGGAACTCCGATTGATTTGTTAAAACCCCTTTCAATTTCGGCAAAACCGTGAATGACTTGATATAATGAATGGGAGAGGGAGAGAGCCTATCTTCGACAACCTTTTGATCATATTTTAGGCGGACAAATTGCATGAGGGCGGGAATATCTTCCAGAAAAAATGCCAAATATCTTCCTTCAACACGCTCGAAAGCATCGCTGTCGGTTTCTTGAATCTCCTTCTCCTTTGGATAGGGGAGATCTTTGGAAGTCACATATTCATAAAAGTATTCATACTTTTGTTTGTGTTTTCCTTTTTTCAAAATCAAGTGGGGATATTCCCTTTTGACCCTTTCGACAAAATCCGAAAAGGGGATTTCTTTGTTCTCTTCATAGGAAGAAAGGAGTTTTAATAACTGAACTCGAATCGAAAAAAGATCCATGTCATTTGAGCCACAGTAGTCGCGGCCTCTTGTAGGAAAGCGAGGAGAAATACCGAGGGAGGATTTGTGATAAAATTCATTCACAGAACTTTTCATCAACACATCCAAAATCATCTTTTCCTTGTCACCCGAGAGATTTTGTAAATAATTTTTCCACGCGATAGGTTGCAAGCGAATAAAATTATCGGTAATTTTGTCGACATACCAAGAAGACTCTTTATGTCTTATATAGCTTACGATTTTCAAATGGTAGGCCAAATCGCAAATGAATTCAGACCAACACCCCGTCTCTTCCTCAAAGTTTTTTAATACTTTAGGAACCTGCAGAATTGTAGAAAGTCGTTTCAAATCGACTTGAGGAATCCTATTTTCTCGATAAGAACGTTTGACATAGCGATCTTTGACATAATAATAAAAAGAAAGCAGATCCTGTCTTATGTTAAAATCATCACTCGATTGATCCATTTAATGTATTTCTCCTTAGAATCTTAGCAACAAAACCCTTCTTTTTTGCACATTCAAGAAAAATGGGATAGTCCTCCTTAGAAACTGCAAAGTAATCCTTTCCCAAATTCCACATCTTTTCTCCAAAATTCTCAATAAACACCATTCGAATATCCAAACTTTTTATACGGAAAATAATGAGATTGCTATGGACAAAAATTTTTTTTCTTAACATCTCGATTCTTTCAAAAAAACCACGATAAAGAGTCGAGATTTTTTTACATTCCTCTATCCAAGAACCGGGAATGCTCTCGTAAAAAGACCCCAATTTTATTCCATCGGGCTTAAAGAAAAAAAGATCATTTTCCATATCTACGGAAGAGATTTTTGCGAGTGTCAATAAATGAACAAGATCTTTTTCGCTCTTCAAGGAAAACCTTACCCTATCTCCCTTCTCTTCAAAAACAAGGGGCGTTTCCGGCAAGATCGTTTTTTCTTCATGAATGTGGATGGTAAAATATTCTTCCCCGTTCAAAAGAATAACTCCCAAAAACCCAAATTCGATCCCAAATTTAATAAATTGATCTTTCGAACTTTCGTCAAAATCGCATCCAAAATTTGCAAAAAGGATAAAAAGTTCCTTTTTTGCAATCATTTTATCCTGGGGAATTTTTTCCAGAAGATATCTACGAATATTACCAAGCTGTTCCTCTGTCCAAGGTTGGGGATTTGGGAATTTTGATGACTTCGTAGCACAAATTTTCAACCAGCTTTTAGAAAAAACCTCATAGAGATTCTCTATGGAAGGATTTTTTATTCCACCACAGGATAATATTCCTCCTTGTAAAGAAAAAAACCGATTTTCTTTATTGTTTTTTTCTTGAAAATCGGTAAGCAAAATGCTTTTGGCCAACTTTCTCCAATCTTCGATGGGGGGATTTTTTTCTATAGGCTTAAGTGGAATAAAAAGTGGGGGGATAAATTTTTCAAACTGTCTTGGAAATTCGATTAAAGAGAAATGCGCATGCAAACACCTCCCGCTTTCGTATTCCCGAGAAGGATAAAGGAGAACCAGTCCTTTCCATAATAACCTGGTTTTGATCTCTTCTAGCTTTTTCTTTTCGAAGAAATCATCATCCTCTTCATCGAAAAAATAATATACATCGGAAAGGGTTAAAGGATTTTCCAATGCACACAAAACTCTCAAAATATTCAGCTCTTCTGCCGAAAGGGTTTTACAAACTTCCTCAACTCCCTCTTCGGTTGCAAATTTCCTCTCCACATACTGGGCATATTCTTCTTTTTTTACCGAAGAGGGCAAAGGGGGAAATTTTCTTGCTTTGCAAATTTTTTTCAAATCACCAAGAGAACAAACATCATACAAGGTTTTTTTGAGCTTCTCTTCAAATTTCATCTTCATTTGACAGCGCGAAACTCTCTTCTTTAGGGGTGGGAGGAAAGCGCTGCTCCTATTGTTTTTTGTTTAAATAAATGTAACCATAAGAGCCCGGAATTGAGGCGGCATTCCAAGGTGCATATATTCGTTCCTGGGGAGAGGTTATTTGTTGACGAGCTCACTCCTTTATGAAAAATCTTTAGAATAGCAAATTTCATAAGCATATCCTTGTTCCGTTAAAAAAAGCTGTCTATTGCGAGAAAAATCCATTTCGTTTGTGTCTTGAGAAACCAAAGTATAAAAATAGGCCCGATTTTGCCCGCTTTTCGGCCGCAAAATTCTCCCTAATCTTTGGGCCTCTTCTTGCCTTGAGCCATATGTTCCTGAGATTTGAATCGCTAGTTGTGCATCGGGTAGATCCAAAGCAAAATTGGCAATTTTTGACGCAACTAATTTTGTTATTTTTCCCTCTTTAAATTTTTGAAAAAGAAGATCCCGTTTTTTTTGTGGGGTTTTACCATCAATGAGAGGAAGGTCTAATTCTTTCGCCAATTTTTCTAATTGTTCAATATACTGTCCGATAATGAGGGTAGGCAAGCCCTGATGTTTTTTTAAAATTTTTTTAACCATGCGAAATTTGTCGGGATTTTCAGACGCAATGCGAAATTTATCTCGACGATCTGCAAGTGCATATTTCATTTTGATCGACTCGGGAAGAGGGATTCTAACCTCCAAACAGAGTGCTTTTGCGATCCAATTCTCCTTTTCCAGCACTTTCCAGGGAATGTCAAACTTTTTAGGTCCAATTAAAGCAAAAACTTCGGTCTCTTTTCCGTCCTCCCTCACTAAAGTTGCCGTCAATCCCAATCTTCTTTTTGATTGGATTTCGGCTGTGATTTGAAAGACAGGAGCAGGAAGGACATGGACCTCATCGTAAATAATGAGCCCCCATTCTCTTTCGGAGAAAAGGCGAAAATGAAGAAAGGGGTCGGCTTCACTTTTTCGATGGGTTAATATCTGATAGGTCGAAATCGTAATGGGTTTTAATTCTTTAACATGTCCCGAATACTCTCCCACAAGACTCTCATCGATAGAGGTTTTATCTAAAATCTCCGACTTCCATTGTCTGACAGCGCTTACGCTTGTCGTTAAAATAAGAACCGATGATCCAACTTGGGATAAGACTGAAATGCCAACAATCGTTTTACCGGCACCGCAGGGGAGAACGATCACTCCGGCCCCTCCCTTAACACTTCCCTGATCATAAAAAACTTGGGCTGCTTTCTTTTGATAATCCCGAAGATCAAATGGTCTTCCCGAAAGGGAAATTTTTCTAAGGGAGAGAGAGAGTTTTTCCCCGTCTATATATCCTGCCAAATCTTCAGCAGGCCATCCCATACGGATCAATTCAATTTTGAGTTTTCCTCTAAGGGCTATCGGAATACAAAAGCTTGTTTGATCGATTCGATTCGATAAATAAGGACCTACCTCTTTATGATGGACCAATTCTTCTGCCAAAAATTCGTTTTGTGCTTCTAAGAGAAGGGATCCCTCTTTTTCGGCCTTATAAATCTTCAATTTGCCAAAGCGGGAGGCCAATTCCTGCATTTCTTGAAAAACATGTCGGGGAACCTCATATTTAGAAAAAGTCTGTAATGTATCCATCATTTCCTGACATGAATAACCGGCGGCGGCGGCATTCCAAATGGAAAGTGGAGTCATGCGATAGGTATGCATGTGCTCCGGTGACTTGACCAGCTCAGCAAAACGAGCCAATTGATCCCTGGCATTTTCATACAAAGGAGAATGCACCTCTGCCAAGACCGTCATGTCCCCCTGAACAATAAAGGGATTTTGCAAATGGCTAACCATATTTTTTCTTAAAAAACTGTTTTTTAAGGGTATTCTTCACTTTCTTTAAAAGCAACAGTTCGATTTTACGTGCACCAATTCCCGCTGAACAAGTTGTTTATTTTAAAAGGCTTAATTGTTTTTGCTAAAAAATTGAGCAAAAACTGCATTTTTCTCCTCGAAGCTACTGAAAATTTTATGCCAAAAAAGTGGGGGTTTACGAAAAAATTTTCGTAAAATTGATCAATCATCGAGGAGAAAATTTTTCAGCGGGAATTGTTGCAAAATGAGCGTTTTTCTTGCTAAATTTTTATACGGACATTAAAATTATCAGATGGTTTTATAAAAATAATTTCACATTAATTATTTAGGATTATGCTGTGTTATTTTCTCGCCAATCGACCCCCAATGGGCCCGACACCTCCTCTTTTCTAGAAAATCTTTATCAGATCGATCACGACGTTCTGATTGACTACCAGGGAAAAAAACATCCGAAAATCCCCTATGCCACCCCTCTCCATGAAGATCTCGCTTTTGTTTTAAAAGATCCCGAACAAGCCGACATTATCCAAAAAGCTTACTCTTGCCACATTCTTCCCCATTTACCGGAAGAGATGAAGGAGAGCTTTTCCAAAGCGCTTCTCAAGGTATGCGTTTTATTCGGCTCTCTTCAATTTTCTCCGAAAAATTCTCTCATCAAAGCTGTAAAGGAAGAGAATAGAGATCTTCTTGAGTGGTTTGGACAGCATCAAGAATTACTCGAGCAATTCTGTAAGATAGCAAACATCCCCGCGCGTGCGCCGCTCTCTTTAAAAAAAGATCCCCCTTTTTATACGATTGCGCTACTCACCACCTCGGCAAGCGGCGGAAATTATGCGGTGGCACAGGCTTTCGAGAGTTTTTTATCTTCGACGAAACATATGCGCCCGATCCTCATCGATGTCGAAAAGATAGCAAGAAAATGGGATCTGCTCATGCGCGCAACCGGAGCTATGACATTCGATGGCGTTTACGCCGATCTTTTCCAACAGGCAAATCAGGGCAAGGCTCCCTTAAAAAAGCGAGACACTCTCAGTAAACAAATCGGAAAATACATTCCCTCCTGCCTGGGATTACAGCTAAAGGAACTGATGCGCCGGCTCCAACCCGATCTCATCATTTCAACTCGAAGCTACACAATGGACGACATTCCTCTTTGCACGCTCGGCATCCCCTTTCGGATGTTCCATAGCGACTACGAGCTCTCCTCTTACTTAATGGGCCTTTATGGGAAGATCGACCCCGAGATGCTCAGATTCTGGCTCCCAAGCTTAAAGCCTCGCATCTTCCGCCCCTTGTTTCTCAAAAACAATCGGATGGATCTCTATGACGAGCAAGATGAACCAAAAACACTCATGGGAAAAATTGCTCAAATCACAGAAGAGCCTCAAGAGATCATCGAAAAACAATTTGAGCTTTTAGGCTATCCCCTTCGCAAAGAAATCAATCGTATCGACTCTTTTGAAAAGAGGGAAGATCTTAGAAAAAAATGGAACATCCTGCCTACCCAAACTCCTATCCTTGTTTCTATGGGAAGAAACGGCGCCGGCATCCTAGAAGAAATTTTCGATCAGCTAGCAAAGAGCGAAAAAGAGGATATGAAATATCTTTTTGCCTTAGGAACCAACGCTCAATTAAAAGAAAAGCTCAGCCGAAAAGCGGGCTCTTCCAAACGATTTGCCTTCTATGGATTGCTTTCTTCTCAGCAGTGGAATGAGCTACTAAATATCTGTCCCGTAACAATTTCAAAGGCCGGCGGCGCCATGGTCTCGGAAGTTCTTCGCTCGTCCACCTATCTTTTGATCCTCCATTCCTATCTTTGGGAAGAGGCCAACGGATCGGTCCTTGAACAAATGGGCGCGGGACACAAGGCAGATCTCTCCATCCCCCTCTGCCAACAGGTGGAGTATTGCCTAAAAAATCCACGCACCTCGTTTGTGCAAAATAATGATTGGGAAAAAAGGCTGCTCGATCATTTGCGCTCGATTTTTCATTGGCCCAAATAGCATTTGCTTTCAAAAACCTGGAAAGGCAGAGAACAATACCAAAAGCCGGGGTGGATCGAATGCTGAAAGGCTAAGATCAAACAGCATCGACGGATTAGAGCCTCGCAAGAGCCTCCTTTGCCGCTAACTGCTCGGCCTCTTTTTTGAAAGAGCCGCTGCCAAACCCAAGCTCTCGAGAGTCTAAGCACACCTTCACAGAGAAGATTTTCGCATGCGAGAGGCCCGTCTCTTCTACTACCTGATAGGAGGGCTTTTTCTGGACCATTTTTTGTAAAAAGTCCTGAAGATCTGCCTTATAGTTATGGGCAGGCGTCTGAAGAGCGAAAAGAAAATCCGCTTCAAAGTGGGAGAAAAGAAATTTCTTTACCGATTCAAAGGAAGAATCGAGAAAAATTGCCCCTAAAATGGCTTCAAAAATACCTGATGAAAAACAGAGAAGTGGCGGCCTTGTTCTTTTTCAATACGGGCGGGAATTGCTGATCGGGAATGGCTCTGATCAGAATTTTGTACTAGATTTCCACTCAGAGGCTTTGATATTGTGCCAATAAGAATAAATTTAAAAAAATGGGGTTTCATGCTAGTCAATTTTTCCAAAAAAGAAGAGGATCTTTCCCCAGAAGACGCATATTTCGCATATAAACATTTGATAGATCTTTATTGGCATTTTCTGAGACAGCATTCAGACCGTGAGTTTTTCTACTGGAAGATCATGGGATTATTCACGCTGACTACTTTTGCATCTTACTTTTTACACAATTATGGGATGGTCCCAACCATTTCGTTTGGAGTTTTTATCCCTGGTATAGGATGCTTTCTTCTGTTGATGCTAAGTCTCAGAAGGGATTTCAAAGACATTACAGAAGTTGCTTTATGCGTGGATAAGGGATTGCTCATGGAAAAAGAACATGATTACCCAGCCCTTTTTGGAGTTTTTGAGAAAAGCAAATTGACCCATTATCGAATCTTTTTATTGGCCCGGCTATTTCCTATGAGTTTGGTTTGGGTTGCAACGACAATCGCTGCTGCTCTATTAGCTTTAAAAGTAGGCTATAGCCTTGCCATTGCCGTAGCTGTTTTTTCTATAGTCGTCTTTGGCTTCTGCGTTCGAACATTGATAAAAACAGCGAGAAAAGCTTTTCTAAAAGAGACCCTATGAGTTCTGAGACGCAGAAAATGAGAAGTAATTTTGGATTCGTCAGTGGGCTTGCAACAGCAAGCACCTTTTTACTTCCTGCAATTGCTCTCGCCATTGTCTTGAAGATGGATGCGAATTTTTCTCTTCTGTTATTTATTGGATTTTTCATTACGACTAGGTTTTTTTCAGAGTGGTTATTTTGGACTCAAATGTTTCCTCTTGAAGTGGGAGATGAAGAAAGAACCACGCCTGTTTCGATTCGAGCGATGTTTGATATGCTGGTAGATCTGGCAGTTGATGCTGCTTTAATTTACATGGCATTGAAAGTTGCTTCTCCTGCATGGATCTTTTTTGTTTTTCTTGGCTGTCAGTCGCTTGTAGCTCCAATCCAGGGAATTATTGTGGATAAAAGAGATCCCAAAAGCTATCGGATATTTTCGATGATCATCACGGTTTTGTCTTTAGTGATCTCCCTTCAAGTTACAGGCATTGCATCGCCCATTTATGTGCATATGCTTGGACTGGATCATTTTTCCGCTCCCGTGCAAATGCTGATGATTATTGGCATTAAAAATCTTTTCTCAGCTACTATGGTCATTTCCAAAGCGTCCATAGCTAGATGCATTCAGACAAATATGAAAAAGAGCTATGAGTAAACGAGAGTGAAATGCATCTTGCTGAAGAAAGGTTAAATCGACTTGCGTGGAGAATATGGTTGATAAAAAAGCTCAAATAAAAAGCGAAGGGATTTATGAATTTATTATTGCTCTAATCCCAATGCTTGTTGTTATTTTTTTATTTGAAGTAATCGCAATTGAGGTCTATTTACACGCTCCTATTAACGAATCTAAAATTAAATTTTTTGCATGGCGTTCAGCTCAAGCAATTGGTGGCTTCGTACTAGGATATCTTTCAGATAAGTATTCCAGGAAAAAGATATTGGTTATTACACAGATATTTGGTGTAGTGATTTTGCCTCTTTTACTGTGGCAAAACTTTAGTATATTCCCATTATTTCTTATTGGATTCTTTTTCAACCCATCTCCGGTTGTTAGAGCAGCTTTGGTAGATAACTTTCCTAGAAAATCGAAAGCTAAATTGATGGCGATTACTTTTATAGCCCAATTTATTCCATGGTGTTTCTATTTGACAATAAATGATTTCATCGCATCGGACATATTGATAGCCGCATTGATTACATTAGTTGTTAATACAGCGATTAGTTTTTTATTTTTTAAAGACAGAAAAGATATAAGGCAAGAACATCACATTGAGATTGCGAAAAATTTTGCCCATGAAAAAAGCAGTAAAAGAGCTTTTTATACCCTAAGCGCGCTTTTTCCTGGACAGCTTGTTTTCTTTATATCTGATACGTTCTTTGAAAATCTTGCTTTTAATGAAGGTTTATTTTCTGCTCTGGGAATCGGATCTTTAATAGGAGTCCTGGTGGGGATATTTTATAGAAAAATACCCCACTTGTCATTACTTACGTTCTGCTTTGGGATTGGAGTCCTTTTATCTGTTGTCCCTCTTATTACTGACTACTTAGTTCCGGATTTAAATATTGATTTGCCATATCAGCTGATGCTGTTCTCTAATTTAGGGGGATTTTATCTGCCTTTTGTTTTTGATGTTGTTTTATCTGCAACTTCTGCAAACTATAGAGGAATGACTTGCGGCATTATTGATCTTATTATATCATTATCGTCAATAATTGGTGTTTTTATTATAGTTTTTTTTAATCCAGGAGAGAAATTAATTCTTTTAATGTCCATAATTCTATTTTTGCTCGCAACTATAATCCAAAAAAGGGGAGAAAAATATGCCTAGCGAGAGTAATGTTGAAATAGCAGATAAAGTTGTTGTCTCTGGTAGCAGAGTGCTAGTTAAAAAATATCTGAAAATTTTTTGTGGAGTGGCTTTATCCCTGTCGTTAGCTACGATAGCCTACTTGTTCTATTTCCCGTCCATAACTACAACACAATTTAAGGGAAGAGAAGAGCGAAGTGTTGCGGAAATGTACGATCATGATGATCTTAGCGCCTGTAGTCTTTTCGCTGGTAATTTCATTAATTTTGGGTTCTGGGAACTGCCGGTGAAAGAAGGTATGATTAGTGTTGATCAAAGGATAGAAAGTGAAAAAAATTTATATCGCAAAGTTGTTAAAAAATTAAAAGTAATTGAAGGAGAAAAATTGCTCGAAATTGCTTGCGGTCAGGGCGTGGGAAGCGTATTGGTCCTGAAGGAATTCAATCCTAAAGAAATGCATGGAATAGACATTTCTAAAGCTCAAATTTCAAGAGCTAAAAAAATAAATTCAGAAGCAATTCAGAAAAATCAGAATAAAATTTTTTTTCAAGAAGGATCTGCTGAAAATATCCCCTATGCTTCAAATAGTTTTGAAAAAATTTTTTCGGTAGAAGCTGCTCAGCATTTCGAGAGTTTAGAGAAGTTTGCTAAAGAAGCTAGTCGAGTTCTTAAGCCGGGGGGAAGATTGGCAATAGCTGGTTTTTTTGGCACCTCGGATAAATCCCATGACTCTCTCTCTGCTATGATCCAAACAATTAAACGCGGAATAGATAAAGCTACGTCTATTTACAAGCTTGAAGAAATTTTAAAAGCGAATGGGTTCAAAAACGTAATAATTGAAAGCATAGGAAAAAATGTTTGGTATGGATTTGATCAATGGACAGCTCAAGGAGATTTCAAGGAAAGCTGGACTAGAAATTGGTATAAGGGGTATCGAAGAGGGCTTATAGACTATTACCTAATAACAGCGGAAAAATCTAAATTGGACTCAAATAATAATGACCTTTCCAAAAAAACTGTGAATGAAATCTCAAGGGTCAGTCCAGCTGATTGAAATGGATCGTCTAGCGTTTTAATTTCTAGCGTGAAGAGGACCTTGTTCACATACTATAGTGGATCCCAAAAACTGGACAGGTAGATTTATTTACTTCTTGCAACGTAAACTACTAAGCAAGGAGATAAAAAATGGCAAGACCACCGAGGACAGCAGCATTCAAGAAAAGGGTTGCTCTGGATGCATTGAGGGAAGATAAAACTCTCGCACAACTTGCAAGCGAGCATGGCGTACATCCGATGCAAATTAGTCGGTGGAAACGGGAGCTTTTCGATGGTGCAGAGACAATTTTTGAACGCAAAGGATCAAAACGGCAGCGAGAACCGGTTGAACGAGAAGACCTGGAGAGGAAGATAGGTCAATTGACCGTTGAGTTGGATTATCTCAAAAAAAAACTAGGGATCTCTCGATAGAGGAAAAAAGGCAGTGGATAGAAGACAGACACAAACAACTTTCGGTGGTAGCTCAATGCAATCTTATAGGATTGGTACGTTCGAGCTATTACTACCAACCAATTCCCCGCAGCCCGGAAGATCTGCACCTCATGAGACTCGTGGACGAGCTTTATACAGAAAGGCCCCATCGAGGTTCTCGAAGCATTACTGCAATACTGCGGCGGGAAGGGAAAATGGTCACCCGAAAACGCATTCAAGGGATAATGCGAGAAATTGGCTTGGTGGGCCAACAGCCCGGCCCCAACACCTCCAAGAGCCACCCGGAGCAACCCAAGTTTCCCTACTTGCTTCGGGATCTCGATATCTCCGAACCTCTGCAGGTCTGGAGTACCGATATTACATACATTCGGTTGCCCGACGGGTTTGTCTATCTTACGGCAGTGATCGATTGGTTCAGTCGCCTTGTTTTAGCACACCGGCTTTCGAACAGCCTGGAAGGCACTTTTTGCATAGAGGCGTTCGAGGAGGCAACGAGAAGCACGGACGGCCAGAGATTTTCAATACCGATCAGGGGGCTCAATTTTCCTCACGAGAGTTCGTCAATGCAGTTCTAAGCAAAGGCATTCGCTTCAGTATGGATGGCCGAGGGCGAGCTCTCGACAAGGAGTGTGTTGCATACTGCACCTTTGGTGAACGGTTAAACAGCCGAGTAGGAGGAGCCCTCTTTGGGCTCCGTCCTCTCACAGAACCGTGCGTACGGGTCCGTACACGGCTCTTCATGTTAATTTTACCCATTTCTCAATCTCGAACCAATGTCTCATTGTTACGTTGGAAATTATTATTTGTCCTGCTTGTTCTATAAACCATCTTACCGAAAAAGCTTTATCTAGGACTGCTGTATGAGACAGATTCCAAGTGCCTCGGTTGGAGTATACCGTTTTACCTGCCCTTTTCTTCTCTATTCCTCTTTTCAGCAGCAACGAAAGAAGATTTCTTTTCTTCTTTTGCTGATAAATGATTCGGGCTCTAAATCTTCTCCTGATATGAGCCTCTATCCCCCTCAGTTGAGAAGGGTATTGGGTCATCTTGAAGTAAGATGCCCATCCCTGATACCATGTGTTTACTTCTTTCATGGCTTTCTCAATGGGTAAGCGTCTAATCTAGCCATCTTTTTTGTTTTCCTTCGTCATGGCACTCTGGTTTTTCTTAACCAAAGGAGTGTTATGCCAAGACCGTTCCCAGAAGAAAAAAGACGCATCTGGCAAGAAAAAGTGCAAACGCAACGAATTAGCGGATTAAGCATGGCGCGTTGGTGTCGTGAGCAGCAGGTAAATTACAATTCTTTCCTGTATTGGGATAAGCGCTTCCCTGAAAAATCTCAGATAACACGCGACTCTTTTCAAGAGCTCTATGAAGAAACTAAGACGGACCCAGGCGTTGCTATCGAATGTCAGGGAATGAAAGTTGTTCTATTAAAATCATTCGACCCAGTCGTTTTGGCTCAATGTCTACAAGTTCTCAAGGCACTGCCATGCTAAGTCTGCCTGCAAACGCCCGCCTGTTTTTGTGTCGCGCGCCTGTCAGTATGCGCAAGAGCTTTGAAGGTCTGAGCATTCTCGTCGAACAATTGTTCCCCGGAGAGCTCTTGTCCGGAGCTCTTTTTATTTTTCTAAGCCGACGCAAGGATCATATGAAGGTTCTCTACTGGGATGGTGATGGGTTTGTCATTTTTTATAAGCGCTTGGAAAAAGGTTCTTTTATTCCTCGGGAAGGAATGACATCAACGCTGCCAAGACGTGAATTTTTGATGCTTTTGGAAGGAGTCGTTCCTAAACGATTACAACCTCGGTTTTCTCTATGAAAATAATTCGACTTTTCGTGCATTTTTCTCTTCTTTTTTTAAAGGGTTTTTGCTATCATTTTCTCTATGAAAACAACACAAATTCTAGATCCTGCACAACTTCAAAACCAGATCGAAATTCTGCGAGTTGAAAATCTCGATTTGTGCAATACAGTGGCTTATCTCACACAACAACTCGACTGGTTCAAGCGCCAAATCTTCGGTAAAAAATCAGAGCGCATTATCTCAGATCTCAATGGAGAACAGCTACTGCTTGAAGGTCTCGATGCAAAAGATCTGCAGAGCAAAGAAGAAACTCAAACAGTCCCTGCTCATCAACGTCGTAAACCTAAGCGCAATGGCCAAGATGCGATCACTTTGGATCCCAACCTTCCCGTTAAAACCATTGTTCTCGATGTTCCCGAAGAGCAAAAAGTCTGTCAGGAAACAGGAACTCCTCTCGTCAAGATCGGTGAAGAGATTACTCACAAATTAGCTCACGAGCCGGGGAGCTATTATATCAAAGAAACCATCCGTCCCAAATATGCCCACCCTCAAAAACCTGAAGACGGCGTTCTGACAGCCTTGTTACCCGACAGCATACTCTCTAAATGCCAAGCTGATGACAGTCTTCTCGCAGAAATTGTTACCCAAAAATTCGTTGATCATCTCGGCCATGTTCACTTCTTCGGTCAGTTGTTAATGCGACTGACTTTGTTTTTCAATGATGAGGGCGACTTTGCTAACTTGTGCCATCCACTGATCGAAAGTTTTCCCTCTCGAAGTGAACAAGGCCATCATCTCCCTCTGTATCGCATCACCGAAATACTGGGTCGTCAAGGGGTTGGCATCAGCCGTAAGCTTCTCTCCCAATGGGTGATTCGCTGCGGTATGGCTCTCAAACCCCTCTATGAAGTCATGGTTTGCCAGATTCTTGAGAGCGAAAATGTTTTCATCGATGAAAGCCCAGTCAAATTACAAGCAAAAGACCAGTGCGATACAGCCTATATGTGGGTGATTGTCGGAGGAATCTCTTCAAATCCTGCCTACAGGGTCTATGATTTTCGAACGAACCGCCGTCATGAGAACGTCCTCGATATTCTTCAGGGATATCGCGGGTTTTTGCACTCAGATAAATATGGCGCCTACCAACGGTTGGCCGAGAAGAAGGTGATCACATGGTGTCCTTGTTGGAGCCATATTCGAAGAAAATTCTTCGATGCTGAATCGGGAGATTTACCATTTCGCGATTGGGTTCTTCGAAAAATCCGATATCTCTTCATGTTGGAGAAAGTCGCCTGGGCCCGGACACCTGAAGAGCGCCTGCAGATCCGCCAAGAAAAAGAAATTCCAATTATCGATGAGTTGATCGAGAAGATCAAAACACGACTTATGGACGGGAAGCTCTTGCCCAAATCAAAATTTCGCGAGGCGCTTGGGTATTTTTGCGGCCTGATTCCCTATTTAAAAAATTACACCAAGCACGCTTTTGCTCGTCTTGATAATAATGTAGCCGAAAGGGCCGTTCGTCCTCTCGCTATTGGCCGAAAAAACTGGCTCTTTTTCGGGAGTGAAGATGGCGGCGAAGCCGCTGCAATTTTACTCTCATTAGTACAAACTTGCCGAGGGTTGCAGATAAATCCAAGAGAATATCTAGAAGATGTGTTCCGGAGACTGATAGGGCACGCCGCTCAGAAGCTCGAGGAACTCTTGCCTGATCGATGGTTTGCCGCTCGTCAACAGTCGAAAAAGCAATAGCTGATCTTCAATGATCAGCTATTGGCTCTATTCATCTTTTCAATCCTGGCTTTTCACAACTACTAACATTGGGTTTTTCGCAGTGCTGATAAGCAATTTTTCAAGATGGCAAGATCGAAGCATTCATCGAGATGAATGCGAACGCCCCGATATTCGATGGAGACTCCGGGTGTCGTAGGTGCATTAGGTTTCTTGCAAGACGATCGGCGTATCGAAGTTTTTGAGGAAAGGCAATCTTTCCAATAAACAAATGTACTATGAGCAATTTGATGTTTTCGACACCAGCTTGTAGCATTAAGACCGCTGTTTCTTTGTTGGCGAATGTTTTCTGTCCATTCGGCTAGTTTTTCTGATGAAATAGGTTCGAACATAGAGACTCCTTGGTTTAAAAAGACAAAGAGTGCCATGACTCAGAAATAGGAAAAAGATGGGTAGATTAGACGGTTACCTCAATGGGTAGGTGGGATCCTCTAGGAATCATACTTCTCACCTTCTCCATTGCCTTATCATAAGCGGCTTTGGCGATGGTTATTGTTCCTTCGATGATCGTCATGCCTAGAAATTTTACTTCTTTCGATTTTCTGGTTTTGCTCTTTTCTTCATTGACCTTGAGTTTGAGTTTCTTTTCGATAAATTTCTTTATCCTAAAAACGGCAGTTAAAATCAGATTCTGATATAGTTTTTTGCCATAATTTCTGAACTCTAAGGACGTTATGGAAGATAATTCTTTCCCAGCCATCAGTCACCATTTGGGTGAGCTATCAAATTGTGAATTGAATGCCCCAAAATTTCAAGAACCACCTCAAGGTATTCACTGCGACACTTTCGCGGGATTAGTCCACGTTGAGTGGGATAACCAAAGTCCCGTTACGCCGATTGGTCAACTGGTGTTTTTTTCACAATTTCTAAAAACGTGTAATTTATTTGCTCCATGGGTAAGTGATTGCCCTCTATATTACAGCAGCCCTAATGCACCATCAAAGACGGATGTTTTAGGAACACTTTTGTTAGCTGTACTTTCAGGTCAAAAGCGTTATGCGCATATGTAACCGTCTAATCTACCCATCTTTTTCCTATTTCTGAGTCATGGCACTCTTTGTCTTTTTAAACCAAGGAGTCTCTATGTTCGAACCTATTTCATCAGAAAAACTAGCCGAATGGACAGAAAACATTCGCCAACAAAGAAACAGCGGTCTTAATGCTACAAGCTGGTGTCGAAAACATCAAATTGCTCATAGTACATTTGTTTATTGGAAAGATTGCCTTTCCTCAAAAACTTCGATACGCCGATCGTCTTGCAAGAAACCTAATGCACCTACGACACCCGGAGTCTCCATCGAATATCGGGGCGTTCGCATTCATCTCGATGAATGCTTCGATCTTGCCATCTTGAAAAATTGCTTATCAGCACTGCGAAAAACCCAATGTTAGTAGTTGTGAAAAGCCAGGATCGAAAAGATGAATAGAGCCAATAGCTGATCATTGAAGATCAGCTATTGCTTTTTCGACTGTTGACGAGCGGCAAACCACCGATCAGGCAAGAGTTCCTCGAGCTTCTGAGCGGCGTGCCCCATCAGTCTCCGGAACACATCTTCTAGATATTCTCTTGGATTTATCTGCAACCCTCGGCAAGTTTGTACTAATGAGAGTAAAATTGCAGCGGCTTCGCCGCCATCTTCACTCCCGAAAAAGAGCCAGTTTTTTCGGCCAATAGCGAGAGGACGAACGGCCCTTTCGGCTACATTATTATCAAGACGAGCAAAAGCGTGCTTGGTGTAATTTTTTAAATAGGGAATCAGGCCGCAAAAATACCCAAGCGCCTCGCGAAATTTTGATTTGGGCAAGAGCTTCCCGTCCATAAGTCGTGTTTTGATCTTCTCGATCAACTCATCGATAATTGGAATTTCTTTTTCTTGGCGGATCTGCAGGCGCTCTTCAGATGTCCGGGCCCAGGCGACTTTCTCCAACATGAAGAGATATCGGATTTTTCGAAGAACCCAATCGCGAAATGGTAAATCTCCCGATTCAGCATCGAAGAATTTTCTTCGAATATGGCTCCAACAAGGACACCATGTGATCACCTTCTTCTCGGCCAACCGTTGGTAGGCGCCATATTTATCTGAGTGCAAAAACCCGCGATATCCCTGAAGAATATCGAGGACGTTCTCATGACGGCGGTTCGTTCGAAAATCATAGACCCTGTAGGCAGGATTTGAAGAGATTCCTCCGACAATCACCCACATATAGGCTGTATCGCACTGGTCTTTTGCTTGTAATTTGACTGGGCTTTCATCGATGAAAACATTTTCGCTCTCAAGAATCTGGCAAACCATGACTTCATAGAGGGGTTTGAGAGCCATACCGCAGCGAATCACCCATTGGGAGAGAAGCTTACGGCTGATGCCAACCCCTTGACGACCCAGTATTTCGGTGATGCGATACAGAGGGAGATGATCAACGAATTTTTGGGTAACAATTTCTGCGAGAAGACTGTCATCAGCTTGGCATTTAGAGAGGATGCTGTCGGGTAACAAGGCTGTCAGAACGCCGTCTTCAGGTTTTTGAGGATGGGCATATTTGGGACGGATGGTTTCTTTGATATAATAGCTCCCCGGCTCGTGAGCTAATTTGTGAGTAACCTCTTCACCGATCTTGACGAGAGGAGTTCCTGTTTCCTGACAGACTTTTTGCTCTTCGGGAACATCGAGAACAATGGTTTTAACGGGAAGGTTGGGATCCAAAGTGATCGCATCTTGGCCATTGCGCTTAGGTTTACGACGTTGATGAGCAGGGACTGTTTGAGTTTCTTCTTTGCTCTGCAGATCTTTTGCATCGAGACCTTCAAGCAGTAGCTGTTCTCCATTGAGATCTGAGATAATGCGCTCTGATTTTTTACCGAAGATTTGGCGCTTGAACCAGTCGAGTTGTTGTGTGAGATAAGCCACTGTATTGTGTAAATCGAGATTTTCAACTCGCAGAATTTCGATCTGGTTTTGAAGTTGTGCAGGATCTAGAATTTGTGTTGTTTTCATAGAGAAAATGATAGCAAAAACCCTTTAAAAAAAGAAGAGAAAAATGCACGAAAAGTCGAATTATTTTCATAGAGAAAACCGAGGTTGTAATCGTTTAGGAACGACTCCTTCCAAAAGCATCAAAAACTCACGTCTTGGCAGCGTTGATGTCATTCCTTCCCGAGGAATAAAAGAACCTTTTTCCAAGCGCTTATAAAAAATGACAAACCCATCACCATCCCAGTAGAGAACCTTCATATGATCCTTGCGTCGGCTTAGAAAAATAAAAAGAGCTCCGGACAAGAGCTCTCCGGGGAACAATTGTTCGACGAGAATGCTCAGACCTTCAAAGCTCTTGCGCATACTGACAGGCGCGCGACACAAAAACAGGCGGGCGTTTGCAGGCAGACTTAGCATGGCAGTGCCTTGAGAACTTGTAGACATTGAGCCAAAACGACTGGGTCGAATGATTTTAATAGAACAACTTTCATTCCCTGACATTCGATAGCAACGCCTGGGTCCGTCTTAGTTTCTTCATAGAGCTCTTGAAAAGAGTCGCGTGTTATCTGAGATTTTTCAGGGAAGCGCTTATCCCAATATAGGAAAGAATTGTAATTTACCTGCTGCTCACGACACCAACGCGCCATGCTTAATCCGCTAATTCGTTGCGTTTGCACTTTTTCTTGCCAGATGCGTCTTTTTTCTTCTGGGAACGGTCTTGGCATAACACTCCTTTGGTTAAGAAAAACCAGAGTGCCATGACGAAGGAAAACAAAAAAGATGGCTAGATTAGACGCTTACGCGCATATCACCTCCATTCGACAGGATGCAGTGAACCCACCTTTACTTGGAATGAAGAAAGTCTTGAGTGAAGATTCAGCCAGAAGGGCTTTTCAAAGGATAGATGAGGAAGCTTGCAAACAATGGCAACAAAAACATCTTCAGATCTGCTACGACCCTCTACTGTTGGAAAAGTGGATCCTTGATGTTGACACGACAGTTAAGCCGCTTTACGGCCACCAAGAAGGTGCAGAGATTTGTTACAACCCTTCAAAACATGGCCGCCCGGCTCATGTTATTCACACATATTCGATGGCTGAAACAAGACTAATTTTAGATGCTGAAGTGCTTGCAGGGACTCAACAAGCATCAATGTATTCATTGCCTCGTCTTATTGAAATTGTAGATCTCGACTTTGCAACTTTTAGCGGCTTAGTTCAGGCCGCCTGAAGCACTCGTCTTACTATATCATCCATCCAATCCACCATTTCTGGAGTAATATTTTCCACGGAAGGGGTGATTTTAGCCTTCCCGGAAATTAAATTATCCCTCCATATTACCATGCGCACGGCCCTCAACATATCGGAAAATGTGACGTGCTCTTTTTGGTGCCAAGCAGTTGCCTCTACCTTAAGCAAATTTACCTGTCCCAATCGATTTGCCATTAGGCATACGCAACTATATAACCCCATCAGTATGGGGGTCGATCGGGCTATCGCTCGATCCGACCATTGCCGCTGAGTCTCTACGCCAAGATGTTCACGTGTTTCTTCGAATGTGACCTCAAGTCCCCAGCGATCGATAAATAACTCTATCATACGTTCTGGCGTCATGCGTGGATCTGTGCTCATAAGAGGTAGAGGGTCGAGTTTTCCTGTAGGATCTACCACCAAAACCCATCGGATGGGTATAGGAGTTGCTCCATCGGCTCCCCACATACATGTGTTAGACAGCACGCGAGCTACCCGTTTCTCTCCGCCGTAACCGACTACTTCCATTTCTTTCCAGGGCAATCCCTTCAGAGATAGCATCTCTTTAAAATTTTTCAATTTGACGCCCTTCTGTGCTGTACGTCCCCTTTGGCCGGGACGCTTTTCGGCCGGGAAATCGAACAGGGCTGCATTCATTTTCAGTCGCGAAACAAGAGTCACCCCAGAACAGATACAGTTCAGAGCCAACTGTCCCGCAGCATATCCTCCATCGCCAACAAGAATTAGTGATCGCGCCTTACCTACCCATCGACGCACCTGTAAGACCATCTGACTCGCCCATTTTAATGAGGTTTTGTGCCGACGTTTCTTCGCTTCATCACATTTTTTAGAAGGCTCCAGTGCACTCAAAAAAGGCAATGCAAGTGCTCTCGACATAAACGGCAATTTCACAGAGAGCGCCATAACCTGCCACTTCAAACCCATGGCTTTGACCACTCGAGACTGTGACGATCGAACCGCATCTCGATAATAGCCCTTTGCTTTTATCTTCTTGCCACGCCTGCGCTCCAATGTCTCGTCAATGAGCAGAACCAAAGGATGCTGATCGGAGACAAAGATAAGCAACATAAAGAATAGGATTTTCGCTGCCTTGAGTGACGACCATTCCGCCCGGTTTAAAAGGTGATGGTACTTTGAAAAACCCGACTGATGCTCAAGACCCATTGCGCGCAGAGCCGCACACACGGTTCTCTTGCCAGTGCATAAAAGCGTGCCAAGTAATAAGGTCAGGGCTTTTTTCCAAGAAGGATTTGAAAAAAGTACTGAAAAAGGGGTGAGTACTGCTAAAATGTTTGACGATAGAGAGTCCATGAGAGCCTGCCATTTTGTTTTACTGAACCAAATAGTATGCGCGAAGCGGCACTCTCTATCAACTTTTTATTTTACAGATTGAAGCAAATGACTTTGGGCTATCAGATCGAAAAATGTACAAAGTCGAGATTAATATTTTTAGGTACACTTTTGTTTTATATTGGCAAGCCAGAATTCCACTTTCCAAATATTCCATATATAATGATCGCAAATTCATCTGTATGTGGTATTTTGTTTGGAATTGTACTGTGTTATTTTTTGAAAGCTTTCTTATATGCTAGACCAATAGTCCTCGCGCCCCTCGGGTATTCTCTTCCAATTTTTATCACTGTATTTGAAGTGCTTACAGGAAAAATATCTTTCAATGCTATTAATTTTCTCCCAGCCTTTCTAATTGCATTTGGGTGCGGACTCATTATCAGAGAAGAATACAAGGATGATAAGAAAAAGTCTAAAAGAAAAAGTTTAGAAATCTCAAAACCTCTCTATCCAATAGATCAAAACTTGGACATTTCTACCATTGACTTAAAGATAGTTTTCGATGAGCTAAATAAACGAGGGAAAGGGTTAAAATATATTTTCACATCAATTAAGGATCAATTCAACCAGGGATTGCTCAACAGATACGAATATATTTCTGAACGGCATGAATTTAACAAGATTTTATTAGAATACTCCAGAGAAATTTTAAAATCGGAAATAGAATCCATTGAAATTCTTCCAGATTGCGTAATTTTTACCTTTTCTCCATTACACATAAAAATGGAAACCGATGGTGCTGCACGGTCAGCACCATTTGAGATTTTAAATTTTGGGTGTTATGACTCTGAAGATGAATCCATGGCTTATAATCTAATAAAAAATGGAGACACAATTATCGACGTCGGTGCGAATATCGGATGGCTTGCGACAAATTTTGCCAAAAGATTTCCCTCTTCCTTAATCTATGCTTTCGAACCCATCCCGCGTTCATATGAATTTTTAATTAAAAATCTTAAAATGAACAACATTGAAAATTGCATTCCAATTAATTGCGGAATATCTAATAGCGACGAGGACAGGCTGTTTTATTATTTTAAAGGAGGGTCTGCAATAGCTTCCATAGAAAATCTAATCGATCATAAAAACGTTGAAAAAATAAAATGCAAAATGAAAACGTTGGATCAAACGATAATTGATTACAAAATAAATTCTGTTGATTTTATTAAATGTGACGTAGAGGGATCTGAGCTCTTTGTTCTTCAGGGATCCATAAAAGTTTTAGAGAAGTTTAAACCAGTTATCTTTCTCGACTTTGCAACTTTTAGCGGCTTAGCTCAGGCCGCCTGAAGCATTCGTCTTACTATATCATCCATCCAATCCACCATTTCTGGAGTAATATTTTCCACGGAAGGGGTGATTTTAGTCTTCCCGGAAATTAAATTATCCCTCCATATTACCATGCGCACAGCCCTCAACATATCGGAAAATGTGACTTGTTCTTTTTGGTGCCAAGCAGTTGCCTCTACTTTCAGCAACTTTACCTGTCCCAATCGATTTGCCATTAGGCATACACAACTATATAGCCCCATCAGTATGGGAGTCGATCGGGCTATTGCTCGATCCGACCATTGCCGCTGGGTCTCTACGCCAAGATGTTCACGTGTTTCCTCGAATGTGACCTCAAGTCCCCAGCGATCGATAAATAATTCTATCATACGTTCTGCCGTCATGAGTGGATCTGTGCTCATAAGAGGTAGAGGATCAAGTTTTCCTGTAGGATCCACCACCAAAGTCCATCGGATGGGAATAGGAGTTGCTCCATCGGCTCCCCACATACATGTGTTAGACAGCACGCGAGCTACCCGTTTCTCTCCGCCGTAACCGACTACTTCCATTTCTTTCCAGGGCAATCCCTTCAGAGATAGCATCTCTTTAAAATTTTTCAATTTGACGCCTTTCTGTGCAGTACGTCCCCTTTGGCCGGGACGCTTTTCGGCCGGGAAATCGAACAGGGCTGCATTCATTTTCAGTCGCGAAACAAGAGTCACCCCAGAACAGATACAGTTCAGAGCCAACTGTCCCGCAGCATATCCTCCATCGCCAACAAGAATTAGTGATCGCGCCTTACCTACCCATCGACGCACCTGTAAGACCATCTGACTCGCCCATTTTAATGAGGTTTTGTGCCGACGTTTCTTCGCTTCATCACATTTTTTAGAAGGCTCCAGTGCACTCAAAAAAGGCAATGCAAGTGCTCTCGACATAAACGGCAATTTCACAGAGAGCGCCATAACCTGCCACTTCAAACCCATGGCTTTGACCACTCGAGACTGTGACGATCGAACCGCATCTCGATAATAGCCCTTTGCTTTTATCTTCTTGCCACGCCTGCGCTCCAATGTCTCGTCAATGAGCAGAACCAAAGGATGCTGATCGGAGACAAAGATAAGCAACATAAAGAATAGGATTTTCGCTGCCTTGAGTGACGACCATTCCGCCCGGTTTAAAAGGTGATGGTACTTTGAAAAACCCGACTGATGCTCAAGACCCATTGCGCGCAGAGCCGCACACACGGTTCTCTTGCCAGTGCATAAAAGCGTGCCAAGTAATAAGGTCAGGGCTTTTTTCCAAGAAGGATTTGAAAAAAGTACTGAAAAAGGGATGAGTACTGCTAAAATGTTTGACGATAGAGAGTCCATGAGAGCCTGCCATTTTGTTTTACTGAACCAAATAGTATGCGCGAAGCGGCACTCTCTATCAACTTTTTATTTTATGGATTGAAGCAAATGACTTTGGGCTATCAGATCGAAAAATGTACAAAGTCGAGATCTTTATAGAAATTTGTGAGGAATGGTGCAATAAGTGCGGGTATGAATCTGAAGATATTGTAAAAATATTAAAGAAAAATGGATATTTATTTTTCGAAGCAACAAATAATAGATTAAAAAAATTGAAACATCCAAGGCCGATTGATAATGGACGATATAATTATTTCTTTTTGCATGCCAAAAAGCATTCGGAACAAATTCTAAGACTATCATAGGTTCAGATCTTTCTGATATTTTTCTAATGCTTCCTGATACGCATTAGAATTAAGAAAATGTTTTGCCGTTCTCTCAGAAAAAGGTCCTGTTTGATATGCAAAATCAGGAGATGGATTTTCTAAAATAAGTGTGACTGTTGAACAAACATCGCTGATATTTTCCGGCTATTCGTTTAATTTCGTCCAGTTGGTAGCTTAAGCCGCTTGCTTTTCCATGCTATTTTTTGCCCGTCTCTTGGGATTCTTTTCTGTTGAACGCTATCTAGGATTCTGCCGAGATTCCCCACAAGCTTGATTTCTCCAGAAACTGACATTTAAATATTTAAATAAAAAGGACTTGCTCAGTAAAATTTTTTTGGACAAAAAAATAAAGAAAGAGCAAGCCTTATGGAAACAGCATGTCAAACGGAAGCAAAAAAGCCCAGAAAATATTGCATCATCGGTCGATCCACGCAGGCTAAGGTTATAGATGAAGCAAGAGGCCTATCTCAGCGCAATCTAGCTAAAAAATATAACATTCCCAGAACTTCCTTGCAACACTGGATCGATCGGAAGAAAGCACTTAATGGAAGGCGAGATCCGGCTGTCGTACATTTTTTCGAATCTCCCTCCGGACAAACCTGGTTGCATAATATGGTTTTAGCCACTTGTATGCATTTCCATCTGAATGGAAATAGCGGTATTCCAGAGCTCCATGATTTTTTTGAAAGAGTTGATATAAACACATTTGTAGGGACCTCTGAGTCTGCATTGCAGAAGGTTTGCAAGACGCTCGGCCAACAGGTGGCAGTATTTGGGAAGGAAGAGTTCGAAAGGCTTGCAAAACAAATGCCACATAAAAACATCCCAGGAGCTCTTGATGAAAACTTTATAATGGATGATATGACTCTCATCTTGATGGAGCCGATCTCTGGCTATATTTTAGCAGAGCAGCTTGAAGAACAAAGAGATGCTGAGACCTGGCATAAGGTCACGCAATCTGCTCTCAAGGGATTGAATGTCACTTTATATCAGTTAGTGGGAGATGAGGCATCAGGACTCAAAAAACTTGCCACCCATTCACTGAACGTCATAAAGGGCTCGGATCTTTTTCATGTCCAACAAGAGATCACCAAGGGACTTACAAGCCACTTGGCAAGAACTGTCCAGCAAGTGAAGAAGCAACAAGAGGATTTGCAAAAAGAAAAACTTGAAGCGTTGAATAAATTTGGAGATCAGTTGAAACGTGCAGGTGGGGTTGAAGAGCTATCTAAGAGAGGGATAAATGTGGGAAATCGGCTTCTTGAAATAGAAAAAGAGGAAAAAGCGAATCGCAAGAAAATAGAGGCAACCGAAAAGCAGTATAGAATGGCTCAGGAAGCAAGACGAGCCATCACTCATGCTTATCATCCCTTCAGTTTAGATACAGGAGATAAGCAGGCTCCAGAGGAGGTTAAAGCGAAGATTGAGACTGCCTACGAGACGCTTGAAACTGTAGCCAAAGAGGCTGATTGCACAGACAAGCAAAAGAAAAAACTGGAAAAATCCAAGGGATCGCTGCTCTCTATGATTGCCGTGCTGTGTTTTTTCTTTTCCTTCCTTGCAGTCCAAATCAAGTCTATGGGACTAGATGAGTGGCATGGGCAGTTATTCGAGAAGCTTGTTGCGATAGAGTACTTAAAGCTCTGTTTGCAAAGAACTAAAAAGAAGGTCCGAAAAGAAGCGATAAAGACAACTTTACGCAAATTGGAAGAAGGCCTCAAACAGAATCTGTTATGGGGCGGAATAAATTGCTCTATGCAGGTAGAATGGTGGCGTAGAGCCTTGGAATGCGCCCAAATTTTTCAACGATCGAGCTCATGTGTGGAGGGTAGAAATGGCCAGTTGTCATTAAAATTCCATGCATTTCGGCGATTGACTGCACATACACTCACGGTCTTAACAGTGTTGCACAATTTTTTTATACGACGAGCGGATGGCACTACTGCGGCAGAAAGGTTTTTCGAACAAAAACCTCGAGATCTGTTCACATGGTTATTAGATAAGGTGGAATTGCCGAGACCCAGAAAAAATCACAAGAGACGGGCAAAAAATGGCATGGAAAAGCAGGCGGCTTAAGCTACCAACTGGACGAAATTAAACGAATAGCCTATTTTCCCAAATTAATTCTCGTTTATTCAGTTCGGGATAAGGACTTTTTCCTGCATTTTTTGATCGAAGAATTTGCATATTAGTTGGCAAAGGGTTTGGGCGAATAACAGAAACATGAATATTCCATCTTTTCAATAGAACCGCCCATTCAAAAGCTACAGATTCGATAGCTGCCTTAGAAGCAGAATAAACGCCCAAATATGGCCAATGGTCTATGCTAACGATACTGCTGATGAATATTATATTTCCTCTGGAATTCCTTTTCATCATGGGAAGAAGTTTCGTTGTCAAGCATATAGGTCCAAAAAAATTGACTTCGAAAGTATGTCGACACTCCTCCTCATCCAATACGTCTGCAGGATCTAAATAAGCCACTCCTGAATTGTGAATTAGTACATCGATGGACACATTCATTTTTTTTAAATGATCATGCAAAAGATTTATTGAATCACTTTCTTTTAAGTCTAAATAAATAAGCCTAAAAAGATCTGAATTTTTTGAAGCCTTGGGATTTCTTGTAGTTCCATATACAGAATAATTTTTTTTGGAAAGAAATTCTCCCAAATGTCTTCCAAGTCCGCGTGCTGCACCAGTGATTAAAATGTTTCTCATGATCCACCTGAAAGCATAACAATAATCCCTCTTAAATATGGGTACAAAAGAGAGAGAGCTCGACAATTTCCTTTTTCCCAATCCTCAAAAGTAAATCCAGGACATGTTACGCAACTTGCGAAAGGATATTCAAACCCACATATCGACTTCGCTCCAATCCAATTATGTTCCAATAATTTTTCCTGCATAAACATTCCTTTCTCGACTTTGTACATTTTTCGATCTGATAGCCCAAAGTCATTTGCTTCAATCTGTAAAATAAAAAGTTGATAGAGAGTGCCGCTTCGCGCATACTATTTGGTTCAGTAAAACAAAATGGTAGGCTCTCATGGACTCTCTATCGTCAAACATTTTAGCAGTACTCATCCCTTTTTCAGTACTTTTTTCAAATCCTTCTTGGAAAAAAGCTCTGACCTTATTACTTGGCACGCTTTTATGCACTGGCAAGAGAACCGTGTGCGCGGCTCTGCGCGCAATGGGTCTTGAGCATCAGGCGGGTTTTTCAAAGTACCATCACCTTTTAAACCGGGCGGAATGGTCGTCACTCAAGGCAGCGAAAATCCTATTCTTTATGTTGCTTATCTTTGTCTCCGATCAGCATCCTTTGGTTCTGCTCATTGACGAGACATTGGAGCGCAGGCGTGGCAAGAAGATAAAAGCAAAGGGCTATTATCGAGATGCGGTTCGATCGTCACAGTCTCGAGTGGTCAAAGCCATGGGTTTGAAGTGGCAGGTTATGGCGCTCTCTGTGAAATTGCCGTTTATGTCGAGAGCACTTGCATTGCCTTTTTTGAGTGCACTGGAGCCTTCTAAAAAATGTGATGAAGCGAAGAAACGTCGGCACAAAACCTCATTAAAATGGGCGAGTCAGATGGTCTTACAGGTGCGTCGATGGGTAGGTAAGGCGCGATCACTAATTCTTGTTGGCGATGGAGGATATGCTGCGGGACAGTTGGCTCTGAACTGTATCTGTTCTGGGGTGACTCTTGTTTCGCGACTGAAAATGAATGCAGCCCTGTTCGATTTCCCGGCCGAAAAGCGTCCCGGTCAAAGGGGACGTACAGCACAGAAGGGCGTCAAATTGAAAAATTTTAAAGAGATGCTATCTCTGAAGGGATTGCCCTGGAAAGAAATGGAAGTAGTCGGTTACGGCGGAGAGAAACGGGTAGCTCGCGTGCTGTCTAACACATGTATGTGGGGAGCCGATGGAGTGACTCCTATTCCCATCCGATGGACTTTGGTGGTGGATCCTACAGGAAAACTTGATCCTCTACCTCTTATGAGCACAGATCCACTCATGACGGCAGAACGTATGATAGAATTATTTATCGATCGCTGGGGACTTGAGGTCACATTCGAGGAAACACGTGAACATCTTGGCGTAGAGACCCAGCGGCAATGGTCGGATCGAGCAATAGCCCGATCGACTCCCATACTGATGGGGCTATATAGTTGTGTATGCCTAATGGCAAATCGATTGGGACAGGTAAAGTTGCTGAAAGTAGAGGCAACTGCTTGGCACCAAAAAGAGCACGTCACATTTTCCGATATGTTGAGGGCTGTGCGCATGGTAATATGGAGGGATAATTTAATTTCCGGGAAGACTAAAATCACCCCTTCCGTGGAAAATATTACTCCGGAAATGGTGGATTGGATGGATGATATAGTAAGGCGAGTGCTTCAGGCGGCCTGAGCTAAGCCGCTAAAAGTTGCAAAGTCGAGTCCTTTTGCAAGTTTTGTTCATTTGCAAATCATATTTAGGTTAATGAAATAATCAATTCACTCAAACTTGGATACATTTTTAAGAGCTCAATACGATTTCCTTTTTCCCAATCCTCAAAAGTAAATCCAGGACATGTTACGCAGCTTACAAAAGAGTATTCAAACCCTCTTATCGGCTTCGCTCCGATCCAGTGATTTTTAGCAAACACATATGCCAACTTATGTCCGATAGCTACGTCATGCCCAAGAATGGTTTTTTTTAATTCTCCCGAAGGAGAAATGTCAAACAATTCTAATGGCCCCCCCAAATAGATATTCCATAGTTCACTCATTTTGATCCTATGAAAAACACATCTGCTACCCCGAGGAAGCAAATAATAAATTGCATTCCAAATTGGTCTAGATCCCTTCATTCCTTCATGCAGGCATTGTTCTTCTATAATTTTCGGATCTTGATATAAAAGCTGTGCGAATCCCCCTTCTGGATGCGCCTCTAGATTATATAATTTAATTAACTCTTCAATATCGACAATTCTAGAAACGTTCATGTTAAATTCTCAACAAATAGTTATCTGTTTTTTCTTTTTAATTCATAAATTCGATTGTCAAATTCTTGATCATTGTTGATTGATTTCCAAAGCTTCCATTTCAATCCAGAATTGTCAAAAATCTTCTCCAATTCACAAACATTGCCTTTACTGGAAAAAGCAATGAATATACGAGTGTCAGAATGACAAAAATTTACAACTTGCCGGAAGAATTTCTTTGTTGAAGAGAAAACTGGATCGTGAAAGGCATATTCTAGTGGATCTTCAATTTCATAGGGTTCACTATGAAAAGGAATATTAAAAATGATAATGTCAAAAATCTGTTTCGGAACATAATCAAAGCAATCGCTCTCATAAATTTTCAACTTTTCATCGGAATAACGATATAGATTCTTATTTGCTTTGGCATTTTCTATGGCTCGAGAATTTATATCTACTTGCACTACACTTTTTGCTCCTTGTTGCAAAGCAAATAGACCCACAATTCCTAGACCGCATCCCATATCGCAAACAGTAAAATCTTTAAATAACGGCTGAAGGCTATCCAAAACAAAATTTGTAGTCCTAAACCTATCGGATGGGTAAACATGAGGAAATACGAAAAATTCTTTCCCCCTGATCGTAACTTTTTGGATTTCATTAGATTGAATGATGTCTTCGAAAATTTGTTTAGGGGATAATTTATAATACTTTGTTGTCATACCCCATCCTTTTTAAACAGCTAATTTTTCCTTTTTCAGAAGTCCATTTTGCGCAAAAAGCGAACAGTACTTCTGAATAATATCTCTTTGATTTTCTATGTCTAATGGAACAAAACCCTTTTTGATGTCTGTATGATTATTGGCTTGAAGAATGGCAGACAAAAGTAAAGATCGGGTAAGTTGTAAATCATCGCTATCAATAGCTCTATACTGAGAAGAAAAGTTAATCGGAAATCCGCAATTCATCAAACGAATACCTTCAATATTTAGGTTCTCGTGGCAATTAAAAATTAATGGAATCTTTTTCCTTAAGCGTACTGCATTAAATTCTCTGTCAGAACCTCGACTTTGTACATTTTTTGATCTGATAGCCCAAAGTCATTTGCTTCAATCTGTAAAATAAAAAGTTGATAGAGAGTGCCGCTTCGCGCATACTATTTGGTTCAGTAAAACAAAATGGCAGGCTCTCATGGACTCTCTATCGTCAAACATTTTAGCAGTACTCACCCCTTTTTCAGTACTTTTTTCAAATCCTTCTTGGAAAAAAGCTCTGACCTTATTACTTGGCACGCTTTTATGCACTGGCAAGAGAACCGTGTGCGCGGCTCTGCGCGCAATGGGTCTTGAGCATCAGGCGGGTTTTTCAAAGTACCATCACCTTTTAAACCGGGCGGAATGGTCGTCACTCAAGGCAGCGAAAATCCTATTCTTTATGTTGCTTATCTTTGTCTCCGATCAGCATCCTTTGGTTCTGCTCATTGACGAGACATTGGAGCGCAGGCGTGGCAAGAAGATAAAAGCAAAGGGCTATTATCGAGATGCGGTTCGATCGTCACAGTCTCGAGTGGTCAAAGCCATGGGTTTGAAGTGGCAGGTTATGGCGCTCTCTGTGAAATTGCCGTTTATGTCGAGAGCACTTGCATTGCCTTTTTTGAGTGCACTGGAGCCTTCTAAAAAATGTGATGAAGCGAAGAAACGTCGGCACAAAACCTCATTAAAATGGGCGAGTCAGATGGTCTTACAGGTGCGTCGATGGGTAGGTAAGGCGCGATCACTAATTCTTGTTGGCGATGGAGGATATGCTGCGGGACAGTTGGCTCTGAACTGTATCTGTTCTGGGGTGACTCTTGTTTCGCGACTGAAAATGAATGCAGCCCTGTTCGATTTCCCGGCCAAAAAACGTCCCGGTCAAAGGGGACGTACAGCACAGAAGGGCGTCAAATTGCAAAATTTTAAACAGATGCTATCTCTGAAGGGATTGCCCTGGAAAGAAATGGAAGTAGTCGGTTACGGCGGAGAGAAACGGGTAGCTCGCGTGCTGTCTAACACATGTATGTGGGGAGCCGATGGAGTGACTCCTATTCCCATCCGATGGACTTTGGTGGTGGATCCTACAGGAAAACTTGATCCTCTACCTCTTATGAGCACAGATCCACTCATGACGGCAGAACGTATGATAGAATTATTTATCGATCGCTGGGGACTTGAGGTCACATTCGTAACCGTCTAATCTACCCATCTTTTTCCTATTTCTGAGTCATGGCACTCTTTGTCTTTTTAAACCAAGGAGTCTCTATGTTCGAACCTATTTCATCAGAAAAACTAGCCGAATGGACAGAAAACATTCGCCAACAAAGAAACAGCGGTCTTAATGCTACAAGCTGGTGTCGAAAACATCAAATTGCTCATAGTACATTTGTTTATTGGAAAGATTGCCTTTCCTCAAAAACTTCGATACGCCGATCGTCTTGCAAGAAACCTAATGCACCTACGACACCCGGAGTCTCCATCGAATATCGGGGCGTTCGCATTCATCTCGATGAATGCTTCGATCTTGCCATCTTGAAAAATTGCTTATCAGCACTGCGAAAAACCCAATGTTAGTAGTTGTGAAAAGCCAGGATCGAAAAGATGAATAGAGCCAATAGCTGATCATTGAAGATCAGCTATTGCTTTTTCGACTGTTGACGAGCGGCAAACCACCGATCAGGCAAGAGTTCCTCGAGCTTCTGAGCGGCGTGCCCCATCAGTCTCCGGAACACATCTTCTAGATATTCTCTTGGATTTATCTGCAACCCTCGGCAAGTTTGTACTAATGAGAGTAAAATTGCAGCGGCTTCGCCGCCATCTTCACTCCCGAAAAAGAGCCAGTTTTTTCGGCCAATAGCGAGAGGACGAACGGCCCTTTCGGCTACATTATTATCAAGACGAGCAAAAGCGTGCTTGGTGTAATTTTTTAAATAGGGAATCAGGCCGCAAAAATACCCAAGCGCCTCGCGAAATTTTGATTTGGGCAAGAGCTTCCCGTCCATAAGTCGTGTTTTGATCTTCTCGATCAACTCATCGATAATTGGAATTTCTTTTTCTTGGCGGATCTGCAGGCGCTCTTCAGGTGTCCGGGCCCAGGCGACTTTCTCCAACATGAAGAGATATCGGATTTTTCGAAGAACCCAATCGCGAAATGGTAAATCTCCCGATTCAGCATCGAAGAATTTTCTTCGAATATGGCTCCAACAAGGACACCATGTGATCACCTTCTTCTCGGCCAACCGTTGGTAGGCGCCATATTTATCTGAGTGCAAAAACCCGCGATATCCCTGAAGAATATCGAGGACGTTCTCATGACGGCGGTTCGTTCGAAAATCATAGACCCTGTAGGCAGGATTTGAAGAGATTCCTCCGACAATCACCCACATATAGGCTGTATCGCACTGGTCTTTTGCTTGTAATTTGACTGGGCTTTCATCGATGAAAACATTTTCGCTCTCAAGAATCTGGCAAACCATGACTTCATAGAGGGGTTTGAGAGCCATACCGCAGCGAATCACCCATTGGGAGAGAAGCTTACGGCTGATGCCAACCCCTTGACGACCCAGTATTTCGGTGATGCGATACAGAGGGAGATGATCAACGAATTTTTGGGTAACAATTTCTGCGAGAAGACTGTCATCAGCTTGGCATTTAGAGAGTATGCTGTCGGGTAACAAGGCTGTCAGAACGCCGTCTTCAGGTTTTTGAGGGTGGGCATATTTGGGACGGATGGTTTCTTTGATATAATAGCTCCCCGGCTCGTGAGCTAATTTGTGAGTAACCTCTTCACCGATCTTGACGAGAGGAGTTCCTGTTTCCTGACAGACTTTTTGCTCTTCGGGAACATCGAGAACAATGGTTTTAACGGGAAGGTTGGGATCCAAAGTGATCGCATCTTGGCCATTGCGCTTAGGTTTACGACGTTGATGAGCAGGGACTGTTTGAGTTTCTTCTTTGCTCTGCAGATCTTTTGCATCGAGACCTTCAAGCAGTAGCTGTTCTCCATTGAGATCTGAGATAATGCGCTCTGATTTTTTACCGAAGATTTGGCGCTTGAACCAGTCGAGTTGTTGTGTGAGATAAGCCACTGTATTGTGTAAATCGAGATTTTCAACTCGCAGAATTTCGATCTGGTTTTGAAGTTGTGCAGGATCTAGAATTTGTGTTGTTTTCATAGAGAAAATGATAGCAAAAACCCTTTAAAAAAAGAAGAGAAAAATGCACGAAAAGTCGAATTATTTTCATAGAGAAAACCGAGGTTGTAATCGTTTGGGAACGACCCCTTCCAAAAGCATCAAAAATTCACGTCTTGGCAGCGTTGATGTCATTCCTTCCCGAGGAATAAAAGAACCTTTTTCCAAGCGCTTATAAAAAATGACAAACCCATCACCATCCCAGTAGAGAACCTTCATATGATCCTTGCGTCGGCTTAGAAAAATAAAAAGAGCTCCGGACAAGAGCTCTCCGGGGAACAATTGTTCGACGAGAATGCTCAGACCTTCAAAGCTCTTGCGCATACTGACAGGCGCGCGACACAAAAACAGGCGGGCGTTTGCAGGCAGACTTAGCATGGCAGTGCCTTGAGAACTTGTAGACATTGAGCCAAAACGACTGGGTCGAATGATTTTAATAGAACAACTTTCATTCCCTGACATTCGATAGCAACGCCTGGGTCCGTCTTAGTTTCTTCATAGAGCTCTTGAAAAGAGTCGCGTGTTATCTGAGATTTTTCAGGGAAGCGCTTATCCCAATACAGGAAAGAATTGTAATTTACCTGCTGCTCACGACACCAACGCGCCATGCTTAATCCGCTAATTCGTTGCGTTTGCACTTTTTCTTGCCAGATGCGTCTTTTTTCTTCTGGGAACGGTCTTGGCATAACACTCCTTTGGTTAAGAAAAACCAGAGTGCCATGACGAAGGAAAACAAAAAAGATGGCTAGATTAGACGCTTACCACATTCGAGGAAACACGTGAACATCTTGGCGTAGAGACCCAGCGGCAATGGTCGGATCGAGCAATAGCCCGATCGACCCCCATACTGATGGGGTTATATAGTTGCGTATGCCTAATGGCAAATCGATTGGGACAGGTAAATTTGCTTAAGGTAGAGGCAACTGCTTGGCACCAAAAAGAGCACGTCACATTTTCCGATATGTTGAGGGCCGTGCGCATGGTAATATGGAGGGATAATTTAATTTCCGGGAAGGCTAAAATCACCCCTTCCGTGGAAAATATTACTCCAGAAATGGTGGATTGGATGGATGATATAGTAAGACGAGTGCTTCAGGCGGCCTGAACTAAGCCGCTAAAAGTTGCAAAGTCGAGAGAACTAGAAGCGCTCACCAAAACAACATTTTTTTTAAGCATTTGATAATGTTTTGGCGTTAGCGTGCCCTTCCCTGTACATCCAATAATTAAATCAAAATTTTTTAACGATTTTTCAAAATCTTTTTTTCTGATAGAACTTCTTGAAACATTTTTATCAAAAGTAGAGACATTATAAGTATCCCTAAGGACTTTGTCGATATGAGATCCAATTGGTCCATTTCCAATGATGAGCACTTCTTTTGGTTGAATTGGAAGACTCTCAATATAGTCAACCAATGTGTTAGCAACAATCCTAGCTATTATAGGAGATTCATAGTTTAGTTTTGCAGGACAACGAGCAACGTTTATTATTGGAAAATCAATTTTTTTTAATTGTAATCTATGAAATCCTGAACTAGTTTGCTCAATTCCAATTACGTTCTGTTTCTTTTTTATGAAAGGCCTAATTTCGGAAATCAACTCTCCGCCGTCATCAAGAACAATTATCTTTTCAAAATTATCGTTTATCAGCTTTTTTTTTCTTTTTTTAATGAATTCTTTAACATTCTCTCGATATTGTTCATCAAAAGATCGATGACTTTTAAACGACAAACTAGAAGCGCAGACATCTATGCCTAACTTTTTCATTTCTTCGTAAGCCATAGGATCTGTTGAATAACATTTTCCAATCGCTGATAAATTCTCTGCTTTAAGACCTAATTTTAATAATGCATGAAAAAGGGAATATGTGGTTGACACAAGATGCTGAGCACAAATCACATATACTGAACTAAGGTCCTCGTCAGGAAAAAGTTTCATTGTGAAGTTCAAAAGTGGCAAATTTCGCAAAAAAAAACTATCCTCATTAATTTTACCAGCTCTTTTTTCCACCATAGAGAACCTTGAAGTGAATCTTCATTGAAAAATCATATCATAAGAGGGAATTGCAAAACTAGCGTTTTTTTTGGTCATAAGTGCGTATAAAATTCTTTATGATCTCGACTCAAGAAAAAACTTGATAGAGAGTGCTCCAACCCCCTTACTATTTAGTTCCTAAACAAAAATCTGTACTATTTTCCAATCCCTCTTGGAAAAAAGCCCTGACTTTGCCCTGATCCTTACACACAAGTCTAAAATTTAGTATACTGTTCCTTTTTTAAAAGGAGCGGTATCATGAAAGAACAATGGATTTATGAACAATTTTCTACTATCGATGTAGGAGATGCCCGCCCTGCAAAAGAGGGCCGTTGACGTTGCTATAGGTTGCGCAGAACATCCTGAAGAGTCCCTGGCAGGACGCTTTGATAAATGGGCAGATCTCCAGGGAACTTACCGCTTTTTTAATAATCCTAAAAACGGCAGTTGAACCGCTCCGCATGACCTGAAAATTGTAAATTTCTCTCTCAGAAATAAATTCTATCTTGAACTTTCACGATCACCCAATGGGTGACCGGATAAATTTGAGCAATAACACTGATTTTTAGAGGAGATTCACAAAATTTTTGGTTGTGCGGAGCGGTTCAACTGCCGTTTTTAGGATAATCCTAAAATTACACATCAGGCGCTTCAACAACCCCATTACGATCAAGTCTTAGAAAAGGCGCGCTGGTCGGAACAGCTTGTTCTATTTATTCAAGATGGTTCAGAGCTTTTGTTCAATTCCCATCCATGGACACATGGACTTGGACCAACCGCGGACAGTAACGGAAATGGACTCATGTTTCACTCATGCCTGGTCGCCAAATATCATGAATCTGAAGAAACCGAAATTTTGGGACTTGGTTACCAGGAGGCTTGGGTGCGTCCCGAAGAAAAATCGGCGAGTGATTCGAAAGAATCTGAGGTGTGGCTGAGGACGTTAGAGAAAATGGGACGTCCCCAGGAGAACTGGGTGAGCGTTGGCGATCGCGCCAATGATATTTATGATTTTTTGAATAATGCAAATAGGCTGGGGTGGAAATGTGTAGTGCGGGCGCGACATGATCGCAAAGTCGAGATTGATGGCGAGAAGACACGTCTTTTTTCATGGATTCGTCAACAGACAGCCAAGTGTACATCCACGCTGTATGTGAAAGCAAAAGGCGAAGAATTTGGTGGTGAAGTGACACTGGAAATAACTTGGGTCAAAGCGAAATTGTTTCCTCCAGGAAATGGGGGTTCAGCAGGTGAAGAAGTGACGTATATTCGAGTGTGGTGTCCCGATAGGCCCAGGTTAGAATGGCTATTGGTTACGAATCTTCCTGTCAACAATCAAGAAGACTCCCTAAGAATCGTCAGAATCTACCGCCGACGCTGGCTTATAGAGGATTATCATAAGGCGGTCAAAACGGGCTTTCGAATCGAAGATAATCAGCTTAAACAGGCGAGCCGAATTCTTGCACTATTTGGAATGATTGGGGTGATAGCAACGCAACTTTTAGCGATGAGAGAACGATGTCGGTTGTCTCCGGAAACACCGGTCGAGGAAAAAGTGCCCAAGCCTTGGATTACGCTCATAGAAAGGCATCTGATGGTGAAATTGAAAACGGTGAAAGATTTCTGGCGTTCTCTGGCTCGTATGGGGGGTTTTATAGGGCGCAAATCAGATGGGGAGCCTGGGTGGCAAACAATTTGGAAGGGTTATAAACGATTGCAAGACATGTTAATGGGAGCGCTTTTAGGTTGTGGATGTTGACTTGTGTATAAGGATCAGGACTTTGCCACTTGGCACGCTTTTATGTACCGGCAAGAGAACCAACCGTATGCGCGGCTCTGCGCGCGATAGGCCTTAAGCATCAGAGGGGGTTTTTTGCATCGACGGACTTAAGTCTCGCAAGAGCCTCCTTTGCCGCTAACTGCTCGGCCTCTTTTTTGGAAGAGCCGCTGCCAAACCCAAGCTCTCGAGAGTCTAAGCACACCTTCACAGAGAAGATTTTCGCATGCGAGGGGCCCGTCTCTTCCACTACCTGATAGGAGGGCTTTTTCTGGATCATTTTTTGTAAAAAGTCCTGAAGGTCTGCCTTATAGTTATGGGCAGGGGTCTGAAGAGCGAAAAGAAAATCCGCTTCAAAATGGGAAAAAAGAAATTTCTTTACCGATTCAAAGGAAGAATCGAGAAAAATCGCCCCTAAAATGGCTTCAAAGGTATCGGCAAGAATTGTCTCTTTCCCCCTTGACTGCTCCTGCTCTCCCTTGCCCAGAAGAATGTAAGAGCCCAAAGAAAGTTTTTCCATCCACTTGGCGCAAGAAGCGCTAGAGACCAAAAGGGAGCGCATAAACGAAAGCTTGCCCTCCGGAAAATTCGCAAATTTTTTATAAAGGTACTCAGTGATAGCCAGATTCAAGACCGAGTCCCCTAAAAACTCGAGGCGTTCATTATGCCGGCAAATATCCCTCACCTCATTGAGGATGGACCGATGCACAAAAGCCAAGAGAAGGAGCTCTTTGTTTTGAAAGCAAACATGGAGCTTCTTTTCAATTTCGCTTAATTTAAATTTTAAATCATCATAGGGGTTCATTCCTCTATTTTACCCTTTTTATTGGTTTTTCACCAACCTTGTCCTTTTATCTTTTGAGGAGTATTCTAATCCCTCCTTTTAAAGAGATTTTTTTTATGCACTTGACCCTTCTTGCCACACAGCTGACCTTTTTTGCCAAAAATCGATTCCTCGAGCTCGAAGATGTGCTCTCAAACGAAGAAGAAGAAACTCTTCTTCAGGAAATCAACTCTTTGATTGGAAGCAGCAAAGAAATGATTGCGCGGGCCCTCCCCTTTTTCAAACAGGGGCATGATCTTTGGCGCAAATCTCCCCTGCTCCAAAAATGGGCGGCAAAAAAGCGCAATCTTTTTTTGATCTCTTCGCTGATGAGAAGCTCAGCCGTTCGGCTTGGATTTGATCAGGTCTTTGAAATAAAGCCCGAAACTTCCTTTTTACTCAATTTACATGACCTCAGCTCCATTCAAGGAACGCAGTGCGCTCTTTTAATGCGCCTCTCTTCTCCCGCAGAGGAAAAAGGATTCTTCTGTCAAAAAAGAAAGAGCCTGCTCTTCTTTCGGGAAAATCTGCCCATCACTCTCGACAATCCGGGCCTCTATTGGATGGTCCTCTATATGGAAAATGGATCCCGTTATATCTTTAATGAGCACGATCCTTTCACAAACTCCTTCAAAAACGACGGATACGCATTTGGGGACATGCTCGACCGCCAACCTCTTTTCTTCACTTAAGATTCAGCGCCCACCACTTGGGCCGATACAAATGCCATGACCGCAGAAGCGCAAAGGGACGCTGCACTTTCACTGCCTTTTTTCAGCTCGCTCTTCCACTCCTCAAAAAGCTGGCCGCTTGCTGAAAATAAATAGTTCTCGATGGCTTTTTTTGTCTTTTCGTCGAGTCTTGCAAAACGATCGATCACTTTACCAGCTTTCCCATAAAGAAAGTTTTCCGCTAAATGGGCAAGCATTTGTAAATGGCGTAAATATTGCAGCGTTTTTGTCGCTTTGAAAGAAGGAGAGGTTTTCGCACCATCCTTCATTCCTTTCAGTATTTCTTTTCGTTGGATCAAAGGCAGACTTGCAAAGCTCTTTTCGCTTCCATTTTTCAAATCTTGCACGATCCGCTTCAAATTTCTTGCGAAATTATTTTGATAGGAAAACTCGCAAAGCTCTTCCACAAGAGGAAAATCGAGCCGAAATTGCAGATGGCGCACCTTTTCGAGCGCTTTTTTTGCAATGACGTCCAATAGCTCTTCGTTAAAAGACTCCTTTTGAGAGAGTGTTTTCAAAGTCTGCGTCAGCTCTTCGATCTCAGCCGCTATTTGTTCGGGGGAAAGCAGGACAAACTGCAGATCCAAATCCTCTGCTTTAGACGAGATCTGCTGCAGTTCTTTCAAGAGGGAAAGATCCCTCGTCATGCCATTTTTCTCAATCTCTTCTAACCTTTGAAAACAGCTCATTCCCAGGTCCAATACACTTTGCATACCATTTTTTTGGAAAATCGCTTGCGTGCTCAGCTGCACCTTTTCCGCTTCCATCTCGCCCGCCTTTTGGCACACCTTTTCTACCCTTCCTGCAAGATGAAATACATCCTTTAGACAGCTCGCTTTTTGCACATCCAAACGAATTAAAGACATCTCCCGGCTCAAGTGCGCCACTCCAGAGTGTGGCATTCCAGAATGCGACACTCTAGAGTGCTTAACTTGAGGGAGAGTCGATGAAACATAACCCATAAAAACCTCTCTTTTTTATTAAAAGGTTATTATTGAGGCTAATTTTAATTTATTATACCTTTATAAACATGCCTACGCTTAACTAAATTATACCAAATAACAAATTAAAAATCAACATAATAAATTTTTTAATGAATTAAAAAAATTTGTGAACGTTTTGTGCGATTGATAAAAAGAGAGGATCGTTATTTCTAAGAAGGCTCCCATCGCAAATAGGCAGCTCTCTTACCGTGGGCGGATAGGCCACCCGGTCCATCGACTCGCTGAATTTGCGAATGAATTTTATATCCGGGAAAAGAGATACTCGCTTCTTGTATTGCCACATGAGCCAGACGTTGATCTTCTTCGGAAATGGGCCCATCGTACGCAAAATAGTAGTCCAATTGCCGGTTATCTGTGCTTACGTCTGCGGCGACAAGCCGCAATGCGGGAGAAACCTTCCCCCAGCAAAGCTTCTTGCAAGTCAAGAAAGAGGACTGAGAAGGGGCTTTCGGTTTTGAGAAGGGCAGTTCTATCTTCTTTCATGTAGTTGGGCAGACAAGGCTCTTTGCGTAAAAAAGCAAGCTTACCGCGGATCGGAATGATATGGGGAACGTCTAATTCGACGATTTGCTGTTCAACAAAGTAGTCTGGCAAAAAAGCTTCTGTTACTGCGACGCTAGCCAACTCAAACAATTCATCTGAAACTATCCGGTCGTAGAAAAAGAAAAAAAATGATCTTTTGTGCGCCCTATCGATATCCACAGTAACGGCTCGTAGACTGGGAGCAACCGCGCCCAATAAAGCGTTTTGAATGTTGATCAATAGAGTGTGAATGGGTGCAAGCATAAAGAGTTATTTCCTCGTTAGGTGTAAACGTTTTAACTTGTCGGACAGCAAAGAAATGTTCGTTATTTCTAAGAAGACTCCCATCTCCAGTAAACTCCTTTGTTCCCATGAGAGGAGAACTCATGGGGTGCATCAACTCGTTCGATACGCGAGTGTGATATCCTGGAAAAGAGATGCTTGCCTCCTGTATGGCAGCTGTAGCCAGATTCTGATCTTCTTCGGAGATCTTCCCATCATAGGCAAAGTAAAAGCTTAAGTTCTTTTGAGCTGCATTGACAGCAACGAATCGCAGATCAGAGGAAACTTTTCCCAGAAGGGCTTCTTGCATATTGAGACACAAAACAGTACGAGGCGATGGGTTTTTGAGAAGAGCTCTTCTGTCTTCTTTCGTATAGTTGGGCAGACAAGGCTCTTTGCGTAAAAAGGCAAACTTTCCACGAACGGGAATACTGTTAGGAGCATCTAATCTGAGAATGTGTTCTTCCGGAAGATACTCCGGCAGCGGTTCTGTTGCTTCAAGGATCGTAACACTAGCTAAGTCAAATAATTTGTCAGAAATTTTTCCATCATAGAAAAAGAAAAAAATCATTTTTTTTGATTCGTATCTACTGCAACGGTAACAGCTCTCAAACTAGGAGCAACTGCACCCAATAAGGCGTACTGTGTACCTAATAATAAAGCATGATGTGGCAAGAGCTCCTCGGTTTTGTGGGCACAATTTTTAGGCGTGAACTCTTTTGCGTTTTGCTTGGACGGTCAGCCGTAATCCAATTGCTTCAAAAACAGCAAGAAGATTGAAAAAGCGAGGATTGCCTTTCAAAGAAAGCGTGCGATAAAGGTTTTCTCTATTTAAATCGGCTTGTTCGGCCAGCCAGTTCATGCCACCTTTGGCTTCGGCGATATCTCGTAAAGCTAAAAGAAAAACATGAGGATCATCATCGCTAAGTGCCGCATTAAGATATGCTGCTGCTTCTTCTGGTTTTTGCAGTTGCTCTAATAGATGTTCTTTATAATTTTTTGCTTTAACCATATCTTTCCTATTTTTTGAGCGATTCTTTATATAACCTCCAATAATCTTTGGCCTTATTGATATCGCGTTCTTGAGACCTCTTATCTCCAGCGCATAAAATAATGACAAGAGTTTCTTTTATTTTTCCTAGGTAAATCCTATAACCCGGCCCAACATGAACCCGAAGCTCATAGAGACTTGGAGCTCCTTTAATGGGCTTGCAGTCGCCATAGTTCGCAAGGCGAATCCGATTGATTCGGATTCTGATTGTGGCCCGGACCATTGCATCGAGTTTTTTCTCCCATTCGAGATAGGGCGATTTTCCGTCGGCTATTTCTAAGTACAGAACATCGATATTCATAACTTAATTGTAGCACATGCGCTACAAAACAGCAAATCAAATATCAATTGTTTTGCATGCGCGGGTTCGGAGACGATCCCTCGATTTTCTTCATGGATGAAGAATACGAAAAAAAATGCATAACGAGGCAGCAAAAAAAACCGGAACAAAGCCGAATCATGGACTAGATCTTCTGTAAGATCTGCTCGACCGTAAAGCCAAACTCTTTGGACAGAGCGGAAGGGGGCGCAGATTTTCCAAACGAGTGCATACCGATCAAAACTCCATCCGAACCGAGATATTTGTACCATCCCCAGTCGGACGAGGCTTCGATAAAAACTCCCCTACCGGCGCCCAGGATCTTCTTCTTATAGCTATCTTCTTGGCCCTCGAAAATTTCTCTGCAAGGAAAGGAAACGATACGCACATCTTTTTTCAAAGATTCGAGTTTTTCTGCCACTGCAAAGGCAAGGGACAGCTCCGATCCTGTCGCAAAGAGAGTGACGTCTGCTTTCTTCTGTTCCTTTTTGACAATATAGGCGCCTCTGCCCACTCCTTCGTCAAAAGAGACATGGGTAGACGGAATTTCCACAAGAGCTTGTCTAGAGAGGATCAAGGCCGTCGGCCCTTGATGGTGCAGCGCTGCGATCCATGCCATTTTTACCTCCCAGCTCGTTGCCGGACGAATCACCTGCATATGGGGCATTGCTCTAAGAGATGCGAGCTGTTCGATTGGTTGATGGGTCGGCCCGTCCTCGCCTAAAAAAATGGAATCGTGGGTGAGTTGGTAAACGACCCGAAGAGAAGAGAGCGCGGCCAAACGCATGGCATTTCTCATGTAATCTGAAAAGACGAGAAAGGTTCCGCACACGGGCCTGAAAAGCTGCATATAGGCAAGGCCGTTCACGATCGTGCCCATGCCAAATTCTCTCACTCCAAACTTCATGTTATGGCCTAAAAAGTCTTTGGCCGAAATGAAGGGATTTTTTTCAATCAAGCATTTATCGGAGCTCGAAAGATCGGCAGAGCCGGTATATAAATCGGGAAGATAGACGCTCAAACGATTGATCACAAGATGGGAGGACTCCCTTCCGGAAATCGGGGTCTTCACTGGAATTGCCTTTAACAGATCTTCCAAATGTTCGGGCAGCGTTTTTTTCTGCATTTTGTCGAGATCTGCAAAAAGATCGGGAAAGCTTTGCCTCCATTGCCGGAAAAGATCTTCCCATGCTTCTCGTTTTTTCCCCTGCTCTTTTCTCTTTTTTTCGAAGAACTCTTTCACCTCTTGGGGAATAAAAAATGGCTCCTCGGAAATATGCAGTGCCATTTTTGTAGCCCTCACCTCTTCCTCGCCGAGCGGCGATCCGTGCGCTTTGCAGCTATTGGACTTATGAGGAGATCCTTTGCCGATGATCGTATGGGCGATGATCAGGGTCGGTTTTTTCTGCGAGGCGCGAATCCGATCAAAAACCTCTTCCATTGCATCAAAATCATAGCCGTCCATCTCCACGACCTCCCAGCCGTAAGAGAGGTAGCGCTTTTTTGTGTCCTCGCTCATGCAGTCCGAAAGAGGCCCGTCCAGAGAAACTTGATTAGCGTCGTAAATAAGGACAAGATTGTCCAGATTCCAGTGGCCCGCGAGAGAAGAGACCTCCGAGGTCGCCCCCTCCATGAAACAGCCGTCGCTGGCAAGGCAAAAGACCTTGCCGGCAAAAAGAGAGGTTTTTTCTCTGTCAAATCGGGCAGAGAGAATTTTTAAGCCCAGCGCCATTCCGACGGCATTCCCGACGCCTTGGCCCAAGGGGCCCGTAGTGGCCTCGACTCCATGAGAGGGGTCATATTCTGGATGTCCCGGGGTTTTCGAGTTTAATTGTCGAAAGTTTTTTAAGTCAGTTAAGGAAAGCCCATACCCTGCAAGGTGAAGACAGGAATAGAGAAGCATGGAGCCGTGCCCCGCTGCCAGCACAAAACGATCGCGTCCGAGCCAGAGAGGTTTTTTCGGATCTTGTTGAAGGACGCGGCCGTAAAGAAATGCTCCGATCTCTGCACAGCCCAAGGGAAGGCCCGGATGGCCTGAGTTTGCTTTTTGGACCGCGTCCATGGAAAGAGCGCGGATCGTATTCGCAATGGCGTGGAAAATTTTCTTTGTTTCTTCTTTCATGACTCATTCCTTTGGATTTGGCATCAGTTGTAGCGACCTAAAAAAATTGAAGCAAGCAAAAACCTTTTTAAAGAGATGCATTTTGACTTTTTGACGGCCAAAAGGCAAAATAAAGCCTTAAAAATCATGAACAATCACGTGCTCGCGTCAATCCAAAAAAGCCCCTTTTACCAATTTTTGAAAAAAACCCTTCAAGAAGAGGGCTCTTTTTCTCTTTTTTGCGACCGGCTCTGGGATACTCCTAAAGCCATCCTTCTTTCTTGGATGCAGCAGATCACAAAAAAAAACCTGCTCTTCATCACGAGCAGCGACTCCTCTTTTCTCAGCCAAGATCTGAGCTTTTTTTTAACCGAAGAGCCACTCGAGTTCCCGGCGCTCGCAATAGGGCAAATGGCAAGCCCTGAAATCACCGGACAAAGACTCAAAGTTTTAGATGCGCTTTGCCAAAAAGAGCAACATTTCCTGATCACAACGCTTGCAGCGCTCTTAAGCCGCGTTCCAAAGAAAGAGGTGCTCGAAAAAAAAACCTACCTGTTTAAAAAGGGAGACTCCATTCCCTTCTCTGAGCTTTGCGATCTTCTCACCTGCATGGGATACCAGCGCACACCCCTCGTCACAGAAAAAGCGACTTTTGCTTTAAGAGGCGGTCTTCTCGACATTTTTCCCCCTACCTCCTACGCCCCATATCGCGTCGAATTTTTCGGAAATCAAATCGAATCAATTCGAACGTTTGATGCGGGCAATCAAAAATCGGTCAAAAAAGTGGAAAGCTTTTCCCTTCTTCCCGCAGCAGAAAACACTTTGGAACAAGAGGGCGAGGGCGCAAGTATATTAGATTATCTAAACGATCAGTGCATTCTCGTCTTTGACGATCTTGTCGCCATTGAAGATGAGTGGGCCTCTTTGAAATCCTCCCTGGAAAAAAAATCCCCTCTCATCTTACCTTGGGAGGATTTGCGCAATAAAATGAAGAAATTTCCCTCTCTTTATTTTTGCAAAGAAGAGATCGAATCGCTCTTTCCCTCTTTGCATAAAAAACGAGAAAACGTCCTCTACGAAGAGCTCTCTTTTGAAATATTTTCTGAAAAGATCCATGCCAAACGACTTTTGCACCCCTTTGTTCCGATAGATCTTTTCTTGCACTCGTTGATTGCCGAGAAAGAAGAAATTGTTCTTCCCGATGATCTTTCCTATCTGGAAAAAGAACCGATCGAAGTGGTCTTCGTCTCCGATTCCGAACACCAGGAAAGAGAAATCAAAGCCAAGATCGAACAAAAGCAGGTCCGCCTGCCCGAAAAAACCTCTTTTGCACGAGGATACCTCACTTCCGCAGTGGCCCTGCAAGACATCCCCCTCCTTCTTCTTCCTTTCGCATTTCTCGCCCACAGAAAAAAGCTGCAGCGGACAAAACAAAGAGAAGCCTCGCACGTTCCCCTTTCGGAATTTCATGAGCTCGCCCCCGGAGATCTCGTCGTTCACTTCCATAGCGGAATCGGCAAGTTTCGGGGCATCGAGAAACAGAAAAACCATCTCGGAAAGACCGAAGAGTTTCTCGTCATCGAATATGCGGAAGGAAGCAAACTTTTTGTCCCCCTTTCGCAATCCCATCTCGTCTCTCGCTACATAGGCTCGCACGAAGAAAAACCCCATCTGAGCACACTGGGCTCTCAAAAATGGCTCAAGACAAAAGTGCAAGCGCAAAGAGAGATCGTGGGGTATGCAAAAGATCTCTTGGAGCTCTATGCGGAGAGATCTCTGTTTCAATGCCCCCCCCTTCCCCCCGACTCCGAGGAAATGCAGCTCTTCGAAATGGATTTTCCCTATGAGGAAACAGAGGATCAACTCCAAGCGATTGCAGATATCAAAGCCGACCTTTCCAAAGAAAAACCGATGGACCGCTTGATCTGCGGCGATGTGGGATATGGCAAAACGGAGGTCGCTCTTCGCGCTGCCTTTAAAGAGGTTGTTGACGGCAAGAAACAGGTGGCCATTCTCGTTCCCACAACGCTTTTGGCCATGCAGCACTTGGAGACCTTTCAAGCAAGGATGTCCGGATATCCCGTTGTGATCGAAGTCCTCTCAAGATTTCGAACGAACAAACAAAACCGCGAGACACTCGAAAAAGTCAAAATCGGGCATGTCGACATCCTCATCGGCACCCATCGGCTTCTTTCGCAAGATGTGCAGTTCAAAGATTTGGGGCTTTTGGTCATTGATGAAGAGCAGAGATTTGGAGTGCGCGCCAAGGAACATCTCAAAAAAATGAAAAAAGGCGTGGCTTGCTTAACACTTTCGGCAACGCCGATCCCCCGCACTCTTTACATGTCGCTTGTCCATGCAAAAGACATGTCCCTCATCAACACGCCTCCCCAAGACCGCCTTCCGATCAAGAGCATCATCGCACTCGAAGATGATCTGCTGATCCAAGAGGCAATCGTAAGAGAGCTGGCGCGAAAAGGCCAGATCTTTTTTATCCACAATCACATCGACACCATCTTTCGAAGGACCGAAGAGATTCAAAAGCTTGTCCCCTCTGCCAGAGTCGCAATCGTCCATGGACAAATGTCTGCCGACAGAATCGATGCGATCTTTCATGAGTTCCAAAATCATGAGTATGACCTCCTCATGGCCACGACAATCATCGAAAGCGGCATTGACATCCCAAACGCCAACACCATACTCATCGATCGCGCCGACACTTATGGCCTTGCCGACCTCTATCAATTACGAGGAAGGGTCGGAAGGTGGAACAAGGAAGCGTTTGCTTATTTTCTCGTACGCTCCAAAAATGAGCTCTCCGATATTGCCCAAAAAAGATTGCACGCTCTTGTGGAGGCCGGAGGATATGGAGGCGGGATCAAGATTGCTATGCGGGATCTTGAAATTCGCGGAGCCGGGAATATCCTGGGAGTCGAACAGTCGGGTCAAGTGGCTGCGATTGGCTTTCACCTCTATTGCAAACTGCTCAAAAAAGCCGTCGATGCGCGTAGGGCCAAAAGAGACATTCTCTTCATCGAAACCAAGATCGAGCTCCCTTTCCCGGCCCTTCTTCCCGAAAGCTATATTCCCGAGACCTCGATCCGCCTAGAGCTTTACCACCGTTTAGGAAGCAGCGTATCCTTTTCTGAAATCGATACCCTCTTTCAAGAAATTTGCGATCGCTTCGGCAACCTTCCGCAAGAGGTTGTTTTTCTCTATCACGTTGCAAAGATTCGTCTCTTTGGCGCCAACAACAGCTTTACAACGATCAAATGGAATGAAAAAGAGATCCTCTTCGAACAGACGATTCAAGGGAAAATCAACGAAAAAAGAATCCCCCCTCCTAAGAAAACCATGCAGCCTCAAGAGGCCGAAGAGTTCTTGATGGCGGAGATGAGAGAAAATTTTCCCATCACTTGGCCCTAAGATCTTCCATGGGAAGATTGCGATGATAGGAGCCCTTGATCGACTTTGCTTGCATTTCCCTGGCTCTTTGAAGAATGCGAATGCCCTTTTCCACGTGGTCGGCCGTATAATTTTCGAAAACGAACTCTGCGCTTTTTTTTCTTTTGATCCCCTCTCGATTCAAGGGCAGATCCGAGATAAGCAGAAGCGCGCCGAGTGTAAATTTTCTCTTATAACTGACGGCAAATAGGGAGGCGCACTCCATTTCGATGCCTTGTGCTCTCGAGTCTTTTACATTTTGAATAAAAGGTTCGTTGAACTCCCAAAAACGCATATTGGTGGTATAGGTAATGCCAATATGATAATCCACCTTTTCTCCGTCCAGAACCTCGGTGACTGCCCGCTGCATCAAGAAATTGGCAAGAGCCGGAACTTCGGGAGGAAAGTAGTAGTCCGATGTCCCTTCCGCACGGATGCTGGCGACCGGAACGAGGTAATCCCCTACTTTATATCGGCGTCGAAGACCTCCGCACATCCCTAAAAAAAGAGCGGCTCGAATCGGCAAAAAAGAGCAGATATCCACCACCAAGGCTGCTGCCGGAGAGCCAATTTTAAAATCCAGAATGCTCACTCCTTCTTGGGGATCGTGGGCTACCTTGAACATGGCTCCCTCATGCATGGCAACTCCCCTCTTTTGAGAAAAATATTCTACGTACCTTGGGAAGTTGGTGAGTATTAACGAAGATTGAAACTCCTGGGCGTTGCAACCGGCATAACGCTCCAAGGTCTCTAGTGCTACTTCGGATTCTAAGGGATCTTTGGGATCTTTTTGGGGCAACATTCTTGTTTTTCCTCTTTTTTCTCAAGTTAGAAAAAAAAATTAAAAAAGTCTAGGTTTGAAATTTAAGGAAAAATGGCTCAATATAACAGTAAAATCTTAAAAATTCTGAAGGATCAGACGCCTATGTCACAAGCCAGCACCAATGAAATCAAACCCGGAATGAAAGTAGAAGTCGACAAAGACCCCTATCTTGTCATTGCCAACGAGTTCGTAAAACCCGGGAAGGGTCAAGCGTTTAATCGCATCAAACTCAAAAATATTTTGACCGGCCGCGTGATGGAGCGAACCTTTAAATCGGGAGACAAGCTCGATCTGGCCGATGTCGAAGAAGGGCAAATGAGACTTCTCTATATGGAATCCGATGCTGCCGTCTTCATGGACGATAAAACCTTTGAACAGCTGACCATCTCCTTTGACGTGATCAAAGATACAAAGCAATGGCTCAAAGAGGATGCAGTCTACGACCTTATCTTCTATAAAGGATCACCTGTCGAAGTGATGCCGCCTACCTTTATGGAACTAAAAATTGTCGACACTGCTCCCGGCGTTCGCGGAGATACGGCGTCCGGCCGCGTGATGAAAAATGCCGTCTTGGAAACGGGCGCAAAGATTCAAATTCCCATCTTCATCGACAACGAAGAGATGATCAAAGTAGACACGCGCACCTGTGAATATGTCTCGCGCGTCTGATCGTATCGATCTCTTAAAAGACCGCGCTTTGATGCTGAAAAAGGTGCGTCTGTTTTTTTCTCGAAGAAATGTCTTAGAAGTGGACTGTCCCCTCCTCTCGAAAAGAGCGAGCATCGATGTTCATATCGACGTGATGCAAACCTTCGTTTCAGAGTGCGAGATCGGCTTTTTGCACACCTCTCCCGAATATGGGATGAAGAGGCTGCTTGGCGAGGGTATGCCCGATATTTTTCAGCTCTCCCACGTCTTTCGCAAGGGAGAGATCGGATCTCTTCATAATCCGGAATTCACGCTCATCGAATGGTATCGCAAGCAGTTTCCCCTGTCAAAAATGATCCAGGAAACACTCTCTTTGCTCTCTCTTTTTTTTGGCAAACTCCCCTCTGTGAAACAAACCTACCGCAACCTTTTTTTAGAAAAAACAGCTCTCGATCCTTCGACCGCAACCAAGTCCGCTCTTTTCTCCTACTTGGAAGAAAAAAAGATCTCGCTGCCTCCCGATGCTGCATCTTATGACAAAAACACGCTTTTGCATCTGATTTTGACCCATTGCATCGAACACACTCTCGGCCAGGGACACCTCTTTGTACTCACCGACTTCCCTCCTTCTCAAGCAGCGCTTGCGCAAATAGAAGAAACTTCTTATGGAAAAGTGGCTCGGCGTTTCGAGATCTATTATCAGGGCATTGAGCTTGCAAACGGATATTTGGAACTCTTTGATCCCATCGAGCAAAAAAAACGCTTTGACGCTTGGAATGAAGAGAGAAAAAAATCCAACAGAGAAATCTTTGCCATCGACGAGCGCCTGCTTGCAGCGCTCGCGCACATGCCGCAAGCTTCCGGTGTTGCCGTTGGGTTTGATCGGCTTTTGATGTTGCGCCATCGAAAAAAAAATCTTTCCGAGATACTCCCCTTTTCTTGGGCAGACGCATAAAGAAGAAGAAGGGTAGAATTTTATCTATGAACAAAAAAAACACGAGCAGCTTTATTTGGATCAAAAAAAGGATATTGCCAATCTTAAAGAAACACGCTGTTAAGCGAGCGGCAATTTTCGGGTCCTTTGCTCGAGGAGAGGCGAAAGCCAAAAGCGATGTTGACATTCTGATCGAATACAAGACGAAAAATAAATCTCTTTTTGATTTGGTTGATTTAAAATCCGATCTGGAAGAAACCTTGGGTCGTAAGGTGGATGTGATCACTTACAATTCAATTTATTGGAGAATTCGCGAGAGAATTCTCGCAGAACAAGTAGTGATTTTGTGAAAAAAGATCCAAAAGTCTTTCTTGAACACATTATGGATTCTATTCTTCTATGAGAAGAATATGCGAAAAATGTCTCACAAGCTGAATTTTTCAAAAACCGCCACTTGCAAGATGCGATTATTCGGCGTCTCGAAATCATTGGAGAAGCCGTCAAAAACTTGCCCATAGCTTTTAGATCAAAAAATCCGAAAATTCCCTGGAAGCAAATTGCCGGGATGAGAGATATCTTGATTCATGAATATTTCGATGTGGATCTAATGCTTACATGGAAGGTTGTTAAGCAGGAAATTCCTATGATCAAAAAATCCCTATCTTCAATTTTGGCAAAAAAAACCAAGTCCGCTATTTAAGAGCATTGAAAATAGCAACTTCAGGTAGAAGGCAATCAGGACTTGCACATTCGATCGAGGGGTTATTTGAGCCGGAGTGCGCTGCGTTTTTTTGTTTGCTTTTGGCCGTAGTTTTGGAATTTGGGGAGATCTATCCCTTTCCCTTTTCAAAGACAATTTAGCTTTTAAGAGTGTGCCTATTTAAAAATTTGAACATTTGAAAAATCCCGGCTATTATCGCTGTGCCCGAGCTGCTAGGGCAAAATAATAAAAATATGCATTTAAGTCTTCAAGGGATGTGCCATATTCCGAATTTCCCCACGCAGCATCGCAAAAGAGCTCTCTTGCGCGCGCGATTTCTTTAAGGCGCTTGCGCCAGCGAGGGTCGCTTAGGGTAAGGTCGAATAGTTCAAGACCGCGTTCGACAGCATAATCAAAGCGTGTTGCATCGCCACGAGCTCTAATTGCGCGATTTACTTCACTTCCGATATTTCCCAATTGTTCGGACAAAGAAAAAGAATACCATCGGCCATCTGCTAAAGATTGATGCCGAAAATGTGTGCTCATGAGTGCTTCACCAAATAACTTACAATTTCATTAATTTTCAAGCGAGCATTTGGATCTTTCACGTCTCTGGAGAGATTCCCTTGAGAAGGCCGTAGATTGATCATCGAATCAAACTCAATCCATTCTTCACCAGTTTTGTCGGGATAAAGATTAATCCCCCATAAATTTTTTTGCTGCGACCCTTGTTCTAATAGCAAAGCTTCTTCATCGGAATGAAGTTCTCCACCAACAGCCATGATCTTGCGCTCAATATCAACCACAGCTTTTACTAAATCTCCAAATCGCTCTTTTGCCAATTCGGAAAGCTCAGATTTTTTAATCGGCTCCTCGATGACAGAAATAGGCATAATCCAACCATCCATGTAAGTACGATAATATATAGCATAGTTTGGCTTTGTCGTAAATGAATTGAGAACTACCTATTGCACAAGGCAGTAGGTAGTTGACGAAAAACTTTTCAAACGAGAAACAGTTCCTAATGGTTCGATGCTGCTTTTTTGGCCGTTGCGCTTTAAACGAATTGCGAAGGACAATTTTTATTTCTTAAGAATGCGTCACTTTTCCCAATAGATCGGCTTGATATTCTCAAAATATGCCCAAAAATAGATCCCGGTACTAAAGAGAGCAATCCCGATCAAATCGTAGGGCATTGTGAGAATCCCAAGAGGACTCCAGGGGGTAAAATTATTGGTCACGAAATGGGCATCGCCGAAAAAGGAAAAAAGAAGAATTCCCAAAAGAAAGACGGGCATCCAAAGGCTTCGTTTGAGCTGCAGATCCTTTCGTTTAAAAACAAAAAAGGCAGGATACCCCGTAAAAATTAATAGAGTGCTGACCAGATTCCAGGGCCAAGAAGCCCAGTAGATCAAATACCCGGAAAAGATAAACCCGACCAGGGTCAAAAGAGAAGCGCAAGGCAGACGAAAGGGTCTTTCCGCATCGGCTTTTGTCTTACGTAAAATCATCAAAGAGAGGGCTGCAGAGGCATAAGGCACAACGACCGTACTTGCTGCAATCAAGGTAATCGATGGAAAATTCGTGATCGCAATCAAAATGATCGTGGTTAAAAAAGAGGCAAAAATCAAAGAAGCTGCCGGCGTTCCATATTTTGGATGCACCTTCGCCATAGGACTCCAAAAGAGGTGATCTTGCGCCATTGCATAGGGCATGCGTCCTTGAATCAGCACCCAGCTTCCCCCGCTCCCGCCCGTTGCAATGATTGCGCCGATGGCTGCAATCGCAGCGAGAAGAGGCAGGTGCAAGTTTTGTGCAACGTCAGATAAGGGAGAGGAAATCTGCGTCATCGATCCCCAATCCAAACCATTTTCTCCCCATCGAATCATGCCAAGGAAAACAAAGGCGATCAAACCATAGACAATCGCGGAGAGAGAAATGGAGATAAAGAGAGCCCAGGGAATCGTTTTCGATGGTTTTTTGATCTCTTCAATGGGCACCACGATCGACTCAAATCCCGTATAGGACCAGAAAAAGAGGGTCACCGAAAGCGCGACCCCTTTCCATCCGAAGGGAAAGAAAGGGAGAAAATTCGAAAATTCGACGTAAAAAGATCCAATCACAAAAAAGAGAAAAAGAGGAATCAACCTTCCAATCGTTGTCACTACGCTATAAATACCTCCCCAGCGAACTCCATGAAGATTGATCAGAGTAAAGATCCAAAGAGCGATCACCGCAAGAGAGACGCCGTGCGCAGTGAGCGTTCCATTCACCGCAAGACCGGGTATGTAAAAACCTAGATAGACGATAAAAATATCAATGATGGCCGCAGTGCCGATAAAAAGGTAAAGAAAATATCCCCACCCCATGAGAAAGCCCGTTAAATCGCCCATCGCCATGCGAGGAAAGGAATAGGGGCCGCCGGAAACGGGAAACGCAGAGCCCAGCTCTGCATAGACAAGAGCTAAACATAGGGCAACCAAGCCCGCAATCAAAATCCCCAAAAGAAGTCCGGGGCCTGCCAGAGCCGCCATCACTGCAGGAAGAGCAAAAATTCCGGAACCGATCATGTTTCCCACCCCAAGAGAAACGAGCGTAATCAGTCCGATCTCTTTTTTTAATTTGGTGCGATCCATAACGAGTGCTCCTGTTAACGAACAAAGCCCTGAACAATGGGCAGTGTGCGGCCTTTCGTAAATGCCCGCTTCGTTACGCAAATCGAAGGAGGGCCTTGTCTTCGCTTATATTCCGAACGATGAATCCTCCGGATCAACTCTTTGACCATGGGCAGATCCATCTGATGTTTTTTTGCAATGGACTCTGCCGAAAGATGCTCTTCTACATATTCGCTAAGGACAACATCCAAAAGCTCATAAGGGGGCAGCGTATCTTGATCTTTTTGATTAAAGGAAAGCTCTGCCGAAGGAGCTTTTTGCATCGTCGAGAGCGGAATGATCTCTTCTTTTCGGTTGACCCAGCGAGCGAGCTTATAGACCCAGGTCTTTGAAACATCTCCAATGACATCAAGGCCGCCGGCCATATCTCCGTAAAGGGTCGTATATCCCATCGCCATTTCGCTCTTATTGCCCGTGCTGAGCACAATATATCCCAATTTATTGGAAATGCCCATCAAGATCATGCCTCTGATTCTTGCTTGCAGGTTTTCTTCCGTAGTATCCTCCGGCATTCCCAAAAAGACACTGCTCAGCGTTTCGAGAAATTTCTGAAAAAGGCCATCGATGGGAATATCCCTTCGCGCGATCCCCAGATTTTCCGACAGACGAACAGCATCTTCAATACTGGACAAAGAAGAATAGCGAGAGGGCATGCTGATAGCAAGAACATTTTCCTTTCCAATCGCATCGACGGCAATGCAGGCAGTCAAAGCCGAATCGATGCCGCCGGAAAGGCCAAGACATGCTTTTTTAAATCCCTGCTTTCCGAAATAATCTCTAACGCCCAAAACAAGGGCTTTATAAAGGTCCCGAACCGGATCGTCCTCGCACAAGCAGAGAGCCGCCGTATTTTCGGTATCTACTACAAGAACATCTTCTTCAAAACCCTTGGCCAGTTGTAAAAGCTCACCCTTGGCGTTGAAATAAAGACTATATCCATCAAAGACGAGCTGGTCATTCGCGCCTACCTGATTGCAAAGAACCATGGGCGCTTGCAAAAAACTTGCTGCCTGAGAAAAAACATCCAAGCGCACTTCTTTCTTCTGAAAATAGTAGGGAGATGCAGACAAATTCAGAAGAAGATCGGGCTGCAGCTCTTCGATTTCTTTGAGGGGATCTCGATGATAACGGGTATATCCCACTCTGCCCGAGTGCTGCCAGACATCTTCGCAGATAAAAATGCCGATTTTCTTCTTCTTAAACTCCCAAACCTTCTGTTTTTCTCCCGGCTCAAAATAACGGCTCTCGTCGAAAACAGTATAGGTCGGAAGCAGCGTCTTGTCTTTAAAGCCCACGCATTTGCCATCAATGAATATGGCGGCGCTATTGAATAGAGGTTTCCCGATGCCCTTGGTATTTTTGCGCGCAAGTCCCACCACAACAAAAAGCCCCTTTGTCTTTGGAGCAATCGTTGCAAGACACTCTTCCATCTGTTGGATGAAGTGGGGAAAAAAAAGCAGATCTTCCGGAGGATATCCGCAAAGAGAAAGCTCGGGGAAAAAAACGACATCGGCCCTCTCTGTCTTCGCCCATGCAATCTTCTCTAAAATTTTTTTGAGATTATAAGTCAAATCTCCGACGATGGGATTGATTTGGCAGGCAAAGATACGCATCGCATGCTCTCCTTAATTGGACTTTAAGGTTTTCCTATCTTCTTTGCAAGTGAGGCCTTGACATCAAATGGCGCTTCTCTTTTTATATTGAGCAAAAGAGAGAAAAATATGACAAAAAAAGCCCACCTTTCCATCCATAGTGAAAACATTCTACCCATCATTAAAAAATGGCTCTATTCGGAAAAAGAAATTTTTCTTCGCGAGCTCGTCTCGAACGCGACCGATGCGATCCAAAAACTCAAAATTCTACAATCAGAACAGCAAGCCCTCGCCTCCCAAGAGCCCTTTCGCATCGACATCGCAATCGACTCTTCAAAAAAAACCTTAACCATCTCCGACAACGGCATCGGCATGACCGAAGAAGAGGTGGAAAAATATATCGCCCAAATTGCTTTTTCCGGCGCACAGGAATTTATCGAAAAATATCAGACGGAAGAGGCAGCTATGATCGGCCATTTTGGCCTTGGATTCTATTCCTCCTATATGGTGGCAGACAAGGTAGAGATTCAAACATTATCTTATGGAGAAAACACAAAACCCGTCTTCTGGTCCTGCGACGGCTCTTCCGAATATCTCCTAGATGCGGGCACCCGCTCCGAGCAAGGCACCGACGTCATTCTCCATCTCAACAAAGAGAGCGAAGAGTTCCTCGAACCTCAACTTCTCCAAAAACTTCTCAAGCGGTTTTCACCCTACCTTCCCTTTCCCATCTACCTCAACAACATCCAGATCAACCAAACATCCCCTCTTTGGATCAAAAACCCCTCCGACATCTCCGAAAAAGAGGCGGTAGAATTTTATCGCGAGCTCTATCCTTTTGAGGCGGATCCGGTTTTTTGGCTTTCGATTCACATCGATTTTCCCTTTCGCGTGAAGGGCATTCTCTATTTTCCAAAAATCACCTCTCAATTCGATTTTTCAAAAACCAGTTTAAAACTTTTTTGCAACCGGGTGTTCGTTTCCGATAACTGCAAAGACCTTCTTCCCGATTATCTGGCCATTTTACGTGGAGCCATCGACAGCCCCGACATTCCCTTGAACGTCTCCCGCAGCTATTTGCAAATGGACAAAAACGTGCGCCAGCTCTCGAATCATATCGCAAAAAAAATTGCCGACCATCTGCTTTCCCTCTACCAAACAGACAAAGAGCGCTTCATTTCCCAATGGAAAGATCTCGAGATGATCATCAAGCTGGGCATTTTGCAAGATGAAAAATTTTACGAGCGCGTCAAGGATTTTCTCATCTGGCAAAGCAGCCAAAACGAGTGGCTGACCATCGATCAGATTCTCTCTGACAATAAAAAAATCTTTTACACCCAGCAAGAAAAAAGTCCCATCCTGGATCTCTATCACCAGAAAAAAATACCCGTCCTCCACATCAACCAGCATATTGATACGGCCGTCATCTCCTTTCTCGAGCGAAAAAGATCGATCTCCTTTCAGCGCATCGACGGCGCCATTGACGACTCCGTTTTAGACAGCTCAAGAGAAAAAAATCTTTTAGATCCCGACGGACGATCGGAATCTTCCAAAATTGCCGATTTTGTCCGTTCTGCGATTGCGCTCCCCGATTTAGACGTCGAAGCCAAAAGCCTTGCGTCCGATGAGCTTCCCGCCTTCATTCTTCTCAAAGAAGAGGAAAGACGCATGCGGGATTATTTGCACATGACGCAAAGCATGAAAGAAGAGCTCCTTCCCAAAAAAACTTTTGTCGTAAATACCAATAACAGCCTTATTATCAAAGCCTTGCAGTTAAGAAGCTCGCAACCCGATCTTGCCTCTTCTCTCCTGCGCCACCTCTATCAACTCTCTTTGCTTTCTCAAAAAGAGTTGTCGTCAGAGCAGTTGCAAGAATTTTCTTTATCTTCCGCCCAACTTTTGACGCGCCTTGCATCTTTTTGCAATAATTAATAATTTTATTACGCACAAAAAAAATTATTAATACAAATAATCTCTTTTAATCATTGAAAAAATAGGAAACTTTTTATTACAATATTAGGAGAATTATAACTATTAAATAAAAAGAGCAATTATGACAGCTATTGCGGCTCCTACCCCCCCAGCCTCTACCCTTAATAGATATCATATGACCGCATGTACGCTTCAAAGCCGCCATGAATTTTCCGAAGATTTTTTTGCCGATTTAGCAAATCACGAGTTTGCCGAGCTTCGAAAGAACCCAAACTTTGTAAGAGAAGTTACAAAAAGAGGTGGAAATCCAGACACAGCTTATGTCACTGTTCGCCCCGCCTTCAAACAATTTGAAATTTCTCTCTCTCCCAGAGTAGAATTTATCCTTCCTTGCTCGGACATTGAGCTCGAAAACATCCACACGAAAATTTATAACAAATTCAAGCATTATACAAATGCCCCCCATCCTGCCACAATTGCTGCAGCACCAACTCCTGTCGCACCTGCAGCACCACTTCCCGCGACAGCACCTATAGCAGCACCTCCTCATATCCTCCCCGGAACCGCACATCCAATTCCCCTTAAAATAACTTCAGCTCATCGAGGACGATTCCCTTATCTTTTAAGAAACAACCATGGCACACATGTTATTCGCCACCAAATTCCAGGATCCCCCGCTCCTAATCAGAGAAGAGATCCATCCTCTTCGCGAAGTCCATCGCCTGACCCAAGAGATAGACCCGGAACTTCAAGCCAAGCACTTGCTCCACAATCGCGACTGACACGACGGCAAATTCAAGCAGCGCAGCAACAGCAAGATGCATGGCGACAGGCGCTGGAAGAAAAAGACCAGGGAATCCATCAAATTCGTCAAGCTGCACAAGAGGCATTAGAAAAATCGCGCCCTGATCAAGAAGGATTGATTGCGTCTCTTCGGGGGCGTCTCTCCGGTTTAGAAAGGCAACTCGAACGAACTGCAGGAGAACATGCTCGAGCAATTGAAGAACTACAAGGCCAGCTCGCTCAAGCTTCAAGAGCTAAAGATACAGCAGAGGCTCAATACAAAAGAGCACTACTAGAAATAACAACTCTTGAAAACGAGTTAATAAAATCTTCAGAACGTATGGTTGCACTTGAAAAAGAATCTCAGAAAGCTCGTCATTCTCTACAAGATTGGCATTCTTTTGAGATGCGGTAAATAAGAGAACAACAACAAATCTTTTTGGCCAACGTCAAAAAAGCAGAAGAAGAAGCAATTCGACAGCAAAGCGAAGAAGAGGAAAGGATAATTGCAGAAGCACCGTCAGCTGCCCCTCCCGCTTCTTCGCCACAAAAAAAAGAATCGCCCAAACCTGAGGAAGACGAAGGGACAGCAGCTATTAATGCTTTACAGTCCAGACTCATCCCTTCCCCAAAAGAAGAAGAAAAAGCCGCTTCCGTTGTTGACACTTCTCCGATCTCTCTTACACAAGAAGCTCGTCATTGTTTCCAGTTTTTGCTGGATAGATTAGCCAATCCCTCTTATGTCATAGGGTTCGCGTTCGCAGCTGGCAAAATCACCATCCCGGAAAAGATTCCCCAAGAAACTCCCCATCTTATCAGAGACTCCGCAGGTCGGATCAACTCTATTTTCTCTACAAACATCAATCTGGTCATAAGCGGACAAACTCAATTTCAAGAATGGGAAAGGGTATTTCTGTCTTCCCTGGGGGAACAACCCTTGCAAACGCTTTCCGGAAAAAAAACCTCTGTCTCTAGCCCTACCCGGACTACCCTCCAGACTGCCCTCCAGATCTCACAAAAACTTAAAGCGAATAGCTGTTCCCAAGAGGATATCGCAAAGGCACTTGAAAACCGACCCTTCTTCCTCTACATAGCTACTCTTCAAGCCGTTCAACAATGCATCCACTATTTATTTGACCTACGAGATCATCAAGAAGATCCTACTCTTCGTTCTTCTTACCCACAACCAGTACAAACAACAAAGGAAAAACTGCAGAATCTGCTCAAAATTCTTCCCTCACCTAAAAGGATAGAAGAAGAAATCGAACGATTGAAAGAAGAATTGGAAAACCCACAAACGAAAGGCCAAGATCTTTCACAAACAATCAGACGGCGGCAGCTTGCACAAATTAAAGATGAAGAAAGCAGGCTGCAACAAAGAATAACAGAATTAACGAAAACAATAGCAACTTTTGAAAAAAGAAGAAGTCTCAATGAATCTCTCGAACGTCTTTTACGTGCTTCACAACAAGAGCTCGCCAACATCTACTATGCTCTACAGAGGATAAATTCTCGTCTTCAATAAAGCCCTCTAAAAACAAAAAAAACCAAAGAGTTTCCCCTTTGGTTATTCGTTCTATTGAAAAAAAGAAGGATTATTCAGCAGTGACTTCTTCTTTTTCTTTGGATTGCTCTTCAGACGCACAAGGCTGCACATCGGAAATAGCGCCTTTGAGAAATTCTATCTTAGCGCCATCGCACATTTTGAGAATAACAGTGGTGTCGGTAATGCGAGCAACTGTGCCAATGATGCCCATGGCAGTTACGCGGTCGCCTTTTTTCAGGGAACTGCGAAGCGCTTCCGCTTTCTTTCTTCTTTTTTGTTCAGGTCTCCAGAGAATGAAATAGAAGAATACCAGCGCCACACCAATCATTATAATCGTTTGAAGATAACTGCCCGAAGACGAAGCAGGTGCTGCCTCATCGGCAAAGAGCGGGGCGGATAACATGGCAAAAAACGTAATGATTTTTTTCATAAAAATAATTCCATCGGTTGGTCATTGAATTAATTTTGCCCTAAAAGAGAGTCAAAAGCAAGCTAAATTCTCTCGAGTAAAGCAATGTTTTCCATGTGGGGCGTATGGGGGAATTGGTCAATGGGCTGGATCTCTAACAAACGATAAAAAGATTGTATATTTTTAATATTTTCTATTTGCGTTTGAGGATTGCAAGAGATGTATAAAAGAGTTTTGGGCCGCAAGGATAGAATCTGTCCGATGGCAAGAGCATCCAGACCGCTGCGAGGAGGATCTACGACGATCAGGTCGGGCCGCTCAAAATCTTTCTCCGCCATCAGCCCTGTTAACACCGTGCCCACGTCGCCGTGTAGCATCCGATAGTTTTGGATGCCGTTCAAAAGAAGATTTTCCCTGCCATCGGCAACGGCGGAGGCATTTTCTTCGATCCCGATCACCTTGCGGACAAAGGGAGCAAACACCATGCCGATGGCTCCCGATCCGCAATAAAGGTCGAAGAGAATAGCGTCTCGTTTTGGTTTTGCCATCTCGAGCGCTTTCAAAAAAAGTTTTTCTGCTTGGGAGGTGTTGGGCTGAAAAAAAGAGGAGGGGCTGATCTTAAATTGAAGCGTGCGAGGGCCGATGCGAAGTTTTTCTTGGATGAAGGGCCTACCATAAAGAAGTTTTTCCTCAAAAGAGGTGGCACTGCCTTTTTCCGCCTTTTGCAAACGCAAAAAAATGCTCGCATTTTCTCCCTTGAGAGCCTTGGCCACCGCGAGAACAAAAGAGCGCTCGTCTTCTTCTTTCAGTTGATCCTCAGGATGATGAGATGTAGTTAACACAACCATTTTTTCTTGGGTGTTTTTTCCCTCGCGCAAAGTAAGCGTGCGAAGAGAGCCTCTATTTTCCATGGGACGATAAGCGCTCAAAGAGCTCTCTTCCCACCAGCGGCGAGTCGCGCACAAAACATCGGAAAACCAAGGGCTTGCCAAGTGGCAAAGGTCGATATTGAATACATATCGATCCGCTCGTGCAATCATCAGCCCCAAATAGCGCATACCCCCTCGATTTTGAGAAAAGGAAAACTCCATTTTATTGCGATAAAGAAAGGGATTGTCGCAGGAAATCATGGGGAAAAGACGGTAGGGGCCAAGAAATTCCTTGCATATCTCTCGAAGAGTGTTTTCTTTGGTCTTTACCTGCTGCGAGTAGTCGAGGGCCTGCCAGGTGCAGCCGCCGCAAATCTCTGCATGTGCGCAAGGGGGGGTGATGCGAAAGGGCGAGGGGGATAGGATTTGCACAAGCCTGCCCTTCACAACCCGTTTTCTTTTTTTACGAAGATCGGCAAGCACGCGGTCTTGCGGAAGGGTGTGGGGAATTTCCACTCTGGAGGGGACTTTGCTTCCCTCTAAAAGAAGCCATCCGGCTCCATCCCCTTTCTTGGTAAAGGATTCAATGAGGATTTCTTTTTGCGTCATAGAGCAGAAAATCTACCCAAAACCGACAATGAATGCAACTGCGCTGAGAGTGATAGGAAAAATTTTAGAGAACGAAAAAGGGGGAAACAAATGTTTGTTTCCCCCAGTCGTTCCATAAAGAAAGGGTATTGAAACTTATCTTCTGCTTTTTTTCTTCTTGGGTAAACTTTTTGCTTTCGCTTTTTTTTCTTTGACAGCCTTTAATTTTTTCAAACTGCCGCCCTTTTCTGCAGAAATCGATTCCTTTCGAAAACATTTTGCAACCCTTCCAAATCGAATCGTTCCTGTTCGCACTCTCTGGCAAGCCGCCTTATTTCCTTTAGCGACTTTGTCCATGTCTTCCGCCAAGCATGCCAGATATTTGTTCATTTCATTAATGGTGTCTTTTAATCCCATCCCAAAAACTCCTGTGGTTGTAAAAATTGCGCCACTATATTATTGTGCATAGTTGCTCTTGAAAATATTATGCAAGATTTTTTTTAATTTTTTCACAAAAAATTTTCTTTTTTCAGAAAAGCCACTCTCAAGAATCTAGAAGGGCAAAAAACCAAAAAAAATTCCCCTCTACATTTTTCCCAATGATGAAAATCCTTTTCTTTTGAAAAAAAATTTGAGAAGATAAGCGGAAGAATTTTTTAAGTTTTTTCGCATGCGATTTTTTCACTCCATCATTTTTTTTCTTTTTTCCATTCCTCTGTTTGGGGCTTTTGTGGGGAATCCGGCAAATCCCCTTCTTTTCAAAGAGGGCCTGATCTTTCAGAAACCCCATCTCATTGTTCGCACCGGATATATCTTTGATGATCTCTATCACGGAAGAATGCGGGATCGCTTTAAAATCCAAGGATCCACACCTTCTCACCTCGCACTTCGGAGCAATCTAGGAATTGTAACGATTACCTTAAAAAAGCATGCGGATTTCTACGGATTTGCCGGCGGCTCGATGTTGTGTTTGGACAAGACAATCAACTCTTCTTCTCATCTCTCTTGGGGAGGAGGCGTCAAGCTTTCTCTATTCCATTTTCATGAATGGACTTTCGGCGGCGATGTAAAATATTTCAACACCAAGCCCAGTCTCCAGCAATTGCTATTAGGGAAACTACCGGCCGCCTTAGTCACTCCTTTTGCCCTTCGGTATGAAGAGTGGCAGGGAGCTTTTCTTGTCTCCTATGCTGCAACCTTTTTCAGCCCCTATCTTGGATTCTCTTATCTCTTTGCAACACTCACTCCCGATCCCGATCTCGGATTGTTGAAAATTCCGGGAATCGATGATTTTGTCGACTTTCGCTCGCGCGCCGGAGAGAACCGGCATAAATGGGGGATGGTGGTTGGTATTTCTCTATTATCGAATCAAAAAGCAGCCCTCAACCTAGAATCCCGCCTCTTCGGTCAAAATGCCTATTCGGTGAGCGGAGAGGTTCGTTTCTAATAATCCAGACGAAGTCAGGCCCTGTAGAGAAATTCCTTCACTGACATGGCGAACGTTATCCTGAAAATCCTGCCTCGTTTTTTTGAAACTCAAGTAGCAGCGCCTTTATTTTGTAGCCTTCTTCTGGAGTTTGGACTAATTTCTGGGACCAGGAGGCGCAGAAATCAGTCTAAATTAAACGTCATCTCCTATGATTAACCTGCAGAACAAGAGCAACAAAGGATGTTGCAGTCGAATTATCTGGGGGTTTGAGATTTTTGGACAATTTTCTCAAACCCCCGAATAAATCAAGCAATATGGTTTTCCGACAGAAATCGCTATAGAGCACAAATCAAGATTTGAACTGATTTTGTACCAGATTCAGACGCGAAATTAGTCCAAACTCCAGTTCTTCCTTGCTCATCGCTAAACCTCAGAATACGAGCCGCTTCCGTTTGCGTGAGCGCTTTCTTCTGAAGCTCAGAGAAACTTCCCTGGTACTCATGATCATGTCCTCCTTCATTTGTTACCCTCCTGGTAATTAAAAATTTTAATTACCAAAAGCGGACATTTTAAAAAAACACTAACAAATTTTAATTATTTTATTGATTTTTTAAAAAAAAGTATGTATAATTATAAAAAAGTTAATAAAACTTGAGGCATAAAATGTCTGTTAATTCTTCTTTAAGAGAACTGTGTGTTTATAATTTGTTGGGGACTGAGAAACTTCAGAAAGTCCTGGCTGAAGCTCCTTCTGCTTCTACAATTCCATTGGACCTGAAAAAAGAAATACAACCAATCATCACTGCGTTCCGTGATTTTATGGGGTCGCAAGAGGAATTTCTAAAAGCGATTCAAGATAAAGACAATCCACGACTCGCTTTATTTTTAATGAAGAAACATCCCGAGGAACTGCGCGCTAAAATTAATCACACTCAACAAGATGGCATTACAGTTCTACACGCAGCTGCAAGCGGAGATATAGAGCTCGTTACATATCTAATAAACGTGTGCCAGGCAGACCCAAAGGCAGCCGACCAGCTTGGCCGCACAATCCTATTCTATGCAGCTCGAAGCGGAGATATAGAGCTCGTTACATATCTAATAAAAGTGTATCAGGCAGACCCAAAGGCAGTCGACCAGCTTGGCCACACAATCCTACACGCAGCAGCTCGAAGCGGAGATGTAGCGCTCGTTACATATCTAATAAACGTGTGCCAGGCAGACCCAAAGGCAGTCGACCAGATCGGCCAGACAATCCTACACGCAGCAGCTCGAAGCGGAAATAAAGAGCTCGTTGCATTTCTAATAAACGTATATAAGCTACACCCAGAGGCAGTCGACCAGATCGAGCAGACAATCCTACACGCAGCAGCCGCAAGCGGAGATATAGAGCTCGTTACATATCTAATAAAAGTGTATCAGGCAGACCCAAAGGCAGCCGACCTGTTTGGTCAGACAATCCTATTCTATGCAGCTCGAAGCGGAAATAGAAAGCTCGTTGAGAACCTCATAAGTCAAGGAGAAAATCCAAAGGCAGTCGATTATGCCGGTAATACAATCCTATTCGCAGCAGCTCAAAACGGAAATATAGGGCTCGTTGGATATCTAATAAACGTGTATGGGGCAAACCCCAATGCAGTCGACTCGCTTGGCCGCACAATCCTATTCTATGCAGCTGAAAGCGGAAATATGAAGCTCGTTGTATTTCTAATAAACGTGTACCATGTAGACCCCAAAGCAGTTTGCCGATTGGGGCATACAGTCCTCGGCTCAGCAGAAAGAAGCGGAAATAGAGAGCTCGTCGAATATTTAAGACCTCTTGTGCTAGGGTAGTATAGGGCCCTGTTTCAATTGGTTGGCCGTTTCGATCTCGCACAGCAATACGGATATGCTCTATGCCTGCAATCCAATCATCTTAATCAACATGCGCGCCGATGCCCACTTAGAAAGCAGGCATAATCAAGACTGCGGGAAAAGCAGACGATTCCCTTTTTTTGCAACCATCTTCAGAACAATCTCACATTTGCATTCCAGCACAGGCTTGCAAACGAGATCAGCGCAAATCTTCGCTTCATATATTCTTCCGGAGTAATGGAAAGGCTCGTCTGCACTTTTTCCCATTCATCCGAAGCCAAAAAATTTTTACGAAACTGTTGCAATTCCGCTTCTGGCATCTTGTGCCTTTCTCTAGAGTAATATTTTTGAAAATCAGAGTTCTTCAACAATATTTCAGGAATTTTTCCTACTCTAACCTCTATTGTAGACTTAAGAATCATTTCTGGAGAAAGCGAGAGACAGGAATAGACTACCTTACCTTTGCAAAATGCGCCTCTTTCAATCTTTTCCAACATCACGGGAGTTGTTAAATGAAATTGTTTCATGAATTCGATAATCGTGACGGTTTGCGGATCTTCTGGCCGATAGTGGCCGCTTTGATTGTTGACTTTTACAATCCTTCCCTCTCTGCTGTAAAACTCTCCGGCAGCAGCAACGGGCTTCCCGAGCAGAAAGCTAGCGTGCGTATGTCTTGGGTTTGGGGAGACAAACAATTCCAGCTCCCGGCTATCAGGATTATATCTTATGACAAAAAGTAGCGGTTTTTTCTCATCCATCAGACGAATGGGCCCCCTTCCCGGATTTTCAAAAGGAAGAATTGCATCACTGTCAATGAATGCTCTATACTGGGGCAGCTGGGGTGTGACAAATTGATAGTTGACCACTAAAAACCAATCGCTTCGCTCCTGACGGCTCCAGCCGATTCGTGTACAATATTTTTTTGAAAATTCTTTTTTCTCCAGAACGCCAAAGCTTTCCTTCTTCTGGAAAGTAGCGTCGATCCGACCTGTTCTCTTGTCCACGTGTCGACATCACTTATCTTTATATGTGTCATGGCTGCCTTCACCAAAGCAATATCCACTTTACCGACGCACGCAGCTACTCCCAGAATAAGCGGCGTGAAGCCTCCCTTGCTTTGGTCATTCTCGAGACTTTTCAATTTTCCAAATAGAGATTCTATGATTTCGCTTGAACCAAGCCAGGTTTGTCCAAAAGGGACGACTTTCGACTGTTCGTAGAAGAAATCTATCAGCGCTCCAGCGTATTCGCATGCTTCTGCATTAAAATTTAAGGACTTCATTTCCTCTTCCAAAAATGCATCTATCTGCTCTCCTGTGCTAAAACTCACTCCATTCTCGCGGATATACTGTCTAGTTTTCCGACTGATGAGGTCAAATTGTTTCAATCTTTCAATGAGCCCTGTATATTGACGAATCCAGCCACAGTATTGTTCGAGCAGATCCTTGTCAGGATGGTTCGGCGTATCTATGGCAACCATAATGTCAATTCCCCATCGCGCAAGAATCTCGATATTGAGGAATCGAGACTTCGTCCTTTGGTTGGGTGGCATGAGATGAGCTGCCTGTGTTTGCTGCATCTTATTCTTGGCAGCTGCCGCAGCTGTTGAAAAAGCTTGCCATTCCGAATCATCCTCGAAAATCTTTTTTAAAAAAGTGCCAATTTTATGAATAGTGTCAAAAACGCGGCCAGCACCATGCTTCTGACAAAACAGTTCAATTCCGCCTCGGAGATCTGAACCATCATCAGCGCATACCATAGCAGCCTTTCCAATTTTTTTCTGTGCATTCTCCAATGCCCTGCAGACAATATTCGCGTTGGACTGATCATGGAGCTCTATAATCAGTACTTCCATGTCCTCGAGAGTTAGTGCTTTTCCCTTCTGAAACTTACTCAGACGCATTCCTAAAATTACAAGACATTTTTGAGTACCAATTTGGACTGAATTGTCAATGACTAGTGCCCAGTCATTTGCTTGTTCTTTCGGGCAATTCAACTTATAGAGACCTATCTGCGTTAGCCATCTGCTGATGCTTTTGTATGTTGGAATCGGTTGATCTTTGACAGCATCGAATTGAGAAAATGCAATATGAATCGCCTTAGGAGCTGCGCGAAATGAAATAGTAGCTTGGAGCACTAGCCTAATGCACATGATGATCATCAAGATGGGATACCAACCACGCGGGGCTTTCTCTCCCATCTTTGGAATCAAATTTTCAAGACCCCTGTTTTTTTTTTCGAGCTGCTTCAATTTCAGTTTGGAGTTGATCTGCGCGCCTGCGTTCCTCATCAGCTCGTATTCGCTCGCGCTCTATCTCTTTCTTTGCAGTCTGTATCTTCTCTTGAGCCTCCAGTAATCTCTCCTGCGCAACTTGTATTTGTTGCTCCAGGCCTTCCTTTTGCTGGTCAAGCTCTTTATTACGATCTTTCCAATGATCGCGACTTTCAGCAATCTCTACATTCCTGTCGCGAAGTTTTTTGTTCTGCTGGGTTTTTTCATAATTGTGATGCTTCAGCGCATCTCTGGATGTTCGTAGCCGCTTGATTTTCTGGTGCAATTCACCAGGCCGTTCTTTCTTCATTTTTATCCTATCGGGAAAAATGACTAAACATTGTGACGGTTTTGTTGTTGTGAAGTCAAGATTTTATTGAAAGGTTTGTGTAGTAAAGTTGGACAAAAAATAGGGGGGTAGTACTACGGCTCTCTTGGGCCATTGTTGGACGTCTTCTGATTGTTTGTCACACCCCATGGGGCAGCTCCGCAGGGTCAATTAATTCATAACTCTTCTCAGGATCTGCTTTATATTTCCTGATAATCTCAATATTATTCGATTGAAACATTTCATATTGCCTGTCAGGGGGAACCTCTTTGTGCGTTTTTACCCAGTCGGCAAATAGGTTTTGCAGTTTTAAAGCAAAGAAATGCCCGCTTTCTCTATCGTGGACAGCCGCTTTTATTTCAATGTTGTAGCTTGAATCCATCTCTTTGAGCGGTGGGGGCGAAGGAACCCGAACAGGAGGAGGCGTCGGCACTCGATGAGATGTCATAGAAATGCTTGCTTCACTTGTCATAAAAAACCCATTATTATTAAATGACGCTTATTAATTAAGTTTTATTACATTTTAAACTAAATTATACTATTTGTCAATAAAAAAATACTCTTTATTGCAGTTGCTAGATTGCAAATATTAAAGCATTTAAAAAAAATGTTCCTCGAAAGACTCTCGCAAGGGTTTTGCAAAGAGCCATGTTGGCCATGTTCACTTCTTCGGTCAGTTGTTAATGCAACTGACTTTGTTTTTCAATGATGAGGGCGACTTTGCTGACTTGTGTCATCCACTGATCGAAAGTTTTCCCTCTCGAAGTGAACAAGGCCGCCATGTTCTCAGAAAAATCATGCTGTAAATAGTTGACATTCTGCGCATTACGCGAAATTAAGAGGCAAAAAACTCTAAAAGAATCAAGCCAAAAAAAAAGCCCGAGGAGTTCTTCCTCGGGCATATATTAAAAAACTGGCAGCGACCTACTCTCCCATACTCTTGTGCATAGTACCATCGGCGAAAAAAGGCTTAACTTCTGAGTTCGAAATGGGTTCAGGTGTTTCCCTCTTTCCATGACCACCAGCAAAGCTTTTTCATTGAATCAAGTTGGTGTTTGAGCCGTTAAAAAAATAACGATCAAGACATTGGACTGATTAGTATTGGTTCGCTGCATGTATTACTACACTTCCACGTCCAACCTATCTACCTTGTCATCTTCAAGGAGTCTCATTGGGATACCTAATCTTGAAGGAGGCTTGGCGTTTAGATGCTTTCAACGCTTATCCTTTCCGAACTTAGCTACCCGGCTATGCACTTGGTAGTACAACCGGAACACCATAGGTTCGTCCACTTCGGTCCTCTCGTACTAGAAGCAGCTCTTCTCAAGTATCCTGCGCCCACGACAGATAGGGACCAAACTGTCTCACGACGTTTTGAACCCAACTCGCGTACCACTTTAATTGGCGAACAGCCAAACCCTTGGGACCTTCTCCAGCCCCAGGATGTGATGAGTCGACATCGAGGTGCCAAACCGCCACGTCGATAGGGACTCTTGGTGGCGATCAGCCTGTTATCCCCGGAGTACCTTTTATCCGTTGAGCGACGGCGATTCCACTCTCCACCGCCGGATCACTAAACCCTACTTTCGTATCTGCTCGACTTGTTGGTCTCACAGTTAACTTGCCTTATACTTTTACGCTCGACTCGTGATTGCCAACCACGATGAGGCAAGCTTTGGACTCCTCCGTTACTCTTTAGGAGGATACCGCCCCAGTAAAACTGCCCGTCTGACATTGTCCGAATTCCAGTTTCATGGAACTTCGTTAGATCCTCAACTTACCAAGACCGGTATTTCAACGTCGACTCCAGAAACCCTAACGAGTCTCCTTCTCCGTCTCCCGGCTATCCTACACATGGCAAGTCAAGGGCCAATATCAAAGTACAGTAAAGGTTCACGGGGTCTTTCCGTCTTATCGCGGGTAAACGGCATCTTCACCGCTACTACAAGTTCACCGAGTCTCTCGTTGAGACAGTGCCCAGATCGTTAGGCCATTCGTGCAGGTCGGAACTTACCCGACAAGGAATTTCGCTACCTTAGGACCGTTATAGTTACGGCCGCCATTCACCAGGGCTTAAGTTCAATGCTTCGCTTGCGCTAACATCTTGCTTTGACCTTTTGGCATTGGGCAGGTCTCACACCATATACTTCGTCTTACCTGACTTCGCATAGTGCTGTGTTTTTGTTAAACAGTCGCCTGGGCCATTTCTCTGCGACCCAATTTTGCCTCTCCAGTTTCTAGAGCAACAAATTTGGGCTCTCCTTCTTCCAAAGTTACGGAGATAATTTGCCGAGTTCCTTAACGAGAGTTATCTCGCGCGCCTGAGAATATTCTTCTTACCCACCTGTGTCGGTTTTGGTACGATCACCTTCAGCGGCTAGAAGTTGTTTCTTGGAAGCTTCGCTCCACACCTTCGGTTCCTCTTACGATTCCCCTCATCATCTACCTGGTGCTCTATGAGCGGATTTTCCTACTCACACACCTCATAAATAAACGGACACTTCCAATCGTCCGCGTGCTTTACTTACTTCGTCACTTCTTCACCATTGCTTTCGGTGGCTCAGGATTATTTAACCTGATTCCCATCGCCTACGCTTTTCAGCCTTGACTAAGGGGTCGGCTAACCCAGGGAAGACGAGCTTTACCCTGGAAACCTTGGGTTTTCGGCGAGGAAGATTTTCACTTCCTTTATCGTTTACTCATGCCATGCATCTTCACTTGTATGCGCTCCAGTACTCCTTTCGGTATACCTTCGATGCACATACAACGCTCTCCTACCACTTATACTTGCGTATAAATCCGTGATTTCGGCTCTATGCTTTAGTCCCGTGTATTATCGGCGCAGAGTCTCTCGATTGGTGAGCTGTTACGCACTCTTTAAATGATGGCTGCCTCTAAGCCAACATCCCAACTGTCTAAGAAACTCCACTTCCTTACTCACTTAGCATAGAATTAGGGGCCTTAATCGACGATCTGGGCTGTTCCCCTTTTGACAATGAAGCTTATCCCCCACTGTCTATCTCCCAGCTGCTTCCTTGGTATTCGGAGTTTGGTTCCAATTGGTAGACCGGTAGGTCCCCGCATAGATCCAGTGCTCTACCCCCAAGAAAGTTTCACTGAGGCTAACCCTAAAGTTATTTCGGAGAGAACAAGATATCTCCAAGTTTGATTGGCCTTTCACCCCTATTCACAACTCATCCAAGACTTTTTCAACAGTCACTAGTTCGGTCCTCCACAAGGTGTTACCCCTGTTTCAACCTGGTCATGAATAGATCACTTGGTTTCGTGTCTATACCGTATGACTTCATCGCGCTATTCACACTCGCTTTCGCTTTGGCTTCGGAACTTCTTACATCCCTTAACCTCGCCATACAGCATAACTCGCTGGCTCATCATGCAAAAGGCACGCCATCAGCCATTCCCTTATAAAGGGCATAGGCCTCTGACCGTTTGTAAGCTACCGGTTTCAGGTTCTATTTCACTCCCCTAACAGGGGTTCTTTTCATCTTTCCCTCACGGTACTCTTCTCTATCGGTCATCAAATCGTATTTAGCCTTAGAGGGTGGTCCCCCCAGATTCAGACCGGGTTTCACGTGTCCGGCCCTACTCAGGTACCTACTGGCTTCCTTCCTCTTTTCGTTTACGGGGCTTTCACCCTGTCTCGCCCATCTTTCCAGATGGTTCAACTAAAATTCCGGAAACGTTATTGTAGGCCCTACAACCCCGAAAAGTATCTTCTCGGTTTAGGCTCTTTCCCGTTCGCTCGCCGCTACTTGGAAAATCACATTTGATTTTCTTTTCCTCCACTTACTGAGATGTCTCACTTCAGTGGGTCTCGCTTCCCTATCCTATGTATTCAGATAGGGATGATAGGTTATTACTCCTATCGGGTTTCCCCATTCGGATATCTCCGGATCTACGCCTCTTACCAGCTCCCCGAAGCTTTTCGCAGGTTTGCACGTCCTTCTTCGCCGTTTGATGCCAAGACATCCTCCGATAGCTCTTACTAACTTAATCTTTACTTTTTCGCCGTCTCAAACACCAGCTCGGTTCAATGAACTTTTATTCTTAAACTTTGCTTTGCTTTGTTTTGTTTCTATTCTTGCTGATCATTCGACTTTCAAGATGACAAACCCTTGCATAAAGCAAGGGAAATTGCGGTTACCAAGATTTGAACTTGGGACCTCGACATTATCAGTGTCGCGCTCTAACCAGCTGAGCTACAACCGCTCTTTGGAGGCTAGGAGATTCGAACTCCTGACCTTCTGAATGCAAATCAGACGCTCTACCAACTAAGCTAAGCCCCCTTGGCTTCTTTTGACAATGGAAGGGAAGAGACGAGAAGAAAGTTTGCATCCCAACCTAGGATCTGGATAAACGTGGGTCTATCCATTTCGTCCTTAAAGGAGGTGATCCAGCCCCACCTTCCGATAGGGCTACCTTGTTACGACTTAATCCCAGTCATCGGCCTCACCTTTGGCGCCTCTCCCCTTGCGGTTGAGTCAGCGACTTCGAGTAAAACCAACTCCCATGATTTGACGGGCGGTGTGTACAAGACCCGGGAACGTATTCACGGCGTTATTGCTGACACGCCATTACTAGCAATTCCAGCTTCATGTAGCCGAGTTGCAGACTACAATCCGAACTGAGATCGGCTTTCTAGGATTTGCTCCACTTCACAGTTTCGCCGCCTTCTGTACCGACCATTGTAGCACGTGTGTAGCCCTGGATATAAAGGCCATGCGGACTTGACGTCATCCTCACCTTCCTCCTGGTTCACCCAGGCAGTCTCGTTAGAGTACCCATCCGAAATGTTGGCAACTAACAATAAGGGTTGCGCTCGTTGCGGGACTTAACCCAACACCTCACGGCACGAGCTGACGACAGCCATGCAGCACCTGTGCAGAGACCCTCGCGGGCGTGAACTTTTCAGCTCACTTCCTCTGCATGTCAAACCCAGGTAAGGTTCTTCGCGTTGCATCGAATTAAACCACATGCTCCACTGCTTGTGCGGGTCCCCGTCAATTCTTTTGAGTTTCACCCTTGCGAGTGTACTCCCCAGGCGGCATACTTACCGCGTTCGCTACGACACAGCTGGGGTTGAGCCCAGCTCCATCAAGTATGCATCGTTTACAGCAAGGACTACCAGGGTATCTAATCCTGTTTGCTCCCCTTGCTTTCGCGCCTCAGCGTCAGGTATAAACTAGAAAGTCGCCTTCGCCACCGGTGTTCTTCCACATATCTACGCATTTCACCGCTACACGTGGAATTCCACTTTCTCCGCTTACCCTCCATCTAAGTAGTTTCAAATGCAGCTCCGAGATTAAGCCCCGGAATTTCACATCTGACTTGCTCAGACGCCTACGCGCCCTTTACGCCCAATAAATCCGATTAATGCTTGCACCCTCCGTATTACCGCAGCTGCTGGCACGGAGTTAGCCAGTGCTTCTTTACCCAGTACCATCAAGAAAATATACTATTCGTACATCTCCCTTGTTCCCGAGCGAAAGAACTTTACAACCCGAAGGCCTTCTTCGTTCACACGGCGTCGCACCGTCAGGCTTTCGCCCATTGCGAATGACTCTCGACTGCAGCCTCCCGTAGGAGTCTGGGCAGTATCTCAGTCCCAATGTTGGCGGTCAATCTCTCAATCCGCCTAGACGTCTTAGCCTTGGTGCGCCGTTACCACACCAACTAGCTGATATCCCATGGACTCCTCTCTTACCGCCAGGTCCTTTTCAGAATCCCCGACTTTCATAATCGCAAGATGCCTTGCGACTACCTCATTCGGTATTAGCGGCCGTTTCCAGCCGTTATCCCCAGGTAAGAGGCAGATTGTCCATGTATTACTAACCCTTCCGCCACTAAGCTACGAGTTGCCCCTTAGCTTCGTTCGACTTGCATGCCTCATCCACGCCGTCAGCATTCAATCTGAACTAAGATCAAATTCTCATTGAATAAGATCTTTATTTAAACTTTTTGACGGAGAAGAGAGTTCCCTCTCTTCTCACACAAACTTCACTTTCGTCTCTTCTCTTCCACTGTCAAAAACGCATAAGCAGTCTTGCTGCTCTTTTTCTCCTAAGAGAAATAAAGAACATACGAAATTTCGAGAATTTCTATCAATCATTTTTCGAATTATTTTCCTTTTTGTCAGGGAAACTTTCTCGTATAGCCCGCTTTGATTCCCAAACGAACAAAAGGATTCTTAAGAAAACCACTTCAAAAATGGGCTCTTCAAAAGCAGGGATAAGGCGCGAAGAGAACACCGATTGAATAGGTGAAAAAATCACTTTTCTTCTCCCCGTAAAAATTTCTCTCATCCTCCATAATGACATCCTCCCCGCGCACTTTTGCGCATAATTTTTTGGTGCATTTAAAAGAAAAATTCCTTATCTCTAAAATTGGACCCGGAAAGGAGATTCCCTATGAGAAAGACAATGATTTTCTTGTCTATTTTTTTCTTGCAATGTTCCTTTGGCTTTGCAGACGCAAGCGAACATTTGATGAAAACAAAACATACTCCCCGAGAAACCAAAAAAACGGAATATCTGAGTCAAGCCATGAGGAAACTCTGGTCGGATCACGTGATTTGGACGCGCCAGTATATCGTCGCAGCAGTCTTTCAAAGCCCCGATGCACCGATTGCGGCAAATCGTCTCATGAAAAATCAGGAAGATATCGGCAATACTCTGGTTCCCTATTATGGAAAAGATGCCGCGATGGCTCTTACAAATCTTTTGAAAGAGCATATTTCGATCGCGGCCGATCTTACGCAGGCAATGATTGCGCAAAATCAAAAAGACAGAGAATGGGCCGATAAAAAATGGCATGAAAATGCCGATGCCATTGCAAGTTTTTTAAGCAACGCCAATCCCTATCTTGCAAAAAACGATCTGCTTTCGATGCTCAATAAGCATTTGGAGCTCACAGCGAAAGAAGCCTCTTTTCGAATCAAAAAAAAATGGCAGGAAGATATGGCCAACTTTGACTCAATCTTCGATCAAGCTCTGATGATGGCCGATACGCTTTCCAACGGTCTATCAAAGCAGTTCCCGAACGAACCCTAAGATGGCGAAGAGATTCGATACCAGATATCTGGTTTTTATCCTCTACTTCCTCGCTTTGATTTTGCTGGGATGGCTCGTTTTTACTTTTGTCTATCAATACATCGCCGCTTTAGGTTCTTTTAAGGAGGTTGTCGCTTCCTGGAAAGATCATCGCATTTTGGCCGCTTTGTGGATCAGCATTTCTTCCTCTTTTGTGACGCTTCTATTCGCCTTAATCCTGGCCATACCCTTGGGCTATCTTTTCGCTTTGAAAGAATTTCCCGGCAAAGCTCTTATGGAAACCCTTGCTATCGAAGTGCCGCAGACATTCCCCCCTGTTGCAGAAGGGATCATCTACTATCTCATGCTGGGGCCTAACTCCCCTTTTCACGTCAACCTTTCCTTCACCTTTACCGCTCTTGTCATAGCAAAAACTTATGTCAGTGCGCCCTTCCTAGTCTCCATGTCTTCGAGACGGTTTCGGGAAATCCATCAAACGGGCATGAATGTGACGGCACGAACGCTCGGGGCCAACTCTTTTCAGGTTTTCCGCATGATTTTTCTTCCTTTAAGCATCAAAGATCTTGCGGCCGGGCTTTCTCTCTGCTGGTCAAGGGCCATGGGCGAGCTTGGAGGCAGTCTCATTTTTGCAGGAGTCATTCCCTATCAAACAGAGACCATACCCACATTCATTGGCCTGCAAGCGCAAACTTTGACCTTCAGCGCCCTTGGCGCAACCATTTTAGCCACTTCGGCGTCTACCTTGGCGATTATTGCTTTCAAAATTTTTTCAAAAGATTGATATGGGCTGTTTGCAAATCAACAATCTGACAGTAGGATATGGAAGCAAAATTGTTTTAAAAAACTGCTCTTTTGCCGCCCAACCCAAGGAAACGCTTGTCATCATGGGATCTTCAGGAGGCGGAAAAACGACGCTTCTTCTCGCCATATTGGGAATACTCAAACCCATCGAAGGACAAATCGTGTTAGAAAACCGCAACATCACGCTTCTTCCGATTGAAGCCAGAAACATCGGCTATGTCCCGCAAGATTACGCTCTTTTTCCTCACATGAATGTGCAAGAAAATGTTTCATTCGGCCTTCGTGCGCGAGGAATCTGCAAAAAAGAAAGACGCGCCATCGCAACGCAAATGCTTCACCTCGCCAACTTGCCCGGCTTTGAAGAGAGACGCATGCAAGAGCTTTCCGGCGGAGAAAAACAACGCGTAGCGCTCGCACGGGCTCTTGCCATCCAACCGCATCTTTTGCTTTTAGACGAGCCCCTTTCCAACGTAGATCCTATCACGAAATTTGACGTAGCTGTGCAGCTGAAAGATCTTTTTCAAAAGATCCGGATACCCGTCATTTTCGTCACCCACAATCGTGAAGAAGCGCTTTTTTTTGCCGATAGGCTTGCCATTTTAGCTGACGGAAATATGGGGCAAATCGGACCTTTGCAAGAAGTGTTGCAACACCCGAAAACGGAGCTTGTCGCAAAACTTCTAAAACCTTTTTTTGAAAAATAGTTTTTCCGAAGAAACGGTCAAAAAATAAGGAAAAGCGGCTCTGCCTCAATTTTTGAAGATTTTTTTTCGAAGAAAAATACCAAGGATGCATGCCCCTATCGTCATGAATCCTCCGCCCAAAAGCATCGGACTATGAGGATGAATTCCAAGTGCCCCTCCTCCAAAAAGAGGACTGATGCCAAAGGCAAGCATTTGAATCGATTGCAAAATTCCCAAAATCTCTCCTTGGGAATTTTCATCGACAGAGTCGGACACGATCGCTGCATAGGTGGGATAGGCCAGAGCTATGAGAAAATTCACAATGGGCAGGTAGATCCAGATCCAGAAAGCTTTATGGAAAAAGAGAAGGGCCAAAATCACGCACCCAAGAAGGGCGATCGAATAAAAAACCAGGGAATGGGGTCGAAACCATTTTTGGAAGGGACGGATCAGCACTCCCGAACTTAGGGCATAAAATCCAGCGCCATAAGCAAAGAAAATACCCACGCGCTTTGCATCGAATCCATAATCGCCAATCCAGGCTACGGGAAGAAATTCATAAAAGAAGGACCACCCAAAACAAAAACAGATGACCGCAAAAAAAATGTATTTCAAATCCGCAAGACGAAAGGCTTTTCGGATCGAGCGAATACCCTCCGAGTATCGGATGACGGCAGCGCTGCGGACAAGATGTGTCTCTCGAAAAAAAAAGAAGATAAGGAGCAGATTCGCTAAAGAGGCAATCCCTGCCATTACAAAAGGCAGAACAAAGGTGGTTTTCGAAAGAACGCCTCCAAGAACCGGGCCGATCATAAATCCGACCCCGGCTGCCATGGAAAAAAGGCCGAAATTTTTTGCTTTGTTCGCAGGCCCGCTCAAATCAGCAATCGTTGCGCTCACCACTCCCGCATTGCCCGCCGCAATGCCAATCACGCATCGAGCCGCGATCAGGATGAAAATACTTTTGGCCCAAACACCGAAAATAGAAAAGGCATATCCTAAAATCGCCAAGGAGAGGCTCAAAAGATACAAAGGTTTTCTTCCCTTTTGATCCGATAAAGAGCCAAGAACAGGTCCGCTGAAAAAAGCCACGATCGGCAATGCTGCCAAAAGAAACCCCAAATAGATGCCTTTGACAACGTCCGGAGCACCCGCGAGGCCAAGAGGTCCCGCGGGATGAAAAACCATCGAAGAAAACATGGGATAGACAAGTCCCACGCCCATTTCATCCAAAAAGACGACAAACAAAACAAGCCAGAGAGAAATTTGCTTCTGCATAAAGAGAAATCTATTGGTAACACAGTGAAAAATTTTCCCTTTTTAGAAAGGGTGCAAAATAGGGCAAAACCTAATTACAAAAAAATCGAAGGACTCTCATACCCACCATTCAATGAAAAAGACTAAAATAGTTAGACTTATTTTTGTTTATTTTCCTTTTAATGACAAGAAAAACATGGCTACCCGCTCAAGCCCGCTTGCAGAATATCATGCAGGCGGACAATGCCAACCACCTTCTTCCCTTCCACAACCGGAAGCACGGTGATGAGCTTCTTGGGATTTTCTTCCATCTGCTTCATCGCTTGCCAGGCAAGGGTCTTTTTGGTGGTTGCTTGGGGCGCTTTCGTCATGAGATCTGCAATTTTTTGGGAGAGCAAATCTTTGCCAAATTGCAAAATGGCCCGCCGCAGATCGCCATCGGTAAAGATTCCTTTCAGCTCGTTTTTTTCATCCACGACGAGAAGAGCTCCGCATTTTTTTGAAGAGAGTTCTGCGATCACATCGATCAAGCAAGACTCTTGCGTGCATAGAGGAATGTTTTCTCCACGGAGCATTAAATCATCCACGCAAAGCGAGATCTTTTTTCCAATGCTTCCCGCGGGATGGTTAACGGCAAATTCAGAAAGGGTAAAATTCTTCGCTTTCATCAGAGCTACTGCCAAAATATCTCCAAAAATCAATTGGACGGCCGCAGAGGTGGTCGGCGCTAAATTGAAAGGACAGAGCTCCTTTTCTACGGGAAGCGTGATGAAAAAGTCTGCCTCTTTTACCAACCGCGATTCTTGATTCGAAACGATCGCGATGATTTTCGCCCCTTTTTTTCGAATATAGGGAATCATCTGCAACAGCTCTTTTGTGTCGCCGCTCTTCGTTAAAAAAACACAAAGATCTTCTTTGCAGACAAGGCCTAAATCTCCATGGAGCGCATCCAAAGGAGGCAAGAAAAGGGCTTTTGTCCCCATAGAAAGAAAGCTAACGGCCAGTTTATTGGCAATGATTCCGCTTTTGCCCACTCCGCTCAAAATGATCGATCCTTGGCAACGAAGAAGCTCCTGCACCAGCTCTTCTGTTTTTTTTACGTCAATTGCATCAAAAAAATGGTTCAAATAACGACGCTCTTCTTCAAAAAGGGAAGCGATCATACCACCACCGAATGGTTCGTTTCTAAATAGGTTTGCACCTTTCGAAGAAAATGGCATGCATAGATCCCGTCGAAAAGACGGTGGTCAAAACTCAAGGAAAGATAAAGCATGGATCCGATCGATGTCGTGTCGTCCGGGTGAATCACAAGCTCTTTATGGATCGCTCCCATCCCCAAAATGGCCACTTCGGGATACCGGATGATGGGAAATCCCATCTGGATGCCCGTCATTCCAAAATTGGTGAGCGTGATGGTCCCTCCCTTGAGCTGATCTAAGGAAAGCTTTCCCTCTCTTGCCATGGCCGCCACCTCTTGCAATTCCTTTGCACATGCAAAGACACCCTTCTTCTGACAACTGCGGATGATGGGCACAAGAAGGCCTCCCTCCACATGGACCGCAACGCCGATATGGGCATCGGAATGGAAAACCACCTCGTCGCCCTTCAAGGAAGCATTGACCAAAGGATATTCTTTCAACGACTCGGCAAGCGCATGGAGGACAAAAGCAGTAATGGAAATTCTGACGCCGGTCTTCTTCAATAGACTTTCCTTATGGGCCGCCATCCATTTCACGAGAGAGGTCACATCCACTTTCGTGATCAAGGAGGCCGCAGGAATCTCTCTGGAAGAGAGCAGCATGTTTTCGGCAATCGCTTTTCGCATGCTTCCCATCAGAATCGTTTTTTTCGGTGACTCCTTTCTTTTTTCGAGGTATTGCTCCACGTCTTTTTTTGAAAGGCGCCCATGAGCGTTTTGCCTTGGGATGTTTCTTGCCTCTTCCATCGAAATCTGATGGTCGCGGCAGAGCTTCAAGACAGCCGGCGAGAAAAAGTCCTCAGAGGATGCGATCGTTTCTTTCTTCTCAAAAAGCGCCTCTTGAGGAAGAGAAAAAGATTCTTTTTCCGTTTCGATGATTGCAATCGCATCGCCGACCGCGATCTCTTTTCCTGCGTCGCATAAGATTTTTTTCAAAACGCCTTGGGCGGTAGATGGAATTTCGCTGTTCACCTTATCCGTCGCAACTTCCACTAAAGCCTCGTCTTTTGCTACGGCATCGCCCTCTTTCTTGAGCCATTGCACAATGGTCGCATGGTGGCTACTTTCTCCCAATTTTGGAAGAATGATCATGATTTCCATAATTTTTCCTTAAAAAACGCAAGGCTTCATCATTGAGAAGAAAGAGAAAAAAATCAAGAAGAGAGCATGAAAAACGAACAGTTTTGCAAAAACTATTTTATCTTTTGCAAGAGGAGACGATTCGTTGGATCAGTCGTTCAAAAATTTCTTTTCCCTGGACAATATCAAGCTCCATTTCCACATAGTGAACAGGAAGAGACAAGAGCGCTTTTGGATTGAGCTTGACTCGATCTTTTTCGGTACAAAGAATGCAGCAGGCTCCTATCTCTTTTGCAGATGCCGCAAAAATGAGCAGATCTTCATAAGAAAGAAATCCGTGATCCGGCAAAAAAAGCGTTTGGACAATCGAAAATCCAGATTTTTTCACAAGACCGTAAAAAAGATGCGGCTGTGCAATCCCGCAAAAAAGGGCAACGGGACCATTTTCTCTTTCCACCTTGTTGCCGTTCAAGTTTTTGATCGAAGAAAGAATAGGGCTCATTCCGATCAAAGGCTTCTTAGCAAAAGATCCAATCCTTTCTTTGACCCTTTCAAAATGTTCTTTGCTTTGTACGTGGTTCACAATGATATAGTCGCTTCTCTTCAGCCCTCTGGGGCTTTCTCGTAAAAACCCCGCCGGCAAAAATGCCTCTTGGCCAAAAAGATCGTGGCCGTTGAGCAGTGTAATCTCCAAGTCCCGATGTAGTAAGCGATACTGCATGCCATCGTCCAGAAGCAATATGCGGCTGCCGCTTCTCTCTGCCATTTGCGCTGAGTACAAACGATCCCGGCCCACAAAGACGTCGGCCTTCTCTTGCAGCCTCTCTTGAAAAAGGAAGGGCTCATCCCCCGCTTGTGCCCAGTGGTCATTCGACGAGAGCCGCTTGGGCCTCTTTTCTCTTTCCGAAAAAGATCCATATCCGCGAGATAGGATGGCAAGAGAGCACTCCCTTTCGATCAATTTTTTCGCTATAAGAAGAGTTAGCGGAGTCTTTCCCGTGCCGCCTGCAACGAGATTTCCGATGCTCACCACAAAGGCAGAAACTTTTCTTATTGGAAGTATTCGATGATCGTAGCCAAAATTTCTGACTCTTGAAACGAAACCCCAGAAAAAACCGACCACCCGCAGAATGGCTCGAAAAAAAAAGGGGAAAAAACCCCTTCTTTGCGCATATCTTTTGCCCCGGAAAAGCAGATCTCCTTTCTTCACAATTTCTCTTAGTGAGGGCCGCATGTTTTCCGAGGTATCTGCGTACAAAGTTTTAGTTTTTTTTCCACAATTTCAATCAGGATATGGATCGCCGTCATATGAGCTTCTTGGATCCGATCGGAAGTGGCAAATCCTTCGACAATCCATTCAAGATCGCTCTTTCCCTTAAGTTTTCCCCCTCCTTTCCCGAGAAACGAAATCGTTTTCAACCCCATCTCGCTGGCCGTCTGGTTTGCATGCAAAAGATTCATCGAATTCCCGCTCGTTGTCAAGCAGATGAAAAGATCTCCCTCTCTTCCAAGCGCTTCGACGCCTCTTGAAAAAACAAAATCAAAACCTACGTCATTTCCCGTACAGCTCAAATGACCGGGATCGGAAAGAGCAATCGCCGCAAGAGCTCTTCTTTTTTGGCGAAAAAAACCCGTCAGCTCTTCAGCAAAATGCATCGCATCGCAAAGGCTTCCCCCATTTCCGGCAATAATGAGCTTGCCCTTTTTTTCAAAGCAATCAACGATCCAATCGCTTGCCTTTTCAATAAACGCCACCGATTGCGGCAGATGCAAAAACTCAATCGCTTTGATTCCGTCTTCCACTGCTTTTCGGATATCTTCCTTCATAAAAAAGAAACCCCTGTTTATGATTCAAGCGAACATGATAAAAAAAGCATTCTTTTGAATCCATTCAGAAGAAGAGGGTTTTGATGTTTTTCCGAAAAAAGCTTAAACCCAAGGATCTCCTCCCTCCGCCCGTGCAAGCGGCGCATGGAGAGTATTCGATGATCTTTTCCCAACACGACGATCCAGCCCTCGTCACCGACTCTTTGCTCGCCCTCTCTTTAGAAGCCATCCGCCTGGCCTCCGCAATCGATCTCTCTTCGATTGCAAGCCGTCTCCAATCGCCTCCCTATTACCCCAACCTTTGGCCCGGAGAGCACTACAAACTTTTAGCAGGTTTTGTCCAAGCGCTTGAGCCCAAATGCATCATTGAAATCGGCACATACACAGGCATGTCCGCTCTTGCGTTAAAGCAGCACCTTCCTTTAGACGGAACAATCACAACCTTTGATTTGCGCTCCTGGAAAGAGGATGATCGCACCATCCTTCAAGAAAAAGATTTTGAAAACGGTGTCCTAAAACAGGAAATAGCGGACCTTTCTTTAGAAAAAGAGCAGATTCGCTATCAATCTCTTCTGCAGCAGGCCGACCTGATCTTTATCGATGCTACTCATGACGGTCTTTTGGAGAAAAAAATTTTGGATAACTTTCAAAGGATCTCTTTTCGAAAACTACCCTATCTTATTTTAGATGACATCCGCGTGTGGACCATGCTCAAAATGTGGAGAGAGGTTTCTTACCCCAAACTCGATCTCACCTCATTCGGCCACTGGTCGGGAACGGGAATAATCGAATGGAAATCCCTCTCGCAAAAAGCCCATTTCCCCTGAAAAGAAACGGGGGACCGCAACGAAAACAGATCCTTTGATTGCCCGCCCGGAACTTAACCTTCCACATCTTTCAGGGAAAAGAACGGCTTTGAGCGAAAGGTCATTTTTTCCCTCGTAACGGGATGGGCCAGCTCCAACTCTTCTTGGTGAAGAAAAAGCCGGCTGCATTTGCATCTGCTTCCATATTTCTGATCTCCCGCAATCGGATGCCCAAGCGCGGCCATTTGGGCGCGGATCTGGTGATATCTTCCCGTCAATAGTTCGATCATAACGAGAGTAAATCTCTTTCCCCTCTCTTTAACGGAAAGTAAAAGCTCCGCTTTTTTTGCTTCGGGATCTTCCGGAGATACGATTTCTGCCCTATGAGAGCCGTGGACCAACCCATGAACGACCCTCTGCTGCTTTGTTTCTACCCTTCCCTCCACAATCGCAAGATAGATGCGGCGCCAACTTTTGGCCCTGACCTGCTCATTGAGGCGGGAGAGTGCCTTCGACGTTCTTGCAAACACGACAATTCCGCTCACGGGCTTGTCCAGGCGATGAACGCAATGCAAAAAAACCTTTCCCGGTTTGCGAAACTCTTCTTTGACCCATTTTTTGAGAAGATCTTCGAGATTTTCTTCGTTTGTCTCATTGGGCTGAGTCAAAAGATTCGCTTTTTTTTCAACGACGAGCAGATGGTTGTCGGAAAAAAGGATTTTAAAGGGAGTTTCTTTGTCTGAGGACTTCATAAAGAAGCAGGGTGCTGGCTGTTGCAACGTTTAAAGAATCGGCAATTCCCAACATCGGAATTTTGATTTGAAGATCGCACTCTTTCATCCATTTTTCCGAAAGCCCATATTGTTCGCTTCCCACAACAATCGCAAGCGGCTTTGTCAAATCCGCATCGGTAAACTCCTTTTCTGCATTGGGCGTTGCAGCCACAATGGAGATCTTTTTCCTTTTCAAAAAGGGAAGAAGGTCCTCGGTCGTTGTTTCGAAAACAGGCTGGGTAAAAAGGGTGCCCACGCTCGCGCGGACGACATTGGGATTGAATATGTCCGTGCATGCATCGCACACAACCACCCCGTCCACGCCCGCTGCATCGGCAGAGCGCAAAATGGTTCCAAGATTGCCCGGCTTTTCAATTGACTCCGCGACTAGTAAAAATGGATTTTTTTTCTTTTCGAGCCGATTTTCTAAGTCTTGGATGCTCCTATGTTCCTGAAGAGCAATTGCAATGAGGCCGTCGGGCCGGTCGCGATAAGAGATCTTTTCAAAAACATAGGGAGAGCATTCGTTGACTGCCACTTTCTTTTTTTGAAACTCTTGAATGAGCGCTTCTTCGTTTTCTTTCAGGAAGAATTGCCGGCAGATATAGAGGGCCTTTATTTTGATGCTGCCTTTATGGGCGCGCATCAATTCTCGATACCCTTCGATCAGGAAGAGACTCTTTGCATCTCGTTCCCTTCTTTCCTTTAACGCCTGCACCTCTTGAATATGAGGATTTTTCATGCTCGTGAATATCATGAATGCCACCTCGCAAAGCTTCCCGAGGGGATGGAAAAAGAAGAGGAAGAAGGGAGAAGCATCTCGCCGACCTCCACCACTCCCATTTTTCCTTTCATTTGCTGCTCCATCAAATTTTTCATCACCAGCGGAGTCCATCCGGGCGTATGGCAAGAGAGAATCAGAAACAAAGGCTGTTCGGACAGCAGGGCCAGACAAAAATCCAAAATTTCACTCAGATCTCTTTCGATTTTGAACACTTCATTTTTTGTTCCTCTGCCAAAAGTGGGGGGGTCTAACAAAATACCATCATAAAAAGATCCTCTTTTGAGCTCGCGCTTCAAAAACTTGACCACATCATCGACGATCCAGCGAATCTTTGCGTTTTCCAGATGATTGATCTTGGCATTTTCCCTGGCCCAGGAAACAACGGGAGCGGAGGCGTCTACATGACAGACGGAAGCTCCCTTTCGCGCGCATACAAGACTCGCTCCTCCCGTATAGGCAAAGAGGTTTAATATGTTTGAAGAGGAGGAGATTCTCTTTTCCATCCACTGCCAAAGAAGCTCGTGTTCGGGAAAAAGTCCTACATGGCCAAAGGGAGTCGTCTTCATCAAAAAACGAAGAGATGAGAGTTCGGTTTCCCAGGATGCAGGAATCGTCTTCTTGAACACCCATCCATCTTCTCTCGTGAACATTGCATCGGCATCTTCCCACCTTTCTTTTTCCAAAGAAGGTTTCCAGATAGAGGCCGCAGAGGGACGGATGATCAAATATTTGCCCAACTGTTCCAGCTTCCGTTCACCGCCGCTATCGAGAAGCAGATAGGGATCTTTCATAAGGGCTCAAAGTAAAAAAGATTAAAGGCCAATCTTCTCCAAAGCAGCGACAGGGCAAAATGGGCGCTATACTCAATGACCGAAAGGCGGTCTTTCGGAGCATGGATCAATCCCGCATCGCTCTTCCCCCCCCTCTTTCCAACACCTATATAAACGCTTCCAACAGGAAGATCTTTTGTTTCTCCGCCAGGCCCTGCAATTCCTGAAATTGCAAGAGCATAGTCTGCTTTAGTCAGGTGAAAAATTCCCTCGATCATCTCCAGAACGCTCTCTCGGCTCACAGCGCCTTTTTCTTTTAGAGTTTTTGCCCGCACCTTAAGGAGATTTCTCTTCATCTCGTTGGAATAGCAAACAATCGATCCTAAAAAATATTCAGAGGAGTGAGGAATTTGCGTCAAAAGGGCAGAAAGGGCGCCCCCTGTGCAGGACTCTGCAAGGGCCAGTCTCTTCTTTTGCGATAAAAAAAGATCTTGGACCACCTCGGCAATAGATTCCTTCGAAGAGGGATAGAGATTATGGGGAAAAAGAGATTGGAGCTTTTCTCTACAAGAAAAAAGCAGATCTTTTGCTTTTTTCTCGTCTTTTTCCATGAGCGAAAGATGCACGCGCACCTGTCCCAAGGAGGGGTAAATGCCGATCTCAAGATGTTTGGTTTTCTCTTGCATTTCTTTGACAATCGGATCGAGCTCTGTTTCGGAAATGAGGGAGAAATAAAGATCCTCTTCGTAGGGCCTCCCTTGAATCGGGAAATGTTGTTCAAGATAGGGAATCACCTCTTGTTCCAACATACGCTTCATTTCTTGTGGGACGCCCGGCATTGCAATGAGCGTTGTTTTCGCAAGAGAAAGAATAAAGCCCGGAGCGGTTCCTAAAAGATTGGGCAAAAGAAGCGCTCCCTCAGGAAGAAGTGCTTGATTCTCGAAAAAAGAACATTGAGGGATCCTTTTTTTCAAATCGAAAACCACCTCATCACGGATACGAAGAGGGGCGTTAAAAAGGTCCGCTAAAACCTGTTTCGTCGTATCATCAAAAGTCGGGCCCAGTCCCCCCGTGGTCAAAATCAGAGAGGAGCGCTCGATCGCTTGCTGGATCCCTTCTTTTAATGCGGCAGGATCATCCCCGAGAACCGTTTGCCGAGAAACGGGAAAACCTTTCTTTCTTAAAGCCTGGGCAATGAAAGCGCTATTCGTATTGACAATCGAGCCGGAGAGAATTTCATTGCCAATGGAGAGAATTTCTATCATAAATTTTTATTCACTCTTCTGACAACCGGAACACCTGAAAGAGAGAAGGAAAAGCCAAAAAATGCCGGAAAAAATCATCGCATCTGCGCAATTAAAAACGGGAAAGGAGTAACTACCAAAAGTAAAATGGATCATATCGACGACATAACCATAAATGATGGTGTCCAGAATATTGCCCAAAGCGCCGGTGAGAATCAAAAAAAGAGGAGGGTCTCGTTTTTTTTGAGAGTTGAAAAAAACCGTGTAGACCATGAGTGCGATCACAATGATGATGCGGCTATAAAATAAAAGGTTGGGCATGCCGGAAAAAAGGCCCCATGCAGCGCCTTTATTCTGAACAAAATTAATGGAAAGGCTGCTGCCCAAAAAATCCTGAAAAATGGGAATGCCTCCAAAAGGATAGAGTGGATGCAAATAGCTCATCTTCGGGATCGAAAGATTGGTGTAGTACTTCGAAAGGAAATCAAAAAGCAATAAAAAAACAAAGAAAAGCGCAATCTTTCCCTTTCGCAGGGGAGGAGGCTTCATAGAATTCCTTTTTCCCATTTTTCCTGTGCATCAACCGTCATTGTTGCATAGGGAATTGCTTCGAGCCGAGCACGGGGAATCTCTTTTCCCGAAAGATCGCAGATTCCATATGTTCCCTCCTGAATTTTTTCCAAAGCACGCTCGATCTGTTTGAGTATCGTCAATTCCTTATTCGAAACTTCTAAGCTGATCGTCTTGTCAAAGTCATCCGTTCCTTCGTCGGCCTGATGCTGGGAATATCCCTTGGACTCGTCGAATTCCTTTACTCCTTCTTTGGCCTCTTGTATCGAGCGAGTGATCTGATTTTTCAAATGCTCAAGTTTTCTTTTAACTCTTTCAATTTCTTCCGGCTGCAACGGCATAGCGCATCCCTTTATTGGTTGTTTGGTTCAAGGTCCGAAGAGCGCGTGGCTACCTCTATAGCCCTCATCACCTCTTCTATGTGTTTAAATCGCTTATATACACAGGCAAAACGAATATATGCAACAACATCTAATGCTTTCAAATGTTGCATCACAATTTCTCCGAGCTCCTGAGACGGGATCGACCGAATCTGGCGCGTCAAAAGATCGACTAAAATCTTCGAAACAAGCTCTCTTACTTGATCGTGAGAAACCCGCGAATGCTTACAAGCCGCATCCAACCCTTTAAAAAGTTTTTCTTGGCTAAAATCCTCATAGGTTCCATCTCGTTTGAGAACCTGCAAGGTCAAATCAACCGTTTCAAAGGTGGTGAAACGATTCGCGCAAGAAAGACACTCTCTTCTTCTGCGAATCGCATTCATTTCCGCCGCATAACGGGAATCTGTCACCTTTGTTTCTTCAAAATGACAAAAGGGACACTTCACACTTTTCCTCCAGAATTCAACAATCGGAGGAGGTGGGATTCGAACCCACGATACGCTTTGAGACGTATACACGCTTTCCAAGCGTGCTCCTTCAGCCACTCGGACACTCCTCCAAAGAGGGCAGAGATTATCGTAAAAATCCTTTATCTGACAAGAAAAAATATTGAAAAGACAGGAGCCTTTCAACAAAAACTCTTATGAGCGATACATACATCTTTGGCCTTCTTAAAAATTGATGGATCCTTTATACTTTTAAGCCATTTTTTTTAGAACAGTTCCTGGGTCTTATCAAAATGATTCCGGAATGCAATTCGTTCAAGGAATAGGCTCTTTAAAAAATTTTTTCTAATAATTTAAAAACCATTAAATAAGGATATCTATGCATGTTTCAAATTTCAAACAATTGCTCCCCATTCCCTCCCCTTTGCAAACAGCTGCCAAATACACAATAATTGGTTTGGGAATGTACACTGCTTGCAAAATCGATCCCGTTCTTGGAATCGCAAGCAGTACTCTGGCCATTTTGGTCATTTGGGCTTCCAAGCAGAAACTTCCCTGCGAACCTTTAAACCGTGCCCAAATTTATGCTTGGCAAGCGGAAAAAAAGGTAACGAAACTTTGCTAAAAGAAACCGCTATAAGATAACTTTTTTTTGACGGCCTATCGCATCTCTCAAAAAAGCTCCACTTGTCATTAATTTTCAATAACTTACAATATTTATGTAAAATTATCGAAAGTTTGGATAATATTTAATTAAAACATGGATAATTTTGCATGATATATGCTAGGCATCTAAAAGACAGCCTCTTACAAGCATTTAAGGTCAGTCCCGTAACGCTCCTTATTGGGCCACGTCAGTGCGGAAAAACAACCTTAATGAAAGCCATTGGCGAAGAGCTTGGGATGGATTATCTCACTTTCGACACGCTCAAACAGCTTGCAGCGGCCCAAGAGGACCCGGAAGGATTTATTGGAGCGCTTTCGAAGCCGGTGATTATCGATGAAGTGCAACGAGTTCCTCAAATCGCCCTTCCGATTAAATTAAGCGTTGATCAAAAGAGAGTCCCTGGTTTTTTCGGCCTCACCGGATCGGCCAATCCTCTGGTAGCGCCAAAGTTGAATGATTCATTAGCCGGCAGGATGTTTATTCTCCATTTGTGGCCGCTTTCCATGAGCGAAATCCAACAAAAAAAATCTCATTTTCTAGAGCTCGCATTCGATTCTGCTGCGGTATTTTCTGAAGGAACCCATTGGAATCGCAAAGAGATGATCGAAGTTCTTGCCAGAGGGGGATATCCCGATGCTCTCCCTTTGGACCCCGTCATGCGCGATCGATGGTATAACAATTTGTTAACAACAATTATAGAAAGAGATGTTCAGGATATCGCAAATATTTCTCGGACCAGGGACATTGCTAAATTATTCAATATTTTAGCAACCCGTAGCGCAAATTTATTAAATCTGTCCGAACTGAGCCGCATTTCCTCCATCCCTTATACAACGTTAAATTTTTACATGGTTCTTTTAGAATCTCTCTTTCTGATCATACGGCAACCTGCCTGGCATCTGAATCGAACAAAACGTTTAATTAAGATGCCCAAGCTTTATTTTGGAGACACGGGATTATTAATGAACCAACTCAGGGTTGGGAACGATCTCTTATTAGAAAACGGAAGATTGCTAGGATCTATTTTGGAGAATTTTGTTTTTCTCGAATTAAAAAAGCTTTCCACCTGGGCCCTCCAACCCATTGAACTTTATCATTATCGCACGCAAACAGGGGCTGAAGTAGATATTGTTTTAGAAAATCGCGCCGGACAAATTGTTGGCATCGAGGTGAAATCATCGGAAACAATCTCTGCAGAGGATTGGAAAGGATTGAATATTTTAGGCGACGAGATGGGAGATAAAATGATTCGAGGCATTATTCTTTATCCCGGCAAAGAAGTCGTTGCTTTTCAAAAAAATCGCATTGCGATTCCATTATCAACTCTTTGGGAATGTTCGTTCTCTTAAAAACTCCCGGCAATTCTCATAGACAGGCAATCAAAAAAATGATAATTTTCCCTTCAAAGAGCCTTTGTTTTTTATGAATGAAAAAAAATCTTCTTTTTATCCATGGTTTATCGTCAGCTTAATTTTCGCCATCACTCTTGTTAATTTTATCGACCGCACGGCCATCTCCTTCATCATCGAGCCTTTAAAAAAAGAATTTCACTTCACCGATACCCAATTCGGCATGATCCTCTCTTCTTTTGGCATCGGATACCTCCTTCTCTCCGGCATGGGAGGATGGATTGTGGACAAATATGGCTCCCGCATTTCCTGGCCCATCTCAGCTATCGCATGGTCCACCTGTTTAGGTCTTTTAAGTGTTGCTACAGGACTGTGGAGCTTCGTCATTTTGCGCTTTCTTTTGGGGGTTGCCGAAGGGCCTCACTACCCTGCGGTTTCCTGTACCATCAACCATCTACTTCCTCCGGAAGCAAGAGCAAAAGCCCTTTCGTTCGGGCTTGCCGCTATCCCGGTATCCAGCGTCGTTGGAGCCCCTTTGATCTCCTATTTATCAACCGATTTTGGCTGGCGCTGGATGTTTATCATCATCAGCTCGATTGGAATCTTTTGGGCCATTCTCTGGTATGCTATTTTTCGCATGCCCGTCGTAGAAACCACGTGCGAAGAAGAAGAGAAAAGACATCCAATGAAAAAAACCACTGCGAATTGGCGTTTTCTTCTCACCCATCCCACTCTCATTGCCAGCAATCTTTCCTATTTTGCCTTTGGCTATATGGTCTTTTTCGCCACTCTCTGGCTTCCCGGCTATCTATCCTTTCAATTTCAGCTCAACCTCAAGAGCATCGGGTGGTATTTGACCCTTCCCTGGCTGGCCGCCTCTTTCTTTTTGCCCTTGGGAGGATTTCTCTCCGATTGGCTCTACAAAAGAACCAAAAGCTATCGCGTCTCCCATTCCCACGTCATCTGGGTGAGCCAGCTTCTGACGGCAATCTGTTTTCTTCTCTTGAGCACCAACCATTCTCTCTCCACCACCCTCATTCTTTTGAGCCTGGGGGTAGGTTTTGGCTTTCTTCCGCTTGCCATTTTTTTCCATGTCAATATCGAAGTTGCGAAAAGCCAGGCAGGGGCCGCGCAGGGGATCACATCGACTGTCTTCTCCATCGCCGGCATCGTCTCTCCGGCGATCACAGGATGGCTCGTTGACCTCACGGGAAGCTTCCGCACGGGATTTGTCATTCTCGGCATCCTTTCCTCTCTCGGCGTGCTGATCATCCTTCTTTTTCACAACACCCGGAAAAACAAAGTGCACACTCATTTTGAAAAACTACCCCCTTGTTAAGAAAATTTTTCTTTAAAAAACTCCCCTTTTAAAGTTGACAAAACAGGGCAAGTTATCGTAAGATCGGTATCCAAAATTCGACGTCTTGGAGGACGATAATGTACGCGATCATCGAAACTGGCGGGAAACAATACCGCGTGCAAAAAGGCGACACGATCACAATTGAACTTGTCGAGGCCCAGGCAAGCAACCAAGTATCATTTGACCATGTGCTTCTTTTGAACCAGGAAGATCAAACTCTAGTAGGAGGTCCCTATGTTGCGGGATGCACGGTATTAGGCGAGCTTCTCGGAGAAGTTAAAGGGGAAAAAGTCATTGCCTACAAATACAAAAAGCGCAAAAACTATCGAAGGACGGTAGGACACAGACAAAAGTATTCGAAAGTCACAATTACCGATATCAAAAAAGCTTAAAATCAAGAGGATAGAATGGCTCATAAGAAAGGACAAGGCTCCACGCGCAACGGTCGCGATTCTCAATCACAACGGCTTGGAACCAAGGTCGCTCAAGGAGAATTTGTCACTGCCGGAAGTATTCTCGTTCGTCAACGAGGCACCCAGTGGCATCCTTTAAAAAACGTCGGCGTCGGAAAAGATTACACTCTTTTTGCTCTGATCAATGGGATTGTTTCCTTTCGCAGAGCCAACAAAACCTTTGTTTCCGTCCTGCCCAGCGAGGATCGATAGAGGGATTTCCTCCTTCTTCGAGCAAGACCTATGTTTCTGGATCACATTAAACTGAGTCTCATCGCCGGCCAAGGAGGCAATGGGGTCGTTGCTTGGAGACGGGAAAAATACATTCCTAAAGGTGGGCCTGCCGGAGGAGACGGCGGGAGGGGTGGCCATATCTACCTCGAAGCAGATGCCCAGCTTCTCTCCTTGGATTCTTTCCGCAACCAAAAAATCATTCATTCTCAAAGTGGAAAAAACGGAGCGTCAAGCAATCGAAAAGGGGCCGATGGGCAAGACATCATCTTAAAAGTTCCCCTGGGCACCATTGTAAAAGACACAGCCACTTCTGCAATTCTTTTTGAATGCATCGAGCCAAACCGAAAATTTCTCGTTTGCAAGGGCGGGATCGGCGGCAGAGGAAATACCTGTTTTAAAACCGCAACGAACCAGGCTCCCTACATTTGCACGGAAGGAACGAATGGCGAGGAAAAGCAGATCGAACTGGAGCTCAAGCTCATTGCCGACGTCGGTTTGATTGGCATGCCGAATGCAGGCAAATCCACCCTCCTCGCATCGCTTGCAAATATGAGAGTCAAAGTCGGATCCTATCCTTTCACAACGCTTTATCCCAATCTGGGAGTGGTGGCCTTTGAAGATTTTTCTCGCCTCCGCTTTGCCGATATTCCGGGGATCATCAAAGGCGCACACGCCGATCGAGGCTTGGGGCTTTCTTTTTTAAAACACATTGAGCGCACCTCTCTTCTCCTCTTTGTCGTCGATATCTCCGGGCAAGAAGGAAGAGATCCCTTTGAAGATTTTCTCCTTCTTCGACAAGAAATTGAATGTTATCGAAAAGAGATCCTCGAAAAGCCCTTTCTCGTTGTTTTGAACAAAATCGATATGGAAAATGCAAAAGAGGCCTGTCTTCTTTTCAAAAAACGCTACCCTTTTGCAGTAGATTCCCTCTTTGAAATATCGGCTCTATCCTCAGAGGGGCTGTCCGATCTTCTACGAGCCATTCAGCGTATGTCATCTACTACAAAAGCGCCGCCGGCCGCTGCGCAATGCTCCCCTCTTGTTTTCGCTTAACTTTCTCTAAAAAAAATAGAGACATATTCTTTCAAATTCATACAATGCATGAAAGAGAAGAATTCCGGGGATGCAATGCGTTTTTTTACTCTTTTTTTCACCTCTGTTTTTTTTGGCCTATCTCTTTGGTCAAATCCCTCTTGTCCCGAAATCATCGCCGGGCAGGTGGATATTGTCTCTTCGAAAAATCAGCTCTTGGAGATCCATGCCTCAGACAAGAGCATTATCAACTGGAAAGATTTTTCCATTGACAAAGGAGAAATCACCCGTTTTCTTCAGCAAAATACCACCTCTTCTGTTTTAAATCGCGTCACGGGCTATTCCCCCTCTCTGATCCAAGGAGTTTTAGAAGCAAATGGCAAGGTTCTTCTGATCAATCAAAACGGCATACTCATCAGTAAAGAAGGGTGTGTGCAAACCTCCGGTTTCATTGCCTCTACTCTCGACATTCTGAACCAAGACTTTCTGAAAGGGGCAAACCTCTTCTTTCAAGATGGAGGACAGAGCAAAGAAATCGTGAATTTAGGGACCATTCGGGCCCTCGAGGGCGATGTAGCGCTTTTTGCCACGCGCATTCGAAACGAGGGGGTCATTGAGGCAAAAAACGGAGTTGCGCAAACAGCTGCGGGCTATCGCATTCTTCTGCAGCCGGACAAAGAAGAGGGGCTCTTCATCCAGCCGCTTCTAGACAAACCCCTTTTGGATGTAGGCGTTGAAAATCTTGGTACAATTGAAGCAAAAAATGTCTTTTTAGGAGCGCAAGGCTCTGCCTACTCTCTTGCCATGAATCAATCGGGCATCGTGGAGGCCAACGGCATGGCCAACGAAAATGGCAAAATTTTTCTCGTAGCCCTAGATGGCCGCATAGAAAATAGAGGAACGCTCCACTCTCCCGGCGGCCACATTACCGTTGCCGGCGATCCTATTTCCTTAAAAAACGACTCTTCCATCGACGCCTCCTCACCTTTTAATGGAGGGGAGGTCATCATCGGCCTTGCTCCTCGCGATCAGACCGATTCTTCCCCTGCCAACCCCAAACAGATCGAAATGGAAGAAAGAGCGCAGATCTCCGTCTCTTCTCTGGAACGGGGAAATGGCGGAAAGGTTATTCTTTTTGCCGACGATTCGATGAACTTTCAAGGAAAAATAGAGGCAAAAGGCGGCAATCAAGAGGGAGATGGCGGTTTTGTGGAGGTGTCTTCGAAAAAAGCTTTTGTCTTTCATGGCAAGGTCGATACAAGCTCTTCTCATGGAAAAACGGGAATGCTTTTTTTAGATCCCCCAGACATTGACATTACGGCAACCCCTCCAACATTCCCTGCTTTTATCTATCCTCCTTATACCTATCAACCAAGCGGAGTCGGAACCGCAAATCTTCTCAATACCGATCTTGAAGCTGCCCTGGCCCTTAACAATGTGATCGTTGATGCTGTTAATGGTGCAGGAGGTGGAACCGGAGAGATTCGTGTCCAAGCGCCCGTTACATGGTCCACCACACATTCTTTGACGCTTTACGGAAATGTCATGAACATCGTAGAAGGGGGTCCCATCACCGGTTCCGGTGATTTGATTCTCACTACGCTTGCAGGACCTTTGGGTATTTCCGATTTGGTAGATATTGCCGGCAATATTACGGCCTCTGTCAACGGGCAAATATTTCTCATTGGCAAGGGCTTTCTAAAGTCTCACCACACATTAACACTTGCAAACACTCTGAGTTATCTTTTCATATCTTCTATCCCTGGAGGCACAACCCCTGCTCTCTTCGGAAGCGATGCATTAAATATCACAACCCAAGACTTTTTCTTTGAAAGCACTGCAGCGAACAACAATTATTTCTCAATGTCTTCTGACCACTTGGTCAACATCTCTGCGAACAACATTAATTTAGAAGAGTCTGGCGGTGGAGCCCTTACTGGCCAATGTTTGATAGGGAACACCTCTACCTCTTCTCATCCCAATGTCATTCTGAATTGCAACACGCTTTCTTTTTTTGCCAACGGAGCTGCAGACCTAGCTTCCATTCAGGCAAACAACCTAACCATTAATGCCCAAACAATCAATGTAACCGCCACAAGCGGCCAGAGCATCATCCAAGTGGATTCCCTCATGAACGTCGATGCAACAACAGGAATTACATTCAACGCAAACCAAGGAGGAACCGCTCTGATCACAATCAATCCGGGATCCAGCTCTTTAAGCACATTAACCACGGCCGGCCCGCTTCTTATGCAAACCGATGCTTCCGCCATCAGCCAGTCATTGATCGAAATGAACAATGCTCCATTGAATATAACCGCAAACAGTCTCGTGATGAACAACAATAGTCCCCACGGCAATCTATTCATCCATTCCAATTCCTTGAACTTCGCGATTACCGGAAATGCGAATCTCAATAATAATGCCGTCGGGGGATCTGGATTTGCCTCCATCTATACAACAGGCGGAGATCTTTTGTTCAATGCCGGAGGAGATGTGGCGCTCACATCGCAAGGAAACTCTCCCACCAATATTACAAGCGGAGCAAATTTAACCCTGACCGCCAATAATCTTTCTCTTTTCCAAACCTCTCTTTTGCAAGCCAACGGCTCTTCGGGAGCCCTTCTCGTCAAAGCAGGTCAGAACATCGACCTTGAAGGCAATAGTGCCATTATTAACATCTCAGGATCTCCCGGCCCTGTGACTCTAGTCGTTGACAACAACTTTCCCACCCGTCCCCAAATCGGACCCGGCGCTTTTCTGATGAGCTCAAAAACCACCATCTCTGCCACCGGCCTATTAAAAATTTTCACCGCAAGGCCCTCGCAAAATAATGCATCCGGAACATTGCAAGGACATCCTTATCTCAGTCGAACGGAAGTCTTTAACGTCTATTACCCGGAAGCAGATCCGGGACGTTTCTTTACCGTCTTCTACAAAACACCTTTCGGAACGCCTATTATTCCTCCCACCCCCACAAACTTTTTTGGAATTCCACAAACGCTCGGAGACGAATCTGACATCATTTCCATTCTTGAAGGGTTTTTCTTCCCATGGGAAAGCAGTTTTTGCATTTCCTATGAAAAAGAAAAAGGGTCGCCACTTCCTTTGTCTAAGATAAAAGAGCATTTTGCTTCCCCATCGCAAATGAGCGCTTTATCAAACGCAAACAATATCGCAAAATGGATCTCTTTTGAAAAAAGCTCTCCTTTTGAAAAAGAGAGAAAAAAATGCTACCGAGTCAAAGAAAAAACCTATCAGAAAAACCGAAAAGTAGAGGGATAACTTGAAACGATTCGCAACCCTCGCTCTTTCCCTCTGCCTCTCTTCCTTTTCACCCATCTATGCCGACGATGCAAGCTCCTCGGAAGAGATCGCCTATCAGGAGATCCGGGAAAAGAAAGAAGATGAAAAACCCTCCCCGCAAGTGATTCTTCCCCGCCTTCGCGCCATTGCTCTCTTAGGAAGCTATTCGCTGTTACAGGAGATCGATCTTAAAAAAATCGAAGGGATTTCGATCGATCCGACCATCCATCTGCCCGGAAAAAAACAAAAACTTATCTCTAAGATTCTCCCCTTTTTGAATGAACCGCTCACCCAGAGTTCGTTAGAAGAGATTCGCAAACGGATCTGTCATTATTATCAAAAAAACCACCATCCGATCGTGACCGTTATCGTTCCGCAGCAAGAAGTATCTGCAGGGGTGATCCAGATCGTGATCATAGAAGGAAAAGTCGGAACAATCGAAGCCAAAGGAAATCACTGGACGTCGGGAAAAAAGTTCCTGCAATCCCTTCAAGTGAAAAAAGGAGACAGGATCGATACCCTTAAATTGATGGAAGATCTCGCTTGGCTCAATCGCACCCCTTTCCATCAATCGGATCTCATCTTTGCCCCCGGAGAAAAAAGCACCGAGACCGATCTCACCCTAACCACCCAAGACCGGTTTCCTCTTTTGGTCTATGCAGGAGCAGACAATACGGGCAATCAACTGACGGGAAATGCAAGAATCTATACGGGCTTTAGCTGGGACCATGCGTTCGGTTTGGATCAAACCCTTTCCTATCAATTCACCGCGTCCGGTGATTTTGATTCTCTGATCGCCCACTCTGCAAGCTATCTCATGCGCCTTCCCTGGAGGCATGAATGCAAACTCTTTGGGGGATATGCTTGGGTCGAAAGCAATTTTCAAAATGTCAACATACCCATGCCTATCCTGATGCATGGATTTAGTTCGCAGATCAGCGGCCGCTACATCATTCCCTTGCAACCCACCTATGGCAATATTCTGCAAAGAGTCGAATGCGGATATGATTACAAAAAGACGAACAACGCGCTCGAATTTGATGAATTTATTTTTTCTCAAAACCATCCTGAAATCAACCAGTTTACTTGCGCCTATTTCCTCGACCACACCTTTGGCGCACACAAACTTTTCTTTGGCATAGAGGCGTTTGCCTCTCCTTTAAAAATCACATCCGAACAGAAAAATCGCTATTACCAAGAGATCAATCCCTTTGCAAAAGCACACTATGTTTATGGCAAGACCCATCTTTGGGCCCACTTCAGCCTGCCGAAAAAAATGATGATCATCACGAGATTAGAGGGACAGATTTCCAATACCAGCCTCCTTCCCTCCGAACAGTTTGGCCTTGGAGGGTATGATTCTGTCAGGGGCTATCGCGAACGCGAGATCAATGCCGACAACGCGATTTTAGCGAACTTTGAAATCCATGCGCCCAAAATATCCTTTAAATCGGGAAAACAAAACCACCTCGCCTTCCTCTCCTTTATCGATTATGGATATGGGCAAGAGCACAGAACGGTTCCTGGATTTAAAAAACGCTACCACCTTCTCGGAGCCGGACCGGGCGTGCGCTATCAATGCAGCCAATATATTTCCGCAAGAGCCGATCTGGGCTTTCAAGTCATCAAAAGCTCGGTCGGAAATGATCGCCACGTCTGCCGTTTCCATGGTGGAGCTACTTTTAGCTATTAAATTTTTTTCGATAAAAAAAGAAATGCGGCTCGAACTGGAATCGAAAGCGACACTAAGGATTTTCAGCCCTGCGAAGCTGACTCCACCCAATTCTTTAGATGGCCTTAAATCACCTTTGCTTGCCAAAGTATGTAGGAAAAAATCTGATTTTCCCCAAGAAATATTGGCAATTGCGGTCGATCGATTGAAGAAACCAGACACTAGCTACTCCGACAATAGTCCGTCATTTTTGATCCTGTAAGTAAATCGTCCCTTCTTGCTTGAAATTGAAAAAATTTTATTCAATTGAAATATTTTCTTTACATTGATAAAATACCTTCCTCTGAAAAAAAAGGATTCTCATGCTATTGAATCGAATTTCTCTCGCACAAATCGCGGCACTGGTAATGTGTTTTATTGTAGGCTTGTCTGAGGCCTTTGCCGTTGCTCCTGCTCCATTACAAAACTATTGTCCGGTTGTTGTAGTCAACCGAACGGGGCTTTCCGCCAATACGATTTACTTCGTCGCTCACGGAAACGATCCTGATGGAATTCCCTGCTTTCTCGTGCCCGATATGAATGGGGTTTGCCAAATCGCTTATCCAACTCCTACAGGAAGTCCCAGTTCCGCCGGATCGAGCGTGACGCTGAGCGAACTGCCGACTGCAACTGGAACGGGCATCAACGATCCCGCCTATCTGATCTATTTACCCATCGATAGTGCTTCGAGGGGCTATTTTTCGATCAATTCTCCGATGTATCTTGCGACCTCTCTTAATCCTGCCCTTGGAGTCTTGGGGATTAGCGATTCGTCCGTAACCTCTCTGACCGATCCGAATTTCTATACGCTCTACCAAGATTTTGAATTCGGACTTGTGAATTCGGACGTAACAAATTCAAAAACAACGATGTTCATTAACCTTTCATGGGTCGACTATTTCTGTCTTCCGATGGAACTTTATGCGAATGAATATCCTTCGAATACCCAAATTTCAGTCCAATATTCAGGACTCCCTTCAGGTACCACGTCGACTCAAACACGAGATCAAGTTCTCACCGCGTTTAGCACAAGCCTAAATACGTATCCAACTACTTGGGGAACTCTCGCTCTGCCTTATTACAACAATCCCTATACGGATAGCACTCCAACGTCCTACTTGCGCGTGTTGGCCGCCAAGAATAGTATCGGTCTTGGAGAAAGTGCAAATAACTTTCAAGGAGCCAAAGTCACACAAGGTTACTTCCCTACAACATATGTCTCGAATTCGTCGACGGGACCTCAGGCAAGCACAAGTTTTTTACAAGCAGTGTACAATTACTACAACACACCCCATACGTTCTATGCACAGATCAAGCCTGCGAATATAAATGCTGTTGTCTACTCGATTACAGCTTCTTCAACAGCTCTCACTTTAGAACTCAGTGGCAGTGGCGGAGCTCCTAGCTATACTCTCAATCTCGCAGCGTTGACGATGGAACAGCTGTTGAGCGGGGCAAATAGCGGTGGACCCTGGCCTTATACGCTCACTTCAGGGACCGACTCTGCAGCTTATACCAATGAACTATCTAAGCTGTTCAGCGCTCTATTTACAATTGGGCAGCTCCCCTTTACTGCCTATGCCACCTCGATTGATTCCCCTTTCGTCAATAGTCAGTATAATAGCACAGCGGCCCCAGGAGGCTATTCGACATTGACCTATTTTTCAAATCCTCCAGGTTATTCGAATGGGCCATGGTACAACCTCTATGATCTCAATCTCCATAAACTGCTGATCAGCAATGGACAAGTTCCCTCTGGTCACAATCCAACGCTTGGACTTGGCTACGGATATGACTACGATGACCTACTCAACCTTGCAGGTCTGATGGCGATTGATATTCAAGACCTCCATGGCAATCCGTCTCAAACAACCGGAGAAACCCAACCTTATTTTGTAATCACACTCGAAAGCATGTCTGGAACGACAATTCCCAATATCTCGCAGGATAGTTATACCTATCCAGTCACTGTGAACGCAGCGCCGAACGGAGTGGCTGTCGAATTTATTTACTATAATGGAGCGAGCACAGTGACGACTCCCGCTTCTACTTCAGTGCCTGTCGCGCTCGGAAATGTCGTGGTCAACGCAATTCACCCATTTCAAGTGAGATTCACGTTCGATTCGACCGAGTATCTCTACAATATCAACCTGCAAAGACAAATCGTCACGCCATCGTCTCCAACAAGCACCTATACAACCGCCGATGAACATTTCCAAGGGAGCTTCACCTTTACAGTATCAGGTCCTCAAGGAAGCCCCTCTTTTGTCCTCTCTTACAATAGTACTCCCCCTCCATGGCCAGGTTAGCCATTTTAGGCGTGCGCCAGCGTTTGTCTCCTAAGACAAACGCTTTTTTTTAGACAAAAACTTTTTTTTAATTTAAGTTTTGAAACATGAAGTGGATTTGTTTACCAGCGCTTGTTCTCCAAAATAGCATTTTACTCGCAGCCCCCTTGACATGGCAAGGGACAACAAATTCTATGAATACAAGCACTAACTGGAGCCCCCAGCAAGTTCCAGTGAATACCGACGACCTTATTTTCCCAACATCAAGTACATTTTCTAAATCGGTTTTAAATAATCTAGTAGGCGGAACGTATACACTTGGCGATCTGACGATATCCGACACTTATGCCTTCACAGGAGGAACGTTTGCCGTTCCATCCGGCACTCATTTGCTCACTTATGGAGCTTCTGGATCGAATATCAATGTCGGAGGCGTTACTCTAACAGGAACGTGGCAAGTCTCTGGCGTTGGAGCCTCTCCTGGTAATACGATCCAAAGCAATATTTCGGGCGGAGGGAATCTTGTCGTCAACGGCTCTTATCTGATTCTTTCTGGAAACAATTCCTACATAGGGACTACAACACTCGGCACTGGTGCTACACTTAAAGCAGGATCGGCGACCGCGTTTTCTGCCGCTTCCAATGTTTCGCTTGCAAACGGCGCGACTCTCGATATAAGTGGAACTTCTGGAGCAGGACTCAATAACACCATAGGCGTCTTAACAGGAACTTCAGCGAGTTTAGTCGTTCTTGGAAACGGCACCCTGTCAGTGACCAATAGCGGCACAGTTACCTATCCCGGGACGATTGAATCGGTCAATCTTGGCGGAGGATTTACTCTCGGAGCCTCGAGCACAGGTACATTAACCCTGACTGGAAATAACACGTATAGCTCACAAGCGCATCCAGGATCGACTACGGTCAATGCAGCAACGTTGATCGCCGGATCTGCAAACGCGTTCGGAAATTACTCAAATCTGACCGTCGCGAGCGGATCTACCCTTAATTTAAATAATTTCAACGCAACCTTTGGCACGATTGCAGGAGCGGGAACTATTGCTCTCGGCTCCGGAACAATCACCTGTTCCCAAGGAGGCGCTTTCTCTGGAGCGCTCTCAGGTACGGGAGGCCTTACCTTAACTGCCGCAACTTTGACTTTAAACGGCTCTGCAGGATATAGCGGACAAACGCAAATCCAAGGTGGAAGTACCTTTGTCACGAATGGGATCTCATCATCTAGCTCCCTTTTATTCGTAAATGGTGGAGGGACCCTAAAAGCCAATACGATAGGATTCACCTACAGCAACACAGTCACTTTGAGTTCTGCAGGGACCATCGATACGAATGGTCAAACGATCACGCTCGGAGGAACTGTTTCTGGTTCGGGCGCTTTCACGAAGGCTGGCACAGGAATCCTGATTCTAAACGGGATGAACGGATATACCGGCGCCACACAAGTACAGACGGGTACTCTGCGAGCGGGCACATCCACTGCATTTGGAACGAATTCATTTGTCAGTCTGAGCAGCAGTGCATCGGTCCTCGATGTAAACGATGAAAATATCACAATCGGCAGTTTGAATGGAGCCGTGGGAAGCTCGGTTGATCTCGGTTCTGGAACGCTGACGATATCGCAAGCGAGTACAGACGACGCTTTTTATGGTGTCATTTCAGGAGCTACAGGAAATGTCGTAGCAAGCGGCGGAACGTTGACCTTGATGAAGTCTAATACCTTCACTGGCTCGACAACCATCGAGGGAGGCGCCACACTAAATACGCCGACTCTCGGTGATACTTCTGAATTGATTTTCGGAACCGACGGCGGCAATCTCGAATTTGGCAGCAGCACTTCTTCTTCAGCGCCGATCACGATCAACGGTCCTGCAACAATCGGATCGAATACCTTTGACATAACACTATCGGGCGATATTACTGGAATAGTGGGGATTCCCTTCACAAAAATCGGCCCAGGTACGCTCACCTTGACGGGTAGCAACATGTTGGCCAGCCAAATCACAATCGAAGGGGGCGTTCTCAATCTAAATACAAACAGCCTTGGTTCAGCGACATCGATTTTATTTGACATCTTTGGAGGAACTCTCCAAGCCGGTGGAGATCTCTCCATCTCGCAATCTATTACTCTCTCTGCCCCAGGCACGCTCGATACGAATGGCCACAATGTTTCAATCAGTGGACCAATCTCCACAGCGAATCCATTTACTAAGGCCGGAGCCGGAACCCTGACATTGACAGGGGCAAATACTTATCAAGCGCGAACTACGATTTCGGGAGGTACACTCGTCGCTTCCCCCAGTTCGCTTCCGATCGGAACCCAAATTGTGTTCGCAGGTTCAGGTTCTTCTACCTTCCAAGCGTCAAGCGCCTTCACGCCAATGACCTCTTCGATTGTCTTGATGGCAAACGGAACGTTCGATACGAATAGCAACGATGTCACTGTCACTGGAGTTGTTGCGGGTCTCTCGACGAATTCTTTCACGAAAGCTGGAGATGGAACACTCACGTTTAACGGCGCCAATATCTACACAGGCCCTACCAATGTAACGCGCGGAACGCTCCAAGCAGGAGTCTCTACTACCAGCACGAGCGGCGCCTTTGGAGTCAATTCAGCCGTCACTCTATCCTCTGGCGCAACTTTAGATCTCAATAACTTCAGCAATATCATTCAAAGCCTTGCCGGCGCTTCGGGCAGTTTTGTCACTCTTGGCTCTGGAACCTTAAGCATTAACAATGGCAACAGCCAAACATTTGCAGGAAATATTTCTGAGAGCGGCGGAATCACCCTGACCACAGGAATGCAAATTTTTAGCGGGACAAACAGCTACACTGGAGCGACAACGCTAAATGGCGGAACTCTCCAAGCTAGCTCGATAAGCGCTTTTGCCCCTGCCTCTCATTTTGTATTGGGATCAACCTCAACGCTGGCTCTCAATAACTTCAATAATACCGTGGGAAGTCTCGCCGGAGCTGGCACAGTCGCTCTTGGATCGGCCACTTTAACAATTGCCAACGGCAATAGCCAAGTCTTCACCGGAGCGATCAATGGAACAGGAGGCCTCTCCCTCACGACAGGCACAGCGACTCTCAGCGGAACGAACGGCTACACCGGAGCCACTGCGATCAACGGGGGCATCTTAAGGGCCGGATCGACAACCGCTTTTGCAAGCAGCTCGGCCTTCACAGTTGGAGCTAGCGGAACCCTCTCTCTCAATAATTTCAATAACACGATTCGTAGTCTAGCCGGATCTGGCAATGTCACATTAGGATCGGCAACGCTTACAATTGACAATGGATCGGGCCTTACGTTTTCGGGTAATATCTCAGGAACTGGCGGACTCACGCTCACGGGCAACCTGACCCTCAGCGGTACAAATGGCTACAGCGGCCCCACCGCTATCAATGGCGGTTCTCTCCTCGCTGGTTCGACTCAGGCCTTTGGTACAAGCGCTCTCACTGTAGCAAACGGGGCGACTCTCAATTTTCAAACATTTGCCAATACCATTGGCAGCATTACCAATTCAGGCAATGTCGCCAGCAGCGCAACTATCTCAGCCACAGCCTTTACTCAAAATTCAGGCGGAACAACCACCTTTAATTTTCCTATGAACGCTGCGGCTCCCGTTGGAAATGTAACGACCACTGCAAGCATCAATCTGAATGGAACGCTGGTTGTAACAAACACGGGAATGTTCACCCCCTCTTCAGCCACTCAAGTGATTCTTTTCCAATCGAGCGGAACTGGAAAGCAGTTGCATGGAATCTTCTCTTCGACCACGCTCCCCTTCGGGAAGCTGACCTATGACTACAGCGAAAACCGCATCATCTTAGGCGCAAGTGCAAACTGCGATGGAGATTGGACGTCTGACTCCAATGGCAATTGGGACACGATGGCGAACTGGAGCAGCTGCGTTCCAGGAATCGGCGGAATGGCCGCCAATCAAGATACCGCCACTTTTCCCACTGTCGCCGCTTCGTCTGTCACCGTCACTCTAGCAAACTCCGCAGGAACAATTGCGCAAAACGTCACATTACACGATCTCACCTTCGACTCTTCCTTGACTTCCTACACAATCGAGAACTTCAGTGGTATGGGAACCATTTTCCTCGACGGTCCTCCTATGTCGACCAAGCCTACGATTACCGTCTTCCAGGGAGATCATACAATCAACACAACCATTTCTCTTGAGCAAGACTCCCGATTTACACTCAACGCCGGAAGCCTAACACTCGGACCCGAATCATCAATTATTTCAACCGGAACTTGGAATGTAAGCGAAGGGGCCGGCAGCGGAACCTTGAATAACTACGGCACTCTTTCTCCTGCAAATCTTCTTCTGGAAGGAAATGTCATCGAAAACAATGGAACAATAAGCCCCACTGGCGCATTAGAGATTAGCGGTCTTGGAGGAATTAGCAATCCAGTTACAGTAAATAACCACTCAACTCTCTCGGCTGGCACTACATTCACTATCGGAAATGCTGCTGGCCCTACGACGTTTAATAACTACGCAATGGCTACCGCGACCACTACCTTCAATATTGTTACGGGTATAGTGACCAACTACTCAGGCGCAACGATGGCGGCCGGAAGCGGCAGCACCTTCACTGTGTCTGGAGGCATTGTCACCAACAATGCGGGCGCGACGCTCGGCTCTTCAAACGCCAATATCGCTCTCAGCGCTGGGACTCTAACAACAGCTGGCTCGGTTTTAGCCGATGATTATATACAAAGCTCTTCGGGAACGCTGCAAACGAATATCCTTTCACTGACAAGTTTTGGCAAAGTGACTGCCGCGGGAACCGCAACTCTCGACGGCAATTTAGTTGTGAATGCCCTTCCCGGCATTTCATTAACTAATGGCGATACCATCGAACTCCTCGATGCAACCGGTGGAAGAACCGGGCAATTTGCGCACGTCTCCTTCACCAATTTTCCAGGATCGTTAATCCCAAGTATCGTCTATCTTCCCGATGGCGTTCAACTCGACGTGCGCAAAGCGAACCCTGCTCCAGTCCACGGAAGCACAATCAATCTCGTCTTCACCTCCATTGGCCAGCACAACGCCTTCATTACACAGAAGACATCTCAGATGCGCAAACGGATACATTTTTCAAATGCCCCTCTTGTCGCCGCCTCATCGCTTTCCTTCGATGAACACTTACTCACCGCCTCGAATGACGAACAACTCCTTCCCATCGCCGATTCGCTCGCTCAACAACTCAATTCCGAGACCTTTCAAAAAACCGAACAGCTCTCTGAAAGAGTTGCGCAAGGAAAAGAGCATCCCTACAACGTTTATTTAGGTCCCGTCGCATCCTTTGGAAACGTGGACTCAAAAAAAGATCAGGCAGGGTTAGGATACGTGACTGCGGGAGTCCTTGCAGGCGTCGATGGAATCCTAGAAGATCGAGAGGAGAGAAGTGCTTGGGCTGGATTCGGAGCCCTTATTGAATACAGAAAAAGCTGGGGTACTGCCGACAATAACTGGGGAACCAGCACCTTTGACCGTCTTCACGGCAGCTTTTACGGCACAATCGTCCCTAAAAAAGCGCCCGACCTCGCTTTCGAAGCGATCGTTGGATGCGCTTACAATTGGGACAAAACCAAACGCAAGACAGGAATTAATCAAGAGTTGACTGCGATCGGCAAAACCCATGAAGTAGCCGCAGACACCCTGTTCGGAATTGAATATACCCTCTCGGGCCGAAGACATTCTTGGCTTCCAGCCAATTTCTCTTTCGTACCTCTTGCAACACTGCAATATGTCATTGACTTCATCGATGGGTATACAGAAACAGGAGCGGGCATTTACGACCTCCAAGTTGCCTCCCATACACCCGACTCGCTCACATCGGTTTTAGGTGCTCGATTCAATTATCTATTCCACCCAGGTTCCTCTACTCTCCGAGCTGAACTCGATCTCGGATGGCAGTATGAATATCTCGATCGGAGCCTTTCAATCGGCCTAAACGCAATCAATTCAACTGCATTGCCAACCACGATCACAACCGAATCTCCTGGACGCAATAGCCTTCTTGTAGCGCTCGATCTCCTCACCACAACTAAGCATGGCTGGCAAGTCGAACTGAATGCGAGTTATCAGCTCAACAGCCTCTTCTACGACACTTTCTTCTATCTGGGCTTCGGCCGAGAGTATTAGAGACGGGCCAGTTCAAAATGCTAGAAAATCTATCGGTTTTTTGTTGGCCCTATTAAATTCGACTTATAATAATTATTCAAAAACTGTTTTAGACGAGGTAAGGAAATTGGCTACTTCGGGCTTTCCGCCGGTTCGCTCGCTATATCGAGCTTCACTTCGACTCCAGACAAAAGCCAAGCAATCGGCTTTCTTTCAGCCCAAATTTTTTGAAAAAAAATTTGGCCAGAACTGGAATCGAACCAGCGACACAAGGATTTTCAGTCCTCTGCTCTACCATCTGAGCTATCTGGCCAAAGAAGATGCTTGTAAAAATAACTCGAAGAGCTGTTTATTTTCAATTTTTTTTATGGGAAGAAGAAAGACTTTTCTGCAACGGCTTGGAAGAAGGAGATCTTTCCGCTTCCAAAAGAATCATATCCTTGAGAATGTGGACGCCTTCTTGCATTTGCAGATTCTCGACGCCATAGTTTTTCAAATCCTCAGTGGATTGCGATTCCCTCACCATCTCTTGTTTTTTCAAGAAAAGCTGAAAATTGGAATCTTTACTTTGACGAAACGCGCTGTTTTCTTGAAGAATATTCGCATGTTTTTGCCAAAAAGTAACGTAGGGCTGCAGATGGGGCATATAGTTTTTTTCAAACCAGCGCTTGGTCTTTTGGTCGAGGTCATAAAGAGGATCAATATAGAGCGATGAGATGTAGTCTGGGGCAAGAGGATATTCTAAATAGCGCTCCCCTAAATGATAAATGGAAAATTCGGTGGGTAGAAGAACGTCTGCTTTCACCCCTTCAATCTGCGTCGATTTTCCGGAAACGGTATAATATTTCCCCACCGTCACTTTGAAATAGGCTTCTGCCTTGTCGTTCGTCACTGTCTGGTATTGGATGGTTCCCTTGCCAAAGGTCCGCTCATCTCCAACGATCAGAGCAACGCCATAATCCTGCAGCGCTTGAGCGACGATTTCCGATGCGGACGCGGAAAGCTTCGAAGTTAAGAGAATCAATGGGCCCGAAAAATAGGGTTTGCCTTCTGTATTGCGCAGATAGCGGCACTCTCCTTTCGAATATTTCGAAATCACGACAATCCCGTTGGATAAAAATAGGCTCGCAACCTTTACTGCTTGATTCAAAAAACCACCGGAGTTTTCGCGAAGGTCGAGTATTAATCCAAGAAGATTGCCCTTCTTTCGAAGATCATCTATCGCTTTCTTGAGGTCCCCCTCGCAGGTCACCCCATCGGAATTTTCATAAAAAGAGGTCAAGGTAATTTTACCGATAATGCCATTGCCAAAGGGCTCAAAGCTAGATCGTAATTTTTCTTCCTCCATGCTGATTGGTTCAGGTTTTAACGTCACATGCCAGGAAGGCAAATACTCTCTTTTTTCTACGGAAAAGCGGGACAGCCCAAGACTCACGCACTCCCCATTTTTTCTCTTCAGCTTTTCCAATACCTCTTCAAAGGAGAGGTCAAGGACGTTTTCTCCATCGATCTCTGCAATGAGATCGCGAATCTGAATCTTCCCGGACCTTTGCGCAGGGCTTCCCTTGATGAGATCCGTGACCATTGCCCCATCAACGCTCTCTGTAAGAATGACTCCGAGTCCCTCAAACTGTTTTTCAAGGCTCATGCGCATCTCAAATGCTTCTTCGGGGCTAAAAAAGGCAGAATGAGCATCCAAACTTTTGGCAAAAGCTTTTAAAATATTGAGGGAAAATTCATGTTCGTTTTTTTCGATGTAACGATTTTCCGCCCGGACAAGCTTTTTTTCAATCATCCGAAGAGCCTTTTCCTCCCTTTCCCGAGAAGCGCTCTCCATTTTCCTTTTGTAATTCAGAAAAAGCCGTCTCAATTCTATTCTCTGCCTTTCCTGCAGGTCTTTTTCATTTTTGGCAAAACTCGACCATTCGCTTCGCAAAACAGGTCCATTCATATCCGCTTCATGCAAAATCGACTCTTTCAACAAATTCCTGTTTTTTCTAGCTCTCTCTACAGAGCGCGCCAAAATTGCATTGATTTGCATGAAATCCGAATAATCTTCCCCTTCCAGTCGCGCGATCATCTCATTCGCTTGGTTCTCGGTCACATTGAAATAGGAGAGCACCTCGTCTTCTAGGAAATAGGTCTTTTCTTTGTCAAATTGCCCAACATAGAGCTTAACGAATCGACGCATCTGCTGGGAGGAGAACTTTTTTTGTTCTACATGATACTCAAAAAGACGATGCGTCCATTTTTTGATATCCTTGATTTCTAAGGAATTTTGAGAAAAAAGCAGGAGAGGGAAAATCAACGCGAGGCAAAAAAATCGAAGCCACTTCATAGACCCTCTTTCCTACTGATGAATCGGGGATAAAAGCTCTTTTAGGTCCAAACTCTATAGTCCAACAAAGTGTTGAAAGCATGGCCTTGTTACTTTTATCCCCCAAATTAAGTATAAATGTAAAATTATTAATTATTCAATTTTAATTTAATTAATAATTATTTATTTTAGTTTGTTTTTAAACAGCAATAGCCTTAAAAAGTTAGAACAATTTCAAGGTATAGGATTTGTTTTGGAAATCCTTTTGCATATAATTGGCCTTCCCGATATATTGCTCCTCTATGTGGTATTATTTTACCCTTTGGAAAGGAGAAAGTTTTTAATGCCGACCATCAATCAGCTCGTCCGACACGGGCGTAAATCTCTCAGAAAACGAAGAAAATCCCCTGCATTGCAGCAAAGCCCTCAAAGAAGAGGCGTTTGCCTCCAGGTGAAAACAAAAACACCAAAAAAGCCAAACTCTGCCCTGCGAAAAGTCGCTTGGGTACGCCTTTCTAACGGCCAAGAAGTCATTGCTTATATCCCGGGAGAAGGACATAACTTGCAAGAACATAGCATCGTTCTTGTGCGCGGAGGAAGGGTCAAGGACCTCCCCGGCGTCCGTTACCATATCGTTCGAGGTTCTCTCGACTGCGCGGCAGTCAAAGATAGAAAAAAAAGCCGTTCCCGCTATGGCGCGAAAAAGAGCTAATGTTAGACAAGTCTTTTAAAAAGAAAGAGTGATAGAAATTGAGCAACAAAGAAAGGAAGAAGAGCGATGTCTAGAAGGCATAGAGCAGAAAAACGTAAGATCTTATCCGATCCCACCTACAACAGCCAAACTGTGGCCAAGTTCATCAACAAAATCATGATGCAGGGAAAAAAATCAACGGCCATGAAAATCGTCTATGAAGCTCTGAAAAAATTTGCGGAAAAAACCAAACAAGAAAATATCTTAGAAGCCTTCGAACAGGCGCTTGAAAATGCCAAACCCTCTCTGGAGGTAAAATCCCGAAGAATCGGAGGAGCCACCTACCAGGTCCCCGTTGAAATTCCTCCCGATCGCAGAACTTCCATTGCCATGAGATGGGTGATCGATAACGCAAGATCCAAACCGGGCCGCAGCATGATTGATGGCCTCAGTATCGAACTTGCCGATTGCTATACAAATCAAGGGTCGACGATTAAGAAAAAAGATGATATGCATCGTATGGCTGAAGCCAATCGAGCCTTCGCGCATTATAAATGGTAAGACAAACATTTTCAAAAATTTAGGTATAAACGATGAGCAAACGACCCGAAACTGATGAATTAAGCCATGTCCGCAACATTGGCATCATGGCACATATTGACGCCGGTAAAACGACCGTTACGGAGCGCATTCTCTATTATTCGGGCCGTCTTCATCGCCTGGGAGAGGTACATGAGGGCACTACCACCATGGACTTCATGGAACAGGAAAGAGAGCGCGGCATCACAATCACATCCGCGGCCACAACCGTCTATTGGAAGCAGAGCAAGATCAACATCATCGATACTCCGGGCCACGTGGATTTTACGATCGAAGTGGAACGCTCCCTTCGCGTTCTCGACGGCGCAGTTGCGGTTTTTTGCGGCGTTGCCGGTGTGCAGCCGCAATCGGAAACCGTTTGGAGGCAAGCCACGCATTATGGCGTTCCTCGGATTGCATTCGTCAATAAAATGGACCGCACCGGAGCCGACTTTTTCTCAGCCGTCAAGTCCATGAGAGAAAAGCTGGGCGCCAACGCGATTGCCGTCCATTGCCCGATCGGCGCAGAAAGCGAATTCCTGGGAATGGTGGACCTCATCACCATGAACGCCTATGTTTTTAAAGATGAAACACTTGGCTCAGAATACGTCGTAGAGCCCATCCCCGCTCATCTGGCCGATCAGTGCAAAAAAATGAGAGCTCAACTCCTCGAAGAATTGGCCACGATCGATGAAACCAACGAATCCTTCATGACAAAGGTTCTCGAGAATCCCGCATCTCTTACCGAAGGGGAGATTCATCGAGCCATCCGCAAGGGCGTATGCGAAAACAAACTTTATCCGGTTCTTTGCGGAAGCGCCTTTAAAAACAAAGGGGTGCAGCAGATTCTGGACGCGGTCGTGCAATGGATGCCCTCCCCTCTCGACCGAGGAATCATCAAGGGACAGAATCCCACTTCGCACGAACCGATGGAGATCACCCCCTCGGACGAGAGCCCGCTTAGCGCTCTTGTCTTTAAGATCTGGTCGGATCCTTATGTAGGAAGGCTGACATTCGTTCGCGTCTATAGCGGCGTTCTGCGCAAGGGAGATACGGTCATCAATACAACAAAAGGGAAAAAAGAGCGCCTTTCCCGCCTCCTCGAAATGCATGCCAACCAGCGCAAAGACCGCGATGAGTTCTTCACCGGAGATATCGCAGGCTGTATCGGACTCAAATTTGCATCGACCGGAGATACTCTTTGCTCCGAAGATTTCCCTGTTCTTCTCGAGAAAATGGAATTCCCCGAGCCCGTCATTTCGATGGCGATCGAACCTAAAACAAAAGCGGAAAGAGAAAAGCTCTCGATTGCACTTTCCGCTCTTTCCGAAGAAGACCCTACATTCCGCGTAAAAAGCGATCCCGAAACAGGACAAACGATCATCTCCGGAATGGGAGAGCTGCATCTCGACATCATTAAAGACCGCATGTTCCGCGAATTTTCAGTCGATGCGAATGTCGGCAAGCCACAGGTTGCCTACAAAGAGACCATTACCGTACCGGGCAAGCAAGATACCAAATTCGTCAAGCAGAGCGGCGGCCGCGGACAGTATGCGCACGTGGTATTGGAAATTGAACCCAACGAACCGGGAAAAGGCAATGAAGTTGTCAGCAAAATCGTCGGCGGCGTCATTCCAAGAGAATATATTCCTGCGGTCATCGATGGCGTGGAAGATGGTTTGGCAACAGGCGTCTTGGCAGGCTATAGCCTTGTCGACGTGAAAGTTGCGATTGTTTATGGCTCCTACCACGAAGTGGACTCAAGTGAGCTTGCCTTCAAAATTTGCGGATCCATGGCGATCAAAGAAGCGGCCCGTAAATGCAAGCCCATCATTCTTGAGCCCATCATGAAGGTCGATGTCACAACCCCCGAGGATTATATGGGCGATGTGATTGGTGATTTGAACCGAAGAAGGGGAAAAATTTTAGGGCAGGAAAGCACAAAGGGAATTGCAGTCGTCACTGCAGAGGTTCCTTTGAGTGAAATGTTCGGCTACTCCACATCTCTTCGCTCACAGACAAAAGGAAGAGCCAGCTATACTATGGAACCATCGCATTTCGAAAAAGTACCTACAAAAATCCAAGAAGAAATCATCAAGAAATAGAGGAAATATGACCAAGCAGCCCAGACAAAAAATCAGAATCCGACTCAAAGCGTACGATCCAAGACAATTGGACCGATCGACGGCCGATATTGTAGAAACGGCCAAACGCACCGGCGCTCGAGTGGTCGGACCTATTCCTCTTCCCACACGCCGTGAAATTTACACGGTCCTTCGCTCCCCCAACATCGACCGCAAATCCCGCGAACAGTTCGAAATCCGCACCCATATCCGCCTTCTTGATATTTTGAATCCTACCGTCGACACAATCGATAAACTCAAAGTACTGCCCGTTGCGGCTGGCGTTGACATTAAGATCAAAGCATAAATCCTTCGCGGCCCACAATAGACCAAATAGCGATCACTATCCTACGTCAGGGCTTGCTTCTACTCTGATCCAGAAACTCCGCGATTTCCGTATGACCCTGATCATTAGCGTTCCGGATGGCTTGACGACGAGCTGTTTCAGAAATAGGGCCACGACCGGCCAGCTGCTTAACGATAAGTAGATGTCCTTTTGACGCTGCACGTTTCACAGCATCATCTAGTGTTTCGTTAGAAATAGTGCCATTATCAAGCAGTAGTTGGACGATCTCTAGATGTCCATTTGAAGCTGCACATATCACAGCAGAGCCTCGATCTACATCAGAAATGCGGCCGACAGCAAGTAGTTGTTTAACAACAGGTAGATGTCCACTTGAAGCTGCATTTGCTACAGCATTGCCTAGATGATGTAGGAATCTTTCTGCATCAAAAAAGAGGGCACTTTGAAGCAGTTCGGTGACAATATCTTCACAGCCATGGAAAGCTACACCTTGCAAAGTAATGCCTCGCGCTTCTTCAGATATGGGACCACTATGAAGTAGTTGAATGACGATATCAGGACGTCCATAGAAAGCTGCTCCTTGCACTGCAAGGCCTCGATCTTCTGCAGAAATGGAGCCACCGGCTGCAAGCAGTCGATTGACGATAGTTGCGCGTCCGTTTAAAGTTGCTTTCCTGAGCGCCTCCCCTCGAGCTTTATCAGAAAAGGTTGCAGCTGCAAGGAGTCGATTGACATCAAGCAAAGCGCCATGTTCAGCTGCAGTAACTAGTTGAGGTTGGAACAACACGCCTCGAACTTCCTTAGTCACTTCTTGATTACAAAGTGGACATCTAGGATGTTCAGCGACCCAGGGCGTAATGCACTCTCGATGAAATCGATGCGGTTCTTGTCCAGCATGGTCTGGTGAATGAAGGGTTACTTCTTGGCTCTCATTGCCTGAGAGCGTGTCTCGACATATAGTGCAGAGAGTCGAGGTGGTGATTTGACTTGTTGTCATCATCTTCTCCTTTTTTTATTTTTTATGTATATAATTATTCTATTTTTGTTTTTATAATTATAAAAAATTTTAAGATAAAAATCAATTTAATAATTTAACAAAGCAAGACATTTATTAAATAAAATTTTTAATTTACATTATTAGCGAAAAATCCAGAAAGCATTTGCCCTGATCGTTACCCATATCTTTGTTAAGTGTCTCAACATTAAATGGTTGAAAGCTTACTCAGCAAAATGCAACACATTGGTTATTAATGATCTGCGAAAGAGGTGTGAACGATCACCAAAGTGACTCCACTTGGAGATCAGTTTTGGGAACCAGGGGGTACGATCACACAAGTGATACCACTTGGAGATTTCATTTTTGGATCCCCCCTTTTCGATCACTTGAGTGATACCATTTGGAGATTTCATTTTCCGATCCCCGCCTTCGATCACGAAGGTGAGCCCACCATAAAAGATTTAAATCAAAAATTTTCTTGATAGCTTGCGTTTATGACCAAAAAGCTAATCAAGGAGCAGCTTTATGAGGAGCAAAATAATTTATATGGTGGAAAAAGGATTACAAATTCTTGTCAGGTTAAAACAGCAACAATCTTTCCGAAAAATCAGCAAAGAAATGCATGTTCGAAGAAAGACTGTTCGAGAAGTATCTGTTCTAGCCAAAAAACATCATTGGTTAGATCCAGATACGTCATTACCCAACATGCAGGAGCTAATAAGCAAAACTCAACAAGCTTTTCCGGAAATTGGAAAACCTCATGTGCTTAAACCTTATCATGACAAAATCAAAGAATGGGAGAAAGAGGGGCTTTCTGCGGTAGTCATTTGTGACCTCCTTAAAAAAGAGTGTTCTTGTGACGTTCAAGCAATAAGAAGATATATCAGAAAAAATTTCCCCAACATTCCTGATCCGGTGATGATTCGAACCGCTGTTCCGGGAGAAGTCATGGAAGTAGATTTTGGCTTTTTGGGATTTTTTTTAGATGAAGGGCGGATTTTAAGAAAAACTTGGATTTTTTCAGGAAGACTTCGCTATTCCAGAAGAGCTTTTAGAAAAATTGTGTTTCATCAAAAAATGGATGTTTTTTTCTTGTGCCACATTCTGGCATTTGAATTTTTTCGTGGAGTTCCTGTGCAGGTATGCCTGGATAACCTCAAAGCTGGAGTTATTAAAAGCACCATTGATAATGAAAAAATTCAGACATCCTATCAGGATTTGGCACGCCATTACCAATTTATCATTGACCCCTGCCTTCCCTACACTCCGGAACATAAGGGAGGAGTCGAGTCGGACATGAAGTATGTGAAGAACAATTTTCTTCCATTTTTCAAAGCAAGTCAGAAAGAGAAAGGACAAGAACTTACCATAGCTGACTTGGAAAAGGCTCTAGAGAAATGGGGAGATGAAGTTGCCGATATTCACATAATACAAAAAGTTGGAAGATCTCCAAGAGAGCTCTTTCAGGAGGAACAAAAACTTCTAAAGCCATTACCTCTTTTAAGATGGGAGCAAACAACATGGGCAGAATGCACTGTTCACAAAGAATGGAGGATTAGCTTCCAAAGTGCTTACTATTCTGTTCCCTATGAATATATAGGAAAAAAAGTCCTTGTTTGCGCTACTGAATCTTTTGTGAAAATATTTTACTCACATCAAGAAATAGCTCTTCACCAAAAAGCCTCGAAGAAGTGGGAGTATGTTCGCAAGAAAGAGCATGCCCCTCCGGATAAGGAAACTGTTTTGCAATGTTCTCGACAAGGATTGCTTTGCATGGCAGAAGAAATAGGACCTTTTACAAAAAAAGTTGTGCAAACACTTTTGGAAGACAAAAAGATCAATAAGTTGAAACCCATTCGTTATATTTTGAGGTTGAGCTTGAAATACTCGGAAGATCGCTTGGAAAAAGCATGTCAGCGAGCCTGCTATTACAAGACTTTTTCTTATGTCAGCATTTCTCGCATTTTGAGAGAGAATTTAGAAGACAAAATCATGGAAGAAAAGGGAAAGATTTTAGAAATAAAAAACTATCGTTTCTTCAGAGGCTTTAACGAATATGGGAATAATCTCGAGAAAAATACTTTTGAAGAAATTTTAAAGAAAAAACATCCATTTTCATCTCATGGAAATGGGATGGCAAAAACATGTTCGCAAATGATACAGATGGATCAGCTTTGTCAAGAAATAGAAAAAGCTGGCCGCGATTAAAAAAACACGGCCGGCTTCTTTTTTTTCCCTTTTTTTACCTTACAGGATGAGGAAGGATAAAGCAAGAGCTGCCGTAAAACCCAAGGAGATTTATGGAAGATCTACAACTTATACAACAGAAACTCAAGAAATTAAAATTATCAGGAGTCGCAGTGGCACTTGAGGAAAAATTAAGGCAAGCAGGATCTCAGAAATGGTCCTGTTGGGTCGGAGGAGACGCTCATTTAAGAGCTTGCCTCCGTCCGCCGCTCAAACTGTACGTGCAGTTTTCCCGCATACAGCTTTCATGAACGTGCTTTCGCCGCTTGAAGAGAGGGTATTAGCCAGACCAAACTTACCAATTTCAGATTTTCTCGCAGATGTTGCGTAGAGAGCGTTCTCCAACCATTTGTTCGCCACTTTTTGTTTCGTTGCGACCAGAGCCTTCGAATGATCCATGCATCCAACTGATTGAACAATCCCCGAACATGCGACCGCTTGTAATAATTTCCCCAGCCTCGAATCAGTGGATTGAGTTCTTTGACTATTTCCTCTGTCGTAAGCGGGGATTTCCTTCGCGTTTTCTGTCGAACAGCATCTTTGAAGCGAGCTACCGTTTTGTCTTTCGGAATCGCAAGTAAGTTGCGCTTATTTAGTTTAGCCTTGATCTTGCTTGCAGGAAGTCGCAAGACTCCCTTTCCTTGCTTGATCTTGAAACCCAGAAATTCAAAGCCTTGCTTGATATTCACAATGCGAGTTTTCTTCGCGTTGAGGGTCACGCCTAGCTTCTGAAGTATCTTGGTAGCCGTTGCTAAAGCCTGCTCTGCTTCTGCTTTTGTTCGACAAGTCACCACCCAATCATCGGCCCACCTTGTGAGTCGATATCCTTTGCGCCTCATTTCCTTATCGAAAGGAGTGAGAAGCACATTGCTAAGGCAGGGTGAAATTACCCCGCCCTGGGGCGTACCTCGTGATGTTGGGAAAAGCTTTCCTTGCTCAACGTACCCAGCTTCAAGCATTTGCTGTATCAGCTTTAATACTCTGCCGTCTGATATTCTTTGAGCCACGAGTGTCAGGAGCTTTTCGTGATCAACTGATCCAAAATAGTCCTTTAGATCTGCATCTACGATCCACTCGTTGCCTTCCTCGATTTCGTGCCAAATTTTCTTTAGAGCATCCCTTGTCTGTCTTCCTTTTCGGTATCCGAAGCTACTTGCGTCGAATACTTCTTCGAAGATGGGTTCTATACGATTGACAAGCGCTTGTTGACATACCCTGTCGAAAATTGCAGGTATTCCCAATGGCCTTGTCTTTCCAGGATCGCCTCTTTTTGGAATCTCCAGTCGCCTTACCGGCTGTGGTTGATATCGTCCTTCTTGAAGTTCTTGATGTAGTCGCTCTAAGTTGGCTTCTAAATCTTTTTCAAACTCCTTGACTGTAACGCCATCTATCCCGCCAGCTCCTCGATTGGCTTTGACACGTTTCCATGCTATCTTGAGATTTGTTCGTTGGTAAACTTTGTCCACTAATGAGTGAACCTTCTTCTTACCGTCGAGTTTAAGATGGTCAGACAGTCTCCTTGCATCGCGACGTTCGGGTTTTTCACATAGGGAATTTTCCATCTTCGCAATACTTTCTTTTCTGTTTGCGTTTTCTCTCACTCGACATCATTCATGGACGTTTCTTCTCCAGGTCAAACACCTGCCTTTTCAGGTCACATGGATTATCTCCACGCTTGATAGATACTAAAACGTCCTCCGACTACTTCCTGGACATCGTTTCTCATTTCACTTTCGCTTATAGAGTTACTTACTTCGGTTGTTTCTTCCGAAGATCCAGAAAGTTCTCCTGGGGTCACATGTAAATCTTCCTCACCGTGTCGCTCGCAAACACCTTGGTACGATAGGTTGGAGCCATATGCTTTCGCGGTTATAGTGCCCGCTCAACCATTTCCTATCTTTGGCCGACCGATTTATCCTTGGATTTCTCCATCGATTACAACCCGGTGATTCTCCTCATACCCTTCGGATCCCACTTCACAGTGGACACCCTGTCCTCTAGACCATGTCTAGCCAGTGAGACGCCTAATCCCACTTTTAGATATCAGCGAGTGGTCTCTCGCTGAGAGGGACTTTAACCCCCCTGATTTACACGCTGCCCAGCGCACACTATGGATTTTTAGACATGTTGATAACTGATGAGGTAGATAACAGGCTAAATAACCAATTAATTAAACGCTTGGCCAAGAGTCACCTAGATCCAAGCAAGACACTGGAAACATTTGACTTTAGCTTTAATGAAAAAATCCAGGCTGCTTTTTTAAAAGAGTTAGGAGGATGTGACTTTGTTTTGCAAAAGCAGAACATCTTTATTTTAGGTCCTAGTGGTGTTGGGAAAAGCCATTTAGCTCAGTCACTTGGATACGAAGCCTGTCGACGTGGTTTTGAAGTGATTTTTTTTGGAATGAGACAACTTTTTGATTGGCTTCAATATGGAAAGGGGGATGGCAGTTATCAAAAAAGAATGGGAAACATCATCAAGACACCCCTTATCATTTTAGATGATTTTTGCTTAGAATCCTTCAATGAAACGGAGCAAAGTGAGCTTTACAAAATCATCTCCGAGAAATATGAAAAAAGTTCTTTGATTATCACAAGTAATCGAGACTTCAATGAATGGGGAAGCTGTTTTCCAAATCCTATTCTAGCCATGGCATCTTTAGACCGTTTAGTACACAAAGGTATACAGGTCGTGATTGAGGGGAAAAGTTATCGTTTAGAAGAGTTCAAAAAAAGATCTTATGTGAAACCCAAAAAGGTGGCGAAAATAGATTAAGAAATAACCCAAAATTAGGTATAAATTAAGAGCATTGTCAATTTTATGGTGGTCTCACCTTCATGATCGAAGGCGGGGATCGGAAAATGAAATCTCCAAATGGTATCACTCAAGTGATCGAGGGGGGGGGATCCAAAAATGGAATCTCCAAGTGGTATCACTCATGTGATCGAAGGTGGGTCCACTTTCGTGATCGTTTCCAAGAGGTGGGAAAGGATCAGGCATTTACCTGACGGTTGATAGAATTGTTGCGTAAATCAATCGTCATCAACAACTTGAATTATTAATATTCAGAAATAATACAAGATTAGGATCTTAATATATTGGCCATAAAATCAACACACAAACTTCTTAATAAGTGAATGTAAATAAGCAATTTAGATCTGTTGCCTGGATTTGTCCAGAATGCATCATATTGATAATAAAAAACTTGTATACCAAAATTGTTTATTTATATTAAAAAACAAACTAATAGTTTATTGTTAATTAAATAGTTTTTTGTTATAATAATATATTAATAACGAGGAGATTTTGTTGTGTCAGTAATTTTGGATTTAGTTCGTTATAAAGCTGCGGAATACATTAAACGTGAGAAACTGGAGGTTGATTGTGATGTTGTTTTGAACGTGGCGAGACAAATTCTTAAACGCGTTGACGACTTTCTTCAACGGGCTAAAGTCTATCTTCAACAACGGGTTAAAGGCTTGGAGCCAAAAGTAGATGACAAAAAATTTCTTCAACTGGCTAATGACTTGAAAGCGAAAGTAGATGAACCAGAATATAGTGCTTTTTTTGCTTTTCGCCCTGAAGCTGCCGTTGCGTTAGCGATCATGGTAACACAGGACCAATTTATAGATATAACGTTTCCTGAAGTGTTTTCCGAACTGTTGGGGGATGAGGCTAAGCGCAATATCGATAAAAAGACACAGTGTGCTGTGCAGCGAATATTTTTGGAATATACCAACTATTGGTTTCCGTTAAGAATTAAAGTAATCGTCTAATCTAGTGCTCTGTCATAGTTAAAATTTAGGATTATAAGTTTGGCAACGGTCGGCATAAACTCAAGTCAATTTATCCTAAAATTAGAGGGTGACAGAGCACTAGCCATCTTTTTTGTTTTCCTTCGTCATGGCACTCTGGTTTTTCTTAACCAAAGGAGTGTTATGCCAAGACCGTTCCCAGAAGAAAAAAGACGCATCTGGCAAGAAAAAGTGCAGACGCAACGCATTAGCGGATTAAGCATGGCGCGTTGGTGTCGTGAGCAGCAGGTAAATTACAATTCTTTCCTGTATTGGGATAAGCGCTTCCCTGAAAAATCTCAGATAACACGCGACTCTTTTCAAGAGCTCTATGAAGAAACTAAGACGGACCCAGGCGTTGCTATCGAATGTCAGGGAATGAAAGTTGTTCTATTAAAACGCCCATGAGTGCGTCTTCGTCGCCTCACAATAATCCATGAAAAGCCCTCTTGGATCCAAGATCAACAAATAGTAATATATTCCTTCCAATCTTAACAGGAGGGATTTATGCAAGAGCTTTTAGAAAAATGTTGTGGTATTGGCAACTGCTTCTAAATAAGTTCACATGTGGGTCTCCTGTCCATGGTTACACAAACTTTCTTTAAACTTGCTCATCACTCTATACTGCGCACTCTTCTAAAACGGGATGATCGTCGGTCTTACGACAAACGATCTCACCAATGATGTTATCGGTGATGATGCAGACCAAGCTCATAATCGGGCGTTTAGCACCAATGCATTTCCGGCCTTTAAAGTCGTTGAAAGTTTGCTTGATTACCTGTAAGTTTTAGTTGATTTTTGTTTTTAGCAAGCTACTAGTGCTCTGTCATAGTTAAAATTTAGGATTATAAGTTTGGCAACGGTCGGCATAAACTCAAGTCAATTTATCCTAAAATTAAAGGGTGACAGAGCACTAGCCCATATCCTAGTTCTCGTGCTCGTTTCTGCAATGACAATAGCTGTCTTTCTTTATATGCCTGTTCGTATGCAGCTTGTCCAACTTCTGTAAAATTTTTGCGCTCTTTCAGCATCGTATACAGAATTTTTGCAAGTTTATGTGCTGCCGCTGTGATCGCTTTTGGAGCACCGAGTCTTGCTCGCATCCTACGAAAATAGGCGCCAAGGGCTGTTTTGGAGCGGTAAAGGGCATTGGCTGCTAAGCGTAATGCTTGTGCTGCCCTGTTGGCAGTTGGCTTGGTCTTGCCGCTCAAAATCTTGCCACCGGAAATCTTGTTGCCGGGACAAAGCCCAAGCCAAGAAGCGAAATGTTTCGCACTCGGCCATTTGGACATATCCATGCCAATCTCTCCTAGAATTTTTATAATCCCATTCACGTCCAGTCCGGGAATGTCAGTCAAGTTGACGTGAAGAATTCTTTCGAGAGAACCTTCTGCTTCAAAGTGATATGGACTGAGGTTGTATTTCGTCTTTTTCTGTGTTCCTCGCCCATTTTTACTTGAATGTTCTGCAGGAGTCGATCTTGGAGCCGGCATATTTTTTTTCGGTTGCGCTTCTTCCCATTTCTTCAGTACTTGCTCTATAGCCTCTTCGCACTCCAAAGCCTGTTGATGGAAAAAATCATAAGCTGCAAGAGCGTGTTTCAGCGCCAGTAGATGTTCCTCTCGATAGTTGCCATCGAGAGCTTTTGCAATTTCTTTTTCATCTTTTTTGCATCGAGGATCTCGATATTTTGCTAAGACTAAGGGAGATCGTTCTCCAGAGACAATCGCTCGTATAATATTCATGCCTGTAGCGCCCGTAATGTCACTCACTACGTGATTGAGTTGGAGATTCATTTGCACGAGGGCTTTGTGCATCAATTGCACCTGCTGAGAGGCCAATTCAAATAAACGGCTTCTCTGCCTCACATATCCGCGAAGTATGACTCCTTCATCATCGGGACGAAATGATCCTCTAAGTAATCCGTAGGCGTGTAATTGTTGGATCCATTGGCAATCTTTTACATCGGTTTTTCTACCCGGGACTGTTTTGAGGTAATATGCATTTACCAATATGACATCTATCCCTGCCTGAGCCAAGATATCGTAAACCGGAATCCAGTATACTCCGGTAGATTCCATTGCTACGCTCCGGATCTCATTCTGTTGGATCCAGGACAGCATGTTCTTGAGATCCTCTGTGAAGGTTAAATACTCGCGTATTTCTTGGTGCCCATCGGGAAAACCGATACAAATGAATACAGAGCTGGCTCCAATGTCTATACCGGCAACACACGGATTTATGGGAGCCAATCTAAAATTAGATGCAGATGCAGGTTGAGTTTTTGGATATTTTTTGGTATTTTTTTTCATGACAAACCTCTTTAGTTGATGTTGTTTCAAATAATCGCGTCGATCATTCTACAGAGGTTTGTCATTTTTTGGGGGTTTTACCGTATTCTTGTGACCTCACTTATTTTTAGATGTTGCCAGAGACACAGTCCCGGTGAGGAGCTCATAAAGTTGAGGCGTAAACTTTTTTTGAACGCTTCCGTCCTCTATGGATAAACCGTTGCTTAAAGCCCAAAAATTGGGATTTACCTCAACTTTATGAGCAGTTGCTGGTATTGATGTTCATCAAGAGAGTTTGACCGCCTGCATTATGAAGAGTCATGGCAAACAGCTCTATAAGGAAATCAGAGAATTCTCAACTTTTACTGATGGCATTCAGGCTCTTGGCGCATGGCTCAAGGAACACGAAATTATTCATGTAGCAATTGAGAGCACGGGTGTGTACTGGAAACCTGTTTTTAACGTTTTGGCAGAAGAGAACTTCGATTTTATGCTGGTCAATGCACGGCATGTTAAAAACGTGCCAGGACATAAAACAGACATGAAGGATAGTGAATGGTTGTGCAAGCTGCTGAAAAATGGACTTCTTGAGAAAAACTTTATCCCTCCTGAAGATATGCGCAATCTTCGAGATTTTACTCGTTATCGCAGTAAGCTTGTGGCTGTCATGGCTTCCGAAAAAAACAGGATTATCAAAGTATTAGAAACGGCGAATATCAAGCTTTCCTCAGTTCTCTCTGACGTTTTTGGAGAAAGCGGGAGTCGAATTATCGAAGATCTTGCCAAAGGGATCACGGATCCTAAGAAACTTACAGAACACGTCAATGGTAGAGTCAAGCACTCCAAAGAAGATTGTGTCAGAGCTTTAACCGGACGGGTTACGAAACATCATAGTTTTTTGATTCGGCAGTCGCTGAACCACATTTGTTACATTGGAGAAATGATTCAGAAAGTAGAGCAAGAAATCGATGCTATTACCTCTAAATACGCCAAAGAATTTACTCAGAAATAGGAAAAAGATGGGTAGATTAGACGGTTACGAATTAGAAGAGGCCCCCCAAAGAAGCTGGAGAGACTCAGCTCGGTCAGAAAAACTGACGATTCAGCAGGGATGAGTGTGGGAATTGTGAAAGAGGCCGAATGAGAATGCAAAGCCAAATGTTGATTAGGTTCGGCACAAACGCTGAAGCTTCCCTAAACTTCTTTTCAATCCCTCTAGAAAGAAAGCGAGTTTTTCGACGTCTGCAAATCAAAGCTATTGCGATCGTCTAGGGGAACCTCTTTGTCGGTCATCATTCTTTTTGACGTGACCTTGCCGTCTTGGATGACAAAGAAATAGTGGCGAAGAACGAGGACGCGGCCGGCTGCAGTAATCCTTTCGATATACTCATATTCCACGGCACCATTGCTTTTGGAATGGGTTGCATAGGGCTTGCCAAAACGCTCTTCCAAATCGGCTGCGGTAAATCCCAAGGAAACGTCCTGATACCTGTCCATACTCACCATGTGGGTATTGCAGGCGCCGAGCAAACAAAAAATCAAAAAGAACCATCGCTTCACTCTTCTTCTCCTTCTTCTTCGCTTTCCCCCTCTTCGGTTGGGCCCATCTCTTTGCTGATAAAGCCATTAGGAGGGATCCAAATACGACCGTTGATTTGCGTGCGAAACTGATCGCTTGTCACATATTCTGCATGCATTTTATAGCTTCCGTCTTTCAACAGATGGTAGGTCTCAAAGCCTTCAAAATTGAGATCGTTTTGGCGGAATTCCCAAGCGATTAGATTGTCATCCATCACTCCAATGCCTACCACTTTTCCAATATTGGCATTTTCCATTTCTACGGAAAACCCTTTCGAAGAAAAGTCGAAAAAAGTCAGTTCATTGCGCATCACCTCGGAAATCCCCGCAATCTGAATTTCTTGAATCGAGGAAATGGTCCCTATGCTATTTTTCTCTTGAACATGCCATTTGGTAAAGAAGTTCAACTCCTCCTCTACCATGTTTAAAACGATTGTCCCTTCTCCCATCCATGCATGGGGCATCAATATAAAGTTATGTGGATTCATCAGAACATAAACCTTCTTGTATAAATACTTTGTAAAATTCCTAAGGCAGCCATCGTCGCTAGGGTCGAACTTCCTCCATAACTCACAAGCACCAGAGGAACCCCTGATATGGGCAAAAAACCACACATCATTGCCATATTTACAATAATATGCATTGCAAGATAAACAGCAATGCCAGAAGACAAAAGATGGCCGAATTCATCTTTCGCCACAGCAACGGTTTGAAAGGAAAAATAGATAAAAATATAAAAAAGAGCGATGAGCGCCAAACAGCCAAAAAGGCCAAATTCTTCGGCAAAAGCAGCAAAAACGGAGTCGGTATGGGCCGCCGGCAGCCATTTTCTGGCCGAAAACTCCCCCTTATGCCAACCGCTCCCGGTAAGCCCCCCGATGGCAATCGCCGTTTGCGCAGCTCTTTGATGATAGGTATTGGGATTGAGTCTTTCATATTGATATTCCTTCAAAAAACTCAAGAAAAAAGGAGACATCTTCTCATGCGAAAGAGTCCCTGTAAAAAGAAGAGCCACCATCAAGAGAGCCGCAACTCCGCCGCCAATCAAAAATCGTAAAATCCAGCGATGGATCTGTCCAAAATAGCACATGACCAAAAAGATCGGATACAACACAAGGGCGGTCCCTAAGTCCGGCTGCTTCAAGATCAACACAAAAGGAATGCCGACGATGAGGGAAAGCTGCAAACCGCAGCGCAAAGAAGAGCGATCCCTCTCCTTTCTTTGCAAAAACCATCCCAGCGTAATGACCACGATCAGCTTTGCATATTCCGAGGGCTGCATATTCACTCCCAAAAAAGGAATGCGATACCAACGATGAACGCTTTGGATGGGACGGGCCAAATAAAGGCCCAAGAGCAAGAAAATCATACCGATGTAGAGAATCCATGCCCACTCGGAAAATATTCGATAATTCAAGCCCGCAAAGAAAAAAAAGACTGCCCATCCGAGCAAAAACCACTGGATTTGATTCACAACATAATGGGTCAAAAAACTCTCTTGTCCCGCTTCATTTGCTTCCATTGTCATGGAAGAAATGGTACATAGGCTGATCAGCATGAGCGCCAAGATCACCAGCAAAAGACGAAAATCTATTCTCCAAAGAGTGCGATGATCCCACATAACTTCTTAAGCTTTTCGTTCGCATTCTAATCAAGTGGTGCATTAGAATGCAATTTGAGAGAAAAAACATGCAAATTATTTCTTTCGACACGATCGATTCGACCCAAACGTGGGCAAAAGCAAATAGCGCATCTTTCCCCAAAGATCACATCACCTGCATTCTCGCCGACGAACAAACGCAAGGTCGCGGCAGATATGATCGAAAATGGATTTCTCCCAAAGGGCAAAATCTCTACATCACCTTTTATTTTTGCCTCCCCGCAAACACTCCCCAACTCTCCTGCCTCTCACATCTCATTGCGATCAGCCTGGCAAATGTTCTTCTAGAACTTAAGCTCTCTCCACAAATTAAATGGCCCAATGACCTTCTGCTTTCCCATAAAAAGCTCGCCGGAGTTCTTTGCGAAACCTCTTTCCAAAACAAGCTCGTCGAGATCTTTCTCGGCATCGGCATCAACGTGAACATGTCCAAAGAGCTGCTCGCCACGATCGATCAGCCGGCCACCTCTCTTTTTGTCGAAACTGAGAAGCTATGGGATCGCTCCCATCTCTTGGGGCTGCTGCAAAAAGAGTTTTCGAAGACTATCAAGACGTTTCAGAAAAAGGGGTTTGCCCCTTTCCTTCCCTTGTTCGACTCTCTTTTAGCCTATAAAAAACAAAAGGTTCGATTCTTTGACGGCAAAAACCAGTACGAAGGGATTCTGGACTCAATAGGAGAAGACGGATCTCTGAACCTTTATTTTCCCAAAACAAACGAGAGGAAAAGTTTTCTCTCCGGAGACCTTTTCCCAATTTAAAAAACGTGCAAAAAACGTTCTCTTCAGCTATTTGCAAGTTTTAGGACCCAATAAAAAAGGATTGTTCCATGCCCCCAAACACCGTTTTTCCCAATATCTTAGGAACCATTGGCCATACGCCCATGATCAAAATCGGCCAGGTGTATGCCAAGCTCGAGACGACCAATCCGAGCGGCAGCATCAAGGATCGAATGGCTCTTTATATCATCGAAAAAGCAGAAAAATCGGGAATGCTCAAAAAGGGACAAACCATCATCGAAATCACCTCCGGGAACACCGGGATCGCATTTGCCATGATTGCGGCCCTCAAAGGCTACAAGTTCATCGCCGTCTTGCCGGGCTCGATGAGCGTCGAGCGCGTAAAAATCATGAAGCTCTTCGGCGCAGAAATCATTTTAACACCCGCCGAAAAAGATATTGAAGGTGCTTTTGAAGAGTATGACCGGATCGTCAAGAAAAACAAAACGGCCTTTTACCCAAGACAATTTAGCAATGAAGACAACATAGAAGAAAACGAAAAATTCCTAGGGAAAGAAATCATCGAACAGGTAGGGCATGTCGACGCCTTCGTTGCAGGAGCCGGGACGGGGGGAACGATCATCGGAGTGGGACTTGCGCTAAAGAAAATCAATCCGAAAGTAAGAATCGTCGTCGTCGAGCCCAAAGAATCTGCCGTGCTCTCGGGAGGGAAAGCGGGAGTTCATAAAATTTATGGAATCGGCGAGGGGTTTATTCCCGACATCATCAAGAATAATCGCGCTGTGATCGACGATGTCATCGCCATCTCGAGTCCGGATGCTTTCCGAAGGACCAAGGAACTTGCCAAAGAAAATGGCCTTTTGGTGGGAGTGAGCTCGGGGGCGAATGTGATCGCAGCCGAGATGCTGACGAAAAAATATAAAAACGTCGTCACGGTTCTTCCCGACCGCGGCGAGCGCTATTTAACTGAGCTGGTTGTTTAGATTGCTCTTTTGAAAAAGCCGATGGGTTTTTGGCGGCAGAGGAAGCAAAACGCGCTCGATTCTTGGCCCCAAACAGCAGATAAACTGCCGCACGTCGCATCTCCCAAGATCTGCAAAGACTTGAGGAGAAACTTCATTTCCAAAACCATCTCTGCCGAAAAGAACCACTCTATCTCCCACAACCGCCTCGGGAATGCTTGTCACGTCGCACATGAGGTAGTCCATACAGATCTTTCCCACAATGGGGGCTTTTTTTCCCCGAATGAGAAGAGAAGCAGTTCGATATTGCTGATGGAGTCCGTCAAAATAGCCAATGGGAATAACGGCAATTTTCTCTTTTTCTTTTTGCACAACGTAGGAGCCTCCGTAGCCGATCGGGTGCCCCTTTTCATAGGAAGCAATTTTGACGATCCTTGATTGGAGCGTCAAGCTGGGCTCTAGGGCCAGAGTTTTTTCTCCAAATATGCACGGCGGTATGCCATAAAGGGCAAGACCGATGCGCACCATGTTGCACTCCGGCAGATCAAATCGCATCGAACCGCTCGAATTGGCCGCATGGCGATACGCCGGATCGATCCCCTCTTTTCTTAAGAGCTGCAATACCGCGCAAAATTTTTCGTATTGGGCATAGGTAAAATCCTCTTTTCCCTCCACATCCGCACAAGAAAAATGGGTCGATAATCCCTCGAGATGAAGATGGCTGGATTGCTGCATGAGAAGGGCAAGACTGAGAGCCTCTTTTGGGTCACAGCCAAAGCGCCCCATGCCCGTTTCGATCTTCAGGTGTACTTTTATGATCTTTTTTTTCTCTTTCGCCTCTTTTTGGAGCGCCTGAATCAGGCATGGCTCATCGACTGCGACAACAAATCCATTCTTCACGATAAGAGAGGCTTCTTGATCATAAGCATGCAGAAGAAAAATCTCCTGCTCCACTCCGATCCTCTTGAAGAAAAGAGCTTCGATCAGATTCGCAGCTCCCACGATATCGATTCCGGCTTCTTGGAGATATTGTCCCAAAATCGCATAGTTTGTTCCGTACGCATTGGCCTTCAAAATCGCCATCATGCGCGTCGATTTTGGAAAATGGTTTTTCAGCAAATCCACGTTCTTGCCAATCGCGGCAAGATCGATGATGAGTCGATTGGGATTGCAATTTTTCTCTTCGCAAAACGCAAAATCTTCTCTTTTCAAAACTCCTCCGGAACAACGACGATGTTCGAAAAGAGTTTTTCTCTCAAAATTTCCTGGATCACAGCAAGCGTCGAGGTAGTCGCGGCAAAACAACCCCTGCAAGCGCCCTCATAGGCGATGACAACCTGATCCTCTCCTCGAATTTCGATCAGTCTGACGCCGCCTCCGTCTCTTGCAACAAAGGGCCTTATCTCCTCTTCAAGCACCTGTTCCACGCTCGAGATTTTTTCTTCATGGGTAAGATCTTTCCATTCCTTCATGTTATCTCCGAACCGTTGTCAAAATTTTTCTACTCACTCTCGTTTTCTTTCAGTTTTTCCCATCGATTCTCAAAAAATCGATAGAGGATCGGCTGGCCCGTAACAAGTTCCAGGTGGACCACCTCATCTTTGGAGAGTTTTTCCAAATCCATCATGATCGATCGCAAGGAATTTCCATGGGCTGCGATGAAAACGTTTTCTCCTTTTTTTAAACGAGGAAGAATTTTTTTTCGAAAATAGGGAATCGTCCTCTTTGCCGTCATGTGCAAGCTCTCTCCTTTCGGCGGGGCCACATCATAACTGCGCCGCCAGAGCTGCACCTGCTGCGGCCCATATTTGCGCCGCATCTCGTCTTTGTTCACACCTTGCAACTGCCCATACATACGCTCATTGAGATGCCAGGAAGCAAAGACCGGGATCGTCTGTTTTTCCGTCTCTTCCGAATAAATTTTTGCCCACTTGTCGCGTTTTCCCTCTTTGGGGTGGTGAAAAACGGGCACTTTTCCGCTTTTGTGAGAAAGCATCGCCAAAAAGGCGGTCATCTGCCCGCGGATCAAGGTGGATGTAAATATGCAGTCGATGGGGATTTCTTTCATTTTCTCTCCGCCTGCAATGGACTCCTCTATTCCCTTTTTACTCAAGGGGATATCTACCCATCCGGTGAAAAGATTACGCTCATTCCAGATCGACTGGCCATGGCGCATAAGGATTAAAATCGATTTTTTCTTCATACATTTTTTTTCCTCAATTGAAAACCAAAATTGGGTTGCCTTTATCTAGGATCTGCCTTTATTCTTTTTAAATCAAATGGTCCCGAACATGGCAGAAAGACTCAATAAAGTTTTAGCAAGTTTAGGTCTTGGCTCTCGAAGATCGGTCGAAAAACTCGTTTTCGAAGGAAAAATTTCCGTCAATGGCGTCGTTACTCTATTGCCCCAGCAAAAAGTGGAAGAAAAGGATCAAATCTCCTTCAATGGCGCACCGGTTCCAAGAGATACTGCCAAAAAAAAGTTTTATTTCCTTCTCAACAAGCCCGAAGGTTTTCTTTGCAGCAATCGACGCCTGAATAAAGAAAAGCTCATTTTCGACCTCTTGCCGAAAAAAGAGGGCCGTCTTTTTTGCATTGGCAGGCTGGACAAGCTCACATCCGGACTCTTGATCGTCACAAATGACGGCACCCTTGCCCACAAAGTCATGCATCCTTCGTTCGAGGTGGCCAAAGAGTATCTCGTTCGCGTTCGAGAAGACCTTTCTCACGAACATCTATCCCAACTATCCGATGGTCTTCAACTGGAAGAGAGCTTCGTCCGCCCCACCCGTGTGCTCAAAGTTCGAAAAGGCACTATGAAAATCACCGTAAAAGAAGGGAAAAAGCATGAGATCCGCCTTCTTGTGGCAGCCGCAAACCTCACTCTTCTGGAACTCAAGAGAATACGCATTGGATCCCTTCTTTTGGGCGCGCTTGCCCCGGGTTCTTACCGGGAACTCAAGCCTCATGAAATCGAGCCCTTTCTGCAAGCTCTGCCAAAGCCAAAAAAGCTCTTCTAACGCCGATCAATCCTCCTCCTCGTCATCCTCTTCGTCTTCCTCATCTTCTTCTTCGATCGCAATCTCTTTCTCTTCTTGGGTCACAAGATTGGAGATCATTGCATGATCCGCCAGAGAGGCCGGACCATTTTCATCGGCGCTAAGAGAGATGAAGAAAAAGTTACTCAATAAAATAGTGAAAATTCTTAAGAGCTTCATACAAAAAAATTCTCCCTCATAGGGTGTAAAAACCAATGATCTTATCTCCTCATTCATTTTTTTCGAAGAAAAAGTTCCTTTCTTCATTTTCCCTTCTTTAAAAAATGCCCCCTTTCTAGTAAAAGGGAAAAAAAAGGATCTATGTGTCGATTCCTATTTCTTTGACGGCCGAACATCTTTTTCAAAAGATCAGGCACTTTCTCATCACCGATATGGGAAGGGTGGAAAAAGATGCTTCCGATGAGCAGTTCTATCGCGCGTTCTCTTTGGCCCTTCGCGAAGAGGTCAAGCTCCGTTGGCTTGCAACTCTCAAGACCTATGAGGAGAAAAAACCACGCACTCTCTACTATTTTTCCATGGAATATCTCCCCGGCAAACTCTGCTCTGCCGCAGTGACGAATACCCATGCCACAGAACTTCTCCAAGCCATTCTTGCTAAAACCAATCGATCTCTTTCCTCTGTTGCAGAATATGATGCCGAACCGGGCCTTGGAAATGGCGGCCTTGGCCGACTGGTTTCCTGTTTTTTGGACACACTTGCCACACAGCATTATCCCGCATGGGGCTATGGGCTGCGTTATCAGTATGGAATATTCCAACAAGAAATCTGGAATGGCGTGCAAGTGGAGAGGCCCGATTGCTGGCTTTTGAATGAATATCCCTGGGAATGGCGGACCGACACCCACTCGCAAAACGTCTCCTTTCGAGGCAGGATCATCCCCGGAACCAACCGCCACGGCGATGAAATCTATTCTCTCGAAGATCAAGAAGAAGTGCTTGCTCTTCCCTATGATGTTCCGATCATCGGCTATGCTCCCCAAGGAGAAAAATTTTCCGTTCTTTCTCTGCGTCTTTGGTCCACAAAGGAATCTCCGAAAAATTTCGAGCTGCAAAGGTACAATGCGGGACAGCTCGACCAAGCATCGGAAAATACTTCGCTCACCGATGTCCTCTATCCCAACGACAATCACGAAACGGGAAAAAGGATCCGTCTGAAGCAAGAGTTTTTGCTCGTATCCGCATCCATCCAAGACATCCTCAGACACCACCTGCACGTTTATGGGGATCTCTCTTCTCTCGGAGACAAAGTGCAGATCCAAATCAATGATACCCATCCGGCCCTCATCATTGCAGAGCTCATGCGCTCGCTCATCACCCATTATGATTTTTCCTGGAACCGCGCCTGGGAGATAACGCAAAACATTTGCAACTACACCAACCATACGATGCTCAAAGAATCCTTAGAAGAATGGAACGAAAAAAGAGTCGCCTACCTTTTGCCAAGACAATACAAAATCATCCAAAAGATCAACCAAGATTTTTGTAATCAGGTACGCTCTCGCTTCCCCAATGACGAAGCAAAAGTAGAACGCATGTCCCTTATCCAAAACGGGCAGATCCGCATGGCCCATTTGGCCATATTCGGATCAAAAAAGATCAATGGCGTATCCGCTCTGCATACCGATCTGTTAAAAAAGTCGATCTTTCGCGATTTTGTCGACCTGTTCCCGGAAAAATTTCTCTCCGTCACCAATGGGGTCACCCAAAGAAGATGGCTCCATCACTGCAATGCCCGGCTCTCTCAATTCATCACAAAGCGCATTCAGGGCGATTGGATCCATGATTTTTCCCAAATTCAAAAATTGGCTGCATTTGCAAGCAATGAGGAGAGCCAGAAAGAGTTTTTAGAGATCAAAAAACAGAACAAGAAAGATCTCTTTGATTTTCTTTCTAAGGAAAACCCCATCCGCGACTTCAATGGAAAAATTCTGGACCACTCCACAACGCTCGACGTCGATGCCCTTGTCGATGTCCAGATCAAGCGATTTCATGAATACAAGCGCCAGCTGATGAACGCGCTTCATCTGATCATGCTTTTTCACGAAATTCAAAATAACCCATCAGCCCGAAAAATCAAGCGCATGGCGATCATCGGCGGGAAAGCAGCCCCCGGCTATGAAATGGCCAAACTCATCATTCGTCTCATCAATTGCGTCGCCCGAACAATCAATAACGATCCCGTCGTCTCTCCCCGTCTCAAAGTCGCCTTCATTGAAAACTATAATGTCTCTAAAGCAGAAATCATCATCCCGGCCGCAGACCTCTCGCAGCAAATATCCACTGCCGGCATGGAAGCGTCGGGAACGGGCAACATGAAGCTCACCATGAATGGCGCTCTAACCCTCGGAACTGAAGATGGCGCTAACATCGAAATGAAAAAAGAGGTCACGGAGGCCTGGTGGCCCTTTTCCTTTGGATTGAAAGCCGAAGAGATCGAAACGATCCGAAGAGAAAAGCGCAACCCCGCTTGGGAGATCTACCTCTCCGATGATGCCATCAAAAAAGCCGTCGACGCTTTAAAAGACGGAAGTCTGGCCAAGACGCAGCAAGAACATGAGGCGCTGCATCGAATTTACGACCAGCTTCTCGATGGATATCAACAGGAATTTGCCGATCCCTATTTTGTCATCGCAGATCTTCGCGCTTACTATAACGCGCAGAAGAAAGTAGAGGATCTTTGGGCCACTCCTCTCAGATGGGCGGAAACGGCCATTCATAACATCGCGAAGATGGGATATTTTTCTTCCGACCGCTCGATCCAAAATTACGTAGATTCCGTGTGGCACCTAGAAAAATGCCCGATCGACACCGCCATCTATCAAAAGGTCCAAGAAGAATTTGAAGAACACTCTCTCTATACTTAAGGGTGCAGGCTCCACTTGCGCTGCAGCTCAAGAAGTTTTTTCTTCTTCAGCGATTTCACCCCTTTCTCCAACAGAGAGGCCAATCCCTTCTTTTCTTTTTTGAGAAGAATGAATCGAAGCCCCTCTTCTTCAGACAAAGGCTCGGTCATTTTGAGCCTTCCGGCATAGAGATCTTTTATATAGGTCGCAACCGGAACCTGTCCGGCAAGCGCCCCGTCGATCTGCCCGAGGTTCACTGCCTCTAAAAGCTCTGCGAGCGAATTGAATTCTTTGACAAATACTTCCGGATACTTCTGAACGATCAAAAGATCGCGGCTCCCCTTTTCGATGCCGACAATCAGCCCCTTCATTTTTTTCAAAGAGTCATTTGGGGCGTTGATCGGAAGGATCAGCACGGGATCGGTGCTAAGAAAAATGGGGGAAAAGGTATATTTTTCCTCGAGAAAATTATAAGGGGGGACTGCTCCCACAACGGCGTCATAGTGGTTTCCCAGATCTTCCAAGAGCGTATCCCAGTTCGCATTCACTCGTTCAAACTCCACGCCCTCTTTTGCCGCAAGCTCCAAAAGAAGATCTCCGAGGTAAGCGGAGATCCATTTTTCCTGTCCATGAAAGTTCAAAGAATAAAAATAGGGATCCACTCCTATGCGAAACCCATTTTCTTTCTCCTCATGCTTGACGTGGAAAAAGATCAGGCCGATAAAAACAAGAACGATCAGGAAAACAAATTTTTTCACTTAACGCACCTTTTCTCTCAATCTATTCTATCTTCCGGATGAATCTTTTTCAAATTTTTATTCGAGCCTTGCAAGACCTTTCGAGCGGCTTTTCTCAAAAGAAAATTTAAAAAGAAAAATCGATCCGGTCAAATAGACTGCATTCAAAGCCATGCTGATCCAAAAATAATGCGCCGGGAAAGCGGATGTGCTCAAGATCTGCCGCATCCCTTCAAAAATATAGGTCGTCGGCAGAGACCAAGCAATTGTATGGGCCCACTCGGGCAGAGTCGCTACCGGATAAAAAACCGCGCTAAAAGGAGCAAAAACCCATCCCGTCATCCAAGCAAGCGCCTCCATCTGTTGTCCCCAGTAGATAATGACGCTGGCAGTCAAAAACCCGATGACCCAACCAAAAATCATGAGGGAAGAAGCAAAGGGAAGAAAGGTCCAGCCCATTTGAAACACGTTGAGCGAATAGAGCAGATAGACCACGCCGGCGCAAAATGCAATCGTTATCAAAAGCTTGGCACAGCAAATGAGAAGAATGCCCGCGCACCATTCGGAAATTTTTAATGGGGTCGAAAAAAGATTCACGAGATTGCGGCACCAAAACTCCTGCAGCAAGTTCACGGAAATATCGATCCCTCCCCTCCATGTGATCTGCCAAAAAACAAGGCCCGTCATCAAAATCAAAGGAAGGTTGGAAACGTTGTGTTGGCTCAAGAGCCAAACCGATGTCAGCCCCCAAAGAAGGATGTCTACAAGCGGCCAATAAAAAAGATCGGCCAGAGCACGTGGGCCCTTATACAATTCATGAAAGTAGCGAAAAAAAACCCCTCGCATGCGGCTAAGACTCATCATTTGCTCCGGAAATAGTGTGAAAATAATCCTCTAAAGAAGGCTCTTCGATTTGGATATTGAGATAGAGTATACCCTCTTGCGCCAATCGATTTAAGAAAGAAGGGATCTGCTCCCCCTCTATAGAAATTTCCAGCAGGCGATGGTCGACTTTATAGGCGAGATGATTTTTTTCTGCCAAAGCAACTGCAAGGTCCATCGATTGCACGAAGGTCAGCCGCAAACAAAACAGGGCATTGCGCCGCGCCAGATTTTTTGGCAGATCGTCGGCAACGATCTTTCCATTTTTTAAGAAGATGACCCGATCGCAAAGCTTCGCCACCTCTTCCATTTTATGAGAGGTAAACAGAATGGATATGCCGGCTTTCTCTCTTTGTTCGAGTATGAAGTCGCAAATTTCTCTTGAGATGTTCGGGTCCAAAGACGCGGTAGGCTCATCCATCAGCACAATTTTGGGCGCGATAAAAAAGGCCTTGACCAGCATCACCCTCGTGACCTGTCCTGCCGAAAGAGCTTTGATGGGACGATCTTTTAGGTTCAGTATTCCAAAACGCTCCAAGAGCGGGAGGAATCGCTTTGCGCTTTCTTTGGGAGCGAGTCCATAAAGCCGCCCGATGACCTCCAGGTTTTCCCCCACAGACAAGAGCCAAGGAAGGCTGGTATAGGTGCTCGCATAGGTAATATTCTCTAAAATCCAAGATCTATGTTGATCGAAATCCTTTCCAAAATAAACGATCGATCCCGAGGTTTTGGAAAGCGTTCCCAAAAGCATCTGGATCGTGGTTGTTTTGCCAGATCCGTTGGGGCCGAGCAGCCCTAAAATCTCTTTCTCTCTCAGCTCAAATGAGATCCCATCGACCGCCGGCCGCTCTTTTTGTCCGGGATAAACTTTTCGCAAATGAGTAACAGAAAGAATGGGGGACACAATATTTTTTGGGTTTTTTGCAAGAAAGATACACGCAAATGCCTTTTCCTTCAATCAGCTTACAGGAGCCAACGAAATTAGATGGTTGCGCGCCTCATTTGTGACGAGCCGCAACAATACTGATTTCAAACCGCCCAAAGACGCTGCGACCAAAAGTCGTTGACAGTGAGCATGTTGCGAGTAAGTACTGAGAAACACTCAGGTAGGGAAGGATCAATAAGAGGAATAACACTGAACCTCTGTTGACGTATCGTTCTTCACGTAGCCCACTAAAAGCCCGCCAAGGATACATACACTTTAAAGTCCTTGACCACTCTTTTGATCCTCTCTACGTCTATTTCATTGGTGTAAATCACCTGGAGGTCTCGCTCGAGAAGAGCCTCTGTTTTTACCACCAACTCTCCATATCTACCTCCCAACTTTCCATATCTACCTCCGCCATAATGTTCCACTTGGATTGTATTTGAAGCAAACACCACAGGACAGGGTCGTTGGATCAGGTCTATTTCTTCCGCGCTGAAGCTAATTGGCTTAACTTCCTCGAAAAAAGAAAGAATACGCTCAATTTTTTCTACTGACCATTCTCGAAACTCTTCATTGTATTTGTTTTGAAATTCATCTAAACCGGAAAAGCAATACCCGATTTTCGGCCACAAATATTCTTGAATCGATTCTGCGGATTGAAAAATTTGCAAAACCTTCTCCAGGTGTTCTTTCAATCGAGCGCGTTCAGGAGCATCGTTCAAGAAGCCCATCTGCAACAAGCGCAGGACATTCAGTTCAATCGATTCCAAATAAGGGCCGATACAGATTTCCGGAGACCTTTGCGCGGGGAATAGAAAGGCTCGCGCTAAAAGTTTATCACGGTTAGGAGCCTTTAATCTTCTATTCGCGTAACTCCATACAATCCCTATGCAGTCGGGGTCTGGTGGCACTCCAGATATGCAGTTGCAAGTGCCAATTTCCCCAGCTAGCGGGGCGATTTTATGAGCAAGCAATGTAGCGCCCGGCATAAGTGCTGGCCAAGTAAAAATCCCAGATCGATGTGTCGCCAGCATCATTGCAAGCGTAGACGAAGAGGTTCCAGTCATCCAAGTGGGAGTAAATAAAGGCAAGCCACTTTCTTCTTGCGCCGAAGGACACAAATCGTCTACAGAATCATAACCAATGCTAGAAACCCTTGATGTCATAAATTTCTCCATATTATATATTATTAATATTTTTATATTATACATTATTTCTTTTATAATATCAAATAAATTATAAAAAAGGCTATGGTTAAATTAAATTAAACCACTATGAACTGAAGTTCATAGAATTAAAAAAATAACTGAAAGTTATATCTACTAAAGTCTTGGACTAAAGTCCAGAGATTTGACTCACGATATGAGACATTAAATTTTTTTTATGTGTTTATTCGCTGATCCTTACCCAACCCACATCTTTCGCATCTCATTAATAACCAACGTGTTGCATTTTGCTGCGCAAGTTTTCAACCATTTAATGTTGAGACACTTAACAAAGATGTGGGTAACGAATGACAATTTCCATTTTTCTTACGGCTGACCACCTCATGGGCTGCTTTGTGATTTCACCGTTGGTGGCAGTATACCAAGACATGCACTTTAAAACTCTCAAGCACTTTTTTGATCCTTGCTACGTCTGTTTCAGTGGTGTAAATCACCTGGATGTCTCGCCTGAGAAGAGCCTCTGTTTTTACCCCCAACTCTCCAGGTCTACCTCCGCCACAATTTTCCCCATGAAGCGTATTTGAAGCAAACACCATAGGACAGGGTCGTTGGATCAGGTCTATTTCTTCCAAGCTGAAGCTAATTGGCTTAACTTCCTCGAAAAAAGAAAGAATACGCTCAATTTTTTTTATTGACCAATCTCGAAACTCTTTATTGTATTCTCCTTGAAATTCACCTAAATTGAAAAAGCTTTTCCCGATTTTCGGCCACAAATATTCTTGAATCGATTCTGCGGATTGAAAAATTTGCAAAACCTTCTTTAGATGTTCTTTCAATCGAGCGCGTTCAGAAGCATCGTTCAAGAAGCCCATCTGCAACAGGCGCAGGACGTTCAGTTCAAGCGCTCGCAAATAAGAGCCAACACAGCACGCTGAAGGCTCCTCCCCGGGGAATTGAAAAGCCTTTGCCAAAAGCTCATCACGGTCAGGGGCCTTTAATCCCATCTTCGCATAATTCCATACAAGCCATGTGTGTTCACCAAGTGGCTCTCCAGCTATGTAGTCGCAAGTGCCGTTTTCCCCAGCTAGCGGGGCGATTTTATGCGCAAGCAATGTAGTTCCGGGCATAAGTGCTGGCTGAGCAAAGATCCCAGATCGATGCGTCGCCAGCATCATTGCAAGCGTGGACGAAGAGGTCCCAGTCATCCAAGTGGGAGTGAATGAAGGCAAGCCACTTTCTTGTTGCATCGGACGAAACAAACCGAATACAAAATTATAACCAATGTTAAAAACTCTTGTTGTCATAAAATTTCTCCATATTATTATTTATATTTTTCATATTATATATTATTTCTTTTATAATATCAACCTAAATTAGAAAAAATGTTAACAGATTAAACCACTATGAACTGAAGTTCATAGAATTAAAAAAATAACTGAAAGTCCAGAGATTTGACTAACGACATGAGACCATTAAATTAAATCTTTATTTATGTCCTCTCGCCTATCATATCTGTAAAATAATTTTTATAACATTTTTATTATACAGATTTTTTAAATTGCAATAAAAAACAAAATCTTATATAATAACAAAGAAATAATTTATTCGGAGATGTCATGCTGATCGTTACCCATAAGTCCTGTTTTCCTCCGGGAAAAATAGGAAAAAAAGATGGATTGAACAGATGCTTCATGCTCTCTATTTCACGAGAGAAAAAGTACGACTTCTGGGGCAAAAAATAGCAATTGCTGTAATTTTGGACGTGCATAATTCTAAATATTTGAATGTAAATATGTTATATACTTGTGGGTAACGATCTGGAGTTTGGACTAATTTCGCGTCTGAATCTGGTACAAAATCAGTTCAAATCTTGATTTGTGCTCTATAGCGATTTCTGTCGGAAAACCATATTGCTTGATTTATTCGGGGGTTTGAGAAAATTGTCCAAAAATCTCAAACCCCCAGATAATTCGACTGCAACATCCTTTGTTGCTCTTGTTCTGCAGGTTAATCATAGGAGATGACGTTTAATTTAGACTGATTTCTGCGCCTCCTGGTCCCAGAAATTAGTCCAAACTCCAGCGATCAGGATGTCATGACTACAACAACAACCACTAAAACAAGCCCAAGTCCAATAACGCTCTCAACTCTTCCGACAGAGATGCTGGACCACATTGCCTCTAAATCTGGTTTAGATCCCAGAAGCACTCGAGCTCTTGGCTCAACCGATCAATCGCTCCGAGCAATCTTCCTCTCGCGAGCAAAAGACACGCTTCCATTCGATCCAGCTCGAAAATTTGTAACAAATTTTCACTCAACGTTTAAAGAAAAATTGTGCGTTTATACCAGCTTAGCTGGAAGGGCACTTAAGACAGCCACAATAGAAGCAGTAGCAAATGGTGGATTAGCAGGAGCGTCGTTCGCAGGGATGATAATAGGAGAAATAGTGGCAATAACAGGAGGAGCAACATCTGCGGTAGGAGATGCACTAGTATATGGAGGATTAGCAGTAGGAAGAGCAGGAATGTTAATAGCAACAACAACAGCGGGAATGTTTGCAGCAACAGCAGCGGGCATGAGAATAAGGGAAGCAACAGAAAGGATTGTGTTTCAAGTGGCAGCAGCAGAACTGGTATCAGGCGTGGTAGGAGTAGGATTAGGGGGGTAGCAGGAATCATAACAACGGAAATAGGCTTAGCAGCAATGAAGGTATCGAGAGTAGCAGTAAATGTAGGATTATCAGCATTTCCAATAGGAGTTGGAATTTTAGCTGCAGACGCACTAATACGTGGAGCAGAGCCAGTAGCACATGACGTATTTGCAGCAAATGAAGCAATGTCCCAAGCATGTAGAAGGGAAAGCGCTGCTGCACGAATGCAGGGAGATAGATACTCAAGCAATCGAGCTAAAATACCCTTTGTTAACGCCACTCTTCTAAACGACCTTCTTTCTTTATCTGCCGACCCCACATCACAAGCAGCTGTACACAATCTTTATCGAGACGAAAGGCATGGTGCGCAAGAACGATTCGTAAAAGCAATGATTGAACAATTCATTCGATCGAGGTCCGATTTGACTGCAATTCCATTTTTAAATGATGATTCTCGAGAAGACATCCTTTTGCTTCGCAGGGCTTTTGATCTCCTCAAAGAAGGTCAAAAGAGAAGATTTTCTCTCCAGAAAGAACCTTCTTCATATATCGAATTTGCAGGATGTTGCCTAGCTGCCAGGATCGCGTTGATCGATGAAATTCAGCCCTATTTTGCAGTAATTTCTCAATGTGCTCGAGAACTCAGACAATAAATTCCTGAATGATAGTGAGCGAGGTATTCACGTGTATGTTAATCGAAGAAAAATCTCAGGAAGCACAAGAAGTGTTGTTGGCAAGGCTTCTTTGTACTGACGACCCAATTTTCCATGCTGCTCCTTGTGACCCACCCAAGGCTCGCTATTGTTTTTAGCAAAAGACGCTCTTTCTTTTTCCTTGGCTTTTTTTTCTAAATGGAAAACAATCAATTTCCTCAAAAAGCAAAAAATCTATGAAAAAGAAGACAGTATTTATTCTTGTCTCTTTTGGAGAGCCGAGAAACGAAAAAGAACTTCCCTCCTACGTGCAGAGCTGTTTTCGAGAGGAAGCATTTGCAAAAAAGGGGTGGATTTCCCGCCTTTTCCATTTGGGAAAGATCCGAAAGGAGATCTCGAGAATCAAAAAGGAATACCAGATCATTGGCGCAGCTTCCGCCTATGAGCAACTCATCCAATGGAAAGAAGAAGCGGCTAAATATTTGCAAGGACCCGTCTTTTGTTTCTTCCTCCATCTGCCATCCACGCATGCAGAGTTTTTTCAAGAGATCAGAAATGCCAACGCCGACGAATATATCCTCCTGCCCTCTTTTCCGCAATTTAGCTATGCCCATGCCGGACAAATCGCCAGATTTTTTGCCGCAAATCTAAAAAAAGAGCTTTTGCATCGTTTTCGATGGATCAAATCTTTTGTCGCCCATCCCGCTTTCGTCGAGGGCTATCAAAAAATCATCCGGGAATCTCTCAAAAAAAACGCGATCAAAGAAGAGGAAGCAATTCTTTTATTTTCCTGCATGGGTATCGATCCAAATTACCTAGAAAACGGAGACCTTTACCAAGGCGAGTGCGAAATCTCCTTCAAAGAGATACTCAAGGCCTTTCCCTTTGCCCTCGGCAAGCTCTCTTATCAAAATCCTTACAAAATCAGATCCTCTCCTCTTTACCAAAAACCATACCAGTGTTTCTTTGGAGGGGGCTTCTGTATGGATTTCCAGATGTAATAAGCGCCATACGAGAAAAGAGAACCTCCCATTACAAGAAAAAATCCTGAACCGCTAAGATAAGCCCCCTCACATATTTTAGGAATGTGCGAAGTAATACATTTTTGCACAGACCAAAGCAATCCAAGCGACAAAATTATTGCCAAACATCCTCCGCCCATAAACGCAGCTGTGTTTAGCACTTTCCTTGATGCTCGTATTGTTTTATCCTAAAAACGGCAGTTGAACCGCTCCGCACAATCAAAACTTTCGCGATTCTCCTCTAAAAATCAATGTTATTGCTCAAATTTATCCACTCACCTATTGGGTGGGCGTGAAAGTTCAAGATAGAATTTATTTCTGAGAGAGAAATTTACAATTTTCAGGTCATGCGGAGCGGTTCAACTGCCGTTTTTAGGTTTATTTGTTTCTACTATTGTTGGATGGAATAAAACACCTGCTCCTAGTGCAGCTACTAGACCAATAGGTACCGTAATGTAGGGCGAAATGCCAGTTCCCACTGTTAGTGTTATTGCACTTAAAGTCATTCCGAAAGCCCATTTTGCTTCTGAATTGACGTCTACGCCCATGATTGAAAATGCTGTTGTGCTCATTTTTTCTGACCCCTTCCTAGTTAAAAAAAGATCTTATAGTGTGCAAAAAACAGTAATATTTTCTCAAATAATAATTTGATTTCCGATAGCTAAAAACTGTCACCAAATAGGGAGTAGCGTAGTTGAAAAAACAATAAGAAAGTTCTTTGCAGCGTCGCATGAGAATGCCAACCGCACGAAAGTTGAAAATCCCCTGCGAATATCATTGGAGGAAAGACTCTTGAGAACATTCCATAAGCACAAAGCTCACAAAGAACCTTATTCCTTGTCTTAAATGGTTAAGGTTTCGTAAGATTTTATTTTTAAATAAAAAATGCGGGGTTTTTTATGACCAGTTTATCCGTTTTTTCATCTTCCAAAGTTACTTCAGGGATAACTTTTTTTGGATGGGGCAGTTCATCAAAGCAAGAGCCCTTTATAGAAACTGCAAGAAAAGCTTTTTTCGTCATATTGATCTGTATGGCAATCATTGGGTCGATCGTTAGCACAGCAATAAACCTCCAATTTATAGCCATCGGAACTATTTCATCCGGAAGCGTTCTGGCTCAATTGGCCACTATTTTGGCAAGCTGTGTTATGGGATCGGTATTATTGACTTTCGTAGATAGATACTTTCGCAGCTAAAAATCCCCAGCTTAAGATCGCGACATCATCTTTCTTTGCGGATCCAATTTTTTCCCAGGCCTAACAAGGCTTGATTGCTTGGGTCTTTTTAAAATTTTGCGGAGGTTGCCGCAAGCACTGTTGAATTCCTTACCAAAAGACGCTCTTTCTTTTTCCTTGGCTTTTTTTTCTAAATGGAAAACAATCAATTTCCTCAAAAAGCAAAAAATCTATGAGAAAAAAGAAAGCATCTATTCTCGTCTCTTTTGGAGAGCCGAGAAACGAAAGAGAACTTACCTCCTATACAGAGAGCTGCTTTAGAAAGGAAGGATTTGCAAAAAAGGGGTGGATTGCCCGCCTTTTCCATTTGGGAAAGATACGCAAGGAGATCGCTCGAATTAAAAAGGAATACCAGATCATTGACGCATCTCCCGCCTATGAGCAACTCATCCAATGGAAAGAAGAAGCGGCTAAGTATTTGCAAGAACCCGTCTTTTGTTTCTTTCTCCACCTGCCATCTACACATGCGGAGTTTTTTCAAGAGATCAAAAATTGCAACGCCGACGAATATATCCTCCTGCCCTCTTTTCCGCAATTTAGCTATGCCCATGCCGGACAAATCGCCAGATTTTTTGCCGCAAATCTAAAAAAAGAGCTTTTGCATCGTTTTCGATGGATCAAATCTTTTGCCGCCCATCCCGCTTTCGTCGAGGGCTATCAAAAAATCATCCGAGAGTCCCTCGAGAAAAATGCGATCAAAGAAGAGGAAGCAATTCTTTTATTTTCCTGCACCGGCATCGATTCAAACTACCTAGAAAACGGAGATATTTATCAAAGCGAGTGCGAAATCTCCTTTAAAGAGATACTCAAAGCCTTTCCCTTTGCCCTCGGCAAGCTCTCTTATCAAAATTTATACGAAACCAGATCCTCCCCTCTTTCCCCTTCGACCTATGAATGCTGCCGGGAGATCGAAACATGGTGTGAAAAAAGAAAAAAGCTCTTGATCGTTCCCTTAAGCTTTGTCACCGAGGGTCTCTCGACACTATATGAGATGGACCTAGTCTATCTGCCTCTTTTGAAAAGGAAAGGGGTTCTGGCCATTCGCATCCCCACTGTAGGTTCTTACCCCGAATGGGCAAAAAACAGTCTCGACATACTCAAAGAAAAAAATTTCGTGAATAATCAGATGCTCCTTTATTTTCAATCCAAAGAACGAAGCTCGATCCTATGACCCGTTGGAAAAATCGTCTGAAGAACCGCTTGATTGAATGGCTCATTTCCGCCTTCCACCCGCGCAAGAAAAATGCTTTTGACGCAAAAGCGCCAAGAATTCTGATTGTCTCTACAACAGCTCTTGGTGATACTTTGTGGGCAACACCAGCACTTGCTGCCATAAAAAAAAGGTTTCCCCATAGCTACCTTGCTTTTTTATGCCAAAAGACAGGGCGCGACGTTCTCGAAAACCAACCGTTGGTCGATGCGTGTTTTTCTTTTGAAGAACCCCTCTTTTTTTCCTTTCTCTCTCTTCTCTTTCAACTCAGGGCCAAAAAATTTCAAGCCATTTTCGTCTTCCACTCCTCGCAGAGGCTCGTCTTTCCCCTATGCGCACTGTTAAACGCAGAAAAAATCATCGGCTTTCGAGGAAAAAATAAAGGGCTCGACCTCTTTTTTTCCCACCTTGTTGAGCGTGAAAAGGTCCATGAAATTGAAAACAGAGCCAATCTTTTACAAGTACTCGGCATCGATTCGGAAAAAAAAGAGCTTCTTTATTTTACAACAAAGGAGGAAGAAAGAAGAGTCTCTCTCTTCTTAAAAGAAAAAGGCATCGACTCTAAAAAACCCATCGTCATTCTCCATCCGGGCGCCTCCGATCCCTATCGCAGATGGCCGGCAGACTCCTTCGCAAACCTTGGCAATCGCTTGAAGCAACAGATCGATTGCCATCTCTTGATCTCCGGAGTGGGCAGAGAGAAAAATCTCATCGACCACCTTTCTTCAAAAATCAAGGGAAGCATCCCCCTATTTCCGCCGCTTGCCTTACGTGATTTTGCAGCTCTTTTAAAAATAAGCGACCTTCTCATCACCAACGATACGGGGCCCATGCACCTCTCGCTTGCAGTAAAGGCCAAGACGCTCGCTCTTTTTATTCCTACCAATCCCAAAACGACCGGTCCTTTTCACACATCTCATGGGTCTGTCGTGTCAGAAAAGCCTCCCTGCACACCCTGCCTGCAAAGAAAATGTAAAAATCCCCACTGTTGGGAAAAAATCAAAGTCGATGTAGTCTTTGAGAAAGCAAAGCATATTTTAAAAGGAAAAAAACAATGAATCCATCGATTGCCATCATCCTTGTCAATTGGAATGGGTGGAAAGATACCCTCGAATGCCTTTCCTCTCTGAAAAAAATTCAATACCAGCCCCATGAGATCATCGTCGTCGACAATGGATCGCAAGACAACTCCGTCCTCCAAATCGAAAGCGCATTTCCCGCGATTCATCTGATCGAAACCAAAAAAAACCTCGGCTTTTCCGGGGGCAATAACGTCGCCATTGCCTATGCCCTACAAAAAAAGGCAGACTACCTCTTCCTTCTCAACAATGACACCATCGTCGATCCACTTATTCTTGAAGAGCTGATCTCCGCAACCCTCCTAAAGCCGCAAGCGGGTATTTTGGGCACCAAGGTGCTTCGCTATCATGAGCCGAAAATCATCGACCACTTAGGAGGTCTTTGGAATCCTGCCATTGCAGAGTTTGATTCTCCTTCGCTTGGTTTCAAAGACGAAGAAAGAAATGAGATGCAAAAAGTAGATTATGTTTCCGGATGTTCCCTCTTTGTCAAAAAAGAGGTCTTTGAAACAATCGGCCTTCTTGAGGAGAGGTTTTTTCTTCTTTGGGAAGAGAGCGATTTTTGCGCTCGGGCAAGAAAGAGCGGGTTTGAAATTTGGACGGCGCCCAAGGCAAAAATCTGGCACAAGGTCTCCTCTTCTTTTTCCGGCAAGCCCCATTTGCAATATTACTGGTGGAGAAACCGCCTTCTTTGGCTGGAGAGAAACTGCAGCAAAAGAGAGCTCTTCTCCCTTTATATTACGCTTTTGGCAAAAGAGATCCTGCGCACCTATAAAATACGCGCTCTCAAAGAGCTCCAATATTTTTTCCAAAAACTCCTAAACCCAAAAAAACTGAACAATCAGAAAAGGGAAAAGCTTTTGCGCCACCGCGCTTCTTGCCAGGGAATTTCCGATTATGTGCTTAGGCGTTTTGGAATCGGGCCCTCTTGGCTTTCGGGAAAAAAATTTACGAACCTCCTAACCGAAGATTCCAAGAGATGCTAAAAAAAATCATTCAGCTCAAAGCCGGAAACATGCTATAAAGGGGTTTCTGGAGCCGGAATCAAAAAATGACCATTTTATGAACTCCTTTTCTCTGCGCCTTTCTTTTGTTCTTATCTTGTTTTTTTCTTTATTTCTCGGCGGATGTCAGAAACATGAACCGATCGTAAATAATATTGACGAGAGGGAAGCTAATGAAATCATCGTCTTTTTAGGATCTAAAGGAATCGATGCCCAGAAGATGAAGGCCGCAGAAAGCGCCGGCGCCGGAGGGACGCCTGCCAACCTATGGAATATCACCGTCGAAGAAAAGCAGATGAATGGGGCCATGGCCATCCTCAACCAGTATGGCCTTCCTCGTAGAAAGGGAGCGACTCTCTTAGAGCTTTTCGCCAAACAAGGACTCATGACCTCCGACAAGGAAGAAACCATCCGCTATCAAGCAGGACAGGAAGAGGAGCTAAAAAACATCATCCGTAAAATCGATGGCGTTCTCGATGCCGACGTGCGGATCTCCTTTGCCTCCACGGAAGGACTTCTGCCGGGAGCGGTAAAGCCTAAAATCAAAGCCGCCGTCTATATCAAACATCAAGGCGTGCTTGACGATCCCAACAACCATCTCGAATCCAAAATCAAACGACTCGTTGCCGGAAGTATTGAAGGGCTTGATTTCGAAGATGTTTCCGTTATATCGGATCGCTCGCGCTTCTCCGACATTCAGTTCAAAGGGAATAAAATCCTCGGCCATAAAAAAGATGATTACGTGAGCATCTGGTCGATTGTGATGACCAAAGACTCCTCTGCTCGCTTCCGTTTTTTCTTTACCCTTCTTCTTTGCTTGATCCTTCTCTTCGGCCTTATGACAGGGTGGCTCATTTACAAGTTTTATCCCTACCTGCAAAAGGAAAGAAAAGAGAAAGAAGAAAATAAACCTTAAAGAGAGCTCCTCGATGAACCTCTCTTCACTCACCCTTCTCAAAGTACTGTTGGAACGCTCAGGGAGAAAAAATGAGCTCGCCGCGTTTCTTCCAGAAATGGATTTAGAAGATCTGGAAAAAATCGAGATTTCCCCTCTCTCTTTCGACCCCCAAGACTTTGTTTTCGATTCCCTGATTTTGGAAACACACTATTCTTGGTTTTTGCCAACTCTAAAAAGTTATTCGAACAAAGAGGCCTCGCTTTTCCTTTTAAGCCTGCCCGGATCCTACGTGGAAAAAATTGCCCCTCTTCTTCACATACATCCGGGAATTGAAAAACTCTCAAAGCCGGCCAAGCGATTCTTTCGACACATTCTCCTCTCCAGCCTTTTGGGAGAGGAAAAGGAGATACTCCCGAAAAACTACCTTCCCCCCTCTTCTCTGAACATCCTTTCTACCTTTAGCAAAAACAGGCTCTTGCAGCTCATCGATCTTCTGGCTCTTTATGATTTGGCGATCGAAATGAAAAAAATACTCGCCACAACCACCCTCAAAAAAATTGAAGGCTCGCTTACAAAAGCCGAGGCCAAATTTTTAAAGTCTAAGCGCTCTATTAAAGAGTCTTTTACCTCGCTTCCGCTCGGTTTAGAAAAATGGGACGAAACGAAAGACTCGCTGCGCCTCATGCTCCACAAACGGGGGCTTCTTCGCCTTGCAAAAGCTCTTTCCATTCAACACGTGCATCTGATATGGTATATTTGCCACCGGTTGGATATTGGACGAGGCAATCTTTTGTTTCGCAACGCCACAAAAAAAGAAGAACCGAAAATTGCCTCCAAGATTGTCGCCGATATTGAAGAGATTTTGTCTCTGATCAACACTAACCAAGAAGACGGCTCGTCAATCACCCCTCCCATAAAGGGAGAGGCTTGAAAGAAGACTAACAAGCCCTGGTTGACCAGGCTCAGTTCTCGCAAGAGAACTACGTTATATAGAGGCTAAAAAGACCGACGGCAGAATGCTTCCTCAGTTCTGCCCTCTCGAAACTCTAGTTGCAGACAAGCGATAGGGTAAGCACGAAACGGATTAGAGTATAGGGCCGCTATGTAACATTGCCGAGGGGAGAGAACCGAAAGGTTCCGTTACAAGGCCCTTACGGGCATTAATAGGGGTCGCAAGACCCCTATATTTAACAATTAACAAAGGAGCATCGCTTCCTCCGACAGCACAAGGCTGTCGGTTTCCGCGATGTCAATTTAATGAAGTTCTTTACTCTCTTTTCGAAAGAGGAAATTCATCTCTCTGCTGAAGATCGCATCATCCCTGCGTCCGCATGCTCTACCCTTTTGTCGGCCGAAGAAATCTTGAAAATGGCGCAAGAAGATGCACAAAAGTATCGAGAAGAAGTAGAAAAGGAATGCCTTGAGCTCAAAGAAAGAAAGGCCAAGGAGGGTTTTGACGAGGGGCTGTCTCGCTTCAATGCCCACCTGCTGCAACTCGATCAAGAGATCAAAAACCTCAAAATCGAATTTCAAAACCAGGTCCTTCCGATCGCACTGAAAGCGGCAAAAAAAATCTTAGGCAATGAGATCAAGCTGATGCCCGAAAGGATCGTGGACATTGTCATCCAGTCATTAAAACCCGTAACAGAACATAGAAAGATTAAAATCTATGCAAATAAGGAAGATCTTGCGATCCTAGAAAAAGAAAAACCCAGAATTAAAGAAATCTTAAAAGAAGTGGAAAGCCTTTCCATTCTTGAAAGAAGCGATGTGCTCAAAGGCGGGTGTATCATTGAAACAGAAGCCGGCATCATCAATGCCCAGCTTGAAAATCAATGGAATGCTTTAGAGTCCGCATTCAAATCGTTCAAGGGAAAGAGGTCGTAAACATGCGCATTTGGAAAACCACCCTTTTTCTCCTCCCTCTTTTTCTTCTCTTTTTTTCCTCTGCCTATGCGCAAGAAGCGACCGGCCCCAATGAGACCACGATCATCTCCAAAATGACCCTGCTTGCAGGCCTTGCCCTGCTTCCCTTTGCCATCATGCTCTTAACGTCCTTTGTCAAAATGATCGTTGTCCTATCTCTTCTTCGCAACGCTCTTGGCATCCAGCAAACACCGCCCAACCAGGTACTTAACGGCATTGCCCTTCTTTTGACCATCTACGTCATGTTTCCGACGGGCCTTGCGATGTATGAAGCCTCAAAGGACCTGCTCCCCAAAGCTCCCAAGGAAGCCTTTTCCGAAGAATCGGCAGCTTTTATCATCGCAATGATCGACAAGTCCAAAGAGCCGCTCCGTCAATTTCTCATTCGCAATACCATCACCAAGCACCAGACCTCTTTTTACCAGCTGGCAAACCGCGTCTTTCCCGAACCCTACCGCACGCAACTCAAACCCACCGACTTCATCGTGATGATCCCTTCGTTTATTACCAGCCAGCTCAAAGGGGCCTTTGAGATTGGCGTATTGATCTACTTACCATTTTTCGTCATTGATCTGGTCACTTCCAATATTCTCCTTGCTATGGGGATGATGATGCTCTCACCCCTCACCATTGCTTTGCCCATCAAACTGCTTTTGATCGTGATGATTGATGGTTGGACGATCCTGGTGCAAGGCCTTGTCATGACCTTTAAATAAGAAGGGAAAAAGGGAATGTTTTCGAACGAAATCTATCAACTCACCTATCAGGCCCTTCTCCTCATTCTAATACTATCGGGGCCCCCGATCATCATCAGTATGGTGCTCGGCCTACTCGTTGCCATTTTTCAGGCAGCCACGCAGATTCAAGAGCAGACGCTTTCCTTTACGGTCAAGCTTTTTGCCGTCGTGATTTCCCTGATCCTCATGGGAGGATGGCTCGGAGCGCAGGTGATAAATTTTGCGATGAATATTTTTACGAATTTCCCTAAGTGGAATCCTTAAAAAATGGAAAATATCGCCCTTTCCACCGACAGCTATCTCTCCCTTATTCTGCAAATTCCCAACCTCTCTCCAAATACTCTTTTGTCCGTGCTCTTTCTTCTGATGGCCCGTTTGCTTCCCATCATGGTGCTCGTCCCTTTTTTTGGAACGAAAATGGTCCCGATCAGCGTGCGCGTCATGTTCAGCATCTCGATTGCGGCCATTCTTCTTCCTCACTCGCTTTTGACTTTGAAACAAAATCTTCCTTTTGACATGGTGTTTATCGGTTTTATGCTCAAGGAGATTCTCATTGGATTTATCTTAGCGTTTCTTGCAGCCGCCCCCTTTTACATCGCACAATCTTCGGGAAGCCTCATCGACCACATTCGGGGCTCTTCCTCCCTGCAATTGACAGAGCCCACCACCAATATGCAAACGGGGCCCGTAGGTGTTTTTTATAACTACGTATTGATTGCCACCTTTTTTTTTATTGGAGGACCTCTTTTTTTCATCGATGCGCTCGCCAGGTCTTTCCAACTCATTCCGATTGATCAGGTGATCAATCCCGCATTTTTTTCCTTAAACATCTCTTTTTGGAAGGTTATTCTCCACCTGATCGATCAGATCATCACCATTTCTATTCAACTCGGCGCCCCTTCGATCATCGGCATTTTGATGGGCGAGATGTTTTTAGGCATTACCAATCGACTGGCGCCCCAGGTACAGATTGTTTTCTTAGGGATTTCGCTCAAATCCTGGATTGGCCTCGGGCTCTTGGCTGTCGCCTGGTACTTCGTGATGACGCAGCTTTCCAAAGAATCGATCTCTTGGCTGCAGGTGATCGAAAAAACGATTCGAGAAGCAGCTCCGGCCACATTGTAGTTGTTCCAAAAAGGATCGATAGATTTGCGCTCTGCTTAAGATCGCGAAAACGTTTAAAAAGATCGAAACGACAGACCTGAAAATAGAGTCAAAACATTTCCAAAAACAACGGCTCCGGAAGAGGGTCCCTTTCCCGGCGCTGGCAAAAGGCCATCAAATACTAACGTGTAGAAATTATCTGAACGATCCTTCGCATGGCAAGGACATTCGTCACATTCACCGAACAAACTCCAGCAATGATCATGCTAAATATTGCGACTGCAACAATCACAACATTGAATATACGTTCTTCTGTAGGAATCTTTCGCGCTCTATAGGCAGAGCGATTGGAATGCGTTGTTCCAATGTTAACTAGTAATATTTGCATCTTGCCCCCACATATATTTACAAAATCTGTATCCCAGTCCAATCAGGGCGAAAGGAATGAAAGCGGGTAGGGTAAAAGTAGCAATTTTGTTGATAACGCACATAATTTCCCTATGGGTAACGCAAAAATTGGATTCCGCCATTTTTGAAAATATTGTTAATCCAAAAGCCGCGCATATTAAAATGGTGTAAAGATAGCAATCGGCAAGGGCTTTTTCTCTTCTATCTTTTTTCCCCCCTTCCTCTTGATTGATTGCATCCACCTTTACTTGCCAAAGTTCGTGTATCCCATACAAGACGCCCGAACCTACTATTATGGCACCCATGGGACCGAGAACAACTCCCGCAGCTATTGTTGCCGGAACCGAAATGGCAACTGTTTCTCTAAAAATCCCAAACCCAAAAAAACCACCTTTCGTTCCTGAAACAGCTTTCATATCCCTCCTTATTTTGGAAAAAAATTTTATATATGCTCGATATTTATGTCATATCCTTTTTTCCGCACTTTTTTTCCGCACCGAAGAGTTTTTTCATCAATTTTTCCATCTTCCCGAGGTAAGATCCATTTCTGTTCAACTCAACGCTTCCTCGACCATCGGCACTTTGAACAATGCAGAAATGCCCTCGGTTTAATAGTCGGGTAGCCCAAGGGAACTTCCCCCTAGGCTCCCACAGATCCGTACGTGAAACTCTCGTTTCATACGGCTCTTATTATTCAGCAAGGAGGTTTCACCATTTTCCAATGCACATATAGCTGAGGATTGTTTTTCGCAACTTTCCCCAACAGATTCATGGCTCTTCCAAAGTGTCCTCTCATCTTTTTATACTTCCTTTTTACCCATCTCGTTAATTCCTCATTGATGTGATAAAGGACTGGGCTCATTTCAGATCTGAAAAATCTGCCATAGTAATTGATCCACCCTCGTACTACCGGATTGATTTCACTGGCCAGTTCTTCCAACGTTTTCCGAGTGGCCAGATGCAATCTCCAATTCCTGATAGTCTCGTACATCTTCTTCTTTGCCTTATTGCTCACGCCTGGATTAAATCCCGTAAACGTTCTCCCTTTATACGCAACTCCTCTAGGTCTGATTGATGCAAGGGGCCTTCCCTCATCTTTCTTAAAGCACCTTAACCCTTTCTCCTTGATCTGGTTAAGTTCGTGTCGCACTCTCAACTTTATGAGCAGTCATGATTATTTTTTAGAATAATGACATGAAAGTATGCCCGCTGCCGCCGCATAGAAAAGAATTTCCCCGATAATGCTCGCGATTTCAGCTGAGACAGAAGCAGGATAAGGCTCACTCCTCAATCAGAATTCCATTTGTGCCTAACTGAAACGGAAACACTATTCTTTTCATCTTTTTTGGCCTGAACGGTCACTTCGTTATTCTTATTTTTATAAAGAGTTCTTTCATAGCTGTCGGGGCCGATCTTTTTGCCATTTGAGGTTTTTTGCTCTTTAAAAGAAAAATCTGGGGAATCCTGCCAATTCTTTTTGAAATCCCATTGATAAAAATCCTTCTCCCCTTTTTTTGAGTTCTGAACCTTGCCCTGTTTTGAAGAGGATGTCTCATTGAAACTGGAATAGGGATCTTTTTTCCAATCATTCCAATGATCCTCGATGGTTTTCTCTTTCACTTTTTCATGGGAACTCTTTTGATTTTCGGATGAATGATGCTGATCCTTTTTGGCAAATAGGCTTGTGGCAAAACAGAAAAAAACAAGTAAGAGACATAATTTTTTCATATTTATCTCCTTGAATTGTTCGTTGTTTGACTTGGGCAGATATAGGCTACCTTTTTTTGCAAATCCAATAAAACTGCATATTTCCTAAAAAAGCTCATCCCTAAAATACCGTCGATGCCTTCAATAATAGGGCTGATAGCGAATGGAAAAAAATTTTCACTTCCAAAATCCTTATCACCAAACTGAAATTTGGAAGAAGTGACCAATTTCCAATTGTCTACAACTTGCGTGGGAAATTTTTCATCCACAAGAGAATCTCTAATGACATTATTTAGAGCAAGACCGGTATCCAGCAAAAACTTCTTTTTTCCAAAATCCGTCTCTACTTCGATGACAAAACCCTGATTTAGCTCATAGGGAATTTTGACCATCTTCTCGATGGAATATCCGTCTTCATGAAAACGATCGATATCTTTAATGACAAAAGCCTTCGATCGGCCCAAATCCAGAAATAATGCTCTTGGCCCCTCAATGGAAAACATTTCAGAACCGATTCTTCCTACAATGGTTCGATCGAATTCCTGTTGGGCTTTTTCATCTTTCGGCGATCGAAAACGGACATTCTTTAAATATTCCTCGTTCTCTTCTTTTATCGTTACATTAAAAATTCTCGGCCTTCCAATTTTGATTTCCGGGATGATGTAGCTGTCCGACACATAATGATTTCCTTTTACGTCATAATACCCGATGGAGTTACACGGTTGTTTTTCCTTGATCTTTTTCAAGACATCTTTGTTCAAAGACAGTTGGGAGTCCATGCCAAGATCAAGAGCTAAAGAGTAGGTCTGCCCTTCGATCGTTACAGTCGCATAGGCAACATTAAAATCGGAGGAAAAGTGAATCGGAAGCGCGCAAGAATTTCTTGGAGAAGAAAATTTCCAGATGGCAAAAGAAAGAATCCCGATCGTGCTTAAAACTAATAAGAGGATGATTTTTTTTTTCATGGAATATCTCCGTTCTATTTCTTTTAAGAGGACTCCTTGCGACCTTTACCTCTTCAACAGATTTTGCTGAGCAAGTTGCAGCAACATCCCCATAGACCCACCTCTGTGAAAAAGATAAAGACAGAAAAAAGTATTAAATAAACTTTTCTTTGTCAACTAGTAAAGATTATTTTAACAACATGTAAAGAAATTATTTTAAAAGGAAAGAAGAACTGTCATAAGGTTTGCCGGACCTCTCAAATAGCAACTGTGAATGCAAAGCTTAAAAAATACGATCATCGACTGCGTGATCGTTGATCTTTTCATTGATGATTGGCAAGGCGGCAACATTGTCGAAGTTTTTCATGGCCATATTTTCCTTTTGGGGAAGATTGACGATATTTTTGGAATGAGCTTTGTTTGAAAATATGCACTTTTTGGATTTTCAGAATCATGCAGCCGGGTCGGGTCAAAAGCTAAAAAAATTTAGTCCCGGAGGCGATTGGAAATTGAAACAAATCCATAGAAAGTAAAAAAATCTTCTGATATTTTTTTCTCCTTTCAAACAAGTATGCAAATGCATTCCGAGAATCTTTTAATCGAATTGAACCTCTCTCCGGAAGGGCGCCTTTATCTCAGCCCAAGCATGCCCATTCCATCTTCTTTTGAAAAAATTGTCAGTCTATTCGCAGAAGATCCCGCGTTAGGACTGCTTCATCTCGGTCTATCTGATTTTTCCACGCCACTTTCCCCCACTTTTCTTTTCTGGCAGTCTTTTTCACAGCAATTCATCACCCGCGTTTGCAAACTCACTACGATAGACAGTCAAAGAGTCGATTCAGTCCCTGCCTTGCCAAGAGAAGAAATGCAAGCTCTACTCGCGCGTGTTCCCTTTATGCGGGGGTCGGAATATCTCTCTGAGGAACTGCTTGCCGCTCTCTGGTCTCAACTAGAAAAGGCGCTACAGCAAGAGCTTGAACATTTTTCAGGCACTATCCAAGATTATTTGGGTCGGCACAACACTCGTTGGAATCTCTTAGGTCGCGTCTGTTTTCATCTCGCGGAAAATAAAAATAACCAAGAGCACCCCTTTGCCTTTTTAGCCACCTATACAACCCAATTGTCCCATGGCTCCTCAGCCCGGCATTTGCCATTGAAACGAGCGCTGCAAGAGTCCGCCACGGAAAAAGCTTTCCTGCTCTCTCTTCTAACCCCTGTTCAAAAAGCGGCAACGCTGAGTCCTTTCATCAAAAATCTCGTTGATTCGGGAGCCGTTTTTGAAGCAACCGCTTGGGGCATTCAAGAAGCGCATCGATTTTTACAAGACATTCCTCTAATGGAGGAGAGTGGAGTGGTCGTCCGCGTACCCAACTGGTGGGCCGCACAGAAACAGCCAAGGCTAAAAGTGGAAATCAATCTAGGCGACTCACCCCAATCAATGCTAGGCCTCGGCAGTCTGCTCGATTTCAACGTCCGATTGGCAATCGGCAAAGAACCGTTAACCGAAGAAGAATGGCAGGAACTACTCAAAGGAACAGATAGCCTTGTCAAAATCAAAGGACAGTGGGTCGAAGTGGACCGCGAAAAGATCCAAGCTGTTTTGTCTCACTGGAACCAGCTGAAAAAAGCCGCCAGAGAAGGCCTATCGATCTCCGAGGCCTTTCGTCTTTTGGCAGGTGTAGATCAATGCAAGTACTCGGACTCCGTTGCAGAATGGTCGGATGTAAAACCGGGCGCATGGTTAAAAACAGTCCTAGAACAACTCCAAAACCCGCACAACCTTCCTCAAGCAAACGTGCGCAATTTTCATGGAACGCTTCGTCCCTACCAATCCAAAGGGGTGCAATGGCTCTGGACGCTCTATCAACTCAAACTAAGCGGTTGTCTTGCGGATGATATGGGCCTTGGGAAAACAATCCAAGTCCTCTCGTTGCTTTTATCCATCAAAGAGCTTTCCCCTTCAAACAAACCCCATTTATTAGTTGTGCCGGCCTCATTGCTTGGCAATTGGCAAGCAGAGGCCAAAAAATTCTCCCCTTCTCTAAAAATCGCCATTGCCCATAGCTCTGAAAAGAACGGCGACATCGCAACTGCCGATTTAGTCCTCACCACCTACACCTTCATCCATCGCTGGGCGCATTTAAGAGAAACGGAATGGGACCTCGTCATTCTAGATGAGGCCCAAGCAATCAAAAATCCCTCTTCCAAGCAAGCCCGTTCTGTAAAAACATTAAAAAGCGGGGTGCGCCTTGCCCTCACGGGAACACCCATTGAAAATCGCCTCAGCGATCTTTGGTCTCTCTTTGACTTTCTCTCTCCCGGGCTATTAGGTTCAGACAAAGAATTTTCCTCCTATGCAAAAAAATCTATTAAAGATCGCGCCCTTCCCGATTATACCCGTTTTATCGCGGCTCTGCGCAAACTCACCCAACCCTATATCCTCAGACGCTTGAAGAGCGACAAAACTATCATCTCCGATCTTCCCGACAAAACTGAAATGAAAACCTATTGTTCTCTCAGCAAAGAACAAATCCGGCATTACCAGCAAACCATTTCGGAGCTTGCCCAAAAATTGGAAGCCGCAGAAGGAATTCATCGTCGAGGCATCATCCTCTCATCGCTAGTGCGTCTGAAACAAATCTGCAACCATCCCGACCAATCGCAAGGGTTTGGGGAGTATGCCGAACAGGCCAGCGGCAAGATGATCCGCCTGCGTGAAATTTGCGAAGGGATCGCAGAAAAGCAAGAAAAGGTCCTTCTCTTCTCCCAGTTTACGGAAATCATCCCTCCCCTATTCTCTTTTTTGACCCAAATTTTTGGACGAGAAGGACTCATCCTTCATGGAAAAACTCCAGTTGCAAAGCGCGCCTCTCTCGTTCACAATTTTCAGCAAGATGCAGGCCCTCCTTTTTTCATTCTTTCCCTAAAAGCCGGAGGAACCGGCCTGAACCTTACCAAAGCAAACCACGTGATCCATTTTGACCGCTGGTGGAATCCCGCTGTAGAAAACCAAGCCACTGACCGCGCCTATAGGATTGGGCAAAAACATCCGGTTTTGGTGCATCAATTTATCTGCCAAGGAACCATTGAAGAAAAGATCGATGCGCTGATCGAATCGAAAAAAAACATATCAAAAGAACTGCTCGAAGGAGAGGGAGAGTTTTCGCTCACCGAGTTTTCAAATGAACAGGTGATGAAAATGGTGTCCCTTGACATCCATCGAGCATTAACAGAGGAGTAAAAATCATGAGGTATTTTGGTAGATGGGCTCCATACGTGTCCGCAGCACAAAGAAAAGCGAATGCAGCTCAGAAAATAAAAGAAATGCAAAAAAAAGGAAAAAAACTCAAGCCGATCACCGTTGAAGGGCGCATCATAGCAAAGACCTTTTGGGGAAAAGCCTGGTGCGACAACCTCGAAAATTACAGTGATTATGAAAATCGCCTCCCTCGCGGCCGCACTTATCTTAGAAATGGATCCGTGATCGATCTTCAAGTAACCAAAGGCAAAGTCGAAGCGCAAGTGATGGGATCGTCTTTGTACACAATTACCATCCAGGTAGAGCCGATGCCCAAGAATAAATGGCAAAACCTCATTAAAGCCTGTTCCGGAAAAATCGACTCTCTTATCGAGTTGCTTCAGGGCAAATTTTCCAAAGCCGTTATGTCCCTCCTTATTGCAAAAGAAGCAAAACTCTTCCCATCTCCTCAAGAAATTTCCATGAGCTGCAGCTGTCCTGACCATGCAGGCATGTGCAAGCACATCGCAGCAGTTCTCTATGGAATCGGCGCTGCCATAGATACTCAGCCCGAATGGCTTTTCTCTTTGCGTCACGTCGACCACCTGCAACTCATCGCATCTTCAGTCACAAACGAAATACTCAAGACTCCTCAAAGCCGCAATGCAATCGAAGAAAGCGCGCTCTCTTCTATCTTTGACATTGAGATGGAGACTCCCGCAGCACCATCAAAAAAATCTGCCGGTTCATCTGCAAAGAAAAGCAAATCTTCCTCAAAAAAGAAAACGCGCACAAAAACGAAAATCGAATGTCAAAAGCCAAAAAAAACCAAGAAAAAGCGTCAAGGGAAAAAAAGGTGACCGAGAGAGCCTTTTCGGCTCAAGACAAAAAATCGCAAAATCTATTGCGCCAAGAGAAAATGCGCACCGGATTTTGCGATTTTTGACCTAAACTTTGAGATAACACGTATCATCTCCTTGCATTTATCGTCCGGCTTGGCGCGATATAGGCTACGTTATTTTGCAAATCCAAAAAAACTGCATACTTTCTAAAAAAGCTCATCCCCAAAATTCCATCGATCTGTCCAAAAGCAGGACTGATGGGATAAAGATAAAAATCTTCACTCCCAAAATCCCTATCGCCGATTTGAAATTTGGAAGACGAGAAAAAAGCGCTCTTTGGCTCAGGAAGATTTTCGACTTTATCCAAGACAACCGAAGGGTTGATCAAATTAAGAGTCGTGCCTGTATCTAAAAGAAGCTTTCGTTTTCCAAAATCTGTTTCTACTTCTATTGATAAACAACCATTTTTCCTTTCCATAGGGATTTTGACCATTTTTTTGAGGTCATATCCCCCCTCGTGAAACCTGAAAATGTTCTTGATCATAAACACTGAAGAATTGCTTAAATCTAAGAAAAGAACCGGAGTTTTTGTTCGAAAAAACAGGCCAAGGCCTAGGAATCCCACAATTTTTTTTTCATATTCTTCTTTTTCTTTTTTTTCCCCAGAATTAGCAACCCCTCTCTGGAGAAAATCATCACTCCCCTCGCGTATTAACATGTCCGTGAAAACGGCTTTACCTATTTTGACTTTCGGAATAAAATAAATAGGATCCTCATACTCATTTCCCATGATGTCCACAGAATTGTTCATTCCGGCATATTGTTTCTTGAGTTTTTCCAAAACCTCCTTTTTCAGATCACAAGGAAAGCTCATGCCCAAATCAAATGTTAAGCAATATTTCTGTCCTTCGATTTCTGCAGTCGCATAGGCGGTGTCAAAATAATTTAAAAAATGAATGGGGATCGCATAATGGTTTTTTAGAGAAAAAAAACGCCAAACAAGGAGAGAAGAAACCACAAGAAAAAGCAGAATTATTAAAAATGCAATATGTTTTTTTTTCATCACATCTCTCTGATAGAAATTTCCTTTTTCAAAGGGAGCAAATGATTTCGCTCCCTTCATTTTCTGTTCGCGTGACAATTCTACCAGTGTCTATCCACGCCAACCTCCCCATATACTTTTCCATTTTTATCAACGTTCACAGATGCGTTTATATCGGTTTTACTCCCCGATTTGGGATCGCTATACGTTTGATGAGCTTCAAAATGAAGAGCCTCGTTTCCTTCTCGATCCTTCCTTGCATGAATTCCAATATCCCCGCCCCATTCTCCCTTCTTATCATTTTTCTGATCACTCTTTTCTTGGCCCTTGCATAGAATAACCACAGGCTTTAATGATCCAACATGGGGAGAGGCGCTCTCCTCAATATGCTTTCTTGCAAGAGAAGAAATCTCAGAAGTTTTGTCTTCAAAGAACTCTTCTCCTCTTTCTTCACCAACGGTAACGTCTTGACTTGAATCTGCAGAACTAATTGCACTACTCATATAGACCTCCTTTGTGAAAAAGCTGAAGACAAAAAAAGGTAGTAAACAAATTTTTCTTTGTCAATTCGTAAAGATTTTTTTTAAAATATGTAAAGAAATTATTTTAAAAAAGATCGCTGATTGTCGTAGGTTTCGCGCAGACCCAAGAATGCTTTCGCAATTCTTTGTTTTTCCCAAAGGGGCCGATACTGTTCACGCGGAAGGCACTTTGGATGTTTTCTCGTACTGGTCCAGATACCAGAAAAGTGTTTTCTTAAGACCCTCGTCAAAGGAGTGTTTCGGATGCCAGAAAAGCTCCTCTTGCATCTTTTTCTGATCAATCGCATAGCGATAATCGTGACCTAAGCGATCCTTTACAAAGGAGACCAGGGGAAAGTAAAAATCTCTTTTTTTCCCCTGCATCTCTGCTAAAAGAGTGGTCACCTTGGAGACAAGATCGATGTTTTTGAGCTCACAGCCGCTGCCAATATTATAGACGTGACCCGACCTTCCTTTCGTCAGAATCTGCCATACCGCATCGGCATGATCCGTCACGTAAATCCAGTCGCGAATATTCTCGCCGCGTCCATAGATGGGGATGGGCTTTTGGGTGAGACAATGGAGCACCATCAGGGGGATGAACTTTTCTTGAAACTGCCCGGGTCCATAGTTGTTCACGGAATGAGAAATGGTGTAGGAAAGCCCATAGGTATGTCCGTAGGCACGTACGAGATGGTCGGAGGCGGCTTTGCTTGCGGCATAGGGAGAGTTGGGCAAATAGGGCGAATTTTCATGAAAAAAATCTTCTTTTCCCAAAGAGCCGTATACCTCGTCCGTAGAGATGTGGTGGAAGTGGATATGGGGAAACTTTTTCACTACTTCCAAAAGAGCGGATGTTCCCTTGACGTTGGTCTCAATAAAAATCATGGGATCTTCGATGCTGCGATCTACGTGGGTCTCGGCTGCAAAATGAACGATGGCGTCAATGCGCTCTTTTTCGCAAATCGAAGAGAGAAGACTCTGATTGCGAATATCCCCCAAAACAAAATGATAGCGGCTATCTTTTTCAATGGATGAGAGATTGAGTAAATTTGCAGCATAAGTGAGAGAGTCCAAATTCACCACCTTCCCCTCAAAGGAAAGGTCTTGCAAAAGATAGCGAAGAAACGCTGACCCCATAAAGCCCGCGCCGCCGGTTACAAGAATCGAGGAAATTTTCCGCTCGCTCATCGTCTCTCCTTTTGTAGATAATCGCTCAATGCTTCCTTCCAAGAACGGATGGGTTTTTTCAAAACTCTTTCTACTTTGGTGGTATCCAGCACCGAATAGAGGGGCCGCCTGGCCGCTGTCGGATAGCCACCGGTAGCGATCGGATGAATTTTTTTAGAGAGGATAGGAAGGCCAAGCCGCTTTGCCTCTTCGAAGATAAAAGAGGCAATGGAAAACCAGCTCGTCTCCTCTTGATTGGCAAAATGAAAAAGACCGCTTTCTGACAAAAGATCCACAATCACATGGGCCGCATCCAAAGAGGCCGTCATCTTCCCCCTCTGGTCATGAACGACAAAAAGATCTGTTTTTTCTTTCATTTGGCGCAGCATCTTGGCAGCAAAATGGTTCTCCCCTTTGCCGAAGAGCCAGGATAGGCGAAGAATGACAGAATCTATGCCGGATTTTTGAATAGCTATCTCCCCTCTCCTTTTTGTCTCTCCATAAACCGAAAGAGGCAAGGGCAGATCTTCTTCTTTATAGGGCGATCTCTTCGTCCCATCAAAAACATAATCGGATGAGATGTGGACAAGCTTCGCTTGGCACTCTTTGGCAGATGCGATCAGGTTTTCAACGCCTATTACGTTTAAGGCATAGGCTTTTTCTTTTTCCGTCTCTGCAAGGTCCACTGCCGTAAAAGCGGCACAATTGATGATATGGCTCCATTCATTTTTCGAAGCAAAGGAAACAACCGATTCCTTTGACGCGATGTCCACCTCTTCTTTTGCAGTCGAGAGAAAATCCAACCCTCTTTTTTGCATCTCTTCTATGAGACTTCTTGCGAGCATCCCCTTTCTTCCCACGATCCAAATTTTTTTCATCGGACCCCGGCAAATAGTTCTTTAAAAAAAGGTGCATTTTGATCTTTTTTCGAAAGAATGGGAGCTGCTAGAGGCCATTTGATGGCAATATCCGGATCATCAAAGCGAAAAGATCTCTCTTTTTCCGCCAAAAAAGGCTTGCTTACTTTATAAATCACGTGCACATCATCCCGAAGAGCGCAAAACCCATGGGCAAATCCTTCCGGGATGAAGAGCTGATGATGATTTTGATCATCGAGAATGCAAGAGACCCACTTTCCAAAAGTTTTTGAAGAAGGGCGCATATCAACTGCCACATCGTAGATTTTTCCAACGACGACCGAGATAAGCTTTGCTTGGGTGCCCCCTTCTTGAAAATGCATGCCCCGAAGGACATTTTTATGGGAAAAAGAATGGTTGTCTTGTACGAAAGGGCAAGAAATGCCCATTTCCTCATAACGACTTTGGCGGAAGCTTTCCAAAAAAAAACCACGCTCGTCAAAAAAACAATCAGGCTCTAGGAGAAGAACCTCAGGAATACACTGCTTGATGACTTTCATAGGGGCTACTTTCGAGAAAGAAGCGCCGCAAGCGTTGCGTGGCGGCCGGTCTTCTTGTCTCGGCGATGAGAAAAATAATCTTTTTTCTCGCAATAGGTGCATATGCCCGAAAGCTCGATATTTCCTTCTTCCACCTTGGAATTTTTGAGCTGATCGACGGCAATCTGCCACAAGTCAAAATAAAAAGGCTTTGTTTGGTATTTCCAAAGATTTTCGGGGATTTCTTTTTTATAATTTTTGAACTCAGCGTGATCCGGACATAAGCTTGGAGAGATCGTCACTATGAGCTTTTCTGCTTTGGACTTAAAACGATCGGTAAAACCATCGACCACTTTCTGATAAATATTTTGTACAAGGCCCTTCCATCCGGCATGGACAACGGCAATCACGTCGTGATCGGGATCATAAAAAATCGCCGCCTGGCAATCTGCATGGGTCACAACCAGGCCGATATCTTTTTCTTTGGTGAAAAGAACGTCAGCTTCGATTGCTTTTTTCGCACTCTCCTTGGTGATCTCGGCCATGTTCGTGCCATGCATCTGCTTTGCAAAGACGACCTGGGGGAGTTTCAATAGCATACGAATCCTTTCTCGATTCACCTTAACGGCATCGGGGTGGTCTCCCACCGCATCGCTCGCATTGAGCGAATCATAGGGCTTCTCGCTCATTCCCCCATGACGGAGAAAGGTCTTTCCGACAACATGCGAATACCCATCTAATAGGTCGTAATCGAGCCACTCTAACTTGCTTGTGTCAAACTCCATGCGGGCACCATTTTTTTACTATTTTCTTCTTTTCTAACCCATTGTTTTCTTCTTTGCAAGAGGCAAAAAAAGATTACCGCAGTTCCCTCTCATATTGAAAAAGAACAAGGCTACAATTGGTACGTTGATGCCGTGTTAGACGTTGTATTGTCCATTCGGATTTTCATGGCAATGACTATAAGTGAATTTTCCGATGTTTTTCGCGATAAACTCAAGGTGGTAGAAACTGAAATGGTTGGCCAAAACTGGACAAAAAATTGGCAAAAATAAGTTAAGCTTTACCCTTTTTATAAACAAAAAAATAGAGGGTAAAAAATGGCACACAAAAAACGCAGTGCAGAATTCAAGGCTAAGGTGGCCTTAGAGGCTGCCAAGGAAATCAAAACTCTGAATGAGTTAGCTTCTCAATATGAGGTGCATTCTGGTCAAATTTCTCAATGGAAAAAGCAACTGCTAGAAAATATAGCTGGAGTATTTAGCACTCAGAAGAAAACCGTAAATCACGCAAAAAAATTTGATGAGCTCTACCGACAAATTGGTGAGGTAACGGTAGAACGGGATTGGCTTAAAAAAAAACTGAATCTTTTTCCTTAGAGGTGAAAAGGGCGCTCATCAAAAAGGGAGATTCCGATTTCTCGATTGAGCGCCAATGTGAATTGCTTGGGGTGCCACGATCCTCTTACTACTATGAGCCAGGCAGTGATGATATCTTTAATTTGGCCATGATGAGAGAGATCGATGTGCTCTTTTTGGAATGTCCTTTTTATGGTAAAAGGCGCATCAGCGCTGTCTTGAAATCAAGAGGACATGAGGTAGGTGTAGATTTAGCTAGAACGCTGATGAAGCGCATGGGAATCCAGGCTATTTATCCAAAGCCCAATTTGAGTGAGCCATGTCCTGGTCATAAAAAATACCCCTACTTGCTTAGAGGGGTTGAAATCGAGCGAATAAATCAGGTGTGGAGTACGGACATTACTTACCTCCGAATGAGAAATGGATTTCTCTACTTGACGGCGGTGATCGATTGGTACAGCCGGTATGTCTTGGCTTGGAGACTGTCAAATTCCCTGGATGGGTTGTTTTGCAGAGAAGTTCTCCGAGAGGCTCTCAAGAGAGGAACGCCCGATCTGTTTAACACCGATCAGGGCGCGCAATATACGAGCATCGAATTTACGAAAATCCTGCTGGAAGCAGGGATAACAATTAGCATGGATGGCCGAGGACGGGCGCTGGACAATGTTTGGGTTGAACGTCTATGGAGAACGGTTAAGCAAGAGGAGGTTTATATCCGAGACTACGTTGACGGGATTGACGCCCATAGGAGCCTCGAGAAATATTTTGGTTTTTACAATGAAGAGCGGCTGCATTCATCGCTTGGCTACATCTCACCGGGGGCGGTTTACAGGAAATGAGAAATTGGGAGCAAAAGAGTACAGGATTGTTTTGCAAAAGCTTGTCGGGGGCGCTGCCCCCAGACCCCTGCTTCCGCCCTACGGTTGGACTTGGGAGACTTGTTTTTAAGTTTTTATGAGGGGGAAGCCCCCTCAAACTCCCCCAGCCTACCGGCATGAGTGAGAATAAAAGAAAAAACAGGTTGAAAAATAGAGAAGGATATTTTAGACTCGAGCAGTCCTTGGATGCTCAGTTAGAAACCAAGGAAAGAGAATGGGGCAGAAAGTTTAACTTAGTTTTCGTCAAAACGTGTCCAACCTCGGCCAACCACCTCATATCACGAGGGTCATCTTTTCGAAATCGCAACCATTCTTGTGTCTCTTGAAAACTCTCTTGTGTTTTTTGAAAACTCGAACTGTCGAAAAGCGAGGTAGACCACAATTGAATTTTTCTGAAGATTTTTTGGAAAAAAAACGATTCGGCTTTGGCTAATTTTTTTTCTCTTTCTTCTAATAATTCTTTTTCTCTTTCTACTAGTTTATCTTTGTCTAGGTCGGGGCAATCGGGTGTCAAGCAATTCCTATTTCTAGGTGTGGGAGATCCCCGCAGCCAATTAAAAAAATCGTAAACAGGCTGGAAAGGCCCTCTTCTTGCGGGTGGCTCTGATTGTTTACCGGTACTTGCGCAAAGTGGCTTGTGCTCTGTTGTCAAGGAAAGAGATGGGAGGATTTGTGCCCTTTGTACTGCACTCCCTACCATCTCTGCATGTGTTAGGGATCGATCGGCAGGTGTACAATGAGTCACATTGCATAAAGCAGACGTTGTTGGAGAGATTTGTGGTGACATGCCCAAACCCAGAGCACCTTGGAAGTAAAGTCCTTGCATAAGCCAGCTTTTCCAACCTGGCCGAAAAGCAGGGATGGCAGGTTCCGAAACAAAGGGCGTTGTTTTTGGTGAATAGGCGAGGGTTTTATTGACTGAAAGAATGTTACTGACAGATCGTTGCGCTCGGACAATTTTTTGATGATCTTCTCGAGTGCACTGCTTGCTTGCCAACTGATCAATTCTTCGATCTACCCGTTGCAAAAGTTCTTGAGGGACGCGTTCACCATCAGCAATTTTCTCGGACAGTAGATCCACTCCTTCACATAGAGCACGTAATTGGGTTGACCATTGGATGCTTTTTCGGCTCACATGGGGTTGATGCGCTCTGAGTTTTTTAAAGCCATCAAGCGTAGAGATTTGAACAGCCAAGTCAGTGGCATTCGAATATCTAAAAGGTTGTTCTATCGACGATGCTGTCATAAAACCTTCCTTAATCATGAGAGGGATGAAGTTTTAATCGCAATCGTCTTTCTGTCAATGAATTTTTTTTAAAAATGCTCTCGCCATGAGAATTTTTGAGAGAACAAAAACGAGCAAGTTAATGGTCCGGTTTTTATAGGAGAAACTCCGGCCGTATAGCTCCATGCACGTAAGCAAGCATCGATTTTGCTTCTTGTTTGTTTAGGGTGAGGTCAGCTCCGGTAGATCCGCCTAAAAGAATAATGCGAGCAGAAGATGGGACCCTTGCAAGACAGTTCGGAAAAATTCCAGTTCCTCCAATCTTTAAGCACTTTTTTAAAGAAATTTTTTATAGATTATGCGACTACCCAGAAAATGGGAAGCGCCCGTCTTCTCGTAAATTATTTTGGCTTCGCAAGCTACGAATAAACAAGCAATCGCAGAATAGAAATAGGAGTGTGTTTGAATATGCATTTTTACTCCAGTGACCGCTCTTTGAATAAAGCTTCGGTTGTCTTGTAATAAGTGGGTAATTACTGAAGCAGTACAAAAAACGGCAAGTGCTGAAAGCATTCCAATGGCAATTCCTGTTAGTGCGGCCGCAAGACTAGCTAAAATACTAAGAGCAATGATGCACACTGTTGTGACCAGAGCTTTGAATAAAATTTCTTCTTTGTTTTTGGAAAAATTCTCGCTTATGCGACTGCCGATAAGGGTAGAAATGCTTCGGATTGTCATTTTGTTTTTCTCCTTCAGGGATCAAATTGTTTAAAAACGTTTCCACTCGAATCAAATATAACTCCAGAGGTTGGATGATGTACTTCCACTGGGCTGCATGATTTTAAAGAAACTTTATCTATATGGATAGGTTTTGTTGGAGCAATTACGGTCCGTTGTATTTTGCGTGCAATTTTTGTTGCTAGGTTCTCATCAAACTCTTCGGTTGGGTCGGCTCCGGTGGATTCGGCTAAAAGAATAATGCGAGCTGAAGATGGGATTCTTGCAAGACAGTCCGGAAAAATTCCAGTTCCCCCAAAAAACATCTCATAAGTTCTTTGTAGCCAGCTAAAAGGTGTGGCTGTTATGTTCAGTTGATTTGGTTTTCCATGGGCCTGAATCAAAACGGCAGCTAAATTTCCACTATCAATGGCAAGCTTTACTTCATCGCAAATTTCTTTATCTTGTTGGATGACTTTAAACTTTAGATCGAATTTGTCAGCAATATCGACCAACAAGGATGAAAAATGGCTGGGATTCAAAAATCCAGTCGGATCTTCTTGCGCCTGAAGGTAAAGAAATTTCTTCTTGGGATCATCTTTGCATAGACGTAGATAATCCTGCATTTCTTGAAACGAAGGAGTCTCATGCAAAAAACCCTTTCTAATAAGCTCGTCTTGAATGGATCGGATGGCTAATTGCTCTCGAGGATGAAGCCTATTTTCTGATAAGCCATCGCAGGAAGGATATCGAGAAAAGAAAGCTCTAAAATTAGTAGATACAAATTTGAATTGGCGCCAGTTTGGAATATGTTCATGGTGCAAATTTAGCGGACTTTCCGATGAAATAGTAGTGAGAGAGGGATACACATCATCTGTTGGAGCAATGACTGTTTTTTTTGTATCGTCCGCTATGGATGTGGCAATGTTGTCAAAAGGATTACCATTTTGCGGTTTTCCTGTGCTGCAGCTAATAAGCAGTATTTTGCCCGCTGGTTCCATGCCAGAAAAACAATCCGAAAACCTTGACCCACGACTGAATGACCAACGGTTGATTTGATTTGTTCCTTCATAAATCGTGATAGCTTCTGGGTTTCCATGTGATTCAATAAGAACATGAGCAAGCTTTCCGGTTTTTGTTGCTTGCTGAATTTCACTACAAAGTTCTTCAAGACTTTTGATGACAACATATTTTATGTCATACATTTCGTTTAATGGCCGGAATATTTGATAGGAATTTTTTGGATCAGAAACTCCAGCCCCATCAGAAACAGAAACAGCAACAAGTAATTTATCACGAGGATCATCTCTTCGAAACCGCAACCATTCTTGCGTTTTTTGAAAATTCAACCTGTCGAAAAGCGAGGTAGTCCCCAATTGAATTCTTACACGCATTATTGGAAAAAAAACCGATTCGACTAATTCTTTTTCTCTTTCTTCTAATTTATCTTTGTCTAGGTCGGGGCAATCGGGTGTCAAGCAGTTTCTATTTCTGGGCGTGGAAGATCCCCGCAGCCAATTAAAAAAATCGTAAACAGGCTGGAAAGACCATCTTTCTGCGGGTGGCTCAGATTGTTTACCGGTACTTGCACAAAGTGGCTTATGCTCTGTTGTCAAGGAAAGAGATGGGAGGAGTTGTGCGCTTTGTGCTGCCCTCCCTCCTATCTCTGCATATGTTAAGGCGCGATCAGTAGGTGTACAATGAGTTACATTGCATAAAGCAGACGTTGTTGAAGAGGTTTGTGGTGACATTCCCAAACCCAGAGCACCCTGGAAGTACAGTCCTTGCATAAGCCAGCTTTTCCAACCTGGTCGAAAAGCAGGAATGACAGACTCCGGAACAAAGGGCGTTGTTTTTGGTGAATGGGCGAAGGTATTATTGACCGAAAGAATGTTTCGGACAGATTGTTGCGCTCGGACAATTATTTGATGAGTTTCTCGAGTGCACTGCTCGCTTGCCAATTTATCAATTCTTCGATCTACCCTTTGCAAAAGTTCTTGAGAGACGCGTTCGCCATCAGCAATTTTCTCGGACAGTAGATCCACTCGTTCACATAGAGCATGTAACTGGGTTGACCATTGGACGCTTTTTCGGCTCACATGGGGTTGATGCGTTCTGAGTTTTTTAAAGCCATCAAGCGTAGAGATTTGGGCAGCCAGGTCGGTGGCATTCGAATATCTAAAGGGTTGTTTTATCGACGATGCTGTCATAAAACCTTCCTTAATCATGAGAGGGATGAAGTTTTAATCGCAATCCTCTTTCTGTCAATGAATTTTTTTTGGTGTAAATCCAAAGTGATAATGTCCCTATTTCTCCAAAGTTACAATATCCCCCCGAAGATAAAAGGTTGGGGCAACAGAGGAGAATTTGAAAGCAAGTCTTAAAGAAGTTGCCGACAACAACTAAGAAAGCACTTCTTCTGCCCGCATCCAGGCTTTCCAGGTAGAAAGCTGCGGATCGGTTTCATTGGTAAGAAAAACATTGTCTTTGCCTATCTGTTCGATTAGCCCGGCCCGTCGCAGCGTCTCCCAAACTTCCTGAGCGATGCCGGAAATGATCAGATGGCGTTTGGTCGTTTTGAGAAACTCTTCCAAACGCATCAGCGCAAAACACATAGAAGCATCCATATAGTGCACTCCGTTCAGACGAAGCACGATCGCTTCGACAAAAGGATCTTCCGCTACCTCTTGCATCGCATGTTGAAACAGTTCAACGGCGGCAAAAAAGAGCTCTCCTCCAACGCCGATGATGCGAATCTTGCGATGCACCTTGCCCGTATCGATGATCATCAAGCGGCCCGAGGAGTTGAACGCATATTCTACGAGAAGAGGGGTTGCAACTTTTCTCAAGAAAGAAGCAATGGAAATGACGATGCCTAAGAAAAAAGCAACCTCCAAGCTAAAAATCAGACAGCTCAGCATCGTAAAGACAAAAACAAAACCATCCCCTCTCGTTGCACGAAAGGAGAGCTTTACCTGCCGCAGGTCGACAACGGAAGGGGCAATAAAAATGACCAGGGCCGCCAAAGAACAAACGGCAATATGCTTGACAAGCGGCCACGCTAAAAAGACGAAAACGATCGTGATCAAAGCGCTCATAATTGAGGCGATGCGTGTTTTTCCCCCGCTGATAAAATTTAACGTGCTTCTCGAAACGCTTCCAGACGCCGGCATAGCCCCCGCAAGAAAGGAAAGGCAAGTATTGCTGCACCCAACCGAAAAGACCTCTTGATTCGCATGCACCTGCTGTCCGCTTTTGGAAGCAAGGCCCCTGGATACGGAAAAGACCTCTAAAATCGAAAGAAGGGCAATGGCCAAGCTGGGCAGAAAGAGTTGATTGATCAAACTCCAGTTCAACGAGGGCAGATGGATCAATATGCGAGGAGCTTTAGAAAATCCCAAATCTCCGAGATTGGTTACGTGAAACGCTTTTGTTTGCATCCAGTGAGAAAAGAGTTCATTGAAAAGCGTTGCCAATATCCCGATGGCCAAGAGCATGACCAGAGGACAGGGCAGTTTGCGGAAACGTTTTTCCAAAACAAGGAGCAAACCCAAGCTCAAAACACCAAAAAACAATACCTCCCAATGGAGGAAAAAAAGCTGACTGAGCAGATAAAACGCCTTGGAGAGCACGTTGTGCACACCCTCGGGAGAAGATATACCCGTAAAGTAGTACATCTGGTTGACAAAAACGGCGGCCACCACACCCGAAAAATAGCCCAGCACAACGGAATGAGACACAAACTGCAGCATTTTTCCCAAGTGAAAGAAAGCAAACAAAAGCTGCACGATTCCCATCATCAAAACGATATGGGTCAAAATCGAGAGCACGAGAAAATCCCTTTCGTCTCCCAAAACAGACGGATAAAGAGTCGCCATGGTATCGCTGATCACCGACTGAATCAAAATAGCCACACCGGTCGAAGGTCCGGAGACCAGATGTTTGGAAGAGCCCAAAGCCCCGGTAAAAATCGTTCCGAAAATCGCAGAAAAAAGACCTGCGCTCGGAGGCAAGCCCGCCAAAAGGGAGTAGGCAATGGATTGAGGAATGGTCAAAAGAGCAACGGCTAGCGCCGCAAAAAAATCACTTTTAAAAGTGGGAAGATCATAACTTTTAAGATCGGTCAAAAAGCTGGATGCAAAAAGATCTTTGGGAATCAGACGAAAAAAAACCTCTTTCCATCCCTTCATGCCTCATCCCCCTCATCCCTAGCTTATAGTCAGACGTAAGCAAAAAAGCAAATATTCACGTTGTTTTTTTTCCTCGGACGAAGAAAAAAATGGGAACTCCGACAAAGGAAAAACTCTTACGAAAGTTATTGATCAGATATTTTTTATAACTTTCTGTCAAGAGATTCGGATAGTTCACAAAAAGAACAAACGAGGGTGGCGAGTTTGCCACCTGCGTCAAATAGTAGATGCGAAGACGCTTCCCCCCGATCGCAGGCGGATGGCAGTTTTGCAAACATTTTTCTACAAAGCGGTTCAGTTCGGAGGTGCCGATCGAAGTTTTGAGCGATTGTTCCACCTTTTCGATAGGGGAGAAAAGATCTTTCAAATTTCTTCCCGTTTTTGCAGAGACAAACAAAAGCGGACAGTGCTGAAAAAAGGGAACTTCCCGCTGAAACTCCTTGGCACAGGTTTCCATCCGATATCCTTGGACAAGATCCCACTTGTTGAGCAGAAGAATGCATCCCTTGCCCTTTTCTTCAATCCAAGAGGCGATCTTCTTGTCCTCCGTCGTCATGCCTTCGCGAACATCTAAAAGTAGAATGCAGATATCGGATCGTTCGATGGCCTCTTTCGTGCGCAGGTCGGCAAATTTTTCGATCGTAGACGTATACTTGTTTCTCTTACGAATGCCGGCAGTATCGATAAGCTGATAGCGTTTTTCTCCGACGGTGAGTTCCACATCGATCGAGTCCCTTGTCGTTCCGGCCACTTCGCTGACAATGGTGCGCTCTTCTCCGACCAGATAGTTCAAAAGAGTAGATTTGCCCACATTCGGCCGTCCGACAATGGCAATACGCGTGGCGCTATTTGTCTCTTTTTCCTCTGCTTCCGCAGGCCACTCGATGCCCTCGAAAGCGCATTCCAAAAGCTCGACCACTTGCAAGCCGTGGAGCGCCGATACTCCAAAAATTTTTTTTCCTCCAAGGGCATAAAAGGGATGGATAAACGCCTCGTCTTGCATGGTATCCACCTTGTTCACCGCAACCACGAAGGACTTGTTCATCTCAGACAGATGCTCGGCAATTTTTCGATCCAGATCCGTCAGCCCCACGCTTCCGTCGACAACCAAAACAACGCGATCCGCCTCTTGGATTGCCCTTTCGCTCTGCTCTCTTACCTCTTGAGAAAAAGGCCCTTGCAATAAGGGGTCGATTCCCCCGGTATCGACAACAAGAAAATTTTTTCCAAAAAGCTCTGCCATCGCATAGGCGCGATCACGGGTCACTCCCTCCTCTGCATCAACAATCGCAAGTCTTTTTTGACAGATGCGATTGAAAAGGGCGGACTTGCCCACATTGGGCCGTCCGACTAAAGCAAGCTTTGGATAGTTCATAAACATTTTCAATGAATTTAGGAAAATTTTACCCCATCTTTTAATAAAAACAAACTCATTCCGAAGGTATTCTTCCAAAATCAAAAAAACAAAAACACACGCCTAAGACATAAAACGATAAGACTTTAATTAGGAAACACCCGAGACGGCTCATCGTAAAAATAATTGTTTACGAAGGAGATCGAAAACCTCGAAAAGCTCCGGTTATGACTCAATCACCAGAATAAAAACGCTTCGGAAACAAGAGGAGGTGCTGCAAAGAAGGTGTTGGGGACTCATCGGTTTGCATCAGGATAAAGGGGAAAAGAGGATTCCCTTGAAGCCTTATTTTTCCGGAAAAGTTTTTGAAAATCTCAACTGAAATCACCCTGATGAAATTGTCTTCCAGGAAGAGCTCTTCCAACTCTGCAAGTTTGTTTATGAAATTAGGAATCACTTCAATGGCAAGTGCTCATAAAACTGAGGTAAAAAACTTTAAGTTTCTTTGAGCCGCGAGGGAGCTCGCGACACGATTACTTGCGACAACCTGGGAATTTTACACAACCCGTTGATTCTGTCTTCAAGATATCCGAAAAAAGTGATTCCAAGCTTACAGCAAGTCTTTTTTAGGCTTACAAAAGTATCTCGACATTTTTGACCTTCTTCACTACGAGTCCCTCCGGATACTTTCCGCTTAACCACCATCTCTCGAGCATCGGTTTCGGTTCCATTATTGTGAAGGGGGGTGTCTGGTTTCTCTAATACCCTGAGCAATTCGTCCTTTTTTTCATAAGTTTTTGCCAGCTGTTTGTTTAGGGTGGGACTGATGGTTTTCTTTTTTGAGAATAAATTGTCAAAATTCTGCTCGAGAATCAATTTTAGGCTTTCAGAGGGCGCGAGTTTGTATTCCTGCAGCCCCTTGTATAAATCCCAAATTTCTCCCCGGACTTGCTCGATTGCTTTGCGTGTTGCTTCGTCAAAGGGAATGAGTTTTCGATAATGCCTCTCCTCATGGATCCAACATAAAGATCGAACGAAGACATTGAATTGCCCTGCATCATCTCCATGCACTCCAAGATCTCTTGGTATGCCATTTTCTATCAGGCTCGCGAATAGGGCGGCCTCGGTTACAAGTTTTATGTCGCTTTCTGACTTGATGTTTATTGCGAGTAAAAATTTCTCCCATTCTATTTGATTCATGGATCGATATCGGGCCTGCAAAAGGAGGTATCCTCCTAACCAACTCGAGGGTTTTAGGGTCTCAATGTAGTCTGCAGTGTCTTCATTGATAAGATATCGAGGAGCCGTCCCATGCAATATCTTGAGAAAATTTATGCGACTTTTGCTTTCTGTCGACACAATGTAGGTAAAATATTCGTTCCCTATGATCGTCGAGTAGCCATTATGCCCTCGGTGGCGAGCGCCGGTGTCGTCTACTTTTACTTGTCCTGTAGCTGCTATCCCCGCGGACAATAGCTCGTTCTTTTCCTGATGGAAGGCTTCCTTTCCTTGGATCAAAATATTGCTCAACTGTCCTTCGGAGATCAATACGCCAATTTCTTTCAACTGTGCAAACAGCAGAGGTTCTGTAATACGACAGCCATAATATTGGTGCAAAACGTAGCTGATCAATTGAGGGCCATAATGTCCCTGGATATTTTGCGGCAATTTACCTGTTAAGTAAGTGCCATCAGGCAATTGCCATCGCTCGAGTTCGTATATGGTATTGTAAGGCTGAAGAATGATGTCCTGTACGGTAAATTTCTGACATCCTTTGAAGGTAGCTCCTTCGGGAACTGATTCGGGCTTAATGCGACTTCTGGTATGTATCTCAAGTTTTTTGGTTTTTTTACGTCGAGGATGCATCCCCCTGGAGAGTTTATTTTTGTCGTTTTGCTTATCTTTGCTTTGTTGCCCCTCTAAAGTGCTGGGAGGAATCTTTGGACGGGGCTTTTGTCCCTTGAGAATTGCAATCTCATCTTTTAGTCGTTGGATTTCTTCGTGCTGAAATGAAATGGTGTTCAAAGCAATGTCGAGGCGATCTCTTAGGCGTCGATCTTCTTCAGCGAGCTGGGTATTTTGCTCTAAAATTCGTTGAATGAGGTCATTGTTATTCTGCATAAGCAAGTAAATTTACGATGACGAACGATTAAAGAAAAGATTTATATTTTTTTAGGATCTAAGAATGAGGTATTTACCTCAACTTTTTGAGCACTTGCCTTCAATGTCATTGTTTGAAAGGCCCAACCTTCGCAAATGGATAAAGGCGCGAATAGCGGCGGGAATGTCTTTCATTCGATTGCTCGACAGATCCAGTCTTTCCAAAAGGGCAAGGCCTTCCAAATCCGGAATCTCTGATATTTCATTGCTTGAGAGATCCAAGATTCGCAACCGGGTCAAAGCGCCGAGGGCCGGGGAAATTTTTTTCATTCGATTATTGGAAAGACCCAGTTGTTCCAAAAGAGTAAGCGCTCCTATAAATTCGGGAATTTCTTGAATGAAATTATCGGACAAATCCAAGATTTTCAATTGAGGATGGGTTAGAGTCGGAGGAATCTCATGAATTCTATTGTTCCCAAGAAACAACTGCTCCAAAAGAGTAAGATTTCTTATAAAATCCGGGATCTCCGATATTTCATTGTGTGAAAGATCCAAGCCTCGCAACTGGGTCAGAGCGCTCAGGGCCGGGGAAATTTTTTCAATTCGATTATTAGAAAGATCCAATTCCATCAACTGGCCAAAGACCCTAAAAAAGTCAGGAATCTCTTCAATTTGGTTGTGGGATAAATCCAAGATTCGCAATTGGGTCAGGGCTCGAAGATATTCAGGAATCTCTTGAAATAGAAGAAAAAATATTTTTCAATCCCCTTGCTCTTGAAACAGCAAGCCATGCTTGGTCATCTCATGAGGATGAACATCTCCCTTCCCGCATTGGAAAAACGATGCTGGGAGCTCTCTATGATATCGCTGTAAAAAACCCAAAAGATTTGATTATCGGCAACGCGCAGATGGTGTTTCATGCATCGACCACACAAAAAAAGATTACTGCTTTGGTTCTGATGATTTTGGGAGTGCTTTATACCCTCGCGCTCTATGGATTAACCGGTTGCTTTTTAGGATATTCGATCGCTGCCTTTGCCGGCTGGGCAAATGTTCCCATTGTAGCAAAATTGGGCAGTCTCATTGAAACGATCGGAGAAAAGCTTCTCGTCGCAAGCGCCGTTCCGATTTATGGCCTTGGAGTGGCTCTTCCCAAAAGAATCATTGCAGCCTTTCCTGCATTCTTTAGTTTTTTATCTAAAAAGACGGAAACTGTTTGTCTCTGGGTTTTCCATAATGTGACGGCTCCTCTCTGGAAACATATTGCAATGCCCCCATTGATTGCTGTGGGAAAAGCGATTCGATGGACCTATTTGAAATGTCGAAAGCCCATCGATTGGATTTGCTACCGCTGCTGGACTTATATGATGAAGCCTGTCCTTCGAGTGACCGCACGAGTGGTTCTTAAAATACTCAACAATGCATCTCGTCTTTTCATGGAAACCGCCCGCGTTGCCGGATGGATTTTTGAAAAAATTCTGTTTCCACCTTTGCGACTGCTCTGGTGCGGATTGTACATTACCGGCAAAACATTAGGGAAATATCTCCTCATGCCGCTTTGGAAAGTTACGAGCTCTGTAGTAAGAGTAATCGCCAAAACGATCTCTTTTGTCGCAATGCCCATCTTGAAGCTGGTGGGGCGTATGTTCGCCCATATACTAAACCGGTTTGTGTCTTTAGGAACCTGGGCCCTCCTGCGCTTGGAGCACCTTTGGAATGAGATTTTAAAAACTTGGGAAAGAATCTTCCCCCATACAAGCAAGTGCCTAGCGGATTAGTAGTCTGTAGCGAGCCGCTTTTTTGATCCCTTTTTGGGAGACAACTCCCTTTTCTATTAGGTCGGAAATGTCTCTTTGCAAAGACCTTCTATTGACGTCGGGGCAAAGCGATTCGTAGTCTTGAATGGTAAAATCTTCTTCTCTTTCCAGCAAACCTTCCAATGCCTGCTTCTGTCTTTTAGAAAGTTTATATTGCGCCACTAAAACATCCAATTTCATAGCGTGAGACCCTTTGAGTTGAATTTCATGCATTTGGGTCTCTAATGCCTTAGAGAAATATTCAAGCCACACCGTCATATCCATATGGTTATTTCTGACAGATTGGACCGCACTGTAGTAGTCCTGTCGATTGCGATCATAGTATTCGCTGATCGTAAAAAGTTTCTTAAAATCATAACCCGATCGGTAAAGACACAAGGTGGACAATAGACGAGCCGTTCTGCCATTGCCATCCAAAAAAGGATGTATATGGACGAGTTGAAACTGTGCGATCCCAGCTACAAGGACGGGTGGGATGGTTTGTTCCTTCTGCAACCAATCTACCAACTCGGCCATAAAGAGCGGAACATCATAGGCGGCGGGGGGAGTATAAATCACTTCCCCGGTTTTTGAATTAGCCACATAATTTTGCATGGTTCTGTATTGTCCGGGATGGGCGCTATTTCCTCGTACACCATCTACAAGCCGTCTATGGATTTCTCTAATTAGACCTTCGGTAATAGCTCCTTGAGAAAAGATATAGTCAGCAACGAAGTCAAAAGCCTTTCTATAGTTCAACAATTCTTTTGCATCTTCAGAATCGATGCCGGATATTGCCTCACCGGCAATCAGCCTTTCAGACTGATCCAGGCTTAAATGAGTTCCTTCTATATGTGTGGTGTGGTGAGCTTCCAAAATCAGCGCACGAGACTGCATTTTCGACACCCAATCTCTCGAAAGATTTGCTGCCTCCAGAAACCCCCGTGTATGCTCAATCGCCGTGAGTGCAGATGCAATCGGGATAGAAATTGTGAATTTTGGATGAAATGGCATGGCTTTTACGACGCTTTTTTCTTAATTATGTCATAAAAACGAGTCTTTGGCAATCATTTCTTCATTTTTGCGACATTATTACGACACTTTTTATGACAAAATTTCTACAAATGTGTCATAAAATTATTAATCCAGCTAATAATTCATTTGTCCATTTTCTTCACAATCTTGAAGCCGGTGGGTCGTAATGTTCGCCCATCTACTGAACTAGTGCTCTGTCATAGTTAAAATTTAGGATTATAAGTTTGGCAACGGTCGGCATAAACTCAAGTCAATTTATCCTAAAATTAAAGAATGGCAGAGCACTAGCCTGTGTCTTTAGGAACGACGATACCATGCAACGCCGGTGCAAAAAGGTATCCTTTTTACCACTGATACCAGCTCTTCTTTGGGGAAGGCTGTACAGATTTGTAAAGATAGTATACACCATAGCAGATAAGAAAGGCGCCTGCTATTGCGGCCACTCCAGTCACGACGAGATAAAATCCCCTACATATTTTAGGAATGTCTGAGGAAATACAATTTTCCACACCAGAATGAAACCACCTTGCCGCAAGTAGCGCCGAACACCCTCCGCCCATGATTAAAGACGCTGTTCCTGCGTCTAGAAAGCTATTTGCTTTTTGTACCGTTGGGTGAAAAAAAACACCTGCTCCGATTATAGCTGCTATACAAATAGGTGCTGTAACGTAAGGCGGCACCCCTCCTAATGTTAGGCCTACTGAACAGGCCACCGTGAGTTCGCAAACCCATTTTTCTTTTGACAGAACATCTCCGCCTATGATTCCACTTGCTGCTGTACTCATTTTTTTGATCCATTTTTGGTTAAAAAGATCAAGTATTGTCCGATAATAAATCGATTCAACAGCAGCTCCCGCTGAAGGCAAGGGCTTCTGACAAAGAACCTTGTTCCTTGCTTTATCCTGGGCAAGGCAGGAGCAAAAAAACATCTTTTTTACCACTGATACCAGCTCTTCTTTGGAGGATGTGAAAGTTTCCAAATATGATAGGCACCGTAGGCAAGAAGAGAATAGCTCCCTATAAGAACTACTCCGGCCCCGGCGAGACACATATTACGATATCGCACAGTTACACCTGCTTTCTCAGACGAAAGGACCTCGAATGTCGAAAATATAGCCAAAGCTGATCCACCCATAATTGTCATTGCTGTCAATGCCTTCGAGGCTTGTACACTTGACTCTATTATCGTTAGAGCTATACCACCTACTACAATTGCGACCAATATCAAAGGTGCCAAAGCGAGAGACTCCGCGGGAAAAGCGGAGCCTATCGCTACACCTACTCCGAATAATGCATTTTCGAAGACCCATTTTGCGCTTGACTGGATGTTGTCTCCAATACCTGTAGCCATTAATGTGCTCATTATTCTGATCCTCATCGGTTAAAAATGATCAATAATTGTGCAGCAAGAGTGGTTATTTCTCAAATATTATCGATTCGCAGCACTTCTCGATTTTATGGGAAGCCTTAACCAGAAAACCAGGAGCTCCCGCTGAAGGTTTTTTTTCATAGACAAAGGCTTCTAAAAATTTTCGTAAGCGTTTTCTATCCACTTTTGAGTCGTGTACGAGAAGTAAGGGTGTTTACAATTTCTCATTTTGGGCGGGAGCTGCTGCCAGTAAACCTTGATTCTTTGATTTAATGCTAAGGTTTTGTAGTATTTTGTTCTTCAATAAGAAAATAGGGAGGTTTTCATGGCTGGTTTATCTGTTTTTTCACCTTCACGCGTCGCTTTTCTCTGGTGGGGGAAAGACTCATCAAGGCTAGATTCTTTTAAAGAAACTTTAATGAAAATTCTTCGCGTTATGATTCGTATCCCCATGATCGCCCTGAGTGCTGCAGCAACCTTCAAACTTCTCACACTCGTGACCATCACCGCCGGAAGCTTGGGAGCCAATTTGCCCGCGATTGTAGTAAGTTCAATCTTCGTAGCCGTATTGATGGAGTGGTGGAGTGAAGAAGAAAAATCCTGAATAGAGATCGTGACTTTTAATCGAGTCTTTCGATTTCAATGTCGCGCGTCATTGCTTGCAAAAGCTGCATCAGATCTTCCCTGGAGAAACATTTGATCACATCGCTCTCATCTCTGCCAATGATCTCTTCGATCAGCCCCTTTTTCTTTTCAATGAGCTGATGGATGTGCTCTTCAATGGATTGTTTAGAGACCAGTTTGAAAACCTGCACGCCGCGGTTCTGCCCCAAACGATGGACCCGGTCGGTCGCCTGATTTTCTTTTGCCGGATTCCACCATCGGTCGTAATGAATCACGACCGATCCTGCCGAAAGATCGATCCCAAGACCGGCCGCAAGTAGAGAGGCCACAAAAACCTCGCAAGAAGGATCCTCTCGAAATTTTCTCATCTCAGTAGCTCGATCGCGCGTCGATCCTTTGATGGAAGCAAACCCAATTTTTTCTCTTTTGAGATAATCTTCGATGATGGCAATCATATCGAGATATTGCGAGAAGACCACCACCTTCTGATTGCTCTCGCGCGCTTCGTTCAAAAGCTCGACAAAAAGATCCCACTTGCCCGATTCATGTTTATGAAAATTCTTCAGATCTTTGTAAATAAGGGAAGGGTGGTCGCAGATCTGTTTAAGCCGCGTCAAAAGAGCAAAGACGTGAATGTAGGAAATGCTCTTCTTCGGATCTTTGATCTCCGAGAAAAGCTCGTCTTTCGACTCGGAAACAGCCTCTCGATAAAGCTTGCGCTGCTCTTCGGACAGATCGCAATAGGAGATCTCTTCAATTTTCTCCGGCAAATCGAGCAGAACCTCTGCTTTTTTGCGCCGCAAAAGAAAGGGCCGAACCAGCTTTTGAAGCAGCTGTTTTTTTTCTTCGTCATTCTCCTTTTCGATGGGGAGGATGAAAAATTCTTGGAAAGCCGACTCTGCGGGCAGATAAGAGGGCAATACAAGATCAAAAAGGGTCTTGAGCTCGCGCAGGCGATTTTCAATCGGAGTTCCCGTAAGGCCAAGCTTCATGTTCGCAGAGAGCGTTTTCAAGGAGTGAAAGGTCTTCGATAAATAATTCTTCGCAATCTGCACTTCGTCGAATATGGCAACCTCAAAAAAGATCTTTTTGAGATCCTTGCGATCCGATCGAACGATGCCGTAGGAGGAGAGGAGCAGATCATAATTCTCTTTAAACCCCTCGAGGTTGCGGTGCATCCCATGATAGACCATCACTTTCAAAGAGGGCAAAAATTTCTTCAGAAGCTCTTGCCAATGGTAGATCACCGATGTGGGGCAAACGACAAGAAAATGTTTTTTTTCCCCCTCTTGACTCGCAGCTGCAATCAACGCCATGGCCTGGTGGGTTTTTCCAAGGCCCATCTCGTCGCACAATATACCCGAAAGACCGTTCGTATATAAAAACCAGAGCCAATGAAGCCCTGTCTCTTGATAGGAGCGCAGTTTTGCTCTTAGCTTGGAAATATCGAGCAGGCGGTCGCTTCGAAAATTCCAAAGCTCTTCGAGCAGCGATCTCGTTTTTTTCTCTTCGCCGGTCTCCCCGATCGGCTCTTCGATACTCTCAAAGATGCACAAACGGAGCCATTCCATGGTAGAAAGACGCAAAAAACCCGTCCTTCGATCAAATCGCTCCTTTTTAATAGAGCAGAGCCAATGAAACCGAGGCTGTTTCAGTCCTAAAAGCCCCGCTTTTGAAAAGAGATATTTGCGATCCGTTTGCAGCGCTTGCCAAAGCTCTTTGACGCTTAATGGGCCGATTTCCGATTCATAGGAGAGGTCGGCTAAATAGGTCAGACGCTTCTTTCTCTTTTCTCGGGCAAGGCGGACCACTTTTAAGAAAAGCTTTTCCGGCTTTTTGAGCCTTGCGTCAAGCAATATGACAAAGGGTTCTAAAGCATCCCATTCAAAACTAAAAAAGAAGGATTCCTCTTCATGAGAGATAATGACCTCTTTCGTATATTTGGCAGGAAGTCTAGCCGAGGGAGGGAGCTCAAAAAATCCATTCCCGGAGATGTAGACATATTGATCAAAAAAGGCAAGGTCCGCCAAAGAAAAGCCGGCGGCAAGTTCGATCTTAGGCTGGATGCAGATTTCTTCTTTTTCGTTCAAAAAAATTTTCAGCCCCATCTTTTGGATGGGGTTTAAAGAGGTAAAGAAAAAAGCCACTTCTTCGAGATCTTCTTTATGCATGAGGATGAAAGAAGCGATCTCCTCTCTTTTTACCACAAGTCCCGGCTGGATCGAGAGGGCCTGCGTTTTTTTCAAATAAAAGCCTCTTCCTTGCACGTAGATCCAATCGATAAAATCAAAAAACTCCGTCTCCTCAACAAGATCCATCTTGAGATCAAAACGAAGATCACCGTCGGGCGGCAGGTCATAGATCAGATGGGAAGAGAGCGGCGTCAAATAGGTTTGGAATCCCGCTATCTCTTGGAGCCAAAGCCGATGGTTCGAGACAAAGTCTCCTACCTCTTTTTTTTCAAGGATCAGCTCTTTTTCCGAGAAATAACTCTCTTTCAACCGGACGAACCCCTTATCGGGAAGGTAGATCCAAGGAGGGAAGAACTGAGCGTGTGGCTGCTGCAGCTCTTTGCTCTCAAACACATAGAGCTGAATGTGCAAAGAAAGATTTTCGTCGAAAAATAGATGGTATTTGGCCTCAACGGATTCGAGTTTAATGGGCGTTCCGCTCAAACATCTCTTAAAGAGATGGGGATCTTTTTCTAAAAAAAACGCAATCTCGTTTTTCTCGATGATCGAGGAGGGAAAGGGGCGGTCCTTGGAAACAAAACCCCTCCCCGGTTCATAGATCCACTCTCCAATCTCAATCTCCTTGCCCTCTCTCTTCCTATGTTCTTTAAAATCGATTTGAAAACAGGCAAGATTGGGATCGAAGGTGATCTTTTCAATACTCTCCTCTTTCCCATGAATCTTCAAAGGAGAATCTATAGAGGAAAGCGTTGGTATGAGCAGGAGCCAGTCTTCTTTTTTTAACGAAAGCAGGACCTTACCGTCTGCGAAAGACGCTACCGCAACATGCGGGAACTTCCCGGAAAAGCAAACCTGATATTTTTTGTTCTGCTCCTGGAGAAAAAAAAACCATTTGGCAAGATCGGACCAGAAGGAGAGCTCAAAAAGGATCTCTTCGGAAGCATTTCTCTGTTTCCAAAGCGCAATTTCTTCCGAGGAAAAATTAGAAAACTTCCAAGAACTCTCTTCCATTGTTTTTTTGGAAAGAAGCTCCTTGAGATATTCTTTCGCCTTTTTTGTGAGGACATATATCTGAAAAAAAGGCTCTTTTTCTTTGCCGCAAGAATATACGGCTCCCTTTTTCTTCAACGGATCTGTGCATCTTCTTTGAGCGACAAGACAAAAAGCTTTCCAAAAAGAGGTGTTGAAGCGAATGTGAAGAGGGCCTTTTTTTTCATCGCAAATAGCATGAAAGGCAATCGCTACATGAGAGCATCCCAGCTTTTTTTCCGATTCGGGACAGGTACAGAAAAAATCGAGAAGATTCCCTTCGCTATCCAAACGCAAAAAGGGCCAAAAAGTCTTTCGGCCCTTTTTTTCATAGACAGCTACTTGGTAGGTTCCTCGAGAAAAAAGGATTTCCTTCACCTTTTTTCCCCTGCTGGAGGAGGAGCTTTCTCTCACTTTCTGAATCCACTCGGGAATCTTCATATTTCCTCTTATTTCAGAAAGCGCCGCCCCCTACTCGAGAGATAGATTTATCTGAGCACCTGCTCCGGGGGGACATACTCATATCCCAAATCTTGAGCCACATTCTCATTGGTTACCTTGCCTTTGAAAACATTCAATCCTTTGAGAAACCCGGGGTCTTCCAAAAGGGCCTGGCTCACGCCTAAATTCGCCAACTTCAAAGCATAGGGCAGTGTTGCATTCGTCAGCGCGATCGTCGATGTCCTTGCCACCGCGCCGGGCATATTGGCAACGCAATAATGGACAATCCCGTCGACAATATAGGTGGGGTTGGCATGAGTAGTGGCTTTCGATGTTTCTGCAAATCCTCCCTGGTCGATCGCAACGTCTACGAGGACGGTGCCGGGCTCCATCTTCTTCAGGCTTTCTTTGGTGATCAATCGAGGCGCCTTTCCTCCAGGGACAAGGACAGCTCCGATGAGCAGATCAGCAGTCCTGATCGCTTCATCGATTGCAGCAGGAGTGGAATAGATCGTCTTGAGCCTGGGCCCATAAAGCTCATCGAGCTGACGAAGGCGGGACAAGCTTTTATCAAATACAGTGACATCGGCGCCAACGCCGAGAGCTACACGAAGCGCTTCCGTTCCAACAGTTCCTCCTCCAAACACGAGAACTTTTCCGGGCTTCACTCCGGCAACGCCACCGAGAAGAACGCCCTTTCCTCCGTTGATGAGCTGCAGGGCGGTTGCGCCCACTTGAATGGACATTCTTCCGGCCACTTCACTCATCGGAATGAGAAGGGGCAGGCGATTATTTGCATCGGTCACGGTCTCATAGGCAATACCGATGATCTTTTTAGCCAAAATCTGTTTGGTCTGTGCCGGATCGGGGGCCAAGTGGAGATAGGTGAAGAGAATATGCCCTTCGCGAAGGAGGGGAAACTCGGCTTCCAAAGGCTCTTTAACTTTGATGATCATTTCGCATTTTTGGAAAACTTCTTTTGGAGAAGAAGCCATTTTTGCTCCAAAGCTTTCATACATTTTATCGGAAAATCCAATCTTGTCTCCGGCATTCTTTTCCACCCAGACTTCATGGCCGCCGTCCACAAACGCTTTCACGCTATAAGGAGTTGCTCCCACGCGAAACTCGTTATTCTTAATTTCCTTAGGGACTCCGATAATGGTTTTTCTTTTCGCTACATTCTTCGCCATAATTTTTCCTCCTAAAAATGATTTAGCTTGTTGTGCAAAACATTTCTCAAAAGCACGAAATTGATCTTTTATTCTATTCCTTTTTTTATTTAACGCGCATCACCAATTTGAAATTTTTTAAAAATGAAAAATTGCAAAAAGCTAAAAACCAATTTCTTTGTAGGTGGAGACTACCCGATCCAAAAGGCCAAACTTCAACGCCTCTTCCACCGTCATCCAATTGTCGCGATCAATCGCTCGGCGCACCTCTTCTTCGCTCTTCCCGCTCGATTCGGAATAAATCTTGACGATGATATCTCTTGTTTTGAGCATCTCTTTCGCCTGAATTTCCAAATCTGTCGCCTGTCCTTGAATCACGCCTCCGATCAGAGGTTGGTGGATCATGATCCGGGCGTAAGGAGTGGCAAAACGCTTTCCCTTCTTGGCCGACAGGCTCAAGAGAGATCCCATAGAAGCCGCAAGGCCCGTCACCAAAGTAGAGACGGGAGAGGTAATCATGCGGATCTGATCCCAAATAGCAAACCCAGAATCGACGGAACCGCCGGGAGAATTAATGACGAACAAAATGGGCTTTCCGGGAGATAGGTGTTCTAAATACCAAAGCTTGCGAATGATCTCATTTGCAGAATCTTGATCGACAGCTCCGGAAAGAAATATTCTACGCTGGTCTAAAATCACCTGTTCGATTTTATCGTGCAGAAACTTTTCTGTTTTGCTCTGTTCATGCTCCATTGACTTAACTCTCCTGTTCCTTTTTCATTTGATGGAAAAAAACAATTTTTTCAACTATTTTACGCAAGAGAGAGCTCCGGGTACAAGGGAAATTGCTCTAAAAGCGTCTTGATCTCTCCATAGACCCTTGCGCACACCTTGGCATCGGTCTCTGCTTTAGCTCTAGAAAGCCCCCCTTCCTTTTCGGAAAAGACGGCCTTGGTGTTCTTTAAAATCTCCGCCACCCATCCGGCAATGATCTTCATCTCTTTTTCCTTCATTCCAAGCGTGGTGATTGCCGGCGTTCCCAAGCGCACTGCGGAAGTATACCAAGGGCCATTCGCATCATGGGAAATGACATTTCGATTGACCGTAAGCCTTGCCCCTCGAAGGGCCGTTTCGGCTTGCCGTCCGGTAAGCTGGAAGCTTTTAGCGACATTGATCAAGAGAAGATGGTTGTCGGTTCCTCCCGTCAGCACGTCGCATCCCAGCTTCTTCAGCTCCTCGGCAAGAGCCTTCGCATTTTTCACGATCTGGCGGCTATAGGTAGAAAAAGAGGGCAAAAGAGCTTCCGTAAACGCAACGGCTTTGGCTGCAATCACGTGGGGCAGAGGCCCTCCCAAAACCAAAGGACATCCCTTGTCGATCACCTCTTGAAACTCCTTCTTGCAAAGAATAAGCCCTCCTCGAGGACCTCGAAGGGTTTTATGCGTCGTCGAAGTGACAACGTGGGCGTAAGGGACAGGGTTGTATTCGCCCGTGAAGACTTTTCCTGCTACAAGACCGGCAAAATGGGCCATATCGACCATGAGAAGGGCACCGATACTATCGGCAATCTCTCTCATCTTGGCAAAATTGATCAGGCGCGGATAGGCAGAATATCCCGCAACCAAAATGAGCGGTTTTTCCTTTTTGGCAAGCGTTGCAATGGCATCATAATCAAGAAGGCCCGTTTTTGGATCGACGTCATAGGAAACCGAGCGCATCATTTTCGAAGAAATGTTCTGTCGATACCCATGGGTCAAATGCCCGCCGGCGCCAAGAGACATCCCCATGACCTTTTGTGAGACCATTTCCTTGCGAAGGCTTTCATACTCCTCCGAGGAGAGCTCGTCAACGCTCTTTTTATTCATCTTTTCCAGCCATTTGTTTTGGATTTTGTAGACGAGCATCGCCCAATAGGCAACCATATTGGCGTCGGCTCCCGAATGGGGCTGCACATAGGCATGTTCTGCTTGAAAGAGTTCTTTGGCCAGATCAACGGCAAGTTGTTCCACCGTATCGACGTTTTCGCATCCTGCATAAAATCGATGATAAGGAAATCCTTCGCTATACTTATCCGTTAAAAGGTTGCCCATTGCCAGCTGGGTAGCCAGAGAAGAAAAATTTTCCGAAGCAATGAGCTTTAAATGGCTTCTCTGATCTTCTAACTCCTTGAGGATGCTCATTGCCACTTCCGGAGATGTTTGATGGATATGATCGATGGCAGCATAAAAAGAGATGGCAGCTAAGTTTCGTTTTTCTTCCGACACTTTGGAAAAATACTTTTTCAAGTAGGACATAAAGACCCCCAAGAGATGATCGTTTGCATTCTAAAAAAGAAACTCTTTTTGAAACAGCCTAAACTGAAAACGTCCAACCAAATATTTCACAACTGAAACACCTTTTCTTAGTCTAAAAAAGATTTTGAAATGAAAAATTGCGCCCTGCTAATAAAATATTTTAAAGGCCGTATTTTGCACCTCCTTTTTTACTAAGCGCTCGCAAAACCTATAAACCCGGAGAAAAACGGCATTTCTACTCGAGAGAAAGAAATGAGGATCCTTTTGAGCCGCCCCCTCAATTTTTCTTGATGATTAGCATTAAAAAAGATACACTTGCCTGCAAAGTCCTACCATTTCCTGAGGAAAAATGCTCAAAATATTATCAATTTTTCTCGAGATTCAAGAACTCGACATGAAAATGCTCCGCCTGATGCGTTTGAAACGCGAAAGACAGGGAGAACTCCAGCATATTGAAAGCCTTCGCCACGATCTGAAGCACCAGCTCGAAGCCAAACAGCTGGAAATCACCGAGCTTTCTAAAAACATCCAAATCCACGAACACAAAATCCTTGAGATCAAAGATCACATCAAAAAACTCGAATCACAGCAAAGCTCGATCAAAAAAGTGGATGAGTTCAATGCACTCACCCATGAGATGTCTTCGGCAGAAAGAGAGCGGCTTGCCACAGAACAGGCAACGAGCAATCTGATCGACCGCAGAAACATGGAAGAAGAGATTCTGCAAAAGATCAAGGAAAGCCTCGCTTCTTCGGAAGAAAGCAGCCTGCAGCTGGAAAAAGAAATCCGCTCTTCCATCCAAATGATCAATGCGGAAGGCAAGGATCTGAAAGCAAAACGGGATCAATTACTGCCCGCTGCAGATCCCGAAACTCTCAAAATCTACGAACGTCTTCTCGGCAACAAAAGAGACCGCGTGGTCGTTCCTATTGAAAACCGCACCTGCAACGGATGCCATATTTCGCTCACTGCGCAACATGAAAACCTCGTCCGCAAAGGAGAAAGGCTCATCTTTTGCGAACACTGTTCTCGCATTCTTTTCTGGCCGGAAAGCGAAGATCTGCTCGGAACGCCCGCGGCAACCAAACGCCGCCGCCGCAGGGCCGGTACTTGAAATCAAGTTTTTCCCGGGAAAGCAGGGTATCGCTGCTGCAATTCAGCAGAGGAAAGTCTGGACTCCACAGAAGAGGATACCAGTGAAAGACTGGGGGCCGCAAGGCTACGGAAAGTACAACAGAAAACATGTCGCGGCCTTGCTGCGAGTGAAAATGTTGGCTGACCCCAACCCTCCTTGAGGAAACTCAAGAGGTTGCAAACCCTATCCGGAGCAAGACCAAAAAGGGCCTTAAGATGTTCTTCGCATCGATAGCTCGAGTAGGTCGCTTGAGGAATCTGGCAACAGGTTCCCTAGAGGAATGATACCCTCCGCCTTCGGGCGAAGACAGAATCCGGCTTAACGCTCTCCCGGGATTTTTTTTCTCTTAAAGAAAAAATCTGGTCAAGATCCTGCTGGCCAATCAGTTCTCACGCTTTTTTTGCTTTAACAACTTCTTGTGGATATGTTTGGTGGAATAGTGGAACAGGTAAAAAGCTCTCCTCTCAAAAAGCACATTTTGTGCTTCTTCAAACATATCTCCAAACCCAACTGGATCTCAGTTTGAAAAACACAAATAATTAAGAATCAAGGGCTGGAAAATTTCATGCAATTTCCGTGCTCTTCAAGATTTTTGTCCGAATTATGTCCGAATTGTCTGTTTTTTGGACATTTTTCAAGGTTTTTGTCCGAATTATAAAGAAATTTGGACATTATTCATCGCAATCTAACGCTCTGAACGCATCTCTCTACCTCCCCTCCTTATTTGCTTAGAAAAATCTTTATTTGTTAATAAACAATTTTTACAAAATAAAATTAATGCTTAAATTGAATTAAAACATGAGAGAGTTGGATAATTTCCGCACGTTTCTAATCAACAATTAAACGAGGTTATAATGTCAACACTCTCAGCAGTAGATAAAAACTTTACGTTGTTTAATGTTTCTTTCGACAAGAGAGATCTTCCAAATATTGTAGAAAAAGTAAAACCCGTCGTAGTTGCTCTGGCAGCAATCGCCATCTTCGCAACAGCTTTAACGCTTTATGCAGCCGCCCTCCCCACCTTTATATTTTGGGAACCAATTGGCTTCTGGCTAGCAGAAAACATCGGTGCATTATCTCTTCTTTCAGGAGGAGCTGCTCTTGGTGCTCATTATGGTATTAAAGCTCTCTATAACCGCGTGATCACTCCTTGGGCAAAAGAACAAGCAGAATCTGTTACCGCCTACCACAATCGAAGTTCAGGTTCCTTTCTGTCCTCCGCATTAGGAGTCGTCGTCGGTCATTGTTTCGTGATTGGTGTGGAAACTCTTCTTGTAAAGCAGGGTCCTGCTTTCTTGAAAGCAATACGATCCCTCTGGGCAAACATGCCTTCGGTTCAGTGCAGGGTTTCGTAACTGAAGATTCATCAATCCGATCAGGATGGATGAAATCAGGTTTTTTCAGAAAGAGGCCTCTTCTTTTCGGAAGAGGCTTTTTGATTTCTCTTCTCACGAGAAAAAAGAAGCTCTCTCTCAACTCTCCAGCAAACCCAAAGACTTTTTGGCGCGCGGATGGGTCTTGTCATACACCTCCCGCTTGAGTTTGGAAGAAACGTGGGTATAAATCGTCGTCGTAGAAAGAGAGCTGTGTCCCAAAAGAAGCTGTATCGTCTTCAAATCCATTCCATTTTCTAGCCAATGAGTCGCAATCGTATGCCGAATGGTGTGGGGCGTAATTTTTTCCGCAAGACCGCTTTTTTTTAAAAAGTGTTTGAAATTGCGATCGATCGAGCGGGTGGTCATGCGAGTGCCCCATTTGTTTAGGAAAAGGGCCCTTTCATCTTTTTGCGCTTCGTGAGCTTTTGTTTTCAAAAAGCGTTCGGGATGCTCTAAATAGGAAAGGATCCATTTGGCTGCATTTTGCGTGATGGGCACGATACGCTCTTTCTTTCCCTTCCCCTGAATTCTCAGCAAAAACTGCGATCGGTCCAAATCCAATCGGTTCAAAGCGGCCAGCTCGCTTAGACGCAGGCCCGAGCTATAAAAAAGCTCCATAATAGCGCGATCGCGAAGACCTAAATAGGTAGTAACATCGGGCCGGGAAAAGAGATTTTCAATCTGTGGATAGGATAAAAAAAGCGGAAGCCTTTTCTCCCTTTTCGGCCCCTCGATGTCATCCAGAGGGCTGCAAACCAATATCTTTTCTTTGACCAGATATTTGAAAAAGGAGCGCAAAGAAGAGAGATGGCGCAAAATTGTGCGATTTTTCTTCTTTTGATCATAAAGAAAAGAGAGGTAGGAGCGGATGTGCCACTTGTCGATCTTTTCCATCGAAATACCCTCTTCTTTCTTGGCCATATGCGCAAAAAAATCTTCCAAATCGATGGAATATGCCCGAAGAGTATGCGCGGAGACCTGTCTGGCCAAGCGCAAATATTCTAAAAAAGAATGAACCCGAGAAGAAAAATCCACCAACGCTTCTTGTTTTGCATCTTTCCTTATGGTACAATGGCTCTATTCTTCAAGCAAACCAATTTTTTATTCCCATGATTACCCTAAACAACATTTCAAAAAAGATTAGCGGACGCACCCTTTTTGAAGATGTGACGATGACCTTCAATGACGGCAACCGATATGGCCTGACGGGTCCGAACGGCTCGGGCAAATCGACTCTATTAAAAATCATTATGGGGCTCGAAGAAGCAACGACCGGATCGATTTCCCTTCCCCAAAAAGTCGGTTTTTTGAAGCAAAATATCGAAGCTTTTCAACAAGACACGCTTCTCGACGTCGTCATCATGGGCAACAAGCGCCTTTGGGATGCGTTAAAAGAAAAAGAATCGCTGGAACTTCACGAGATGACCGACGAGATCGGCATGCGTCTCGGAGAGCTTGAATGCACCATCGCAGAAGAAAACGGCTATTCTGCCGAATCAGAGGCTGAAGAGCTGCTCTCTGGCATGGGGCTTCCCTTGGACTCTTTTCGCGAAAAAATGCTCTCCGTCCCTCAAGACCATCAATTCCGCGCTCTTCTCTGCCAGGCTCTTTTTGGAGAGCCCAAGGCTCTACTTCTCGATGAGCCCACCAACCACCTGGACATGGAATCGATCCACTGGCTCGAAGAGTTTTTGCATAAATATAAGGGAACTCTGATCGTGGTGAGCCATGATCGCCATTTTCTCAATGCGGTCACAACGCATATCGCCGACATCGATTATGACACCATCATCACCTATCCCGGAAACTATGATGAAATGCTCGTCACCAAAACATCCGTTCGCGCACGCACGGAAGAAGAAAACAAAAGCAAAGAAAAGAAAGTCGCGCAATTGAGAGAATTTGTCTCCAAATTCGGAGCCGGAACAAGGGCGTCGCAAGTCCAATCGCGCATTCGGGAGATTGAAAAACTGCAGCCCTCAGAGCTCAAAAAATCCAACATCCAACGTCCCTACATCCGCATCATTTCTTCGGAAAAACAGGCGGGTCAAGTCGTTTTTCGCCTCGATAAGGTTTCGAAAGGATACCAGAACAAACCCGTGATCGTGGACTTCTCCTGCGACGTTCTTCGCGGAGATAAAATTGCGATCATCGGCAATAATGGACGAGGAAAAACAACCCTTCTGAAAATGCTCGCAGGCGTTCTGGATCCGGATAATGGAAAAATCTCCAAGGGACATAACGTAGAGATTGGTTATTTTCCCCAAAACCACAGCGACGTTCTCGAAAAAAAACCAGGAGTTACCCTCTTTGACTGGCTCAAATCTCGTCGAGAAAAGATCATGGATCAAGAGATTCGCGGAATTTTAGGCAAAATGCTCTTTGGAGGGGACGATGCTTTCAAAGAGTTAAAGGCTCTTTCCGGAGGGGAAACGGCCCGGCTGCTTTTAGGCGGACTCATGCTCACAACGCCCAACGTCCTGATTCTCGACGAGCCCAATAACCATCTCGACATAGAAGCAGTTTCCGCACTTGCTTGGGGGCTTGAAGAGTTCAAGGGAACCGTTCTTTTTGCCAGCCACGACCGCGATCTTGTAGGCAATGTCGCCAATAAGATCATCTCCTTTGAATCCGATCACAAAATTGTCTTCTTCCAGGGCCCTTTGTCCGAATACCTCAATGTAAAGAAATGATATTTACCGAGAAGAAATTTCTCTCTTTGCCCCTCCTACAACAACATAAGAAGTGTGCGCAAATTTTACGCGCAATCTACGAAAAGATTCTCTACAAAGAAGAGGAGACCTCCCTCATCTCTCATTATCTACAAATGACCAAGTGGATGCATGTTCCATCTCCTTGCTCTTTTTCCCAAGAAGCCATTTCCGATCTTTATCACGAACATTTACGCGCCTCCGGCTATGACGTCAAAGAGTACAATCTCTTACCGCCCCTCAAATCCAAAGAGCGTCTTGCAGTAGAAGAGCCTCTATCCATTTGCATCTATCTCGACCACGTTCGCTCCGCCTATAATGTCGGAAGCATTCTTCGTACAACGGAGGCTCTGCGTTTAGGATCGGTATTTTTTTCAGAAAAGACTCCCTTCATCGACAATGAGAAGGTAATGAAGACCTCGATGGGAAGTTTTTCTTATGTGCCCACCACTCCCAATGCATCAATTGAAAACCTTCCCCGCCCCTGGATTGGTCTTGATACGGGCAAAAATGCCCTTTCTCTTCATGATTTTATTTTCCCCAAAGAATTCACCCTCATTCTCGGCAATGAGGAGATGGGCATCCATCCTTCGATTCTCCAACAAGTAGACTCTCTTTTAGAAATTCCCCTGCAAGGATGCAAGAACTCGATTAACGTTGCCTGCGCCTATGCCATGGCAGCTTTTGAAATTAGAAGACAAAGAACTCTCCCCCTAAACGACCTCTTACAATCGTCAGGGAAGCCTTAAACGAGATCTCAACTTCAGATCAGTTATTGATTTCTCTGCACAAACGTAAAGTATATGGTGTATAGGACACAGATCGCTAAAAGTGCGACCAAATGGACACCTACCATTCCAGAAGTTACCGCTCCGCTGGCTAGAAACGCACCGCATACTGCCGTGGTAAAGAGCGATCCAAGCATCGCCATAACTTTCAACACGGCGACATAAGTTTTTCTTAAGGTTTCTAAAAAAGGCTCTTGCTTTGTTGAGCTGCCCCAGCAAAAAAAAGCTACTTCCGAAGCAATCTTGGAAGGTGAAAAAACGGATAAATTGGACATTTGGAACCTCCACATTTTTTTTTAAGAAAATGAGGTTACAAAATTCTGTTCATATAATGCAAGGAAATAGGCTCTTTTCCAGACAACGTTGCCTCGCGCCTATGCCATGACAGCTTTTGAAATCAGAAGACAAAGAGCTCTCCCCCTAAACGACCTCTTATGATCGTCAGGGAAGCCTTAAACGAGATCTCAACTTCAGATCAGCTATTGATTTCTCTGCACAAACGTAAAGTATATGGCGTATAGGAAACAGCCCGTTAAAAGAGCAGCCAAATAGGCTCCCACCATCCCAGAAGTTACCGCTCCGCTAGCTAAAAATGCCAGGCTTACTGCCATGGTAAAGATCGATCCAATCAGCGCCATAGCTTTCAACATGACGCCAAAAGTTTTTCTTAAGGTTTCTAGAAAAGGCTCTTGCTTTGTTGAACTGCCCCAGCAAAAACAAGCCACCTCTGAAGCAACCTTGAAAGGTGAAAAAATGGATAAATTGGACATTGGAACCTCCACATTTTTTTTAAGAAAATGAGGTTACAAAATTCTGACCATATAATGCAAGGAAATAGGCTCTTTTCCAGAAGAATCGATTTATTATTTGAGAAGAGTGTGTTCGATTTGACTTCAAAAAACCGAATCTTATGATGCATTGATGGTTCGATATAATCTTTGCCGCTCCATCTCGATATAATATTCAAAATATTTATCCCAATCCCCGTTCTGATTAACCGCACGTAAATTTAGAATTGCCTGTACTCCTTCATGCGTCCACTTCATGCCAGACCGATCGGTTCTGTTTTTTACGAGGCTGCCACAAGCGCCCTCAACAACACCTGTGCCGATCGGATATCCCTTTTTTAAGTACTCGTCATATTTCATCATGTGCTTGTGATTGCTTAAATATGTGATCACTTTTTGCAGCATCGACTTCTGGCTCTCTTTCAGACCACGCTTGTTTTTCTTAAGAATTTGTCTCATGGCCCCTACGACATACCCAACTTTTCCCTCTAAAATCGCAAGCAGCTTGTCAGCAACCCATTGCTGTCTTCTTTGATCTTTCTCCCCATATAAGGCGGTTCCGCTTTCCCACAAATACTCAGTAGCATGAAAAATATCTAAAATATAAGCATCAACGCGATGCTTCCATTTTCTTTTTGTCATCTCTTCTTTAAAGCGATTCTCAAGTGCCGAGGCTCCATCGATCAACACGATCATTTTTTTATCCTGCGCGGGATTTCTGTGTAATATCTGATCGGCAAGTCTTTCAAAGGCTTTTTCTTTGCCATCCATCACAGCATGAACTTCTTTGTTAATAGGTTCTCTTGGCTCCAATTTTCCTGCTTCCCGTCTTTCTTTCTTGTGATCGGCATACTCCGCTTGTTCTCGATCTGTATGCCAATGCATAAGGCTTTTTTGCATCTCCTGGGGCGTACGAGATTCGGGGTGAAATGTAAAATGAGAAGTCACCACTGCATCTCTTCGTAGCCCTTTCCTTTTATCGCCCTTTTCTCTGCGTACTTTTTTCTGTTTTGGTTCTTTATTAGGAGATCTTTCTTCCGGAACCATGGGAATGCCTTTGCAATCCATTGTCACTGCTATAACCGAACCTTCTGTATCTTCAAATTTTTTGATTCCTTTATAGAAGCTATGAACATAAGCTGCTGCTCTCATAACCATAGACTGGATTGCTTCTGGCCATAGACAGATTCCGAAAATTTTGTCGATTGTGGATAAAGCTTCGCGATACGGCTGAGAAGCGATCAGCTTAAGGGTCATGTCTTGTAAAGCGTAAGAAAACTTTCCTTCCGGCAGATTCAGCTGATGATCCAAAGGACACAGTCCTTCTCCAGATCCTTTTTTCCAATAATAAGCGCGTTTGATCTTAACAGGGCCAAAAATTGACAAATACTCTCTTTCTGATTCCGCTTTAAATGGAAGTTGTGCTCCTTGGGTGTTATACGCACAGTCATTTGGTGTGTCCTGGAGGGAATCTAAATGCTCCTGTAAGATCTTTTTACCCATTTCTAATATTGTTGCATAAATGGTGTTCTCGGTCTTATGCAAGGAATCCTCTCTGATTGTGCTCAAATGTTTTTTCAAAACGCACAACAAGTTACCAGAAGATCCAATTTTGGTCTCAATATGATGCAGTTCCAGGAAAAAATCTCCATAACATATGCAAGTTACGCAAATGTTATGCAAAATTTTAGCTTTAAAGTAAAATATTTTTTATAAGAAAGGAAAAATTTTCCCTATGATGGATAACGGAATGGGGATAGAAGTCAAATCGAACACACTCATTTGAGAAATAGTCATTCTTTGCGCACAATGTTTAATGTTTTTAACCAAAAAAGGAGTCAGAAAAAATGTGTACCTCATCTGGAATGGTAGGAGAAGACTTCAAGTCAGGTGCAAAATATGTTTTGGATCTGGCTTTAAAAGGAGCAATCCCAGTAATAGCAGGAGGTATTGCCTCTTGGTTTATTCCTTATGCAGCGGCACCTTATTGGGCAGCAGGCGTTGTCACAACAGTATATGCTGTAGTTACTGTAATCCACCCAACAGTAACCAAAGCAAATAATGTCCTCGATGTAGTAACAGATGTAGCAGCAGCAATTGCAAATATGGCCGGAGGGTTTCTGAGTATAATTGCGGGACTCAGCATGCTTTGGGCTGTGCAAAAATGTATAAACTTTCAATCTCCTACTATATGTAAAGGATCGCTTCAGGGTGGATTCGTGTTGGCTCTCTCAGGAGGCCTCTATCTTTTATCCTATGGCGGCTATAGTGCTTGGAAAATTTCACATCCGCCCCCAAAGAAAAGCTGGTTGAGGTGGCGATAAAAAGACATTTGTTTTTTTACACCAGTTTAGCATGATATTCGCTAGAAACTCGATCAACTTTGCCTCGCGTCTATGCCATGGCAGCTTTTGAAATCAAGAGGCAAAGAGCAACAAAAAATTGCGCAACGCTCAGATTTAAAGGGCGTTATACTGTTAGCGTGAATATTGTCTTTCTGAGAAAGACAATCTATGCTGTAACTGTCTTTGTATGAAAGACAATATTAAGCAGCTCCTCCGTTCCATCATTTTAGAGTTCCGGGAAAGAAGCCTGCAAAGCTCATTTTGCGCGATATTTCCCCTCCCAAACACCACCCGGATGTAAAAAAAGCATGGGTTCTTATGGGAATGCGCCGTTCGGGGAAAACATGGGCCGCTTTTCAACAGATCCAACTGCGCCAAAATCAGGGCCTGGCTAAGGATACAAATCTTTATATCAATTTCGAAGATGTTCGGCTATCCGGTTTCGAAGTTAGCGACTTTCAACATATGCGCACATTGGAGTCCCCCTGCTTCAGCTGGGGGAGGAAAATGTGCGCATATGTTGAAAAAATCGATTCCTTCTTTCGCCTTTAGACGCGGGTAGTTGATCAGTCTTTTGGAAACTCAAACCGCGCAAAATCCCTTGCCGCAAAACTATTGGGGAAAACTTCGCGGGCTTCTTTTTCGAATGCGGACTCGTCTTGATAACGAGCGGAAAAATGGGTCAAAATGAGCTTTTTTACATGAGCCTCTTTTGCAATCAAAGCCGCCTGCTTGGCTGTCATGTGCATGTATTTTTCTGCCAGATCTCGATGATCTTCCAGATAGGTGCTCTCGCAGAGCAAAATGTCCGCATCTTTTGCCAAATGGACCGCTTGCGGACAAGGAACCGTATCGATCACCACCGCGATCGAGCCGCCTTTACGTACATGGCTTACCTGATCCAAATCAATCCTCCGGCCATCGATTAAGAGGAAACCCTCTTTTTCCAGTTTTTTCACAAGAGATCCTTGGATCTTAAAATGGTCCAGCTTACCCTTATCAAACTTGATGCGGTCGGGTTCCGTGACGCGCCATCCCACATTGTCCGTTCCATGCTTTAAGAAAGCCGCAACAATTTGAAACTTTCCGTCGTCCTCTACAAGACCTTCTTTAGAAACGGGATGCTCGACGATGTGAATATTTTCATGATAAATGCATCCGAAGCGCAGACGGTCAAAATATTTTTTCCCGCTCGCGGGATAATAGCAATGGATCGGATGGGTCACCTTATCGAGGTTGAGCCGCATAAGCATGGAACCAACGCCGAGGCAATGATCGCCATGAAAATGGCTGACAAAAATGCGGGTCACCACGGGAGGCGCGATCTCGGCAAAAATAAACTGCCTTTGCGTGCCCTCTCCCGGATCGAAAAGCAGACCCTCTTCATTCCAACGAAAAAGATAGGCCCCATGATTGCGATTTCTGGTGGGCTGCTGGCTGGAGCATCCTAAAATAATGACGTCTTTATTGCTCACTGACCCTCCTGGAAAAAAAGGGAAAGCGTCCTAAAATCAGTCCTAAAATTCCACCGCTGATATGGGCCGTATTCGCAATGTTGGCAGAAAACAGATGAACGCCCACAACTTCAAGGCCAAAAGAAAAGAACTGCAAGACAAAGAGCGACAAGATATAGATGCCGATGAACAATAGGGCGCTCTTCGAAAGAGGATACCCTTCCCAAGGAGCTACTTTTTGCCTCATCCAGATAAATCCCACAAGCCCCATGATCACGCCGGAATATCCTAAAAACTTATATCCGCTCATGAGGTATTGACAGGTGTTGGTAAAAAGAGCGATGACAAGTACTAAAGACAAATATTTGATTTTGCTGAGCCTGGATTCAATCTGCTTGCCCAACACCCAGAGCCAGAGAACGTTGAAAAGAATGTGCAAGAGATTCTCATGAAAAAAGGCCGGAGAAACAAGGCGCCAGATCTGTCCTTGGCGGATCTTTTCAAACATGGGAAAGGAGGGAAGTTTTTTCTCGGGCGTTTTCCATTTCTCCTTAAGATAAGACTCCAATCCGGGCCAGACGGGAAGCGCGGATCCCTTTTTGAGCATATCTTGCATTTCCAAGGGGATCTTTTGAAAGTCTTTGTGAAGATCGATGTCAAGGGCAACCGGATGCTCCATCAAGTATTGATTCACCTCTTGCAAGATCGACGGATTGTCATAGAGAAGGGCATTTTGGATGGGAGTGTCCAAAAAAATCCCTTTCGACGGGGTTTGCCAATCATAGGATTGAAAGAGGTGGATGAGAAAAAAAAGAATACATAACAGAAAGAAGAGGCCGGTCAGAATAAAATGTTTGCGCCGAGGTCTTGGGACAAGCTCCGGCGCGTTTGCCTCTTCCTCTACAAACGGCTCCTCATCTTCTACAAATTCCTCTTCTTCCATTTCGCTGTTTTCGGGAGGAGGGGTTTCTTCGACCCTAACCTCGGGAAGAAGCAAAGCTCCCCTTTTCCACTGATCGAAAAAATTTTGTGCTTTGAGAAGATCATCCTCATCCTCTACCCAAAGAGAAAAAGAATTTTTCTCAACATCTATCTTATTGGCTATCCCCTGTTTTTTTAAGAAAAAGGAGAATTTCCGCGCCTCTTCTTCATTGGAAAATTTGGCTAAGGTGCGCATTGCTGAATCTTCTCGATAATTGCAGTTGTTGAAAGGGAGGGTATGCGTCGTACAAGATGCAACTTTCCGCCCATTTGGCGCACGGTGGCCGATTCCATGCAATCTTCCCCATATTCTGCTCCATTGACGTGCACATCGGGCCGGATGCGCTTCAAAAGCTCTCTTGGATCGGTCTCATCAAACCAGGTCACATAATCGACAAAGCCAAGAGCCGCCATCATCTCCAGACGATATTTCAGGGGAATAATGGGCCTCTTCGGACTTTTATAGCGCTTGATCGATGCATCGCTGTTGAGCGCTACGATCAAGACGTCCGCAACCAGCGATGCCTCAAAAATAATATACAAATGCCCTGCATGAAGAAGGTCAAAGGAGCCGTTGAGCGTGGCAATCTTTTGTCCTTTTTGACGAAGGTTACGCGCGAGCTCTTCTATTTCCTTTGGAGGAACGATCTTCTTTCGGCACTCGTTTTTCCATTTCTTTCTCATGGATTTTTCTCTTGGGCCATACAATTTTGTAAACCTCGTCATAATGCTCCACAAAGTGGACTTTTAGGCCTTTCTTCAAATATTCGGGCAGCTCATCATAATCGCGAAGATTATTTTTCGGAAAAATCAGGGTTTTAATATCCGATCGTTTCGCAGCGATCAACTTTTCCTTCAAGCCCCCGATGGGCAACACCTTTCCCGTCAGAGTCACCTCTCCGGTCATCGCCAGATCTTCACTCACCGGCTCTTGGATCAAAAGAGAAAGCAGAGCCGTCACCATGGTAATGCCTGCGGAGGGACCATCTTTGGGAGTCGCGCCCTCAGGAATGTGGACGTGCACTTCCGATTTAGAGAAAAAGGGAACGTTCGGAGCATATTTTTCCGAAGACGCATGCAGATAACTCCAAGCGATCTGGAACGATTCCTTCATCACATCTCCGGCTTGCCCCGTCAGCTTGGTCACCGTCTTATCTTCGCTCGTCGCACGCATGGCTTCTACATAAAGAGTCGCTCCCCCAAGAGCCGTCCAAGCAAGTCCCGTACAAACTCCGATCGGCATCTTTTCATAGAAGCGATCCGAAGTAAAGATCGGCTTGCCCAAATATTCACTCAAATTCGTTGGGGTAATGGTGACCTTTTTGGTTTTTTTATGACGCGCGATCTTGAGCGCAACTTTGCGCAAAATCTTCTTGATCTGATTTTCGAGCGTTCGCACCCCGGCCTCTCGCGCGTATCCGTCAATCATCTTTGCAAGAGAATCATCGGTGAACTGGATGTTCTCTGTTTTGAGACCCATGCTTTTGCGGTTGCGCGAAATCAAATATTTTTTTGCAATCTGGATCTTCTCTTCCATGATATATCCCGACAAGCGCATCACTTCCATGCGGTCCTTCAGCGGTTCCGGAATCGTGTCCAGAACGTTGGCGGTGACGATAAAAAGAACGTTAGAAAGATCGCAATCCACATCGAGATAATGGTCGTGAAAGCTCTTATTTTGCTCGGGATCCAAAACCTCCAAAAGAGCGGATGCGGGATCGCCCTGATAGCTCGCTCCCATCTTATCCACTTCATCGATCATGATCACAGGATTCATCGTTTGCGCCTGTTTCAGAGCCTGAATCATTTTTCCGGGCATTGCGCCCACATAGGTTCTGCGATGTCCCTTGATCTCTGCCTCGTCGCGCATCCCGCCGACGGAAAATCGATAGAACTTTCGATTCAGCGCCCGAGCCACGCTTTTCCCAATGCTCGTCTTGCCCACTCCCGGAGGGCCAACTAAGCAGACAATGCTTCCCTTAACGCCGCCGGAGAGTTTTCCAACGCCGATGAATTCCAAAATGCGCTCTTTGATGTCTTTGAGGCCATAATGATCCTCTTCGAGGATCTTCTGGGCTTTGTCCACATCGGTCGTTTCTTTGCTAAACACACCCCAGGGAACAACGGTGAGCCAGTCCAGATAGTTGCGAGAGACTCCATATTCTGCGGACATCACCTCAAGGGAGGAGAGCTTCTCCTTTTCTTCTTTAACTACCTTCTGCACCTCTTCGGGAACTTTTCTTTTCTTCAGACGCTCTTCAAATTTTTCGATCTCGATGGTTTTATCATCTTTTTCCATACCAAGCTCTTTCTTGATCGCCTTCAGCTGCTCTCTTAAGAAAAATTCTCTTTGGGCCTTTGAGATCGTCGCTTCGATTCGCTGATTGATCGTACTTTGTAATTTGCTAAGGTCCAACTCCTTTTTCAATAGAAGAAGCGCCTTGTCAATACGCTTCTGTAAATCGAATGCGCCGAGCACCTCCTGCAGCTCTTCTCGATTGGCCGTCGTCAAAGCCACTGCAAAATCGGCCAGTCTTCCGGGCTCGGTAAAATCGGAGTGGCTCAAAAAGATCTGCAGCTCTTCCTTGAAGAGCGGATTGAGTTTGAGCAATTCCTTGATCGTCGTGATGATGCTGATCGAATAGGCTTTTAGTTCCTTGCTTAAATGGTGCAAAGGAGGATCATCGTGATAGGTAATCTTCGCAGATAAGAACTTATTGCTTTTTGCCTCGACGATCGAGATGCGCTTTTCCATGTTGAAGACGACCTGCGCGCCCCCTTGTTCCAAGGGAATGATCCGCAAGATTCGGGCCAACACTCCAACGGAATTAAGATCGTCCGGAGAAATTTTATAGATGTTGACGTTTTCCTTCTTTGTCAAAAAAAGGCCTAGGCACTTGTGTTCCGTCTTGGCCACAAGTTTTAACACTTCGTAAAAAGCACCTCGTTCAATCAAAATGGGCGCTGCCATGCCGGGGAAAAAGGGCCGCCGGTTTAAAGGAAGAATATACACCTCCGTCGGGAATGCGATCGATGGAGTGTTCTCCTTTTTGATTTCTTTGTTCTCTCCAATCACCTCTTCGTCAATCGGCGTTGTAAGGAACTCGTCTTCATTATTTTCATTCGGATTTTCTAACAAAGGAACCTCTCTGATAAATCACCTTATGATTATCAAAAACCCAAGGGAAAGTATCAACCCTTTTTAATCACTTCCTTTTTTCTCCAGAGATCGGTATACTTTTAGGGATTTAATAACCTTTTTTTTACAGTGCAAATTTATCTTTTGAATGTCAAACACAACTTTTAAAAAGATGGGTCTCATCTTAGAGACCTCGACAGATCCCGCCTACCTCCTCTTGACCGAAGGAGAAACTCCTATTGCAACGCTTTGCATTGAAGAAAAAGAAAGCCTCTCCCGCTTTCTCGTGATGCGGCTGCATGAGTTTTTAGCTTCCGAAAAATGCTCTCTTGCCTCTCTCAAGTTCCTCGCAGCAAGCCAGGGTCCCGGCTCCTACACTTCTCTGAGAGTCGGCGGGACGGTTGCCAAGAGTCTTGCCTATGCCTTAAAAATCCCTCTCTTTGGCTTTTGCTCTCTTGAAATTTATACCCCTCCTTCAGAAGGTAATTTCCTCTCTGCCATGGATGCCCATACGCGAGGCCTCTACTTATTGCACGGACAAAAGAAAGGACCCTCCATCTCTTTTTTCGGCAAACCCGCTCTTGTGCCCCATGAACAGGCCCAATCTCTATTTGAAAAAACACGAACGCGCCTCATCCCAAAAAAAGACTCTCTTGCGCAAAAATACCCCTCTTTTTCCTTGATCGAAAGCAGACCTGATTTCCACCACCTCGCAAAAATCGTAAATGAAAAGCTGTCGAAAGATCCCGCAACTCCTCTCTATCCGGAGCTCGACCTTCTCTATCTCTAAAACCGCTTGCAAAGCCCCTTGCGCGAAGAAAAATGGGTCATCTGCACCCTATCGGACATACTATAGAGCATTTTCTTGATGTTTATTCAGAAATCGTCTAAAATCACGTACATCTTTTTGAACCTTTGGAGAAAAAACATTCATGACAATTATTAAAGTTCGCATTGGAGAACCCATTGATAAAGCTCTTCGAGCCCTCAAAAAAAAACTGGACAAAGAAGGGATCATGAAATCCGCAAAAGCGCACCGCTTCTATGACAAACCCTCCGTTCGAAAAAGAGCAAAATCCAAGGCTGCTTTCAAGCGTGCAAAAACAGCAGCCAGAAAAAAATACTAACCCGCTCTTTTTTAGCACTTGAATCTATTGATTGCCAAAATTTCTCTTCTGTGTTAACATAAGAGGAAAGTGATTTTTTTATGAAAGACTATTATGCAATCTTAGAAGTTTCCAAAGACGCCTCCCCTGAGGAGATCAAAAAAGCCTATCGCAAAAAGGCTTTGCAGTTCCACCCCGACCGCAATCCGAACAATCCCGATGCCGAGAAGAAATTCAAAGAGGTCTCGGAGGCCTACGAAGCTCTGAGCGATGAAAACAAACGACGCATGTATGATCAATATGGCTCTGAGGGCATGAACCAGATGGGCAGCGGCTTTTCCGGCGGAGGAGTCGGCGGCTTTTCCTCTATGGAAGAAGCGCTCCGCACTTTTATGGGAGCTTTTGGCGGCAATAGCGAATCGATCTTCGACTCCTTTTTCGGAGGAGGAGGTTTTGAGACGGCGCAAGCAGAAGGACAAAGAGGCTCGAGCAAAAAAATCTCTCTTACGATCTCCTTTGAAGAAGCGATTCGAGGCACCGACAAAGAAATTGCACTTACGAACTACGAAACTTGCCCCTCCTGCTCCGGCTCCGGCGCATCTTCTCCCAAAGACATCCAGATTTGCTCTACCTGCAAAGGCTCCGGACAGATCCTTCAAAGCCGCGGCTTTTTTAGCATGTCTTCCACATGTCCCCATTGCCAGGGGCATGGCAAAGTGATCACTCGCCCCTGCACCAAATGCCAGGGAGAGGGCCGTACCAGAGAAAAGAAGCGGGTCAAAGTTCATATCCCTCCCGGCATCGACAATGGCATGCGCTTAAAAATGAGCGGATATGGCGATGCAGGATTCAGCGGCGGCGGCGCTGGCGATCTCTATGTCTTCATCGAAGTAACTCCCCATGCAGCTTTTAAAAGAGAAGGGGACGATGTCTATCTCGATCTTCCGATCACCTTTACCGAATCGGCCCTGGGCTGCAAAAAGGACATTCCCACACCCCATGGAGATTCCTATCGCATTTCCATTGCGGAAGGAACGCAAACGCACAAGATTTTGCGCGTGAAGGAGAAAGGCTTTCCCAATATTCACGGCCATGGCCAGGGAGATCTTCTGATCCGCATTCTCGTTGAAACACCGGTAAAGCTCTCCGAAAAACAGAAAGAGCTTTTACGTTCTTTTGAAAAACTTGAAACCGCCTCCAACCATCCGCAAAAAAGTTCTTTCTTTGATAAGATCCGCTCCTTTTTTCATGGATAGACTCATCCTTGTAAAGAACCTCTTTTTGATCAGAATTTCTTGCGCTTTTACAACCCTTCCCCAAACAAAAATAAGGGAATGCGCTGTCCCTTAAAAACTATAGATCGCAGAGAGGTTGACGAGGTGTGAAGAATTCTCTGCGACGAAAAGGGTGCTAAACATGGGCCAAAAAGCACGAAAGTTTTGATAGCGCGTAAAAGTATAATCAGCGCTCAATCCAAAATGTTTTGTCAGTCCATAACTCAATCCCGCACCCACACGTCCGCCTGCTTTCGTCTTATCGGCATCGAAACCAACGGGACTCACGCTATTGGCAAAATGATTGAGTTTGATGTTGGCAACAGAAACGCCTCCTCGCAAATAAACCACGAAACAATCAAAAGGGCGATAGCCAAGTAAAACATCTCCTGTCACATATTCCTGGATGGAGAGTTGATCCACAAACGTGTAAGAAATTAACGTGACGCCAGGGTGAGAAATTTTTTTCGATCTTTTTGGAAAATTGGTTCCCACCTCACCGGCGATATAAAACGAGCAGGGAGCTGTATAGCCATATCCTAAAAATGCATTGCCCAATAGTTCATTATGTTCTTTTTTTCTCTTAATGGAGTTCTGAGTAGAGGTGTTTTTTAATTTTAGCTCAAAATGGTTGATGGAATCCACCAGCCCCAACCCGAGGTAGAAATTATCTCTGACATTTGCTTCGGCATTTTGAGCCATCAATTGTAAAAAAAACAGGATAAAAAAGACCTTTGCCTTGCTAAAAATACTCATTTTCTCCTCGTTGTTAAAATTACATTTATCCAAAAAAGATCCCAGGTGTCAAGGGAAGAAGCGCACCATTATACTCGTCGCTGGCAAAAAGACCTTTTTTCAAAGACTGCATATTCCGACAATTCTAACAGATCATTTCTGTTCAAAAGTTATTGCAAATAGCCTTCGCAAATCTCTATAGCTTCTTCCAAAGTGCCTGTCTGACTATCAGAAAAAACACACGATTCATAGCGGTCATTGCTATAAGAATAAAAACCCAAGCTCCATTCATTTTTATTCAAATAGCGTAATCGACAAAGAGGAAAAGGTTGGTTCTTTTTTCGATCTACACCATCTACATAACAAAATTGATTTCTAAATCGCAATTGTAAAAAAAAGCCAGAATACCAAGGACGTGTTTGAGAAAATTTGCCAGCTCTTTTGCAAATTTCTTCCTGTTCATCCTCCGGTATTTTTTTTCCTCCCACATGAGGGTTGTATACCCACGGCATAAAAATTCCTTAAAAAAAACCTTAACTCCAAAAAATGTTACAAATTTTTGGGGATTTTTCGAAACATGTTTGTTTAGGTGTCAACGCAAAATAGAAATGTCACCATGTTCTCCAAAATAATTGCTTCGATTATGGGGATTTTGGTAAGGAAGTGCGATGCGGCAGCTTGCAGAGAATATCGCAAGGCCGTGCAAACGCTTCCGGTTTGTTTAGATCCTCGCAAAAAAATGATGTGTCAAAGAAATCTTGGGTCTATTTCTCTTCGAGCAACCACTTCCTCGAGTTGAGCTTTTAGAAGCGAGGGATCGGGATTTCTCCTACAAAATTCATAAATAATCCCCGGATTTACCCTGCCAAAAAAATCTTCCATACTTTCTTTGCTACAACCACGTCTGATAAACTCTCGCGCATCCCTATTATTGCTCTCTTGAATCTGGTTTCTCATATTCATTAAAATACAAGCAACCCTCATAGAATCCAAATCAGCGCGATAGGCAGTACAAGATTGCTCATCTCCGATTTCTTCCGCCTTCCTTATTTTTTCACTCAACCCAGGCAAAAAATCACCCTGATAACACATAAGAGCTGAAAAAAAATTCAAGGAGCCGAACACGGCATATAGTTGCAGATCTACAACATTGGAAAGAGCTCGACCATCTCCTGTTAATGCAGATGCGGTTAAACTCGCGATTCTCTTTTGATTTTCTATTCTCGGCCTTCTTTGATTGCTTTTCTCTACCTGGTTCTGAAGAAAGGAAATAGCGATTTGCGAAATAACGAATGCTCCGGCGCATTGCTTCCAGCTACCGGAAATGCTTAAATCGGCCAATGAGACAGCACAACAAAAAAGATTGCGAAAACCGATTTGACGGCCTACTTTCGCAAGAGTCTCCTTAGCTGGAGAAACTTTTCTTTCTAATCGCCGAAAAAAATCGAACCCACCAGAAACTCTAGATACTGATGTCATTTTCCACTTCCCGCCTAAATTATTTTAACATTCAAAATACCATCAAAGATAAAGACATTATTCATAGAAAAAATGCGGCATAAAGAGGCCGGGATCTACCCTAAACACTCCTGCTAACTGCGCTGCAAGTGCTGGATTCACGAGTTTCCCATTGAGACCATTGGGATTTTCTATTCGAGAGATGGTCGATTGACTGGAAGGAATACTTGGAAAGAGCTTTTGAATCTCTCGCGAGAGATCGACTTGGCGCCAAGAACGCAAGCCCCTGAGTTCCCGGGTGACTGAACCTCGAAGATCGGCTTCTTGGGTGCGCAAATGTCTCATATCCATGCACACTGTTTGTGCAACAAATTTAATCTTGTCGATGTGAGGCTGAATCAGTGCTGAGGTCTTATTAAAACGAGTGACCTGGCATTCTTCGAGGGGACGAAAACCTGGCACTCCACTTGGTGCATTGAAAAGTTTCAAGAGACGGACTCGGTCTTCGGGAGTCTGCGCCTGATCGATAAAAACTACCCGAAAAGCCTCTTCGAAATAATCAGGCTTCCGAAAATCCTCTGGCTGAATACGCCGTCCTCGCGCAATCAATCTGAGTACTTCTTTTTTTATCTTTTGGACCTGATCGATCAATTGTGCCTGCGCGAAATGGACGTCTCGAATCGCTCGATGCCGGATTTGATAAATTGTTTTTCTTGCCGCAGCTGCAGCATCAGCTACGTCCACACGCACATCCAACATCCGATCAAAAATAGTGGGATCCGTTTCCACAACAGTTTTGATTTTAGAAAGGTCGTCATGATAGCAATCAAGAGTACGAGCAATCGCAGGACTAGTGTCGGGTCGATTAGAACTTTTTACTTGCGCAATCGCAAGGTTCATGAATGTTTTCAATCCTTCTTCCGGCGTCACCTCCCCTTGCGAAGCTCTGTTGAGAAGTTCAATGCATTGAGAGCGCAAAAGAGAATTTCTCGCACTTCCATCAATTTTTATATCCGCTTTATTGACAAAGTCTGGCACTTCCATCGTCGTATTGCTTAATCGATAATAATCACTTCCCTTCAGAAAGACAAAACCATTCGGGCAGGGTAGAGTTCTTTGCGCTTGTGCATACGCCTTCCAAGCGGCATCATCATAAGCAATAAGACAGGGAAGGGTTGCGCTATGTGCTGCATTTCGCGTGCAAACTTTTACTTCGCCTTGCTCCGCCATCGCTTTTAGCGAATCTGCTGTCTCGGCTTGATCAAGAGCTTCATTCTGTTCAAAGTGGAGCTTTGTGCAATAGCAGGCTATAAGCTGTTGGAAGAAAAAAGAAACGCGCTGATGGACGTGATCCGCAATCATTTCTCGATATGGACCAACGAGTTCAGTAAGAGGAGGAGGAATGACACCATTTATGATTATGACTTTCCGAGGATCAATTGGTGCTCCGAGATGTCGAGAATCTGAAGACTCCCATACCGGTTTACTAGCATTCCGAAAAACACGATCCTGAAGAGAGGCTGTTTCATTCCAACAATGAGAATATTGCCCCCGAGGAGCTTTGGGAGGCTGAGCCGGCCCTACAAACTGATCTCTGACTGGTGGTATAGAAATTGTCATAAGGAAAAAATTTACCAAACACTCTCATTTTTTAACAACTATTTGTAAAATATTTTTTCAGTCTTCACGCAGAAACTCGAGAAAAGTCCTGCTTTTTTCAGAGCTCGACAAAGGACAATCGAGAAATTTATTTTCAGCTCTTTGACATGATGGAAATTTTTTCTTGAATTGCACCGAAACACATTTTTACTATTATCTCAATGCATTGACAAAGAGAATCTTAAAGACAAGAATTGCACCAATCTGGACTTTGGACTAATTTCGCTCCTTTGTCGCGAAATCAGTTCAAAGGAATTTGAGTCTCGCTGCCCAGTAGTTGATTAATGTTTAGGCAAAATCAAAAAAATTACTTTCCAAAAAAATGATCATGGGTTGGAATTTTTTGTTGAAAGACAAAAAAACAACCAAAGGCCCCATGATCGAATTAATAGTAGCTAAATTCCAAACTTTTCGTCATCGCTTATTTCAGCTCTTTCCTTACAGAGCTGGAGCGACAGTGGATCTTATAGATGCAGTGTCCGCAACGACTACAGCGGATAGCGTGGTTAGTCGGGTAGCCCAAAGGAACTTCCCCCTTAGGCTCCCACGGATCCGTACGTGAAACTCTCGTTTCATACGGCTCTTATTATTCAGCAAGGAGGTTTCACCATTTTCCAATGCCCATATAGCTGAGGATTGTTTTTCGCAACTTTCCCCAACAGATTCATGGCTCTTCCAAAGTGTCCTCTCATCTTTTTATACTTCCTTTTTACCCATCTCGTTAATTCCTCATTTACGTGATAAAGGACTGGTCTCATTTCAGATCTGAAAAATCGGCCTTGTTCACTTTGAGAGAGAAAATTTCGGTCAAAAATTACTGAAAAAGGAGATGTTAAAACTGTAAAAAAAAGAATTTTTCCAATACAACAATTTGTCGCTTAAAACAAAAACTTGTCGTAAAGGAAAAATTCAATGGATTTAGTTTCCCAAACTCCCGATCAAAAAGCAACAGCAAAAAGATTAAAAATTCATCGAGCTTCTCCGGAAATCTCTCGTAAAATTGTAGCCTTTGAGGTAATTGTCAATGCAAACAGTATCAACTCAGCACGAGAAATAACAAAGCTTCTCAACATTCCCAATTCCACCATGCAAACGTGGATAAAGCAAAAAAATTCAAAAAATGCGGAAGAGATTGCACTGTTTTTTTCAACACCGGCAGGCAGCGCATTATTACAACGACTAGCCCTTGCAATTATATACAACAACAAGTGCGGATCCGGAGGAATCCGCGGTGCGCAAGAATGCTTGAGAAACTCAGGTTTAGATAAATATATTGCTTCATCTAAAGGATTAGGGGAAGAAGTGGAGCTCCCGGCAATAATACTAGCGGCACAGGTTCGAACACTGCGAATAGAATGGCTCCGCAAAAAGTGCAACAGGAAGTGCATGTTCCGGCTCCGGGAATCCCGGAAAGATCTCGCTTTAACCTAAAAACGGCAGTTGAACCGCTCCGCATGACCTGAAAATTGTAAATTTCTCTCTCAGAAATAAATTCTATCTTGAACTTTCACGCCCACCCAATAGGTGAGTGGATAAATTTGAGCAATAACATTGATTTTTAGAGGAGAATCGCGAAAGTTTTGATTGTGCGGAGCGGTTCAACTGCCGTTTTTAGGTTTAAAGGCTACCAAACGTATGTCGTTCAAGAGCTGGAGATGATTCCTAAAGAGATAACCTATAAGCTCGAAGTATGGCAGTTGCCCGATGGTTCCATAGTACGTGCTCCGTTGCCTCCTGAAATTCAAGGGTCTCACTTTGGCCATCAACTACGTGCACTTGTTCACAATCTCTATGCTTTGGGGATGACCGAACCCGGGCTTTTCGATCTTCTGCAAGGATCCGGAATCGAAATTTCTGAAGGACAAGTTCATAACATTCTCATGAATGAATCTAACGCGTATCACGAAGAAAGCGAAAGAATCTTGACTGCAGGGATTAAAGAAGCTCCCTACATTCGCACGGACGACACCGGAGAGAAACATCGGCACAAAAATGTGTATTGCACGCATATAGGAGGCGAATATTTTGCCTACTACACGACGGCTTGCGGTAAATCGCGAGAAAATTTCCTGAGGATCTTACTCCAAGGAAAAGAGGGTTATGCGATCAATGAAGCGTTTATATGGCACCTCTTTCAATGTGGCGTGGAAAATGATTGGCTCAACCGACTCGAAGAGCATATGGGAAAAAAATATCGAAAAAAAAGAGGGCTCAATCGCTTGTTAAACAGTTTGGGAATCAATAGCAAACAACTACGGCGACAATGTCTTGAAGCAGGGTTGGTCGGTTTTATCAGTGAAACAATCTTAAAACCGGGTCAAGTCCTGCTGTCAGATCGAGCGGGACAATTCGCAGTTTTTGATCATGCCGGATGTTGGGTTCACATGGAGCGTCCTTTGCGCAAATTGGAATGTGCTACTGTTGAAGCAGAACAAGAACTTGGACAAGTACGAGGGGCGATTTGGATTCTGTATGACAAATTGAAAGAAGCCGCTCAAACGCAAACCGGCAAGGCAGAAGTACACGAATTATACGACCGGTTGATCGCCATGAAAAGCATTAGCCCGGGGATTAATGAAGTCATTGCCTCGTTTGCCCAATATCGCGAGGAAATGCTAAAAGCACTCGATCATCCCGGTCTTCCCCTGCACAATAATGACAGCGAGAGGGATATCAGAGGCGTAGCTAAGCGAAGAAATATTTCTGGGACCACCAAAAGTGAAGAAGGTAGAGAATTCCGGGATGGATTATTGACGCTAAAGCAGACATGCGCGAGACTCGGCGTGAGTTTCTGGGGATATCTAACCACTTGGTTTAGGAGACAGCCTTTTGACTTGGCTGGCGCAGTTCGCGAAAAATACCAAGCAATTGCTTTGAGACCATCAGGATAAAAACTTCCTTAACAAGCCGTGGCAAGCGTGCCATGGGTTTTTAAGGACGTACCAGGCGCCTGAAAAATATCGTTTTTGGCTCAATGGGTTACTCTGCGCAAGCTTTTCATTGGCCTCTTTTCCCACTTGTTTATTAACTTCTAAATTATCTGACACAAAAACCTCATCATTTTATAACTAAAAAATCATTAATACGACAGATCAATTCTCCTATTTGATTGGGCAAGCAAGCCGAAACTGTCACCGTCTGGTGATAACGCCCCCAATATTTTTGTAGAGCTGCTAATTCCAAGACGTCAAATTGAATCGGGAGTCGGAGCGGCGTTTTTCGATGCTCGAATACCAGCCGGATCGCTTTGGCCGTATCCCTTCTATCCAAAATCTTTTCAGAAGAGACAAGCGTGTACAAATCGTGAAAGTCTTTCATCCGGCTGTTGTCAGCCCCTCGAAAGATTGCTGTCTCAAGCTTCTCTGCAAACACAAATTCCATCGGGTAGCAATTGACTACTAGCGACGGTTCGAACAAAGGCCCTTTGGAATTTGAGAGAAGCAAAAACTCTTTCTCGTGCACCTGGACCAGATCGCCAAATCCTAGATCAATGAAGAGAGGAAATTTGGCTTTGCCAAAACGAACCTCTATTTTGACGTGAGCGCCGGGATACTCCATGTGAAAATGCTCGAGAGGGGCGACGATTGGATTCATAAAAACAAACCCGTCCTCTACCTCAATCCTCACAATATCATTAAAAGTCTTCTGCAAAGTGCTGATTTCATTGCTGAGTCGTTGAATCGTGAAGTCCAGGTCCCTTGTTTCTCTGCCGATATCCATATACCGAGCCAATAGCGTTCCTCCTTTTAGGACAAAATGCGAGTGGTAAGGCGATCGGCATAGACGCACAAGAAATCTTTCTGTGATGACGTTTTGCCAAACTTCAGCAGGAGTTACATCTCTTTCCTTCACAATGAGCTGTAGTCGTTTTTTAAATGACTGTTCTAATGCAGATATCATGTTGTTAAAGCCATAATATATGAATTAATATTGATTCTTAACTCCTTAGCATATCTTGAAAGCTTTGGCAGGTCTGCCTTCTTTTTGCCAGAAGGTTGTAAGTAGGCTTGAAGAGCCTTGATAGCAATTTCATCGCTCAAATATCGAAATGAGTCGACAATGGTTCTTTCGCGATCAAAAATTTTTACCTTATATCTCCCCATCTTTACAGTTGTTAATCCGAGGCTCATATTCCTCATTCGAACGATTCGAGTATGAGGGCGCTTCGGGCTCTTATCGGTGTTGGGAATGGCAATCCAATACTCTCTCATGATCTGATCGGTCAGGTTGTAATAGCAAAGCGCTGAGATCAGACAAATGACCCCTTTAGGGATACTCGCAACGGTGAGTACAAGCTCTTCAAAATCAAGGTTTACTCCGCTAGCGGCTTCGGCTACCCGGTATAGCCCGCGCCCAACTCTTTCAATCACCCCTTTCTGACAAAAATGTGCCAGCATTCGAGGGGGAATCCCCCTAGAACGAGCCTCACTGGCCTTGAACATAGGCTCTTTGAGGAGGGGGTCAAGAAGATGTTGATACTTAGATCGTTTCATATTCCTATATGTAACACAGGCACTCACTAAAAGTCAATGAGTACCTTTGTTACATATAACGGATCTTCCATTTTTAAAGACGCTAAACTTTGACCCAGAATGATTTGTTTTAGTTGTTAGGAGGTTATGCAACATTACATAACTCACTTACAATAAGAATGCTCGGAACTGAACTCCGGGTTTCCCGCCGGTTCGTCGATAGAGCCCCTCACTTCTCGTCCAGACGAAAACCAAACTTTTGGTTGTCTTTCGAAAAATGCTCGGAGCGGGACTCGAACCCGCACGGGTTATTCACCCAGAGGATTTTAAGTCCTCTGTGTCTACCATTCCACCACCCAAGCAACAATTAGTCAATTTGGTCTTGATTGAAGGAGGGAAATTCCTCTTCCGGCTCTTTTTTCTCTTCGATCTTTTCCTCTACCTTCAGAGACTCCCCTTCAGAAAGGGTCACTTCGTTGGCAGGAAAAAGCTCTTCGTCGAGAGCCCCCTTGATGCGCGCTAACTTCTCTTTGATCAGCGTGCTTGGAGGAGGAATCAACTTGCGGACAACGACAGGGGCTGCTTCCGCCTCTTTCTTCGCTTCAGAAGACTCTGCAATCGCGGGAGACTCTTGCGATTGGGGCTGAGGCGTGAAAGACTCATCGCGGGGATGATGGCCTTTTCTTCGATATCTCTTTCCTCGCTTCTTTTCTTGATAGGGCGTGACAGACGGCTGTGGCTCTTCTTGAGCCACTCCCTCTTCTCCCTGCTGCGGAGAAACCTTTTCTTCCGGCACTTCGCGTAGGGCTTCTCTGCCGCCGCCGATCTTGATCGATTTCTCAAATCCCACTCCCTTGAGGACCATGCGGGCTTCTTTGACTTCCACAATTTCATAATCCGTCACGGGAACAAGAAAGGGCTTCGGTTTTTCCAGAGAGCGAAAAAAATGGGCTCTTCCAAAGGAAACCACTTCCACAGAATCTACAACATACTCCTCTTGTCCAGGAACCTTGCTGCTATGCACAGAAAGTTTGCAACCTTCTTTCGGCGTAATCACCGTTTCGATCATTGGTTCACGGGTAAAATTCACATCTACTCCTTGGAAGCCATATATTCTGCCAAATCAACCACTCGATTCGAATAGCCAAATTCATTGTCATACCAAGCAATAAGCTTGTAAAAACGAGAATTCAAAGCAATACCGGCTAGTTTGTCGAAAATGCAAGAATAGGAACTTCCGATAAAATCTGAAGAGACCACCTCTTCATCGCAATAATTGATAATTCCTTTCATCTCTCCCTCTGATGCTTCTTTCATAGCTTTAGCGATCTCTTCGTAATTCGTCTCCTTAGAAACTTTTACTGTAAGGTCTACCGCAGAAACATCGATGGTAGGCACGCGAAAGGCCATGCCCGTTAATTTTCCCTCGACTTCAGGAATGCACTTGGCTACCGCCTTTGCAGCTCCCGTCGAAGAAGGTATGATATTGAATCCGGCTGCGCGTCCCCCTCTCCAATCCTTATGAGAAGGGCCATCCACGGTCGGCTGGCTCGCAGTCAATGAATGCACCGTCGTCATCAACGCCTCTTCAATGCCAAAGCGATCGAGAAGAACCTTGGCAAGAGGCGCCAAACAATTCGTAGTGCAGGAGGCATTGCTAACGACGAAATCGGTTTTTGGATTATACTTTTTGTGATTAACCCCCATGACAAAAAGAGGGAGGGCATCTTTGGGAGGGGCCGTCAAAATCACGCGTCTTGCACCTGCCACGAGATGCTTGTTCGCATCTTCTTTTTTGGTAAAACGCCCCGTAGATTCAATCACATAATCAATCCCTAAGCCCCTCCAGGGAAGAAGAGAGGGATCCTTTTCCGCAAAAACTTGGGTTTTTTTGCCATCCACCATGAGAGCGGAAGGAGAATGCTCAATCTTTCCTTCAAATCTTCCATGAACCGTATCAAACTTGAGAAGGTAGGCCAAATTGTCCGCAGGGACAAGATCGTTAATCGCAACGATATCAATGTTTTTTCTTTGATGTGCTACGCGATAAACCAGTCTTCCAATCCGCCCGAAACCATTGATTGCAATCTTAAGACGACGCATCCTTCCCCCCAATTTTTCTATGAACTTCCATCATAATCAAGAAAAACTTGAATGTAAAGTCGGAAGCTTTCAAGGAAAGAATCCCTATTCCTGCAAATACTCAATCAAGCACTTGGGAGATTGATCTCCTACGCTAAAATCCGTTTTGATGATCCTCGTGTAGCCGCCGTTTCGCGATTGAAACCTCTCTCGAAGCTCCCCAAAAAGCTTAGTCACCACAAGGCGATCGCCATTATAAGAGGAGATATCCCCTTTTTTCGCCAGCTTCTTTTCTTTCGGCGTGAGAGAATTAAAACGAATCATCATGCGGCCAATGGCAAGTCTGCGGCTTGCCAACGTGTTTTTCTTCGCAAGAGTGATCAGCTTATCGGCATGGCGTCGCAACTCTTTGGCCTTTGTAATCGAAGTTTCAATACGTCCATGCTCTACGAGAGATTTGAGCATGTTGGCCATCAAACAACGATTGTGGGATCCGGTGCGGCCAATTTTAAATGTATGTTTTGCGTGTCTCATGTCTCTTCTTTCCCTGCGTTTTCTTCCATGAATTTTTGAATCGTTGCCTTAATATTGTCTTTTGTGATGTTGTATTTGCTCAAATCCATGCCAAGACTTAAGCCCATTTCCTCGAGCTTTTCCTTGATCTCGGTCAGAGATTTCTTGCCAAAATTGCGAAACTTCAACATTTCTGCTTCCGGCATCACAACGAGTTCTCCAATCGTATCAATATTTGCAAGCTGAAGGCAATTTGTAGAACGTACGGAAAGTTCAATTTCCCCGATCTTCAAACAGAGTTTCTTCATCATTTCATCGCGCTCTTTATTCGCTTCCACTTCGCCCTTATCAAAGGTGAGCTCGTGCGTCTTGAGCTGTTCAAATACTTGCAAATGCTGAATGCCGATCTGCGTCGCAAAGGTAAGTGCTTCTTGAGGAGTAATACGCCCATCGGTCGTCACTTCCAAAATCAAACGGTCATAATCGATGTTTTGTCCGACACGTGTATTTTCCACAAAATAGTTCACAAGACGAATCGGAGAGAAACAAGCATCAATGACAATTTCATCAACCATTTTTTCAAATGTGGTATTGCTTTCCGAAGGAAGATATCCCTTTCCGATACCCACGCGGACGTCTACCTGCTTTTTCATGGGTTTTGTGACCGTGAAAATCGGATGATCGGGATTCATGATTTCATAAGGAGAAGAAGGCCCCATCAATTGCTTCAGAGTCACCACATGGCTTCCCTTTCCGGCATCGAGATCTTCTTGGGTCACTTCTAAAGCATGCGTGAGCAGCTTCGCCTTTCTCGATCGGTCTTCTTCATCGCTTGGAAGATAGCGTAAAAGAGCCCCTTTCAGATTCAGGATCAAATGGGTGATGTCTTCGACAACTCCATCCACCGCGAGATATTCGTGGGGCACTCCTTCGAATCGGATCCCGATGATGGCAGGGGCTTCTAGCGCCGACAACAGAATGCGCCGCAAAGCATTTCCCACCGTATGCCCAAATCCACCTTCAAACGGTTCCGCAATGAACCGGCAAAAAATGGGCAATCGACTCGTCGATTCATCGATAATAATTTTTTCTGGCATCTCAAATTTGCCATATTTAACTGCCATTGTTCTTTCTCCCTTATGAGTAAATCTTAAACGCGTCTTCGCTTACGGGCGCGGCAACCGTTGTGAGGAACCGGGGTCATATCTCGTATGGAAAGGATCGTGAGTCCCGCGCTCTGCAAGCCTCGCACTGCCGATTCCCGACCGGCACCGGGTCCGTTGAGATTCACTTCGCATTCTTTCATTCCGCACGTCATTGCTTCTTTCGCCGCATTTTGCGCAGCAACCGTCGCTGCAAATGCAGAAGACTTCCTAGAGCCGGAAAAATTTGATTTTCCCGCAGAAGACCATGCAATCACATTCCCGGAAGGATCCGTTATCGTGACAATCGTATTATTAAAAGTTGCCTTTACGTGCGCCACTCCCATAGGAACGGTTCTGGCGATTTTTTTTCGCGCGCGAATCGTCGGTTTTTTTTGTCCGGACTGAGATGTTTCTGCCGATCCTTGCGTTTTACCTTGTTGTTGTTGTTGCTTTGCCACTGCAAATCTCCTTCAATTATCCCTTAGCTACTTGTATTTTCTTATTCGCAACTGTTTTTCTCTTGCCCTTACGGGTTCGCGCATTTGTTCTCGTTCTCTGTCCGCGCACCGGCAGTCCTAAGCGATGACGCATGCCGCGGTAGCTATGAATGCTGACCAAACGCTTGATATTGTTTTGCACCTGACGCCGCAAATCGCCCTCTACAGTATACTCTTCTTGCAAGAGAGCCGTGATCTTGGCAATGTCTTCTTCGGTCAGAGTTTTTGCCTTCCTATTAGGATCTAACCCAACACTTTCAAGAATCTTTTTTGAAAGTTTTCTTCCGATCCCATAAATGTAGGTCAGACTCACTTCTAATCTCTTATTCTCTGGAATATCAATTCCAATAATCCTTGGCATGTCCCATATCCTCTTTTTCTTTAACGGCCACTTATTCTTCCTCTCTTCATGAAACCTTCATAACGTTTCATAAGCAGGTGCGATTCAATTTGTTTCGATGTGTCGAGGATCACTCCCACCAAAATCAAAAGAGAGGTTCCTCCAAAAAAATGACTAATACGATTATCCACTCCAAGCAAGCGAGAAACAAGTGCCGGTAGTATAGCAATAAGCGCTAAAAAAACTCCACCAAGAAGAGTGATTCGGTTCATCGTCGATTCTAAAAATTCTTGCGTAGGCTTTCCCTGCCTGATTCCGGGGATAAAAGCTCCGTTCTTCTTCATATCGGAGGCAATCTGTTCCGGATGAAACTGCGTTGCAGTCCAAAAGTAGGTAAAAAATAAAATAAGAAAAACGTAAAGGCTTAAGTATCCCCAACTTCCGGGTGATAGAAACTGAGACAAAGTCATGAGCCATCCCTGCCCTAAAAGCTGACCGATCGTTGCCGGAAACATGAGGAGAGAGGAGGCAAAAATGACCGGAATGACCCCGGCATAATTGATTTTGAGAGGGATATAGGAAGACCCCCCCTGCATTTCACGAGGGCCCACCATGCGGCGCGCATATTGCAAGGGAATTTTTCTCTGTCCCTGAATGACTAAAATGGTTCCTACAATGATCAGCACGAAAACCAAACACAGAATTACAAGGGAAGAAAAGGTCATCTGGCCGGCTTCCTGCGATTCCAAATTGAGCTGCTTGATAATCGAGCCGATCGTGCCGGGAAGGGAGGAGAGAATTCCCACAGTGATGATCAAACTGGTTCCGTTTCCGATTCCTTTTTGGGTAATCTGCTCTCCGATCCACATCAGAAACAGAGTTCCTGCAGTCATTGTCAGCATCACCGTGATATAGAAAAGCCAGGGCACTCCAAAAGCGCGTACCTGATCCATGTGGCTGACGATAATGCCGGGAGTTGCCGCATTGATTCCGACCGCATATTTTGCAAAAATTCCTGCTTGAAAAATAGAAAGCCCCATGGTTCCAATGCGCGTCCATTTAGAAAGCTTTTTTCTTCCCAAATCCTGGTTTTCCTTAATCTCTCTTTGAAAGGAGGGCATGAGGGCTACGACAAGCTGCATGATGATCGAAGCAGAGATGTAGGGCATGATTCCTAAAGCAAAAACGGTCATGTGAGCAAAAGCACCACCGGAGAAAATATCCATCAGCTGGAAGAGATTTTGCGATCCTCGCGTCGCATTGCGGAAAAGCAGCACCGCAATATCGGCATTAATTCCCGGGACAGGAATAAACGTTCCCAAACGACAAACGGCAAGAAGCAGCAAAGTGAAAAAAATCTTTGTCCGCAACTCAGGTAGGGAAAAAATTCTTCGCAAACTTTCTATCATGATTGGGTGACTTTATATGAAATTTTTGCATCTTCAAGTTTTTTGATCGCTTCTTTTGAAAAACCATCTGCTTCAATCGTAATTTTCTTTTCTATGCTTCCTTTGGACAGGATCTTGACCGAACCGCCCTGCGGGAAAAACGAATGCGAAACAAATCCTTTTTCAAGTAAGGTTTCTCTGTTGACTACTTCGCCATCGTGAAAAAATTGATTCAAAGTGCTCAAATTCAAAGCAAGCGTCGGTGTTACAAAACGACCTCTTGTAAATCCGCGGCAAGGAATTTTCCAATAAAGGCGCATCTGTCCGCCCTCATAGGTATACATCCTCTTCCAGCCGCGTCGCGAGCCTTCTCCTTTAGAGCCCCGGCAAGAAGTTTTTCCTCTCTTCGAGCCAACGCCTCTTCCCACTCTTTGAATTTTCTTCCTGATGCGATGGGTGTCTTTCAAATTGGATAGTTGTGTCATGTCGCCAGTCCTCTTTCTTCCAAGCATTTCTTCTTATTCTTTAAACTTTTCAGCCCTTTGACGACAGCGCGTACCTGATTCAGGGGGTTGTTGGAGCCTTGACTTTTCGCGACAACATCCTTTACACCTGCTAATTCCAGCACAGCACGTACTTTAGAGCCTGCCACAATTCCCGTCCCTTCCTTCGCAGGCTTCAACATCAGCATCGCTCCGTCCCATCGAATATTGACTTCATGGGGAATCGTCGTGCCTTCCATCTCAAAAGTGAAAACATTCTTACGCGCCGCATCAGTGCCCTTTCGGATGGCATCGGAGACCTCATTTGCTTTCGCAAATCCATACCCTACTTTTCCCTTGCCATCCCCGACTAATATCAGAGCAGAAAAGCTAAATTTTCTTCCGCCTTTCACAACTTTGGCCGTTCGATTGATATAGAGAACTTTTTCTTCCCATTCAGAGTTTTTTTCCCCAAACCCCTGCCGCATTTCTCTCTCTCTTGCCATTTTTTCGTCCTCAGTTAAAATTGTAATCCGGCTTCTCGAGCCCCATTCGCAAGCTCGGCAATCACGCCATGAAACTTGTATCTGCCTCGATCAAAAATGACCCTTTGAATCTCTTTGCCCTTGGCAGCTTCCGCTATTTGCTTCCCGATTTCTCGAGCTGAAGCTTTGGATTTTTTATTGAACTTCGTCTTTTGAAACTTCTTCGAGAGGGTCCCTACACCTGCTAAAGTGATTCCATTTTCATCGTCGATCAGCTGCGCATAAAGGTGGCAATTGCTCTTATGCACGGAAAGACGGGGTATCAAAGAACTTCCCGTGATCTTTTTTCTCACGCGCAGCGCACGTCTTTTTCTCGAGATCTTTCTTTTCCTAAGACTATTATCCATCGTTACGCTGGTCCTTTTGCAGCAGCTGCTGCTTTTCCGGCTTTTTTGCGAACATATTCATCTTTGTAGCGAATGCCCTTGCCTTTATATGGCTCGGGTTTTTTCATCGCACGCACATCGGCAGAAAACTGGCCCACGAGTTGCTTGTCCGGGCCTGAAATAATGATTTCATTCGTTTTGCTATCTACTTCCACTTTAATGCCGCTCGGGATGGGCACAGAGGTGGGATGCGAAAATCCGATTTTCAAATCGAGTTTGCTACCCATCACGGCCGCACGAAATCCGACTCCCACCAGAGCAAGTCTGATTTCATATCCTTCAGAAACGCCTGTGACCATGTTTTTTAACAAAGCACGATAGAGCCCATGAAATTTGCCGATGGCTTCAATCGTCTCATCAGCTTCCAAGATCAAACTGCCATCAGCTATCTTTGCAATGAGCCCCTTCATCATTTGCCGCGTTAATGTTCCCTTGGGCCCTTTAATCGTAACCAGATCGCCTTTCACGTCTACTTGTACGCCCTTGGAAATCTCAATCGGAGCCTTACCAATTCTTGACATTGTCCACCTTCCTTACCAGATCATGCAGAGAATTTCTCCGCCCACATGCATTTTTCGAGCCGATTCTCCGGCCATTACGCCTTGCGAGGTCGAAAGGATGGAAAGGCCAATTCCTCCGAATACGCGCGGAATTTCTCTATGGTTCACATACTTTCTAAGACCGGGAGTAGAGCAACGCTTATGGCCGCGAATCACATGTTCTCGCTTTGGGGTGTACTTCAAAAGAACGCGCACCTGCTTCTTTGCTTCATTAACAAAGAAATTTTCTATAAATCCATGTTCTTTGAGAATTTCAATTATGCTCATTTTCATGACGCTCGTGTGCACATCGACAAATCGACGTTGCGCACCGCCTGCATTGCGAATCTTCACGAGCAGTTCTGCAATAGGATCGTTAAATGCCATAGCTTTCCTCTTTTTATTGTGCCGGGCTCGTCTCTTTGAATGGAAAACCCAAATGCTCTAAGAGTTCCACGCAATCATCTTCATTTCGAGCCGTCGTAACAAATGTGATATTCATTCCCTGTGATTTTTTGACATCATCTAAATTGATCTCCGGAAATGCCTGTTGGTCTTCCAGTCCAATACTCAAGTTGCCCATTCCGTCGCCTTTCTTTGAAAATCCCCGAAAGTCGAGAATGCGCGGACACACAATATTACAAAAACGATCTAAAAAATCATACATTCTCTTGCCGCGGAGCGTGACTTTCAAGCCGATCGGCTGGCCTTCTCTTAATTTAAAGTTTGAAATGGCCTTTTTTGCTTTCGTTACAAGGGGCTTTTGTCCCGAAAGGAGACCCAGTTCATTCGTCACGGCCTGCAGAATACCTTTATCTTTTGCAGCCTCGGCAATCCCCATGTGGATCACGATCTTTTTCAATACGGGCAACTCCATGACATTGCGGTCCTCGTGCTTTTTCTGCATTGCAGGAACGACCTCTTCCTGAAATCTTTTCAATAACCTAGACATCAGCTTCCCTACTCTATTGGTTTATGGATCGGACGAAAAACAACTTCCTTGCCCTTGGCCTGGTAAACAAGTTCTCTCTCTCCATCTTCATTTCGCTTTACTTTCATTTTCAGCGGCTTTCCTTCATCATCGCAAAACTGCACATTGGAAATATGAATGGGCTCTTCGATATCCAAGATTTGCGCGGACTGGGTCTTTTGCGTACGCTTCATGTGCTTCTTGCGCAAATTGATTCCCTGCAAAAGAACGAGATCTCCTTTGCGTGCTAAGACCTTCGACTTTTTGCCCTTCTCGTTTCCCGCAATGACAACTACGAGATCATTCTTTCTAATCCATTTGTTACTCATAAAATCCTATCCTTAAATGACTTCCGGTGCCAAAGAACAGATTTTAACAAATCCGCATTTTCGAAGCTCATTTGGCATCGGGCCAAAAATCCTCGTTCCCAGAGGTTCATTTTTTTCATTAATGATCACACAACTATTGTCGTTAAATCGAATCTTGGAACCATCACGTCTCTTGATATACGCTTTCGTCCGTACAACTACGGCACGCACCACTTGTCCCTTTTTCACGCTTCCCTGAGGATCGGCATCTTTGACCGAAACAACAATGATTTGTCCCACGTGTGCGTAACGTTTCCCCGAGCCGCCAAGGACGCGAAAACATCGCACTTTTCGCGCTCCCGTGTTATCTGCTACATCAAGATTTGTCTCTTCCTGAATCATATCTCTCTCTCTTACGTATCAAGGGTTTTGAACGATTTCCACAACTCGCCATCGCTTGAGCTTGGAAAGAGGCCTGCATTCCGCAATTCGAACTTTCTGCCCTACTTGTAGCTGTCCGGTTTCATCATGAGCATAGCATTTTGTCTTCGCATGAAGAAGTTTCCCATATCGGGGATGGTGAAAATGACGAGTCACGTGAACCGTCACGGTTTTCTTCATTTTATTGGAAGCAACAACACCTTCCAGAACCTTTCTCTTACCTCTTTCCACTTGCTTTCGCTCCTTCCACTTTAAGTTTTCTTTCAGCCAAGATGGTCTTGATGCGAGCGACATCCCGTCTTTTTTCACGAATACAATGCGACTTTTCTACTTTATGAGAAAGAGCAAGTTTGTTTTTATAATCAAAAAGTTCTTTCTCGCCATCGGCAATCATGCTGTTGAGCTGCTCATCCGACTCATTTCTCAAATCTTTTGCTTTCGTCATAAATTTATACCCTTTCTAATCTGCTGACAAACCGTGAACGAATAGGGATTTTGGCAGATGCTAAGCGAAGCGCTTGTTGCGCTTCCTCTTTCGTCACGCCGCCCACTTCAAAAAGAATGCGTCCGGGACGAATCACGGCCACCCACAAACTGGGAGCCCCCTTTCCTTTACCCATTCGCGTTTCTGCAGGCTTTTTGGTAATTGGTTTATCGGGAAAAATGCGAATCCACACCTGACCTTTGCGGCTAAAAAAACGGGTGATCGCAACGCGGCATGCTTCGATTTGCTGCGCAGACAACCATCCCCTATCCAGAGCTTGCATTCCAAAATCGCCAAATTCGACAAAGGCAGCGCGCGATCTTCCCTTGTACTGCCCCTTTTGCTGTTTTCTAAATTTTGTTCTTACCGGCATTAAAGCCATAATCAGCTCCCTATCGCTTTAGAAGAAATGATCTCTTCCCCTTTATTGATCCACACTTTGACTCCAATCGAACCATAGGTCGTTTCTGCTCTTCCCATGGCATAATCAATATCCATTCTCAATGTATGCAAAGGAATCGATCCTTCCTTATACCATTCGGTCCTGGCAATTTCGGCACCGCCAATCCTTCCGGATAGCTGCACTTTGACTCCCGCAGCTCCTGCATCCATCGTCGTCTGCATCGCCTTTTTTAATACGCGGCGAAACGGCATCCTTCTAGCAATTTGCTTTGCAATCCCATCGGCAACAAGCTTTGCATCAAGGTCAGGCCTTTTGATCTCTTCAACCTCGACCCAAACTTCCATCTTAGTCAACTGGCTCAGTTCGCCTTTGAGAATATCGATTTCGCCGCCTTTTTTCCCGATCACAAGTCCGGGCCTTGCCGTATGGATCACCACTTCAATCTTCCCGCTCATGCGCTTGATCACAATCTTTGATGCGCCGGAAAGTGCAGGTTTTTTAGATAAATAGTCGCGAATGACTCGATCTTCGGCTAAAAGATTGCCAAATTCATTTTTATTGGCGTACCAGTTGGAAAGCCATTTTTTTCTTCGCACTAAACGAAAAGCCGTAGGTGATACTTTCTGTCCCATCTCTATTTCTTCTCCTTTTGAGTCGATAGCACAACGGTAAAATGACTCGTTCTCTTCAAGAAGGGCATCTGACCTCCTCGACTTTTAGATTTAGATCTCTTAAAACTTGGCCCGCCATCCACAAGCACCTCATGAACGCACAGGTTTTCCACCTTTGCTTCCAGCAGCGTTTCCGCATTGGCAATGGCACTATCCAACGTTTTCATGAGAAGCCTGCCGCCTTTCAAACGGCAATAGCGCAATTGCAGTAGCGCTTCCGGAGCTCTGCGCCCTCGTATGAGCTGAGCTGCAAGCCTTGCTTTTCGCGGACTGATTCTGACAAATCTCGTTATAGCTTTTGCATATTGCATCATAATTCCTCAACTATTGTGCCGGCGCTGCTGCCGCAGGCGTTTCGGTGACTCTCTTAATTGGATGGCCTTTGAAAGTCCTCGTTGGGGAAAATTCGCCCAACCGATGTCCCACCATGTTTTCAGAAATAAAAACACTTAAGAACTTCTTCCCGTTATGCACTTCAAAGGTATGTCCTACCATCTCGGGCACAACCATGGAACGTCTCGACCATGTTTTGATCGGCCGTTTCTTGCCTTCTTTATTCTGACTGTCTACTTTTTCCATCAAATGGTGGTCCACGAATGGACCCTTTCTCAAAGATCTTCCCATAATTACCTACTTCGTCTCTTTACGATGCATTTGTTCGATTTCTTCTTCGATCGTGTACGATATCCTTTCGCACACAAGCCCCAAGGACTTTGAGGATGATTTCCTTTGCTGCGCCCTTCACCGCCGCCATGAGGATGATCGACAGGGTTCATGGCAGTTCCTCGAACGGTCGGCCGTATTCCCATCCAACGGCGACGTCCCGCTTTTCCGTCTACGCGTAAATTGTGCTCGACATTCGAAACAATCCCGAATGTGGCTTTGCACTCTTCCGGGATGAGCCGCACTTCACCCGAGGGCATGCGAATGGATGCGTGTCCATTGCTGCGTCCCAAAAGCTGGGCTGAAAGACCTGCGGAGCGCACAAGTTTTCCCCCTTTTGAAGGATAGAGTTCAATATTATGAATCACCGAACCGAGCGGCATGTTCTTTAACCGCATGGCGCAGCCAACATTGAAAGGAGGAACTTCGCTTGCTTGGACAATAGCGCCCACTTTTAAGCCTTGCGGAGCGATGATATATCGTTTTTCGCCGTCTGCATAATGCAAAAGAGCAATAAACGATGTGCGATTCGGATCATACTCAATCGATGCGACTTTTGCGGGAATATTTTCTTTGTCTCTGACAAAATCGACTATTCGATATTTCCTCTTATGGCCACCCCCTCGATGACGACAGGTAATATGTCCATGATGATTGCGTCCGCTGATTCTCTTTTTCGCTACCAAGAGCGATTTGGGAGGTTTCTTTTTTCCCGCAACAATTTCATCGGTGCTTGGCAGAACGAGAGCTCTTTGGCTAGGGGTAATCGGTCGAAATTTCTTGGTCATATCATCCTCTATTCTTGTTCATCTATGGTTTCGCCGGCAGCAAGCGATACAATTGCCTTTTTAAAGCCGCTGGTCTCCCCCAAACGGCCGCGCACTCTTTTGCGCTTGGGCTTCACGTGAATCGTATTGACTGCTGTAACGTGAATATTTTTGTGCGCATAAATTTTCTCCACGGCACGTGCAATTTCCTGCTTGTTTGCCTTTTTATCTACGAGAAAAACAACTTTAGGAGTCTTACATTTTTTGAGAGAAGGGTTGCTTTCCGCTTTATGCAGGCCTGCCAAAACGCTGGTCTTTTCCGTCATATAGCGAGATTTGATGATGTCGTAAGGACTTTTTCTTTTCATTTTCCCCTCTCCTTCTTGATAAGCAGGTCCATCATCTCTTTCTCCGCATCTTCCAAAAGAAGAACGTGGGGATAGCAAGCCAAATCATACCCATTGATATTCGCAAAATAGAGAAACTCGGTTTTCGGAATATTTCTTTGCACGCGCCTCCATTCTTCACTCTTTTCCTTCATGGAAAGACTGGCAAGAACGAGCACTTTCTTTCCCGCAAGACCGATCGTTTCAAAAAACTGAGCCGCCTGCTTCGTCTTGTCCACCTGCGCCGGGTTTAATGAAAGAATATAAAGATGATTCTCTTGAATTTTTTCGATCAGCAAATGGCGGATCGCCATAGCTCTTTCTTTTTTATTGATGCGAACATGCTGATCAAATTTCGGCCGAGGGCCGCCTACCCTGCCGCCGCCCTTATATTGAGGCGCTCCCAAGTATCCTTGGCGCGCTCTTCCCATGCCTTTTTGCGGATGGGGCTTCTGACCGCTATGGCTGACCTCGCACCTTGTCTTCGTATTTGCAGACCATTGACGTGTATTATTTCGGATGGCAACGATGTAATCTTTGATCATTTGCGCATTGACGCTTGATTGCAGATCTTCATCAGGGATCGCCAAAGTTCCAATTTCTTTGCCGGTAAAATCATATTTCTTTAGAGTCGCCACATTGCACTCCTAACGTTTTTTTTCTATCTTTTTCTTAACCGCTTTTTTCGCCTTGCCGATGGTGACAGTGCAGCCATTATACCCGGGCACAGCGCCCTTCACAACAATTAAGTGTTTTTCCACGCTGACGTAAATCACTTCCAAGCTTTGGACCGTCTTCTGATCGCCGCCCATGCGGCTCGCACGAGGAGCTCCCGGAAAACAGCGGCCCGGAGTCGTTCTCATGCCCGTCGATCCTGCATGACGATGAAATCCGGATCCGTGAGAAGCGGGACCTCCTGCCATATTATGCAGTTTCATCACGCCCTGAAATCCCTTTCCTTTGGAAATGGAAGTGACGTCGACAAACTCTCCTTCGGCAAAGTAGTTCGCTTCGATCTTTTGGCCCACGGTAAAAGTCTCACCTGCTTGAATTCTCGATTCCGCAAGAGATCGAAAAGGCTCCACGCCCGCCTTCAAAAAATGGCCTTTCATGGGCTTCGTTGCTCTTTTATCCTGAAATGCGCCCAGCTGGATGGCATCATAGCCCTCTTTTTCCTTCTTCTTCACTTGCGTTACCACATTGGGCTCTGTCAAAATGACCGTACAAGCCATCGCCTGGCCATTTTTATCAAAGACCTGTGTCATTCCTTTCTTTTTTCCTATCAATTTCAGCGACATATTCATTCCTTCATCGAGATACAAAGGCCCTTTTCTCACCAAAAAACCAGGGGAAAAAACACCCTTCTCTCTTATACGTTTCAACTTAGGCAGTTTTTTTGCCGAAAGTACTATGCTTTAATAGACAATGAAAGGAGCCTATCAAAACATTTCATTTCTCTCAACAAAATTTGGCGAAAATCTCTACTCATGCGCCCGATCGCAAAGAGAGACGGCCAAAAAAATCTTCTTCAAAAAATCTTTACGAAACCAAGAAATCACCGCAAGCAACCTCCTTCTTTCTGCTGCCAATGCTCCATCCAGACGGTATTGTCCCATGAAGGGGAAAAATCCTCGAGGCCGGGGACAAAAAAAGAACCCGGCTCGATCAAGAATCTTTTTCGATAGAGTTTCTTCCAAGAAACGGCTTCGGGTTTTAGACCGGTCCTTTCGAGCAGGTTTTTGATCGCACATCCTTTTTCTACCAAAAAAACGCCCTCTTTTTGAACGGCGCCCTCGACGTAGATGGCCATTTTTTCTCCCGAAAGCGGAATGTTTTTTTGAAGAAAGCGATCGAGTGTCCAAGAGGTTTCGGCAACAATCCATGAAAAAACAGAGCATGCCGCGATCGCTCCTGCGAAAAAAAAGACCAAAATCCATTCCAAATATTGCGAAAAGAAGACTTTGAGAGTGCCGTAAAGCGCAGATTTTCTCTTTTTCTTCCAAGAATACTGTTGTTTTGAGAAAAACCCTTTCCTGTTGCCCATTTTTCCGCAAAGAACCCCTGACAGTCCGATGAAAGAAAAATCTTAAAAGAGAGAAATGAAAAAAGCTCTCAAAATGATCTTTCTTGAGAGCTTTTTAAATCTTTTAAGAGAAGCGCATCAAGCGACGACAAGGCCCGTCCGTTGAGGCGCCAGGGTCTTTCCTCGAGATTCCTTGATTGTTTTGGTCATATCTGCGTATACAACGTCCCAAATGCATCCGATGCAATAGGCGGACTGGAAGACAAGCTCGCAGGCAAGCAGCAGATGCCATCCATAAACAATTCCGACAATTGCAAGAGCGGTCAAGCCCAGGTGCAAGATCGTCCTTGCTGCCCTAATATAGCAGAGATTTTCTTGCCGAGCCAAATCTTCCAGCTGGTTTTTTTTCAACGAAAGGCCGCAGAGCTCAACGATTTTTCTGGCATGATAAAGGCTAAGAGACGCTTCGAAAAGATCGTAGCTATCCTTGACGATTGTTGCACAATTGCCCAAAAGAGTAAGAGAATTCAGCGCCTTTCCAAATTGAAAAACATGCCTCGTCCAATTGACCAGAGTCATAGAATCTGCCAAAAAGTCGGATCCTTTATGAAGGACCTCTTCCTCCGATGAGAGCGGAGCTTCCAGTTTCGCTTCCTCCGATCTTCCCGTCGTAACTTTCCCCACTTCCCTTTTGCACGCAGTCAGAAATTCCAGCGCTGTGTTCGGGATCTTTGTCACAATCATTGCTCCCGCAGCTGCCCCTACAACCACTTGGGCCGCACGGCACTTATCTGCGACGCTCTGTCCCACATAATTCACCCCTTCAACCATCAGCGCAAGAGAGTTCTTCGCTAATAATAAAGCCTTGTTGACCACTTTCGTGTTTTGCAAGCTCTTCCCAATCATGACATCTAAGTAACTAGGCATTGTCATTTCCGATGAAGATTTGACGCATTTCCCACCCATGCTTCCCCCCAATTTTTATAAGAAATAGATAAAGTTTACACGAACAGGCAAAAAAGGAGAACGAAAAACTAATCTGAAAAAAAATTTCAAATTAAAACAAATAAAATTTTCTTCATTGAGGCTATACAAAATCAAAAAGAGGATCCTTCTCAATGAGTAAAAAATATCTTTTCCCAAAACTTTCTTTGATAATATAGAGCCAAAGAGTCCAAAAATCGGGAATCCACGCAACAAGGCCATTCGAATCCGTTAAATTCCGGGATTAGATCTATGCGCAAAGGCCTGTTTATTAATTAGTTAAGATTGTCGTGCTTCATTTGTCCTTGAATATTCGAATATTTATTTTGACTAAGGAAAGAAGAATTGGGATAATCTGAAGTAGAACTTCAAAGTAGCCGGACGGGTTTTTATGTATGCTCGCACATTGCTTGATGAACTGGTTTCTCTTTCTAAAAGTTATCCAGTTGTTACGTTAACCGGTCCCAGACAATCGGGAAAAACAACGCTTGTTCGATATGCATTTCCCGACAAACCCTATGTGAACCTGGAAAATATTGATGTTTTGGAAATGGCGGTTGCCGATCCAAGAGGATTTTTAGAAAAATATAAAAATGGGGCTATTTTGGATGAAATTCAAAAAGCTCCGAAGCTTCTTTCCTACATTCAGGTTTTTGTAGATGAAAAGAAAAAAAAGGGGTTGTTTATTTTAACGGGAAGCCATCAATTAGAGCTTCATGAGGCGATATCCCAATCTTTGGCAGGACGAACCGCATTATTAACTCTTTTCCCTATGAGCTTAAATGAGCTTCGCGATGCTAAAATTAAGTTATCTTTAGATGAAATCCTTCTTAAAGGAGGCTATCCTGGAATTTATTTCGACAACCTTGATCCTACAAAAGCATATCGTAACTATTTTCAAACCTATGTTGAAAGAGATCTTCGTCAGTTGATCCACGTGAAAAATTTAACGCAATTCCAAAAATTTGTGCGTTTATGTGCAGGAAGAATAGGACAATTGGTAAATCTGGAAGGCATTGGGAATGAAATAGGCGTTTCTTCTAACACGATAAAAGAGTGGCTCTCTATCTTAGAGGCTTCTTATGTCATTATCCGACTGCAGCCCTATTTTGAAAATTTTGGCAAGAGAATGGTCAAAAGCTCCAAACTCTACTTTATTGATACCGGACTTGCCTCCTATCTTTTGGGGATTCAAAATATCGAACAAATGGCTCGCGATCCTTTACGGGGCAATTTGATGGAAAACCTGGTCGTGCTGGAACTGATGAAAGCAAGGCTCAACCAGGGACTCGATCCGAACTTATATTACTTTAGAGATAGTCATGGACATGAAGTGGATTTGATCTATCAATCTGGAAGAGAGCTCATTCCCATAGAGATCAAATCCTCTCAGACATTCAATAGCGAATTTTTAAAAAATCTGCAATTTTTTCAAGACCTGGCTAAACAACGATGCAAACAGGGATTTTTGATTTACGCAGGTGAGCATGAGCAAAAAATAGGCTCTTTTCAAGTTTTACATTACACAAAGGCGAACCAATCTGTGGCATAAGGCGGATTTTGCAATCCTCTCGAAAGGTAATTGTTCATGCTTTTTAACAACTGGGCTATAGAGGTCACGGGATGAGAAGCCTGTCTTGCAGCAGCTACTGCGAGAGCTGCTGTATGTTTTGTCAACGTGATCCAAAACTGGCGTTATTGTTTGTGGAGTGTTGTGAGTTATTGCGTTTTTACCGACTGTTAATCAATGGGTCGCAGGTTCGAATCCTACCGGAGTTCTGATTACAAGGCAGTTAGAGTGAAAACCTTTACCTGCCTTTTTCCTTTTTTAAGGGTCTTATGGATTTTTGGCTTTTCTTGGGCTTACAAGGGAATAACTCGTGCTACGTCCGCCCTCCGGATTTTTCAGGAGGATTCCTCTGTCGACAAGATCGAGGATATCTCGATAGGCAGTGTCTTGTGAACATTTTGTCATCTTCGCCCATTTTGACGAGGTTAGTTTACCATCAACGCCATCTAGCATGCGATTGATCATTTTCCTCTGTCTTTCGTTTAATGAGACTGCGGTAAGAGTTTTCCAAAACTGTGCTTTTTGTAGAATATCATCAAGGGTCGAAATAGCATTTTTTATTGCTCTTTCCAGACAGCCAAAAAACCACTCTACCCAGAGGGTAATGTCTAACGTTCCTTTTTGGGTTTGCTCTAAGATGGAGTAATATTTTTTTCTTTCTTTCTGAATTTGCGCAGATAGACTGTAGAATCTACGAGAACTGTTTTCGGAACGTGCTAGCAATAGATCTGCAATAGCACGCCCCATGCGACCGTTGCCATCGACAAAAGGGTGAATCGTAACGAACCACAAATGAGCAATAGCTGCTTTTAAAACTAGATCCATAGTTGATGCGTCATTTAGCCAATTCAAAAAAAGTTCCATTTCGTGATCAACTAGAGCAGCGGGAGGAGCCTCGAAGTGGACAATCTCTTTTCCCATTGTGCCGGAGATTACCTGGACGGGGCCGGTGCGCCACGCTCCTACCCTAATCTTTGCAAAACCACTGCGACCGGCAGGAAATAGAGACGCGTGCCAATGAAATAACCTTTCTTTGGTGAGCGGTTGATCAAATTTTTGTGTGGCATCGAGCATCATTTCAACGACGCCATCTATATTTCGATCTACAATATCGAGAGCTGCGATATCCATTCCAAGGTGACGTGCAACGGATGAGCGCACTAACGATTGATCTAAATTCTCTCCTTCGATCGCGCTTGATTTAACGACATCCTGTGTTAAGACGTTTAGAACGGTTTCTTCGCAGGCACGAAAACCAATCGAGTTCATCCCGCCGATTAAGAGTCCCTGTTGATGGCGTAGCTGAATAAGTAAATGAGAGATGTTCTCTTGGTTCCAAAAAAAATTTGGCCAGTTTTCCAGTTCGTGGATATACAAAAGTTACCTCACAGTGTCTTAGAAATGGGTATACATCTCTTTCAATAGGTTATTTTTTGAGTGTAGCATTTAATCTCCGCATAAGCAACAAAATTCTCCGCACATAATGCGGAGAATAGACGGATTAATCTCCTCATCAAGTTTGAATAGACTGATAGATAATTTTTAAAAGAGCTAAAAATGAGTGATTTGCGATGTTATTGCTTATACGTTTTCTCTGTATAGGACGAAGGAGGAAGGACTATGGACCCCTCCCCGCTCAGCAACTGAAAGATTGTTAAACAATCCTTGGACGTATCCCTGCCTTTTCTTCCTCGACAATTGCCCCGTTGTAGACATGAGTCCACATCGAACCGAGCAGGTAGACACAAATAATACTCATCGTTGTCGTTGTAGAAAAGAGCGTCACTCCGAAAGCGACTGCCAAAATTCCAATAATGTCGATCGCCAAATGAAGAATGGTTTTTGCAATTTTCACCATTTCAAGAAGTTTGACTTCATCCAGGTGTTGCATTTCTGCCTTGCTCAGATGGTCTTGATTGACTTGCTTCGTAATGACGGCTTTTTCCATGCTAAAGATCGCATTTTTGAGATCCAAAGTGTCATAATAAAGCGCAGCTGCGTTCGCCACAAAGAGCATGGAGTTCAAAGTTCTCGATGCCAATTGAACCAGCGTGGCCGTATTCAACAGCAATCCCACATAGGCCGCATCTTCCACCACAGTAGCAACGTCATAAGTTAATTTTTCGATCTCGGCCTCGTTCTCTTTTCCCCCCTGATGAAAATTGACGCATGTATCTTTTAGCGTCCATAGGGAGCCGGGAAACTTCGTCAAAACAAGACTGCTCGTTGCGGAACCCAATATTCCCTGAGCACATCGCAAGCGGCCCATTAACTTGCTGATCCCTAAGCGCTTTGCCTGTTCCCCAAGCAAACCAACGACATTCTCAAAAAAATACAAAACTCTGAACGTTTGCTCTTGCGTTCTTAAGGAGAGAACAAACCTTTGGGCAAAAACAGCTGTTTGTTGCAAAACTTTCACCGTTAATCCAACCCCCATAATGCCACTCATATAAACCCCAATTTTTCTTTATTAATAAGGAAGGAGTTTATACGAAGATCAAAAAAATGTAAAAAGAAAAAAAATTTTTATAGCAACGAGGAGACGGCAGTCAAATGGATCAAGAATCATTCGAAAAAACACAACGCTTCAATTTTCACAGAGCGAAAAACTCTCTCGGTAACCGGAAAAGAATTCTTCCACAGACATCCTTCGCTTCCCTTCGAGCTGCACCTCTTCGATAAAAAGAGAGTTTTTTCCACAGCCAATGACCCATCGGTCCTTCTGAAAAGAAAGGATTTCTCCGGGACGGCCTATCTCCGGCCAAACCTTGGTGCGAAAAATCTTGAGCCTCTTTTTTTCCCTTCCAACCCAGCCCCAAGTATATGCGCCCGGATGGGGAGAAACGGCGCGGATAAGATTGTGCAGACAATCGGCCTCTTTTTGCCAATCGATCGCGCACTCTTCCACGAGAATCTTCGGCGCAAAAGTGGCTAAAGAGTGGTCTTGCGCCCTTAGCGGAAATTGTTCAAAATGGAGCAGCACTTCCGGGAGAAGCTCTTTTGCCTCTATACAAAGCCGATCTTCCAATTCGCCCAAGGTCATCTCTTCGGGCACGGCAATTTTTGATGTGGCCAAAATATCTCCTGCATCCATTTGCAAGGCCATTTTCATGATGGTAACGCCTGTCTCTTTTTCCCCGTTCATCAAACATCTTTGCATCGGAGCCGCTCCCCGATATTTGGGAAGAAGGCTCGCATGCACGTTAATAGCTGCTTTCTTCGGCAGGTCCAAGAGCGGTCGGTTGAGTATTTGGCCATAAGCGACAACCACAAAAAAATCTGCCTCCAATCTCTTCATCTCTTCAAGAAACTTCGCATCGGAGGCCTTTAGAGGTTGCAAAATGGGAACGTCGGGAAGATATTCAAGAGCTGCTTGTTTCACCGGCGGAATGGTCCGGCGTCCATAATGTTCGCGATCGCTTTGCGTCACAACGGCGAGCAGGGACATCTTTTTTTGAACGAGCTTTAATAGAATTTTAGAAGCAAAAAAAGATGTGCCAAAAAAGATCAGTTTCATCAGCTCTCTAGAAAATTTTCTATCTCGGCCATTCCGTCCTGAGATTCTTCCGGAGGTTTCCGGGTAATACCGGCAAGTCCTATGAGTCCTCTTTTGGAAGACCTGCAAAAATCCAGCCAATGGCGCACTTCTTCACAGGGAGGAACCTCTTCTTCAATCCTTCTCATCGAATCTTTCAGCCCAAGCTTCATGCGATAAGTGATGCGAAAAGCTGCCGAGAGCGCTTTGCGCACTTCTAAGGGAAATTTATGTCTCTTGAGGCCGATCAAATTCAAACCTCCGAATCGAAAGGGAGATCCTCCTCCGATCGTATAGGGAGGAACATCATGAGAGACGCGGCTAAAGCCGCCGACCATTGCATGGGTGCCAATACGGGAAAATTGGTGGACGGGAGTAAATCCTCCAATAATCGCAAAATCTTCCACCGTCACATGCCCTGCAAGCATCGAACTATTCGCCATGATCACGCGATTTCCGATCGAACAATTATGGGCCACGTGGCAATAGGCCATGATCAAACAATGATCACCAATCTTGACAATCGAATTCTCCACACAAGAAGAATTGATCGTCGCATATTCGCGAATTTCACAATGCTTTCCAATCTCAATAAAGGATTTTTCTCCGCGGTATTTCAAATCCTGAGGCTTGGTTCCGATGGAAGCGCCCGGCCATATCACCGTGCCCTCATCAATCGTTGTATATCCGTCGATGTAGGCATGGGATTTGATCACCACATGATCCTTTAATGTCACGTTAGCTTTCACAACTGCAAATGGTTCAATCGTTACATCATTCCCAACGTTTGCTCCCGGCTCTACAATTGCAAGCGGATGTATGTTTGAATTGTTCTTCATTCTTTCCTTCGATTTTCTAGCTTATAAGTTGTGCTTTATCTATCAGAGCAAAGCTGAGCCCCGCCTCTACAACCACTCGATCGTCTACCTTTGCATGCGCTTCGATTTTTCCTCCCTGATTGCTGATATGCAACCCCCTCACATGAAGGGAGAGAATATCGCCGGGAAATACCGGATAGCGAAACTTCGCATTCGTCACATTCAAAAGAACTGCAATCTTCTTTTGATATCCTTTTTTATAAACCAGTATGCCGCCCGTTTGGGCCAGAGCTTCTAAAATCAACACGCCCGGCAGAATGGGAACGCCGGGAAAATGTCCCTGAAAAAAAGACTCGTTGATCGTCACGTTTTTTTGCCCAATGATTTTGCTTTCGTCTAAATTCAAATAGACGACGCGATCCACCAGTAAAAAGGGATAGCGGTGAGGTAAAATTTCTGCAATCTCTTTGGGCCCTAATATTGTTTCTTTCAATTCTTTCATCCTCAATTTTCCACCATCATATAATTCTCAATCATCTTTGCAAAAGAAATATTCGCCGCATGGCCCGACCGTAGCGCAATAATATGGGCGCTAAGGCCGCCGAGAAATGCAAAATCGCCAATCAAATCTCCGATCTTATGGCGAACTAGCTCATCGGGAAATCGCATCCCCTCCGGATTCAAAACGCAATCATTGCGGATCAGCACGGCATTTTCCAACCCCCCCCCCTTAATTAAATTCTTTTTCAACAGAGGTTCGATCTCCTCGTAAAAAGAAAAGGTGCGCGCCTTTGCAATTTCCAGCTTGTAGGATTCGGGCGATAGGGAAAAAGAATAATGCTGCGAGCGCAAAAGGTTAGAATGCGGAAAATGAATCGTAAAACTTACGCAAAAATGGTCGGATGGCAGAGCCACTAGATGGACGTCTTTCTCCGAAAAGAAAAGCGCTTTTTTTAAAACATATATTTTCTTCGGTGCTTTTTGCACTGCAATGCCGGCCTCTTCAATGAGGCGAACAAAAGAAAACGCGCTCCCATCCCCAATAGGAATTTCGGGGCCGGAAACTTGCACGCACACATTATCGATCTGGTAGGCATTCAAAGCAGATAAAAGATGCTCAACGGTCTGGACCAAAACCTCTTTTTCCCCAACACCCGTGGAACGCATCAGATTCTTCGCGTTTGCAAGATGGGCTTTGACGATCGGACGGTTGGCAAGATCCGTTCTTTGAAAAAGAATTCCGCTATTTTCCGGAAGAGGAGAAAGCCGAAGAGAAATTTTTTCGCCTGTAAAAAGCCCGATCCCTTCCGTCGAAACGTCCTTTTTCAAGGTTTGTTGTCGAATTTCCATCATACTGCTTTAAGATCAATTGCTTAAAAAGTATCCGACCGGCTCCTTTTTGAGCAAGCGCAATTTGCGTCCACTTCAATGTCGCAAAACAGAGAGCCAACGGGTAAAAATTTTCCTATGATTTGTTAGGAAAAACCGCAAAATGAAAAAACAGCTGATCAATAGGATCAAATAGTCTCCAAAGACGGTGTAAATCGTTGGATAGGAATGAATCGGCAGAGAGAGAAAAAAAGCTCCGGCAGATTTTTCAATAGACACATTCTTTTCGTGAAAAAAACCAACGGTCCTTCCAAAGCAATCCACCCCGCCGGTCACGCCCGTATTGCACGCACGGACAAGCGGAACCCCATTTTCCACAGCGCGCAGGCGCCCATGCTCAAAATGCTGCACGGGAAGACGGGATGCAGGAAACCAGACGTCATTGGATATGTTGACAAAACACTTAGCTCCTAAAGAGCGGCTCTGCCGCACGAGATGAGCAAAGGTTTCCTCGTAACAAATCGAAATCCCATAATGATTGGCTCCGGAGAAGACCTTCGCCCTTTTTCCCGAGGAGAATTGATCGGTGATTCCAAAAAACTTCTTGGCCAGCGTTCCACACCAGGCAAAGGGAAAATATTCCGCAATCGGAACAAGCACCCGTTTTTCATAGCGTTTCGGCAAAAAGCCGTAGGGCTGAAAATAAAAAGCGGCATTATAAATGCGTCTGACCAAAAAATCCACATCGTCGAGACCAATAATAACTTCTGCATCAAAAAAATTGCTCACCGCTTGCGCCCAATAGCTATTGGAAACCTCCCATCGCTCGCTTTTTCTATTAAAAGCGGCAAGAGGTTCTTTCAGCTCGGGCAGCATCTGCAGAGCCTCTTCCCCAAACACCTTTTTCCAAATACTTTTTACCTTTTCAAAAGGAAAAAAAGTTCGATATGCTCCAAAAGGAAGCGCCGATTCGGGAAAGACGACCAGATCGATCTTTTGTTTTTTTTCTTTCAGTAAAAAAAAAGAATCCTTTCCCATTGTTCCTGTGGAGAAATAAAAGACTCCAGACGGTCCATATAGGGATCTCTTTCTTCCGGAAGAATCGAGGTTTGCACTAAAAGAACCGAAAGATCTCCTTTTTTGTTAGAAAACCGGCTTTTCCAAAATGCTTCATGCAAAAGACCGAACAGGACGGGGGCCAGAGCCAAAATCACTACAAGGGCAAACGCCCGTACTTCTCTTTTTACAAAAAGAGCTTTCAGAGCGACCAAATTCACAAAAATGACCCAGAAGGAAAGGCCGTAAACACCACCGATCGAGGCGATCTGCATCGGAAAATGGTGAAAGCAAAGGGCAAGCCCTGCTGGATTCCAGGTAAAACCGCTGAGAAACCAGAGACGCGACCACTCCATCAAAACCCAAAAAGAAGAAGAAGCGAGTAGGACTTTCATGGGCAGCTGTCGATTCTTTGCAATGAACAGAGATAACAGAGCAAATTGCACGCCAAGACCGATCAAAAGGAAAAAGTAGACAAGGAAAATATAGACTCCCTGATACTCCGTGGAGGTCATCCAGGAAAGTTGTATTGCTTGCACAAAAACAAACCAGAAAAAAGAGAGGAAGAAACAGGTGCGCATCTTTGAAAAAAAGAACATGCAGCGCCAAAAAAGAGCATATCCTAAAAAAGAGGCAAAAAAAGCCGCTATATGGCTCCCTGCATTTTGTCCGAAAGCGACCAGAAGAAAGCTTGAGACAAAAAGCAGAAAAGGAGCCGCTTTTTTTACGATGTTTTTTCGATCAAGCTTCAAAATCATCGCTCACAAACTCCTCCTTCGCTCCAAAGGCAAGAATGTAAAGAATGCTTCCGAGAATCGCCACGTTCTTCATGAATAACGTCACAAGCATCTCCTGTTTGCTTCCCTCGAAAAACCAGAAAGGATAGAAAAGAATGGTCGTCGGAAGGAAAACGAGCAGAAGCAATAGCGCAAAAAAACGAGCTTTCACCCCCAATATCAGAAAAACTCCTCCCACGATCTCGACCACGCACACAACCGTTAACAATGCTGTCGCCCAGGGAAGAAGAGAGGTAATGAAATTTTGCAAAAATGAGAAGGAAAGGGAGTGCCAATCTCCCAAAACGCTCAAAAAGGTCTGCTCGGCTTTTTGCCAGTCAAACACCTTGGTCAATCCTGAAAAAATAAAAAGGCTTCCGATAAAAAAACGCCCAAAAAAAATAGCTGCACGCCGCATAGAGATCCTTTCACATGTTACGTTTTAAAAAATAAATGTTATTTTCTACAAAACCTCTTTCTTTCTCAAGCCCAACGTTCCTAGATAGTTTCGTTTATCCAGAAATTTAATGCAGGTTTCATGAAAGATATTTTTTCCAGTGGCTGGCTGACATATTCTACTCGAAAGGAATTTTTGAAAAAAACTGTTCGTAAAAATTTTATCATTTTTCGTATCATGCAATGCTAAAATTAAATGAGCGTTCCTCCTCATTAGGAAGCTTAACGATGAAGCGGTTGTTTTTTTGTTTTATTGTTAGCATGTTCTGTCATGCATATGCCAATGAATGTTCCCTCAGTGAAATTTATCTTGGATCCAGGGAAAATGATCCTAATAGCATAGTCGAAAACGTCAGTACGATTCACGGAGATTATACAGAAGTGGAAGTCGATTTAACCGTTGCTTCCCCCGATTCTCTTGTCCTTTCAAGATTTTATAGCAGTCGAGATACGCTTTCCATTGCATCCCTTGGAGGATGGCGCTTCAATCCTCATTGCTTTCTGTCCATGCAAAAAGATCCAAAAGCAAAGACCCGCTCTTCTGAGGAAGGAACATTTGAACGAATGCTTGTCTATGTGGGTAATCCCGACGGAACCATTTTCACCTATACAGGGTGGAGAGACATCTCTCATCCTTCAAAACGCATACGATTCAAAATCAGCACAGAAGAAGACTGCATTGATATCGCTAACACTGCTAAAGGAGATATCGGAGCTTGGACCAATCCGAAAAATAATGAGCTTTACTACAATTCGCAAAATGACAGTTTCGAACTGTTGCTTTGCACTGAAGGCAAACGATTTTATGTCAAAAACAAGGCAGGAAATTTCTACTCTATCACACACGAAGTTCTTCCAAGCGGCAATAAGATATTTTATGAGTTTGATGACAAAAATCAGGCAACTCTGATCAAACAAACCAACGCAGATGAAAAAAAAGAGCTCGCCTGGATTAAGATTCGATACGAAAATGGCGTGCATCTTGAGACAAGCGATGGAAAAACGGCCCACTACCAATTCCAGAAAGATTCATTAGGCAATGAGCTATTAACAAATGTGACTCGCTCTGACAAACCAAGCCTGAACTACCAATATCAAGTAGTGGATCAGCACGCCTTTCTTGTGAAAAAGAGCTTGCCTGACGGGCGTTTTGTTCAGATAGATTATGACTCTGATAAAAACAAAGTCAGGTCTGTGACACTACCTTCTTGTTCAAGTGAAAAAGCGATCATCCATTTTATCTATGATCAGAACAGCACCGAAGTTGACGGCCTAGGCCCTCGCAAAGCAGTGTATCGTTTCGATGAAGGTTTTCATCTGCTTGCAATAGAACAATACCTTGATGGGTCTCTTTATCGAATCCAAAAAAAATCTTGGGGAGAAAAAAACGATGCGGACAATCTGATTTCCATCTCTATTACCAATAGTGCTGGCAATATTTTTTATCACAAGTGCTTTGTTTATGACAAAATGGACAAAGGAAACATCATTGAAGAGCGGGAATACGGGGATATCTCGGGCACCGGAGCGATAGCTCTTGTCGTGGATGAAAATGGATTTGTATCCAATCAAGATGGACATGTCAAGAAATACTCCAATTTTTCCGGGGAAGCAACCCATGGATTTTTTCAAAGGGATGCCGAAGGATGCGGCATAAAATACTGGTATAAAAAGGGCACTAACCTACTCGTCAAAAAGCTTGTTTTGACAAGAGGATCTTTAGGTTCGGAAGATGAAAACTATAATTCAGGAATTAAGCAGCGCTATTTCTATACTTATAATGAGGATGCTGCCCTTGTTCGTGTCATTGTCGATGACGGAATAGATGGAGATCCCGAAAACATTCTTAATATTTCAGAAAGAAAGGTCACCCACATCTTTCCAAAACAGCAGATACCAAATATAGGCACTCCAGAAATCATAGAGCAAAAATATTGCTCATCAGAAGATGGATCAGAGTTTCTTGTCAATCGAACAATCAACCATTTTGATGCTCAAGGAAATGTTTCTGAACAAGAGATTTACGACGCTAACAATACACATCGATACACTCTTAAAAAACGGTGTGAGCATGGACTCCTTGTCCTTGAAACAGATTCTATGGGAAATGAAACTCGATATTTCTATGATGCCAACCGCAACCTCAAATCGGAAATTCATCCATCTACCGGCATCTCTATCGAATATGGATATGATATAAGAAACCGTCTCGTCCATACCATCGAAAGAGAGCTAAAAGGAAAGCAGTTCGAGACACAAATCGATTATGATGAAGCAGGATACAAAAACAGAGAAAAAGATCGATTCGGCAATGAAACGATCTACGTGAATGATTCACTTGGCCGTCCGATCAGAATCACCTATCCTGAAACAAGTAACGGTCTTCATTCTTCCACAAAAACAACCTATACTTATGCGTATGACCTTTTCGATCATCCCATTTCGGTCACAGACCCTCGGGGAAGAATCCTCACAAAATCTTATACGGTTCAGGGCAATCTTGCCGAAATCAACCATCCCAACGGCGCAAGGGAAGTCTTTCGATATGATAGCGGCGGGAATTTACATCATCATTATTGCAGAAACGGCTTACTCGAAGTTTTTGAGTATGATTATATCGGCCGCTTGAACAATGTTAAATATTACGCCAAAGGAACCAATGGTTCTGGAGAGCCATTTAAAGAAATCTCATCTCAATATAGCGCTTTCCATAAGACATCAGAGACAGATGCACGAAACAACATAACAACTTATGTTTATGACGGATGTGGCAGGCCTTGCCGTCTCATAAAAGAAAATCAGACAATCGAGTTTTCTTACGATCCACTGGGCAGAGAGCAAAGTATCAAAAAATGGACATCTTCAAAAGATTTCACACTAGAAGTCAAAGATTACGATCTACTCGATAGAGTCGTCGAAGAAAGAACGGAAGGCCCTTCGGGACAGATCCTCTTGCGAAAAAGGTTCGCTTATAACGATGCAGGAGAACTCGCTCAAATCATCGGTTATCCGCATAACCATGAAACTATTTTGATGCAATACGAGTATGATGGATTGGGTCGTCTTTGCAAAGCTATCAGTGCAACGGGAAATGTCTCTCAAATTATTTACGATGATGCTTATATCAGTGATTGGGGACAGAAAGGAAACAAATGTACACTCGTTGATTCGTTGGGCAATAGAACTGAAGAAATTTTCGATCATGATGGTCATCTGATTCAGGTTTGTAAAAAAAACAAGTCGGGCAAATTACTGAGCTGCCAGGACATTTCCTACGACTGTTTTGGAAACAAAAAACTTGAAAAAGCCGTTGTGATTGCAGCAGATGGGCCTTCCGGAAATCATGAAATTGAGTATTCCTATAATCAAAACGACCGGCTTGAGTCTATTGTGCTTGGCAAAGGATCTCTTGAAGAAAGGGTGACTCGCTTCGAGTACAATTCCCATGGTGAACTTGCAAAAAAATATAATCCCGGCGAGCAAACTCCTATCTCTTATCAATATGACAATAGGGGAGATTTAGAGATTATCTCTTATAAAGAGTCTGAAAAAAAGATCGAGTTCAAGCTCTGTTATGACAAGAACAAAAATCTGACAAGCATGAACCGTGATGATTTTTCGATTGGCTATGACTATGACGAAAATGATTTGCTCACTTCGGAAACTATCAATGACGAATTCGGGGAGTATCAAATCAGCCGAACCTATGACGGTGAAGGAAAAATACAAACGCTTACTTTTCCCGATGGATCCTACGTAAAATATTCCTATGAAGGTCCGTTAGTAAAAACCGTTTCTCGTTTCAGTAAAGATAAAAAAAAGCTCTACACTTATACTGTCTCCTCTAGAGACCAAATGGGCAATATTTTAGAAGAAATCTTGCCCAGGAACCTTGGTATTAGAACGCAATTCTGGGATGACTCCGGAAAAAGAGTGGCGCTAACCACAGATTTCTTTCAAGACAAAGTTTTAGAATATGATTCCTTAGATCATATCAAAAAGCGAAAAACCTCTCTTGAAGAGAAACAATGCACAATCGAGTATGACTCAAATGCTCTTTTGCAGCTCATTTCAGAAAAAGGCCCTATCAACCATGAGTACTCCTACGATTCGATCGGAAATCGCCTGAAAAAAGATCGATCTGCTTATAAAGTAAATATCTTGAATGAGCTGATGGAGGCCGAAGGCAATATCTACACTTTCCATCCAAATGGATCTATTGCCACTAAGACGGTCCATGGAAACACCCAGACTTATCAGACGAACCCTCTCAATCAGGTTGTCTCCATTCAAGATGCCGATCAAAACACAGTAACCTTTACTTACGATCTCACCGGAAAGCGACTTAGCAAGCGCATTGATGCTAAAGGCAAGAAATCGAAAGTCCTTCGCTTCTTCTACATAAACGATACCGAAATTGGATGTGTGAATGAAAAAGGAATGATCATCGAGCTAAAGATTCCCAGCGATCCCAATAATCCCGAATCTTCCGCTATTGCAATCGAAGTGAAAAATGAAACCTCTGTTCCCATCTATGATCTGCAGGGAAATATTGTTTGCCTGCTCGATCCTATAAAACATAGAGTTGTCGAAAGTTATCGATACTCCATTTACGGAGAAGAGGAAATCATAAATGAAAGTGGAAAAATCCTTTCCCAATCTTCCATCGGCAATCCGTGGAGATATCGGGGTAAACGGGTAGACGAAGAAGTAGGGCTTATCTATTTCGGCTACCGTTACTACGACCCAGAAATCGGCAGATGGATTAGTCCTGATCCAATAGGAACTATTGATGGACCAAATCTTTATGCTTTTGCCCACAACAATCCCATGAAATATGCCGACTCCTTTGGATTGCACTCCAAATTGGACGAAAATTGTGGCTGTACATTACATGATCACCCGGGATGGTACAACGCACCTTCCAATTGTATCTGCATATGCGAAAGAAATGAAGCTCCTGAAGAAGCTGCTTCAAGGTATCGTAGCAAAAAAGGAGGCGACATCAAAAGTGCATTAGGAGGGATTAGCCATGGCGTTGTGGACTTTGTGATAGGATCTCTCCACGATTTGCAAACAGCTGCTGTCTACATAGGTTCTGGCGAACAAGAGCTGGGCCTTCAAGAAAGAATGCAAATCATTGAAACAGTAGAACTGTCTCAGATGCAACAGTCATCTTGTGTAGAAAGCCATGTCCTTGACTTGTTCTCAATCGATGAATCAGATGCTGTTTATCAATCTTTTCGTTCAAAAACCACCATGGGCTTGGAAATAGCTTCCTTAGTTGCTGGAGGGTATGGAACAGTTAAGGGAGTCATGACACTCAACAGATTATCTCGAATTCCTATGCAAGCTGCAAAACTTGCTAAAGAAGTAGAAAGGCTTTCTTTTCTTAAAGCTGAACAAACCTTAGAAAAATTAGAAACATTTCTTGGTAAAGATTCTAGACTTTTCAAAAATAGTCATGGAGATCTCTTGATTGAATCCAAAAATGGTTTAAGACAGTTTAGAATGGATCTTAATCACCCTAAACCACACCCTAATCCACACACCCACTTAATAGAATATGAGATGAAAAAAAACAGGAAAATCGAAATTTTTAATGAAAGAATTTATCCAATAGATATTAATCCAGAGTAGGGTTATGAATGAAGAAATATTTAGTTTAGTTCAAGAATGTACAAATAAATATTCAGTGGTAGATCTAAATGAAGCAGAAGCAGAGATTCGCATTAGAATTCCAAAAAAATTTAGAACTTTATGGCTTATTAAGATTTCAGATTTGCGAACTAATGAAAAAGAAATAGAAAAATACAAAGATTAATAGAGTGTATTCGATTTGAATTCAAAAGCCGAACCTATGGTACATTGAGGTTTTGATATAACCTCCGCCGCTCCATCTCGATATACTAATCCGCTAGGCATACAGACGACAAAGACGCTTTCAGCTCACTATCCTTCTCACGTCACCTATTTGACTAGCGGAGTTAATAATATTCAAAATATTTATCCCAATCCCCCATTCTGACAGGGCTTTTTCATGAGATTTTTCTTGACCCAAGTTTAACGATTTTCGGCCATGTTCACTTCTTCGGTCAGTTGTTAATGCGACTGACTTTGTTTTTCAATGATGAGGGCGACTTTGCTGACTTGTGCCATCCACTGATCGAAAGTTTTCCCTCTCGAAGTGAACAAGGCCCGATTTTCGCTTGAGGGCGTTTTTGTATCTGCCTAAGAATCCTTTGTTTGTGATTTTCGCCTAAAAATGACATTTCGCAAGCTATTGACAATCAACATCAGAAATTTCGAGTTCATTTGTAGTGATAGAATCGCATTTTGGCGCAATTTAGGGGTTTTAAAAAAATTTACGTTATGCATATGCTCATAATATTTATAGAAGATTCCTCTATACAGATTCTCAAAAACGTAAAAATATCGTGAAAATTTCAAGATGTAGTGACGAATCGGCCTAACTTTAAACTGATTCTCCTATGAAGGCCGTTAAACTTGGGTTGACACCTCTGCGCTCTATGAAACTTACAACCCTCACGACCAGCAAATCACATTCTGAACATAGTTACAGACCGCATCAAATTGTACGTTTTGTCTATGAGCAGGCCAGGTCAAAAAAAATCTCATGAAAAAGCCCTGCCATTCTGATTTACCGCTCGTAAGTCCCGAGCTGGCCTTGTTCACTTTGAGAGGAAAAACTTTCGGTCAGTGGATGGCACAAGTTAGCAAAGTCGCCCTCATCATTAAAAAACAAAGGCAGTCGCATTAACAACTGACCGAAGAAGTGAACATGGCCCCCGAGCTTGACACCAAAAAAAAATGCATATTACTGTAGACAAGTACGTTGCAAAAATTTAAATGGTTTGTGGCACTACATTTGTTGTGTTTTTGACAGATTGATTTTCTGAAGACAGTCTCAGAAGTTTTGGCGGAATAGCAATCCCCCATTCCCTTCGAAGATTTCTTCTTTTTAAACACTCCTTGCTCTACACTTACCTCCCTATGAAGGAACTCTTCCGCCACCATCATCTTTTCCAAATTCTCAAGCGCTATGAGCTGCAGAAAAAACCGCTGGACGCCTTTCTGTCCCAGTATTTTCGCGCAAACAAGAGCATCGGCGCGAAGGATCGAAAATTCATCGCCGAAACGGTCTATGACCTCTTTCGCTGGCGCGGGCTGCTCGACCATCTCACCCAAAAGCCCCTCTCTTGGGAAAAGCGGTTCGAAAGCTACAATCAATGCTCGCTTTCTTCGTTTATTGAAGACCCCTCTATTCCTATACACATTCGGATGAGCTTTCCCAAAATTTTATTTGACCTTCTTATCTCCAATTATGGGGAAGAAGAGGCAAAACAAATTGCCTTGATCTCCAATGCTACAGCCCCAACAACCGTTCGTGTCAATTCTTTAAAAACCACAAGGGACGCGCTTTTTGAAAAATGGAAAAACACCTTCTCCGTCTCCCTATGTCCCATCTCTTCTTACGGCATACGCTTTCACAAAAAGATCAATTTTTTCTCATTGCCGGAATTTAAAGAAGGACTCTTTGAAATTCAAGACGAGGGGAGCCAGCTTATGGCCGAGCTCGTCGATGCGAAACCCGGCGATCAGGTGCTCGATTTTTGCGCGGGCGCCGGTGGAAAAACCCTGGCTTTTGCCCATAAAATGGAGCGGCAGGGACAAATTTATTTGCACGATATTCGCTCTTGGATTTTAGAGACCGCGAAGAAAAGAATGAAGCGCGCCTCCATCCAAAACGCACAGCTGCTTCCCCATGAAAAAGAGGCCTCTTTCCTCCATGGAAAAATGGATTGGATCCTACTGGACGTCCCCTGCTCCGGCACGGGAACGCTGCGAAGAAATCCCGACATGAAATGGAAATTCACCAAGGAGTTTCTCTCCTCTCTTTTGGAAGAGCAGAGATCGATTTTTGAAAAAGCCCTCCCCTTTTTAAAGCCCAGGGGAAGAATCGTCTACATGACCTGCAGCCTCCTTGCCGAAGAAAATCGAGAGCAGATCGCCTATTTTTCCGAAAAGCATGGTTTCGAGCTCGAAAAACCTCCCATTTCCTGGGCTCCGCAAAAAGGGGGGATGGATGGCTTTTTTGGAGCCGTTCTTCAAAAAAAACAACCGCAAAAATCGCCTGATTTTGAGCAAAAAACTTGATTGATGGCGAAAAAAAGGATATTCTAAGCCCCAAAAAACTGAACATATGAAAAAACTTCTTTTACCATTCTTTTTTTTCTTGGCGTCGCAGATTTTTTCTCTAGAGCAATCCTTCGCGGAGCCCAAATCGATTTACGTGCAAAACACGATTCTCGCCAAGGTAAAAGATCGATCGATCTCCCTTCTTGATGTGAAAAAAAAGATGGACCTGCTTTTTTACCGCACCTACCCCCACTTGAAAAACAATGTGCAAGCACGCTATCAATTTTATCTCTCCAGCTGGCGGCATATTCTGATTGAGATGATCGACACAGAGCTCGTTTTGATGGACGCCGCAACGAAAGAGCTGAAAACCTCCGACGGAGAGATTCGAGAAGAGATGCAAAAGCGTTTTGGCCCCAATATTCTCTTCACGCTGTTCGATCTTGGGGTCAGCTATGAAGAAGCCTGGGAAATGACGAAGACGGACATGATCGTCAAAAAAATGACGGGTTATTACGTATCCAATAGAGCCTTTGCTTCCGTCACTCCGCAAGTCATTCGAAAAGCATACAGCGAATATTGCCAAAAAAATCCCGCATTGGACGAGTGGAACTACCAGCTGGTTACGGTCAAAGCACCTGAGGAAGATCTCGAAAAAAAGGTTGCAGAAAAGGTTCATGCGATCTTGTCTTCTTCGAAAAAAGATCCCTCTTCCCTACAGGATTCCATCAAAGAGATCGAAAAAAGCCATGAGGGAGTTGTCATTCAAGTCTCAAAACTCTACACGGCAAACCAAAAAGAACTTTCCCCTTCTCACCTCTCGACTCTCCAAACGCTCTCCCCGGAAACTTATAGCCTGCCGATCTTTCAAACCAGCCGTCTTGAAGGCAAAAAAGTTTACCGCATTTTTTATCTAAAGGATTTTAACAAAAAAGAAGCCCCTGCTTTTGAAAAAGTATCCGACCAGTTGCAAGAACAGCTCTTCCATGAAACGGCCTCAAAAGAATATGCCCACTATTGTGAAAAGCTGCGCAAACGCTACGGATACGATCCCACAGCAGAGCTCAAGAACTTCCCTGAGGATTTCCAGCCGTTTTTCTTGCAATAATGGCACAGATTTTTCGCCCCACAGCTCTTCTCTCTCTTCTTAAAAAGGGAGGGGTATTTCCTAAAAAATCGCTCTCTCAAAATTTTCTCATCGATGGAAATATCGTCCGAAAAATTGTGGAAGCAGCCTCTATCTCAGAGGGAGAAACAGTGTTAGAAATCGGACCTGGGGCCGGAGTCTTGACCGAGGCGCTTTTAGAAAAAAAAGCAAAGCTGATCGCCGTCGAAAAGGATTCTTTCTTTGCTTCTCACTTATCTACTTGGAAAACAAGGTTTCCCAACCTACAAATTTTCGAAGAAGACTTTCTTCAATTCCCGTTAAAGGAAAAACTATCGCAAAAGATCAAGGTCGTAGCGAACCTCCCCTACAATATTACATCCGATCTTTTCTTGCGTTTTTTTGAACTCTCTTCCTGTTTCACAACGCTCATTCTCATGGTACAAAAAGAAGCCGGCCTGCGCCTGCTCTCTTTCCATCAGACAAAAAGTTATGGCGCTTTGAGCGTCTTGACCCATTTCTATTCGAAAGCAGAGAGGCTCTTTGACATACCCCCTTCCTGCTTTTATCCGAAGGCAAAGGTAACCTCCACCCTGCTAAAGATTCAAATCCAAAAAACCCTTCCGCAAACAATCCAAAAGCCCTTTCACCGCATGGTCTTTCGCGCTTTCCAGCAAAGGAGAAAAAAGATCACTTCTTCTCTCAAAGAACTCTATCCTTTAGAGCACATCCAAGAAGCACTCTTCCATCTTTCGTTAAAAGAGGAAACAAGGCCCGAAGAGCTTAGCTCTTTGCAGTTTTTTCAGCTTTTTGAGCATGTCCAAAAAGAGAAGAAAAAAACTCCTTCCAGCGATGAAAAAAGGTCGGACGAACGGCTGTTTTCGCAAATAGAGGAACCTGCATCACGAGCTGCTTTTTTGCATTAAAAACTTCGATCGCAGCCACCTCTTCTCCCTTGGCTATAGGAAGATCCCCTCTCTTCCAATGCAGGAAAAGATCAACCGCCTCTTCTTCCGAAGGATAGGATTCGATCACTACATCTTCGGAAATTTGCGCCTCTAAAAGAGTTTTGGCCCCGTCTATTTTCATCTGAAAAAGCTTAGGGGCTCGAAGCAATTCTTTTTGCCCTTTTTTTTCCCGAAAAGCGGCTTCAAAAAGACCGCGCACATCCTCATAACACTTGAGATTTTCGCTGCATCCCATAACCACGGCAATGATCCGGCGGCCATTTTTTTCTGCCGCAGCGACAAGGTTATACTCTGCATGCGAGGTATGCCCCGTTTTTACTCCCAGGGCATAGGGATAAAAATATTTCCCCTTCTTCACAAGACGATTGGTCTGGGAAAAAGAGTGGGACCCATGAGTATAAGAAAGCGTAGAGACCATCTTTTGAAACTCTTCGAGTTTCATCGCCCTTCTCGTGATTTCTGCCATCTCGAAGGCCGTTGTGACATGCGCGGGATAGTGAAGCCCATGGGGATTCATGAAGCAGGTCTTCTCGCATCCGATCTCCTTCAGATAAGACCCAAGATTTTCCATAAAATGAGGAATCGTTTTGCCAATACTTTCCGCCACCACATTCGCAGCATCATTTCCCGAGGCGACAAGCATTCCCGTAAGAAGGGAATATAAAGATTCCTTTTCTCCGTCTATTAATCCGACCTTTGAAGCGCCCTCTTCGAGCCAATAGGGAGGGAGGGAGTAGTTGCTTCTCTTCTTTTCTTCCGAATTAGCAGCTCTCAGAGCTTCTCTGGAAACGGGAAAAACCTCTTGGAGCTTGTCCTTATGCTTTTCCAAAACATAGAGAGCTGTTGCAATTTTCGTGATGCTTGCAGGAAATACAGGCCGATGCGCCTCTTTTTCATAAAGGATTTTCCCGGAATCTGCATTGATTAGGATCGCCGATTTTGCATCCACCGACACATCGAGGGGATGGGCCTCTACGGAATCATAGAAAAATAGAAAAAAAAGAAAAACGAAGCAATTCGTCCGAAAAAAAGAAAACATCTGCCAAAAATCAAATCTTTTATGAATCCCCTTAGACCCGAAAAGGCCTTTGCCCTTGCGCTAAGAAGAGTCTGCAGTGTAACGAATATCAAGAATTTTTAACAAGCGCAAGAAATATCCAATCCATGAAAAAAACGAACAAAAAGCCCCCTGTTTTATAACATAAAAACATTGATATTAAACACGATAGAACAACAACCGCCCCTCTCTATAATCAAATCTTGACAGACCAGTACATATGGTCTAAAATAAAACATAGGGGTAAGTTTTTAGGAGATGCTTCCATGCTGAACCCGCAGCAAATAGACGAACTTTATAAAGAATACATGCAAAACCTATCGGAATGGGCGCATGACGGAGTTGTCAACGTCAACCTCCCGCTTCTTTATGATCTTGGTCTCGTGCAACATCTCGATGAGGACACGCCGGAAACCGATGATTTGGCCCAATATTTCCACGTGATCGAAAACCCCGAAAAAGTCACTCTTTTCAACGAACACTTTGTGATTTGGATCGTTCCCAAAATGGAGGGAGAATCTCCCGTCACTTATGTAGTCATTGCTCTCAATTCCGAGAACAAAACCCATCTCGAAGTTGTTTTCACCACATCCGGCGTCTATAACACTCCCAAATATGTCTTAAAAGTCCTGCAATACTTCCTCCTCGACATGCTCGAGACGGAAGCCACTCTGACCTCTTTCGAAAAGAAAGAGTAGAGTGCAACAATCCTCCAGAAAAAAGATCTAAAAAATTTCTCGATCCATGAAGATTCTTCCCTGTGAAATCGGCTCAAAAAAAGCGCCGATAAATGAATCGAAAAGCCGAGAATAGAATCACCTGACTCATCGTTCCAAGAAGAGAATATCGAATCAGAGGAGTGTGTTCGATTTGACTTCAAAAACCGAATTTATGATGCATTGATGGTTCGATATAATCTTTGCCGCTCCATCTCGATATAATATTCAAAATATTTATCCCAATCCCCGTTCTGATTAACCGCACGTAAATTTAGAATCGCCTGTACTCCTTCATGCGTCCACTTCATGCCAGACCGATCGGTTCTGTTTTTTACGAGACTGCCACAAGCGCCCTCAACAACACCTGTGCCGATCGGATATCCCTTTTTTAAGTACTCGTCATATTTCATCATGTGCTTGTGATTGCTTAAATATGTGATCACTTTTTGCAGCATCGACTTCTGGCTCTCTTTCAGACCACGCTTGTTTTTCTTAAGAATTTGTCTCATGGCCCCTACGACATACCCAACTTTTCCCTCTAAAATCGCAAGCAGCTTGTCAGCAACCCATTGCTGTCTTCTTTGATCTTTCTCCCCATATAAGGCGGTTCCGCTTTCCCACAAATACTCAGTAGCATGAAAAATATCTAAAATATAAGCGTCAACGCGATGCTTCCATTTTCTTTTTGCCATCTCTTCTTTAAAGCGATTCTCAAGTGCCGAGGCTCCATCGATCAACACGATCATTTTTTTATCCTGCGCGGGATTTCTGTGTAATATCTGATCGGCAAGTCTTTCAAAGGCTTTTTCTTTGCCATCCATCGCAGCATGAACTTCTTTGTTAATAGGCTCTCTTGGTTCCAATTTTCCTGCTTCCCGTCTTTCTTTCTTGTGATCGGCATACTCCGCTTGTTCTCGATCTGTATGCCAATGCATAAGGCTTTTTTGCATCTCCTGGGGCGTACGAGATTCGGGGTGAAATGTAAAATGAGAAGTCACCACTGCATCTCTTCGTAGCCCTTTCCTTTTATCGCCCTTTTCTCTGCGTACTTTTTTCTGTTTTGGTTCTTTATTAGGAGATCTTTCTTCCGGAACCATGGGAATGCCTTTGCAATCCATTGTCACTGCTATAACCGAACCTTCTGTATCTTCAAATTTTTTGATTCCTTTATAGAAGCTATGAACATAAGCTGCTGCTCTCATAACCATAGACTGGATTGCTTCTGGCCATAGACAGATTCCGAAAATTTTGTCGATTGTGGATAAAGCTTCACGATACGGCTGAGAAGCGATCAGCTTAAGGGTCATGTCTTGTAAAGCGTAAGAAAACTTTCCTTCCGGCAGATTCAGCTGATGATCCAAAGGACACAGTCCTTCTCCAGATCCTTTTTTCCAATAATAAGCGCGTTTGATCTTAACAGGGCCAAAAATTGACAAATACTCTCTTTCTGATTCCGCTTTAAATGGAAGTTGTGCTCCTTGGGTGTTATACGCACAGTCATTTGGTGTGTCCTGGAGGGAATCTAAATGCTCCTGTAAGATCTTTTTACCCATTTCTAATATTGTTGCATAAATGGTGTTCTCGGTCTTATGCAAGGAATCCTCTCTGATTGTGCTCAAATGTTTTTTCAAAACGCACAACAAGTTACCAGAAGATCCAATTTTGGTCTCAATATGATGCAGTTCCAGGAAAAAATCTCCATAACATATGCAAGTTACGCAAATGTTATGCAAAATTTTAGCTTTAAAGTAAAATATTTTTTATAAGAAAGGAGAAATTTTCCCTATGATGGATAACGGAATGGGGATAGAAGTCAAATCGAACACACTCGAATCAGAGAGAGTCTCGCTGTAGGGTAAATATACTGCTCTGCCGTCCTATAGAGAACTGTAGAAATCGCTGTTTCAGCAACAAAACCACCAAGAATAATCGCACCATGCCTAATAACCCTAGTCGCAGTTCTTAAAAGCCTATTCCGTCTCGAAGGTTGTCTTATTACCCCTTTGTTCCGTTCGACAAGCTCTTTTCTGGAGTTTGGACTAATTTCTGGGACCAGGAGGCGCAGAAATCAGTCTAAATTAAACGTCATCTCCTATGATTAACCTGCAGAACAAGAGCAACAAAGGATGTTGCAGTCGAATTATCTGGGGGTTTGAGATTTTTGGACAATTTTCTCAAACCCCCGAATAAATCAAGCAATATGGTTTTCCGACAGAAATCGTTATAGAGCACAAATCAAGATTTGAACTGATTTTGTACCAGATTCAGACGCGAAATTAGTCCAAACTCCAGTGTTACGATGGGCACGCTGATTCTAGGTGTCGCTCGATCTTTCCGTCGAATGTTTTGAATAGGGGAGAAAAAGAGTATAGAACCTATTGTAGCCCATTACTCCCGGGGATATACAATTTCAGCAATGATTCGCGGGAGGGAATAACAGCCTCCTAAAATCAATAGCAATCCAAGATCTTTTGGAATTGTCACAAAAAGAGAAAAAACTCCCAATATTACCAAAACTACTATCGCTATCTTGAGGGACAAATCATTTCTATTGGCCTCCACAGCTATTTTTTTATTTAAGGATTTCAATCCATAATTCATCATGAAAACCCCAAGACCTACACCCCCAATTGCAACTATACTCAGCTTAACAATATCCCATTTCGCAACATCCCACTTAGCATCATATGCGATGGGCCACTTATGTCCTGCACCTATACCATTAATTCCCATATAGACTCCTTCTTTCGTAGAATTTTTCTTACAGATCCATTCTAAAGAATCTAGAAAGAACCTGTTCTTATTACGAAAATCATTTCTGCTTGGTTCTGCTAGATCCCCAAACATAAACTGCTGCTGATGCAAAGGCCAAAGCAGTCGCAGAACATATTTTTGCAAACAAGACATCCAAATTGCATCTAGTTGAATTTGAATCTTCGGCACAAGAGAAAATTTTACTTATCCAGAAAACACCAAATCCGACAAAGCTAAGGACAGCAAAAGAAATTAGAGCCAAAAAATTTACTGTAAAATTGTGGGTTTTTTGCGCAGCATCTTCACTATGAGCGTTTGACCACCGATAACTGACAAATGTTTTAGCGGCAAGAGCCCCACCAAATGCACCTCCAAGACCTCCTGTCAAAAAACCAAAAGCGCCACTTCCTACCATAAATAAACACGTTTCAACAGATTCCCCCAAAAAACCATAAGGTGGTTGTACTGTGCTCATTTTTTACCCCCATACAAAAAACCAAAAAGGAGTTTTTAAATAAAGTGGTCAATCTTGTCAACAACAAACGGACTCATTCCAGGGATTTTTCATAGTGCACCGCAAGGAGCATATTAACTAGACAGTGAAAGTCCATCCGGGAAACCACCCTCTCATCCTATGCGGATGTTTTGACTACCTCAAACTGCTTCAGCCAAATGCCATTTTTTCGAAATGTCGATAAAGAGAGAGCTGCTTTTTGAGGATTGAAATTTTTACTCTTTTCGATTTTTTTTCATGATCAGAAGATTCACCGGCCCCTTCCTTTCATAGGTCACCTCATCCATGCAATGGAGTAATAGATCGATGCCCACTCCCCCTGCCTCAGAGAGGCCTTTTGGAGGCTTATTCAAGGGGTTAAAGGGAGGGGAGGCATCCTCTATCTCGATGTGGAAACTGTTCTGAGTTTCAATCTTGATTTGTATGCTCCCGCCTTTTTGCTGGTATCCGTGGCGAATGATGTTCACAATGGCCTCTTCGACCGCCAGCTCAATATGATAAAGCTCTTTTTTTGAAAAAGAATATTTTTCTGCCCGCTCTCGCACCCAGCGAATGATGGGGTGGAGGGATTGTAGGTCTGCGGGAAAGCGCGCCTTATGGACCATTTTTTCCATCGATCTTCTTCCATTTGCTCATCATTAAATGCACGATCTTCTTAGCAAGACGCTCTTCTGCCACTTTTCGAGCAGCTTCTTGCGCCGAATAGAGGGGCTCTAACTGCCCCATGGAAAATCGCAAAACCGACTCCCGCATCCCTTGCGCATTGATAAAGGTAAGATCATTCAAGGTGTTTTGCGTAATAAAATCAAAATCCTCTTCCGCCTCGACCGTAAAAGGGCCCAAAATCGGCTTTTCAGAGCCGCTTTCCACGAGCATTACTTCTGCTTGAATCTTCTCTCTTCCCTCCGTCGGCAAAACGCTTTTTTTTGGATGATTTTCATGATTGCGGTCGTGTCGATAGCCAATGTTTTCCGATCCGGCCTCTCGCAGAGATACTTTTAAAGTAAGTGCGGAGCTGGAGGAATCATAGGCAAATAGGGAAGACTCGCTAATCTGCCGGATGATCGCTGCCGTTAAAGTGCCGCTCAAATCTCCCTTGGCATAGGGGACATTCATCGAAACGAACTCCTGATCTTGGCCCTTCCCCCAATGGTATCCGCAAGAAGTTGTAAGAAGAAAAAGGAGAAAGAAGAGCCGTTGCATCAAAACCACCCTACTTCTTCTTTATTGCGTGCATTCTCTTTTGTGACTTTTCGGCGCTAGTTGTTTGGGGAAATTGAGCAACGATTTTCGAATAATAGATCACCGCTGCATTCTTTTTATTTGTTCGCTCGAAAAATTGCGCTACCTCAAAAAGACTGCCCGCATAGACCTCTTTCATCTGGGCCAGCATTTTTGACGCATCGCCAATACGCTCTTCTTCTTGGGGAAAAGCGTCACGGAATTTGCGGATATTGATCTCCGCTTTTGCCAATAGATCCAAGTCTTGCTGTTTGGGATTGATCTGCTGCAAATAGTTTTTTCCGATAAGCACAAATGCACTGAGCGCTTGCTCGCTTTTCGGAAAGTTGCGGATCAATCTCTCCAGCGTGGAAATGCTGTCTGAAAATTCTTCCATTTCCAAAAGCAGCGCCCCCTTGGAAAAGAGAGATTGCGCAGCCATTTCATTTGCGGGAAGAGCTTGGGTAATTTCATCATAAATCTTCAACGATTCTTGCTTTGCAGAAGACCAAGAGGGCAGTTTTTTGCTGCCGAACAGATGCCTTTTTGTTCCACTTCGATACTTTTCTGCGATCAAAAATTTATAAGAGAGGGTTTGTTCGAAAAATTTCGGAGAAATGCTCTTTTTGAGATAGGAGGATAAAAGACGGTTGGACAGATCAAAATCGCCCAGATAAAAATAGGCAACTCCCTGATAGTAACAAGCTTCCTCGGCAAAGGGAGTGTCCGGAAATTGATGCAATACCTTTTGCGTATAGTTGATGACCTCATTCCATTTTTTTTCTTCGAATGATTGAAGAAAGCGGCTGTAACATTCCTGAACAGAAGAAGTTGCGCTATTATCAGAGGAGGGCAAAAGCGGCGCTGCAAGGGTGGCAAAGCTAATAAAAAAAAGCAAAAGTTTCTTTAAGCCCATGAAATTAAATCCCTTATTGAACGAGTGCACTATCTTCTCCTAAAATGGATATTCAGTCAAGAGGTGCGATTGGCGGGCGCACTCACAGAAATATCGATCAAAGAACCGAGCGATCGTATCTTTTCTTTGAGAAGGTCGGTCATCTGCACCTTTCTGTTGTCCAGTGCAAGCGAAGCGATGCAACTGCCGCTTGCGTAAAAGCGAATCACAACGTCGCTGCTTCCGCTATGCTCTTTTAAAATTTTCTTGCATTCCACAATCTGGGAAAGAGACATGCAATCCATATCAAGTTTGATCTCAACAGACATCGAAGGCTCCTCTTTTTTTCTTTCGCTCATTTTTTTTCTTTCAAAAGACGATGCTTGCTTTTTTGCGCCCCTACTCGCTTCTTTAAACTCCGCAATTTTTGCCGCGTCCATTTTCGTCAAATCCTCTAAATAGCGGCAACTCAATTTGAGCGATCCTTCTCTCCGATCGATCTGCAGCAAGGATAAAAGAAGCTGTCCTTCTCGCAAAAGCTGATTTTTTTCTTCATACATTTCGCTCCAAATGGGAAGTTCAAAACGCTCGAGGCCGTCGCTAATCGTTAGAATGGCAAATTTCTTCTGGCTCTTCGAAGAAATTTTAAAAGCAAGCTCCTCGATAATAAAAGCCACGGGGACAAGCGCATCTTGCGTTAATTCTTCCAAGTCCTTTAATGCGAATGCCCCGAGATCGGCAAGCAGGGAATGGTAGTTCTCCATAGGGTGGCTGGAAAGATAAAATCCAAGCAGTTCTCTTTCCCTCTTTAAGAGATCTTCCTTCTTTGAAACAAAATGAGGCTCTCTCGGAAGGTCCCCCTCTTCTGCCGAAGAGATCGTAAAGAGCGAAAGGATGCCCTTCTCCCTTTCTTTTTGATCGCGAGACGCCTCTTCATAAAGAGAGTCGACGCTTTCTCGCAAACTATCTCTTGTCCACTTGGTAAAATCAAAAGCGCCTGCGTCAACGAAGAGCTCGATCGTTTTCTTCCCCACGCGATTCTTGTCCACCCTGCGAATAAAGTCGTAGAGACTTTTGAAGGGGCTATTCTGCCTCTCTTCCACAATCGCCGCAGCCACGTTCGCTCCGACGCCCTTCACCGCCGTGATCGCAAATCGTATGCCCTCTTTCGTGGCCGTAAACTCTTCTTTGGATTCATTTACGTCGGGAGGGAGTATGGCAATGCCCATCGACCTGCATTCGCGAATGAATTTTGCAACTTTCGAAAGATCGTCTCGGTCCACCGTCATTAATGCGGCCATCCATTCTTTTAGAAAATTGGCCTTAAAATAAGCAGTCGCGTAGGTCAGATAAGCATAAGCCGTTGCATGGGATTTGTTAAAACCATAGGAGGCAAACTTTTCGATCTTGTCAAAAATACGAATGGCCGTGGAAGACTCGATGCCCTTCTTGGCCGATCCCATCACAAATTTTTCGCGCTGGCGCTCCATTTCTTGGTGATCCTTTTTTCCCATCGCACGTCTTAAGACATCGCCCTCTCCTAAAGAATAGCCGGCAAGCTGGCTCGCGATTTGCATGACCTGCTCTTGATAGACCATCACGCCATAGGTCTCTTCCAAGATCTCCTTCATCAATGGGTGGTCGATTTCGATCGCCTCTTTTTTCAGCTTTCGATTGACGAAAGAGGGAATCATGTCCATAGGCCCCGGTCGATAAAGCGCAACGACGGCAATGATCTCTTCGAAATGATCGATATGAAGCTGTTTGGCAAGCTCTTGAAATCCTCCGGATTCCAATTGGAAGATGCCAAGAGTTTTCCCATGATTGAGAAGATCATAGGTCTTCTTGTCACTCAAGGGCAGGCGATCCCACGCTACTTTCTGATTGTGATTGTGAAACACCATTGCAGCTGCTTTGTGAAGAGTCGTCAAGGTTTTCAAACCTAAAAAGTCGATCTTTAAAAGACCCACTAACTCCACAGGTTTCATGGAAAACTGCGTGACCAGCATCTCGGAATCTTTGGCATGGCAAATCGGCACGCGGTCCGTTAGAGGGTCCGCAGAAATGATCACGCCCGCCGCATGGGTACTCGTGTTGCGGATCGATCCTTCGAGTTTTCGCGCCATGTCGAGCAGCAAACGAGCCTCTTCGTCGCTTTCATATAGATTTTTGAGCTCCACATCGACAGAAAGAGCTTTTTCAATCGTCATGCTCAAATCTTCCGGAACCAGTTTGGCAATGACGTTGACCTTGGAAAGCGCTACGTTGAGCACTCTTCCGACATCGCGAATGGCCATCTTCGCCTTCATAGTGCCGAAAGTAATGATTTGCGCCACGCGGTCTTTGCCATATTTCTGAATCGTATAGTCGATCACCTCCGATCTTCTCTCCATGCAGATATCGACATCGATATCGGGGTAGGAAAGGCGTTCGGGATTGATGAATCGCTCAAAAAAGAGATGGAATTGCAAGGGCTCGATCTCCGTGATCCCGAGCAAATAAGCAATGATGGAGCCGGCCACCGACCCTCTCCCGGGCCCCATGGGGATCCCCCTCTTCTTTGCCCAAGAGATAAAATCGTAAACGATGAGAAAGTAGTCGCAAAGTTCTTTGGAAGAAATAATTTCAAATTCAAAATCGAGACGCTTCTGAACGACGATTTTCGGATCTTCGTTTGGATATTTGACCTGGACCTTTGCAAGCTCCTCTTCGGGATATCGGGTCGGGATTGCCTCGCGGCAAAGAGAGTAGAGGGTTTGAGAGGCATCTTTTTTTGCCTCTCCGTCGCTTGCAAAAGAAAAGGTAGGATAGTATTTCTTGGAAAAGTCAAAACTGAAGCTGCATTTTTCGGCTACCTTTACCGTATTCGAAATCGCCTCGGGAATGTCTTGAAAAAGAAGCTTCATCTCCTCGGCCGACTTAAAATAAAACTCATGGCTCGGAAGGGTACGCCGCTTCGGATTGGGAATCTTTCTTCTGGGCCGACCTGCAGAGTCATACTCCCAAATCTCGCACGTTTCTCCCGCTTGAATATTCATAAGGATTTCATGCGCTCTCCAATCCTCTCGATTGCGATAATGGATATCTTGAGTCGCCACAAGAGGAATCGAAAAGCGCTTCGACAGCTCCACGAGCTTGTGCACCACCTTTTCTTGATCGCGCACGAAATGCTGGAGATTTTGGATCTGCCAAGATTCTTTTTCCATCCCATCTGCAGAAATGGACGCATCGCTCATCGGATGGCGCTGAAGCTCAAAGTAATAATCCTCCCCAAAAACATCGAGAAACCATTGCACTTCTTGGACAAGTTCCTCTTCGCTTCGATGGAGAGCTGTCCAAGGAACGCTTCCATGGATCGGCCCTGACAGACAAATCAAACCCTGGCGATAGTTTTTCAACACCTCTTTATCAATTCTCGGATGGTAATAAAAACCTTCGAGATATCCCAGCGAGGAGATCTTGCAAAGGTTTTGATAGCCCTGCTTGTCCTTCGCCAAAAGAATCAAGGGAAAGGCCGAGGAGCTGTTTTTTTTCTTCTCAAATCGGCTCGTAGCTGCCAGCCACACCTCGCTTCCTATGATCGCTGGAATTTTTTTGTCCTTGCATGCCTTATAGAAATCCACCACGCCAAACATATTGCCGCTATCAGTCAATGCGACAGCTCTGAGCTCTAAACTCCGCGACGACTCTGCAATTTCTTCAACAGACAAGGTCGATTCCAAAATGGAATATTGCGAATGCACATGAAGAGCTGCATAGGACATGAAACACCTTCTTTCAACTCAAGCGAGTCGTTTTTTCACTTCAGGAGCTCTTCACCTCTTTTGGGCCCACCTTCACATTCCAAAGCGGGATCAAAAGAAGAACGGCCATAACACCGCTGACGGTCAGAACGACAAAAAAGCTCTCCCATCCCCAATCGCGAACAATGGTCCCCAAAGGGCCCCCTGCCACGGCAGCTCCTGCATAGCCGAAGAATCCCGAAACAAACCCCGTAGCAGTACCTGCAGCCTGCTTATGAGAAAGCTCTGCCGCAGCCACGCCAATGAGCATTTGCGGGCCAAAAATAAAAAAGCCGATCACAAACATCAGAAGAGAATCAACCAAAAGCAGGGCCCCCGGAGCTTTCCACATGGCCAAAAGAGCAAAAACGACAAAAAAAGCAAACAGGGCATTGACAGGCCCCCTCTTTCCCCGAAAAAAAAGATCGGAAAACCAGCCGGCGGCAAGACTGCCTAAAAAACCGCCCATCTCAAACCAGAAAACCGTCGTTCCCGCAGCGACCAGAGAATATTTTTTCGACTCCATCAAAAAGAGAACGGTCCAATCATTGATCGCGGTACGTATCACGTAAACGAAAAAAGAGGCCAGTGCAAGAACCCAGATGTATTTATTTTTCAAAACATATTCGACAAGTATTTCTCTAGCGGTGGCATTTTCCTTCTCGTGATTTTGACGAGCGACCTCCGAGGGTTCTTTTCGGAATTTTTCCACCGGAGGCAGTCCCAAGGATTGCGGGACATCGCGCAGCCGATCGATCAATAAAAAGCCCATCAATATGCAACTGCCCCCGGGAACATACATCGCCCAGCGCCACCCCATGGAGTTGGCAACGATCGCTACGATAACGGGGATGATCCCTCCTCCCAAATTATGAGAGGTATTCCAAATGCTCCACCAGCGTCCTCTCTCCGATTGCGAATACCAGTGGGTCAGCAGTTTCGCGCAAGGAGGCCAGCCCCATCCTTGAAACCAACCGTTCATTCCCCAAAAAAGGGCAAAGAGAATCAGCGAAGAAGAGAAGCCAAAGAAAATATTGAAAATTCCGGTAAGAATCAACCCAAGAGCCATAAAATATCGAGGATTCGACTCGTCCGAAAGAATACCGCTCATAAACTTGCTAAGGCCATAAGAGAGCGAAAAAATGCTGCCCAAATATCCAAGCTGCGCCTTGTCAAATCCCAGGTCTTGGATCATCATCGGCATGGCAAATGTAAAACTTTTTCGAGAAAAATAAAAAAAAGCATAGCCAATGTACATGCTGTAAAAAGTGCGCAGCCTCCAATAGCGATACTTCTTTTTTACAATCTCGGCATCTCCTATTTCCTCGACGTGAGGGGCAGGCTTTAGAAAATCAAAAAAACGCATCGCTTCTCCTTTGCTCCCTATCACAAAAAAATGGAACACTCACTTCTTGGCGTAAGGTTAAAAAGTATTGCTTCATGTGTCAATGAAATTTTCTTCGCCAAAGACCATAATTCTCTTGCTTGGAATCTCTAAAACTCTCTATAGGAAAAGAAAAAGGAAAAACTCCATGAGCGATATACGCAAAATCGAAATTGCTTCTGCAGCCGCTTCTCGGGTAGAGCCGAAAAAAGAAAAAGAGTCGCAAGAAACGCCTTTTGCCGAAGGTGTCGGCACATCTACACGCTGGCTCCTTTTGCACCTGGATGTTCTGAAAAAAATCTGCAAATTATTTCCCAAGGAATCGACCGAAGACTCCTCTCTTTTTATGAGAAAGAATCTCAAAAAATTCTTTGTTTCCTTAAAAGAGCTCGCGAGTGCGGATTTGAGCCACGACACCGATTTTCTTCTCAAGCTCTCCCACCACTGGAATCAATTTTTAGAATATTTTTCTCTCTGGACCTTTTCCGGTAGCGAAGAGGAGAGCCGGCTCCAAGCGTTTTTCTCTGCAATCAACGACTATCCTCGCGGGGAAAGATATTCTCTTGGGTATTACTTATCGGAAGCCGCCGGAGAAAAATGGATCCCCTTTCCCTTCATGACGCTTTTGCACGATCTTTATGAAGAGCATCAAGCCGAAAGGGAAAAAAGCACTCTTTCCCACTGGATCGATCTTCTAGAGGGTTATTTCAAACAGTTTTAACTCCTCCAAATAGACGCTCCTATAGAAAACGTATAAGAGGATTTTGTCGTTGCGAATACACAATTAGAAAAGGAAGAAGGGCTATGAAATTATTGGATGCATGCGCCCCCACTGAAGCAGCAAAACCATGTTCTTTACAAATGGGGAAAAGCAGAAAATAACCACCCATGCCGGCACCGATGGCCTGTGGCAATGAATGGATCGGATTTCTTGTATTTATTAAATGAGCCGCTCCAAATAAGATCGAGGAGATCAGACGAGTAATCTGATATTTTTTTTCCTCAGACATGAAGAAAATAGGTTTGGATATGATCCACGGAATCAATTTGCGGAAAATTGCTTCTTCAATGAAAGGTACTATAAGACATTCGTAAAGGATAGCTTCAATAATGGACATGATGGGTGGTTTTACTGTCCTCATATCGAGGCTATTATCAGAAAAAATTACGCTCCCTTTTTTTATAAGCAATGACAAGAGATGCACCCAAAATATTTCAAAAAAGAGACCCTCTGCCCCATAGGCAGCTCCACGAAAAAAATTCAGTTTGGGGGAGACTCTAGAAAGTCTGGAAAAAACCAAATAGGAAAGAATCGATGCTGAGCAGGTAAGGGCAATAAAGTTTGTTCTCTCCCATGAAGGCAATAGGATAGGTAGAGCTACCGAGGAGAGAGAAGCGGCGATTGCTATCTTTTGGATCCATTGAGTTTTTTCTTGCCATTTTTCAAATCTTCGTTGCATTTCTTGATTTTCCCTTCGAATTCTTCGATTCATAATTCCCATACGAAAAGGTATTCCAAAGATCACATCGCCCATGAGAACAAAAACAGTCGGGACAAAAAGAGCGATCCTACAAGCCTCTTTCTTCCATGAGGTCATGTGGCTCGTTATGAAGGTCATTTTTTTCGCAACAGGAAGGTCGCGAAATGCATAGGTTGGTTTGGCAGCCGGAAGGTTGGGTGCAAATGAGGAAAAGGGACGATAGAAGCTGATCATTTCAATTCTTCTTTTTTTAATTAATATAATTTAACGTTTTGATGTTTTTTTGTCCTGAATGAAAAAGTGTTTGTTAGCGTTTTTTTTAAAATGTCCGCTTTCCGGCAAGCGCAATTTCTTGATAGTAAATGGGCTGCGAATTAGCTAAGAAGCGATCGTCAATGAATACAAATGATTTAATTAGGCAAGTGGCTTTAATTAGCATTAAAAAAATATTTTAATTCAATACGACAAACCGCTCTCATTGCAGCGGGAGCTGCTCGTCGGAATCGCTTTGTTTTGCGGATATTTTTCCTTTCACTTATAGTAGTATTTTCTTTTCAAACAAAGAGTGTTCCCTATGCAGTTTCAAATTCCCAAAGGCGTCTTTGATATTCTCCCCTATGGGGCAGACGAGCCCTGGCGCACCACCTATCTCTGGCAAGAGCTCGAATCGCTCATTCGATCGCTCACGCGAGCCTATGGATTTCAAGAAATACGAACTCCTATTTTCGAAAAAACAGAGCTTTTTTTAAGAGGGGTGGGAGAGACCACCGACGTGGTTTCAAAAGAAATGTATACTTTCGAAGACAAGGGAGGACGGTCGATGACGCTGCGTCCCGAAGGAACGGCCTCCGTTATGAGAGCTTTTGTCGAAAAAAAACTCTACGCCCAATCCCCCGTCCATAAGCTTTATTATATCGGCCCCATGTTCCGCTATGAAAGGCCCCAGGCGGGAAGGTACCGACAGCACCACCAATTCGGAACGGAAGCGATCGGACCTACCTCTTATGAACAGGACGTAGAAGTGATCGACCTTCTTTGCGAGCTTTACCGAAGACTCGGACTCACCAACACCACGCTTTACGTCAATTCTCTCGGAGATGTTGCCTCCAGAGACCGTTTTAAAAAAGCCTTTCAAGACTACCTGCGCCCCCACCTTTCCCATTTATCTTCGGAGAGTCAAGAGCGTTTTGAAAAAAATCCTCTTCGCATTCTCGACACCAAAGATCCAAAAGATCGAGAACTCCTCGCCCATGCTCCTCGGCTTTTGGATTTTCTTTCCGAAGAGTCCCAAGAACATTTCCAAGGCGTTTGCCATCTTCTGGAAAAAATAAAAATTCCCTACACGATCAACGAAAAACTCGTCCGCGGGTTTGATTACTACACGAATACCGTCTTTGAAATCACCTGCGGCAGTTTGGGCGCCCAGAACTCTCTTGGCGGCGGCGGCCGTTATGATACCTTGATCTCGAGTTTTGGAGGGCCCGATCTGCCCGGCGTTGGTTTCGGGACGGGCATGGAAAGGATTTTGGAAACTCTCCTCGAACAAAAAATTCAACTGCCCGAGCCGCTCTCCTATTTTGTTTTCTTCATCCCTCTGGTAAAAGAAGCGGAAGAGCTCTGCTTTTCTTTAGCCACGCGTTTGCGCCATGCGAACATACCCACGGACGTAGAGCTTATGACGAAAAAAATTCAAAAGGCGCTACAGCGCGCGGACAAATTGAAGGTTCGTTATGCCGTGATCATTGGAGAAGATGAGCTCAAAAACCAAAAAGCAGGATGGAAAGACATCCAAGCCCATGAACAAAAAGAAGTGAGTCTGGAAGATCTCGAATTCTTCATCAAAGAATTGTGGCAAAGAGAAGGGAAAAACCATGTTTGATTTTCGAAGAACGCACACCTGCGGAGCACTCAACGTCTCCCATCTTGGGAAAAATGTTACTTTGTCCGGCTGGGTCCATCGAAGACGGGATCTTGGCAAAATCATCTTTCTAGACATTCGGGACCGCTTCGGCATCACCCAGCTCGTCCTCGATGCCTCCGTTTCCCCTCTGGTTTATGAAAAAGCGGAAAAGCTGCGGCAAGAATGGGTTATTTCCATTCGCGGGAGCGTGGCCAAAAGAAAAGAGGCCCATCCCACTCTTCCCACGGGAGAAATCGAAGTAGCGGTCAGCGAGCTCGAAATCCTCTCCGATGCAAAAAATCCCCCCTTCTCCATTTGCGACGAGCGTGTCGAAATCAACGAAGAGCTGCGGCTCAAATATCGATATCTCGACCTGCGAAGAGGAGAGATCGTAAAAAATCTTCTTCTCCGGCATCAAGCCATGATGGCAGTGCGCACTTTTTTGGACGCAAATGGGTTGATCGAAGTTTCTACCCCCATACTCTGCAAGTCCACTCCGGAAGGCGCCAGAGACTACTTGGTCCCCTCCCGCATCTATCCGGGAAATTTTTACGCGCTTCCGCAATCTCCGCAAATCTTCAAACAGCTTCTCATGCTGGGAGGCATCGATCGCTATTTTCAAATCGCACCCTGCTTTCGCGACGAAGATCTGAGGGCCGATCGCCAGCCCGAATTTACCCAGATCGACATCGAAATGAGCTTTCTCACCCCCAAAGAACTTTTCCATCTCGTCGAGCAGCTGGTGCAGCACGTCTTTAAGGAATGTTTGGGCGTCCAAATACACGCCCCCTTCCTGCAAATGTCCCACAAAGAGTCGTTAGAGTCCTATGGATCCGACAAGCCCGATCTGCGCTTCGAAATGCCGCTTGTTCGCATCGATGAAATTGCAAGAAAATCCACATTTGCTCTTTTTCAAGAAGAGTTGAAAAAAGGAGGCGCCGTGAAAGCGCTTTGCGTCAAAAAGGGCGCGGACATTTCTCGCAAAAGTTTAGAAGAATATGAAAAGATTATCGCTCCTCTTGGACTGGAAAAACTGTTTACTCTGAAAAAAGGAAGCGAGGGATTTTCCACAGGCGTTGCCAAATACTTTGACGAAACGCTTTTGAAAGAGTTGGAAAAGAAACTTTCGGCGGACGTGGGCGATTTGATTTTGATCGCCGCTGAAAAAGAAGAGAAAGTCAACCAGGGCCTGGACCACTTGCGCCGCCATATCGGAAAAGAGCGCAATCTGATCGACAAGAATTCCTGGAAATTTCTCTGGGTGCAGGATTTCCCCCTCTTTTCGAAAGACAAGACCACCGGGGAAATACAAAGCGAACACCACCCCTTTACCTCTCCCCATTTCGAAGACATGCACCTGCTCGACACAAACCCCCTCAAGGCCAGGGCCTTCGCCTACGACCTGGTCTTAAACGGATATGAACTTGCTTCCGGATCACAGAGAATCCATAACGGGGAAATGCAAAGAAAAATCTTCAATTTAATCCAGTTGAAAGAAGAAGAAATCGAGGGCCGTTTTGGCTACTTCATCGAAGCGCTCCGCTATGGAACGCCGCCCCATTTGGGATGTGCCTTAGGGTTCGATCGCCTTCTCATGCTTCTTTGCAAAACGGAAAACATTCGCGACGTGATTGCCTTTCCAAAAACACAAAAGGCAAGCGATCTCATGACGCAATCTCCCTCCCCGGTTTCCAATTATCAGCTCAAAGAGCTCCGCTTGCAACCGATGGAAAACTCTTCCCCATCCTTTCCCTGAAGAAAGGGCCTTGGAGAAGAAGACCTGAGCCTTAAAGCTCTTTGGACAGCAGCTGAACGTGCATAGGCAAAAGGAACTGCCTCCTTTTTAGATTCTCGATCTTTTCTCAATCGCATCACTTGCAAACGCCGCAGGATCTGACCCTATTTTCAAGTTTTTTTCTGAAAAAGATTGGGGAAAAAAATCAAAACATATAAACTTTTTTTAAAAATTTGCGGGGTGGTATGAAACTTATAAAAAGTTCGGCGTTTTCTCTTATTTTTTTTCTCCTTATGGCACCCGTTTTTCTTTTTGGCATGTCCGGAGAAGAGTTTTCCTCTTGGTGGAAAGTCTACCGGGAAAATTCCCCTGTGCCCCCTGAACTAAAAATAATGGAAGATTACGCGATGTGCGAGTTTTTCAAAGCAAAAAATCACACGTAAAAAAATAATTGAAAAATGACAAGTCCTTACTGCACACTGTTTTGCGACAAAACAACAACAGGAGTTCAGGACATGTCGATTGATGATTTTATCATAACCACCTTTTGTTTGATAGATGATGAGATGAAGAAGGTTCTTGCAGACGAGAAATTTCGTCAAAGAGGTCCCTCGCCTAGATTGAAAGACAGCGAGGTTATTACGATGGAGGTCGTTGGAGAATTTTTTGGAATGGACCGTGACAAAACCATTTGGGAATATTTCAAAAGGCACTGGTTGCATTTCTTTCCAAATATTCCTGCACGTTCGAATTTTGTCAGGCAAGCGGCCAACCTTCATGTAGTAAAGCGATTGTTACAAGAGAGTTTAGCAACTGACCTACATGCTCTTTCTGATTCATTGCACATAATAGACGGGCTTCCTATTCCAGTTTGCAAATTTGCCAGAGCTCACTTTAGCAAAAATTTCAAGGGCGACGCTGCATATGGATATTGTGCTACAAAAAAAGAGCACTTTTATGGTTTTCGAGGCCATGTTGTCATCAGTTCAATAGGGGTGGTGACAGCAGCTACATTCGCCAAGGCAAACATTGATGAGCGCGATGTGTGTCCTGAGATTGTGGAAAAAATCGGAGGGCTTTTGTTGGGAGACAAAGGTTTTATACGACCTGGATTGAAAGAGTTGCTCAAAAAACAAGGGTTGTACTTGCAAACTTCGCTGAGAGAAAATATGAAAGATGAAAGACCGAAGAAATTTTTGAAATGGCTGGTAGGGACTCGGCGACTGGTTGAAACAGTTATAGGGCAGCTCAATGATAGATTTCGGATTGAAAAAGTATGGGCGCGAGATTTATGGCATCAATTTTCAAGATTTTGGAGAAAATTACTGGCGCATACTGTCGGCATTAAACTTAATGTAAACGCAGGGAACGAGCCTTTACAGTTTGACCAGTTGCTTTGTTCTTAAAAGCATAGGCGATTTTTCGCTTTATAAACTCGCACATCGCGTGAAGATTATTTTGTGCATGCGGAGGTGTTAAAAACCTCCTCAAACTTTTGGAACGATCTAAACAAAAGAAATATCGAGCAAATTGTCACTTATGGTTATGAAAATTTTAAACAAACCGTTACCCAAAATTACTTTACCTGGGTTGTGAATTCCAACCATAATTATGCGAGTAATTTGATTAGAATCCCTCCCGAGTTTTTGATTCCTCTTCCCAGAGCGGAGATGCATAAAATTCATGCTCTTTTTACTCCTGAAGAAAGCCGCCAATTCAACATCATCACGCAATACTTTTTAAGTTATATCCTATCCATCGGAGGCGCGCCTTTTCTCAAAAAGCTAGAAGAGCCATTGATCGGAAACCCGCCCTGTCTTACCTATAATGGAAGAAGAATTTCTCAGGATATTTTCAACTCGCTTCTGGAATATCTTCCGATCGCAGAGCACTGCGCAATAGAAAAATTTTCTACCATTATGGAAATTGGAGCAGGCTCTGGACGGACCGCATTCTGCTTCTTGACTCTTCATCCCCACGTGAAATATGTCATTGTTGATCTGCCCCCTGCTCTGTTTATTTCGCAAAAGTATTTGTCAGCAGTTTTTCCGGATAGAAAAGTGATGGGTTTTCGACCTTTCACAAATTTTGAAGAGATAGCAAACGAATACAGGGAAGCAGACATTGTTTTTTTGATGCCTGATCAATTGAAAAAATTACCCAATAAAAGCGGAGATTTGTTTTTAGCCATCGATTGCTTACATGAGATGAAGCCGGAAGAGATTGCTCATTATTTCCATGAAGCGGAGCGTCTCTGCAGCTATTGTTATTTCAAATGTTGGCAAAAAACTGTGTGTGATGGGCACTATTATTCATCGGACAATTATCCCACTCCTCCCAACTGGAACGTTTGCTTCAAAGAAGCTTGCGTCGTTCCTTCGGATTTTTTTCATGCTTTATACCAGATGTCGACAACAAAGAATTAGCAGCTTTTTTCTAAGACCGATCATCGCATGCGAGGAGGGCATTCCAGCCCTCCTATTCGCCTCATTTTCGATGATCGAAAAGATCGGCTCAATCGATCGAACCTCTGTCCCAAAACAAAATAGTGTCCGGCGAGACATCCTTCGGAGTGATGCTGTACTGTTTCTTGTCTCCGGAAAATTCCCAAAGATTTAACTTGCCAACAACCGCGGTTAGGGCAAGTTGTTCCGGGGAAAATGAAAGAAATCCAATTCTTTCTTTTGCCAATCGAAACCAAGAATTTAAAAAGGCCTCTCCCTTCGGATGGTGAAAATTAATGCCAAATACACTCGCCGTTATAGCAGGAAGCTTTAAGAGCTCAGGAAGAGAATACCCCAAAGCATTTGCTGCGAACTCTTGGATAGTGCCTCTATTTGAATAAGTGTTACTGGACTGAAAATACCCGCCGAACTGCTCGATGTGGGCAAAGATTTCGTCGAGCGGCCTTAGGACCTTGAACGACACGTCGAGCCAGAGACAATTTTTATAGCCGAGCTGTCGCGCCTCCATCGCAGCACAGATCTTAAAAGCATAAGGGACATCGAAGAGTTCCAGAGATCCTTCTTCGGCATTCGGCCATCCCCCGATTCGATAAATTACGTGACCCTTGAACCCAACAGTTTCAAGACGTTGCAACAAATTTAAAAGTCCTTTTTTGTAAGTGCCATTATAAGAAATATAGGTAACGATACAGTTTGTTTTGTCTGTCGGATCTCCATTCATGTAAATAATTTTGAATTCCGGATCTTCTCCATCTGTGATGAATGTGAACTTCCTCAGTCGCTCTGCCCGCCAAGTAGTGTTGGGAAAATTTGTATAGACTAATTCCGGACGCGGGGCATAACGGAGGTAGTTTTGCAATTGGAGATAATCATCCCTCGTTGGGTGGAGCCAATTGCTGATTTGTACTTTCTGGTTTGCTTGCAGAAGATAGCTCTCAAAAAAATCTTGAAGTTTTTCTCTATTGATCCGCTGCGGTTTTCGGATGGGCAAATCCCCCCACAGGTTTGCAACCATAGCAAACAAAAAAACGAAGAGGATCTTTTTCATATTTTTCTCCTTGTCCCCAATGTAGGATCAAAATTTCGCCATCCATTTTTTTCCCAGAGGCCTTAAATTTCAAGGTCCATATAGTTTTTTTTTGATTTATAAAAGAGGGGGCATGTATTATTTTTCTTTCATTTCCAAAAAAGGAAGTCTATGAACCGATCATTTTTTCTTTTGTTCTGCTTTGGCCTTTTTTTCTTTTCCTCTTTTGCAGAGGAAAGTCTCTCTTCGACGGATCTGGATCATTACTTAATGGAACGAGGCTATTTTCTCGCGCCAGAACATTCCAACAAGAACGAAGGATACTCTTCAGTCGCCCAAAGAAAGGCGTTTCTTCAAGATCTGCAAAACTTGGCCAACGTGAAGAAAATTTTAGAAATCGGTTTCAATGCCGGCCACTCTTGCGAGCTTTTTTTGAATAGTCCCTCCCATCCAAAAGTGGTCTCGTTCGATATCAACATGCATCCCTATACAAAAATAGGGGTAGACTTCATGCGGAAAGAATTCAAGGATCGTTTTGAATTTATCGAGGGAGATTCCAGAACAAAAGTGGTTGCATATGTCAATCAACATTTGGGGGAAAAATTCGACCTGATCTTTATCGATGGCTGCCATGCGTTTGATTTCTGTGTCGCGGATATACAAAATTGCCAGAGGCTTGCGCATAAGGATACCCTTTTATGGATCGATGATTACAACCCTTATGGGGTAAAAACTGCTGTCGATTCTTGCGTGGCCAGTGGACTCATCACACTGTTGGATTCTAAATTTGTTAGCGATCTTTCGGGACCGCGAAGCTGGGCGATTGCAAAATATCAATATTTCAGTGATTCGGAAAGGGTTTTTGGCGAGATCTATCGGCATGGTGCTTGGGGAAAAGATGCAGAGGGCAATAGCACATCCGGCCCCGGATCTTCTTTGGAGCAAGGAATGCCCTTTGTAAAGTATGTGCAGGATTTCTTAGAAAGCCATTCGATTCAATCGGTTGTAGATGTGGGCTGTGGAGATTGGGTCTTGGCAAGAAAAATCAATTGGGGAGAGAGAGATTATCTTGGAATCGATGTGGTCGCAAGCGTAATCAAAAAAAATCAAGCTGCTTATGCCAATGAGAATATTCACTTTTTGCAATTGGACGTTTGCACGGAATCCCTTCCCGGAGGAGATCTGCTCATTTGCAAAGATGTGTTGATGCATCTGCCCAATCAAATGATTTTCCATATTCTTTCGGAATCAAAAAAGTTTCGCTATTGCATTTTCGTTAATGACGTCTATCACACCGAGGTAGCTCCCATAGGAAGAGATACGCATATCGGAGGCTATCGCTATTTAGACCTCACGCGACCTCCTTTCAACGTGAAAGCAGAGGCTATCACCACCTACATATCGGGACAGGCGAGCAAGCAAATTGTACTGGTCGATACGAGCGCAATCTGACTCACTTCCCATTGATCTATCTCCATGTCTAAACCAGGGGCTCTGTGGCGATTTTGGTAAAATCATTGCTAAAATGGCTATCTCATTGCCGGGCCTTTTTCTTTTAGTCTATAGAAATTTCTTTTCTTGAGTAATATTTTCTTTCCCCCCAAATTGTTTCCAGTTGTTGTAAACCAAGGAGGGCTTATGACCGTTGCTCGTTCTATGTTTAGAGACCAAGAATCTTATGATTTATACACTTCAAGCTGTAGACATGTTATTTCTCTATCTTCTGTTGTTCCTCCAAAAGCAGCATCAGCATTTTATCGTTTTACGAGAGCATATACGTGGGCTGTAGCAAAAGATGATTCTCCTTACCTATTGCAAAGACTTTTTGGCTCTCAGACTACAGCTTATTGTGAAGACATTACAGAAAAACAGGCTGCTGAATATTCTCTTCAATCGCGCTCAATATTTCACGAAACTTCTCTATCCTGTCTCCCAAAGATTCAAGTTATTAACACTGTTTTTTTTGCTTCTTTTATTGTAGTTGAAAAATATCCTGAAGCAAACAGAGAAGAATCTCAAAGTCAAAGTGAAGAGAGGGGCGGAGGTTGCATCATTTCTTAGAGAAAGATTTAGCAATTTTAACGATGTCGATTTTTTTAGAGGGAGGACTTTCTTTTGTCTTCCCTCTACACAGATGGCTATGGAAAAGGGTTTTTGGCTATTATATGCTCATTTCGGCACTGAAAGGTATTTTTCAAATCGTCATTTCAGGTTCTTGATCTTTCAAAAATAAGCTTGTTTTATCGTACAATTTCCGCAACTTTCTCGTAGGAAACTCTCAAGAAGAAAGAAGAGTCGCAAAGCAGCAGATTTCAAGGAGTTTTCTTCAGGTCATTGATGACCTGAAAGTCCTTGATATGCAGCTGAATGCTTGATTTATTCAAAAAGGTATTAATATGAGGAGTGAATGCGATCCGCAAAGAAAGATTCTTTTTGCGCAATTGCGATTTTCTCCAGGCCAGGCCAAATCCGATACTTTCCAGTATGCGGTCTTCTTCTTCCAAAAATAGTTTGAGGTGGGTTTTGCCCACCACTTTTGGGGCCCAGGGCTGTTTTACGTCGGAAAAAAGAATCGGAGGAGGATTTTCGTTTCCAAAAGGTTCGAGAAGGTTCAACGATTCCATAAAATCAAAGGTCAGCTCTCCAAAATGGATGGGAGAGTCCAAAAAGAGCTTCGGAATGAGGTCGGTCGGCTTGAGAGCTTGGTTAGCAGCCTGTATAAAAGCTTTGCGCAGATGGGGAATGTTGCTCTCCAGTATCGAGAGTCCTGCCGCAAAATCATGGCCGCCAAAATTCACTAAAAGTTTTTCATTTTTTTTCAGTATAGGAAGAAGAGAAAATTCAGGGATGGTGCGGACAGATCCCTTGCCAAGCCCTTTTTCGATCGCAATGATCATGGTGGGACGGTTGTACTGTTTTGCAATGCGGGTGGTGACGATGGGGACGACCCCCGGATGCCATTTGTGCGAATAGAGCACGATGGCTTTGTCAGCCAAGATCTTCGGGTGTGTTTTGATATAATTTTCGATGTCTTCCGCAGCTAATCGCTCAATCTTTTGCCGTTCCATATTGTGGAGGTCAAGTTCTTGTGCTAATTTGCCGGCCGCTTCCTCGTCCCGGATGAGCAGAAGCTCTACGCCTTTTCTCGGATCGGCGATGCGGCCCAGGCTATTCAATCGGGGAGCTACTTTCGAAGCAATGTCGATCGGAGATATAGTAGAGAGGTTCAGATCGCAAACTTCAAAGAGCTTTAAAAGGCCCACCCTCTTTGTTTTGCGAAGTTCGCCGAGGCCATAGCGCACGAGTATCCGGTTTTCTCCGAGCAAAACTCCCATGTCCGAAATGGTTCCAAGAGCAACTAGGTCAAGATAGATCTTTAGGTCGATGGAATTCGGCGGAATTTTCCCCGCTGCGAGCAGAGTGTTGGTAATGCCGTGCGCCAGTTTGAACGCAACGCCCACCCCCGTGATCTCTCGATTGGGATAGGTGCTATTGATCAACTTGGGATTTAAAGTTGCCACACAGTGGAGAAGCTTGGAGGTAGGTTCGTGGTGATCGGTAACGATCACGTCGATATGGTTTTTCAAGACGTCTTCGATCTCTTTTCCCGCGGTAATTCCGCAATCGACCGTGATGAGAAGCGTGCACTGGCTTTTGAGGGCAAAGTCCACAACGTTGGCAAATATTCCCTTTTTTTGAATATTGCTGTTGGGAATGAAATAATGAACGTTTCCGCCCAAGTTTTTGAGAAATTCCGTCAGAAGAGCTGCGGCAGTCATGCCGTCGACATCATTATCTCCATAAATCAGAATCCCTTCATTTTTATGGAGGGCTTCCAAAACCCGATCGATGGCAAGTTCCATGTCGTTGAAGAGCGAGGGGTCATAGAGATTGGGTAGTTTGGCATAAAGAAAATTATGAATATCTTCAAAATTGGTAAAGCCCCGAGAGACGAGAATTTGCGCAGTCACGGGATGGATATTGAATTCGTGAATAATCGCCTGCTGCCATTCGGGATTTTTTTTGGGATAAATCCAAACCGATTCTTGTGGGCAAAACCTAACTTGCTCATTCATCGATTTTTCTGTCTTTTTCTGTTTATTAGGCAGTGTGCAATTTATTCCGAAAAATAGCAAGAATCCATTTGAGAAACCTCAAAAAATTCTTGACAAAATCGCAAGCTCAACAAATGAAAAAGAGGCGATGAAAAAAACCTCCGATCAGGTCGATTCTTCTTGCTGCAGCGCCTTCAACTCTTTTTTGGTTTCATATTTATGCAATAAGAGCATGCAGGGCGATGCAATGAAAATGGAAGAAAGCGTTCCAAAAACAACTCCGATCACCATGACAAAGGAAAAGCTAAAAAGAGTGTTGCCACCAAAAAGCATCAAGGGAAGAAGCGCCAAGAGCGTCGTTCCGGAGGTGATTGTCGTGCGGCTTAAAGTAACGTTGAGGGAATGGTTGACCACTTCCGGGAAGGAGAGCTTGCGCAGTATTTTGCTCTCTTCGCGAATACGATCGAAGATGATGATCGTATCATTCAAAGAATAACCGATGATGGTCATGATGGCCGCAACGGTATTCAAATCTATCTGAATACCTACTCCCATGGAATGGAGCAGTGCAATCGATCCAAGGCTGATGCCAACGTCATGGAAAAGACAGACAAGGGCTGAAAAAGCATATTTGAAATCAAATCGGAAAGCCAAATAGATCAAGATTGCAATAAAGGAGAGACCAAGCCCGAAAAGAGCATTGTTGCGCATGCTCTCCGACATCTGGCCGCTCACCGATGTCCAGCTGGTGTGAACCTGGGAAAGGCTTCTCTCGGTCAGCTGCAGGTTGTTTTTTTGCAAAGAGTCAACGACCCAGACAATGCGCGGATTGTTTTGATAGGAGTAGTGCACCTCTTTTTTCCCAAGTTCCATAGGGAAAGAGGCGAAGGGTTTGCCGGGCTTTTCCATAGTGGTGGAAATCAGAAGGCGCAAATGATTGGCAGGAGAAAGCTCTCGAATTTGGAAATCCTGTTTCGCAGCGCCGCACTTTTGCAGAGCCTGCTCGACAAGTCCGCGATAGTCGCTCCCCTCTTTTTCTTGAAGCTCAATATTTAAAGAAAAGCCACCCGTAAAATCCATCCCCAGAATCGAGCTTCTTTGTTGAAAAAGAACGGTCAGGCCAACGCCGATAATGACCAGGGCGATTAGGAAAGCATATTTTCCTTTTTTCAAGAAGTCGACGCCGCTTACCTTGATCAAATGGTGCATTTTCAGGGTGGTATTTTTGGGATTTTGAATCCATTTGGAAAAGAAGGTGCGTGTGGCAAAAAGCGCAGAGAACATCGAGGATACGATACCGATGATCAGAGTGACTGCAAATCCTTTGATTGGGCCCGCGTCGAAATGCAGAAGGATCAGAGCAGCAATGATGGTTGTAATGTTCGAATCGAAAATTGCGCTAAAGGCTCTGCGATATCCCGATTGAATGGAGGGGCCGAGTTTGCCGGATATGCTAAAATCTTCTTTGATGCGTTCATTGACAAGAACGTTGGCATCCACAGCCATAGCTACGGTTAAGATAATGCCCGCGAGGCCGGCCAAAGAAAGCGTGGCCCCTAAGTTCTGCAACGCTCCCCAAATAATGAGAAGATTGAAGAAAACGGCAATAGAAGCAACGCCGCCAGCAAATCGATAATAACCGATCATGGCAATGACGACTAGAAGAAAGGAGACGCAAGTGGCAAGTATGCCTTGCAGTCTTTCTTGTTTGCCAAGCTCGGGACTAATATTTTTTTCCGATAGGATGCGAGGTGTAAAACTGAGCGATCCCGCCTTGAGATCGGAAACGAGATTGTTGACCTCTCTTTGCGAGAAGCTGCCGGAGATCATGGCGCTGTCGCGAAGAGCGGATTCCAGAGCGGGCGCGCTAATGACCGAATCATTCAAAAGAACGGCCATGCGCCATCCTCTTCCTTGGGACAATAGCTCAAGGGGAGTTCCTGCAATTTTCTCTTTTGAAAATCGAGATGTCCACTGGTAGAGATTTTCTCTTGGATTGGTTGTGTTCCCATCTTGCAGGGAGCGGGAGTTTTTCACTTCAAAGCTTAAGTAATTTCCTTTCGCGGGATCGTACGCCGCATGGACATTCGTCAAATCGGAGCCTTCAAGAGCATAATTTTGAAAGACGATCAAAAGCGGATGGGTCTGGCCTTGCCATTCGGAAAAATCCTCGCCTCTTAAAATCGCAATTTTAGAGAGAGAATCGTTAAAGGTGTTATGGCAGGGATCTTTCAATACGGAGGCAAGCCGCAATCCATTTTCGTAAAGAATTTTTGCAGCTTCCGATCGCGATTGGGGAATCTCTCCCTCTGCGACATCTCCATAAAGATGCTTCCAAGCAATTGTGTTCATGCTTTCGCTATCTTTGCGGTTGGTGACGACGGCTTCATTCCAGACTTCTTGAAGAAAACGATTGGCAGCGTCGGAAAGGGCTTTATTGGAAGGAGAGAATTTTTCGTTGATGACGTGAAAAAACATGGTAGAAGCTTTGACCAGTTCGGCGGCAGACAGGTTTTGCGAGCCGGGAAAATCGAGAACAACGTAAGGATCGACTCTTCGGATGTTCACTTCCGAAACGCCCATTTTATTGACGCGATTATAGAGCTCGTTCACTCCCTGCTTCAGATCGGTCTCATTGCTCACAATGTTGTTATTGCGATCGCGAAGTTCAATTTGGACTGTCTTTCCCCCGGAGAGGTCCAGGCCCCAATGGAGGATCTTGCGATCATCGCCTTGAAAATATTTTTTTGCGCTCAGCTTGAAATTGTCCCAGAGGATGTTTTTCGTAGGCTTCGGGACGTCATTTTTTGTCGCGCTGTTCATGCTGACCTGCGAGGCAAGATATTCATCTTTCCATTTGAGAAGATCCTCATGCATCGAAGTTTCAATCTGATTGTGCGCAAGTATGCGCTGTTCGACATTGGAGAATTCGAGAATGGCATACTTCCTCGATCCATAAACGTGGAAATTTTCTTTTGTGGCCGACAGCAGGGTGCGATAGGTATCGGCTCTTTCAAAGATAAAATCATTACTGAAAGCGGAGGCCGACGTGAGAGTTGATCCGGTATAACCAAAAAAACCATTTTGCTTCAAAAGCTCTTCTAAAGACTTGAAGTCATGGAAAAATTGCTCTGCTTCCGGCGAATCGGGAAGCTTCTGATATTTATGAAGGATGCGGTCCAGGCCCTTGGCAACGACATAAAGGGAATTCATGCGCATCTCATGAGCAGAAACATGCGCATCCAGTCCGGGCGACAGGATCACGAGTCCAAGAGCGCGCTCTTCCGGAGAAAGTTTCTGGTAGGTTGCCTCGTCGAAAATGGGGAAAACTTCTCTTGCAAGTTCCGGATGCTTCGGATGCCAATCTCTCAAAAGCAGCTGTTGCAATTGCTCGATTTGCGATTTGGCAATTTCCTGCAGCTTGAGTACAAGAAAGCTTTTGCTATTGGAAAGGGTGTTCAAATGGATGACGAACTCATTTCCGAAAGAGGCAATTTTTTCGTCGGTCTGCTGCGTCAAATGCGCCACTTCATTGATGAGAAGCTGGCCAAAAGCTTCGCGGGCAAATTCTGTCCGGTTTTTTTGGAGGGCGTCGATGTCTTTGTGAAGATGCAAAAAGATCTTCTCATTTGAAAAATCGATAACGATCTGTTCAAAAAAAGGATTTTTTTTATCGAGGTCAAAGACAAAAACCTTCTTTTCCGGATGTTCGTCGGTCGCCTTTTTTAAAAGACTTAAAATAACGCCGTCGCTCCAGGGCCTCTGATTCGATGTCATAGCGCTTTCATTTTTCTTGAGCAGAGATTCGGCAAGAAGGAAGATCTTCTCCTTTCGATCCAACAAATGAGACCTTTCTTGAACCGTGCTCGGCACAAAGGAGTTTTCTTCTTTGGCTTTTTTCTCTTCCGTCAGGAGATCGGCGCGCTCTTTTTTAATTGTATCTCTTTCTCCGTCAAAGGCGCGAATGAGAGAGATCCATGCGGCTTTTGCATCGATTTGAGGATCTTGAAGGAGGTTGGCAAAAAAGCGATCGCTGATGGAAGAGCGGTCTTTAAAAACACTGCAGAATTGGACGACGTTGTGGGCAATGGTAGTAACGAAATCAGAGGTGCGGGGGTGTTCGGGATTTTCGTGAATGAAGCGAATCATGCGCGCCGATTCACTAGTGCCCCCGAGGGAAGAGGCGATTTGGGTGGCGCGGTCTAATATCATTTCTTTGTAGAGATCGGACACTTTTCCGTCCGGCGTGATCTTCGATGAAAAGGCAAAAAAAGAGGAGAGGTTCTTCTCGGGAAGGAGGATGGGGATTTGTCTTTCGACAAGGACTTTTTTGGATGCGGGGTCCATTTCTTGGGTGCTCAAGGAAAGCTGCGCCGGCACAAAAGGGATGAGAGATCCGCTTCGAGGCAGATATTTTCGCAATTTTTTCGCATCTTCTTTGCAGGCAAATTCCAGAGCGATCTGTTTTGGATTGGCGGCACTGGTGCTGATGGAATTAGGGCTTATTTTCAATAACTTGCAAAAGGAGTCCAGCCAATCTTTTGCATCTGTTTGTAGATGGTTGACTCGTTGTGCGATAGAAAGAGCCACTTCTTCTGCCCGCTTCTCTCCTACCTCCTGCTTTAATGGCTTCGTATAATAGAAGAACGTAGGAAGAATGTTATAGAAGGTAAGAAGGACGGTAACAAAAATAATGACCCATTGCCAACGGTTTCGATTTTGCATTTTTCCTCTAGAATTTGTTTCGCAGTCAAGAAAGAGAAAGAATACTGAAAATCCTTCCATTCTGTCTAGAAAATTCATGAAAACCACTTCTGTGGAGTGAAATCTTTTTTTGTTTTTCTTTTCTCATAGGCAATAAAATACATCACGCTAGAGATCTTTGCTTCGCAAGGGCAAAAAAAGACAGACAGGATAAAATCGGTTTCTTATATGCTTGCGTGTTTGTAAAAAAGGAAAAAACGATCCGTGCTGACCAGAACTGAAATCCCCGCAAAGGAAGAAGAAAGGGAACTTCCTCTCTTTCAAGAAAAAAATCCGGAGTTTTTAAAAAAAATTTATACCGAAGAAGACTTGCGCCTTTTAGATCCTGACTGCATTCCTCAGCATGTGGCCCTCATCATGGACGGAAACCGCCGATGGGAAAAAGAAAATTTTATGCCTCTTTTTTCCGGCCATTGGAAGGGAGCCGAAATTCTGACTCGCATCGTGAGGGCCGCCAATGCCTTGGGCGTCAGAACTTTGACGGCCTTTGCTTTTTCGACGGAGAATTGGACCCGGTCCAACGAAGAGGTGGAAGCCCTCATGCGACTGTTCGAGGTGTATTTGATGCAGCAAAGAAAATCCATGCAAGAGGAGGGAGTCAGATTTCATACGATTGGGGATCTCTCCTCCTTGCCGGACGGCGTGCAAAAGGCGATGCAAGAGACCAAAGAGGCCACTCGGCAGGGAAAAGAAATCGATTTGATTTTGGCGATTAATTATGGCGGGCGCGACGAGATTGTGCGGGCGGTCCGGAAGATCGTCAAGGGAGTGGAAGAGGGAAAAATTTCTAAAAAAGAGATCGGAGAAAATCTACTGTCTCAGTTCCTCGATACCGCTCGTTGGCCGGATCCCGAGCTTCTCATTCGGACGAGCGGAGAGCAAAGGCTGAGCAATTTTCTTCTGTGGCAGACTTCTTACACGGAGCTTTACGTAGAGGATGTTTTCTGGCCCGCATTTTCGGAAAACCATTTTCTGCAAGCGATTTTAGATTATCAAAAGAGAAAACGTCGGTTGGGGGGAACATGAGCGAGTCTCGTTGGGGAGATTTAAAAAAACGAATCCTTTTTTCGATCGGAATCATAGCATCGGTCTTTTTTCTGATCTTTTTTTCCCAGATTCTGTGGATGCGAGCAGTTGTTGCCATCGTTATTTTGGGCGTCATCGGAGTTGCGGCGACAGAGCTTGCTCATCTTGGGTCGGCGAAAGAAAAATCCCTCTCTTCTTCCTGGATTGCTGCAACATCTGTTTTTTTAGGAGCATCTTTTTTTCTCTCTTCTCAATCCCCCTTTTTTCAAACACTGCCCCTCTTTGTCTTTTTTTTTGCGGCGCTTCTCTTCTTTCTCTTGAATTTTTCAAAAACAGAGGCCGCGTTGATCCGCATCTCTTTTTCTCTTTTTTCCCTTATTTACGCGGCCCTGCCTTTGAGTCTGTCTTTTTTTATCCTTTATTCTTCCTTTTTCGATGGAAGGCTCTGGATAGCCTATCTTTTAACGGTAACGAAAATGGGGGATATAGGGGCCTATTTTGGAGGAAAGCTACTGGGAAAGAAAAAACTTGCGCCTCTTTTGAGCCCTAAAAAGACCTGCGAGGGAGCGATCGCAGGCGGCTTGCTGAGCATTTGCGCAAGTCTTCTTTTTTCCCGGTTGAGCCACCACTACGGATGGGAGGGTTTTGATTTGAGCTGGAAGGAATCGCTTATCTTAGGAGCTCTGATCAGCCTTTCCGGGCAGCTCGGAGATCTTGCCGAATCCCTGCTAAAAAGAGATGCAAAGATCAAAGACAGCAGTTGTTTCCCGGGACTCGGCGGCATGCTGGACATGACGGACTCTCTTCTCTTTGCAATTCCGCTGCTCTATTTGTTTTTACTATCTCGATGAACCCAAGAATAGTACCATGATTATTACATTAGATGGATATGCAGGAGGCGGAAAATCCACGGTAGCAAAAAAACTATCTGCCGCTCTGGGATTTGCCTATTTTGATACGGGCGCCATGTATCGTTCTTTGACCTGGTTTTTATTAGAAAAAGGGGTGGATCTCGAGGATGATTTGTCGATTGAAAAGGTTTTGGAAGAATTTCATTTTTACGTCCGGCAAGGAAAAGATGGACAAATCCATTTTTTTGTCAAAGATCAAGAAGTGACGCAAAAGATTCGCGACTCCCGAATCACGGAAAAAGTCTCCCCTCTTTCTGCCAAAGAGTTTGTGCGAAAAAAACTCTTGCCTCTGCAGCGGGATTTTGCTTCGGGCAACCACGTGGTATTCGAAGGGCGCGATATGGGAACCGTAGTCTTTCCGGGCGCCGATGTCAAATTCTTTTTGACGGCAGACGTTGCGGTGCGCGCACAAAGAAGATTTCAAGAGCTCAAAGAAAAATTCCCCAATGAGTCGAAAAGCTTTTCTTTAGAAACAATACAAAAGGAGATAGAAGAAAGGGATTTGCGCGATTCCTCGCGCAAAACTTCTCCTCTGAAATGCCCAAAGGACGCCATTGTGATCGATACTTCGCACCTCACGATCGACGAGGCGGTGGAAAAGCTTTTGCGCTACGTAAGGGATCGAAGGATTCTCCAGTTTCCTAAAATGAAGATCTTTTATCGCAGTGTTTTGGGATTCTTTTACATGTTATTTAAAATTTTTTATCGCTATCGCGTCTATGGACTTGAACATTTTCACCCCGGATCGGCGCTTCTTGCCGGCAACCACGTCTCTTTTTACGACCCCATCGCCATTTCCATCGGCTGTCCTGAAGAGGTGCAATTTATAGCAAAGGAGTCTCTTTTTTCCATTCCTCTTTTTGGTCAAGTGATCTCCCATTTGAATGCCCATCCGATTTCCGGAAGATCTTCAGATAAGGCCACTTTCCGCCAAATTCTGGAGCTTTTAAAACAGGGAAAAAAGGTGCTGGTTTTTCCCGAGGGCGTTCGGGCCTTTTCCGAAGAGATCGGAGAGATCATGCCCGGCATCGGCCTTTTTTCCTATCTCACCAAATCGGCGATCATTCCCGTCTATGTTCAAGGGACCTATTCGATCTGGAATCGCTCGAGAAAACTGCCCAAGCTGTTTGGGAAGGTGATTTGTGTTTTTGGCTCGCCGATCCTTCCTTACGCTTTTTCCGGAATGCAGAAAAAAGAGGCGATCAAAGAGGTAAGCGAAAGGCTTTTTCTTTCCTTAAAAGAACTGCAGGATTGGGCAGCCAAAGGATGTATGGGAAATCCGCCTTGAAAGAAAAGCTTTGCGGCCGAGATGACTTGAACATCCAACGGGTTGCCCCGACTAGAACCTGAATCTAGCGCGTCTGCCAATTCCGCCACGGCCGCAAGAATGGATTGAATCATAGTCCGAACAAGGTGTTTTCGTAAAGAAACTACGAAAACGCATTTTTTTTTTAAAACAATAACGTAGGTAGACGAAAAAAAATGGCTCTTTTAAAGTATTTTCAAATCAACATTTGGGGGATCAATGTCATACGTGCAGCATTTCACCGATGCAAATTTTTCGAAAGAAATTGAAAAGGGAGTTGTTCTGGTCGATTTTTTTGCCATGTGGTGCGCTCCTTGCCGCAGGCTCACTCCCATCCTAGAGCAAGTGGCAGAGCAATTTGTCGGCAAAGCAAAAATAGGCAAGGTCGATATCGATCAGGAGCAGATGACCGCAGGGCAATTTGAAGTCTCTTCCGTTCCCACGTTGATTCTCTTCAAGGATGGGAAAGAAATCAAGCGCATACTGGGTCTTAGAACTTTTGAAGATCTGAAAAAATTTGTAGATGATGCGCTGTCATGAGGCGATTTTTTGGGTTTTGGCTTTTCTTTCTGATTCTCGGAGGTGCGCTCATCTATTTTCAAAAAAACCACGGATGGCTGAGTTTTTTCGGACAGATTCCCGGCGATATCATTATTCGAAGGGAGGGAAGGATTCTCTATCTTCCGGTTGCCTCTTCTTTTTTTGTGACGGCGCTCCTCTCTCTTCTTTTCATCTTTTTCTCGAAAAAAAAGCCGAAAGAATAAGTGCAAAGAGCTTTCAAAGAATTAAAAACTCAAAGCAGTGATTGTGGGAATTCTGTACCTGTCTCCATCGATCACAAAAACACCCGGGGCTTTGCGGCAGTTGAAATAGTATCCTTTCCACCAGGAGTTGATGCGGGCCCAGACTTGTTTATTTGCAATAGGATAGGGACGGTCGAGGTCGCCGGTCTTTCTTGCACATGCTCGATCGGAATATTGAATGGCGATGACCAGTTTGGGATTTTTGATCTTTTTTTCCCTTGCGACCTTCTGCATACGGCTCACAAATCCTTGATAGGAAATGGGAAAAAGGAGACAGAATTTTCGATTCATGGGACCTAAGCGAGCAGCAGCGTTTGCTTCTAGATCGCGAATGGTCCAAAGATTTTTTTTCCCAAAAAGTTCGCTTTCGAAAATGGCCAGAGTATTGTTGATGATATGCATGAGACATGAGGCCCAAAGCCCAAAGGAAGAAAAGAGAAACCCGAGTGAAAATCCGCAGAGCGCGCAAGCAAATGCCTGGCGGTAGGCATGTTTGTGGTCATTAAATGCATGCAGTGTTCCAAAAAAGATTCCGGCAGAAATGATGGCAGCTAATGCAGGCAAAATCATCGGATACCCCAAAAGAGAGAATGTTACCAAAGGCAAATAAGAGCTCAAGAGAGTCTGAAGATTTCTTTGCAGGAAAAAGCGATAGATACCCTCTTCTATAATGGGAATAAGAACGCATGGTACCACCGGGGGAAGTATTGCGATCTCATCGCCATACGTCCCTTGAGATTTTTTGATATTTTTGTAGGGCAAAAACCTCCCGATGGTCTCGTCTGCCACCCGCATACAAGCGATGGACCCAAGAGAAATCATGGCCGCGGGAAAAAGGGTTGCGGGAAGATAGCCGAAGAAAGAGAGAAAAATGGTCGCTGTGATCGCGGCGACAAGCGCAGCTGTTTGGGCCCAGTGCCATATAGAACTCATAGAGCTTAAGTATTGACAAGCACGGCTTCTTGGCTTTGGGAAAGAAGCGGGCGCTTCTACAAGGGAAGCGTTTGTAGCAGATCCTGTAAACGCAATGGCATGCAAAGACATACAATGTTCATCAGCAAAGGTTAAATGGCTTAAGATCATCCTAACATTCGACAAGCAGAATACAACGGAGGAGCCTTGCTTGAAAGAAAAAATATCCGAGCCGCTCATTTTTAAAAATTCTTAAGCTTTTCGTCACAATGTCTTTAACGTTTGAAAAAATTTCTATTTAGAGAAAAACCATTTTGGCGCAGTGCCTCGTAAAGGCCCACTGCAACAGCATTAGAGAGGTTCAGACAGCGGGAATGGGGCTTCATGGGAATGGTTACGAAATGTTTTTCATAGTGCTCGTGAAAAAAGGGGGGTAGCCCTTTCGTCTCGGAGCCGAAGATCAAAAGACTCTCTTCCGTAAATGAGACATCCGTGAAGCAAGTCTCTGCCTTGCTCGAAAAAAAATAAAAAGACGAGCTCTTTTCCAAATAGCTCGGCAGATCATCGACCACCTCGACAGAGATCTCCTCCCAATAATCCAGAGCGGCCCGTTTGAGCATGCGGCTGGAGAGGCTAAATCCCAAAGGGCGGACGAGGACAAGACCCGTATTCGTCACGCTGCAGGTCCTGGCAACGTTTCCCGTATTTTGGGGAATATCCGGTTCGAAAAGAACAATCTTCATCGGATATGGCGGTCTTGCGCGACTTCTGATTTTAAGATTTCTCTGGGGGTCGGCAGCTTCGATCGGTCCGCGCTTAAAAGTTCGATTTCAAAAGTTAAAAGAGCATTGGGCGCTACGTTATCCTTCAGGCTTTCGGTCAAATGGGGGTGGATATAAAGCTCTCGGATCTCCCCTTCTTTCATACCGCTCATTCCGGTTTGAAAAGCCGGAAACATTTCTTGAAGAAAGAGAACTTCCGCTTCTTCAGAAAAAGCAAAGATGGAGCCATCGAGATACTTGGCCGTATATCTGACAAGAGGTGCATTGTAGGTTTCAAGGGCAGGTCCTTTCCCGGGTTTTTTTACTTTGTATTGGAGCTGTCCGGCAATGAGCTCGACAGTCTCTTTTTCTTTCGCATTTTTTGAAAAAAAATCATTCGCGATTTGCAAATTCTTTTGTCCTAAAGCAGTATAGGCCTTTTGAAGGTAGAGAGAGAGGGCGCGGTGGCATTTTTCCTTGCACTCTGGAGTGGGATCGGAAGCAGTTGCTTTTTGCAGGCCTTCAGTAAAAGATTGAAGATCGTAGGCAAGTCCCATCTGCTCCAGATTTTCTCCGATGAGATAACCGAGTGCTTCGGAAATTTTTGCCACATCAAATTCCTCCTGCTTTTTGAGGTTATCTTCTGAGGCACAAAGAGAGGCAGAGAAGAAAAAAAAGTATAAAAACTTAAGACCCTTGAATTTCATCGCGTTGACGGCATGGGAACCCATTCCCTTAAGGGATGAGAAGAATCGCCGCTCCTTTTGTTTGGTTCATTAACAAAAAAGAAGTGTAGTTATCTGCTCACTGCACATTCTTGTACTATCTCCGTCCATTTTTACCGTGAGTGTATCAAAACAAAAATTTCCGAACAGTCGAATTTTCATTCTTTCAAAACATACCGGTACGTACCATAGACTTTAAAAAAATATCTTGCTACTTTAAAAAAAACACCATGAAAATTCACATGAAGAAATTCTTGGCCCTTCTTTTCCTGAGCGCCTCTCTTTTTGCCAATCCCTCAGGTCCAACGATTATCCGAGGAGACGTCCACATCTCCTCTATGGACAAACAGTTGCAGATCCAATCATCCGATGGAACGATCATCCATTGGGACGGCTTTTCGATTGCGCAAGATGAGATCACCCGGTTCATTCAACCCTCTATCGACAGCTCCGTCTTGAATCGCGTGACCGGACCTCTTTCGAGTGAAATTTTGGGAAGATTGATCTCCAACGGACAGGTCCTTCTCTTGAATCCAAACGGCATACTCATCGGAAAAAGCGCCCAAATCGATACCGCGGGATTTCTTGCCTCCACCCTTAATCTGACCGACGAAGATTTTTTACAAAAAAGAGACTGGATCTTCCGGGGCGATTCTCAGGAATGCATTGAAAATCTGGGAACCATTCAGACCTCTAACGGAGATATCACGCTTTTAGCCCACATCGTCAAAAACAACGGAACGCTTACGCCACAAAGCGGTGCGGTCAACATAGGCGCCGGCTGCGAAATTCTTCTTCAGCCCGACAGCTCCGAAAAGATTTTTATCCGCCCCTCTCTGCAAGGAGATTGGATCGAAAACAAAGGAGTCATTTCCGCACTTCAAACCGAAATCAAGGCCGACGGCAGCCCTTACGCAAAAGCGATTCGCCTCGACGGACAGATAAGCGTTGCCAATCTCGTCTCTAAAGACGGCAAAATCCTTATCTCCTCCGGCAGCGCCGATATGGAAATCGGAGGATCTCTTGCATCTCCTTCTGGACAAATGGAGATCAGCGCCGCGTCTCTGACTATAGAAAAAAAAGCCTCCCTTTCCGCTCTTCAAGGAGAGATTTCTCTTTCCGTCCATGATCTTCACAACGAGGGCACAGTTTCATCCGCAGAAGGATCTCTACAACTCAAGTGCGATTCCATCGTCCATACTGGAGTGCTCGACGTTTCCGGCGACCGTGCAGGGACCATTAGGATCGATACCCAAAACTTCTTAAACGGCGGCAAAATTGTAGCTGACAACTCTCTTGGGACCGGCGGACTGATCTTCATCTATGCTTCAGAGGGAATCATTGAAACAGCGGCAGCGCAACTTTCTGCCAATGGAAACAGAGGCGGTCAAATTACTTCTGAGGTGGGAAAAGACCATCGCCTGTTCACCTCCGGCTCATACGAAGCTCTCGGGAAAAAGTATGGGGGATCCATCCATCTTTTAGGTCCCGATCTTTGTCTAGTCGCTGCAAAGGTCAATGCAAATGGCCAAGAAGGTGGAGGAACGATTCTCATAGGAGGAGATTTTCAAGGAAGCAACCCCGCTATTATCAATGCCAAAACTCTTTATGTGAGCGGAAATACAACCATCCAAGCAGACGCCCTTGATCGGGGAAATGGGGGGAAAATCATTCTCTGGTCCGATGAAAAATCCGAAATCTACGGTAGTATTTCCTGCCAAGGCGGCTCTACTTTTGGGGACGGGGGTTTTGTCGAACTGTCTGCAAAAGTACAGTTAAACTGCCCCGGAAAAATTACGAATGGCGCACCGAACGGGAGCGCAGGAACTCTTCTTTTAGATCCTACAAATATTGTCATTGATAACGCTACCGGCATCTATCCCCAATATCAGTTCATCGATCCAAACCCTGCAGGCGGGGGCAATTTCGGAGCAAACATTGTCTCGCTTTCCACAGGAAATGTGGCCGTGACCAATCCGGGAGAGAATACCGGCAAAGGAGCCGTGTATCTTTTCAACGGAAAAACAGCAGCTCTGCTCGGCGCTCTTATAGGGTCGCAAAACTCTGATCAGGTGGGTTCGGGAAATGTCACTGCCCTACCTAATGGAAATTATGTAGTGAGCAGTCCTGACCGGGCAAACGGAGCAAACGCACAAGCAGGAGCTGCTACTTTTTGCAAAAGCGATGGCTCGACAGTCGGTACTGTCTCCGCAACCAATAGCTTGGTCGGATCGAGTGCGGGAGATTTTGTCGGAAATGGTGGGATAACGGTTTTATCCAATGGAAATTACGTAGTAGATAGTTCGGACTGGTCAGGAGCAAGGGGGGCGGTTACTCTTTGCAAAAGCGATGGCTCGACGGTTGGCACTGTCTCCGCAACCAATAGCTTGGTCGGATCGAGTGGAGGAGATTTTGTAGGAGATAATGGAGTAACAGTCTTATCCAATGGAAATTACGTAGTAGATAGTTCGGGCTGGTCAGGAAATATAGGCGCCGTGACTTTTTGCAAAAGCGATGGCTCGACAGTCGGCGCTGTCTCCGCAACTAATAGCTTGGTCGGATCGAGTGCGGGAGATTTGCTCGGAGGTGATGGGGTGACAGTCTTATCCAATGGAAATTACGTAGTAGACAGCTCGAACTGGTCAGCATTAAAAGGGGCAGTCACTCTTTGCAAAAGCGATGGATCGACAGTCGGCACTGTCTCCATAGCCAATAGCTTGGTCGGATCGAGTGCGGGAGATCAGGTAGGAAGTCATAAAGTGACGGTCTTATCCAATGGAAATTACGTAGTAGCTAGTGGTTTCTGGTCAGGAAATACAGGCGCTGCGACCTTTTGCAAAAACGATGGATCGACAGTCGGCACTGTCTCCGCAACCAATAGCTTGGTCGGATCGAGTGCGGGAGATTTTGTGGGAGTTGATGGAGTGACGGTTTTATCCAATGGAAATTACGTCGTATGTAGTCATGGCTGGTCTTCAAACCGTGGAGCAGCTACCCTTTGCGCAAGCAATGGTTCAACAACCGGCGCTATTATCTCTGCAACCAATAGTTTAGTCGGATCGAGTGCAGGAGATTTGGTGGGATATGGCAGAGCGACTGCACTGCCCAATGGAAATTACATAGTCAATAGTCAGAGATGGTCAGGAAATATAGGCGCCGTGACTTTTTGCAAAAACGATGGCTCGACAGTCGGCACTGTCTCCATAGCCAATAGTTTGGTCGGATCAACTGCTGGAGATAGTGTAGGAAGTGGTGGAGTGGTGGTTGCCTCCAATGGAAATTACATAGTAGATAGTCGTACCTGGTCAGGAAATATAGGCGCCGTGACTTTTTGCAAAAACGATGGCTCGACAGTCGGCACTGTCTCCATAGCCAATAGTTTGGTCGGATCAACTGCTGGAGATAGTGTAGGAAGTGGTGGAGTGGTGGTTGCCCCCAATGGAAATTACATAGTTGATAGTTTTTACTGGTCAATAGGACGTGGAGCAGTTACGCTTTGCAAAAGCGATGGTTCAACAATTGGGACCCTCTCTGCAAACAATAGTTTGGTAGGAACAAATCCGGGAAATAATGTAGGCTCCGGGAACCTCTTGGCTCTGCCCAACAGTGATTACGCGGTTAGTAGTCCCGTTTGGTCAGGAAACATAGGCGCAGTAACTCTTTGCAAAAGCGATGGCTCGACAACTGGAGTCGTCACAGCGCAAAATAGCGTGATTGGTGTTACGTTTCCTACGAATCTTCAACCAACTGTTCTCGACAACGTAAATCAAACCTTTATCTGTCCTTTTGTCCAAGAAAACGGTCATGGAATTGTGCGCGTTGGCCTCATAGATTTAAATCAGCTCGATTATACGCGCGCTGCAGCACAAACCGTCACCATTACATCCGACTTTTTATCAAACGTTTTGAATCAAGGAGCCAGTGTAGTTCTCCAGGCCATCAATAGCATTACCGTCAATACCCCAATCATCGCGGATCCCCCGGCCGATCTTACCCTGGCATCCGCAGGATCTATCACCATCAATGCCAACATCAATGTCGGCAGCGGTACATTAAATATCGTCTCTGCTTCCTTAACTTCTTTCCCGAACATCAACTCTACAAGCCGGCTGATCATCGCTCCCAACGTATCGATTGTTGGAGGAAGCGTCGGCCTCTGGTCTGCAATTAGGGCCAATAACAGCATCGGCCCTAGCGTCACCATCAACGGGTCTTCGTTTATTCCCGGACTCTATTTCTTTAACACTTCACAGGAAGTTTGGGGCACGTATTATCCCAGCGGCACGATTAACGAGCACGCGCCCTTCTTCACCTTCTTCTACGAAGAGGGAGGACCTGTTACCAGCGTTATCCGCGCCCAAGATCAAACAGCTGCTGTCTGGGGAGAGTTTTTCTCGGAGCTGGAGCCATTTGATGAATATATCTGGGACTATCTCCGGTTTGATATTTTAGAAAAACCCAAACAGGCAAAATGGCGTTCTTTAGAATTCGAAAGTTCACAAAAATCTAGAGAGATAAAGAAGACAAAAAAAGAAAGGAATCTCAAAGAAAAGGAAAAAATCCACTCTCTTAGATTGGGAGATTCACAAAAATCCCGTAAGATTGAGTCTCCAGAAGAAGAAAGGAATCTCAAAGAAAAGAATGCCTTTTTCTTAAGACAAAGAAGCTATTTGCTCAAAGCCCTTAAAGCAAACAAATTTTAACTGAGAACAATCCGATGCATCGAACTTTATCATTTCTCTTCGCACTACTGGCCAGTTCACTATGCACTCAGGAGCCTGCATCTGCGGAAATAAAAGCGCCGACTCTGACACAAGAAGCGGAAGTGGCCACCATCTATCCCTCCAATAGCGAATATGTGCTCTTGCGAGGCCTGCTCATTTCCGGCAAAAAGGAAAAGCAGCTAATAGGGGCTTTTTCCGGTGTGCGCTGCGACCATATCCGCATACCGGGCGGAGAAAAAAAGCTGTCAAAAGTTCTTTCTTCCTATCTTGGCAAGCCGGTGACCAATAGTCTTCTGGAAAGCATCAAACGAGACGTCATGAGTTATTACAAACAGGAAAATCATCCCCTCATCTTCATTTCCTTTCCCGAACAGGACGTCTCTCTTGGAGTCGTTCAGCTATCGGTCCTCGAATCGGTGGTCGGAAAAGTCACCGTCAAAGGCAATCATTGGACAAAAGAGAAAGGGATACACAAAGAAATACGCTTTCGGCCCAATGAACCGATCGATGAAGATCTTTTAATCCAAGATCTCTATTGGCTCAATCGCAATCCTTACGCACAAGCCTATGTCGTCTACACTCCCGGAGAGAAAACAGGAACGACAGATATTGAAGTGATCGTCAAAGACCGTATGCCTCTGCGCGCTTATGCCGGAACCGATAATATCGGCAACGACGTTACGGGAAACTTACGCCTGTTTGCCGGTCTGAACATCGGCAATATTTTTGGCAACCAGCTCTTTTCCTATCAATTCACCTGCGATCATGAATGCAGAAAATTCATGGCCCATTCTGCTTTTTACAAGGCGCCACTTCCCTGGAGACATGAGCTGGTGCTTTTCGGCGGCTACTCCTGGGTCGATGCCAAATACCGCGTAGGATCCAATCCCTTACTCTTCCATTCCAAGGGTTTTAGCACGCAAGCAAGTCTGCGCTACGACATCCCTCTTTATCCCCGGAAGCACGTTCTGTCGGAAGCGACCTTTGGCTTTGATTTCAAACGGACCGATAACGCCCTTGCTTATGGCGTCATCCCTCTCTTTCCCAATGGCCATTTTGCCAACGTTACCCAAGTGATGGCGGGATACAACATCGGATATACCCAAAACATCACCATCTCTTTTGAGATCGAGGGTTTTTGGTCTCCCGGCAGATGGGTCAGCGATCAAACCGATGCCCAGTATGATTCCATTCGCATGGGAGCAAAACCCCATTATGCCTATCTACGCTCTTCCTTTTCCCTGATCTATCCCTTCTACAAAGGATGGACCTGGAAACACTATGTTCGATGGCAGCTTTCCAACCGCAATCTTCTTCCTTCCGAAGAGTATGGCCTCGGAGGTTTTGATACCATCCGCGGATATAAAGAACGGGAGATCAACGTAGACGATGCCATTGTGTACAACATGGAATTTCATGCACCCTTCCTGGGATTGATAAAGAGCAAGGTCAATAAGAAAAACGTTAGAGATCAGCTCGATCTTTTCGTTTTCGGCGATCTTGGCTATGGGATCAAAAACGTCAGCAATCCGGGGGAAAAGAAAGATTATGTTCTTGTAAGCTGCGGGCCCGGCGTCCGCTACAATATTGCTCCCTACTTGGCAGCAAAAGCCGAATGGGGTGTGCAGTTGAGAAGCATCGGTCCTTCGGGTTTTGGCGGGCCCCATCATCGATTGCATTTTTCTCTAATCGCCGGATTTTAAAAAACGAGTTATCTCCTAAAAAAACGGATATGCAATTTTTTCATCGATCAAACCTATGAGAAAATGGCTCCGTAATAAAAAATTTAATTGATAGTTCAATTAGGGGCGAAGGGCCCCTAAAAAGTCTATAGAAGAAAGTCTGGAAAAAATGTAAGCTCCCATGCCAACAAAAACCTTGAAGTTTAGCCTACGATTTCTTGGCCAAACGGTCTTTTGTTGAGATAGTTTTGCTGGTATTGCTTTACTTCGTCCATATGGACAACCCAAGCAGCGCCTCTTCGAGAAGCTTTCATGTGGCCGACGCGTGTTGCATAATAGATTTTCTGAGCAGGAACGCCAAGCAATTTGGCAACCTGGTTCACGGAATAGAATCCTTTTGAATTGTCAAAAAGAAGCTCGCCGTTGAATTTTGATTTTTCTCGCGAATATTTGTTCTTACGATATTCTGCGAGATCATCTACATGTATCACCCATCGCGTGGCATCTTTTCTAGCTTTTAATTTTTTCTGTTTGATCGCTACGTAGATCGCCTGTCTTGTGACGTTATTAATACGAGCAGCTTCCGTGATCGAAACAATTTTTCGATCAGAATCCGCAACTTGTATCACGTGTTTTTCCTCTTCAGGAATGGAAAATTGGTTCATGTTACTTTCTCCTATTATTATTTTTTTTCCGTAATTTTTTAACTTCCGGCGGCAACGGCTTACGATTATTGCAATTAAACGCCGATTTTAATTTCATTTATATTATTTTCGCAATTAATTGATTTTAAATCAAGCATTTTATGATAAATAGTAAAAAAAAGAGAGAAAACCATTGCAAGACGCAATTTCAGTAGATTAAAAGTTCTCCAAAACCTATGATTTCAATGGAAAAAGAAACAAAAGATCCTTTTTTATAACTAATTCGAGGTGAGCATGTTAAGAAAAGCTTTATTGATATTCCTTTTGCTTTTCGCAAGTGTCTGTTACTCAAAGCTTCCCGAGCTTTCTCCCAAGGAGGTCCGGTCAAGAACAGAAGAAATTCTCAAATCTCACGTAGTGTATAAGAATTTGACCCCCTTTCTGGCAGAAAGGATATTACAAAATTTTTTAACCGAGCTCGACCCCTCAAAAACTTATTTAATCGAATCGGAAATTCAAGAATGGACCCATCCCACCGACGCACAAAAACAAAAGGTCATAGAGGGCCTACAAAATGCCAATTTTTCCCTTTTTGAAAAGCTCCACGATATTATGGTATCAGCCATCGAAAGAAGAAATCTCTTGGAAGAAGAGCTGGAAAACGCTGCTTTACCCGCAAATGTGGACCCGAATGAATTTAAAGATCAAAAATGGGCTGCTAACAAACAAGAACTGCAAGACCGCCTCCTCAAAATCAAGTCTTTGCAGCTTTCTGCCGCAGAAAAGATGAACCAGATGAGCAAAGAGGGGTTCGTCCAGCTTCTCAAAAAGCGAAGAGTTCACCGCGAAGCGGAAATCCTCTCCCCTTCCGCCGAGCAGAAAAAAAACCTGATTTTGACCTATTTTCTCAAATCGCTCTGCGGCGCTCTGGACGCCCATACGGACTATTTTACTCCCAGCGAAGCCGGTCAATTTTTGATCCAGGTGCAGCAATGCCTTGTTGGCATCGGAGCACAATTGCGCGATAATTTGAATGGATTTGCCATCCTCCACCTATTGGAAGGCGGACCGGCCGCACAAAGCAACAAGCTCAAGATTAACGACTTAATCATCGCCGTCAATAATGAGCCCGTCGTCGGAATGGACATTACCGATGCAGTCGAGCTCATTCGAGGCGAAAAAGGGACAAGGGTTTTATTGACGATTCTTAGAGAGAATAAAGAGGATACGGCAAAATCTCAAAAACTGGACATCGAATTGGTGAGAAATGAGGTCATTCTAGAAGAAACAAGGCTTGACACCTCCTTTCAGCCCTATGGAAACGGCGTGATCGGATGCATTAAGCTTTTTTCCTTCTATCAAGATCCCAAAAGCTCCTGCTCTCAAGATCTCAAAAAGGCCATCGAAAAGTTAAAAAAAGAACAAAATCTCAAGGGGTTAATTCTCGATCTGCGCAACAATTCCGGAGGACTTTTGCCCCAAGCCGTTGCCGTTACCGGTCTTTTCATTAATAAGGGAATCGTCTGTTCCATTAAAGAGGACACGGGGCAGGTGCAGCACTTGCGCAATGTGGAGAATAACATCGTTTGGGACGGCCCATTAATCGTTGCCATCAACAAAGCAAGCGCATCTGCTGCCGAAATCGTTGCCCAGACACTGCAAGATTATGGAAGAGCGATCGTTGTCGGAGATGGCCACTCCTTCGGAAAAGGAAGCTTTCAAACCTGCACACTCGACACGTCCCGCAACGGAAAGATCAATCCACAGGGAGAATATAAAGTGACTCGAGGACTCTATTATACCGTTTCGGGGAAAAGCCCCCAATTGGTGGGAGTCGTTGCCGACGTGGCCGTTCCGGGAATTCTCTCGGAATTGGACATTGGAGAGTCCTTTTCGAAATTCCCCTTAGAAAACAGCACGATCCCCCCCCATTTTGAAGACGATCTTTCCGATATTCCCCTGCAGCATCGAAAACAGGTTTCGCTACTCTACAAAAACAATTTGCAAACCAAAATTTCCACCTACACGCAATATTTGGAAACGCTCAAAAAAAATTCTGAAAAAAGAATTGAGCTGAATCAAAATTACCAAAACTTTCTCAAAGAGATCCAAAAAAAACGCTATGAAAGCGAAACCATTGAAATCTTTGGGCAAAGCGATCTGCAATTGCAGGAAAGTTATAACGTCATGAAAGATCTGATCTTTCTGCTCGAGATCCGAGAAAAAGAGGCCGCTAACTTCTAACCATTATAGGTTGATTATGACCGTACGCACACGTATCGCGCCCTCTCCTACGGGAGAGCCCCATGTGGGAACTGCTTACATTGCTCTTTTCAATATGGTGTTTGCACGCCATTTTGGAGGAGAATTCATCATCCGCATTGAAGATACCGATCAAAAACGCTCGCTTCCTGTTTATGAAGAAAACATTTTTAAAGCGCTCAAATGGTGCAATATTCAATGGGATGAAGGACCTGACATCGGGGGACCTTATGGCCCCTATCGACAATCGGAGAGGCTTGACATCTATCAAAAACAGATCCAAGAGCTTCTGAAAAAGGGAAAGGCATATAAATGTTTTGCAACATCGGAAGAGCTCAAGGAGATGCGCGAGCTTGCTGAAAAATCCGGTCTCAAAAGCGGCTACGATCGCAGATATCGCAACCTGACAGAAGAAGAGGTGCAGATCAGAGAGAAAAGAGGAGAGCCTTTCGTCATCCGTTTGAAAGTTCCCCTGACTGGAGAGTGCATCTTTGAAGATGCCATCAAGGGGCGCATCACCGTTCCTTGGGCAGAAGTCGATGATCAGGTGCTCATCAAAAGCGACGGGTTTCCTACCTACCATTTTGCAGCAGTCGTCGATGACCATCTCATGAAAATCACCCATATCATTCGAGGAGACGAGTGGATCACCTCCGTACCCAAACACGTTCTTCTGTACGATTCTTTCGGCTGGCCAAGACCCATCTACATGCATATGCCCCTTCTTTTAGGAAAAGATGGCAGAAAACTCTCCAAAAGAAGAAATCCCACCTCCATTTTCTATTATCGAGACTCCGGCTTCCTTCCGGAAGCTCTGATCAATTTTCTCTCTCTCATGGGATATAGCATGCCCGAAGATAAAGAAATTTATTCTGTCGAAGAGCTCGTCAAAGAGTTCGATCCTTCTCGATTCGGCAAATCGGGCGCCTTTTTTGACATCACCAAACTGGAATGGCTCAATCAAAAATATATGATCAGCCATCTTACGGAAGAGGAGCTGCTGCAGCGTTTAAAAGAGTGGGCTTTTAACGAGGAGTTTTTGAAAAAACTGATGCCGCTCGTTCACACCCGCATCAAAACATTTGCCGAATTTTTTGAACTTTGTGATTTTCTCTTCATCAACCACCTCGCCTATTCTAAAGAACTTCTCTGCCTCAAAGACCAAACGCCGGAAGAAACCGCTCTTGTTCTGCAGTGCATCATCTGGTCTTTAGACATGCAAAAAGCCTGGGACGCCGAGGGCCTCGAAAAAGCCTCTCATGAGGTGGCCGAATTCTTTGGCATATCCCATAAAAAAGAAATCATGCCTCCTCTCTTTGGAGCGCTGATGGGGAAAAAATTTGGCCCCCCGCTCTATGCCTCCGCGCAGCTGCTCGGAAAAGACCGCACGCGCGCGCGCCTTCTCAATTCGATCGAATTTTTAGGAGGGGTCTCTAACAAAAAAATCAATGAGCTGACAAAAGCATGGAACAAAAAAGAAGGAAAATCGCTAATCGTTAAAAAAACTTAATTGTTTTCTTGGGCCGGAAGCGTTTTTCCCAATTCTTCTTCGGGCGTGTGGGAAATGATATAGTTGCGCTGAACGCCTTGACTCAAATCACAGCTTCCGAGTAAGAATGCAAATAAAAAGAGAAGAAAAGAGAACCTCATAATGATACCTTTTAACAACTTTTTTTGCAGTGTAACGAAGTAGGAGTGCCTTGTCCATACGAAATTTATGACCCTATATAATCTCACCCATCCTTTTTTAGCGCCTTTGAAGAAAAAACACCTTTTTTCTAAAGAGGGCTCCTCAAAAAAAGTCACCCACCTCGTATTGGACATCAAAGGAAGCAACATCCGCTTCTCTCCCGGAGACAGCGCGGCCATCCTGCCGCAAAATGATCCTCATCTCGTTGCAAAAACCATTGCCGCTTTGCACTCCAGACCCAACGATTCGATGGTTCATCCAAGAACCCATCAAACCATGTCTTTAGAAACCTATTTCACCAACTATGCGACCATCACCCATTTTTCTTCTTCGCTCTTTCCCCTGTTATTGGCCTATCAAAAAGATCCAAGAAAAAAAGCAGAGCTAAAAGCTCTCATCGACCCCGGAAATAAACCTTTGCAGGCCGAATATCATTCCCATCATGAAGTCTGGGATCTTTTTCAAGAATTCGGATCGAAAGAAATTCCTTTAATCGAGATTTGCTCTCGATTGATGCCGCTTCTTCCCAGACTCTACTCCATCACATCCTCTCTCAAACAACATCCGAACGAAATCCATCTGATTGTCGGCCTTGTCTCCTACACGACATCCAATCAAAAGCGCTTAGGCGTTGCCTCCCACTATCTTTGCGATCTTGTGAAAGAAGGAGATCTCGTTCCTCTCTATGTCCAACATGCGCATGGATTTTCCCTACCTCCCGATCCGAACTCCCACATCATCATGATCGGCTCCGGAACCGGAATCGCTCCCTTTTCCGCCTTCCTTCAAGAGCGCTTTGCTACAAAAGCCAGGGGAAAGAATTGGCTTTTTTTCGGAGAGAGAAATCGCAAATCAGATTTTTATTTTGAAGATTTTTTGACCGATCTTGAAAAAAAACAATTCTTAAAACTTTCTTGCGCCTTTTCCCGTGACCAGGAGAAAAAGATCTATGTGCAGCATCGGATCGAAGAGAGTGCAGATGAGTTCTATTCCTGGCTTAAAAATGGTTCTTATCTCTATCTTTGCGGCGATGCCAAGGTGTTTGCTAAAGACGTCGAATCAAGCATTCAGAAGATTCTTCGAGAGAAGGGATCGATGAGCCAAGAAGAGTCGCTGCTCTATCTAAAAACCATGCGTTTAGAAAAACGATATCGAAAAGAGGTTTATTGAACTTTTTCACAAACTGTCACAACGCAAAAGCATTGCACCCCGTCGCCTCTGCCAAAATCGCTTAAGGCATCTCCTGAAGTGACGGTGATTCCCACCTGCTCGAGTCGGATCTTTAAAACGCTTGCGATCCTCTTTCTCATCTCATCTACTTTTTTTTGCATTCTGGGACGCTTGCCCTCAATGGCCAGAGCGACGTGAACGATCTGCTGCGTTTTTAACGTCTTGAGAGCTTCTTCCAGATAGATTTGAGAATCGGTCACTCCGTCTTTGCGGCAAAGTTCGATCGCAATTCCCCCTAAAATGGGAATATGGGTCAAAGAAGATATAGCATTGCAAATGGCATGATAGACCACATCCCCGTCGGAATCTGCGGAAAACCCCACCTCTTCCTCAAAAACAACGCCTCCCAACCGACAGGATTTCGTGGTCTCTTCGGTGGAAAAGCGGTGGCTGTCTTGGCCGATGCCCGTGCGATAGATTTTTTCCATGCAACCCATTATGCCAATCGGTTCTATAGAAAACCAGAGGCTTTCGTAGACGAAAAAAAACCTAATTTTGGGGGATTCGTCAAAAAAAGATTTGCAACACTAAAAACTATCCCATCATAAGGCTCCAATGAGACATTCCGTGCAACTTATTTATAACAAGCGTGTTGCAAAAAAATCACAAATTTAGAAAAGTAAAAAATGCCACTGAAGATAGCATTTTACATTGGAAAATGCTATTGACGATAGCATTATTTATCGCTACCTGTTATTGTGATCACAAAGATCAAAAAAAGTTCCTATGCCGTATATTCCCAGAAAAATGACTCCACCCGAAGGCCATTATTTTCTGTTAGGTCCTCGAGGCACGGGAAAATCCACTTGGCTGATGCACCACTATCCCCATGCAACGCGTATCGATTTATTACTCGGTGAAGAAGAGAGAAAATTTAGTAGTTATCCCGAACGAATCCGCGATGTGGCACAAACAATGCCGCCCGGATCCATTTTGATCTTAGACGAGATTCAAAGAGTGCCGCGTTTGCTTCCGGAGATCCATGCATTAATCGAACAAAAAATCGCCGTTCAATTCATTATGACAGGAAGTAGTACAAGAAAGTTGCGAAGATCGGTTAGCGATCTCTTAGGAGGACGTGCGCTGATGCGTCACATGGGCCCCTTCCTTGCATCCGAGCTAGGCCCGCAATTTTCTATTACAAAAGCAATCACCACAGGACTCATTCCCTTAATCTGGGAATCCAGCAATCCAGAAGAGCGGTTGCGAAACTATCTAAATCTCTATTTAAAAGAAGAAGTACAAGCCGAAGGAATCGTTCGACAGATTGGAGACTTTTCCCGCTTCTTGGAAATAGCCAGCTTTTCCCATGCTTCCATTTGGACGACCACTGACATCAGTCGAGAATCCAGCGTTAAGCGAGCAACTGTCGATAATTATCTTCAGATTCTGGAGGATTTGTTTTTAGCTTTTTCACTTCCTGTTTTTTCACGCAGAGCCAAACGACGCTTGATCGCGCATCAAAAATTCTACTTCTTTGACACGGGAGTCTATCGAATTGTGCGTCCCCAAGGAATTCTCGACAATACCAGAGAGATAGAAGGGTGGGCTTTAGAAGGACTTGTCGCCCAACATCTTCGTTCTTGGACTCAGTTGCAACGCGAATCCCACTCTCTTTCCTTTTGGCACACCCAAACACACCTAGAGGTCGATTTTATTATTTATGGACCGCGAGGTTTTTGGGCGATTGAAGTCAAACGATCTTCCAACTTGAGTCCCGATGATGTTCGGGGAATGACTGCTTTCAAAGAAGAATATCCTGAGGCTATTTGTTTTTTTGTAACCCTTTCTAAACATCGTGAAAATTACCGAGGATTCCCGGTCATTCCCATGGAAGAATTTCTCTTGAATCTCTCTCCTGAAAATCCAATTTTATAGAACATTTTTTCCGAACTCTTAATTGACAAAATTGATGATTATATAAGAGACTTGTTTTTCAAAAAAAAGAGGGTGCTATGTTTTCAGTGTCTTCAAGGAAGTCTCCCGATCTAACAACACCAGAAAGTTAATTAGGATTGAACTTCGGATATTACCCTGAAAAAATTGCCGCTTTCGCAATTTGCGGTGGAGCCGGATTTCTTCTTGGCGGTCCTACGGCAGCTGGGTTATCTTCTAGCGCCGGAATGTATTTAATCAACGCGCGCTGGGATAGAGCGAAAGATGCCGCAGCAAAAGCACGTCAAAAAATTTGGGAAAAAAAACAAGAATCGAAAGGCAATAAAATCATTTCGTTTGTCGCGTGCGCAGTGATCGCTACTATTGCATTAAATCTACAAATAAACGCTAGAACTCATTGGAAGAGTGCTTGTTCCGCCAATCCAGCTTCTGATATATGTAGCCTAGTAACATGGGTTGGCTGGAGCTCTGCTGCTTCTTTAGCAATAAGTTCTGTGGGAATGATATTTATTGGTTTAAAATAGGAGTTTTTTTATGGGTTCGATTGCATCAATTTTTGATATATTTGGGAATAAAGAATTGAATAAAATGAAGCAAGAATTAGATCGTTTTTATGAAACAGGGCAAAAAAGAACACTGCTACAGATCATTCTTTCAATCACAGGTTTGGTTTCTCTATGTTTGGCTGCCTTGGCTTTTTTTTTCTACGGCGTCCCTATCCCTTTGTCAGAAAGCGGAAAAGCTCTATGGATTGCTTGTGCAGGCATTATTTTGCCCAATCTTATTTCTTACATTGTCTTTCCACCGCACAAAATTTAGCTTTTAGATAACGCCTATCTCCACTCAAGGATGTCAGCTATTGGTCCCTTTTTTTTAAAAAATCCCTCTGAATAAAATTTGAGGCAAGAAGAAATTCATTACCCCAACATCATCATGATCGGCTCCGGAAACCGGAATCACTCCATTTTCCGCCTTCCTTCAAGAGCGCTTTCCCACAAAATCCAGGGGAAAGAATTGGCTTTTTTCCGGAGAGGGAAATCGCAAATCAGATTATTATTTTGAAGATTTTTTGACCGATCTTGAAAAAACAATTCTTCAATCTCTCATGCGCCTTTTCTCGTGACTCATAACCCATAACGCTCTGATAATCAATGCTTTTAAAAATCTACGGATGTAACGCTTCTTCAGTCTAATTTGTCGGATAAGCCACAAAAATGCCAAAGTCTTGGATTTTTTGGAGGGAATGAAGATGCCAAGACTCAGATTATCAGTAGTTTGCAATATTGTGCAAATTTTTTATATTACTTAAATTAAATTGTAAAGATTTTTTATATATGTTATAATAAATATTATAATTAATTAAAATAATAGGAGTTGTTGTATGACTACTGAAATTACCCTTGGTTCAAGGGAAATAATTTCTCCACCCGATGGCTCCGCTCCGGGCTCTGTCATTTCTTTGACTGAAGAAAAGAGCAAAACCACTGGTGTGGCTTCAAACTTTTTTGCACGAACCGGTACTTTGAGTTGTGAGGATTTCCAATGGTCTGAACAGGCCAATCCACGGTATGCAATCTGGAATTGCCAGCAGACTTCGATTACAACTGCGCGAATGCTGGAAACGGGAGAAAAATGTTCCGTTTCAACCTTTCCGATCATATCTTGCCAACTTTCTGAAGTGGTGAATCGCGCGTTTTCTCCATCGAATGAAAAAAGAAGTTTTGCCTATTTTAAATTCGACTCTCTTGATAATTTGCGAAACCTAATGCTACAGCTAGGGTGGGGTGTGACAAATTGATAGTTGACCACTAAAAACCAATCGCTTCGCTCCTGACGGCTCCAGCCGATTCGTGTACAATATTTTTTTGAAAATTCTTTTTTCTCCAGAACGCCAAAGCTTTCCTTCTTCTGGAAAGTAGCGTCGATCCGACCTGTTCTCTTGTCCACGTGTCGACATCACTTATCTTTATATGTGTCATGGCTGCCTTCACCAAAGCAATATCCACTTTACCGACGCACGCAGCTACTCCCAGAATAAGCGGCGTGAAGCCTCCCTTGCTTTGGTCATTCTCGAGACTTTTCAATTTTCCAAATAGAGATTCTATGATTTCGCTTGAACCAAGCCAGGTTTGTCCAAAAGGGACGACTTTCGACTGTTCGTAGAAGAAATCTATCAGCGCTCCAGCGTATTCGCATGCTTCTGCATTAAAATTTAAGGACTTCATTTCCTCTTCCAAAAATGCATCTATCTGCTCTCCTGTGCTAAAACTCACTCCATTCTCGCGGATATACTGTCTAGTTTTCCGACTGATGAGGTCAAATTGTTTCAATCTTTCAATGAGCCCTGTATATTGACGAATCCAGCCACAGTATTGTTCGAGCAGATCCTTGTCAGGATGGTTCGGCGTATCTATGGCAACCATAATGTCAATTCCCCATCGCGCAAGAATCTCGATATTGAGGAATCGAGACTTCGTCCTTTGGTTGGGTGGCATGAGATGAGCTGCCTGTGTTTGCTGCATCTTATTCTTGGCAGCTGCCGCAGCTGTTGAAAAAGCTTGCCATTCCGAATCATCCTCGAAAATCTTTTTTAAAAAAGTGCCAATTTTATGAATAGTGTCAAAAACGCGGCCAGCACCATGCTTCTGACAAAACAGTTCAATTCCGCCTCGGAGATCTGAACCATCATCAGCGCATACCATAGCAGCCTTTCCAATTTTTTTCTGTGCATTCTCCAATGCCCTGCAGACAATATTCGCGTTGGACTGATCATGGAGCTCTATAATCAGTACTTCCATGTCCTCGAGAGTTAGTGCTTTTCCCTTCTGAAACTTACTCAGACGCATTCCTAAAATTACAAGACATTTTTGAGTACCAATTTGGACTGAATTGTCAATGACTAGTGCCCAGTCATTTGCTTGTTCTTTCGGGCAATTCAACTTATAGAGACCTATCTGCGTTAGCCATCTGCTGATGCTTTTGTATGTTGGAATCGGTTGATCTTTGACAGCATCGAATTGAGAAAATGCAATATGAATCGCCTTAGGAGCTGCGCGAAATGAAATAGTAGCTTGGAGCACTAGCCTAATGCACATGATGATCATCAAGATGGGATACCAACCACGCGGGGCTTTCTCTCCCATCTTTGGAATCAAATTTTCAAGACCCCTGTTTTTTTTTTCGAGCTGCTTCAATTTCAGTTTGGAGTTGATCTGCGCGCCTGCGTTCCTCATCAGCTCGTATTCGCTCGCGCTCTATCTCTTTCTTTGCAGTCTGTATCTTCTCTTGAGCCTCCAGTAATCTCTCCTGCGCAACTTGTATTTGTTGCTCCAGGCCTTCCTTTTGCTGGTCAAGCTCTTTATTACGATCTTTCCAATGATCGCGACTTTCAGCAATCTCTACATTCCTGTCGCGAAGTTTTTTGTTCTGCTGGGTTTTTTCATAATTGTGATGCTTCAGCGCATCTCTGGATGTTCGTAGCCGCTTGATTTTCTGGTGCAATTCACCAGGCCGTTCTTTCTTCATTTTTATCCTATCGGGAAAAATGACTAAACATTGTGACGGTTTTGTTGTTGTGAAGTCAAGATTTTATTGAAAGGTTTGTGTAGTAAAGTTGGACAAAAAATAGGGGGGTAGTACTACGGCTCTCTTGGGCCATTGTTGGACGTCTTCTGATTGTTTGTCACACCCCACAGCTAGGGAAGGGAACCCATGCCGTAATCTTTTCAAGAAATACTCGATTTATTCCGCGAATGTTTAATGCTGGCCATATGTTTAATTACGTTTTAATTCAAGACCATTGTGGTGATTTCCGTTTTGTTGTTTTGGATAGTTATGGTGGGAGATATTCTGAATTGTCACGTAATCCTCAAGAATTTTTTTCTTCCTATGATAGCGTTGTTTCAGCGGTAATTTTCTTTAATAAAGATCAAGAACAATTATTAACCCTGAACGCTTCCAGGGATGTTGAAAAATTCGACATTTTATATTGTTTCACAGTAGATGAGAAAGACTGCTATAAAATATGCTGAACAAGTTGCTTTCGCACAGATTCGGCCATTTAGGCCGCTCAATTTTCCGATAAAAGACTCCACTCTTTCTAGATCTGCCAAGCATGGGCACTTTCCGTAACACCGTCTCAAAGAGCCGCTCATGCTTCTTCTGAAAAAACGCTCAGCCGGAGTCGTTTTGTCCGATCTTCGAATAGGAAAATTGCGAACCACCGTCAAAGCACTTAATCGCTGTTGGCTCAGTCGGCGAGAACCATGATGTTTCATGTCGAGGACTCCATTTCTTCCTTCTATGCATGAGCTCTGAAACCGTCAATTACGCCTTCCTGAAGGGAGAAGCAATTGACCGACTCCGGTTGTAGCGGAGACAAAAAGATTTTAGTTTTTTTTGCTTCCCTTTCTAATAAATTCTTTTCTTGGCTATAGTGATATTTAGGTAGGCTTTTTTCCGGTGCTTCATGGATCACAAACTCAAAATCAAGGGCGGCAAGCCTCTGCAGGGCAGCATTCTGGCAACGGGCGCGAAAAACGCCATGACCAAATTGCTCGTCGCCTCTCTACTTTCCGATCAAAAATGCGTCTTTCATAACGTCCCGAACATCGGAGATGTTGCGATCACGGTCGATCTGTGCCGAGAAATCGGGATGGAGATCCATTGGGATACGGAAAAAAAGATCATGGAGGTGCGAACACCGGAGCTTCGCACTTCTTACATTCCTCAGAGATTTTCAGGAGCCAATCGCATTCCCATCCTCATGATCGGAGCACTTTTAGGAAGAACAAGAGATGATATTATCGTCCCCACCGTCGGTGGAGATTTTTTAGGCAAGCGTCCTGTTGATTTTCACATCCTTGCTTTAGAAAAAATGGGAGCCACCATCGACTATAGGGAAATGAAAAATGAGGGCGCCTACCTGGCCCATGCGCACAATGGACTTACCGGCACTCTCATCGAACTTGCCTACCCTTCCGTAGGAGCTACGGAAAATATTCTCCTTGCAAGCGCTCACGCAGCCGGAACCACCATCATTAAAAATGCAGCCATCGAACCTGAAATCCTCGACTTAATTCTCTTTTTGCAAAAATTGGGAGTTCCCATTTCCTTCCTCTCCGATCGCACTTTGAAAGTGGATGAAACAAAAAAATTCTACCCCGTTGAACATCGCGTGCTCCCCGATCGTAATGAAGTCGCATCCTACGCATTGGCGGCCATCAGCACAAAAGGAAAGATTTTTATTGAAGGGGCCCGCCATGAACACATGATCTCCTTCCTCCATAAAATTCGGGAAATCGGCGGCGGCTTTCAGATTCGGGAAAACGGGATTGAGTTTTTCTACACATCTCCGATCAAAGGCGGGTGCGTCATCGAAACCGATGTCCATCCGGGTTTTATGACCGACTGGCAACAACCCTTCGGCGTTCTTTTAACGCAATGCCATGGCTCTTCCGTGATCCATGAAACAGTCTACGAAAACCGCTTTGGCTATACCCATACACTCAAGGAAATGGGCGCCGATATTGAACTTTTCAAACACTGCCTGGGAGAAAAAAAATGCCGCTATATTTCTTGTCATCATGATCATAGCGCCATTTTTCGCGGACCTTGCGAACTGCAAGCAAAAGAGATTTCCATTCCCGATCTAAGGGCCGGTTTTGCTTATGTGATGGCAGCCCTTCTAGCCAAAGAAGCGTCCACTTTAAACAACGTCCATTTCTTGGACCGCGGCTATGAGGACCTCGTTATCAAACTCTCCTCGCTCGGTGCCGAGATCGAGCGCGTGGGTGAAAAAGATTCTTACTACAAGGGCCTTGCAAATAAACTGGTCCAATCCACCAGAAAAGCCGCCGTTTGACAATTGCTTTTCCTCTGGATAAAATAGCAATCCATGTGGAAAGAAAATCTAAAAAAAAGCTTTACAGACACCTCTCTTCTTTTTGATTTTTTAGAGATGGGCGATGCGCAGAGAAGCTCTTTTCTGAAAAAGAGCCCTTTTCCTCTTTTGCTGCCCCTAAGACTTGCAAATAAAATCAAAAAGGGAACAGCCGACGATCCCCTTTTGCTCCAGTTTGTTCCCTCGAAAAAAGAGGAGATCCAAAAAAAGGGATTTACCCATGACCCTTTGAAAGAAAAAACTTTTTGCAAAGGAAGGCTGATTCGAAAGTATTCTAAAAGAGCCCTTCTTGTTGCTTCTTCTTCTTGCGGCATGCATTGCAGGTTTTGCTTTCGCAAACACTTTTGTTTCCCCGCATCTTCTCTAGAAGAATCCATTGACGATATTCGAAAAGATCCAACTCTTGCCGAAGTCATTCTCAGCGGCGGCGATCCTCTTTGCCTTTCCAATCAAGAACTCAAAGAGCTTCTTCTCTCTCTGGAGAGCATACCCCATATCCGGCGTCTGCGCATCCATACGCGGCTGCCCATTGGCTTCCCTGAGAGAGTCGATGAGGGATTTCTCTCCTTGCTTCGAGCATTGAAAAAACCGCTCTTCTTCGTCCTTCACGTCAACCACCCAAATGAGCTTGGCGAAGATCTTTTCGCTGCCTTGAGAAAGATTCGTCTTTTAGGCCCGACCATCCTGACGCAGTCGGTTCTCCTTAAAAAAATCAATGACGATCTAAAGACGCTGACGCAGCTCTATACGGCGCTCATCAACCAGAATATCTTGCCCTACTATCTGCACACGCTCGACCACGTTTCGGGAACTTCCCATTTTCATACGAGCAGAAGCGAGGAAAAAAGATGGCTGCAAGAGCTCAAAAATCATCTCCCCGGATATGGCGTGCCAAAATTTGTCCAAGAAATTGCCGGCAAGAAAAGCAAATCACCGCTGATCTATTAGTTAGCTTGGTTCGTATAGAAGAAAAGAAGAATTTTTTTTCTCTCAGAAAAGCCTATCGTTTCCAAAGGATCGCCGCTAAAAGGCCAATATAGGCAACAAGAGCCATGGAACCAAGGGGGATCCCCCATTTTTTTATTGGCCCCATGATTTCGCGTCTGGCAACGAGCGCCACATGTTTCACAATACCTGCAAAAATAGCGATGGTCAGAGTTGCTATCGCTACGGCAGTTGCTGCAACAATGGGAGATAAAAGACCGCTAAGTACAAAACAAGCGCCGCATGCCGTAAAGAGCAGGCCCGCCTTCCAACCGGCGCTCAAAAAAGCTTTCCTGACATCTCTATCAATTTTAGCAAGAGGATTGAATCTATTAGGAAGAATGGAAGAAACCCCAACCATAAACCAAACAACTCCTTATCTTTAAGTTATTAAGAAACAATTGTTCCCGATCGAAAAAAAAGAACCAGAAAAAAATCTTCTTTTTCCGGTTCCTGTCAATATTTTTAAACAACGCTACATCATCAATGATTTTATTTGAATCTTATTCGGGATTGTAATGGCGCATGTCAAACGCGATGTGCGAGTTTATAAAGCGAAAAATCGCCTATGCTTTTAAGAACAAAGCAACTGGTCAAACTGTAAAGGCTCGTTCCCTGCGTTTACATTAAGTTTAATGCCGACAGTATGCGCCAGTAATTTTCTCCAAAATCTTGAAAATTGATGCCATAAATCTCGCGCCCATACTTTTTCAATCCGAAATCTATCATTGAGCTGCCCTATAACTGTTTCAACCAGTCGCCGAGTCCCTACCAGCCATTTCAAAAATTTCTTCGGTCTTTCATCTTTCATATTTTCTCTCAGCGAAGTTTGCAAGTACAACCCTTGTTTTTTGAGCAACTCTTTCAATCCAGGTCGTATAAAACCTTTGTCTCCCAACAAAAGCCCTCCGATTTTTTCCACAATCTCAGGACACACATCGCGCTCATCAATGTTTGCCTTGGCGAATGTAGCTGCTGTCACCACCCCTATTGAACTGATGACAACATGGCCTCGAAAACCATAAAAGTGCTCTTTTTTTGTAGCACAATATCCATATGCAGCGTCGCCCTTGAAATTTTTGCTAAAGTGAGCTCTGGCAAATTTGCAAACTGGAATAGGAAGCCCGTCTATTATGTGCAATGAATCAGAAAGAGCATGTAGGTCAGTTGCTAAACTCTCTTGTAACAATCGCTTTACTACATGAAGGTTGGCCGCTTGCCTGACAAAATTCGAACGTGCAGGAATATTTGGAAAGAAATGCAACCAGTGCCTTTTGAAATATTCCCAAATGGTTTTGTCACGGTCCATTCCAAAAAATTCTCCAACGACCTCCATCGTAATAACCTCGCTGTCTTTCAATCTAGGCGAGGGACCTCTTTGACGAAATTTCTCGTCTGCAAGAACCTTCTTCATCTCATCATCTATCAAACAAAAGGTGGTTATGATAAAATCATCAATCGACATGTCCTGAACTCCTGTTGTTGTTTTGTCGCAAAACAGTGTGCAGTAAGGACTTGTCATTTTTCAATTATTTTTTTACGTGTGATTTTTTGCTTTGAAAAACTCGCACATCGCGTATGTCAACCATTTCTCTCCCTTCGCTTTCATATGCCCATCCGCCCTGTTGAGAACCGGAAGAATAAAACCAATCTTGTCGGTAAGCGAGATAGGTCAATCCAACTAAAGTTAAAGGCAGTGCGATGAGGCCAACGATCGAGCAAGCAGCAGAAGTTGCAATCGAAACAGAAAAACCGATTGCGGCTTTGAAAGTCCAGGGAAGAATGCCCGCCCAAAGACTGATAGCTGCAAGAGTTCCATAGAAAATTTTCTGTTTCAGGGAAAGTCTTTTCAAATATTCCCACGTGGCAATAAGTGCTTCTTTGATTTTTTGGACCACTTTTTTGATCACGGGATTCGCCATCACGAACTTAACGATGGAGGTAATGTTGGCAACAGCGCCAATCGTACCAAAAAATCCGGAAACTGCAGGCCAAATCACACTCCAATTCTGAAGAATCCAGGTTTTCGAAGAAAAAAATGCATGGGGAACATGGGAGGGAAGTGCGCGAAGAAAACGAAATGCTTGGGCGGCATATTCTGTAATTGTGGTAGCAATCCTTTGACGGCTCGCCTCTATTTCTCCCCAAGTACTCTGCTCTCCTGCTTTTCTTTCCACGGCGTAGCAACTCATTTTTTCCTCCATTAATATTTAATCTTTTTCGCAATAATTATAAAACAGAACCGATTTGCATGAAACAAGAACAAATCTTTTGTCACAAAAAAGTAAAAACTTTTCACAAAATGACAAATAAAATCTAAAATGAGCAACTAAATTATTCGATCGGGCTATCTATTTTTTTATTCATCCTAAAAACGGCAGTTGAACCGCTCCGCATGGCCTAAAAACTGTAAATTTCCCTTTCAGGAATCAATTTTATCTTTTACTTTCACGATCACCCAATGGGTGACCGGATAAATTTGAGCAATAACACTGATTTTTAGAGGAGATTCACAAAATTTTTGGTTGTGCGGAGCGGTTCAACTGCCGTTTTTAGGTTCATCGACCATAAGTTGACAGCATTGAAAGAATTGAATGCAAAAAGAAGGAAAGAAAAAGTTTTTGATGCACAACTGGCAGTTACATTCGGGAAATGGTTTTGATTCCGAGAATGTAAAGACCCTCTTTTAAAACCAGGGCCGTCAGTTCGCAAAGAAGAAGGCGCTGATTTTCCTCGCCGCTTCCCTCCACTCTGCAATCGCGGAAAAACCCGTTGAACTTCTCCGCAAGATGGTAGAGATAATCGGCCAAGCGATTGGGCAAAAGATCGCGCGACATGGCTTCTAAAACCTCTGAGAAACGGCGCAAGTGCAGCCCTAGGGCAATTTCCGAAGGATGTTCTAAGTGGATGTGGGAAATAGAGGCGATCTTTTCTATATCGGCCGATGTCTTTCTCTTAATTCCGATGATGCGCACATAGGCGTAAAGAAGAAATGCAGAAGTGTTTCCTTCGAATTTGAGCATTTTTTCATAGCTAAATGTATAGTCTTTGGACCGATGAGAGGAGAGATCCGCATATTTCACGGCGGCAATGCCGAGCGTATGGGCAATTTCATCCACCTCCTTTTTTTCGATTACGGAGAGCCTCTCTACAAGAAGAGACCGAGCGTGATCGATCGCCTCGTGAAGGAGGTCCAAGAGCTTTTCCGTCTCTCCTTCCCGCGTCTTGAATTTTGTCCCTTGGGGGCTCAAAACAAGGCCAAATGTCACGTGATCAAAACGGGTCTTTTTAGGATCGAGATATCCCGCAAGGATAGCGGCCGCTTCGATCATGCGGAAGTGGAGGCTCTGCCCGCTGTCCGTCACAATAATGATGCGGTCTGCTTTCTCCTCTTCCGTTCTCTGACGAAAGGCGGCCAGCTCGGTGGTATCATAATTGAACCCGCCGTCCGACTTCTGGATGATGATGGGCAAAGGCTTTCCTTCCCGATTCTGAAACCCGTCCAGAAAAATACATTTGGCGCCATCCGAAATCGTGATCAGCTTTTTTCTCTCAAGGTCGGCCACCATTTCTTTTAGGTAGGGATTATAAAAAGACTCTCCTCTTTCGGTGATTTGCACATCCAAGAGGTTGTAAATCTCTTGAAACCCCCTTCGGGAAATTGCGCAAATCATTTTCCACGCATGCAGAGCTTGTGGATTTCCGCTTTGCAATTGAACAACTTGGGCGTGCGCCTCTTTTTTAAAAGCCGGATCTTGATCAAACAGCTTTTTGGAGGCTTGATACCATTCCATCAGCTGGCTCAATTGCGCCTCTTCTTTTCCTTGAAGAACTTGAGGGAAAAACTTGTGCAGATAGGCAATCAGCATGCCAAACTGCGTTCCCCAATCTCCCACGTGGTTCAAACGAACCACATCGTGGCCCAAAAACTCGAACAAACGGGCTATACTGTCGCCGATGATCGTTGAGCGCAAGTGCCCCACATGGAGCTCTTTTGCAACGTTGGGAGAAGAAAATTCGACGATAATCCTCTCTTTTTTTTGCGGCAGATCGATGCCAAGGGCATTACTGCGAAGCATGGCATCTAGATCTTTGGAGAGGAAGATAGGATCGATCCGGAAGTTCAGAAATCCCGTTTTTGCAATCTCTGATTTGAATACCAGGGGTTTTCCCTCGAAATGCCGCAAGATCTCTTCGGCAATTTTTTTGGGATCTTCCTGAAGAATTTTCGCAAGTTTTAACGGAGTGTTGCACTGATAGTCGCCAAACCGGGCATGCTGGCAAACCGCCACTTCGGCTTTTTTGTCTGCCTCTTCTAGGCGGGTGGAAAAAGCTTTCTCAATTGCTTCCGTCGCTTTTTTTTCTAAAATGCCGCTCAGAGTCTGCATATCGTTTGTTTCAATCAATTACGGGAAAGTAGGGGAGTTGTTTTCTCTTGCCGATTCCATATTGAATGCGATAGCTGGCAAGCGCAAGCGCAGCTCGATAAGGCGCAATATTATTTTTGTCGGCCATTTCGTAAATCGCCATCAAAGTATCGTAAATTTTATGGGTTGCATCTCGGGCTTTTTTCGACTGGTATCCTTCGGGAAAAAGTTCGTGGGCCACATTCAACAAGCCGCCGGCGTTAATCACAAAATCGGGAGCATAAAGAATGCCTCTTTCTTGCATTTTTTCTGCATGCATTTCTTTCAAGAGCTGGTTATTTGCGCACCCTGCGACAGCCCTGCAGCGAAGCTGCGGGATCGTCTGATCGTTCAAAATGCCCCCCATCGCACAAGGAGAAAAAACATCGCACGGAGTTTTGAACACATCGCCGGGAGACACCATTTGCGCATCATAACGCTTAGCCAATGCAACCATTTTTTCTTCGTCTACGTCGCAAAAAATGAGCTCGGCCCCTCCCCAAAAAAGGGCATCGGCCAAGGGCTTGCCCACATCCCCCAGACCCTGGATCAGAATCCGTCTCCCTTGCACGCTCTCCGATCCAAACAACCGCTTCATAACGGATTGGATTCCGCGGAAGACGCCCCAAGCGGTAAAAGGTCCGGGATCTCCGCTGCAATTTTTATGGGGAAGGCCAACGACATATGGAGTCTTCTTTCGAATCACCATCATATCGCCAGGTCCGCAGCCGACATCCTCAGCACAGATATAATTTCCTTTGAGTCCATCAACCACTCGGGCAAAGGAGAGAAGAAGTTCTTCATTCTTATCCTTTCGAGGATCCCCAAGAATCACGCTCTTTCCCCCGCCATAGCCAACCTCTGCCACCGCAGATTTGTAGGTCATCCCTTCCGCAAGGCGAAGAGCATCCGCCAGGGCGAGATCAAAGGAAGCGTACGGGTACATGCGCACCCCTCCCAATGCAGGTCCCAGCACAGTGTTGTGAATCGCGATGATCGCCTGCAATTTAACCTTTCGATGGGAAATCTTCACAACCTGTTCATATCCTTTGATGGGAATCTTTTCTACAATAAGGTCTAAACTTGAAGAAAGATCCTTTTCTGCAACAGCTTGGCTATTCATAGATCCCCTCTCCTATCGCAAAAGCGTTAAAAATAAAGTTTTTTTTCTTGATCGAGAGGTAATGTAGCACTTCGCTATTCCAAAAGCAACAAATTAGTCCCCCCTGTCAGAGCATGCGCAATTTTCTTTTCATCTTGATCATTAATCCCTAAGCTCGTTAAGCTAAAGCCTCGTTTTATTGATAACCTTTTTTCAAGACTTGGATCGGTTAAATCTTGGGAAAAGCATGGATCACCCTATTTGAGGAAAAAATGAGTTCTATTGGCATTACGGATAAGATCAAAAAAAGTCTTCTGGAATTTCTTAAAAAAAACAAAAAGGCAGATCTCGTCTCCACCTATCTTTCTTTTGTCGAAAAAAAATTTCACTTAGAACCCGTCCTTTTTCCAAAGGAAAAGAAAATTTACCAAAACCTGGAAAGCCTGGTCGTCCATCTGGAAAAAGAAGGAAAACTTTGGCGCGAAACGGAACTAAAGATTCAGCTCGGACAGCAAACCGTGAACGAACAAACGCAGAGAATCTATATTTGCCCTTTTACCGGCAAAGCGTTCGGAGACAATACCTGCCCCAACCCTCAAGATGCGATCTATGACTGGGTCTCCAATTGTCCCGAAAATACAGAACGCGTCGGCGGATTGAAAGCCAAGAGATTTTATGTCTCCGAAGATCCGGAAGTGATCAAAAACTATATCCCGAAAGAAAAAAAGACGATCAATAAAATTGTTTACTCATCGGCCATTACCGGAAAGCTCTTCAATAGCAAAGAAGCGGTTGTTGAAGATTTTAAAAAACATCACGTAAAATTTTTGTCCCTCCTCGAAGTGCAAAATCAGAACCGCTTTGAAATCGAAGAGGGATTTATCCATTTTCTGCAAGATCTTCTGACAGAAGATAAAATCACCCAATTCATTGAAAATCTTGCGGAGATGGAGGAGTTTGCCTCTCATGTGCAGCGATGGACCTCTGAAGAAAAATAGGACCGGCCATCTTTTGGGCACATTCTTTGCCTCCTCTGCAGAAGATACCTTTCTTTTTGGCAAAACATTAGCGCAAAAGTTAACGACCCCCTCTCTGCTCGCTTTGCTCGGCGATCTTGGAAGCGGAAAAACTACCCTGATCAAAGGCATTTTCCAAGCGCTATTTCCCGCATCTTCTGCAAATGAAATTCAAAGCCCTACCTTTACCTATCTCCACGTGCATGAGACCACGCCTCCCATTTTTCATTTCGACCTCTACCGCCTCCAATCTGAAAAAGAATTTTTGAATATGGGTTTTGACGAATACTTTCATCAAAAAGGCATCTGTTTGATCGAATGGGCAGATCCCATTCTCTCTCTTCTGCCCCCTTCTTCCCTGATCCTTGAGATCCTGCATAAAGAAGAAAATACAAGGGAGTTGATTCTCTCTTCTATTTAACTCGAGATCTCCTTTGCAATCAAATCAAAGGATCCCGTATCTTCTTTTCAAAAAGCCATCCATTTTTTATGAACCCGAATGACGTTTTTGTTTGTATTGATTGCGAAGCGACAGGGCTTGATTTACAAACGGATCGCGTCGTGGAGGTGGCTGCCGTAAAATTTACTTTTCAAGAAGTGCTCGATTCTTTTGAAACACTCATCGACCCAAACTGCATCATTTCCGCCACCTCGCAAGAGATTCACCATATTTCTCAAGAAATGGTCCGGGGAAAGCCGAAGATTCAAGAGGTGCTTCCAACCCTTCATAAATTCATCGACAAACATATTCTCGTCGGCCATGGAATCTTTTTTGACATTTCTATTTTATTGGAAGAGGCAAAACGCCACCAGGTGCCCTCGCCCCTTTCCCATCTTATTTCCATCGATACCCTTCGTTTGGCAAGGCTTTATGGAGAAAGCCCCTCCAATTCTCTCGAGCAGCTGAGAAAACATTTCAACATCGAGCCGGAAGGAGCTCATCGGGCAATGAGCGATGTGATCGTCAATATCGAAATATTCAAGTTCCTCTCTACCTCTTTCAAAACCACTAAAGAACTGCTCTCCCGCTTGGAAAAGCCGATCCAGCTCAAAACGATGCCGCTCGGGAAATATAAAGGCCGAAGATTTGATGAGATTCCCATTGAATATCTGCACTGGGCATTAAAAAAAGATTTTGACCAAGACTTGCGCTTTTCTATCGAAGTCGAACTGCGCAAACGCAAAAAGGGAAAAAGCTTCGAGCAAGCCTCCAATCCCTTTTCCTCTCTCTTCTGAAAAACATACCGCTCCTGATTGAAAAATCGCACACCCCCCTTAAAATTTTCTTCAAAATTTTTTTTATCCATGTGCCATTTCAGGAGATGAGACCATTTGCTTCACTGATGGTGTTCATCCTACTTACCCTGAATTTGAAGCGTCGATATTCGGTTTCTTTAGTGCACTTTCAGTGCTCGATTCAACATCAAAACTGGGTCAGGAGTTAAGAAGGCGAGTGAAGGATAAATTTCGTACGATTGGCGCACCGGCTGAAGATTGTTTTTCCGATTTTTGAATTTTCATGGGCATGTCAATTCATTTTTTTACTTGATTTTTATCAAACTATAATATAAAATATTCAATTAAAAAACAAGCAAATATGGGACAAAAATGACGACCTCTTCTTTAAAAGAATTGTGCGTTTTTAATTTATTGGGAACTCCAATTCTCGATCGTAGCCTATCCAGGTCTCTTCCAGTAGGAGAAGAACTTCCGGTTGATCTGAAAGAAGAAATAAAACCAATAGCAGGCCAGTTTCGAGCTTGCATGGAATCGCAAGCAGGATTTCTAAAAACCGTTAAAGACAATCCTCGATTAGCCTTATTTTTACTTAAAAAACATTCAGTTGGACGTCTAACTGACTATACAATTCTAGTGGCAGCAGCCCAGAGCGGAAGCAGAGAGCTTGTAGAGTATCTAATAACCGTCCATCATTTAGACCCACATGCAATCGATCAATGGGGCGGGACAATTCTAGAGAAAGCAGCCCGGAGCGGAAACAGAGAGCTTGTAGAGTATCTAATAACCGTCCATCATTTAGACCCACATGCACGGGGCGGGAGAATTCTAGAGGAAGCAGCCGGGAGCGGAAACAGAGAGCTTGTAGAGTATCTAATAACCGTCCATCATTTAGACCCACATGCACGGGGCGTGAGAATTCTAGAGGCAGCAGCCCGGAGCGGAAGCAGAGAGCTTGTAGAGTATCTAATAACCGTCCATCATTTAGACCCACATGCACATGTCGATGAATTGGGCGGGACAATTCTAGAGGCAGCAGCCCGGAGCGGAAGCAGAGAGCTTGTAGAGTATCTAATAACCGTCCATCATTTAGACCCACATGCACATGTCGATGAATTGGGCGGGACAATTCTAGAGGCAGCAGCCGGGAGCGGAAACAGAGAGCTTGTAGAGTATCTAATAACCGTCCATCATTTAGGCTCACATGCACGGGGCGGGAGAATTCTAGAGGCAGCAGCCGGGAGCGGAAGCAGAGAGCTTGTAGAGTATCTAATAACCGTCCATCATTTAGACCCACATGCACGGGACTGGATAATTCTCGTGGAAGCAGCCGGGAGCGGAAACAGAGAGCTTGTAGAGTATCTAATAACCGTCCATCATTTAGACCCACATGCAATCGATCGATGGGGCGGGACAATTGGGAGAATTCTATTGGCAGCAGCCCGGAGCGGAAACAGAGAGCTTGTAGAGTATCTAATAACCGTCCATCATTTAGACCCACATACAGCCAATCATAGAGGCGAGACACTTCTACAGGCAGCAGCCGGAAACAGAGAGCTCGTAGAGTATCTCACATCTCTTGATATCAGAAGAACCTATTCAAAAACTTGCAAAGTTGGATTGTTAGTGTTTTCTGCTCTATTCATTGGTGTTTCTTCCTATGTTTTACCCAGATTGTGGCGATAAAAACGAACTATTTTTGTGATTGCTCGGAGATTGTCGCTAATGAGAATTTCCAGGCATTTTTAAATTTGCGAAAGAGGATTTAGGTTTCCTTAAGAAACTCTTTATACCCACACCATTCTGTGCAAAACTTCATCGTATTGAGTGAAAAAAACTTTTCCAACTCTCTTGACTTTGCCCTTGTTTTTTTCTAGGATCTTTTTAACTCATCGAGGAGCGTTTATGCCGCAAAAACTCAGATTGGAAGATCTTCCTCTCCAAGGGAAAAAAGTTCTCATGCGCGTGGATTTCAACGTCCCGATGAAAGAAGGAAAAATCACCGATGACAGCCGCATCAAAGCCACGCTTCCTTCGATCAAAAAGATTCTGGAAAAGGGCGGCGCTTTGATCTTGATGAGCCACTTAGGGCGGCCCGATGGAAAAAAAGAGGAAAGCCTTTCCCTAAAACCTATCGCCAAACACCTATCCGAGCTTTTGCACCAGGAGGTTATCTTCGCCAGCGACTGTATGGGAGATGCCCAAAAAAAAGCAAAAAAACTCCTTCCCAAAGAGATTCTTCTTTTAGAAAACCTGCGTTTTTATCCCGCAGAAGAAGACCCTGCGATCGATCCCTCTTTTGCCAAAACACTGAGCTCTTTGGCCGATTTCTATGTCGATGACGCGTTCGGAGCCGCACATCGCGCCCATTCTTCCGTCACGGAAGTTCCCAAATATTTTCCGGGCAAAGCTGCGGCCGGATGTCTTTTGCAAAAAGAGATTCTTTACTTAGGAGGTCTTCTGGAAAAGCCCAAACGCCCCTTCTTTGCCATCATCGGAGGATCGAAGCTTTCTTCCAAAATGGGCATCGTCTTAAAACTTTTGGAAAAAGTCGATCGTCTTTTTCTCGGCGGCGGAATGGCCTTTCCCTTTTTAAAAGCAGAAAATATCTCCATCGGCAATTCGCTATCGGAAAAGGAGATGATCCCTAAAATACAGACGCTCTTAAAAGAGAAAAAAAACAGAGAAAAAATCCGGCTGCCCCTCGATATGGTGATTGCCGATTCTTTCAACAACGAGTCAGCGTCCAAAGTGATTGAACTCTCTCAAGGCATTCCGGACAACTGGCAAGGATTGGACATTGGCCCGAAAACTTGCAAAGATTGGAAAGAAGAGCTGAAAAGCGCTGCGACGATCTTTTGGAACGGTCCTCTTGGCGTCTATGAATTTCCTCGTTTTTCTAAAGGGACAGACTGCATCGCAAAAGCCCTCTCCGAACTCTCTGCCGAAACAATTGCAGGGGGGGGAGATTCTTTGGCAGCCATTGAAAAACTGCACCTCTCCTCTCATTTTACCCACCTATCTACAGGAGGCGGAGCTTCTTTGGAACTGATCGAACAAGGACATCTGCCGGGGATTGATGCTCTCAGCGGCCCTTCCATTAAAAAATAGACATGCATTTTTTCTTAAATACCAAAATAATAGATGTTTATATTCAAAAAATTGGGGTTTTTTTAAAGAAAAAAGAGCCCTTTGAAAAATAGCTCTCATCCACTATAATCTGGTATTCACTTACGATAAGGGTTCGCCCACAAAAAGCGTGCGTAAAAAAAATTTCTTCTTGCCGGCGGCAAGTTTAGATTTTTCTTTTTTTCATCACACTTCCCTTCCGCTCGCGCACGAGCATGCGGCCTCACACAGATCCTTTACCTCAGAGATACACGTTCCTTATAAAGAGTTCGTTTGTCCTCAAAAAGTTTTGATGAACCCTACAGATTCACAGGCCGCCCATGTCCGCTAATAACTCTGCTAATAAAAATCAAGCCGGTCCGGGAAGACTACGTTCCCTTTTTTGGCCCATTTATGGAGGAGAGTATAAAAAATTTATTCCGATGCTGGTGATTTTCTTTTTGATCGCCTTTGTCTACAACATGCTGCGCGCAGTCAAAGATGCACTTGTCGTGACCGCGCCCGACTCGGGTGCCGAGGTCCTGCCCTTCATTAAGGTATGGGTGATGCTCCCCACGGCATTCATTTTCAGCTTTGTCTATACCGCCCTCTCCAACCGCTTCTCCCGAGACAAAGTGGTCTATTGGATGATCTGCATCTTCCTTGCCTTTTTTGCCCTCTTCACCTTTGTTCTCTATCCCTTCCGCGACCATCTCCACCTCCATTCATTGGCCGATAAGCTCGGCGGCATTTTGCCCCTTGGATGTAAAGGATTGATCGCCGTCTTTCATAACTGGACTTTGACCCTCTTCTACGTCATGTCGGAAATGTGGGGAACTTTTATTTTAACCGTTCTTTTTTGGGGATTTGCCAACGATGTAATTTTAATTTCGGAAGCGAAGCGCTTCTATCCACTCTTTGGAGTCGGCGCCAATTTCTCCAGTATTTTTTCCGGCAACGCCACCCTCTTTCTCTCGTCTACGCCCTATAATCCCCATTTTTTCTTTGGACACAACGCCTGGGACCAATCGATCTTTTATCTGACCATTCTCATTCTCCTTATCGGATGCGTCATCCTCTTCATCTTCCGCCACCTCCATGCCCATGTTTTTCCCCAGCAAGCGGCCATACGCCCCGCTGCACATACTCCCAAAAAAGAAAAACTTTCTTTTAGAAAAAGTTTTTCTTACCTGGCCGGGTCCAAATATCTCATCTGCATTGCAATCATTGTCATTGCCTATAACATCACCATCAACCTGACGGAAGTTCTCTGGAAAAATCAGGTCAAGAGCCTCTATCCTCTTCCCTCGGACTACTTTGCTTATATGGGGCAGGTCATGATCTTTATGGGAATCATTGCCACCGCCATTGCTATTTTTGTTTCGAGCAATTTTCTTCGAAAGTTTGGTTGGACTTTTACGGCGCTCATCACTCCGATCATCGTTCTGCTCACGGGAGCTGCCTTTTTCCTCTGCTCCGTACTCAAATCTTCTCCCCTTCTCTCCTCGGTTTCCGTCTTTTTAAGCTGCTCTCCTTTGGCCCTTTGCGTCTTTTTTGGCAGCATGCAAAACTGCATGGCAAGAGCCTCAAAATACACTCTTTTTGACGCTACGAAAGAAATTGCTTTCATCCCGCTCAGCTCCGAGAGCAAGCGAAATGGAAAAGCAGCCATTGACGGGGTGGGCTCCAGGATTGGCAAATCGGGAGGATCGGTCATTCATCAAGGGCTTTTGATTTTATTATCGACGCTCGCAGCCGCCACACCCTACGTAGGAATTATTTTCTTCTTCATCGTAATCGCTTGGATCGGCGCCACCTTCTCGCTTGGGAAGCAATTCAACGCCATCACCGCGCAAAAAGAACCTCTGCCCGCATCTGCCGACAAAGAACCAGAACTTGCTACCAAAGAAGGACAGATCTCCTAAGAATGCAAGACAAACTTTATCCCCTCTCTTTTTCTATTAAAAAAAAGAAGAAGAAGTTAGAATCGCATTTTGTATAACGTGAATTTTATGATGCTGACACTTTCTAACCTTCTTTCTATAGTCAGAGCCCCGTTGGCATTCCTCTTTCTAAGCGATAATATCTACCTGCGCACTCTTTCCATTCTCCTGTCCATGTTTACCGATAGCATTGATGGATATCTCGCAAGGCGCTCAAGCTCCGCATCGAAACTGGGCGCGATTCTGGATCCTGCTATGGATAAGTTTTTTGTCTATTTCGTCCTCACCGTTTTTTTTCTGGAAAAGCGCATCTCCCTGATAGCGGCACTTCTGGTGATTTCCAGAGATTTTTGCCTCTTGCTCTTTGGCCTCTATCTCTTGTTCGCCAAGCGCTTGAAAAATTATGTGTTCCATGCGATTCGCTGGGGCAAAGTAACCACGGCCCTGCAATTTTGCCTCCTTCTCGGCCTGACCTTTCAGCTCCATTTTTCCATTTACGTTTATAGTTTATTCGTTCTTTTCAGCATTCTGGCTTTCGTAGAACTTTTTCAAACAAGAGCCTACCCCTCCTCATCCAACATCAATCCTTAAAAAACTTTTTTCTTTCCTGTAGGAAGATGGTGTAATTTAAAAAAAAAGGCTTCTATAATCGAAACCAAAACCAACCATGAGTTTTTATGACGTTCTCCAGAGAATCTATTTTTTTCTCTTCCCTTCGCTCCTTTTTTAAGGCTTTTTTTACCCTTCTTGGAATTTTTTTCGCGATTCTCCCCATTCTCTTTTTCTTGAACTTCCTCTGCCCGGACCAACAGCCCGCCGAACCCCATGTCGTCACCCTGCTGCCCGATTTACAAGGACAAGATCAACTATTGCCTCCCACGTCTCCCGTTGTCTTGCGCATCGATATCCATGGAGTGATTGGAACGGCAACCCTTACTTCTGACGAGATCGAGAGTCAGCTTCTGGATTCTCAAAAGGGGTTTTTGAAAGGGGGACGGGTCAAGGGCATTCTTCTTCAACTAGACACCCCCGGAGGAGGAGTGACCGATTCCGACGGCATCTATCGGCTCTTGATGGCCTATAAAGAAAAATACCACCTCCCAGTCCATGCTTATGTAGATGGCCTTTGCGCATCGGGCGGAATGTATATTGCCTCTGCCGCAGACAACATCTCTGCGTCCCCCGTCAGCATCATTGGATCGGTGGGCGTGCGCATGGGAACCTTCTTCAATGTCTCCGAACTTTTAAAGAAATGGGATATTCAAACCATGACATTGAGCGAGGGAAAAGACAAGGACATGATGAATCCCACACGCCCTTGGACCCCCGGCGAAGAAGATGTCTTAAAAAAAATACAAAACTATTTTTACGACCGCTTTGTCTCCATTGTTTGCGCTGCAAGATCCTCTTTAGACAAAGAGAAGCTCGTACAAGAGTATGGCGCGCACGTTTTTGATCCTCAAAGCGCGCAAAATCGCGGCTACATCGACGAGGCAAATAGCTCGTATGACAAAGCTCTTTCCAATCTTCTCAAAGCCGCCCATATCGACGAAACAAAACCCTATCAAGTGGTAACCTTGCATCCCAAATATAGCTTTTTGAGTTTGTTGAAAAATCTGCTCGAACCCCCTATGTCCCTACTACAAGGAAAGATCACGCATACGATTCAGCTCGACTATCTCGCAGATCTGAAAGACCCCTATCTTTATCTTTATGATCCAAGACGCTGAACGAGAACGTCCCCAAAGAGCCTTGATGGAAAAAATTTTTATCATAGATGCGGTGAACTACCTGTTTCGCTCCTATTATGCCATCGGGCCTATGACGAACGAAAAAGGCGAGTCGACCCATGCTCTTTACGGGTTCATCCAATCCATCGAAAAAATCATCAGAGATTTTTCCCCTAAATATGTGGTCGCCGTTTTCGACGGTCCCGGAAACAAAGAGGCGCGACGACAGGTCTATGCGGAATATAAGATGCATCGCAAAGGCGCGCCGGAAGATCTCTTTCCTCAATTTGAAAAGGCTTTTGACTATTGCGAAATGAGGGGCATTCCCGCTCTTTGCATACCCGGAGTGGAAGCCGACGATACCACGGCAACCATCGCCCTTTGGGCCCAAAAAAAGGGACTTCAATCCATTCTCTGCACAACCGACAAGGATCTCTATCAACTCGTCTCCGATGACATCCTTGTCCTCAACGTCCAAAAAGATAATCGCATCATCGACGCCTTGGGAGTGGAAGAGCTCTTCGGCGTTCTGCCCGCCCAAATGCTCGACTATCTCGCCATCGTCGGCGATGCGTCGGACAATATTCCGGGAGTGGAAGGTTTTGGGCCCAAAACGGCATCGCTTCTTTTACAGAAACTCAAAACTTTAGAAAACATTTTGGAGCATCCCGAAGAAATTCCCGGAGAAAAGAAAAGGGAGAGTTTTTTGGCGCAAAAAGAAACTGCACTGATGAGTAAGAAGCTCGCCACCTTGAACACGGACGTCGACATTCCCCAAACACTCGACCACTTTGCTTTGAAAGAAAAGGATGAGAAGCGGCTGGAATCTTTCTTCCAAGAGATGCGCTTTTTAAAATTTCTCTCCGAACTTCACCCCCAAGAAGAAAGCATTGTGCCCAAAGCGAACCGAATAGAAAAAAAATTCTATACTCTCATCGATAGCGAAGAGGCCTTTTTGGAGCTTATGAGACAGCTCTCTTCGATCCCTGAGCTTTGCCTCGACACAGAGACCACCTCTGTCCACCCCATGGAAGCAGAACTCGTGGGAATCGGTCTTGGACACCGGGGGGGAGAGGCCTTTTACATTCCATTCAACGGCCCTTTGCCTAAAAATCTCCTCCACTCTTCCTTAAAAAAACTTTTGGAAAGTCCCCGCCATCGATTTTACGGACACAATATCAAATATGACCTTCATGTTCTTTCCAATCACGGCATCGAACTCTCTTCCCTCTCTTTTGACACCATTCTTGCCTCCTATCTCCTCCAGCCCCAAGCAAGACAGCACAATTTAGACAAGCTGACACTGGAATATTTCCACCATACAAAAATTCCCATCGAAGATCTCATTTCTAAGGGAAAAAATGCCCTTTCCATGAAGGATGTTCCGATCGATCAAGTAGCTCAATATTGCTGCGAGGATGTGGACTACACCATTCGTTTGAAAGAGCTTTTTGAAAAAGAGATCGAAAAAAAATCTTTGCAAAAAGTGCTCTATGAAATTGAGATGCCGCTACTTCCCGTGCTTGCAAAGATGGAGAAAAACGGCATATTCATCGATCGTAAAACTTTTGCCCATCTCTCTTCTGAATTTTCAGATGAGATCCATCGATTGGAAAAAGAAATTTTTCTCGACGTGGGCAAAGAGTTCAACCTCAACTCTCCCAAACAGCTTTCCGAAGTGCTCTATCAAGATTTGCAACTCACCCCTCCCCATCGGAAAAAAGGAGCCGCGTTTTCCACCGCCGCCGACGTGCTCGAAAAACTGAAAAACGAGTCTCCCGTCGTGGAAAAAATTCTACAATACAGGGGGGTGCAAAAACTCTATTCGACCTATGTCGAAACGCTCCCGGGTCAAATCAATCCAAAAACCGGGCGCATCCATGCCAACTTCGTCCAGTCGATGACCGCTACGGGGCGCCTTTCTTGCCAAGACCCCAACTTGCAAAACATTCCCGTAAGATCCGAAGAAGGAAAGCGCATTCGCGCAGGATTTAAGCCGGAAAAAGAGGGCTGGAGTTATTTATCTGCGGACTATTCGCAAATCGAGCTTCGACTGCTTGCCCATTTTAGCGAAGATCCCGAGCTGCAAAAAGCCTTTCGGGAAGGGCAGGATATCCACGTGCATACCGCTAGCTTGATCTTCAACGTTCCCCAAAAAGAGGTCTCAAAAGAAATGCGGCAAATTGCCAAAACAGTGAACTTTGGCATTCTCTATGGGCAGGGTCCTTACGGGCTTTCCCAAGAGCTTGGCATTTCCCAAAAAGAGGCCTCTCTTTTCATTGAGACCTATTTTCAACGATACCCAAAAATCTCCGATTACTTAGAATCTTCGAAACAGCTCGCCGAAAAAACGGGCATGGTCAAAACCATCACGGGAAGGCAAAGGCCGATACCGGAAATCCATAATAAAAATCCGGCCGTTCGGGCCGCTGCGCAAAGGCTTGCCATTAACACCCCTCTTCAAGGGACCGCTGCCGACCTCATTAAAATCTCCATGATCGATATCGATAGGGCTCTTCAAGAAAAAAATTGCAAAGGTTTTATGATCCTACAAATCCATGATGAGCTGATCTTTGAAATTCCCGATGAGGAAATTTCCTTCTTTCAAGAAATTGTCCATGAAAAAATGGAGCATGTGTTTTCTTTAAAAATACCGCTCTTGGTAGATATAGAAATAGGAAAAAATTGGGCAGAATGTTAAATTCAAAAAAGGTAGCTATTACAGGCGGTGTTTCCTCCGGCAAGTCGACTTTTTGCGACTTTCTGAAAAAGCAGGGCGCTATCGTGGTTGATGCAGATCAAATCGTCCACGGATTATTAGGGTCCGCTCACTCCGCATTGGGCAGCCAAGTCTTAACTCTTCTCGGCGATAAAATCCTGGAAAAGGGAAAAATAAACCGAGAAAAAATCGCAACTGAGGTTTTTAATCATCCGCAAAAACTCGATGCCCTGGAAAAACTTCTTCATCCCTATGTCTTTAAAGAAATCAACCGCCTCTACCAAGAAGAAAGGAAAAAGCATAATGAGTTCGTCTTTGTAGTGGAACTACCTCTTCTATTTGAAACAAAAAAAGAAAGGGAATATGACGTGATCGTGACTCTTGTCCGGGATGAAAAAAAATGCAAAGCGGCGTGTGGAAGGAAGGATTATGATGCGCGCACGAAGCGCCTTCTTTCCATTGAAGAAAAAAAGAAGCGCTCTCATTTTATCATCGAGAATAATGGAAGTCTCGAAGATTTGGAAAGAAAAGCAAAAAATCTTATGAAAGTTCTAACAACTCATGACGTTTAAGAAACAATTTTTACTTAAAGGAGCTCCAGTTCTATGAATGAAGAGAATAAGATACTACCCCCTCCTCTCGTTCGGCACAAAAGACCCCCTCAAGAAGATCTTCCGAAGGAAGAGATGGCGCTAGAAGAACCCACGCAGCCGATTGTTAAAAATGTCACGAAGATCTCTTCTTTGCAGCGCATGAATATTGAGGAGTTGAACACCTTTGCAAAATCGATCGGACTGCATAATATTGGAGGGCTGACCAAATCTCAAATGGTCTTCGAAATCGTCAAAACTCTCTCGGCGCTCCCCACCGAAGTTCTCGATGGAGAAGGATGCTTGGAGATCCTTCCCGACGGCTTTGGTTTTTTACGCTCCCCCAACTACAACTACCTTCCCTCTGCTGAAGATATCTACGTATCTCCTGCCCAGATTCGAAGATTTGACTTGCGCAAAGGCGATACCCTTTCCGGATCGATTCGTTCTCCCAAAGAAAAGGAAAAATATTTTGCCCTTCTTAAAGTGGAAAAGATCAATGAGAAAACCCCGGAAGAGCTCAAAGAGCGGATCCTTTTCGAAAACCTCACTCCTCTCTATCCGCAAAAACGCCTCATCATGGAAACCGGAAAAGAAAAGTTTTCCACGCGCGTACTCGATCTGGCAGCTCCTATTGGAAAAGGACAGAGAGCCCTGATCGTTTCTCCCCCTAAATCGGGAAAAACCGTCCTTCTGCAAAACATTGCCAATGCCATCGAGCTCAACAACCCCGAAACCTTTTTGATCGTCCTGCTCATCGATGAAAGACCCGAAGAGGTCACCGACATGATCCGCAGCGTGAAGGGCGAGGTGGTCTCTTCCACCTTCGACGAACCGCCCGAAAGACACGTGCAAATTGCCGACATGGTCATCGAAAAGGCAAAGCGTCTTGTAGAATGCGGCCATGACGTTGTGATTCTTTTGGATTCTTTGACACGGCTTGCCAGAGCCTATAACACCGTTCAGCCCCATTCAGGAAAAATCCTGACCGGCGGCGTGGACGCAAATGCTCTTCATAAGCCCAAGCGCTTCTTTGGCGCTGCCCGCAATATCGAACACGGCGGATCCTTGACCATCATTGCCACGGCCCTTATCGACACCGGTTCGAGAATGGACGAGGTGATTTTCGAAGAGTTTAAGGGAACGGGCAATATGGAACTCGTTCTCGATCGAAGACTTGCCGACAGACGCGTCTATCCGGCAATCGACCTCATCAAGAGCGGAACGCGAAAAGAAGAGCTTCTCTACCATCCGGAAGAATTGGAGAAGATCTATCTTTTGCGGCAGGCTCTTGCCGATCTAACACCGCTCGATGCGATGAATCTACTTTTGAGCCGTCTCAAGAAAACAAATAGCAATACGGAATTTCTTTTGTCTATGAAAGAATAAAAAAATTTTTTAACCTGTGCAAGGGACGTCTTACCTAATGTAATGGGTTTGCGATGGGTCGTTTCTTTTCCTATTTGTTATTGACTGTCATGGGAGGAATTTCTCTTTTTTGGGCTTGGCTGCATTATCCCGACACAAGAAATTGGGCTCTGGATATGCTGAACATCGGGAAGTTCCAAACTCTGGAAGCCCGATATAGTCCTGAATGGATCATGGAGAAGCATAAAAAGGAGCTCTTGAAAGATAGGCTGCATACTTTTTTAAAACCCTCCGTTCAGTTTCATCCCTATCTGCTCATGGAGGTCAAATACACACGCTCTCTTCAAAAGACTTGCGAAGGGCTCATTCTCTGGAGCTTGATTGATGGCGAGATGGTGCTCAACACATCTTCTTGGGAAAAAACGCATGGATTCGTCGATTGCCTATTAGCCAATGCCGACCGCGAAGATTTTAAAGTCATCAATGCTCTATCCGCGCACGGAGATGTGGCCGATCGGGAATTATTGAGCAAATACTTAAACATCGAAGATGACATTCTCGATATTTGGCTCGACAAGTGCCGGCTCAAAAATCTCATCGTACAGCATGGCAGCCGCTATCGTCTGCATCTGGAAAATCCCAAACTCTACGTTTATCCGGAAACAGCCCTTGATGAATGGTTCGTCACAAATCCTGCCCGCAAAGGCAGCCGCTTGCCCCGCAAGTTCCGCGACGCTCAAATCGAAAGCGTGGCCAGAGCCGCCTTCGGTAATGATTTTGCCATTCGCAAGACCACGGAGCTCTTTCTTCCTGTCATCCAGATCGTCGTGCAAAATCCCGATGGATCGCAGATGACATCCTACTGGAATGCCCTAAATGGCAAACGCTTTTCCCAGACCTATCAAATTGAATGATATTTTCTTAACCACCTTGTTATTACAAGCTTATATCCGACCATTTTACGATGTGTCGTAAAATGGTCGAAAGGGAAGGAGCTGTATGGAAAGGATTTATGAGGCAGTGATCAAAGAGCATTTTAAACAAAATCGCCAAATGCTTTTTCTCGTTGGCCCTAGGCAAGTTGGGAAAACAACAACAAGCTTGATCGTTTCCAAACAAGAAAAACAACATTTTTATTTTAATTGGGACATACAAAGCGACCGAATACTCATCACAAAAGGAGCCGATGCATTAGCTGAAACCATCGGCCTTAACACATTCAGTCAGGATCGTCCCATGGTTGTCTTCGATGAGCTTCACAAGTATAGAAAATGGAAAAACTTCATCAAAGGTTTTTTTGATAAATATGGGGAGAAAACAAAAATCATTATTACCGGAAGCACCAGGCTAGATATTTATCAAGCTGGCGGCGATAGTCTCATGGGACGTTATTTTCCCTACCATCTCCATCCTTTTTCCGTCAGAGAGATCCTTCATCCAGAACTTCTAGAAACGGAGATTGCTCCTTCTTCTCAAAGAATTCCCGATAAGGAGTTTGATGCACTCTTTCATTTCGGAGGATTTCCGGAGCCTTTTTTGAAACGAAAAGATTCCTTTTATATCCGATGGAAAAAGCTGCGCCGCCAACAATTATTTTCAGAAGATTTACGCGATCTGACAAAGATCCATGAAATGGGGCAAATGGAGGTCTTGGCAGAACTGCTTCCGGCGCAAGCAGGACAATTAACCAGCTATACCTCTCTTGCTAATAAAGTAAACGTATCGATTGACACGATACGAAGATGGATTCAAACTTTAAAAGCCTTTTATTTTTGCTTTTGCATCCAGCCTTGGACAAAAAACATTACCAGAACTCTGTTAAAAGAACCTAAAATTTACCTATGGGATTGGTCATTAGTTGAAGATCCCGGCGCTCGTGTGGAAAATTTTATCGCCTCCCATTTATATAAAGCGATTCAATTTTGGACGGATCGGGGTCTTGGAGAGTATCAATTATGCTTTTTGAGAGACAAAGAAAAGAGAGAAGTGGATTTTCTGGTTGTGAAAAACAAAAAACCCTGGTTCCTTGTGGAGGCAAAATCTTCAGAAAATGGCGGGATTTCAAAATCGCTTTTTTATTATCAATCCCTTACAAAAGCAGAGCATGCCTTCCAAGTTGTTTTTGACATGAAATATCAGCCGGGAAACTGCTTTTCGTCCAAGGAGCCGCTCATTGTTTCGGCCAAAACTTTTTTGTCCCAACTTGTCTAAAAAAACCAAATCCAGGCGGCTGATTCTTCTTGAGTCAATTGGACTCTCTTTGCTAAGTTCTTGAAAAAACTTTTAGAAAGAGGTGAAAAGTGATGATTAAAAAATCAGGTTTTTTTCATTAATGATCCTTGGACTTCCCTATTTTGCGACACAAGCTGTAATCTCGACTTTGCAACTTTTAGCGGCTTAGTTCAGGCCGCCTGAAGCACTCGTCTTACTATATCATCCATCCAATCCACCATTTCTGGAGTAATATTTTCCACGGAAGGGGTGATTTTAGCCTTCCCGGAAATTAAATTATCCCTCCATATTACCATGCGCACGGCCCTCAACATATCGGAAAATGTGACGTGCTCTTTTTGGTGCCAAGCAGTTGCCTCTACCTTAAGCAAATTTACCTGTCCCAATCGATTTGCCATTAGGCATACGCAACTATATAACCCCATCAGTATGGGGGTCGATCGGGCTATCGCTCGATCCGACCATTGCCGCTGAGTCTCTACGCCAAGATGTTCACGTGTTTCTTCGAATGTGACCTCAAGTCCCCAGCGATCGATAAATAACTCTATCATACGTTCTGGCGTCATGCGTGGATCTGTGCTCATAAGAGGTAGAGGGTCGAGTTTTCCTGTAGGATCTACCACCAAAACCCATCGGATGGGTATAGGAGTTGCTCCATCGGCTCCCCACATACATGTGTTAGACAGCACGCGAGCTACCCGTTTCTCTCCGCCGTAACCGACTACTTCCATTTCTTTCCAGGGCAATCCCTTCAGAGATAGCATCTGTTTAAAATTTTTCAATTTGACGCCTTTCTGTGCAGTACGTCCCCTTTGACCGGGACGTTTTTTGGCCGGGAAATCGAACAGGGCTGCATTCATTTTCAGTCGCGAAACAAGAGTCACCCCAGAACAGATACAGTTCAGAGCCAACTGTCCCGCAGCATATCCTCCATCGCCAACAAGAATTAGTGATCGCGCCTTACCTACCCATCGACGCACCTGTAAGACCATCTGACTCGCCCATTTTAATGAGGTTTTGTGCCGACGTTTCTTCGCTTCATCACATTTTTTAGAAGGCTCCAGTGCACTCAAAAAAGGCAATGCAAGTGCTCTCGACATAAACGGCAATTTCACAGAGAGCGCCATAACCTGCCACTTCAAACCCATGGCTTTGACCACTCGAGACTGTGACGATCGAACCGCATCTCGATAATAGCCCTTTGCTTTTATCTTCTTGCCACGCCTGCGCTCCAATGTCTCGTCAATGAGCAGAACCAAAGGATGCTGATCGGAGACAAAGATAAGCAACATAAAGAATAGGATTTTCGCTGCCTTGAGTGACGACCATTCCGCCCGGTTTAAAAGGTGATGGTACTTTGAAAAACCCGACTGATGCTCAAGACCCATTGCGCGCAGAGCCGCACACACGGTTCTCTTGCCAGTGCATAAAAGCGTGCCAAGTAATAAGGTCAGGGCTTTTTTCCAAGAAGGATTTGAAAAAAGTACTGAAAAAGGGGTGAGTACTGCTAAAATGTTTGACGATAGAGAGTCCATGAGAGCCTGCCATTTTGTTTTACTGAACCAAATAGTATGCGCGAAGCGGCACTCTCTATCAACTTTTTATTTTACAGATTGAAGCAAATGACTTTGGGCTATCAGATCAAAAAATGTACAAAGTCGAGGTAATGCTAGCAATTGATGTGATTTCTCATAACAATAAATAGGAGCTGCAGATGTCAAACATTCACAATCTTTTTGTTTCATACTTTCCTGGAGGAAAGTTTTTGAAAACCATACACAAATCAAGCGAAATCAACACTGCCATCAAAATAGTTTTGATCTTTAATGTCATATTGATATCACTAGCTTTAGCATTCAGTTATTTTAACATAGCTATCGGAGAAGCAGTTGCATTGTCCGGACTATTATTATTAAATACCATTTGCTTGCCATTTACCGGAAAGTGGGTAAGCAAGTGCTCATAAAACTGAGGTAAAAAACTTTAAGTTTCTTTGAGCCGCGAGGGAGCTCGCGACACGATTACTTGCGACAACCTGGGAATTTTACACAACCCGTTGATTCTGTCTTCAAGATATCCGAAAAAAGTGATTCCAAGCTTACAGCAAGTCTTTTTTAGGCTTACAAAAGTATCTCGACATTTTTGACCTTCTTCACTACGAGTCCCTCCGGATACTTTCCGCTTAACCACCATCTCTCGAGCATCGGTTTCGGTTCCATTATTGTGAAGGGGGGTGTCTGGTTTCTCTAATACCCTGAGCAATTCGTCCTTTTTTTCATAAGTTTTTGCCAGCTGTTTGTTTAGGGTGGGACTGATGGTTTTCTTTTTTGAGAATAAATTGTCAAAATTCTGCTCGAGAATCAATTTTAGGCTTTCAGAGGGCGCGAGTTTGTATTCCTGCAGCCCCTTGTATAAATCCCAAATTTCTCCCCGGACTTGCTCGATTGCTTTGCGTGTTGCTTCGTCAAAGGGAATGAGTTTTCGATAATGCCTCTCCTCATGGATCCAACATAAAGATCGAACGAAGACATTGAATTGCCCTGCATCATCTCCATGCACTCCAAGATCTCTTGGTATGCCATTTTCTATCAGGCTCGCGAATAGGGCGGCCTCGGTTACAAGTTTTATGTCGCTTTCTGACTTGATGTTTATTGCGAGTAAAAATTTCTCCCATTCTATTTGATTCATGGATCGATATCGGTCTGCAAAAGGAGGTATCCTCCTAACCAACTCGAGGGTTTTAGGGTCTCAATGTAGTCTGCAGTGTCTTCATTGATAAGATATCGAGGAGCCGTCCCATGCAATATCTTGAGAAAATTTATGCGACTTTTGCTTTCTGTCGACACAATGTAGGTAAAATATTCGTTCCCTATGATCGTCGAGTAGCCATTATGCCCTCGGTGGCGAGCGCCGGTGTCGTCTACTTTTACTTGTCCTGTAGCTGCTATCCCCGCGGACAATAGCTCGTTCTTTTCCTGATGGAAGGCTTCCTTTCCTTGGATCAAAATATTGCTCAACTGTCCTTCGGAGATCAATACGCCAATTTCTTTCAACTGTGCAAACAGCAGAGGTTCTGTAATACGACAGCCATAATATTGGTGCAAAACGTAGCTGATCAATTGAGGGCCATAATGTCCCTGGATATTTTGCGGCAATTTACCTGTTAAGTAAGTGCCATCAGGCAATTGCCATCGCTCGAGTTCGTATATGGTATTGTAAGGCTGAAGAATGATGTCCTGTACGGTAAATTTCTGACATCCTTTGAAGGTAGCTCTTCGGGAACTGATTCGGGCTTAATGCGACTTCTGGTATGTATCTCAAGTTTTTTGGTTTTTTTACGTCGAGGATGCATCCCCCTGGAGAGTTTATTTTTGTCGTTTTGCTTATCTTTGCTTTGTTGCCCCTCTAAAGTGCTGGGAGGAATCTTTGGACGGGGCTTTTGTCCCTTGAGAATTGCAATCTCATCTTTTAGTCGTTGGATTTCTTCGTGCTGAAATGAAATGGTGTTCAAAGCAATGTCGAGGCGATCTCTTAGGCGTCGATCTTCTTCAGCGAGCTGGGTATTTTGCTCTAAAATTCGTTGAATGAGGTCATTGTTATTCTGCATAAGCAAGTAAATTTACGATGACGAACGATTAAAGAAAAGATTTATATTTTTTTAGGATCTAAGAATGAGGTATTTACCTCAACTTTTTGAGCACTTGCGTGGGTAATATCCAATTTTTATAGAATCATTTTTTATCATTATTTTTGGCCATTTTCATAAATTCCACATCAGTCGAAAAAATTGAAAACCAGCCTTCCACGGAAAAACCTGAAGATTCATCGGTACCGGATGTGGAAATTGTGAAAAAGGCCGAAAACTCTAATCGGTTTTGGTCGCGATTTAACTTCAGAATGGACTCTACTGGTATGCGAAACGTTTATTCTGCGCCTATTCAATGGACAAAACCTATTCTGAAAATTTTAGAGGTAAAAAAACTATTATGACAAATTGAAAGAAGCAGCTCAAACGCAAACCGGCAAGGCAGAAGCACACGAATGATACGACCAGTTGATCGCCATGAAAAACTCTTTTGGAGGCAGCAAAGGGACGCTTCCCGCAATGGACTCCTTTTACTCCACAAGAATCTCCAGGATTTTTGCGCATGCATGATCATTTTGGGCTTACGGAAACCAAACCCATTCCTTGCTGGAAAACGAAAAAAAGAGTACCCTTCTTCTTTTATCTTTAGGAAAGATGGCTGAGTGGCCGAAAGCACGTCCCTGCTAAGGACGCATACCCTTAAAGGGGTATCGAGGGTTCGAATCCCTCTCTTTCCGTTTTTCTATTGGATCTCAATTTCCGAAGCGTTCTTTTTTAAAAAACCGGTTTCCATCTTGCATCGCTAAAACAAATTTTGCTATGGTGAGATACTGAAATAAGCCTACGCCAAAAAAATGACCGCAAAAGAAAAAACTCTAAAAGTAAAAAGCGCTCCCAATTCCAAAGAATCAGAGATGATGGTCTTGGGCTGCATGCTGACGAGCATCAATAGTCTCAATATCGCAGCGGATGGCCTGGAAGATTCCGACTTTTTCTTTAAAGAACACAAAACGATCTTTTCCTCTCTGAAAGAAGCCTATCATAAGGATCAGCCGGCCGACATTCACATCATTGCAGAATTTCTCAAAAGAGATGGAAAGCTCGAAGAAGCGGGCGGCATTGCTTATCTCACAACGCTTGCTCAATATGCAGGAACATCTGCCTACATCGACGAGTATGTCAAGCTCGTCAAAGACAAGGCTGTTTTGCGCCAGATGATTTTCACGGCGCAAGAAATCGAAAAAGAGTCGCTGGCAGGACCCCAGGATGTTTCGGAGCTTCTCGATGAAGCGCAGGCCAAATTTTTTCAGATCTCTCAGGCCACAAGCACCGATCAATCCATTCCTATCAAAGATCTTCTCTCAGGTGCTAAATCGGAGACCAAACTACCCTACCTCAAAGAACTCCAAGCGCGTCAAGAAGAGTATCAGATCAAAGGGCCCAACAAATCTTACGTGACGGGAATTCCCACCCATTTTGCCGATCTCGACAAGCTCATCAACGGACTCAATCATTCCAACCTCATCATTTTAGCTTCAAGGCCTGCGATGGGAAAATCTGCGCTCGCTCTCAATATCGCAGAAAACGTTTGTTTCCGCGACCGCCAGCCCGTGGGCATCTTTTCCTTGGAAATGAGCGCAGAAGAGCTTCTTCATCGCATCATCTGTTCGCAGTCGGAGGTCGAATCGGAAAAGATCAAAACAGGCGCTCTGAACGGAAGCGATTATCAACGCATCGTCGCCAGCGTCAATGAAATGCAAAAACATTCGATGATCATCGACGATCAGCCCGGCATCAAGATCACCGATTTGAGAGCTCGGGCGCGACGCATGAAAGAAGCGTATGATATTCAATTTCTCGTCATCGACTATTTACAGCTTCTCTCCGGATCCGGAACGATGCGCTCGATTGAAAATCGTCAAAATGAGATTTCCGAGATTTCCCGTCTGCTCAAAAATCTTGCACGCGAATTGAACATTCCCGTTCTCTGTCTTTCGCAGCTTTCCCGAAAAGTGGAAGAGCGCCAAGGCCATCGTCCCATGATGAGCGATCTTCGCGAATCGGGTTGCGTCACCGGCGAGACAAAAATTAAAGATGCCGAGACGGGAAAAATGTATTCCATCAAAGAGCTTGCGGAAAGAAAACAACAAACCCCTATCACCGTTTACGCCATCGACAAAAATCTAAAAATTGGAAAACACAAGCTGATCAAAGCCTTTTATTCCGGGAAAAAAGAGGTTTTCGAATTAAAAACTAGAGGGGGGCTCTCTATCAAAGCCAGCGCCAATCATCCATTTTTACAATCTGACGGTTGGACACGACTCGATCAATTAAAATCCGGCGATATGATTGGCCGTCCAAAGCCGCTATCTTCCCATGACGATGATCTATTAGATCTCACCGAATCTAACGTTTACTGGGATGACATACTCTCTATTACCAAATTAAAGATCGAAGATGTCTATGATGCGACTGTGGATGGCGTCCATAATTTCATCGCCAATGACATCATCATCCACAATAGCATTGAACAAGACTCTGATATTGTGATGTTCCTTTTGCGAAGAGAGTATTACGATCCCTATGATAAGCCGGGACAAGCAGAGCTCATCGTTGCCAAAAACCGCCACGGAGGCGTGGGATCGGTCTATTTGACCTTTCGAAAAGAGCTTGCCCAGTTTGCGAATTTCACGCCGGCCAATCTCAAAGCAAACGAAGAAGCTTTTGCAGCTTTCTCTCCAACAGACTAGAATCTACAAGAAATTTGCGGAATATCCCCATGCGCCAACTCTATCCGGAAATCACCCCCTATCAAACGGGTTTTCTCAAAGTCGATGAAGAACACACCCTTTATTGGGAAGAGAGCGGATCTCCGAAAGGACAGAGCGTGATCTTTTTGCATGGCGGCCCCGGCTCGGGCACGGAACCGTTCAACAGAAGGTTCTTCGATCCGAGCGCCTATCGCATCATCTTAATGGATCAGCGCGGATGCGGGAAAAGCAAACCTTTTGCCTCGCTGCATAACAACACCACATGGCATCTTGTCGAAGATATCGAAAAATTACGCAAACATTTGAAAATCGATCGTTGGGTAGTTTTTGGCGGGTCTTGGGGAAGCTCTCTTGCTCTTGCCTATGCCATCCTATTTCCGGAAAAAGTCAAAGCACTCATTTTGCGAGGAATTTTTCTCTGTAGAAAAGAGGAGATTCTTTGGCTCTATCAACGAGGAGCGCACTACATTTTCCCGGATGCTTGGGAACATTTTATCGAGCCGATTGCACTCGATGAGCGCAAAGATTTCATTAAAGCCTATTATCGACAATTAACTTCCAAAGATCGCTCCGTTCGCATGAGAGCAGCAAAGGCCTGGTCGGGATGGGAGGCAAGCGTTGCCAAACTTCGTTTCGATCCCGCATTTTTTGCCAATTTCACCGATGACACACACGCAGAATCCATTGCCCGCATCGAATGCCACTATTTTATGAACAACTGTTTTTTTCCAACGGATCATTGGATCCTAGAACATATAGAAAAGATTCGCAAAATTCCCGCAAGGATCGTCCATGGACGCTACGACATCGTCTGTCCTTTTGAAAATGCGTGGATGCTCCACAGAGCTTGGAAAGAAGCAAGGCTCGACATTATTCCCGACTCCGGCCATTCGGCAACAGAAGTTGGAATCATCGATGCTCTGATTCAAGCCAGCGACGAGTTTCGCTGCTTGGGATGAAAAGACATCCTCTTTTTCCACTTCAAAGCCTTCTCCATATAGAGATCGATCGTCTTTCTAAAACACAATGGTTCCAGCAATTCCCGTGAAAAATTTTTTCGCAAACCAGAGAAAAGAGCTATGGGCATTCATTTTACCGAAAAAAAGCAGCTTTCCGCCAAAGGAATGCTGGGAAAAATCCACGCAACGTTTGAGAAAATCCCTGAGACGATCAAGGATCCAAGAGGATTAAAATCGGAAATTTCAACGACTGATTGTCTTATGGCTGCTTTGGCTATCTTTGGCTTAAAATTTCCATCTCTTCTGCAATTCGGCCTTGTTCACTTTGAGAGGAAAAACTTTCGGTCAGTGGATGGCACAAGTCAGCAAAGTCGCCCTCATCATTAAAAAACAAAGGCAGTCGCATTAACAACTGACCGAAGAAGTGAACATGGCCTGCAATTCGATGAGGCATGTGAGACCAAAACCCTCAAGCATAATCTTAAAACTCTCTACCTTGTTCAAAAGGTTCCTTCTGACACTTACATGAGAGAGCGACTTGATCAAGTCGATTCCATAAACATTAGGCCTGCATTTACATCTGTTTTCTCTCTTATTCAGAGAGGAAAAATTTTGGAAGATTACAAATTTTTGGGAAAATATCTTCTTTGCGCCTGTGATGGAACAGGTATGTTTTCATCAGACTCCATTCATTGTGAAAATTGCTGTGAAAAACATCATAAAGATGGACGAATTACCTATTATCCTAAAAACGGCAGTTGAACCGCTCCGCACAATCAAAACTTTCGCGATTCTCCTCTAAAAATCAATGTTATTGCTCAAATTTATCCACTCACCTATTGGGTGGGCGTGAAAGTTCAAGATAGAATTTATTTCTGAGAGAGAAATTTACAATTTTCAGGTCATGCAGAGCGGTTCAACTGCCGTTTTTAGGATTATCATCAAATGCTTGGAGCTGCCATTGTTCACCCAGATCAACGAGAAGTTTTTCCCATTTGTCCAGAGCCAATTTCTAAATCAGACGGATCCACTAAGAATGACTGTGAACAAAATGCCATGAAAAGGCTTTTGTCTGATTTTCAAAGAGAACACCCTCATCTTGAGGTGATTTTTACAGAAGATGCTTTGAGCGCAAAGGGACCTTATCTCAAAGAGATAAAGAAGATTGGCGCACATTTTATCGTCAATGTAAATCCAACCGGAAATCCGAGCTTGTTCGAATGGATAAAAGGTATCAAGCTAGAGACAAAAACGATAAAAACGAAAAAAGAGACCATAGAGCTTAGTTTTCTTAACGCAGTTCCTTTGAACGACTCTCATCACGATCTGCAAGTCAATTTTGTTGACTGCATTATAAGAAATAAAAAAGGCGAAATAACGGGGCGGTTTTCCTGGGTAACGGACATTCTTGTAACCCAAGACAACGTGGACCAACTCGCAAAAGGCGGTAGAGCACGGTGGAAAATTGAGAATGAGACATTCAACACCCTCAAGAACCAAGGCTACCAATTTGAGCATACTTTCGGGCATGGCTATAAAAACCTAAGCCATGTATTTGGACTGCTTATGTTTTTAGCGTTTCTCATAGACCAGGTACAGCAAAGATGCTGTGGGTTATTCCAGGCAGCGCTAAAAAAGATGCGGAGAAAGAATCGGTTTTGGGACAGATTACGGACCCTGTTTTCAGAATTTTATGTTGAATCATGGGCGGATATGTTTTCCTGGATGATGAAAGAAAGGAATGTTCGATTAAAAGATCTTCTAAATTCTTCTTAGGAAAAAGGCTCAAAAAGGAACTTGGTTCGAGGGGGTGTAGTTCTTTTAAGTTCGGGAGAGTCGAGAAACCCATATCGTCAGGGAAAAGCTTTGTTTTCAAAAAAGATTGGTTTCGCTCGACGACGGTTGACGCTCAAAAACATTCAAAATCTTTTTTTAGCGGGAGCTGCTGCTTATTTGGTCGGCTACTTGCATTGTTAAGCCTATTATCATTACACTTGTTACCACCCTTATTGCTCTGACTACTCCTGCGCGTTCTTGTGTTAACCTGACTGATAATAGGATCGGTGGTGCTCCGCAAATTATTCCAGTTACCACCCCGATCATACAAGGCAAAGCTGGGACAACACATTTACAAATTCTCTCAAAATGCGTCGCGTTTACAGGTCCCTGTGCGGCAAGAGGATCTTGTCTTAAGTGGATTCCGTGATTTGCAACAGGAACCATTTCCACGCCATAACTCATATTATCTCCAATTTTTACAAGTTTTAGAAAAATTATAACAGATGCATAATTAACATAAATTATAAAAATTTATTATACATAAAAAAATTCAAAATCTGGCAATCGGTGTTCCGGCGGGCCTGAGCCAAAATTTTTTTGACGCAATCGCCCCGATGTTTTCCAAAGGCCTCTTTACTTTTTCTTCATCATCCCCTACAATAAGGTTATAACAAGCTTAACCCTTTGGCGGGCAAATAGATGTCATCCGTTAAGAAAAAAAGAAGAGCGAAGATCGCGAAACATAAAAGAAAAAAAAGAAGAAGACGCGATCGTCATAAAATGAAATAAGAGAATAATCTCTTAGTTTCCCTATTCGTCTTATGTGGACAAATCCTAAGTTCTATGATGTGATCATCATAGGAGCAGGTCACGCCGGATGCGAAGCGGCTCATGCTGCTGCACGTACGGGGGCAAAAACCCTGCTTCTTACGATGAATGTCGATACTCTTGCAAAAATGAGCTGCAATCCTTCGATTGGAGGAACTGCAAAAGGCCATATTGTCCGAGAGATCGATGCGTTGGGCGGCGTCATGGGAAAGCTTGCCGACCAGACAGGTATCCATTTCCGCATGCTCAATGCGTCCCGCGGCCCCTCTGTTCGCTCTCCAAGAGCGCAGGTGGACAAGCTCGCCTATAGCTTCGAAATGAAGCATCTTCTTGAAAAAACGGAAAACCTCTTCATCCACCAGGCAATGGCCACCTCCCTGGTCATCGAAAACGATCAAATCAAAGGAGTCATCACGCGAGAAGGCGTCTGCTTTCAGACCCGATGCGTGATTCTTTCATCTGGTACATTTTTACGAGGCACCATTCATATCGGGCATCTGCAATTTTCCGGAGGAAGATCCTCCGATCCCGCTGCGGACGAACTCTCTTGCTCTTTAGAGCAGATCGGGTGCCGTCTGGGAAGGCTAAAAACCGGCACGCCTCCCCGCATCCATCGCAGAAGCATTGATTTTACCAAAACAGAGGTCCAAGAGGGAGAAGAGGGCGTCTTTTTTTCTTATGATGCAAAGGAAAGAGAGCTTCCTCAAGTTCCCTGCTACATCACATATACAACTCCTTTGACTAAAGAGGTCATTTTAAGAGATCTGAAAAAATCGGCTCTTTTCGGAGGAAAAATCAAAGGGGTCGGCCCTCGATATTGTCCCTCCATCGAAGACAAAATGGTCCGATTTGCCGACAAGGAGCGCCATCAAATTTTCTTGGAGCCGGAAGGGATTCATACGGAAGAATTTTACGTGAACGGCCTTTCCTCTTCAATGCCGCAGGAGACGCAAAAAGAGGTGATCCAGTCCATATGCGGACTTGAAAACGCCGAGGTGATCCGCCCCTCTTATGCCATCGAATATGATTATCTCAAGAGCGGACAGCTGCAGCATTCTCTAGAATCAAAAACCATTCACGGTCTTTTCTTTGCAGGCCAAATCAACGGAACGACCGGCTATGAAGAAGCGGCAGGGCAAGGACTGATTGCCGGCATCAACGCAGCTCTTTTAGCTGCAGGCAAACCTGCTTTTTACTTGAGTAGGTCCGAAAGCTATCTCGGCGTCATGATCGACGATCTGATTTCCAAGGACCTGGATGAACCCTACCGCATGTTCACCAGCCGGGCAGAACATCGTCTGCTTTTAAGACAGGACAATGCCGATTTGCGCCTGAGAGAATATGGCTTTTCTCTCGGCCTCATTTCTCAAGAACAGGTAGAAAGAGTGAGGAGAAAGAAAAAAATCCTGGAAGAAGAGGTTCTCCATCTGTCGCAAACGCTCAAACACCATGAGGGAAAAACAGCCTTTTTATCGCAAATCCTTTGCCACCCTGAAATGAGCTATGAAACGCTCTTCCACGCCTTTCCAAACGATGTTCATTATTATGACAAGGAGGTACATGAACAGATCGAGATCTCTCTTAAGTATCGAGGGTATATCGAAAGGCAGAATCAAGAAATTCTCAAACTCCAGCATTTGGAAAAGGCGTTGATTCCAAAAACTTTTTCCTATGATTCCATCCGCTCGCTCCGCCATGAAGCCAAAGAAAAATTCATGCGCTACTCTCCTCTCAACCTAGCCCAAGCACTCCGCCTTCCCGGCATTTCTCCTGCCGACATCTCCCTGCTCTTGGTCGCTCTCAAAAAATCCTCTTGATTTTTCGCTCTCTTTTGTACAATACAGTTAAGAACGATGCAAAAAAATATTGAAAAGCCCACCCTTCTTCTTTTAAGCAAGCGCCTCGATATCCGCCGCTGGATACGAACACTCGCGCAAGAAGAGTTCTATCTTCTCGAAGAGACGCTCCCCTACTCTGCTCTGCAAACGAGCAAAACAACGCAAATTACCTACATTCTCGTCGACGGGTCTTTAGAAGAAGACATCCTCTCTTTTTGTCACAAGCTCAAAGAAGAGTCCCATCTGGAACAGACTCCGATCCTTTTACTATCGGGCAAACTAAACAAAAGTTTTAGAGAAGAAACGGCAAAAGCGGGAATCAACGGACTGATCCCGCCTTTTGCAGAAAAAAAGAATTTTTAGAAAAATTAAGCTTCGCCAAAAAAACCTTAGAAACAAAAAACAAAAGCGCCTCTCTTTCCGCCGTCGTCAAACAACCCTTGCCTCAAGCGACCGCCCCCTCTTTAAAAAAGAGGGTGGTTTTGAGCGCGCATATTCTCGATGAAATGAAGAAAATTGCATCGGAAAAAATCTTTTCTTTAGTACTGGTTGCAGAGGTGGACTTCATTTACGAATACTCCCCCCAAGCGCTCGAAGAAATTGCCCTCATTTGCCAAGAGGAGTGGAAAAAAATCTTTCCGAAAGAGGAGTCTCTATTCTCCTTTCAACAGGGAAAATTCCTCGCCCTTTTCCCCGAAATCTTTTCAAAGGCAATCGAAGAAAAAATCAAAGAGTTTCAAAAAAGAATTGAAAAAAGATCTCTTTCTTCCTCGCAAAAAAAAAACTCCTTCTCTCTCTCTTTTTTCTTTGGCAACCTGAAAGAAAAGAGGCAGTTGAAAAAAGAAGAAAAAACCTCCTTTTTCAATCACATACTCTCTAAAGCCGACGAAAAACTCGAACAGTTCCATGAAAAGGGTCAATTCTTTTCTATCGACATCCAAGGATAGGAGAACAGTCTATGCGCTTGCACCTTCTCTCCACAAAAAACCTCTTCATCTATTCCCAGCTGCAATATGAAGAAGCACTCCTTCGCCTGGACAACCGCAGCTGGTGTTTTCTCAACATAGGATCTCCCAAAGCACTGGTCCTTGGCGTTTCTAAAAAAGCAGAAGAAGAGCTCTCTTTTTTCCCCACTCATCTTCCCGTCATCAAACGATTTAGCGGAGGGGGGAGCGTTCTTGTAGATGAACATACGATCTTTGTCTCCTTCATCATTTCCAAAAAGGATTTGCCCTTTGACACAACAGAAGAAATCCATCGATGGATGGCAGACTTTTATAAAAAAGCGCTTCGCCTTCCTTCTTTTGATTGTAAAGAAAATGATTACGTGATCGGAAATCTCAAATGCGGCGGCAACGCTCAATACCTACAAAAAGATCGATGGCTTCATCACACTTCATTTCTTTGGGACTTCGATCCCCAAGAGATGGGTCTTTTGGCCCATCCTAAAAAAGCGCCCGCCTATCGGCAGGATCGAGCCCACAAAGAATTTTTGCTCTCTTTGAAGAATCATTTTTGCTCGAAAGAGGATTTTCTCCTCCGCATACGAAACAATCTTCATTCTTATTTTGAGGTGGAAGAAAAACAGCTCGTCGATATCCAAGAGCTTTGCGCATCTCCTCATAGAAAAAGCACGCGCCTTCTTTCTTCTTAAAAAAAGATCTGCTGCAAAGGTTCCAAGACAGTGTTTTCAACCTTTATTTTTAGGTGGGAACGTTTCCCAAAGAGAGCTGTTTTTCAGCATATAGCCAACAACGCGCATCTCTTCAGCGTCCTGTCCCCTTCAGTTACGAGTCGTTGAATCACAATCAAGTCTTAGGGTCTCCAAAACAGCAGAGACAAAAAAGCTACTGATTTTTTCGGAAAAAAGCGCGGGTATTTTAAAATTTATAGCCCAAACTGCCGCCAAAGGTCAGCCCGCCGACCTGAACCTCATATCCTTGCGCGGCGTAATGCGAGCTATGAAAATGCAACCTGCAATAGGAATATTCCCCAAAGGCATCAATGATAAAATGCCGATTGAACAAGAACTGCACTCCTGCATTTGCAAAGCCGCCCAGCCCATGTTGGCTCATCCGACGATCCACATAGTCGGAATTGTTATGGACGTGAGCAAAGAAATATCTTGGCCCCAATGTGAAGTAAAGGGAATAAATATCGAAAGTGTTTCTGGATGTTTTTTTTTGAGAGGAGTCCGCCTTGTGAAACATAACAAATGCCTGTAAACCGAGGCTTAAGGGGACTTCCCAAATCGATGTGCGCTGGTGATCATTGAGCGAATATCCCGATTTTTGCAGATATTCTACGCTGCTGTAGAGTCGCAGCCAATGATAAAAGCCATAATTTCCTGATATCTGCAGATCGAAGCCCCCTTTGTCAAAAACATGACGCATATCCGAAGAGGTAAAGAAAAAATAACCTGCTTTTACTTCAACGTCAGAAGTTGCTTGGGGTGTTAACTTTTGGTGACGTGTCCCGTTTCTATGCTCAAGAAGATCCCTTTGTAATCCATCCCTGTTTTCATTGGGCAGAGGGGGGCTTAAACATGCTGGATTATTCATAAGGGGATCGGGTTTTTTTTGGTCGAAAGTTGACATCCCATCGCTTGCTACAACCAGCCAGGGAAAAAATGCTAAAATCATCGCAAAATATCTCGCATTCATGGTTATTTTCCTCCAATTGTAATTGTGGCTGTAGAAATGGAATTTCCATGAGCATCAATGGCGGTCAAAATGTAGGTATCTGCTGATGTGCGGTTATGATCCTGATAGGAAGTAACGTCACTTCCTAAAGTGGCGATTAATGCTCCGTTGCGTTTCAAAAGATACTTTGCAGTTTGCTGGGGTGAAAGGTTTTTCCAGGAAAGAGTGTTAAATTTCTCGCTTACAACGGCAAAGTTGTTGTTTTTTTGAGTACCTGACATGGTGAAAGAAGGAGTAAAGGGAATAATCGCATAGGCCGATTGGAAGAGAGAGAGAGCCGCCGTCCAAGTGGCAAATATTTGGTTGCTATTGTTGTCAAAACAGCAATCAACATTGAGAATGACTCCTGGGAAGCCTCCAGGAGTAGTGATCGGATTCCAGGTGGTGCCGTCATAATAGGCTGATTGGAACGTAGCTGAGAGATCCCCCCAGGTGGCGAATATTTGGTTGCTATTGTTGTCAAAACAGCAATCAACATCGCTAGTAACCAGAGGAAAGCCTCCAGGAGTAGTGATCGGATTCCAGGTGGTGCCGTCATAATAGACTGATTGGAACGTACCTGAGAGATCCCCCCAGGTGGCGAATATTTGGTTGTTGTTGCTATCAAAACAGCAATGAACATCGAAAATGACCAATGGAAAGCCTCCAGGAGTAGTGATCGGATTCCAGGTGGTGCCGTCATAATAGGCTGATTGGAACTTACGTGAGGAATCCGCCCAAGTGGCGAATATTTGGTTGTTGTTGCTATCAAAACAGCAATGAACATCGAAATTGACCAATGGAAAGCCTCCAGGAGTAGTGATCGGATTCCAGGTGGTGCCGTCATAATAGGCTGATTGGAACGTAGCTGAGAGATCCCCCCAGGTGGCGAATATTTGGTTGTTGTTGCTATCAAAACAGCAATTAACACTTGTCTGTACCAATGGGAAGCTAAGTGGTGTTGTGATCAGATTCCAGGTGGTGCCGTCATAATAGGCTGATTGGAACTTACTTGAGGAATCCCCCCAAGTGGCGAATATTTGGTTGTTGTTGCTATCAAAACAACAATGAACACTTGCCTGTACCAATGGGAAGCTGAGTGGTGTTGTGATCAGATTCCAGGTGGTGCCGTCATAATAGGCTGATTGGAACGTAGCTGAGAGATCCCCCCAGGTGGCGAATATTTGGTTGTTGTTGCTATCAAAACAACAATGAACATCCTCATCGTTCACCGGAGGAAAGCCTCCAGGAGTAGTGATCGGATTCCAAGTGACGCCAATTGAATAACCAACATTGGAAATCGCCCATATTGCTATGGCGCATGAAATTAACCTTCGAAAAACGCTTCGTTTCATTGCGAATTTTCCTCCTTCAGCCTTATTTTGCAAAGAGGTTATACTTGCTGGTAGTTCAACAAGTCAAGAAATAAATTGGCACGTGTCAACGCAAAGTTAAAATGTCCCTTTTTGGAAAAGGGGGAGTTTGAAGAGGTTCGTCCCTTTTGTAAATCCCATAAATCAGAATATTCGAGCCCAACTATGGCGAGAGCGAGGAAGCAGGGGGCAGTGCCCCCGACAAAGCTTCTCATACAACACCTCTTCTCCATGGAGGACTTTTGGAAGGCAGTATTCTCTTTTTGATAGAACAGAATATTTTTGTTTCTATCTCTTTTACATCTTGTACGATAGATTTTTCATATGAGATTTCTGACTATTTTTGTACTCCAATATTTTCTCTTCATATTCAACTTCTATGGGTTTGTTTGCTCTCCAGATCACATCTACAAAAACGTGCCTCAAAGGATTTAGTATTTCAGTCTTTATTATGTTCAACACTCCCTGGTGCTGAAAGGTCAAATTTTGTACGCGTTCAGCCCCCACAGGAATGGAGCCCTGCCTTTTGATGACAATAACATGTCTCTCTTGATAGGCCTTTGCTCAGATTAGGCGTGGAAAGTCCGGCCAGTTAGAATTCGTTCTCAGTAGCAGCATTTCTTGTATTTTTTCCCGCTCCCGCACGAACAGAGATCATTCCTTCCAATGGTCGGAGATTTTTGAATCGGTATAGGTTTTGACAAGTCTCTCTTCCTCGCCTCCTGCTTAAATAAAGCATTATGCCTTTTCAAACGTTCAACATAAGCCTCATCTCGTATCAAAACATTTTTACAAAAATCAAGAAAATACTTGGCATAAGTGCCTTGCCGCTGCAAGATAGTAAAATCAGGTCCCGGAAAATTGTGATCGCAGCCAGAAAAGGCTTCATCGTAAAAAGCCTTGTTATTCCATCCATAAGAGATAGAGGCATGCTCCTGCCCATGAGTGTCTATCACCACAAAACGTACCAACTGACAATCACATTCCGGATCAGTGCAATAACACTCCGAAAAAGCATAGGCTCCATTTGGTACTGCGGGGCTCGCAAATGCATGAAGGACGCGGGTTTCAGAAGCTGCAATTTCGGGAAAAACAGCTGCGAGGGAGACGAACCACATGGCCTGACTGCGAGTTATTTTAGTGCAAGAATTGTCTCAGATTCCAACAAAAAATGTCATACAAAAAAACACGCTGTAGAGATTTCTGAATTTTTTCACTTCTTGAAAAGGTAGTGGTGCAAAAGCGAGCCGCCATATCTTCTGGTGGATTGATGGGCAAAAGAGGGAAAGGCGGGCGGGTTTTCTAAATGCTCTTTAGAAAAGCCCTCTTCAAAAAAAAGAAGCGCATGTTGAGTAAGACTCTCGCTCGCAGCCAGTTGGCTTACGGTTGTTGCAATCAGCTCGGGATGTTCTTTGGAAAAGTCATAGGGAGGGTCGAGTGTTACTAGTTGAAATACCCCTCGAATGGTTTTAACGAAAGTCGGGACATCGCCGCAAACCACTTGCGCCCGATCGCTGATACACAGCGCTTCCAAATTCTTTTGAATCAAGCTAGCGGTTTTTCGATCTTTTTCTACAAAAAGACAGAAAGCGGCTCCTCGGCTCATCGCTTCGATACCCAAAGCCCCGGATCCGGAAAAAAGATCAAGAACATGGACGTTTTCAATGTGAAATTGACAGATGTTAAAAAGGGCCGCTCGAAGCATCTCAGAGGAGGGGCGAAAGGAAAACGTTTTGGGAACTTCTATCTTCCTTCCTTTTAAAAAACCGCCCACAATGCGCAAGCTCATCGAAATGCTTCTTCCACGCAAAAAGGAGTTAATAATTCTTTTGCTTTTTTTAAATGGTCTTCATTTCCGTCTTGAAGATAGGCGTCATAACAGCGATAGGCCCTTTGAAGCGCCCATTCTTCATAAAGGAAGGGGCCGGAAGATCGTGCATTCTGAAAGGAAATGTCCTTTTTGATATGAAACCATTGGCCCTTATTCTTCCCTTGGAGAAAGAGGGTAAAGGGTTCCAGCTTTTTCGTCGTCCCGATCACCACGAAGGGCTGGTCTAAATAAAGGTTGGGCATCTGTTTCAAAGAGGGATAGAGGGTCACCTCGGTCCCTCCTTTCATCAGATAGACATAGGCTTCCATGTTTTGCGCCAAAGGCGTGCGTATGGAAGAGATGAGCTTCCGAAGAGTGCGCCTGAAGCCGCTCGGCGTTTGAGATGCGAAAAGTTTTCCCTTATTGAGTGCGGAAAGATACTCGAGAAGACGTCCCTTTTTATCCCCCTTCTGAATCACGCTATAAAAAGAAATCGCTCCCTTATTATTTTGGGTCCAATCATGAAGCGCCTTTTTATGGCCCGCTTTATCGAGCGTTTCTCCGTTTGAAAAATAGATGATCGAACGGCTTCCCGCCTCCTTCATCAATTGCTGCGATCCCAGAAAAAGAGGGCGGGAAATATTTGTCGTAGTAAAAATTCCGGCAATCTTTTGTTTTTGTAAAAATTCCTTTGCATGACGGATCATCGCTGCATTGGCAGGCATGTTTTTTTCAAAAAGCGCCTCGTTTTTCTTGTCGAAGGCAATGATATTAAAGGTATCCTCTCTGTCGAGAAGAGAGAGGGCCGAGAAAAGAGCTGCTTTGGTAGAATAAAACCTCTCTTCTCCAATCGAATGGGAGCGATCTAAAAGGAAAAGATAGTTCTGCTTGATTCTTTGAAAGGAAATGTTTTTTTTCGGAATTAAGGAGAGAGCAAAAAGATATCCCTCTCCATCCTCTCGGAGATTATAGACCACATCCAGGTCGAAATCATTGCCGCAGGAAAGAATATGAAGATCGGAAGAAGTGGGCATGTGGAAGACTAAAGGAGATCTTCGATTGATGAGGGTACCTTTTTTGCCGGGCTTGGGAAAAGCGGCTTTTTTAGGCTCGAAAAGATCACTTTTGCAGCGAAAGGGCGCAATCTCCGACAAGGAACTATCGGATGGATGAGAGTGGGACGGCTCCTCAGAGACAGATGCGGCGGGGGATGCCACTTTTGTCTTTGCTAAAGACTCTTCCGGTTTGGAAGAGTTTTTCTTTTCCGCCGCCTCTTCTTTGAGCGGAGCTGCGTCCCCCGTCTGCGAGATAGATAGGGGGGGAGAGGGCAGCTCTGTCTTTGCAAGCGGCTCTTCCGGTTTGGAAAAACTTTTCTTTTCCGCAGCCTCTTCTTTGATCGGGGCTACTTCCCTTGCCTTTACTTTCTCTTTCAAAGAAGGGGCCATCTCGACTTGCCTCTTTTGCGGGACGCCGATCTCTTTTACGGGAGAGCTGATGTTTTTTTGTTTGGTGGAAAATCGAAGGGGGACAAATGGATCTTCTCTCTTTTTCCCAAGAAAAGAAGGCGCGTGAATGGACCCGAAATCCTCTTTTTCTTTCCGAAGAGAGGAGCCGTTTTCCCAAGAGATGCTTTCTTGGACGCCCCCATGAGAAGATGTTTGATGAAAAGAGACCCGTAGGATGGGAGAGTCTTCCCGTCTGGAAGGAAGGACCATTTTTTCACGGGCCGCAAAGCTCTTGTCATGAGAAAGGGGCGTTGTGCGAAAAAAATAAAAATTTTCTAAGAAAAAAAGAACACCTCCATGCAAACATAGAGAAAAAAGGAAGCAAAAGCTAAAGACTCTCTTTGAACCGAGCTTTTTTTCCATCATTTTTCTATCGCCTTTTTCTCCATCAAAGAAAGGTCTTTTGATTCCGCTTCAAGAAACTCTTTGTCTTTATGGATTCTTGCATAAAGCTCGGACGTCAGAACAAAATTTTCTTCCAGAAGAGCGTGGATCAATCGATTGGCTTCTTGATAATATCTTGCAACATCTTCGCTCTTCTCTTTTTCGCTTCTCATTTTGCAAATGAGCACTTCCTCATCGATCATCGCCAAATAGCTCTGAATCAAAAGCTCTTTGTCGATCATTTTTTTTCTCAGTTCGTGATAATCCTTGGAAAGAACATCTTCGCTCGAAAAAAACTCTTCTTTCAAAGCGAGGAGCTTTGCGAGTTTTTTTTCAAAAAAAGGGGCCTCTTTTTCAAGAGATGACTCAAGCTCGACAAGCGCAAGCGCTGCTTCAAAATGAAGAGGCTCATACGCCAGCTTTCTCTGCAGCTTGATCTGCTTGAGCTCGGCTATGATGCTGACCACCTGAGGAGAGGAAAGGCTCTTTTCCTCTTCCGTCAAGAGAGATATGCGAAGAAGACACTTTTCAAAAGATGCTTTCATGACGGCAAAAGGGTCTCTTTTCAACGAGATGACCTCGTCGAGAAGATCCATTGCTTTTCCCTGATCTCCTTTTTCTCTCAAGCTTTTGGAAAGAGAGAGAAGGGCCGGTTCTTTCCTATTCCAACAAGTGGTTGGATCTTTTTTATACTGATCCTGCAAAAGCGTGAACAGTTCTAAGGATTTCTCCCGGTTTTGATCCCATTGGAATAGGTTGGCAAGCTTGAATAGTGCCTCTTCTTCTTGAGGAGTGATCGTTTCTTTGGGAGGAAGCGTCACGTTTTTTTCGATCAGAGAAATCGCTCGCCGTCTCTCTTCTTGCATGCGCAGCTTTTCTTCCTCTTTGGCCCTCCACTGGCTTATCTGCATGAAGCGATCGCTTCTTTGGTAATAGTATTGCGCAAGCCAAAGCTGATTATCCTCTTGGATCCGGATCGTCTCATCCAGCTGCGCTAAAAAAAGATGTTCGGCAGCCATCGAGAGCATTTCTTGATTCTCCTGTCCCAGTTCAAAATATCCATTAAAAAGAAGAAGATGCAGCGAAGATTCCTTTAAAGAGGGATCTTTCAAAGCAAGCGCTGTCTCCACATGCCGGCAATAGCTCTTTTTATCCTTGTTGATCCTATCGGCACATTGGGCTAAAAAGAGATGGACTTGCGCCAGATGGGGACAATTTTTAGATTTTTCCGTTAAAGGCTCTAAAACTTCAAGGGCAGAGGCGAACTCTTTGCATTCGAATTGACACTGTCCCAAAAGATAGAGATACTCGTCTCTCTCTTGATCGGAAAGAGCTTCTTTTTCTGAGAGCATCGTTTGCAAGCTAACGACGAGATCTTTCTTCAAAGCGATTGCCTTTTCTGTGTCTTTCTCTTCAAAAGCAACGACTACGGAAGCATGGATAAGCCCGCGAAGAGCCTCTCTTTTTTGGGCCTCGTTTTTTGTGATTTGCAAAAGTTTTGAGAAATACTCTTTGCTCTTTGACGCCTCCTTCATCTGCAAGAGAAGGTCGGCATACTCATAGAGAAAAGTTTCACTATCTTCGAGAGTAGAAAAGATAGGAACTAGCTGAGAAAAATCTTTTTCCGCCTCTACCGGCCGAGAATCTTTTTTATTTAACAGAGCCTTTGCCAGAAGTGCTTTGGGCAGCTCTTCGTCCTTGGGGAAATTCTTTTCAAAAGAGGCAAAGCTCTCCTCAAAAAGCTCTCGATCTTTCATCTGGTGCGCAGCACTCATGATGAGAGCGAGGGCGTCTCTCATTTTCTCATCCTTCACCTCTTCTCTATCAATATATTTTTTCATTTCAAGAGCGGCATGTTTATAATCCTTCAGCTCGAAATAACTGCTTCCCAAAAGAAAATGAAAAAAGGGCAGATTTTCCTTCGAACAAAGATCCGCAAGCGCGTCGGCTAAAAGAATGAGGTCGGAGTATTTTTTCATTTCATAAAGAAGCCGCATCCTCTGATCGGCTGCCTCATGCACCTTTGCTTTTCCGGTGCGGCAAATGGTGGAAAATGTCTGCAGGGCAAGATCTCTGTCAAATTCAAGTGCGCAATTGGCGGCCTCGAAAAGAAACTCCTCTTTTCTCTCCGGATATTTTTCGCTAAGCGATAGATAGAGATTGCCGGCCGACCGATAATCTTGCAAAATCTGGTGCAAAGAGGTCAAAATTTGCAGGGATTCTTCGCAAAAATTTGTCTTCAGAAGATCTTCAAAATAGGGTTTTGCCATCCGGGCAAAGGCTTGAGCAGCATCTCCTTGGGCATTCATTGCGCTTTCATAGTAGGCATATCCCAAATAGACCTTCACCTGCTGGGTCGTTTCCGCCAGAAAGGAGCTGTAGTTATGCAAATAAAAACTGCACTCGCTGATCAGATTTTGGTATTTTTTGAGCTCCAAGAGGCATTGAAGATAGTTCAAATAGACGGAAAGCTTGACCGAATTGTCCTTGATTTTTTTATAGGTTACAATCGCCTCTTCAAACTTTCCTTCCTTCAAATAAACGTCGCCTAAAAAAACCAATAGATCGTTTGTCAGATGAGTCCCGGGATGCTCCTCTAAATACTTTCCGATTTCTTCCTTGGCTACCGAATACTGGCCGGATTCCCAAAATTCGACGATCCTTCGCAAAAACATTGCTTCTGCATCTTCCTGTAAATTCTGACAAGGAGGCTCGTGCGCGTCTTCCGAAAGAAGGGGTGATGCGCAAAAGAAAAGAGCCACGCCGATCAGAAAACTGCGCGTGAAATGAAAAAGATTTACTTGACGCATTTTTTCACCTTTTTTTCCTATTTTGTGATTATATCCATGGTTCATTAAGAATCATCAAAATTTAACCAAAAAAAACGGTCTTTTGGGGGAAGAAATTCAATGAATATCTTCCTGAAGATCTAACGATCTGCCGGTACCATAAAAAGCAATGAGATCTTCTGCCTTTTTATAAGACATTCCTTTCAAGTCTTCATAAATACGAAGACCCCTTGCGTTTTGGCCCAACTCCAAATAGAGCCTTCCCAAACGAAAAAGAATCTCTTTGTCATTGGGGCTGAGCTTCAAAAGAATTTCATACTCTGCCGCCTCTTCATTGGGCATTTGCAGCGTTTGGTAGCTTTGGGCCAATTGGGCATGAACCCAAGGATCGTTAGGAGCGTAGTCATTGAGGATCTTGAGCTCTTCAATCGCCCTTAATGACGCCGTCTCGAATTTTTTTTCCAGCCTGGCTTCCACGCTTTTGGCAAGCCCGCTGCTCGTCCGATTTTGCGCTTCCAAATAAAGACGGGAAAGCACTACGTAGGTATGGGCTAAAGAAGCGTGGACTTCTAAATCGCAAGGAGTCATCTGGATTTGCGCCACATGCTCGTCAATCGCGCCGAAAAGAAGCTCTTCCTTCATAAGAAAAACATCCTCCTGATGAAGAAAGGTTCCCAGCTTTGAAAAAAGCGAAGAGAAAAAATGAAGGCTGTTTGGAGCCTTGTAATACTTTTCTTCAAACCCCTGCATTTGGGCAACAAGTTTTAAGGCGGATTGGGCCAGCATTAAATGATGTTCCGCGGCATCGGCAGGAATATTAGAAACTTGCCGGCAGGATTGCATAAAGCGTTCTTTCAGCTTTTCCAGCTGTTCGGGTTTTTTGGTCTGGAAATAAAAAAAGAGCACGAGATAGGTAAAGACCGTCAAAAAAATCACCCCTAAGAAGATGGCAAAAAGAGACGATTGGGCAAAAAAGACAAAAAACCACATGAGGAAAAGAACTTCCACGATAAAAAGAAAAAGAAAGCCCAATTTGAACCAGGCAAAAAAGGCCATCGTCTTTTTAAACTGCTTCAGAGTGCTTAGGTGAGAGCGCCTAGCTACCTTTTGAAAATAACTGGAATCTAACGTATCTCCGCGCCCCATCTGACAAGACATAAATCCCCTGATTAATCTCCGGTATTGACCATGTAATTAATCACTCGCTGGTTCACGCCCGCTTCTTTTAATCGATCGATTTGCGCTTGGCTTAAGTTATAAGTGGTCTCGCTGCGTTTGATGTAACGGATGATCGTCTCATCGCTCACGCCGCCTTGAGATAGCTTGATCACATCGCTAATCGTCAAAGGCTCGCCATGATCCATTCTTTCTACCGTGCGCGGGCTCGACTGTTCCATCATCTTTCGATCCTGTTCGTCAAGAGCAGCGCCTACCAATCCTCCCCCGATCGCACCCACGGCGCCTCCAATGAGAGCTCCCTGCCCCCCCCAATGAGACCCCCTGTCAGCGCGCCAATTCCGCCTCCGGCAAGGGCGCCCGTTCCCGTTTTTGTTTCGCAGCCGCACACAATGAACCCTAAAAACAAAATCGCAAAAAGACATTTTTTCATGAAGAATCCCTCCCGCCTGTTAGTAATCTATAGTACACATAACGACTCAAAAGAAAAAAGTCCATTTCGAACTTCATCGATTTTTAACCTCCTCTACCGTAAAATTCAAGAAAAATCCCAGTTATGAAAGATCTCTCTTATAGCCAAATTTTCTATCTTGCAAAAACAATCGGCCCAAAACTGCAAGGGAACAACCTCTCTTCTATCGGAGAAATCGGCCCCGCCAAATGGCTGCTCCATTTTTCCCAAAAAATTTCTCTTTTGGTCTGCTTAAAGCATCCCTTTGTTCGTTTTCATCTCCAAGAAAAAAAAGTTCCTTCCCGCTCCACTCCTTTTTGCAAAAAGATCGAATCGTATCTCAAGAATCAAAAGATTACCTCCCTCGCTCTTCTGAACGAAGATCGCATTCTTCAATTGCGTTTTGAAAATGGATTTTCCTTGATTTTCGAGCTCTTTTCAAGAGGAGCAAATCTCTATCTCGCGGGTAAGGAAAATCTCATTTTTTTAAGCTATGTCCCGATGGACAAGAAAGTATACGAACCTCCTCCAAAGCCCAAAGAACATCTCTTAAGCGAAGTCGACCCCTCTTTCCTCTCCAACCTAGAATCTCTTTATCAGCAGGCGGAGGAGATTCTTTCATTTGAACAGGAAAAAGAAGAGACAGTCAAAATTCTTGTTTCCCGAAAAAAAAGATGGGAAAAAGAACTACAAAAGCTGGAGAAAAAAACGCCTCTTTTTGAACAAACGCTTAAAGACGCCCATCTCTTAAAAAGCCATTTTCATCTGCTGCAAAAAGGATGCAAAAAAATCGAGCTTGAAGATTGGCAGACGCATACCAAACAGACCCTGCTGCTCGATCCCTCCCTCTCCCCGTCGGAGCAGGTGGCCGCTTTCTTTCGAAAGGCCTCTCGTTTAAAAAAAGAAGAGGAGCTCCTCTGCGAAAAAAAAGAAAAAATAAGACATGCTCTTCTGGAGTGTGCAAATCTTTTAAAAAAAGTCGAACAAATCCCTACCTTGCATGCACTTGTCTCCTTCCGAAAAGAACACCCCTCTTTCTTCCCGCAAAAAGAAAAAGCAAAAAGAGAGTTTTTAGAATTTACCTCTGCATCCGGCCAAAAGATTTTCGTCGGCCGCAACGACGAGGAAAATGACCGCTTAACATTTTCTCTTGCCAAGGGCTCCGATCTTTGGCTTCATGTCGCCGATGATCCGGGATCCCATGTGATTCTAAAGACAAAAAAAAACAGCGCAATGGATGAAGAGTCGATTCTCGACGCAGCGCACCTTGCCCTCTTCTATAGCAAGGCAAAAGAGCAAAAAGAGTCGCACATCTTCATCGTCGAGCGAAAATTCTTAAGCCGCATCAAAGGCAAACGCGGACATGTCCAGATGTCCAAACACAGAAAAATATTGATTCGTCTGGACCTCTCGCGCATTGAGCGCCTCAAGAAGGCACTGCTTGAGGCGCAGGATTAAATCAATGATTTGCATCTTCTTTTGCGGCCTTTGTTTTCCTCGGGCTTGGCCTCTCCTCTTCCGTAAAGCGATAGCCGATCCCGCGAACCGTTTCGATCCACTCGGAATGAAGGCCCAGTTTTTTTCTTAAAGATGCGATGTGCACGTCAATGTTGCGATCGATGATAAAATCCTCATCGTTATTGACATCGTCGAGCAGCTGGCTTCGCGAAAGAACCTCTCCCCGATTGCTCAAAAGGCGCCGCAAAATACCAAATTCCGATAGAGTCAGCGCAATATTCTTGTTCTCTTTTTTGAAAAGGAATCGATCGGTGTCCAGAAGAAAATCTCCAAAAGCAAAGATCTTTTTTTCTTTCCCCTTTTCCTGGGTGCGTCTGAGCAGGGCCTTGATCTTAGAAAAAAGCAGTTGCAAAGAAAAAGGCTTGGGCATGTAATCATCTGCTCCAAGCTCCAGCCCTAAAATCATGTCGATTTCCTGCGTTTTAGCAGATATAATAATGATCGGGATTTTTCGAAAAGATGCAGAGCTTTTCATTTTGCGGCAAATATCAAATCCATTTTCTCCGGGGAGCATGATATCCAAAAGGACCAGATCCGGCTTTTCTCTTTCAATAGCGCGAAAGCCATTGACCCCATCTACTTCCACGTAAAGCCTATAACCGAAGATCTCTGCATGAAGCTTGATAAGAGAAGCGATATCTTCTTCATCCTCAATGAGCAAAATGCGTTTTTTGGAAGCCATATTCTCCCCGCGTTTGAGTGCAACCACATAAAATAGAATAATCTGATAAATTTTTATTTGAAAGATTCTTTTAAAAAAGAGTTGTATCTCCCTTTTTGATGCGAGGAGTTTTCGGGAAAAGGTCGATTTTCTCTTCCTATACGATCCTCTATGGGCAGATCGGTGGGTTTTTGCAACGAAGCGGACCCACAGAAAAGGCGGCTCTATTATAAGGAAGTGACGTCCACTTCCTCAACATCTTTAGGATCAATTGCTTGTCCCAAAAAGGAAGAGGCCATCCTGCAAAATTTTTCCCGATGATCCGTGACGATAAAAGAGAGTTTTCTTTTTTTGGATGGCGAAAGAAGCCCCCGTGCATCAAGGAGATCGAAAAGACTCTTTGCAGTCAATGGGCCTGCCTCAATCAAGGAAACGCCGGGACCTAATCCTTTCTGTATCGCTTCTTTGATTAATGGGTAATGGGTGCAGCCGAGAAGGGCCGCATCTATTTTTTGTCCTTCGACCGCTCGTAAATACTCTTTTACGATGAGATCGGTCGCAGGATGCGCAATCACCCCTTCTTCCACAAGCGGGACAAAAAGAGGGGCTGCAATCGAAGTAATCTTCATATGCGGCCTTTTTTCCAAAATCAGCTTTGGATAGATGTTTGACGCAATCGTTGCCGCAGTTGCTAAAATGAGGATGTGGCGCGCGCTCTTATTTTTGAGAACTTCTTCAACGGCAGGCTCGATGACGCCAAGGATCGGAAGGGAAAATTCTCTTTGCAGATCCGGCAAAGCATAGGCAGATACGGTATGGCAAGCAATGACAAGACACTTGATGCGCCGCTGCATTAAAAAACGAATGTTCTCCATTGCATAGCGCACGATTGTCTTTGGGCTTCTTCCCCCATAGGGAACGCGCGCCATGTCGCCAAAATAGAGAAGATTTTCAGAAGGAAGGATGCGCATCACCTCGCGCAGGATGGTAAGCCCTCCGAGTCCTGAATCAAAAATAGCGATAAAACTCTCAGACATTATGGATGAATCGGCGGAATCTTTAATTCCTGCCCCACCATGATACGATCCTGATCCAAACCGTTGGCCTTTCTGAGCGACTCCAGAGAGACCCTGTACTTGCGCGCGATTTTTTCCAATGAATCCCCGGTGCGCACCCGATAGGTTGCATCTTGCGAGGAAATCTGTTTGATCGACTCCGCAACGGACTCTAAAGAACCTTTGAGCTGATGCACTTCATTGAGTTTCTGATGCTGGGAAGAGATCTCTTTCTCCAGCTCGCCCAAACGATTTTTATACTGAGAAAAAGAAGCTGTCGTTTCATTGGCATGAGAAGAGAGCTGTTTGATATCCTTGAGAATCTCTTGCTGCCTCATCTCCAGCGATTGGAGTTGTCGCGATAGATTTTTCAGGTTCGCAATCGAAATTTCCAACTGTTTGATGCGCGATTCGATGATCTGAAAATCCGCCTGCATGCAGTGCAAATCATGGTGGGAATCATCAAGACGCGTCTGCACTTGCTGCAAGGCAACATCTGCAGCGGGAGTCTCCCCGCTCGAGCGGCTACTAGCAAAAAAACATCCTCCCAACCCAAAAGATGAGAGGATGCATAAAAGGAACAACTGTTTTTTCTTGATCATTTTTGATACAGCTTAAATTCAACTCTTCGATTCTGCCGCCAATCACTCTCCTCATGACCCGAAGCCAAAGGCTTTTCCTTTCCATAGGAAACCGGGAAGAGGTGGTTGATGTCCACTCCCTGCTTAATAAGCAAAGATCGTACCTGATTGGCTCTTCTCGTTCCAAGTGCCATGTTGAAAGCAGCAGACGCTCTTTCATCACAATGCCCTTCCAGGCAAAGATAGACGGAAGAATGGGCCTTCACGTAATCGGCAATCTGACGAATCGCCTCGAAATCTCGAGTCGAGCGCACCTGAGAATCATTGGTGTCGAAATGAATCATTTGAAAGACCGCGACCAGTTCTGCAGGAGGCGCGTAAAAACTTTGCAATCCGGGAAGTCCGCTTCCCTTTTCTCCGGGGAAGACCGACGGCTGAGAGAGCGCCATATCAGTGGATGCAAATTGCGTATGAAGATCCTTATCTCTCAAAGCAACAAACTGTTCTTTATTAGGACCTGCAAAATCACCTTCTTTATCAATCAAACGAGAATCATAAGGCTTGCCAAACATCGTATCGATTCCTCGATTCATATAACGGCCAGCGGTTTTAATATCATCCCACCCATTTTTTTTACCTTTTTGACAACTTGCAAGGCTCAAAACCATGCAAGCGCATAGAAAGGCAAAGAAATATTTTTTCATATTGACCTCATGAAATGTTTTTCATAATTTCCAAGATATCAGAAAGGCTCCCAACATGGAAATCGTTTTTTTCCAAACCCATTTGTTATTTTAACAGGTGTTTGTAAATTTAAATCAATAACATAAAGCTCGCCCGAATTTTGATCATCGGTATTATAAATAAGGTGCAAACTATCTTTTGCCCAAGAAGGATTCTCTTTATTGCCGGAGCTTTTTGTTAATTGCCACTCGTCATTTGTTTGAAAATCATAGATCCATATCTGCCGCACCCCATCGGTTTTGGCGCTGTAAGCAATTTTTGTCCCGTCGGGAGACCATGCAGGAGAAACGTTTTCCCGATTCTTCTTCGTTATGAGCGCTGCCTCCGGCCGTTTATGAAAAGAAATATCTTCCGGAATCCGGACCACATAAATTCTAGGGGGGCCATCTTTGTCGGAGACAAAAGCAATGTTTCTCCCATCGGGAGAAAAGGTCGGCGAGGCTTGCGTGGCCCTTGGAAAGGAAAAAAGCTGCAAGGGCTTGCCTATCGCCTCTCCTCTTGCGTCCAACCTTTGCAAGAAAAGATCGGGCCGTCCGGCAGCGTCGCAAATAAAGGCAAGACAATCTTTTGCGGCCGAAAAAGCGGGCAAAATCTGATTGCCTCGCAAAGAAATGAGGGGCGTGGAATCTTTTTTTTCTGCCCAAAAGTGGTAGATCTTGGGCTGGCCGTCTTTATAGGAAACATAGATAAAATCTCCCGGATTTCTCATGGACATGAAGAGAGGATGCATCGCATAACTCTTCTCCGCCGTGACCGCATGGGCATTCGAGCCGTCTCGATCGCAGATCCAAACCTCAGAAATCCATTTGGGCCCGTTGGATGCGGGGTTGGGAACTCTTACAGTATAGAGGATTCTGCCGCTGGCAACGCCTTTTTTCCCCGTCAGCCTTTCAATGAGATAATCGCAAAGCCGGTGCATTTTCTGCCGATCTTCCGCAAAGCGCCCCGTCAAGTCGGCCTTGAATTTCCAAAGTTTCGATTCATGGGGATTATAGACCTGCACCTCCACTTCCTTTTGAGAAGAAACGGCTTTGATCACATAGGAAATTTTTTCCTTTTTCCAAACCTTTGCATCAAACGCTTCTTCGGGATTTGATTTACTTAAAAGAAGATTCTTCTCTTCCTGCTCTTTTGCCACGAGAAAAACGCCGCTTTGGTCCAGATCCTGATGATAGATCCTCTGCAGCTCTTGTACGTAGATCCTTTCAAAACTCGATTCTTGGCAGTAGATGGGGGATCGATAAAGAAAGGCAAGCTGTGATTGCGTCGGCAAAACCACATGAAGCTCTTCTTCCGCTTGCAAAAGAAAAGGGGAAAAGAGCAGAAGATCGAACAAAAGATTTTTTATTTTATCAAACATTTTTTACCTTTACGGGTTCTCGTTTTGAAATGTAATAACAAAATCATAAAAAGGAGCCTCTGACAGAACCTGGGGGAACCAGGCAAATTGTAATCGCAAGAGTTCTTTTTGCAAATAACCTTTGTTCCTTTCGCTTCTAGAAGAGAGAACCTCGGCTTTTATCACATCTCCTTTAGAAGAAATTCTCACGAGCAATTTTACCTCTCCATATTCGGGCAGCTTGAGATTATTTTTCAAATCCTGAATGAGCCGATCTTGATAAACTGAGGATTCGTTCGAGGAAAAAGGCGCATTTTCCACCTTTGCTTCAAGGGAGGAGGGCTGGACATAAGAGGGCACTTTGATTTCCGCCCACGAACTCTGCTTTCCCGAGGGATGAGCAAGAAAAGCAATATTTTTTTCTATCTCCTTGACCAAAGACTCTGCATACTCTCTTTGCAGAGGGGGCCGACTGCCCTCCTCTTTCGGCCGCACTTTCGGCCTTTCCCCCGATCGAGAAACCTTTTCTTGGAGATTTTTTTTCTGAACCAAACCGCTCTTTTTGAAGGACTCCGACGCCAATTTCGGGCTGTATTTTTTCAAAGAGGTGGTTTTTTTTTCTGAAGGGATAGTGTTTTCTTTCTTTTCAATGATCTCTTTTTTGGGCATTTCCTTCACTGCCGCAGACATCCTCTCTTTCGGAACGATCGATTCTAGAGTAGGCTTTTGGGTCTCTTTTGTAGGTTTGGCAAGAGGTGTGCGCTCTTGAAAAACAGAGGGCGCAGAAAAACTTTTCACAAGGATGGTTTTGTGGGCGGGGCGCAAAGGAGTTTTGGCGATCAAAAAGAAAACAACCAGAAGCAAGTGGCTAACTCCCACCAGAAAAATCGTCCGAAATCCTATGCGATAGAGATTTTGCATGGGTTTAATTATTTGACTTCAAAAAGACATGCATCTGCTCAAATCCCGCCTCTTCCACGCAACTTTTGAGGGTTTGATAGGTGCCGAAACAGGCTTTGCGGTCATGAAAGACTTGCGGGATTTCTTGAGGGGAGCGCTCATGCGCTTCTTTCAAAATACCGCTCAGTTCTTGCAAGCTCACCGGACGATTGCGCATCCAGATCGAATCATCCGCCTTCACGTAAATGCAAATAGCTCCCCTCCCGGAGAGATCTCTTTGAGACGTTTTTCCGCCTGCCGCTAAATCAATCTGATCCATCTCCAAAAGAGGCGCTATGAGTATGAAAGCAACGAGTACGACAAAAACAACGTCGATCAAAGGCGTCAAGTTGATGAGTGTCTCGTCAAGGACGGAAGAATCTGAAAAACTTCGTTTTTTTCGCATCAGTCTACCTTACGATATTGGATCTCAACCATAGAAAGCATTCGATGAGAAAAAATCTCCAGGTCCTTGGCAAAATCACGGACGCTGTTTTTCAGATAGTTATAGGCAACCAAAGCGGGAATCGCAACCACCAGTCCCACAACCGTTGTTCCAAGCGCCATCGCAAGGCCCGAGAGAACCGCTGAGTTTCCCATGGCCATGGCCGACCCATGCAAATTTGCAAAGGTAATCGAGATTCCCCATACGGTTCCCAAAAGCCCCAAAAAAGGAGCAAGCGTCACTACCGTGGAGAGGATGAAGAGATTTTTTTCCATTTCCTTGACTTGAGAAGAGAGCGTTGTTTCCAGATGCGTTTCAATCCACTCGATATCATATTGAGAAAGGGTCACCTCTTCTTTATTTTGCGCATATTCGCGATTCTTATTGAGAAGCTCGATCGTTTTCTGTTTCAGAATGCGAAACACCTCGAAATGGGGATGGGACGTCATCGCAAGAGTTCCTTCACTAAAGCCTAAAAAATGGCCGGAGTGCTGGGAAAGAATATACTCAAATTGTTGGCCCATGCGCCTCAATTTGCGCATCAAAAACAGCTTGTGGAGAAGCACCATCCAGGAGATAAACGATAGAAAAAAAAGTCCCAAAAAGACCAGCTTTCCAAAAAGGTCCGATTGAGTATAAGCAGAAAAAAAAGGGGCAACAGCAATAATCTCTTTCACACACTTCCTCTAATGTTCCCTATCCATTTTTGCATTTTTTTCATTTGAGGAAAAGAAGCATTTGCCAAAGTTGGCCGATCGCATTATCCTTTGGCAAAAAGCCACTTCATCTCATGCAACAAAAACTCTCTTTCATCGACTCTCATGCACACCTCTCTCTTTTCCCCGAAGAGGAATTAGGAGAAATTCTATCACGTGCAAAGCAAAAAAACATCGAAAGAATCATCAACGTTTGCATCGACCCTTCCGCATTAGGGCAAGGGTTGAGACTCTGCGAGCAATATCCTTGGATTTCGCTCGCTGCCGCCACAACTCCCCACGATGCTGCAAAAGAAGGAGATCTCCATTTTCCGTTTTTTTCCAAAGCCGCAAAAGAAAAAAAGATCCAAGCGATCGGAGAGACAGGACTCGATTACCATTACCACCCATCGAGCAAAGAGAGTCAAAAAAAACTCTTAGTCCAATACTTTCAGCTCGCTTTAAGCTCTGATCTTCCCGTTATCATTCACTGCCGAGAGGCCTTTGAAGACCTTTTTGCACTTGCAAAAAGCGAATATAAGAGCCCAAGAGCTCTTCTTCACTGTTTTACGGGAACGCTCCTCGAAGCAAAAGAAGCGCTCGATTTGGGCTGGATGATTTCTTTTAGCGGGATTGTTTCTTTCGCAAAAAACCCCTCGTTGCACGAAGTGGCCGCTTACGTTCCTCTAGAAAGAATGCTCATCGAGACCGATGCCCCTTATCTTGCGCCAACTCCCCATCGAGGCAAGAGAAATGAACCCTCGTTTCTTCCCGAGGTGGCAAAAGCCCTTGCGCGCTTGCGAAATGATTCCCTCGAGAAGATCGCAGACGCCACAAAAGCCAACGCCCTCTCGTTCTTCTCTCTTTAGAAAGGCCCGATCGCATCTCTTAAGGTGCACGAAAGAAAGTCTCCTCGGGCGCTCGATTATTTCTTCTTTTCTACCTTATTTCCATGGTCATAGAAAACCTGAAAAACCTCTCCCGATTTCTCATATTTCTTTTTGACTCCATGGAGCTCGTCGTTCAAGAAATTTTGTTCCAGAATAGGCTTTCCCTCTTCATTATATTTCATCATCTTCCCATGACGCTTGCCGGCTTGGTAGGCTCCTTCGAAAACAAGGACTCCCTTTTCGTTCCAATAGAAGCTTTTGTCCTCCAAAAGTCCCTTTTTATAAATGGAGAGAGAGGCTTTAGACCCGCTAGGGAAGAAAGATTTTTCCTCGCCCTCTTTCAGGTCGTTGACAAAAGTAACCTCTTTGAGAATTTTTCCCTCGGGAGAATACTCCGTGCATGGCCCCTCTTTTACATCCCCTTTGAATGCGACCGTCATCCATTTCTTTCCCTGGGGAGAGAAAAGCGTTGTGAGCCCCTCCCTTTTTCCCTTGCAATAGAGGGATTCGGCCATCAAAACTCCCTCTGGATTATACTCTTCTACCTTTCCGTCCAAGAGATCATCTTTATAATTTGCCTGGATTGCCTTGATTCTCTCCTTTTCTTTTTGCTGCGGATAAAAAATACGATGCGGGCCGTTTTTGAAATTGTTTTTATAGGTGAAATAGACCTCTCTTCCGTCAGGAAGCTTTTGAAAAAACTCTCCTTCAAGCTTTCCTTTTGCGTAAGTCGCCTGTTCGAGAAGATTGCCTTCGCGGTCCCAAAGGGATTTCACTCCGTGAAGCTCTCCATGCTCGTAGGTCACAAGCGCTTCGACCTTTCCGTTGGGGAAAAAGGTCTTCTGCTCTCCCTGCATTTTTCCCTCGTCATCATAGTGAAACCATCGAACGTGCTGTTTGCTCTGTGAATGTTCGCAAAAAGAGGGGGGATAATAGTCATGCTGATCTCCGATAGGCCGGCCTTTAGAAAAGGTCTGATCGAGATGTTCCGACCCATCCTCATACCATGCCTGCAGTCTCTGATCGAAAAGGTCATGGTCGTAAAAAGCAACCCTCTGTTTGTTTCCGTTCGGGTAGAACCACTCTTGTTTTCCATGCATCTTGCCCATTTCATAATGAAGTTTTTCTTTTGGCTTTCCCTTGGAGAACCAAGAAAAACAATCTCCGTCCAACAGATCCTCCTTATATTGAGCATCCAAGAGCAAGTCTCCCTGTTCATCCCAAATCTTATGTATTCCCAATTTCTTTCCCTCTTTCCATTCCATCACAAGCTTTTCTTTTTCATTTTCAAACCATTCAGAAAATCTTTCGGTGGGGCTTCCTTTAGAAAAACAGGACTCTCTTTTGCGCTTGCCGGAAGCAAACCATTCTTGAGAAACTCCATCCATCCGGTCATCTTTGAAGTTCATTTTTGCGATCAACGTTCCATTTTCATGCCATTCTTCATAAAGACCGTCTCGTTTATTGTCTTTGTAAAAACAGCGAATTTTTATCTGCCCGGAGGGAAAAAACTCCTTTTGCTCCCCTTGCAATTGTCCCTCTGAATAAAAATGCTCCAAACGGAGCGCTCCTTTTTCTTGATATTCCCAATATTTCCCTTCAAGACGCTCTTCTTTAAGGGAGTATTCTCTTACCTTATTTCCTTCCGCATCATATTCCACAATGGGACGAAGGAGATTTCCCGAAGAGTCATAGACCTTTTCATAGAAAAGCTTTCCATTCGGATGGTGAAGATCATGCTTCCCGATCGCTTTGCCCGATTGAAATTCTCCCGCACCAATAATCTTTCCCTCGGGAGAAAAAAAGTACTCTTTTCCCTCTTTCTTCCCTTCTTTATAAAGGACGCGATAACTCTCTTTGCCGTTAGGATGGTATTTGATATGAAGGCCCGTAGCTTTTCCTTCCCTAAAATCGAGCACTTCTAAGATCGCGTGCTTCTCATCATAAAAAATGAAGGCGGGATTCTTCTCATTTCCATGCAACAATCCTTGATGATAGTAGGATTCGTTTTTGACGCCTCCGTTGGGATACCACTCGGTTCCCTTTCCCTCCAAAAGACCATCCACATAGGTATAAAGCGAGACTTTTTCCTGCGCGGGAGTGTAGGCCACCTTTTCCGAGACAAGCTTCCCTCTGCTATAACTCCCCTCCTCCTTTTTTCCCCCCTCTTCATAGCAAGTCTCATAATGTCCCGAAAGTTCTCCTGATTGATAGAAAAACTTGGAAGCGATGTTTCCATTCGAATGATAGCCAATCACTTCTCCTTCCAAAAACCCTTTGTCATAGAAAGAAACCTTTTGCACTTTGCCGGATTCAAAGAGATCCACGCATCTTCCGTTTGGGACCAATGGAAAGGACCATTTTTGATAAGCCGGAGAATCTTTTTCTACCTGAATCAAATCCACTTCTTGTGCAATCGCACTCCCCTCATAAAACGTGACCTTTTTTACGGGAATTTCCTTTCCCTCAAGAGTTGGTTCATAAAAAATAACCTCTTTGGGATTTCCATTCGGATGAATCGAAACCGTGTCGGACCGCCAATTGGGCTGTCTTGGTTTTAATCCCGCTAGATCTTCAGCGAAGAGAAACTGTGAAAGAAAAAAAAGAAAAGTAAAGATCATCAACTTCTTCATGAGCCCTCCAAATCGAGATAAGAAAAATTTCAAAAAGCCATCTACTTAAAAAAAAAGATAGGCTATCTCTTAAGAAGCCTATCTTAATTTACGCAAGAAAAAAAATCCAAAACTATCACTGGATTACGCAAACTGGAGTAATTTCGCCGTATCCGGCGCGATCTTTCCCGCTCCTCTCTTTCCTTCAAACACAAACAACGGCTATTGACTACGATTTTCGAGAATCAGATCCGTTCCCAAAAATTTTCAAACTCACAAAATTCACAACAGCTGCAGTTCCGGCAGCAATGATCACACAAATTGCACAAATGCCCAAAGGACTTGTTTGACCCTTTTTTTGCGCAGTCCTCTCCATATCCCATTTTTTGATAATACGGCTGTATACATTGCCAACCGCATAAATGATCCCAGCCCCGACTCCTATAGCACTCACAGCTGGAGCTCCTATGGCACCAATACCAACAGCCGCCAAAACCCCAAAGACCACCATTTCTCCTCTAATACCAATACCGGGAAGCCCCGTAACATTTGACGGCGGACGATCACTCTCAACAGACACAAACATACTCTCACTCTCCTTTGTAAATAAAAAAGCGGGTTCAGTATATAAAAAACATTTTTTTTAACAAGGGGATTTTTAGGATCCCCGATCCGGCACAAAAAAACTTCTCTTTTTTTTAAATGAGAAAGGATGCGGTGGTTTGGACCCATCGATTGGTTTGATAAAAAACGGAAAAGAAAGAGCACATGTTCTTTTCCCATCTGAAATCTGCATATTGGCTTCCACAAAACCGGAAGAGTAAAACGTGCACGCATAGGAACTCTTTCCCGAGCTTGACACCAAAAAAACGCATGTTGCTATAGATAAGCGTGTTGCAAAAAAATTAAATGGTTTGCGGCACTACATTTGTTGTGTTTTGGGCAGATTGATTTTCTGAAGACAACCTCAGAAGTTTTGGCGGGGAGGGCCATTTTTGATAAGCCGGAGAATCTTTTTCTACCTGAATCAAATCCACTTCTTGTGCAATCGCACTGCCCTCATAAATCGAGATAAGAAAAATTTCAAAAAGCCATCTACTTAAAAAAAAAGATAGGCTATCCCATAAGAAGCCTATCTTAATTTACGCAAGAAAAAAAATCCAAAACTATCACATGACCGAGCAAGATGTTAGGCCGTCATCTGGCAGATCCAACGGCGGAGGGAGAACATCTACGGGCCCCGGCTCATTTCTTGGCTGATGTATCTGACGCTCTTTCTTTGTAGGTAGGGGGTAATGATATCCCGGATAGTAGTTATCTGGATGTCTGTTTCCACCTCCATCTAATCCCCCCGTCTCTTCGGGAGCCGAAGCAGTGAGGCGGGCCCACCATCCCTTGGGAGGAGGCGGCGGTGCAGAAGAAAAAATCCAAGAAAACCATCCTCTACTCGGTGGCGGTGCAGGACGAGAAAAAAAGATTGACGAAAGCCATCCTTGACTCGGTGGCGGCGCAGGAGAAGGAGCGAACCACGTTCCCGGGCTAGTGAATATAAATACAGCAACGTCAACAATCAGCGCCACCATACCGCCCAAGCCAAATCCATCGTCTGAAGATCCCCTGCGATATTTATTATGAGGCAACCGATACTCACCATCAATAAAAAAGCCCATAAGACAACCTCCTTTATAACATCAATTGGTTTGATAAAAAACGGAAAAGAAAGAAATCATTCCCTTCTCTCATCTGAGATTTGCATTTTGTCTTCCACAAAACCGGAAGAGTAAAACGTGCACGCATAGAAAGAAGAACTCTTTTAGCAAAAGATGCTTTAGGAGCAGGAGCCTGAGTAGCGAACCACGTTCCCGGGCTAGTGAATATAAATACAGCAACATCAACAAGCTGCGCCACTATGCCGCCAAAGATAAATCCATCGTCTGGCGAAAATCTCCCGCGATGTCTTTCATGCGAAAACCGATACTCACCATCAACAAAGCACATAAGACAATCTCCTTTGTAAAAAGACTTTAATCCTTCAAACACAAACAACGGTTATTGACTACGATTTTCGAGAATCAGACCCATTCCCAAAAATTTTCAAACTCACAAAATTCACAATAGCTGTAGTTCCGGCAGCAACGATCACACAAATTGCACAAATGCCCAAAGGACTTGTTCGACCCTTTTTTTGCGCAGTCCTGTCCGCATCCCATTTTGCGATAATACGGTCGTACACATTGCCAACCGCGTAAAGGATCCCAACCCCGGCGCCTATAGCACTTACAGCCGGAGCTCCTATGGCGCCAATACCAACACACGCCAAAACTCCAAAGACCACCATTTCTCCTCTAATACCAATACCGGGAAGCCCCGTAACATTTGACGGCGGACGATCACTTTCAACAAGCTTAAACATATTCTCAACCTCCTTCGTAAATAAAAAAGTGTGTTTAGTATATAAAAAACATTTTTTTTTAACAAGGGGATTTTTAGGATCCCCGATTGGGCACAAAAAAAACCTCTCTCTTTTTTTTAAATGAGAAAGGATGCGGTGGTTTGGACCCATCGATTGGTTTGATAAAAAACGGAAAAGAAAGAGCACATGTTCTTTTCCCATCTGAAATCTGCATATTGGCTTCCACAAAACCGGAAGAATAAAACGTGCACGCATAGGAAGGCGAACTGTTTGGTCCGGCAAAAAAAAGAGGCGCAAAGGAACTCTTTTTATTTGCAAAATACAAAAGGGCTTTTTGATCCTCTTCACAAAAAATCCGACAAACCAGATTAGGGACGCGAAGATCCTGTTCGATGACCCATTGGATATCCACTTGGTGAGTCATCGCCATCTCGCGACAAAAGCAGATCATATATTGGAGGCTTTTGCGATTGGCTTCAAAACGGCGCAGGCGCAAAGCATCATGCATATAAAAGGTGGAAACGCTGCCCACAAGAAGGATCAGCGAGAGGACGATGAGGATTTCCATCAGGGAGAAAAAAGCGATCTTCCGAAAGAGGATCATGTCTGATCGTCTTTAGGTGCGCTCTTTTCTTTTTTCTCCTCATGATCTTTGATATATTTCTCATGCGCCTTGGATGTAATTTTAAAATCGGCATTCCCGCTTTCCACTTTAATTTCAAAAAGAACGCCCCATCCATCTTTGACCAGCTCGTCTGGTTTCTTTGCAAGGTCCATCTGTTTCAAACATTGCTCAGGTTCTTTGGCGGCTCTTTCCATGGTTGCTTTCCCTTCCGCCACACAGAGAAGAAGAAGATCTCGAAGCTGCTCTTTCGCTTGTACGGTTTTAAACGCTTTTCCCTTGTCAAGACTGCCTTTTAGATTATACCCAATGGCGCCCCCTATGATAGAAATCAAAAGAATGACAATCATGATTTCCAAAATGGAAAGAGAGAACGCTCTTTTTTCTCTTTGATAGATCATAAGATTCTCCTATTTTTAACCTGAAAATGAACTTACGTCAGTTAAAGGAATGAGAACGGATAAAACAACGACTCCCACGATCACTCCTAATATGAGTAGGAGAAGAGGCTGAAGAAACGTTGATATTTGTGCAAGACTTTTTTCCAGCTCCTCCTCATAAATGTCGGCAATGTGGCGCAGCATGTTCTGCAAATCTCCCGTCTTTTCAGCAACACCGACCATCCGGCAGACCCACTGAGGAACGAGAGAACTTTTTTCCAAATGAACGCTCAAAAGCCACCCTTCTCTCACGCGCCTTTCCGCTTCCTTCATCTGCCGGTCTAAAAGAGAATGAAGCATCACGCTTCGCGAAAGCTTGAGTGCATCTAAAAGAGGAACGCCGCCTTGGAGCAGGGCGGATAATGAGCGAAAGTAACGAACAAAACCCACTTTAAGCATCAGGCTTTTCACAAAGGGCAGGCGCAAGAAAATGCGCCCGAATCTCTCTTTTATTTTTTGGGAAAAAAAGCAGAGGCTCAATGAAGCGAGAGATACAACAAAAACCGATAGGATCGCTAATTTATGGGAAATCGCAAAATGGCTGCAAGAAAGGATGCATTGCGTGAGCGGATGCAGGGCCCTGCCCTCGAATAATTCAAAAAGAGAGGGAATGATGTAAAAAAGCAGAGAGCAAACCACCATCAGACTAAAGCCTAAGAGAAAAGAGGGGTAGATAAGAGTAGAAACAAGCTGGCCTTTCAGCTTTTCCCCTCTCTCGAGGAGATTGGCAATCTCTTCAAGAGTTTGTTCCAGAGAGCCCGTTTTTTCCGCATTGGCTACCATCGCACAATAGAGAAAATCAAAATTTTTCGGATGCATTGCAAGAGCTTCGGAAAAAGAACGGCCCGCCTTGAGCTTTTCGGTAAGATCGAGAAGAAAGGATTGCAGATGGGAAGTGCGATATTTTTCTTCTAAAGAAAGAATCGTTTCATAAAGGGGCAGTCCCGCTTTTAAGAGCTTTGCCGTTTGCCGCGTGAAAGAGAGCAGATCCTTTTTTTGCAACACCCGCTCTCTTTTTCTTTCCGGCAAAATCTGCAGGGATGTCACCAATATTTTCCGCTGCAATAAAAGAGAGCGGGCGTGTCCGATGCTTTCCGCATGGAGCATGCCTGTTGTTTTTTTTCCGTTTTCATTTATAGTTTTATAAGAAAAAAGAGCCATCGATCCTCATCTTTGCATCTGCGTAACGCGAAGCACTTCGCTCAATGTGGTTATCCCAAGGCAAACAAGCGCAACACCCGAGTGAAAAAGATCGACCATCTCTTCAGAAAGCGCGATGGCTTTGATCTCTTCTGCTTGGGGCCCTTTGAGGACCTGCTTCTTCATAGAGGCGCTCATCTCCATGAGCTCATAAATTCCATGCCTTCCCTTAAATCCGGTTTGAAAACACTCCTCGCACCCCTTGCCGTAAAAAAACTGCATCTCTCTTGCGTTTTCTTTTTTTATTCCCAATTTTTTTAATTCCTCGGCCGTCGGTGTGTATTTCGTGCGGCAAGAGGGACAAATTTTTCGAACTAATCTTTGCGCCAAAACAGCCACGATGGAGGAGGTGAGAAGATAGGGCTCGATTCCCATGTCGACCAGACGCACGATTGCCGAGGGAGCGTCGTTGGTATGCAGAGTGCTCAAAACCAGATGGCCCGTCAAAGCCGCCTGGATGGCGATTTCTGCAGTTTCTCGATCGCGAATTTCTCCAATCATGATCACATCGGGATCTTGCCGCAAAATATGGCGAAGTCCCATTCCAAAGGTGAGCGAAATCTTAGGGTTAACTCCGATCTGTGCGATGCGAGGGATTTTAAACTCTACGGGATCTTCGATCGTCATGATGTTTTTTTCTGAAGAATGGATCTCGTGAAGAGCGCTGTAAAGCGTCGTTGTTTTTCCGCTTCCGGTCGGACCTGTGACAAGGACAATCCCTTCAGAAAAGCGAATCTGTCTCCGAAAGGAGTTTAAGATTTTTTCCCCCATGCCAAGATGCTCAAGGCCAAAAAGAGCTTGGCTGCGGTCGTGGATACGCAGCACGGCCCGCTCTCCGTAAATGACGGGAATGGTGCTCACGCGAAAATCGATCTCTCTTCCCCCCATCTTCAACTTGACCCTTCCATCTTGAGGCAGGCGATGTTCTGCAATATCGAGCTGAGATAAAACTTTGATGCGCGTCAGAATTTGAGACTGATGCTCTTTCGGAAATTCATGTCTTTTTAGAAGCATTCCATCGATGCGATAGCGCACGTGCATCCCTTCTGCTTGGGGCTCAAAATGGATATCGGACGCTCCTTCCTGAATAGCCTCAATGAGAATCGCGTTGAGCATGCGAATGACGGAGCCTTCCTCTTTTTTTTCCAAAAGATCATACCCCTCGCTTCCATCCGTTTTTTCCTCCCTGTTTTTCACCAAGGGGGACAAGAGTCGTTTCGTCTCTTCCTCATTTTGATGATAACACTGCTGTAGGGCCTGTTCTAAAGAGCTCTTGGAAGTAAGAACGGGCTTGATCTCCTTTTTTAAAAGGAGGCGAAGTTCATCGAGCGGCTCCAAATGAAAAGGATCCACAACAGCAACCCAGATCTTCTTTTCATCCTCTTGCAAAGGCAGCACTTGGTATTCTTTTGCAAAGGCATACTCGATCTTGAAAACGCGCTCTTTTACGAAGGGAAAGTCAAAGAGATCCTTCGCAGCGTCCATTCCGAAAAATGCGCCGATAGATTCTCTGGTTTTTAGGTTCGATCCCATAGGAGCCTTAAGCTTTTTTCAAAAAGCTTTTTCTTTTGCAAATCCTTTGCCTCGTAGAGTTTTTCGAGAAACTCGGGAAGATCTCCCGGTCTTTTTTGCAGCGACTCTTGCCTGAGTTTTTTTTGCTCCTCTTTGGTATCCCCCACGATGTGAGGCGTGATGAAGATGAACATTTCCGTCGTGCTATTGTTTCTTTTATTCGTTCCAAAAAGCTTTCCGATGCCGGGAATGTCTCCTAAAAATGGAATTTTTTCTCGATTCTCCTCGATCGAATTTCTTTTCAACCCTCCAAGGATAATCGTCTCCCCGTCGGAGACGCAAACTTCATTTTCAATTTGACGCCGCGTCACGGGCGGGCGATCCTCTTCAGATGCATGAGTTGTGTCAAACGACACTTTGGTCTGAATCGTGATGAATCCCCTTTCTCCCTCTTCTTCGGATAGATGGATAATCGGTAAAAGAGAAATCTGGATTCCATATTGGGCGCGCGTATAAGAATTTTTATAGGAATTATTTTGCCCTGCCTCCACGGGAATTGCGCCGTTGTTGATCGAGATTTCCTCTACGATAGAAATCGTGGCAGGGGTTTGATTTACGGCCAAAACAGAGGGGTTTGCATTGATGCGCAAATCTTCTTGCGCCATCAAAAAACTTGCCAAAAGATCAAACGAGGGAAGAGTTCCCTTGGGGCGCGAGAGAATGAAATCTAAAATCCCCTTTTTGCTCGCTTTGGAAGAGCCGTCAAAAGAAAGAGCGGTTTCTTTTACGTTGTGCGAGGATCCAATTTTGAGCAGATTAATGCCCGTTTGGCTATGGTCCAGAAGTTTTTTTTCGATGAGCATCACATCGATCTGCACCATCTTTTTGGGGACATCCAGCTTTTCCAAGAGCATCTGTATTTTCGGCAATTCTTCTTTCCGCACCGCCATAAAAAGAGAGCCCGTCTTCGAGTCGACCACGATATTTCCTTTTACTAAACCCTTGCGCTGCTCCATTTTTGTCGGTTGAACGAAGGAAGTGGAGACGGGAAGATCGGGAGCATTCGCTCCAACCTCGGCCGAAGACGGCCTTTCTTCATCCGCAAACGGGCTCTTGCTCATGGAGGAATAAAGCCCTTCCAAAATATGGGCCAAATCTTCAGGCGCCGAATGTTTGCATGCATACCAAAAAATGGTCATCTCGCTGCTTTCTTGCAACCCCTCCTCCAGCTCCTTCAAAATTTTTTCTGCTTTTTCTACCAGAGCGAACGTGCCCACCAAGACAAGCGATGAGCCGGGAGGAAGAGAGATGATGGTAAGCTCCTCGATCTGGGCATTGTAAAACGAAGGGCGGTTTTTGCTTGCAGATTCTTGGAAAAAGGTTTTCAAAATTTTTTCCGCCTCTGCTCCCTGGATCTTTTTTAAAGGAAAAATCCGCACAATCTTTTCCTGTTCTTTGCCCCAAATGACGCTATAAATTTCCAATAATTTTTCAATGGATTCTTTCGTGGCAATGAGAACGATTTTGCTTCCTACTACCTGAATCGTCGTTTGTTTGGGATCTGCAAAGCGTTCAAAAAAAGCCTGCACGGAGCGCAGCTGTTCCAACGGTGCGGAAAAGACATAAAAAACAGAAGAGAGGCCGGAGAGATGCTTCAAATCATCCAACGACTTGGCCACCGCTTCAATATTCATCAGATCATGTTTGAGAATAAAAACCTGGCGCAAGTAAGAGCCCAATTTTTTTATTCCGATTCCATTGTGGAGAAGAATCAGCTCGATCATCTCATTCCAGCTCTCTTTAGGGATCGGAATATTCGAGCACATATGAATTTTGATCGAACCTATCTCCAAGGGGATAATGTAGAGAAAATCGCAGGACCCATATTCCATGATCAGCTGAGAAAGAGTCGTCTCTCCCTGATCCCAAAAGCCATAAGGCTCCTCCTCATTATTCTCCTTGCCTCCGATAAAAGAAGAGCGCCACAACTTTTCTTTTTCCTCGATCTTGGACCTGGTCTCTTTGATTGTTTCAAGAAGAGCTTTATATTCCTTTTCTTCCGCGTGCTTGTCAAAAAGTTGTGCAGCTTTTTGATAATGCCCTTTCAGCTCAAAGCGAAGCTGCATCAATTCTTGATTCAAAACGCCTGCTTTTTCTTCGAAAAGGGCATTGTTCTCTTCACTTGCAAAAAGAGCTGCGGCCAAGAAAACTAGAGCAAAAAGTAGCTTTTTCATCCTAATTTGACAGCGCGGAAACCCATCCCTTTAGGGGTGGGAGGAAGCGCTGCTCCTTTTGTTTGGTTTCTTGATTGAATAAATGTAACCATCTGCCATCTGTATATTTTGGCAGTATCTATAGTTAATGCCATCAACTTTTCCGACGGCGGTGTCAAAACAAAAATTTCCCGAAAGCCTCACGGCTACCCTTCCAAGATAACACCCTGATTTTTTGCCTTTCGTTACAATGGCTCTGGCAAGGTCTCCCGTTTTGAAGCCATAGACACTTTTCTGCTTTTTGGCGCTCGTCCTTGGAAATCCATATCGGTCCATTAGGCAGAATTGGCGGCAGCCTTTTCCCGTTTCCCTGATCACTTGCGGGGAGAATGTTTTGTCAATGTGAACGAACTCTCCTGTTTCTCCAACACAAGCAGCATCTATCCAGTGGTCTTTTTCGTACGATTGTTTGACTCTATTGAATTTTGTCCTACCGCCGCTCCAAAATGTGAGGGGAAGGTTAAAGGAACGAAGATCGCGGCCTATTGCTACCCTCGTCGCATTGACTACGGCAGCATCGCTTAGTGAAACTTTTGACTTTGTGAGAATTTTGGATAGAATAGCGGGCTTGTTTTCTAAAAACTCCTGTATGTCCCCGTTTGCTTTTTTGCTATTGCATTCTTTGCAGGAGATGATGAGATTTGAGACTCTATCGCTTCCGCCGTGGCTTTTGGGAACAATATGGTCGATTTCTAATCGCGTGTTTTCTTTTCCGCAATAAGCGCATTTCCGCCCCCATTTTTCAAGAAGATACTCCCTGATCTCGTAGCCGAGGCACTCTCCCTGTTGATAGAGAATGCCGGAGATCTCCGGATTTTGCAATTTTTGCGTATCAAAACGTACAGTCTCTACAGCGATGGAAGATATGGGAGAGCATCTCTGCAATCTGGAGACCCAAGTGTGAATATGATCCACTCTCGATTGCAAAGAAGGCGCAATCCAACCATCTGTTCGTTTTCGATTATCAAATCGAGGGGCGCGATAGGGTGTTTTTCTATGACGGCGGCTTCGTCTCAATGCTCTTCTAGAGGTAAGTGATAATGAGATTGCATTTCCCCTATGTTGAAGGTTTGCTGCCCATAGAACTTTTCTCCCTTTTAGAAAATTTCCAACAAGAACAATTCCGGAAGTTTTGCTTCCGGGATCAATTTTAACCTCAAGATCTTGTACATCGCCACACTCTCTATCCTTAAGAATAATGGTAAAAGGATAGCGTTTTAAAACAGCGGCTTTTCCTGAAGACAAAAGCATCCTTGCTCTCTGTGCCGAGCAGGGCATGAGTGGTTTTCTGTTTTTGTCTAATACAAATATTTTTTGCATATACAAATTTCTAATAGCAGTTACCTGCAATCTCCGGTTTCCCGGGTAAAGTTCCCCTCGCCAAAGTTATGGAGCGGTTTTACATGTTAACAGCACTGGTTTAACCCGTACGCTTGGTTTAACTGCTAACCGCAGAGCTTGGAACTGGGGCGGCATTCCAAGGCGCCTATATATTCGCTCCTAACGTAGTCTCAAGTTGCCTTAAGACTAAGGCTGGTCAACTTCAGGCTTGATTCTCAAGTCTCTCCCTTTAGGGAGGGGTGGTTGACTTTTTTTCTTCTTTTTTAGTAAGTTCTTCCCTGATCAATGTCTTTGCTCCAAGCACTCTTTTTTTCTTGGAAACGAATTTTTTTTCTACAGGGCATTTCACAACGCCATTGCCATTGAAGAAAACCCCCTTCATCCATTTTTGCCCCTCTCTCTCTTCCATGCCCTCAAAGAAAAAAAAGGCCTCCGCTGCAATCCTTTGCAAAGCGATTCCTTTCACAACTCTCCAACGTCCCTCTTTGCGCGCCGCCCAACTTCCTTTGTGAAAAAGAAAATGCTGCTTTTCAAGGCCAAGAGAAATAGATGCTTTGCCTCTTTCTCGAACGGAAACAATCCACTCATCTGGATTGGTCTTGAACAGGGGAGGAGCCTGCCTGTTTAAGAGAACATTTTCTCGGTGCCCCGTCTCATCAAAAACCTCGATTTCCATCTGCTGCTCTTTGATCATCCCGACGACCCCAAGCGGATCGTTTTCGGTCGGCTCGTTTTGAGAAATTTTTTTCCAGCTCTGCTCTTGAAAGGAGAGCCAGTCCCCCTCGCTCACAAGAAGCGATGTCGCGTCCATTTCTAATCGATGCTCCTTTTTCTTTTCGCCCCCGCTTTTCTGCTGATAAAAAGAGCGAAAATCTTCCCCGAGCCATTTGGCCTTTGCAATCTTTTGAAAACAAACCCCCTCGCTTTTTTCCTGACTTGCCCTCTCTTCCGCCATCGGCATCTGAAAAGTAGTAATAAGAGGAAGGCCTCTCCACTTTCCCTCTTCCCCAATTCCGGCTCTACATTCGACTTTTTCTTTTCCTGCGATTTGCATCTCCATCCAAAAAAGAGAGGGCTCTTTTGAAAATTGCAGCAGATCATTTTCACCAAAAAAGAAGAAGATCCGCTCGGAAAATTCCACCCTCTTTTTTTCTCCGCTTCGCAATAAAAAAACCTCCCCTCTTTTTGCCCCTTTTCGATCCGGACGGTCTAAGACCCATGTCACTGTCATTTCTCGGGAAAGATCGGGCAATTGAGGAGTGTAAGAGGAAGCGCGCAGGAACAAAGCCCCTCCTAAAATACTCCCCGGCCTACTTTCGTTCGAAAGATGCGTTGGCGCAAAAGAAAGCGCGAGATGAGAGGCGTTGGGCAGAAAAAGGATCCAAAGACCAAAAATGCCAAGACTTGACAAAAAAATAAGAGAAAAAAACAGCAAAATCCTCTTCTGCACATCTTGAAAGCTATTGGTGAAAAGCCCCATAAAAAAAACGCCATTTTTTAGGAAGTGAAAAATGAAAGATCTTATTTTAGAAGATCGAAGAAAAAAACACAAACCTTAGCGCTTCTTCAAATATTGCAAAAAATTACTTTAATCATTTAAATTAAGAACAAAAGGTAGTGGGAATTTTTCTGGTTCACCATGCCAGGAGCAAAAATTTCTCACGAAAAAAAAATTAGCTCCTTGAAAGAAGGATAAATTGGAGGATGAACATGGCAGACGAAGATAAAAAAGAGTCTCTTGGCAATAAGCTCAAAGAGGGCATTTCCATTCAAGAGCTAGAGAGCCTTGCAAGAAAATATCTGCATGAAATGCTTTTTATTTTGGCCATTTTCATTGCAAGCATTTCCAGCATTTTTGATTTTTTCATAGGTCCCATGTGGACGCTGACCTGCCTCGGGCTGGCGAGTATGATCAGCATTGCTTTTCCCGATCAAAGTTCCAAAATGCTCAAAGGCTTCTACCATTTCTACCACAAGCAGGAAAAGACCATTCAGATCATCATCGGATCGGTCCGGATTGTCTTTGCTCTATTTCTTCCTTTTGTTCTTTTTATTGAGCTTGGAGTATTGGCCGGTGTCGGATTCCACATGATTCCAAAATACCTGCTTAAGGATATGGGAAGCTATCCAAAGAAAGAGTCGGGATTTAGAGAAGGTGAAAATATCTAATTTCCACAAGTTAAGTTTTTCTGATCAGCCAGAAAATCCGCAAGGCCAACTTGTTTGTTCTTGCGGATATTTTTGAAAAAGGTTTTTTCTTCTTTTTCGCAAAGCAGCGTCGTTTGATTTTTCTGCAGATACTCCTCGAGAGCGCCTCTTGCAACCGCAACTCCTTTGGCATTTTTCAAACTCTTTTCTAAAAAGAGAATCCTCATCAGGTTATGTCCATAGAGAAGGGATCCTTTTGAAAAGCTACCGTCCGCGGACATCTTTTTCTTCAATGCTCCGGCCTCTTCGAGCGCCTGTTCGATCTCTCCTCGTGCAATGTTCCAGCTTGTTTGTGAAAAAACAGCATAATAATCCAGATCATCCCCTAGTTTCTGAAAGGAGTCCTCGACCAGCGGCCTTGCTTTTGTAAGATCCTCTTTGCAAATCCATCTTTGCGCAATATCGCTTGCATATTTGGTCTTTAAAAAGTTATTTTTTTGAAGCTGCCCATGAAGCTTTTTCCAAGAGTTTACCTCCTCCTGGTTCTCTAGCCATGTCCGATAGATAGTTTCCGAAGATAGCAGCTCCTCTTCTTTTTGAAAAAAAGGCAGATAGCGGCTTGCGAGAAAAATCAAGACGATAAGAGAAAAAAAGCCATAAAAAATGGCACTTTTTCTCTCCAAAATCCAAAAGGTCAGCGGTAGAATTTTGCGGTGCACAAAAGACTCTTGCGGCGGAATTGCTTCCATAGCTCTCTCCATTTTTTCGATAGAAAAACAACTACATTATACTAGGAAAAGAAGAATATTTCCTCCTGAAATTTTTTATTTCCCCCTTCGTATCACAAAGGAGTGCATCGCGAAAAAAATTTCATCCCCCTCCTTGAAGCGCCGTAATTCCAAGGTCATTACGGCAAGTCCGGCAAAAAAATCATTTGAAAACCAGGGCATTGAGGCCATTCTAGAAATGAGGTTGAGCGTTCATTAATGTGAAAGGTTCTTTGCTTTTTTGGAAGGACAAAGCTTCCAATAGATTGTTTCCATCTGATCGAGCATATCAGCAAACATAAAATGCTTTTCCACATGCTCTCTGGCTTTTTTCCCAAGACGCCGGCAAAGCTCCGGATTTTTTTGTAGATCCAAGACCGCATCTGCAACCTTTTGAGGAGAAAAGACGGGCACTTGCAAACCTGTAATATGGGGAATGCAAACCTCTTTCAGTCCTCCCGTCGGAGTCGTAATCAAAGGCTTTGCTAAATAGGCGGCCTGCAAACTTGCTTGCGAGACTCCCTCATGATTGGTACTGAGAAGCGCAAATGCGTCTAAAGCGGCAATCGCTCCAAAGGGAGATTCCAGATGACCGGTAAAGGCCACCAAAGAATCCAGCTGCATTGTGATGGCTTTTTTTTGGTAAGAGTCCAAATATCCGCCGCCGATGATCACCCATCGAATATTTTTTTCCTTGCGAAGAAGATGGGCTGCCTGAAGGAAATCTTCAATCCCCTTCCAGGATCTGACCATGCAAACCGTTCCGACGAGAAAATCACTTGAAGAAATCCCCATCTTTTCTCGAAACCGTTTGGGCGCATCCGATGCATATCGGATGAGAAGCGGATCCATCCCTGTCGGAATGGACCTGCAACAGCGAGAGGACTGACCCGACTGTTCGCAAACCATCGGAACGATTTTTGCACAGGTGGTCACCACAAAATCGGCAAGTTTTTGATACAGCCAGCGACTGTTCCATCCCTTTCTGATCGGCGTTGATAAATGGCGCGTGCGAAGGATCGGCCTTCGTGCAAAACGGGCCGCCATCCCTCCAAGCCATGCATCTAAAGAAGAGTGGGTATTGACAAGGTCTATATGAAATTTACAAAAAAGATAGACAAGATAAAGAAAGGAAAGAGGCCAAAAGGGTTTTTTAAAGGAGAGTTCATGAACGACAAAACCCGCGTCTCTTGCTTTTTTTGCAAGTTTGGCTTCTTTTTCCACGACAAAAAAAATTTCATGGCCTCTTTGCCGCATGCCCTTGGCTTCCGACAAAATGCGCATTTCCTGCCCTCCCCACCCTGTGGAGGCCTCTAAATGAATGATTCTCATCTTTTTCCCATGATTCTTTGCAAAATTCTACGATGTCCGGAAGAAAAGCTCAACTGTTCGAGTTTTGATTTAGAGATCCATTCATAGGAATGGTTTTTTTTTAAGTCTTGATCGCAAAAAGCCAAAAAGGGAAATAGCGTCACGCGAAAAGAGGTAAAGCTCTGTTTTTCCAAGGGCAGCGAAGAGATCTCCTGAAGGGAAAGACCCAAATCGCTCCAAGCCCACAAGACAACACGCCTCCTTGAAACTTTTTTCCTTTCACAATCAAAATAGGGAAATTCGAAAAGATCTTCCATGATCTCGCCCCTCCTTGCTTTTCGAAGGAAGAGAGCCCCTTCTTTCTCCACCACCAATACGGCTCGATGCAGAGCCCTCTCCTCTTTTTTCTTCGAAACAAAAGGCAAAAGCAGCTCTTTTTTCATCCGATGCGCAAGACAATCGCTTGCCAAAGGACAGATGGCGCAGCGCGCTTTTGGCTGGCAGATCGTGGCGCCTATCTCAATCCACGCCTCGACAAGAAGATGGGGATCTTTGAAGGGTAAGATGTTTTCTTGGAGATCAAAAAGTCTTTTTTTCACACTCGCTTTTGCAACATCTTCCTCTATTTGAAAATATCTGACCAAAGCTCTCATGGCATTGGCATCAACGGCCGCAGCTCTTTTTTGAAAAGCAAAAGCCAAAATAGCCCCTCTTGTATAAGGGCCAACTCCCGGCAAGGATTGGAGATCCTCCTCATTTTGCGGAATAATGCCCTGAAATTTTTCACAGACCAGCTTTGCAGACGCATGGATATTGCGCAAACGTTGGTAATAGCCCAGACCCTCCCAAGCCTTGAGCAGCACTTCAAAAGGAGCTTGAGCTAAGGCCTTTATATTGGGGAAAAGAGTCATCCATCGCTCAAAATAGGAGACAACAACACTGGCCCTTGTCTGTTGGAGCATCACCTCGGATATCCACACTCTATAAGGTGAAGGATCTCTTCTCCAAGGAAAGTCCCTTCGGTTTTTCAAAAACCACTCCTTCAGACTTTCATTTGGAACATCTTTTAGATTTTTTTCGTTCATAATCGTGAACTTTTTCTACCTGTTTTTTTCTGTGGAAGAGAGCGCCTCCCATGCTGTCCAGGATTCGAGAGCTCTCGCTCTCGAGCTCTCCCCAAAGGGCATGCCCTTTGGAAACCCAATGTCTTAAATTTCCAAAGGACCGTGTCCTTTGGTGGGGTTAAGGGGCAAAGCCCCTTAAATTGACAACATTGAGAGTTCCTCTTGCTGCAAAACCTCTATTGTCTCTATCTTTCTTTTTTCGTTATAACAAAAAAAGATGCCTCTCTTATGCAGCGGTCTGCCGCCATCCTTTATGGACACTCGCTTCACCACTTGGACCATTTGGCGCCCCTATCTTCTCTTTTGAACATTCCTCTGATCGTGGATGACGAGAGTCTCTATTCCCTGGCAAAAAAATTCTACCCCAAGATCCATGTGATCGGCTGCGATCCTCAAGAGGTCTATTTTTATGCATCTCAAAATTTCGATCAACTTATCACCTGCATGCCAAGGCCGCTCTTCGATAGCGACTTTTTTCTTCCGCAGCTGCTTCTAGAGAAAAAGCTTCATACCATCTGGTGTCCTCATGGCAACTCCGACAAGGGAAGGTCTTCTTTTTTCATGGAAGGACTCTCCCAAGAAGAACTTTTACTGGTCTATGGGAAACGGATGGAAGAGTTTTTGAAGGAAAAAGGAGTCGTTAACAAACAGCTCATAGTCGGCAACTATCGCTTCCGCTATTTTCTTGAAAACAAAGCCTTTTACGAGAAACTTTTACGAAAAGAGATTTTTTCTTCTTTGTCCCCCAAAAAAACCATTCTTTATGCACCGACCTGGAGCGATTCCGAAAAAAACTCTTCCTTCGAGCAATTGTTAGATCCCCTCATAGACTCTTTTAACGAAGAGGTAAACCTCATAATCAAACCCCATCCCCATCTCTTTTCCTCTCATCCTCTAGAAATGGAGAAGATCGATCAAAGAGTGCGAAAAACAAAAAGTTTAGTTCTCTTAAAAGATCTGCCCGTCATCTACCCGCTTTTACATTTTGTAGATGCCTATCTCGGAGACGCCTCTTCGATCGGATATGATTTTCTGACCTTTCAAAAGCCCATGTTTTTCTTTGCCGCAGAAGAGAGGAGGGATGAAAATAGTCTGCAACTCCACCGGTGCGGCCATGTTTTTTCTAAAGAAAATGCCGTCGATTTTCTGAAAAAAATCAAAGCCTTCCTCGATAAAAAAGAAGATTCTTTTTGTGCGATTCAAAAGAAAATTTACAATGAGACCTTTTCTGAGCGTTCGCAAATCGAGCATCTCAAACTTGTTGTAAACGATGAACAATATCCTCTTTAATTTGCAAAGGATCTCTTTTTTCTCCAAAGGAAAAGAATTCCATCTGCCTCTGCTTTTCTCTCATCGATTCATCAAATAGGCAAAGATTTTTTTCGATGAAAGGAAAGATCTCTTCATTTGCAGGAATTTCAAAACCGCATGTCCTAAGCTGCAAACTATTTTCGTCCCTTCTTTCTTTTGTAGCAAAGAAAAACATCGGTCTTTGAAATGTAAGAAAGTCATATCCGATCGAAGAAAAATCTCCCAAATAAAGATCCGACCTAGCCAGAAGCGGGTAGATCAGGGGCATTCCTTCCACAATTGTACAATTTTTTTTTCTTTCACAAAGGCCGAGCATCGCATGATAAAGAGAGGGATCTCTTTCCTCTAAAAGAGGATGGGGCTTAATGAGCAGATTGAACGAATCGCTCACTTCCTCAGCCAAACGCCTAGTTTCTGAAAAAAAAGAGGAAGAGCGTTCCGGATCCTGCCAGGTCGGCGCATAAAGACAGGTCTTTTTTTTATTGTTCAAGGAGGAAAAGATCTCTTTTTCCACGATCTCATCGTAAAAAGTTTGATGTCTTCGATACAATGCTTCTCGATAATTACCAAGGGCTGCCCATTGTTTGACTCCCTTCCAAATTCCCTGTTTTTGAAGGCGCTCGATCATCTGGTTTCCATAGACCAGCAGGAAATCTTGCTCTCGCGCCAGCTCCATCATAGGCGCATGATATCCCTTATCGGAATTCCCATGGGGAAGATAGGCAAAGAGGAGTTTTTTTTTCCTCTTGTAGGAAAAAAAAGACTTTTCTTCCTCTCGCCAAAAGGTGGATTGAAACAAAACATCCACATCTTCAAAAAAAGATGCACTCACTTCAGACGGTTTGTGCAAGATCGCCTTTACAAAGGGGTAATATCGTTTTAAGAGTGCAAAATTTTTTTCCTCGGTCACGTGAAGGGGGATGTCTAGAAGGGCGGCAAAGGGGGCAATATGATCCAAAAGCCGCTCATCCAAGCCAAAATTGACTGCTGCGCAAGAGATATTTTTCATATAGGTCAGTTCCGTGAAATATTATTCTTTTTCAAAAAGCGGCGGCATGACAAAGACGACAGATAGATCTGACAAATTTGCGACAACCGGCAGAGCCTCTAAATCATAAGCATAGGCTGCCTCCTTTAAAGGAGAGACATGGGTGACGATTGCCACAGAAAGGCCGGATGGAAAAATACCATCCATGCCGCTCGTAATCAAAAGATCGCCCGTGGCAATGAGAGGCGTCGCATCCTCTTTTCCTGAAACGCTTCCCCTTTTCAAGTCGCATCTCTCCCCTTCGCTATCTGCGCAATCATAATTAAAGCCGTGTCCCTCAAGTTTTTGCGAGCTAAAAGGCCAGAGGGGAAGATTGGTCCCCTGCAAAACACCCTTTGCCAAAAACCACTCCTTTTTTTCCTGTAAGAATTTTTCTTGGACTTGCGAAAGCATATGCAAAAAAGTTTCTTTTTCTTGTTCGATCGCAAATAGATTTTCCTTCTCCTTGAAAATAGGGACAAGGGCGGCAATCATTCGATAGAGCATGCTCTCTTGCGACGATCCGCGAACAGTGCGCACGGAAATCCCCAAACCCGAATCGGTAATGAGCCGCACCTTCGATCGGCTCCTCTCCACCTCTTCCACAACGCCAACAAGAGAATCTCCCACGACAACAGGGCTATCGACAGCGATGATTGTTCGACCAAGAGCTTCATTTTCCTTCTCGCCTACATTGATCCAAACAAAGTGATTGCAGGAAAGCGGATCGCGAAAAATGATTTTTGCAGGAATGGATTGCAGCTGCAGATCGACGCGCGCTTGCAGCTCGTTTTTTCTTCGGATAAAAAAATCTTGTCTCTCCGTTTTTTCTTTTGCCTTTTCAGCAAGCGATCCTAGCGCTTCCACTTGATCTTGAATATTTTCCTCTGCCAGCACCCATTCAAACACCTCTTCCAAAACTTCGTGAAGCCTCTGATTTTCCAAAGATAATTGCAGGGCATCCGCAGATTTTTTTTGGCTTTTATGCAAGAGCGACCAGACGGGAGATGCCAGGCCAATCGCAGAGCGGCGGATCTTACCGGTAAAAGAAGAGGGGAGCGTTAAAAAAAGAAAAAGGGTAGCTATGAGCAAAAGAAAAGGATAGTAGGCAACTCTTCTCATAAGGATGCTTTTTTAGCTCATCATGTCGAAAGCAGTGGTTTTTACAAAAGAGTTTTTCTTTCAAGGCTCTTGGAAATTTTTGGCGCTGTTTTTTCTAAAAAATTTCTCTCACCTTCATTCTAAAAAATTTCTTGAGGGCTTAGGGGTTTCTTGAAAAATTCACTGATTTTCAATCACGAAGGGACGTTTTTTTCACATATTGATAACCTCCTAAATGAGATAAGAGGCTATCAATAATTGTGTGGGTTTTTTGGTGTCTTAGTAATTGTAAGTATATTTTGCCAACAACTCAAGACACTTTAGGGCACCCTCACGTGCTTTTTTAGCAGTCTTGCCAGAATTTTCAAAAGATTGACCGTTCATCCTTCCCTCTGGCGACACTGCAACGGTTAATCGAACGCGACGTCCGCCCACATCGGGAGCAAACTCGTCAATTGCAAACTCTCTTCCAAAAAACTTCCTTATATGAAGATGATGGTGATTATCTAATTTGGTTCTAAAAAACGCTTCTAATTTTCCGGCAGTATCAACAGCTAATCTTCCAAACTGATCAAAAACAGGTTTCCCGATTTCTGCAACCACAAAATCTTTTATTGCACCTGCTGTAACAGCGTCTGCGATTAATGACATGAAAAACTCCTTTTTTCGAAAATGGTTTTGTTTTAAAAAACATGACCTTTAGAAATTCTATTCGGCATTACTTTTTCGGATAGGCCTCTGCCACTACTGTCTCCAGCTCCCGTAGACACTCTTTACGCGAAGAGCGGGCGTGCCACGTATGCTTCTCAGCAAATCCATCATTCACCCTACCTTCTGGAGACCAAATAATAGTCAGTCTTAATTTGTGAGCATTCCAATTTAACGCCTGTTCTCGCACTATCACATCGATTCCTGCGAGTGTTCTAACGCGGTCGCCCGGATGATGGCCTAACCAATCCGAAATGCTGTTATAAGCCCAAACTGCCCCAGCAATACCCGTAACTCCTGCAGCTCCTGCTGCACTTAATATTGTCATAAAAACCTCCTTTTTTGAGAGCTCCGATCGATTGAAGACCAAAGAGCATTTTTTTGTGAAAACCGTAAAAGAGAATGCTTTTTTGGAGGCTTGGTGTCAATAAATTTTTTTAAAAAATGCGCTGCCCCCCAAAAACTGGACACTTGAATAAGCAATAAAGTCATGTGTAAGATTTTCTCCAAAAAAACAAAAAAGGAGAAAAACATTATGGCTAGGCGAGTTTCATATCAAGCTCAATTTAAAGGCAGAGTAGCTCTCGAGTGGGGTGTGACAAACTTTCGATAAGAACTTAAAATGTCGCCTGAAATCTCCCCCCATTTTTTTGCACAACTTCACAACATAAATTTTTAACTACAAATCATAAAAATTTTGATTTCTAAAGGAAAAAGTGCTAAAAAATTACGTTTTTTCCATGGAGAAATCATAATGAAAAAGAAAAAAGCCCCACCAGGTGATTTGCGTCAGCAGATGAATCGTGTGCGAAATTCTAGAGACAATCTAAAAAACATCAATCGCGAAAAAGCTGCAACGAACAAAAAACTTAAAGATAGAAACGTAGAGCTCGCTGAGAATCGCGACCAATGGAAATCCCGCAGCAAAGAGCTTGATTGTCAGCTACAAGCAGCCCAAGAAGAGATAGAACGCGAACGAATGCGAGCAGACAAAGAACGCGAGAGGGTAGGTCAACTTCAGACTGAGATTGAGACGATGAGGGAAAAAAAATCGAGAACTTGAAAATCTAATCCCGCAAATGGGAAAGAAAGCGCCTCGTCGCTGGTACCCCATCTTAATGATTGTCATGTGTATTAAGCTTGTTTTGCAAGCAGCCATTTCATTCCGGGCAGCTCCCAAATCCATCCATATCGCGTTTTCTCAATTCGCCGCTGTGAAAAATCAGGCAATTCCTACATATAAAAGCATTAGCAGATGGCTTACTCAGGTCGGCCTCTATAAATTAAATTGCTTGAAAGAACAGGCAGACGACTGGGCGCTAATCATCGACAACTCAGTCCAGATTGGTTCGCATAAATTTCTTGTGATTTTGGGGGTAAGACTTAGCAAGCTCCAAGGAAAAGCGCTCACATTCGAAGATATGGAAACGCTGATTATGGAGATCCACGAAAAATCTGATGCAAAAATCGTTTGCAAGGCTCTGGAAAAGGCGCAAAAAAGAGTGGGAACTGTCGCGATGGTATGTGCTGATGACGGTCCAGATCTACGAGGAGGAATTGTTCTTTTTTGTAAAAAACACAATGTAGGTCGAATTTTTGATGCCACTCACAAAATCGGTACATTTTTGAAGAAGCTTTTGGAAAAAGATCCGGAATGGCAAGCATTTACTTCTGCAGCAGCAGAAGCGAAAAGAAAGATGCAGCAGACACAAGCAGCCCACCTTGCTCCTCCAAATCAGAGGACAAAATCCCGATTTCTTAATATTGAGATTCTTGTGCTTTGGGGAATCGACATTATAATAGCTCTGGAAAACCCAAAGCACCCTGACAAAGCACTGCTCGAGAAATACTGTGGCTGGATACGCCAACATAAAGAACTCCTTGAGCGTCTGAAACAAATGACTCTCATCAGCCAGAAAGTTAGGCAGTATATTCGTGAGCATGGCATTTGCACCACCACAGGCGATCAAATTAATACGGTGCTAGAAAATGCAATGGAACTATTGAATTTTAACGAACAGGCATGCGAATACGCTGGGATGTTGATAGATTTTTACCAGGAGCAATCGAAAATTGTTCCTGTTGGTCGGGTCTGGGTAGGATCGAGTGAGATCATTGAATCATTATTTGGAAAATTAAAGAGTCTTGAGCAAGATCAAAGCAAGGGGGGTTTTACATCGCTTATCCTGGGAACCGCTGCATGTGTTGGCAAAGTGGACGCTGATATAGTCAGTGCAGCCATGAAACAGGTCAGCACGGCAGACGTCGACGCTTGGGCAAAAGAGCAGATAGGATCAACATTACTCTCCAAGAGAAGAAAAGCTCTCGGATCGTGGAGGAAAAAAAATCGAGCTAAAAATGTTATACATGAACATGCTGGAAGTTCATTGATGGAAGCGGCGGGGTTTTAGTGAGTTTGTCACACCCCAGCTCTCGAGGCGCTGAAGGAAAACAAAACCTTGGCAGACCTATCTCAGGAATTCAAACTGCACCCTGCGCAAATTAAAGGCCGAGTAGGAGGAGCCCTCTTTGGGCTCCGTCCTCTCACAGAACCGTGCGTACGGGTCCGTACACGGCTCTTCATGTTAATTTTACCCATTTCTCAATCTCGAACCAATGTCTCATTGTTACGTTGGAAATTATTATTTGTCCTGCTTGTTCTATAAACCATCTTACCGAAAAAGCTTTATCTAGGACTGCTGTATGAGACAGATTCCAAGTGCCTCGGTTGGAGTATACCGTTTTACCTGCCCTTTTCTTCTCTATTCCTCTTTTCAGCAGCAACGAAAGAAGATTTCTTTTCTTCTTTTGCTGATAAATGATTCGGGCTCTAAATCTTCTCCTGATATGAGCCTCTATCCCCCTCAGTTGAGAAGGGTATTGGGTCATCTTGAAGTAAGATGCCCATCCCTGATACCATGTGTTTACTTCTTTCATGGCTTTCTCAATGGGTAGGTGGGATCCTCTAGGAATCATACTTCTCACCTTCTCCATTGCCTTATCATAAGCGGCTTTGGCGATGGTTATTGTTCCTTCGATGATCGTCATGCCTAGAAATTTTACTTCTTTCGATTTTCTGGTTTTGCTCTTTTCTTCATTGACCTTGAGTTTGAGTTTCTTTTCGATAAATTTCTTTATCGATTGCATGATTCTCTCTGCTGCTCTCTGTGATTTTGCAAATATGTTGCAATCATCAGCGAAACGGCAGAACTCCAGGTTGCGCTTTTCCAGTTCTTTATCTAATTCATCCAAGACAACGTTACTCAAGAGCGGGCTTAATGGACTGCCTTGTACAGATCCTTCTTCTGATGGAGTTTTAACCCCATCTATCATGACTCCTCCGCGCAAGATCATTCCGATTAGCTTTAAAATTCTTGGGTCTTTTACGTGTCCTTTCAGTCTGTAGATGAGCCTGTCGTGGTTGATCCTATCGAAGAATTTCGAAAGATCTATGTCCGCTACATACTCTTTTCCTGATAGCACGATTTTCTGAGCTTGTTGAACCGCTTGTTGTTGGTTCCTTCCAGGACGAAATCCAAAACTGTTTTCTGAGAATGTGGGATCTATGATGGGCTCTAAAACCATCTTTATTGCCATGTGGAGAACTCTATCTTTTACGATAGGAATTCCGAGCAATCTGATCCCTTTTTCTCCTGGTTTTGGTATTTCCACTCGTTTTACGGGTGTTGGTTTATATATCCAACTCAAAACTTCTGCCTTGAGCTGTTTCAGGTTCTCTTCGAGATTTTCTTCGTACTTTTCGATGGTAATTCCATCTATCCCAGGGGCCCCTTTATTCCGTTTTACGGATTTAAAAGCTTCCATGAGAGTTTCAAGTGCGCAGATCTGCTCGAAGAGATCTGTTTGAAATTGAAATTCAAGTTGCTTGCTCTTGTTCATTTCGCTTCTCCTTTTGTATTGTTCTTTCGTCGATTCCTCTTTCCTCCGGGAACATTACGATGTTCTTTTGGATTGAGGTGGTTTCTTCAAATCTCAGAACAATAGCTTCAGATGTTAGAGTTTGCACATTAACATGTTCGGTCCTTCGCCTCGACTCGCGTCTCTTTCTATGAGTTTTATCCTCAGGTGTGTCACCACACCCTCTTAGGCTCACAGTTTTACGACTACTATGACCGAATCCGAAATCCTTTGGTCCGTAACATCCACATCGCTGTAGTGCTTAGGAGATCTATGTCGTAGTTACATGTCTCCGGTTTCCCAACGGATTCTCCCTGGGTAAGAATAATCCCTTTCTTTGCCCACCCACCTTCACTACTTGAGAAGGATACGTAAAGGATTTTGGGTTTTGATACTGTCAGCTATCTCACCCTCTTCTCCTGCCTTACGAAGGTTCACTTTCGTTTAGGTGGCAAATTTGATTAGGCTTCTTTCAGATTTCGCATTGGCCTTTTTCGATTCTGTTTTGTCTGGTTTCTCAGCAGCTCGTAAAGGTTTCTTTGGACACCCTTGCCTCTTCGTCTACGTATTCCCTCCTTTCTGGGTTACGATCGGACTTTCACCGATTAGGTCTTATTCATGCCAGGCACAATGAGTAGTCTAGAGGTGAAATCCCTCTAGACTACTCGTTTACTGTTAAAAAAAGTTGCACTCTTTTCACAAAATGGAAAAGCAGGTAAGCTAAAAAAGCTTTTTTCGGGGTGTTAGCTCAGTTGGTAGAGCGCAACAATGGCATTGTTGAGGTCGTCGGTTCGATCCCGATACACTCCAATCTCCCAAAATCATGAATGTAAAGCTGCTTGACGCGGGGATTTTTTTGCATAAGGCAAACCAATTCCCATTGGTTTTTATCATGGAAAATCAAAGCTTCTATTCCCCTTCGAGAAGATCCAAGAAGGCTTGCAACTGCTTGGCCCGTGTAGGGTGGCGCATTTTGCGAAGGGCCTTGGCTTCGATTTGACGAACGCGCTCTCTTGTTACTTTGAATCGGATGCCCACTTCCTCCAAAGTTTTGGGCTTGCCGTCGAGGAGGCCGAAACGTTCAATGAGAACGGTTCTTTCTCGATCGGTGAGCGTCGCTAATACTTCATTCATCTTGTCTTTTAAAATGGAATAACCGGTCGCCTCGGCAGGGGATTCAATGACGGTATCTTCAAGAAAATCTCCAAATTGGCTCTCTCCGCCGTCTCCCACTTCCGCTTGCAAAGAGATGGGGTGCTGTGCAATTTTATAAATTTCTCGGACACGCTCGGGGGTCATTGCAAGCTCTTTTGCAAGCTCTTCCGGAGTGGGTTCTTTGCCCGTCTCCATCATCAGCTTTTTCGCTCCTCTGAGCACCTTATTAATAGTTTCGATCATGTGCACGGGAATGCGAATCGTGCGGGCCTGATCTGCAATCGCGCGTGTCACCGCTTGACGAATCCACCAGGTAGCATAAGTGGAAAATTTATATCCGCGGCGATACTCAAATTTCTCTACCGCCTTCATAAGGCCCATGTTGCCTTCTTGAATCAAATCCAAAAAGGAAAGGCCGCGGTTCGTATATTTCTTCGCAATCGAAATCACGAGCCGCAAATTGGACTCCACCATCTCTCTTTTGGCTTCTTGGCTCTTGTCCATCCAGCGCTGCAGCATCTTGACATCCTTCTTGAACTCTTCAAGAGAACGTCCGGCCGCAAGCTCGCGCTTATAAAGTTTTCTTTTCACGGCAGCGAGCCTGGCCAAAGCAAACTTATTCTTCTCGGCCCTCGGCCCTAGCTCCTGCATCTCTTTTTCCAGCTGCAAAAAGCGATCATATCCCGACAGAATCACTTCGCCAAAATCTTCGATCACATTATGGCGAAAATAAAATCTTCGAAGGTAGGCCTGCGTGCGTATGCGGCATTTTTCGCTCTCTTCCATGTTCTTCATGCGCAAATCTTTCTTCAAAGAGGGATTGATCAGTTGGACGAGAAACTCTTCTAAAAAACTGTCCTCTTCTTTGAGCAAAGAGCATAATTTGGGAAGCAGCTGCAAATATTTTTGTTTGTCCGGAACTTCTTTTTCCGTAATGATTTTATCAAATCTTTCTTTCGAAGAGGTAAGGTAGTGGGCAATGGAAATGGCCTCGCGTGTGGAAAAGCGAAACCTCATGATGATTTTTTCCACCTGGACCTGCGCCTTTTCGATCCTTTTGGAAATTTCCACTTCTTCTTCGCGAGAAAGCAGGGGAACCGACCCCATCTCTTTCAAATACATGCGCACGGGATCGTCGGACGATCCCTCCATCCTTTTGGGAAGGGCTTCTAGCTCTTTCGCTTCTTTCTTTCTCTCTTTCTGCCTTTCCACCTCTGCAAGGTTGAGAACCTGAATATCCATACCTGAGAGGAAAATCAAGACCTGATCGATCTGCTCGGGAGAATCGAAGGTCATAGGAAGGATTTCATTCATCTCCTCAAAGGTGATAAAGCCCTGCTCTTTCGCAATGGTGACAAGTTCATCGATTTTTTGCTGCTGAGGAGCGGTAAACTCAGGAAATGATGCAGTATGTGCCATGTGATCCTATGGGTAAACTCTTGAAAAAAGCCCAGCCCATTTTGGAGAATTCCCCGTCTTTAAGTCAACAAAGATCCCCCAAAAATCCATGATAAAAACTTCTGCTTTTTTCAAAAAATTCAATATACAGAATTAAAGAGAATTTTTCACGCTTTCTTGTATTTACTATTTTCCCCGCGAACTGATGAAAGAACCTTTGACGGATTAATCGCCCCTGTTTATAGTAGACGCATTTCTGAAAATTTCTATAACCCCGCGAGGAGAAATGGAAAAAAAAGTAGAAGAGCAAAAAGCAGCAGAACCCGCTAAGTCACAAGAGCCTAAAGAACAAAAGGCCAAGGCTGCCGCCCCTGCCGAAGCAGGAAAAGAAAAAAAAGAAGGGAACGTACGAAGACCTACTGCACAAAAACGCGAAATGCAAAATAACAAAAGACGTTTGATCAATAAGTCTTTCCAGTCAAAAACAAAAAATGCCATTCGCAGCCTGCGAACATCCGTTCAAAAGAAAGAGGAGGATTCGAAACTCCGGGCGAAACTTTCGGTCATTCACAGTCTTCTTGACAAAGGGGTGAAAAAGGGCATTTTAGAATCCAATTTCGCTTCCCGTAACAAATCAAGATTGGCAACGCTCTTACAGAGGAACGCTTAAATGTTCGCAATCTTGCAGTTTTTTCAATAAGCCCGAGCTCTTTAGAGATCCTCTCTTAAAGAGCTCTTCTATTGTTTTCTTTCTTCCGATCATGAAAAGGGTTTTCTTTGCACGCGTTGCTGCCGTATAGAGCATTTCTTTTCCGAACCTCTCGCATCCGGGAGGGAGAAGAAGAAACACTTCGGAAAATTCGCTCCCTTGGCTTTTGTGAACGGAGAGGCAAAACCCGGCTTCAAAGGGGCCAAGTGCACAAAGGGGAAGTGTGCGCAATTTGTTTCCCTCCCCATCCCAAAAATAGACAGGGTCTGTCGGAAGAAATGGGTTTTTTTCCCCTCGAAAAACAAAATGGACCATTCCGAGCGTGCCATTGGAAATTTTATTGTCGGGATCATTGCGCGTCATCAAGATAGGGAAAAAAGCCTCTTCCCCAAAAGAGAGCCTTTTCATGAGCTCTTGAAAAAACATCCGGTTGAGCACATGCGTTCCGAGCAAAGAGTTCCTTAAGGGACAGAGGAGTCGAAATCGGTGCAAAAACGCAAAGCACCCCTCCACGTCCACCTTACCAACAAAAGGGGGCATAAAAAATCCCCCTCCGAGATCAAAAAATTCTTCGCGCATCTTTCTTTCTTCTTCTACAAAATGAAAAGAGACCCCCTTTTGATTCTCCACAAAAGCCTCTTCGCTCCTTCCTTCCAGAATGTCTTGAGAAAACCGGACAATCGCCTCATTTTCAAAACGCACAGCATGCTTTAAAAGCGTAGAAAAAGATCTGCCTCGGAAGGATTTTTTCTTGGCCATTTCGGCAAAAATACTGCCCCCCTCCACTGCGGGAAGCTGATGGGCATCTCCCATGAGAACAAGCCTTGATGAAGAAGGAAGGGAGTCCAGCAAACAGGCCATGAGCCTGGGATCGATCATCGAAGCTTCATCGACGATGATCAGATCGGCCATTTGGGGCCTTTGTTCCAAGGGCCATGCATGTCCCTCATGTATTTTCAAAAGAGAGTGAAGGGTCAAAAAAATAGCTTCTGCGCAATCGAGAGCACAGCGCTTCCCTACCGCCTGTTTCAAATGCTCCGCGGCCCGCCCCGTGGGCGCTGCAAGGGCGATGCGCAGCTTCTTCTTTTTTTCCCTGTTGAAACAGGCGGAAAAAAGAGAGATCATTTCTGCTGCCGTATAGGTCTTTCCCGTTCCCGGACCTCCCACAATCAACGAGAGGGAAAGGGTCAGACTTTTTTCGATCGACTCTCTTTGCTCTTCTAAAAGAAAACCGCGTTCTTGTCTTTGCTGCAGCTCATATAAGAATTTTTCACGAAGAAAAAGATCTGCCGGCTTTGCTTGCAACAGACGAGCAAAGCTGCTCGCAATTTTGGTTTCAAAAAAATGATTTCTCTGCAAATAGACTCGAGACTCTTCGACGCAAATGGCATCAGAAAGAGCGCCGTTCTGCCCTTCTTTTTTCGAGAGGATCTTGTGCAATCCCCGAATGATTTTTTCCTCCAGACAGCTTTCCGTCACTCTGACCTCTTCACAAGAGGGCCTGTCCCACAAGAAAGAGGGGCTTGGGACAAGTTTTTCTTTGTACGCAACGCAGAGATGGCCCTCAATTGATGCAGCGAATAGATAGGAGAGAAAAAGAGCCTCCTCTTCATTTTCTTTTTCAATCGATGTCAGAATCTTTTTCGCAAAAGCAATTTCTAAAGGAGAAAAGATCTTCATTTCTAAACAAGAAGCGGCTGTAGGCATAAAGAAGAGTCCCTGTTCAAATGTTCGGGAAAAAAAGCAAAAACCCCCTGGTTTTTTTTCTTTTCCGGGGTAAGTCCTCGCAAAAAAATATAAAAAGCGCCTCCAAAAGAAACGGGAGATTTCATCTTTTCCACAAGACGCATCGCTGCTTGCTTGTAGATGGCCGCCTGAAGAAAATAATGGTGCTCCTCCATCGCTTTTTGTAAGTGGGAGGTTTGATAAAACTCCAAACTATCTCCTAGCCAATGGGTCTTCCAGTCCACAAAATAATATTTTCCCCTGTGGAAAAAAAGAAGATCGATCGATCCTTTCATGAGGTCTAAAGAAGGATCTAACGTGAAGAGAAATTCCATTTCTGCAAAAAGATTTTTTCTCTCCACCTCCTGCAAGGAAAAAGAAGATCCCTGTATTTCCAGAGGCGTTCCAAGCGCGCATTCCACCATCTCCTTCGCCTTCTTGCTATATTTGCCAAGAGGATCTCCGAGCAGCTCGTCATCGATGATTGCACCGATTGATTTTCCTCTTTCTGAAGAAAAAACCTTTTCAAAAATACGATGCATCCATACGCCCATCTCTCTTCCTTGCGGAAACACGTGGGGAGAGAACAGATAGTTTTCATCGAAAAAAAGATCCTCTTTCCTTTCGATTTCAAACGGAGATAGGCTGGAAAAAGAATAGGCGCGCAAAGAAGATTTTTGTAAGAAAATATGCGGCGGAGGGAAAAGCTCCGCCTCTTCGACTTTGGGGGGATCCGTGTGAAGGATCTTCTCAACTATTTCATAACTCAGCTGTCCCTCTTCCTTCAAAGGCTGCATCTTTTGTAAAAAAGCGGAAAAAGAAATTTTGCCCTCGCGGCCGGAATCCGTCAACACATGAGAACAGAAAAGATCGGAGGCAGATGCTTTGCCCCTCTTTATTTGCCCATCTTCTTCCCAAATAAACGGAACATAGCTTCTTATCTTCGCTCGCGTCAGCGCCACGTAAAACTGCCGCATCTTTTCCGCATCCTCTTCAAGAGCGCTCTCTTCCTCTTCAAAAAAAGGAGAAGAAGAGGCAAGGCCAAGAGCAAACACAACGTCGAATTCCAACCCTTTGGCTGCATGAAGGGTCATGATTTGAACGCCCTCTGGGGGGGCGTTTCTTTCCTCTTCGGGCGGAAAATCTTTTCTCAACTCTTCAAAAAAAGAGAGAATGGAGCTTTCCGACGATCCACTTTGCCTTTCATGATTCTGCAAAAGATCAAAAACCATTTCCATATCCGTATAAAAGGAAAGATCCTTTCTAGAGACCAGTGTTTCTAAAAGAGCGGGCTGATCTTTCCTCCAAACGGAAGAAAGAAGTGCGCGGAAAAAATGCGAAACGCCCTCTTTTTCCAAAAGATCTCTAAGAGATGCGAGCTTAGAGAGAATATAACCCAGACTTTCTTCAAAATCTAAGAGCATTTCCTGAAAAGACCAGTTCATCAAAGGGCCAATGAGAGCTCTGCGAATAGAGGAGTGGTCTTCAACGGAGAAAAGGGCCTGAAAAAATTCCAGAAGAGCCCAGGCTGCGTCGGATTCCGCGATGGATTGTTGATTTTTCGAGACAAAAGCAATCCCTTTTTCTAGCAAATGCCCTTTGAGCCTTTCTTGTTGATAGCGATCCTTCACCAGGATGGCCATTTTTTTTAAGTCCACCCGATAGCGGGTATGAAGATCGTAGATCTCTCGAGACAGATAGGAGAAAAAGAGCGGTTCTGCAGACAGTGTTTCTTGGCATTGAGCAATAAAAAAATGAATCGCCCTTTTTCCGTCGGGCCATCCTTCTTTTTCTATCAGACCCGATTTTACCGAATGATAGGGAAGATCTTTTTTGAGCTCGGGCAAAAAGAGCCAGGAAGAGGAAATCTGATGCGAAAAAAGAGCATTGATCGATGCGACCAACTGGGGGGTGGATCGGTAGTTTGTATCTAAAAAAAAGTGGGCCTCCTTTCCCAAAAATGCAGCAGCTTCATAATAGGTATATAGATCTGCTTTTCGAAAACGGTAGATGGATTGTTTGGGATCTCCTACGAGGAAAAAAGAGCCGACCGAACGCTCGCCAAGTGTGTGCTCTTCGAGAAAAAGGCGGCGAAAAATCTCCCACTGAAGGGGATCCGTATCTTGAAATTCATCGATCATCACCGCACGATATTTGCCGCGAACGGCTGCCGCAAACTCTTGATAGTCCAGGGCCTTTTTCATTTTTTTCAAGATCCGGTCAAAAGTAAACCGATCGCTTTGTTCGAGTTTTTTTTCCATTTTTTCATCGACCATCTGCGCCAGCTGGGACAGCAGGTGGGAGGAGGATGTGGCCTTTTTCAAAAACAAAGAGAGCTTCTCTTGAAAAACAAAGAGAGCGGAATGGAGAGAAACAAGTTCTTCAAAAGAGGGCCCTTTGACTTTCTTGTTTTCGGATGCGAGAAAGGAAGAAAGGGTAATCCTCGTCTTCAACAGCTCATCCAAATCGGCAAAAGTTGCTTGTTTTTTTTCTACGAGCCTTGCGTAAATCTGCGCCTCTTGGAATAGATCTTCTTTTTTGAAAGAAGAGATCTTAAAGTGGGGAAAAAGCGTTTCAAAAGAGTCCAAAAGCTCCTTTGCCGAAAGAGGAGATAGGGAAAGCGTTTCTTGCATTTTCTCCAAAAGCTCTTTGGCAGAAAGCCCCTCTTGTATCTTCGCGTTTTGCAGTGTGCGGAAGAGTCTTTTCGGCTCTTGGAATTTCTTGAGCAAAAGCCCCAACTGAGAGGAGGTCATCCTTGCCTGAACATCTTCATAATAAAGAAGATCGAAAAAAGACTCCCTCCTCAGCTCCTCTTCATCCTCTCCCTCGGGACAAGAAAAAACACTCGCCTCCCTTGCCTCAAAAGCAAACTCCTGCAGCATGCGCGAGCAAAATCCGTGAATCGTGAAAATTTGCGATCGATCGAAAAAGAGCAAGGCTTCTTGCAAGGAGCGCAAAATTTCTTCTTTTTTCTTTCGGGAAAGTAGATCGGAAAGATATTCGGGCAGATCGTCGAAAGAGATTTGAGGGGCGCTCAGAGAGCGGATGGTTTTTTCTATGTTGGATAGAATTCTTTTTTTCAAATCAGCCGCTGCCCTGCGCGTGAAGGTCACAATCAAGATCTCTTCGAGCAAGAGGTGTCCCTCTTTTTCTATCAGGAGCCTTACTGCAATTTGTTCGATGGCAAAGGTCTTGCCCGTTCCTGCCGAAGCTTCTAAAAGATAGCTTCCAAAGAGAGGCGCTTCCTTACTCAAACAATTAAAGGCAGACATCTTCCTCCTTCTTTTCCTTTTTTTCTAAGAAAGGGGAAAGGATGGGCTGAAGGGCGCTCATCAGAGTCTTTTTCCAACGCTCTTGCAAAAATGAAGCGGAGGGTTTTTCGGAAAGGAAAAAAAGACGTTCCAGATAGGGATCATCGCCTCTTTTCATAAAGGTTGTGCGCACAATTTCCTCTTCCAGCTCTTTTTCTCCCAAAAAAAAGCCCTCCGCCCAGTCTCTTAACAAAGGAGAGGGCGATTGCTTGGCTTTTTCATAATAATCTAAATAGGCAGCAAAAAGCGGCGCAAGATCGCCAAGAACAATCTCTTTTATCTTCGCGCTCTTGGTGAAGAGAACGTGTCCTTTTTCCAGAAAGGGAAAATGCCGGTAGAGCAAAAGGCGGGGCCAAATGCGAATCCAGTCCCATAAGCTCCCATGTCCATGGTGCAAAATTCCCTTCTCGGACAATCTATCGATCCGTCCGACGATTGTAACCTTTTTTCCCTTTCGCATCAGCTCTAAGGGAGGCGCAATCCAATCCCCGCTCTCTTTTTGGACCGGCTCCTCGCATCCCTCGATCATGTCGACGGAAAAAATCTTTTTTTTATCCACGCCAAGCGCGAGAAGATTTTCTTCATAGGAAAGAAGCTCTTTTTCCGCCTCTTCCTTGATCATCTCAAGAAAGGACCCTCCTGGAAAAGATCCGTTTTTTTCGATGGCAGCAAGAATCTCTCTTCTCTCTTGCTGCAACAACGAGGAGCGCAAAAGATGGCGGTCCAGAGAAGAAAGGGAAAAATGTTCTTTCTCCTCTTCATGCAAAAATATTTGCAAGCTCTTTTGGAAAAAAAATTTGACCGGATGGGAGGCTAGCCTTTCTAAAGATTTGCTCTCGATGACGTCCTCTAGAGGAGAGCATATCTCCTCTTCCCAAATGTTTTTTTCTTTCCTTTTTTCTCGATAATAGCTTTTAGCCGCCTGGTAGGAAAGAGACGAAAAATTTTCAAAGGCCGGGTTTTTTTCAAAGTAGATTCGATCAAAAGAAAAAAGCGGATGCACGCGCACAATATGTGTGCGCACATCCTTTTCAAAGAAAAATCTGCTCTCTAGATAGGCAAGCAGCTCTTCGATGATGAGAGAGCGTCGGCTATGTTGCAGATTCGATTGGCCAGTGCTGATGTAAAGAATGTTTCTTGCCGAGAGAAGGGCCTCTAAAAAAAGAGCGCGGTCCTTCTCATTTTGAGAGGGGACATACTCTCTTTTCTTCTCTTTCAAAAGCAGGTTCAAGGAAGAGACTGTCTCATTTCTTGGGAACTCCTCATTCAACCCCATCAGACAAACGATCTTAGAAGGGACAAAGGCCCCTTCCTTCATAGACTGAAAATGAACCGTCTCCAATAAAGAGGAGGGAGTGGCAAATGTCCCTCGCATTCTCTGCAGTAAATGCGCAATAAGCCCGTCGGTCAAAAACTTCTTTTCTTCCAATTTTTTTGCACTACAACGTATCTTTTTTAACGTTTCTTGGAAGAATGAAAATGCTTTTTGCTCCTCCGCCTTTCCCGAGTCGATTGCAAAATAATAACATGCGATCCTCTCAAAAAAATCAGCTGCCTCCGCAAGGGATAGAAGAGGAGCTTTTTCTAAAAAAGCAATGTCTTCTTTTAACCGTTCGAACAGCAAAAGAAAACGATCCAGTAGAGGCGCCTCGCTTTTTTCAAAAAAGAAAGAAGGAGACAGAGGATCTCTCTTTTCTTGGCACAAAACAAACCCGTCTAATAAGCTCTCGATTGCGCCTTGCCACGTTCCCTGCCCGCTCACGCTATTTTTCGTTTCCAAAAAACCGGTTCGATGCTCGCTATCGATGCCCCAGCTGATATGTGCCCGCAAAAACAAGCCCTTCAGCTCTTCTATATCAAGAGGATGCTTGTTTTGAATCGAGGGGTTTTCGAGCAGGGCAAAAAGATCTTCTTTTGTCCATCGAGAATGCATCAGATGAAAAAAATCGCGAAGGCCTTTGGCAAAAGAGCTCTTTTCACAAAGAGGCAAATCAAAGATTCGATAGGGGATTTGTCCCTCCCCAAAAACCCGATGAATGAAGGGCTCGTAAAGAGAAATATCCGGAGATGCGACCGTGATGTCGGAGAAGGAAAGTTTTTTTTCCCCTATCTCCTTTAAAAGAAACTGATAGAGGCAATCCACTTCCTGCAAAAGGGAAGGCGCTTCATGGATTTGCAGCGATCGATCAGCTGAAGAAAAAACTTCTTTCTCTTCGCTTTGGGGATTGGTCAGGGAGAGTAGATCTTCTTGCAGCGAGTGCAAAAGAGAATCTCTGTTGAAAGGGGCATAATACTCTTCTATCTGCAGCTCTTCTCTGTCCAAAATTTTCAACGTTTCTCTTCCTATTTTGCCCAAGTTGGCAAGAAGAGCGTTTCGATCCTGTAAATAAACGTCCATCTCTTCCCTCTTTTCCGCTGACACCTCTTTTCTTTTCCAAAATTGAAGAAGGGATCTTCTCTCGCGGTCAGACACAAGATCTTCCCAAAAACAAAACGTTGGAGAGAGCAGATAGAAATAGACGGCGCTGTGAAATGATAGACGGTGGAGCTCTTCGCGATAAAGCGCGGGCAGGTGGGAAGGGGCAAAGAGATGGATCTCTACCCGTTTCTCAAAAGATCTGTCTTCCATAGAAAAAAGATCGCGCATGGGCGTTTTCCATTTTTTCTCAATAAAAATGGAGCGCCAAAGAGCCGCTTGCCACCCCGGGGATTTTTCAAGAAAGGCAAGCATCTCTTTTCCGTAAATCCCATAAAGAGAAAAAAGCTCGGAGAGGAGGCGGCTTACCTCGAGAACTCTTTTTGAAGAAGTTTTTCCGCCCTCGCTCAAGAAGCTATAAAGAGCGTCTAAAGTCTCTTCCTTTTTCCTTTGCGATATTTGCAAAAAAATCTGCTCTTGCACCAAAAGCTCGAGCTCGAAAAGATCCGGAAAGGATTCCTTCTTGAGGAGGGGGATGAGGTCGGAGAGGGTATAAAATGAGACGGCTCCAAGTATTCCTTCATCTTTGACCAGCCGTTTCATCAACCATTGCTTGACCTTATCGCCCGGAACCAATACATAAATAAGAGAGGACAAAGAAAGGTGGGTAAAAAGATGTTCCTTGAATTTTTCAAAGAGCGCTTCCAGGTAGTTGCTAAAAAAAACCGTCTCTCGTTTCATCAAAAAGTCAAATTTTTAAAATTCTTGCGTTTCTTTTTTTGTCTAAACAGACATGATATAGTTGATCATAGCGAAGGGTGGCACTTTCATCATAGCCCTTCTTTTTAAGGTCGTTGCATGCGGATTTACCCTAAAAATTCTTTTCTTTTTTTAAATATCTCCCAATTTTTAGGAGCCCTTAACGATAATATCTTTAAACTTCTCGTCGTCTATTTTTTGATCGACAAGGAGGGAGTCGAGATGGCCCCTGCCATTCTCTCCTTAGCGGGAGCGCTCTTTGTCATTCCTTTTCTTCTATTCTCTTCAGCGGCAGGTATTTTGGCCGACCGCTTGAGCAAAAGGACCATCATCGTCTCCATGAAAAGCTTCGAGCTGCTCATCATGCTCCTGAGCATTCTTGCCATCTATCTGCAAACAACCACATGGCTCTATTTTCTTCTTTTTCTTCTGGCAACGCATAGTGCCATTTTTGGACCTTCAAAATATGGGATCATTCCCGAAATCGTCGAATCGAAAAACGTCTCGAAAGCCAACGGAACCTTGACCTCTCTCACCTTTCTAGCCATCATTTTTGGAACTTTCTTGGCCTCCTTTCTTACCGACATTTCCCATAAAAATTTCTATGTGGTCTCTTTTTCCTGCTGCTTTTTTTCCATTCTTGGCCTCCTTAGCTGTTTCCAGATTCAACGAACAGCTCCGCAAGGCTCTTCCAGGCGCATCAATCCTTTTTTTTTCTACGAGATCTATAAAACCTTAAAAATCAGCTCGCAAACCCCGAATCTTCTTTCTGCCATATGCGGCTCCGCATTCTTCCTATTTATAGGCGGATTTGTGCAGCTCAACATCATCCCCTTTGCGATCCAATCGCTCCATTTGAGCGAGGTAAACGGAGGCTATCTTTTTCTCGCAACCGCCATTGGAATTGCTTTCGGCTCTTTCCTTGCGGGCAAATGGGCCAAGGGAGATGCGCCGCTTGCCCTTTCCTGTTTAGCCGGCTTCTTCATGTCTCTTTTTCTTTTGCTATTATTTATTTTTTCCCATTTTTTCTTCCCCGTGGTTGCTCTTTTGATTCTTTTAGGAATTTCCGGAGGCCTCTATTTGATTCCTTTTGACTCCTACTTACAAATCAACAGCCAGGATAGCGAGCGCGGGCAGATCATCGCTTCCTCTAACTTCTTGAGTTTTTGCGGCGTTCTTCTGGCCTCCTTTGCCCTCTACTTTTTCAGCGAGGTATTTCATTTTACGGCAGCCAGCGGCTTTGGATGGATCTCCTTGATCGCATTCCTTTTCAACCTTACCCTCACGGGACGCATGTCCCATCTTTTCTTTTCCTTCTTCGCTCAAAAAATTCTGAAGACCTTCTTCCTCCCTCAAGTGAAAAAAGCGCCCTCTTTCGATACTCTTCTGCTTCTATCAAAATGTTCTTGGATCATCCCCCTTCTGCTCTTTTCTTTTCTGCCGAACGCGAAGATCATCGTCTATAAAAAAAGCTCTCTCCGTTTTCCTTTTTTGAACGGATTGTTCAACACGCTTTTCATTTGCCGATCGATGGACTCTCTTTTTGAGAAAGCAAAGGCGGTCAAAAAAGATGGGGATTTTGTCATCCTCTTCATGGAAAAAGGCTCTTTCTTGCAGCCGTTTAAGAAAATTTGGGAGACGAAAGAGCACGGACCCTTTTCCGATTGGAAAATCATCCGGTACCAAAGGGAAGAATGGCATTTCCACCGCTATCTTCCCCGAAAAAAAGTCTCTTTCTTTATTGCCTAGAAGGTGTAGATCAATTCGAGCTCATATTTCTTATAATAGACCAATGGCCCTAACGTCTTTTTGATATTTTGCGACATTTCCAAGCTCTGGTACAGGGTCAAATTATTCGTGACGCCATAGAGAAGATCCAAAACAAATCCCTTATAGTTGCAATTGCCGACAGCATCGGCTCGGGTTGTCGGATCTCCTTCGCTTTCCTTTACATCTGTTGTGTACAGTCCAACGCCTGCGGCATTGCCGCGCTTGATGCCGGAAACGTCAAAGTCGGGTATTGCCTGAGGCTCTACATATTGGAAAGTAAGAAGAATAGCCCAGTCTCCCTTCTTCTTGATCTGTCCGATGTCCACGCCGAAATAGCCCGCCCAATTATCCCGTTTGTTATGGGTCAGAGGAATCTTCTTGGCCAGATGGTTGCAAAGAACGGCCGCATAAAAATCGACCAGCTTGTGCCAAGGAGCAATGACGTATTGATAACCGACCATTCCTTGGGAATTCAGATAGTTATAAAAAAGGTTGCGCACTTCGTTTGCATAATGTTTCTTCCAGTCGACAAGCGAATATTTCACGTAAAAACCCGTATGGGCGACTTGCAAAAGGCCCAGCTCTCCTACAACGCTATAATGATCTATGCGATCATCGACAATAAAGGGGGCAATGTTGAAATACATGTTGCCGATCGGCTCAAAGGCCTTGTTGAACCTGAAAACAACACCGTCGAGTCTAGAATTGAATTCGATGTCTGAATCGAAAACGTTATTCATGGGACGCCGGCCCAGTTCTGCGTCAAAAGTAAAGGTATCGCGCTGGACAATTCTTCCTCCCAAATAGGCTCTTTCCAAATTCAAATGATCTCCGACTCCGGAAGAAACTCCCATATCATTATCAAATTCCAACTTGACCGAGGTCCAGGTATTTTCCGTTCGATAGTCGAACATCAAGTTGACCTCAATGTCCCAACCATATTCAGGTTTTTTTGTGGCCGCATGGCTTCCGCGCTGTTTGATGCCGTTGCTTTTTTCCGAAATCCACTGTCCTTCCACCCTTGTCTCGCCGCTAATTGCGAGCTCTCCGCCAAGTTCTTTGATCGTTACCAAGCGTTTTTGACGAATCCATTCTTTCAGCTCCTTCATCTGAGCATCTTCTTTTTCATCTGCATAAGATTTGCTTGAAAAAAGGAAAAAGCCCAACACGAAAAACGCCGTCCACAATTTAAAACCGCAAGTCATAAAAAAAAATCCTGTCTGAAAAACCTAATATCTAGGGGTAAAGATTATCGGAGCTTCTCTTTTTTCGCAAAACGAATATCAAAAGTGGTTCTTATTGTGAATGTTGCCGAAGAAAAGTCTTTTTGCTATCAATAGACTCCTTTCAAAGAGGTTCCCTCTTCTATTTTCACAAATTCGATTCAAAGCCGCACTGCGTTAAAATCGCACTTCGGAAGAAAGGTTAAAGGAATTTTCCGAAAGCCACTCGCCCTCAAGATTCACGAATGTTCCAAGGCAAGGGGAGATGGTTACGCCAAGACAAATGCCGGCTTTGTGAAGAGATTTGAGCTGCAAGAGAGCCGATTCCACAAAAGGCAGATGTTTGACATGCATCTTGGCAAACCTGCAAGGAATGCCGAAATAGGGGATGAGAAAACCCGTTTTATAGGAGATAAGCGGCGTGATCTGCCACTCTTTCAGCTGCATGAGACTCCCAAAAAAAGGCAGGGGAGCGGCATCTTTATAAAATGTTGATACATGGGTGCGAAAAAATAGATATTTCCCATCTACGCCAAAAGAAAACTCTTTATTTTCAATCAAAAGGATCTTCCCCCCTCCGGCAACAAAGAAGGATTCTCTGCTCTTTAAATCATAAACGTGGTTTTTCATTTGCAGACGAAGGAAGACCAGATCGCTTCCCGAAAAAAGAGAAAGGTCCGCTCTTTCTTTCACGTTTAAAATAAGGGAAAAAACCTGCATGCGTGCGGGTGCGCGAAGAGAGACAAATTTTTCCTCCTCGCTTTTATAAACGCGCAGCCTTTCATCCCCCACAATGCTAGTATGATATCCCACGCGAAGATTTACAGGCGCATCCTTCGAAAAGATCCCCTCTTCCAAGATCGAGGGAGAGGAAGGATTGTCCACGAACAGAGAAAAGCCGAGTGCGGGAAAGAAAAGGCTGAAGAAAAGCCAAAAAACCTTTTCTCTTGTCGCAAAATAGGGGGCCAATTTTTTCATCAAGCCTGATTTTTAAAAACGAAAATCTCCATAAATAACGCCGCCCTCTTCATCAAACAGGCGCGCTTCGATATTAAGCTGAAAGTATTTGGAATTGGAAAGGCCGCAACCCAAGACCATGCCCCAAATTTTTCTGCTCTCCATTTTTAAGGAAGATCCGTCATCGCTAGCAATGGCAATAGGAAGCGCCATTTCATCCTGAAAGGTTGTAACGGTTGCCTCGGCTTCAGAATATTTCACACCGATATAAGGGATCAGAAAATCGATTTTATAAGAAACGGAGGCGTTGGCCTGCCATTCTTTCCACTCCATTTCACTCTTTTTTCCCAAGGCAAACGGCTGGCCATTCGAGGATATCCAGAGAAGCGCGGGATCTCCCTCTTCATATCTTCCTCCCACAGAAAAACAAAAATCTTTCCATTCGTAGCAGATCACGTTGGCCCCCACGGTCCAGGTAAGGCCATAATGGGTCTCGAGATCAATGCGGGAAATATCTTGCCCCAGCGGTTCCACGCGCCATGCAGAGCGAATGCGCACTTGTCCGGCCCCGCCATAAAGGTCGAGACGATCCCATAAGTTCACAACCGCAAGGCCAAGGTGGGAGTCCATTTTCCACTCATCGACACGGCCACCTTCGGGATCCTCTTGCTCCATTCTCCGATCAAAGACAAAGCTTCCCTCATAGCCCGCACGACAGCCGATAAAACTCGAAGGAGAAAAGAAAAAACCTTCATGGATCATCGATGGAGATTTTGGATTGTACGTAGCAAGCGCTTGGAGCGTCCCCCCGGAGAGAAGAAGCGCGAAGAAAAGAAGCTTTTTCATAAGAATTCCTCAAAAAGTTTTTAAGAATGGTTTCCTTCATACCACAAAAATCACAAAAAGAAAAAGTTTTTCTCCCTCTTGTTTTTTTATTTGGTTTTTCATCACAATCAAGTAACATCAGTTCTATTTTGAACAACCATTTTAGACAAGAGTTCCCCATGAAGATCAAATATCAAGGCAAAGAAATCTCTCTTCCGGAAAAAAGTTCTGCCCTCGATTTGGCAAAAACACTCAAGCTCACAGAGCCCAAGCAGGCGCTTGCAGTAAAAATCGGAGAGGACCTTTTTGATGCCAGCCAGATGCTGACAGATGGAGACGTAATCGAATTTCTCTCCTTTGACGATCCGAAAGGACAGGAAATCTTTTGGCATACCTCGTCCCACGTTCTGGCTCTTGCCATCTTACGACTTCACCCTTCTGCAGTTCCAACGATCGGCCCCGCGATTGATAAGGGCTTTTATTATGATTTTGCAAATTTGAAAATCTCGGAAGAAGATTTCGGGGCCATTGAAGAAGAGGTCAAAAAAATTATCAAGGACAACGCATCGATTCAAAAAAAGGTTTTCAAGGACAAAAAAGAAGCGTTGCACGCCTTTGCCCATAATTCTTATAAAAAAGAGCTCATTCAAGATCTGCCCGAGGGTCCTTTCACCGCTTATCAAATTGAAGAATTTCTCGATCTCTGCCGAGGGCCCCATCTGCCCAACGTGGGAAAAATCAAGGCGTTTAAAATTTTAAAAACTTCCGGCGCCTATTGGAGGGGAGACTCTACTAAAGAAATGCTCACCCGCATTTACGCCATTTCCTATCCGGAAAAAGATCTGCTCTTGCAATACTTAACTCTTTTAGAAGAGGCGAAAAAGAGAGATCACAAAATACTTGGCCAGCAACTCTCTCTCTTCGGCCTCAAAGAGGAGGCCCCCGGCATGCCCTTTATTTATCCAAAGGGATTGATCATCTGGGACAATCTGCTCCAGTTTTTAAGAAAAGGTCTCAAAAAAGCGGGATACATCGAAATCAAAACCCCGATTCTTTTAACGAAAGAGCTCTGGGAGCGTTCGGGCCACTGGTTCTACTATAAAGAGAACATGTATACCACGATTGTTGAAGATCGCGAATTTGCAATCAAGCCGATGAACTGCCCCGGCTGCATGCTCTACTACAAAACAAACACGCATAGCTATCGAGAGCTTCCGCTTCGCGTTGCCGAATTTGGCAACGTACATCGATATGAAGCTTCCGGCGCTCTCAACGGTCTTTTCCGCGTTCGCAGCTTTCATCAAGACGATGCCCACATCTTTACGGAAAAAACAAAAATCAAGGAAGAAATCCTCCTCATACTCTCCTTTGCACAAAACCTCTATAATACGTTCGGCCTTCCGATCCGCATGGAGCTTTCCACAAGGCCGGAAAAATCCAAAACCATCGGCTCCGATCAGGATTGGGAAAATGCAACGATTGCTCTCAAAGCTGCTCTCGATGAAATCGGCCACCCCTATCGAATCAATGAAGGAGGAGGCGCTTTTTACGGCCCCAAAATCGACATCCATATCCGCGATGCTTTGGAAAGAAGCTGGCAGTGCGGAACGGTGCAAGTAGACTTTTCTCTTCCGGAGAAATTTGACCTAGAATATATCGCTGCCGACGGATCGCGCCAAAGACCTGCGATGATCCACCGCGCGCTTTTCGGTTCAATCGAGCGCTTCTTCGGCGTTCTGATCGAACATTTTGCGGGAAAATTTCCCCTGTGGCTCTCTCCTCTTGGAGTACGAATGATTCCCGTCGCCGATCGCCATGTGGAATATGCCCGTATGTTGGCAAACAAGATCGAAGAGGAGACCGATGTGTGTTGCGACGTGGATGACTCGAACGAGTCGGTGTCCAAAAAAATTCGTAATGCACAATTATTAAAAATCAATTATATGATTACGGTGGGCGATCAAGAAGTGAAGAATCAGACCCTTTCTTTGAGAACAAGGGACAACGTGATTCATGGTGGTTTAGAGTTGCCTCATTTTCTTGAAAAAATCACGACCGAAAAAAGAGAAAAGAGCCTCGTGTCTATCTTCGCCCTTGCTTAGAGTTGCTGAGGAGCGCGATGACTATTATTACAGTGAGCAGTTTCAAGGGGGGGACAGCAAAGACGTCAACGACCCTGCATGTAGGCGCCGCGCTCAATCGTTTTCATAAAAAACGCGTGCTGCTGGTCGATTTCGACGCTCAGGCAAATCTTACCGCCGGCCTCGGATTGAATCCCGATGAACAGGAAAGCTTAGCCGCCCCTCTTCAGGGAAACCAGACAATCGAACAAGTGATCGTTTCTACCTGCCAAAAGGGAATGGACTTGATCCCTGCCGATACCTGGCTAGAAAGAATTGAAGTGACCGGGCCTTTGGCTGCCGACCGTTATTCGCACGAGCGTTTAAAAAGAATCCTCTCCCCCCTCGATTATGACTTTATTTTGATCGACACCCCTCCCTCTCTTTGCTGGCTCACCGAGTCCGCACTCATTGCGTCGCACTATGCACTCATCTGCGCCACGCCCGAATTTTATAGCGTGAAGGGCCTGCAAAGGCTTTCTCTTTTTTTAAACAATATGTCCGAGCGCCACTCTTTGAAAGTATTAGGAGTCTCTTTGTCTTTCTGGAATCCCCGCGGCAAAAATAATCGGGAATTTCAAAAGGTTGTTGAGGAGACATTTCCCGGCAAACTCTTAGAATCAAAAATTCGAAGAGACATCGCTGTCTCCGAAGCGACTATTTACGGAAAGCCGATCTTCGACACTTCTCCCGCCAGCCGGGCCGCGGACGATTATCAATTGCTAACAAAAGAAATGATCAATAGACTGTAAAGCCGCTTTACCTCTAGGGGAGGAAAATCCATGGGAAAATTTCAGGCTCTTTTAAATCTCAGGTTGCATCAAAAAGAAGCACCAAAGGACAAGATGGCCTCTCTGGGAGCGCGCGCGACAGAGGGAAATCTATCCAGTTTTTCGGGAATTTTTCGCGTAAGCGCTTTGAACCAAAGAGAAAAGAATTCTCTGCAAGAGCTTTTGCAGCAGTTCAAAAAGGAAGAATACGAAGGCACAGAGCAAGACTTTCAGTCACTATCGGCAATTACCTCCGAAGTAAAGGCCATCACCAATCAAGCCGTCATGCTTCATGGAGAGAGAATTAAGAGGGCGCAAGATATTTTAAAAAATTACAAAGAGGGCGCTTTCACCGCCTGGCTGCTTGCTACTTATGGCAACAGACAGACGCCCTACAACTTTCTTCAATACTATGAATTCTACACCTCCATGCCTGAAAAACTACAGCCCGTCATCGACCAAATGCCAAGGCAGGCCATCTACACCCTAGCAAGCCGATCGGGTGCTGCGACGCAAAAAGAGGAGATCGTTAAAAATTATCAGGAGGGACAAACCAAGCAGGAGCTTTTAACCCTTATTCGAAAAGCCTTTCCTCTTGATAAAGATGACAAGAGGCTGCCGAACATTGCAGGGCAAGCAGCCATCTCTCTGAAGCGGCTGATCGACCTCTTCTCCCATCCGCTCTTTCATCCCAAAGAACACGAAGCAAAAGAGATTAAAACCCTTTTGAAACAGCTCTCTGTTCTTTTGTCAAAAGAATAAGAAGGTTTTAAGAAAGCTCCTGAATAAGCGAGAACCATCTTTTGGCGAAAAAAAGAAATTTGGGCACGAGGCATTCGAGCTGCCTTGGCAAAAACAAAGGAACTTTTTGAATTAAAAAAATTTCCATCCCTTTTTCGTCGATGGTCAAATAGGGGGACAGACTCTCTTTTTTCTGCGTCCCTTCAGCTAAATTTTGAATGGATGGGGGCAAAAAATCCTTTTGAAACAAAAGGGTCGAAAGGGTGAGACACCCATCGGAGAAATTTTTCTCGAGGCGGATCAAAAATCCCTGAGAAGAAAGACGAAAACTTCCCTTCTGATTTAAAGATAAAAAAAGCTCTTGGCAAAAATTCTTTTCGAACAAAATTCTCTCCCGGCGACTTAATTAGTATAGAAAAACAGAGCGTTTCTTTGCACCTGAAAAGATTGTCTATACATGTTAGTTTTTATTGAGAAAATTCGTTTTGAACATTTCGTAATAAACGTTTTTTGAAGACTGCCAGTTGATTATTTCGGACGCACCTTTTTACTCATCAAATCGTGATAGACCTCCGTCAGCCTTTTCTGCATCTTCATCAGCGAATCAAACGAAAGAGAGGCGTCGTTCATTTTACCGCTGACCTCTTCCGACAAAAGAGCTTCCGTATGCGAAGAAGGAGGGTTCTGCAAAAGATGCTCGTCAAGAATTTCACTTAAAGATTTGTGGCCTTCATCAGAGGAAAAAGACATGCAAAACCTTTCATGATCAATGAAACTTCCACATTAACTATTCAAAAAATTTTCTGCAACACCAGCGATTAATCCCAAAAACTTTCTTTTTTTGAGGCAGGTCGAAGTTTATTCTTTTCAACATTGCTCGTGCAGGTAGATAACAAGAAATCTTGAAAATAATCACTTTCTGTCACAAGGTGTTTCTTGTGAATTTTTAATCCGAAGGTCAAAATGAGCACGCAAGAAAGCCCTATTTCATATAGTAGAGTTTCTTTGCCTTGCCACAATTACGGTTAGTTGGATTTGTAGCCAGGAAAAACAAAAATGATCAAAGACAAAATTCTTCCCCTTATTCCGGGAGTAAACTTGTATTATTTTTTTAAAGAGTTTAAAGAGGTCAAGGCTGAGGCTTCCTCAGTTTGGAAGACCTTGGCAGTTGCGAATGTGGTTCTTCTTTTGATCGCCGCTTTTTTTGAATATTTTGCCCTTGCAAAAGGGGTAGGTGTTATCATTTTGGCGACAGTTGCCGTTGTTGATTTTTTTCATCTGCCAATTTTCTATTATTGGTGTTTCTTTAAAAATTTAAAGGTTTAGTTGGATCTAAGCATGACAGTGGAAAAAAAGGATTTTTCATAGAGGACTCTTCGTTTTAAAAAACATTACGTAATCTTCTGCAACATTAGAGCTTAATGCGAAAATAAAAGAGTGATGCAATAAAACTAGCAAAAGCCGCTAAGAGAAAAGGAGCGCGAACAAAAAACTTATCTCCGATGCCTCCGAGCAAAGGAGCCATCGCCATGGCAAGAGATTGCATCGATTGGCTCATTCCTAAAATTTTCCCCTGAATCCCTTTCGGAGCTAGATTGGAAATCACCGTCGCACAGGAAGGCCAGCCGATTCCCGTGATGATAATGCATACACCCACGATCGCAATGACGCTGATCAGCTGTTTTTGGAAAGAGAGGATCAGGCAGAAGGTCGTAAAAGAGATGAGAACGATTTCGAGAACTTTTAAAGAAGAAAATCTTTTCAGAGCTAATTTATTGCCCAAGCTAGCGCCCAAGACCCAGCAGGCTCCCATGAATGCCGAGACGTTTCCGATATTGGAAGAAGAGAAATGAAAGAGGCTCACCATGCGCACTGGGGTAAACTGAAAGAGCATGTTCCATGCAAAAAGAAAGAGAAAATAGATCAGATAAAAAACCTTCAATTTTGGAGTCTTCAGCGCTTCCTGGATGTTATGCACGCCCTCAAGAAAATCAAACTTGATGTGTTTGGGAACAAAAAGAGTTTCTGAAAAACCAAAACTTAAAATGAGAAGATTCAAAAAACTAAGTCCTGCCGCCACCCATAGGGGAAAGGAGAAATTAAAGGTTGAACTCAGCGTAGCATCGGAAAGTTTTCCTCCTAAAAAAGCACCCGCGATGAAGGAAAATCCCACAACCGCCGAAAGATAGCCAAAATATTTTTCCTTCATCTTTTCATTCGTGCTCAAATCAGAAAGGGCTGCCAAACAGATGGAAAGGTTTCCGGAAAAAAAACCGCAGCAAAGGCGTGAAAAGAAGAGAAGGATCAAATTCCCTTTTGAAAGAGCAATCGCTCCTATCACATATCCGATCAGCGTTAAGACCAGAGAAAAAAGAAAGGCTTTTTTCCTTCCTGAAACATCGGCCATTTCTCCTAATATCGGCGATCCGAAAAATTGCGCGAGGGGATAGATAGCTAAAAAGACGCCCAAAAGCGTCGTTCGTCCGGCGATGGTCCACTCGGAAGAGAAAATTTGGCTATTTGAGCCAAGGAAAAAGGGCGCGAAAATCGGAAAGATAATCGCCCATCCCAAATTATCTACAAAAAAAGTGAAAAAAATGGAGAAAAGAGTCACCCTTCTTTTTCTGACAATCTCCACTAAAACCTCCGCCTGGGGAAAAAAACTATATTACTCTCTACTCATTAATTTGCCAATTAATGGGACTTTTTCCAACAGTTTTTAAAAATTCATTTGTTTTAGAAAAATGTTTACATCCAAAAAATCCGCTCGCCGAATAAAAAGATGGATGTGCTGCTGAGCAAACAAGATGCGGATGATTTTTTCTTTGAAAAACGCGTTCGCACTTTTCTTGAGCCGATTTTCCCCAAAGTAAAAAAACAATGGGGTCCTTTTTCAAAACAAGTTTTTCTATGATATGGTCGGTAAAAATTTCCCAACCCTTTCCATAATGGGATTTGGGCTCTGCCTTTCTGACCGTAAGCGTTGCATTCAGCAAAAGAATACCCTGTTTTGCCCAAGAGAGAAGATTGCCCTGTTGGGCCATCGAGATCTTTACGTCTTCTACGATCTCTTTAAAAATATTTTGTAGAGAGGGGGGAGGGGTCACCCCTTTAGGAACGCTAAAAGAAAGACCGTGCGCCTGACCTTCCCCATGATAGGGATCTTGGCCTACAATAACTACTTTCACCTCGTCAAAAGGCGTTTGGCAAAGAGCGTTGAAGATCAGGTGCCCGGGCGGATATATGGTGTGCCCCTCCTGAATCTCCCGGGCAAGAAACGCCTGTAGCTGCTTCATATAAGGTTGATCAAACTCTTCCCGAAGAACCTCTTTCCACCCCTTTTCCATATAAAACGCATCTTCAGCCATCGCACCCACCTCAATTTTTTTAGAAAGCCAAAACGAAATTATCAAAAAAAAAGAAAAGAGGAAAGAAGATCGCCATCTTCTCTTGCCATTCACCAAGAAACTTTTAGACCCCGGTTTCTTCAGCGAAAGAATTTGACAGAAAGAGGATCTGCATTCTACTATAAGTCTTCTTTTTTTGTCTGGGTGTAGCGCAGCTTGGCTAGCGCACTTGCATGGGGTGCAAGAGGTCGGAGGTTCAAATCCTCTCACCCAGATTTTTTCTTATCAGTGAGTTATGATCACATCGATGTCAGCTACCAACCCACAAAAATCTGAAATGTGGCAGGTATGTGGCAGGTAACGCACAAATGGCCCATCGTTCGAAATCCAATCTCGCAGCGACTCACGTCGAAGCCGATCGATCCAAGTTTTCATATGGGATGGAATGCCGACTCGATTTATATTACACAATCAAACTCTCCACGGAACCTCACATGAATAAACCTGAAGACCCGCCTTGGGCTAATCTGAAATGCTCACAATGTGGAGGCGCCTTTTTTCTCTTCGGAACGTGGAAAGAAATTAGGCATCCGCTCTGCTTGAAGTGTTGGGATTTATACCAGGAGCGCCTTTGGAAAATGGAAGAACAAAATATTCGTGGCATAAATTTTGAACTGAGCAATATGGAGGATAGCACCGGAATGCCCCGAGGATTTTATGAAAGATACGCAGCCGCCTCTCCCAAGCGAACCTCTGTCATAGGAGATTTCGTCTTGAATAACATAAAAATTGACCAAAGTGCCATAGGCGTTCTCAGCACAGGATCGATCACCGGTTCCCTGCAAAATATCGATGCCTCTATCACCGTGTTAAAAACCGATCCCACCATGCAAACTTTTCAAGAATCCCTCAAGAGCTTTACCGAGGCTCTACTGAGATCGGCCGAAGCGTCCGATGTACAGAAGGGGGCTATTCTGGAATTGATGAGCGCGATCGCAGATGAGGCGCGCCAGCCGAAAGAGAAGCGCCGTCCGTCGGTTGCGAAAGCACTCTTACAAACTGCGCAAGAAACGGTAAGTGCGATCGCCTCTCTCCGTTCGATATGGCAAACGCTCCAACCCATTATCGCAGGAATGTTTTCCTGATCACGTAATCTTACGGATGCAGACTCCTGGCAGCCGATGTTGCTTTTGACCGCAAGGCCTCATAGAGCTGCACCGGACCAAGCAGCACGTCCTTCAAGCCTTGACGCAGTCGTTCCGAGGCTAGTGCTTGTTTGCTCATCGACGAGTGCACTTCGAGAGCATCCATAATGGCGCCCTCGATCCCCTTGATGAGATCGGAGGAACTTGCAAATTGTTCCTTGGTATTATTGATCGCTTGTTCCTTCAGCACTTCTGACTCGAGAAGCTTTCCCTTGATCACGTGGTTAACATAGATCAGCTTGTCATCGTCTGACAGGTTGCCGTCGAAAAGTTGGTTTACTTGTTCAATGATTTCGGCGAGCGCCGCTTTTTCCTTGGTGTGTACGGCTCCCGACCCCAATTCCGTTAGAGGATCCAGAGTTATCCGCTCCCCCTCTCCAAGCGGTAAATTGAGCTTGCCTTCGTCTTGCAATTTGTGGTGGGTTAACACGACCTTCGAGAGATCCACTCCTTCGCGTTCACGTCCGAACTCAAGCAGTGGTAGGAGATGCTTATAAAAGATATGCCGCTTTTCAAGCGCTGTTGAACCGTAGTCAAACATTTGAGAAAGAAAAATATACATGTGCTGAAACGAATCCATGTCGCTTTTGAAGAGAACGATGGCATCCAGTTCGTTTTGAGCTTCTTCAGCCATGCCATCACGACCCGCCTCTTTGGCTGCTTTAAATTTATTCTGAATATCTCTGTAGCGTTTCACTAGACGCTCGGCAACGGGCTCCAACGTTTTCATAAGGTCAGATTGCTTTGCTTGCGGATCCATTGCCGTGGCGACCACGCGATTCACCTCTGAATCGTCATAGTACCCCGCCTTATCCAGCTTGGCGCGTAGATTGAATACAAGATTCAGATCTGTGACGTCAGTGAGTTCAGCTGTCGTATGATAGGTTTTGAAAGCATCGAGAATTTGCCTCACGTCATTCACGAAATCCAGCACATAAGTTGTATCTTTTCCGACACGGGCCCGATTGAGACGGGAGAGAGTTTGGACCGCCTGAACACCCCCCAGCCTTTTGTCTACATACATACCGCAGAGCATGTCTTGGTCGAATCCTGTCTGGAATTTGTTAGCAACCAACAAGATTTGATATTCAGCAGTCCCAAAAGCCTCGCGTATATCACGGCCATGAAGATTTGGGTTCAGTGCCTTGCTGGTTTCTGAGACGGGGCCGAGATCTGCATCGACTATTTCCCCGGAAAAGGCGACCAGGGTGCCAATCGCGTAAGATCGATCCTGAATGTATCGATCCATCTCTAATTTCCAGCGCACGGCTTCGGCGCGACTGCCCACAACGACCATGGCCTTGGCTTCGCCATTCAGTAAGGGCGCCACATTTTCGCGGAAGTGTTCCACCACGATGTGTACTTTTTGGGAGATGTTGTACGGGTGTAGCTTGACCCAGCGAAAAATCTTTTTCTTGGCAGCGCTCTGCTCAACTTGATGTTCGTCGTATTCGATGCCGTCATGCGTCAGTTTGTAGGCAAGTTTGTAAGGAGTATAGTTTTTGAGCACGTCGAGGATAAAATGTTCTTCAATGGCCTGGCGCATCGAATAGACATGAAACGGTGCGGGGAGATTGTCCGGTCCCGCTGGGCGATCGAGATGGGGTCGGCGACCGAATAGCTCCAATGTCTTCGCCTTGGGCGTAGCAGTAAAAGCAACGAAGGTGATGCCAGTGTTTTTCGCACGCGCCGACATCTGCGATGCCAGGACGTCCTCAATGCTATACGTTCCCCCGTCCTGTAATTCCTGCAATTCTTCGGCTGACAGCACAGCCTTCAGCTTGGTTGCAGTTTCTCCTGTTTGCGAGGAGTGCGCCTCATCCGCGATTACAGCGAATCGTTTACCTTGGGTCAAGGCCAGCTTTTGCACAGTCTTGAGCGCATAGGGAAATGTCTGAATTGTACAAGTAATGATTTTTTTGTTGTCTGACAGCGCCTTTGCCAGCTCGTCGCTTTTACTGGAGCTGTCCCCTGTGATGGTGGCTACAACACCTAATGTGCGCTCAAACTCAAAGATTGCTTCTTGCAGCTGAGCGTCGATAACCGTTCGGTCTGACACGACCAGAACTGAATCGAATAGTTTTTTGTTGTTCGTATCATGGAGATCTGCCAAGAGATGAGCTGACCATGCAATCGAATTAGTCTTGCCCGAACCGGCAGAGTGCTGGATTAGGTATTTTCCACCAGGCCCCTCATGGAGTACGGCGGCAACCAGCTTGCGTGTAGCATCCAACTGGTGAAAGCGAGGGAAGATGATGTTTTCGATTTGTTTTTTACTATTCTTACGCGTCACAAGATATCGGCCTAGAATTTCCAGCCAGCTATCTCGCTCCCAGATACGTTCCCAAAGATAAGATGTACGGTGACCGCGATCATTCAGGGGATTTCCCGCCCCACCATCGGGACTGCCTTGATTGAATGGCAAAAAACGCGTAGCCGGACCTTCGAGTTTTGTGGTCATGCGCGCTTCGCTGTTGCTTACGGCAAAATGGACAAGTGCGCCGCTCGGAAAGGAGAGCAATGGCTCAGCAGCATGTCCCTTGAGTTTCGGCAAACGATCGAACCGATATTGATCGACTGCATCTTCGATGTCCTGCGTAAAATCAGTCTTAAGTTCAACCGTTGCCGTGGGAATTCCATTGAGGAACAACACCAGGTCAATGCAATTTTCGTTGTGCAGCGAATATCGCACTTGGCGTACTACGCGCAGATAGGTGGCATCATATCTGGCCAAAATGTCGGCATTCAAAGTGTGCGCAGGTTTAAATTGCGCGAGCTGAATCGGTTGCCGGAGGCCTACCATTTCAAAGCCATGACGCAACACATCAAGGGCACCACGCGTATCCAACTCCTGGCGCAAGCGTCCGAGCAAAATCTCGGCGGCTTGTACGCCGTGGTTTTTGCTGAGCGCCTCCCATATCTTTGGCTGAGTAGACTGAATCCATGCAATCACATCTTCAGAGAAGAGGGCGCGCGAGCGGTCATATCGGGCTGCGTCTCCTTCGGCATATAGCCAACCGTGGGCTGCGAGATAGTCACAGATCTCGTCTTCGAAATTGATTTCACGGTGCAGGCTCATGAGACTTCCTGTTGAGTGATTCCGCGCACGTCGATCTTGCCTGTGACGGCAGAAGAGATGAGAGTGGTTCGTCGTTCTTGAAGCAGGGTGATTGCATTGCAAGCGGCATCGGTGAGCGCGTCGATCTTGGCGGTCTGGCGATCGAGGTGAGTGGCGATGGAGACTTGCTCATGAAATGGGGGCATAGGAATACGGAATTTATTTATATCTTCTTGAAAGAGATGAGGGACTCCCATTCCTCCCTTAGTTATTTCAATGATATTTTTCATAAAGCTACTCTGGAATAGGTAATAAAGAAATATTCCGTGTAGGTTTTGGTGTGGGGTGATAACTGCAATCGAGCTATTCACAGTAGAGGGCCGGTCTAAGCGACGAATGACGTTTACTATCCCTAATGTGGAGCCATCTTTTGCCAATAATACGTCACCTTCACGTAGTTTAATTTCAGGAGATTCTTCATAACGCTGCTCGTTTATGTAGTTGACATTTTCAAAGTCGATGTCGATTCCTTTGATATTTGGTGTGGCTAGGAAAATGAATCCATTATCGACATACTCTTCGGCCTTTAATCCTTTCCATCCCAAGCGAGCTCGTACCCATGATTCAAAGCCCAGTATTGAGAGTGCCCAATGCTCTGGCACTACACCTAGCCATTCCACTCCGCTTTCTTTCATCGGGGCATATTGATTCAGCCCTCTGGTAACGGCGTGCGAAATGATGGCTTGGCGCTTTTCTTTCAGAAGTTCGATGAGTTGCTGCTGCTGAATGATGAGATCATCGATTTTGGCGATTTCGCGGTCAAGAAAACATACGATGTTATCCTGCTCCGGCTTGGGTGGAAATATGATCTCGATTGATCCGAAAACGTCGGGGTAAAGGCGCAACCTTGAATCAATGACACCTGTGGATCGACTCTTAAAAAAACCGGTATAGAGGTCCGTACGAAGTAAATAATGAAAATATTTGGGGTTGATAAAATTTTCATTAATAGGACGAAACACGCAATAAGCAGGGCTAACGATACCATTAAAGTCGCTAACACCCAATCCACGCTTCCACGCAAGCATAATGTTAATTACTAAGTCATTAGCATTGCATTTTTTATATCCTTCAAGTGATTCGGCGCGAGAAATATGATCGTCATTCTCCATAACTTCAGTTCGTCTCTTTACTCCGTAATATTCTGAGACGGATAAAAGATCCTCGCTGCCCGTAGTTGAAAGATCCGTTACCTCGCGATAAATCAACTTGCTTTTGGAAATATCCCAATGTTCGGGAATTTCTCCCAACCACATTCCGCTGCCCGTATACTTCTCATAGTGCTGAAAACTCACGCCGATACTCCTGTTTCTTTGAGCATGACTAGAATGCGGTTAGTAACATCCTTTAGCTCGGCATCGATCTCACCTAATTGGCGGGGCGGCTTAAATACGTAGAAATAGCGATTGAATGAAATCTCATAGCCAACCTTAGTTTTCTCATGGTCAATCCAGGCATCCGCTGCGTGAGTAAGAACCTCCCTCTTGAAATAGGCTTCCACATTCTCGTCCAAAGGCACATTCTCGGTGTCGCGCAGATTATTGTCGGCTTGCGGCTTGCCTTTCTGCTTGCCCTTGACCCCCATTACAATTTGTCCGGCTTCATCGCGTAGTGGCCTTTCAACAGTAATGGTCCTATATCCAAAATCCTCATTTCGGAAAATTTTGCTAATTAGCGCGCCATCTCGTTCAGCTTCCTCAAAACCACCGAAGAGCCGTGTGATCTCTTCGATTTGCTCGTCATTCATTTCTTTGCGCTTGCTGCCCAGGCTCTTTCTCATCTTTTGCCAAAAGTTTCCTGCATCGATCAGTTGTACCTTGCCTTTGCGGTGTTCTGGCTTGCGGTTAGAGAGAATCCAGACGTAAGTGGAAATACCCGTGTTATAAAACATATCGGTAGGCAGAGCAATAATGGCCTCTACCAAATCATTCTCGAGCACGTAGCGGCGGATTTCGCTCTCGCCCGACCCTGCCCCTCCCGTGAAAAGCGGTGAGCCGTTAAGAACGATGCCCAGTCTGCTACCCCCGTCTTTTGCTGGTCGCATTTTCGAAATAAGATGCAGTAAGAACAAGAGTGAGCCATCGCTGACTCGCGGCAGACCGGGGCCGAAACGCCCGTTATACCCTTGCGTCTCCTGTTCATTGCGAACCTCTTTTTCGACTTTTTTCCATTCGACGCCAAATGGGGGATTCGCAAGCATGTAGTCGAATTTTTTGTCGAGGTGGCCGTCTTCGGAAAGGGTGTTGCCACAAATGATGTTAGCGACGTCCTGACCCTTGATGAGCATGTCGGCTTTGCAGATGGCGTAGGATTCAGGGTTGAGTTCCTGCCCGAACACCGTAAGGCTGGCCTGGGGATTAAGCCCCCTCAAATGCTCGCTGGCCACTGACAACATTCCGCCCGTTCCCGCGGTCGGATCGTAAATGGTTCGCACTACGCCGGGCTTGGTCAAGATCTCATTGTCTTCGATGAAAAGCAGGTTGACCATTAGCTTGATTACTTCACGGGGAGTAAAGTGCTCTCCGGCAGTCTCATTTGAAAGTTCGGCAAATTTGCGAAGAAGTTCCTCAAAAACAAGCCCCATCTGCGCATTGTCCAGCGCATCGGGATGCAGATTGAATTTGGAAAATTGTTCGGTTACGCGGTACAACAAGCCACATTTCTGAAGACGCTCGATTTGGGTTGCAAATTCAAATCGCTCAAAGATGTCCCGTATAGAAGCTGAAAAATTCTGAATGTAATTAAAGAGGTTCTCTTTGATGTGGTCTTGGTCATCCATGAGCTTTTTCATGTCCAAGGGGGACGTGTTGTAAAATTTGTGGCCGGATTTGCGTTGCAAAAACAATTCAGGATCCACTCCGCTTTTCTGTAGCCTTGAAAATTCGGCCAATAGAGTGTCTTTAGTCGGGGCTAACACACAATCCAAGCGACGCAACATAGTGAAGGGGAGAATCACTTTGCCATAATCGGACTGCTTGTAATCTCCACGCAATAAATCGGCAATAGCCCAAATAAGAGATGAGAGTGTTGGTTGATTCATGGGCCGAATATCTCCTTTAACAAATTAATCTGCCGAAAGCAGTTCCTTTTTTCGATCAATAATCCCTTTAAAATTGCTAATCAAGATCCATATTTTTTTCTTCAAGATTAGTTTGTTTTTGTTGTTTTGCCAATATATTGATATATGCTACATTAGTCGTCGCTATTAAAACAGACCGAATGATTATTTGAACCGGTAGTTAGTTTTTTATTATGAATTACAATCCAAATCGATCTAGAAATTTATTTTCCTCAGAAGAGTCGCGTCCTTTTAAACTGAGCCGCTCAAAAATACAGAATTTTCTTGACTGTCCTCGGTGTTTCTATCTCGACCGCAAGTGCGGGACTGCTCAGCCTCCCGGGTTCCCGTTCACTCTCAACACAGCCGTCGACACTCTTTTAAAAAAAGAATTTGATATCTATCGGTTACAAGGAAAACCCCATCCCCTTCTTATTAACCATGAGATTGATGCGATCCCGTTTTCACACCCCGAGCTTGACGATTGGCGAATGAACTTAAAGGGTATTCAATATCTGCATGAACCAACGAATTTCATCATTACGGGTGCAGTTGATGATCTCTGGATCACCCCAACTGGGGAGTTGATTGTTGTGGATTATAAGGCGACTAGCACCAAGAAAGAGATTTCGCTGGATGAAGACTATCGAAAATCCTATAAAAACCAGATGGAAATCTACCAATGGCTTCTTCGATGCAAAGGCTTTGCAGTCGTAAAAACAGGGTATTTTGTTTACTGTAATGGCGATGATTCTAGAGAAGAATTTGGCGGCAAGCTTGAATTCTCGATCTCAGTTCTTCCTTACGAAGGCGATGACAGCTGGATCGAACCCACCCTATTGCAAATTCGCGCATGCTTAGAACGAGAACAATGCCCGCCCTCCAACAATGCCTGTCCTTTTTGTCGTTACCGACAAGCGGCACTCAAACATGTTCAAGATTTTCCCCCAGGGCTTTCACACGCATAAGTAGGAAACTCTTCTTCTACGCGAGCTTCTAGATCGGAGTGAAATATTCCCAATTCCGCAGCAATCGCATCGCATGACTTTTCGTCAGTGTCGCAGATTTTTTGGCGCGACTGATGGAATTGTTGCTGGGCATCCATGGATAATCCCGAATGATCGCAGTCATTCTGCAATAAAGATCCAATTGCGTTTATCTTAACTTCGTAGGCATATTTCTTTCCCGGTTCTTTTGAAGTCCAAGCATCTCTGATAGACCTACACACCTTAACCGTTTCCGGCATAACATTCTTTGGCATTAGAAAAATGACCTTCCGGCAATTGGTAAGCATTCTCCGCGCAATCAAACGCAACTGATGGGTTCTTTCTGCGACAGATATTTGCCCCTCGGTTCCACCGTCTTTAAATTGAATATCTGGACATCGATGCTCTAGACCAGGGATGAATCGACCTCGAAATATGAATGCTTGCTGTAAATCCGCCAGATCGTCCAATATCTCAATCACTACAGGAATATTGGTTCGGGCGTCATTTTTTCTCTCCTGAAGATTAAACATTTCTAATGATGCTTTTCTATTGGCCTTAATCTCCATTCTCAGATTCCACCAAGCAGCAAGAAGGGGAGCCCACATCGGCCAAAATTTCCACCACTGATCTAACCAAGAAGAGTTCATCTCTATCTGACACATTATCAACCTTGTTTTATCAAAAATACTATGCAATTTACTGTGCAACACTATGTATTAAAAAATTGCATAGCTTACATAAAGCTCTAATCACGAATAGAGTCACTCAGGATTTTCGAGAGAATTTTGTCGCTGCAATCCCGAATCCTTCTCATCAAGAAGCAACTTTGGCTTAATTTTTTTTAAACGTTTTTCTACTTTTTTGATGTGTTCAGCAGGAGGAATGTTTTCTGGAGCTGTACCGCCGATTTTAGCAATAGCAGCCCGAACTTCTTTTCCAACTGCTTCGTGAGCCTCGATAGCATCTCTTTGATTCCTGATGCCTTCCCGTTTGAGCTTTTCTCGTGTTTGAGTCATCCGAAACTGATTAGCCGCCAGCTCGGTTCTATCCATCCGGTCCATCAGCTGTTCCTTAGGATCAATTCCTTTACGGGCTTTGATTGCATCCGATCCAAGCCCTCCGTAAAGTCCTTTGTACCCTGCATCATGGAAGATCCCGAACATTTTATTTTGGACACCAGCATCGCGAGCTGCTCCAGAGAGAGCTTTGAAATCCTGGGAAGTTTGTTTCCGCAACTCTAAGCGCTCAAAATCAGCGAGGGCGGCATCGGTAAGTTCTTGGCGACGAGTTTGAATCGCGAAATACTTCTGCGCATGGGCAATTTCTGGTTTTCTAGCGTCTCCATTTTGGGCGATAAGATAGCAAGCAAAACGCGAAAGATGGTAATCTTCAACAATTTGAGTAGCCCCTTTTCCAAGATTGATCTGTTTGCCGGCGCCGGCAAAGTGATGGTCTGGGTCATTTCCAGATTGCTTGCAAGACTCTATGGCCTTTTGGATAGCGTTCTCGAACCGCCTCCATTGAGAGTATCCGAGGCACGGCTGTAAACTCCTGGCACTCCAATACTCAATCCCATGCTGATTGATCTTTTTTAAATCTTCAAATGACAGTTTGCTAGGAATCAGGCTATTATCATCATTTTTTTCCACACGCCCTCTCGAGAATTCATAAAATGCAACAAAGCATATTCAGAAAAAAGATTTTAAACAACTTAGCCAAAAAACACCCTGTACTCTCCTTTGGGTATCTCTTCGCCGAGATCGCCTCTTCCATTATCAGGCAAAGCCACTACAAAATCAGCATCTACATCAAGTCCAGAAATTTGATCTGATATTTCGGGGCTGTATATGACCAAGGCATAAGAGGGTTTCCCCCTCCCTGGTTTACAAGCCTTTTCTAGCTCCTCCACCCGTTTTCTATTTGCTGGCTTCATGTTTACCCCTCTCGTTTAGATTTTCTTCTAAGTTCTTCAGCCTGGATTCGAATTGGTAAGCTTCCAAAGCCTTTGAATAACTTTCTACCGTTTTTGCGAGCAATTCTCCCTCAGAAGGAGTGATCTTGCCATTTCCTACTGCATTGACGATAAATCCAACGGCATTGAGCACATCCTTGAAGGTATCTATCGAGGGGAGGGCGATTTCGATGCATCGATCTTTTCGTGGCGGCAAAAATCTCTCCAAGATCATTTTCGCAGCCTGCATGTTGCCGTTCAAAGCCTCCTCTTCGACTTTCTTGCATATTTTGTCTAAAGAACCTTCTAAAAGAGCCTCTGCTGCCAGAGTAGATTTATTTCGAGCGCCTTTTGGCTTCCCATTCGGATTGCCTGAGCATCCCTTCTTATATTTTCCCTTCACCTGTATTTTTCCTGAATTTTCAGGAGACTGAATCTTTGCTTCCATGCTTCCTTTCCTAATTTTGGCGGTACTGCTCGTAGCAATCGACCAACATTCCTCGAAAACCTTCTGGAGGCAATTTAAACGAGTAATCTTTGCTGGAAGGCAGGTGGGTGCAATAGGATTGCGTTATTTTCATATCAGTCCAGTTATGGCTTCGCACAAAGCCCTCTGTAAAAAGCCGATTCTCTTTGATGTTGCTATTCTGACTAGAATAATTTTCTTTCAAAGCTACCTCCATCCAGGCCTCAGGTTTTTTAATTCCATCGATCCCCTTTAGCAACAATGAGAGATGGTCCGTTATACGCCCCGATTCATAGAGACGAAGCCACCTTCTCAAGGCGCGTTCTGAAATCCGAAGCCCCTTACCTTGGCAATATGCAAGCAATCCCTGAAGATCCATTTTCTGTTTGTCTGAAAAAGGCGACCTATCGACTGTTTTCGAGATGCCGTTAGGCGTCTCTTTTATAATTTTAAGATCTGGGATCTGCGCTTCTAGATTGTGGCCAGTTCGCTGGCCTATCTGCTGTTCGAGTTGCTGTTCGTTTTGCTGGCCGTTAACACTCTGTCGAAGCGCCCTTGTCTCAAGGCAATAAACCGAATAAGTGCTGGCCCCTTTGCCGGCCACTTTCTTGATGTATCCAAGGCCGATTAGCTGTTCTAGCCTTGTACGCGCGTTTTTGAGAGAGATGCCCGCGGCCGAAGCGCAGGTTTCTCTACCAAACATGAATTCAAATGGATCGAGAAGCAGTTGCTTGCTCATCCCCTTCAAGGGAACCAACGAAGGGCTGGGAGAGATACGTTTGAACATCCATACAACAAAGCGCATCATGGCGGGATCTTTTAAAAAATCCTCTGTCAAAAACTCATGCGGTAGAGCAAGAAAGACGTATGGAAGTTTAGACATAGCTTGTCGTCCGGCTAGGAATTTGCGCCGCGAGAAGCGATATTCTCAATTTGGGTTTGTTCCCAAGCTTCTAGGTCAGTGGAACGCCAGCGAGTCGAGCCAGCCCCAAGCTTGACTGGTTTGGGAAATTTGCCGTTTCTGGTCCACCGCCAAATGGTTGGACGGCTCACGCCATATCGGACAGCGGCTTCGGTGTCTCTTAGGAAAGCTGTTATATTTTTCATCACATAGCCTCATTTGAAGTTACTATGTGACATAGCGTCTCACATGCAGATGCAGCTAGCGTCGCTATCTGCATTTATTTTTTTCACGCTGTCGCTTGACATGATCGCAAAATGCACGATAACCAATTGAGCTATAATTGCCCTGAGAGCAATGCAATTTTCCTCCATCTTGATAAATGAGATCACCATCATGACTCAGGGGTAAGGCGGTCCATAGTTTTGCGCTTGTCCATTCCGTCTTGAGTTTAAGCTTTTTACTAATCCATTGATCAAGAGCGGGCCATGGACGCGCTTTTTGGGCTGCTTCAATTTTTTGACGTCTGTTCGCTTCCAGTTTCATTCCAGCTTCAAACATGGTCAGTTCTTGCGCAACCATGCTTTTTAGTGGGGAATCTGACTGCTCGGAATAGAGCCAAGCCAGTTTGAGCAAAACCTGGATGATGTAAACATGCTCTGGTTTGATGTCCAGGTCTTCGGAGGCCCAGATTACAATCCACCCCACTCCAGATAAAGATTCGTCGGGTACTTCTAAGGAACAGTGGTTAAGAATGTTTTCTAGGCCAAACCCGGTCAATTCTCTGACCCCTTTTCCGATGGGGTGTTTTTGAATAGTTTGAAGAAGCCTGGGAGAGGTTGTTGCTGTGAAAGTGCTGGTCATGGCGCCGCTCTGGTTAATAGACTTAACCGTTCACCGAGCTTTTCCCATGCCTGCCGCATTTCAGCCTCATAGCCATAGCGCTGGTAAATCCGTTTTATCTTGTTTTCTTCCATATGATTCAAGCATCGCTCGGCGACCTCAGGAAGAACGCCCAAGGCATTCATGAGAGTGGCTCCTGTGCGGCGCAAGTCGTGTGGCTTCCAAATTCCTCGGGAAAGCTTGAGCGCTCCAATTTGCTTGCTTCTATTTTTATGCCCCTCACTGTTTCTCTGACGATCTGTGATTTGCTTCGTCACTGTATTGGAACTGAGGCCGTCGCTTTTGCGGCATGCTGGAAAGCACCATTCTCCAGCGCCCGTCAACTCCTTAAGTGTGGTGAAATGACAGGCAGCAAAAGAAGATAAATAAACAATATGCTCTCTATTATTCTTGCTGTTTTGCGCTGGGATTCGCCAAAATTTGCGCTCAAGATCCACGTGATCCCAACGAGCTTTGAGTAGCTCTCCAATTCGACAGCACGTGGCAAGGACTATCCAAACCGCAAGAGTTGCTGTTTCTGCCATATTGGCGGCGGGCAGTTTCTTGGCCAACTCCTTGATTTCATCTTCATCAAGAACTCGCTCTCTTTCTACATTCGCTCCACCGATGTTCTTTTTGCTGAGCAATGCTGTTGGGTCCGATTCGAGAAGATCGCGAGTGACAGCAAAACGAAACATCTGGCGAGTGAGACTGAAAACGACCTTAGCCATCCGATTAACCCCTCGTTGAAGTAGGCGATCAGTGATCTCGGCGATGTGGCCCTTGCGAACATCTTTGATATTGAGATCGCCTATGAAGGGGAGAACGTCTTTCAACATCATGCGGCGAGCCTCAGCGCCCTTATCTTTGCGGTTGATGAGATCTGTAGTCGCCCAACGTTCGAAGAGGCCTTTGACGAGAACCTTGCCGGCTTGCTCACGGGCTCGATCATTAGCTCGCTGCCGTCGATCTTCGATTGGATCGGCACCTTCGTATTTGATTTCCTTTTTGAGCCGCTCAGCCTCGATACGCGCCGCGGGTACTGTGAGGCCGGTAACATCGTTGCGCCCTTGGCGAAAGGGGCCGAGGCCGGTCTTGCGTTGCTTCCACTCATCGCCTTCCTTGAAGTGATACCGTAATATCCAAGATTTCGAGCCGGTAGGCATAATGCGAAAGACAAGCCCCTTGACTTGTGAATCATGGATATAGAGCGGCTTATCTCGAGGTTCCAGTTTCCGGCAGTAGTCATCGGCGTTAGTTCGTGGAATTCGTTCCATCTGCAACCTCCTTCTTTTTTACCCAATTCGACGGCGTTCTGGCCTCTTCGGCTATTTTGTGATGCTCTGTAGTAATCAGTGGTTTTTTCTTGAACGCCTCAAAGCGCACCATTTGAGAAAGGGGAAGGTGCGCATCTAGGGAAGCCCAAGCTCGCCATGGACATTCTTTCCCTTGGGGATGAGCCAATATCACGCCCTGAATCATAACCGGCAGCAATGTCTTAAGAAAAAGTGCCCTAACCTCCCATCCATTGACTGTCAGGATTGTTTGGGTTTCTCGCGTAATCGCCATGTCTGCAATGGCAGCAGTGCGAAAAGTATCGTAACCACCTATTGGATGCCAGAGGTTCACATAAAACCATCGAGGAGGGATTATTTTTAGAGCATCAGCAGGCATCCACAGCCAAAGAACGGAATATTGCTTAACCCCGTTCGGCGGCCGCAAAAATAACGTGTTTGACTCAGTTGCACCCGCAGTTGCCGCTAGATCGAAAAAGAACGACTCTACTCCCAAAATCAAAGGATCCTTATCAGGACTATTCAATACACTTCCATCTGAGATGTGACCAATAAAAAGGGGGCGCGTACCGCGTTTCGTTGTTTCTTTGAAGTGCCCTCGTCCTGAGTAGTGAAAGGAGCGATGCGCCTTTGCCAAATCCTTGTAAGTTCCGCTATCGACATCAAACATGCTTGTACGATGATCGCCGAGGTCGAGGTTGTAGTAGAGATCCACCTCATCGCCATCAACCGTCACGTTGAAGGCACCAAGCTTTGCGAATTTCTCCTGGGAACCCAGGGCGATAAAAATCCTATTCATACGCCTTCCTTTCTGTGGCAGGTATGTGGCAGGCAAGTCCACATAAACCATGTTGCATCAACATAAGACAAAAAGTTGATTCAAATCAAGAAATGAGAGAATGTTATACGGAAATGGATGACACAAAACGAGACGGGTTGATGTGGCAAAAAACAGCAAAAACCTTGCATGGGGTGCAAGAGGTCGGAGGTTCAAATCCTCTCACCCAGATTTTTTTATACGAATGAGTTATGTTCAACGCACGAGTTCCAATAACCACTCAAATTTATGCTAGGTGGTGGATGGGTGGTGGATGATACCACAGCACATAAAGTTAAATCGAAGAGTAGCTGAAGGGAAAGCGATGACCGCAACAGCTCAAAATCAACAACGCGCAATTCGCAATTGGTATGAAGATCCAAATGAACAGCAGGTGCTGCTTAGTCTTCTAAATCGAGAAGGCTTCCTTCTCGAGGACGCTGTTTACGAGATTCTCTCCAGAAATAAACATGGTGCCATTCTTCATCGCGGGGAGGTTTTTCAAGGAGCCCCACATCGAGATAACAGTAGAACAGAAATCGATTTATGGATAAAAAGCGGCAACTTCGTTTTCCTTATTGAATCAAAGAGATCTGAGTATGATTGGATTTTCCCGCAAGATCAGGATGCGGCAAAAGACGTCCACCTGATCTCAGGGCCGAATAAAACTGTCTCTGTTCACAACAGAATCCTAAATTTCGTCGATTGTGTAAGCAAACAGGCTGTAGAAGTACTGGCTGACGACGCCAAGCCAATCCTTTGCAAACAGCCCCCTAAAGGCAAAACCCAAGAAATTCTGCCTGTGCGTAGCTCTAGGGATGAGTTAGTTCGCGCCGCTCTTAGACAAGCTCTCTTTAACACTGAAATTTTGATTCACAGTCATCTAGATGACGATTCTTGGAGCGCATCACACCGCATTTTCATCTCCATCATTGTCACAAACGCTAAACTTCTTTCCGGCCGTTATAGCAGTTCGGATGTCGACTCTAAAATAAACTTAAGCAAAATAACCTTAGAATCAATTGAGGTTGCCGCTTTTAATCATTCTGAAATTTTGAAATGGGGTAACGAATACGAAAAAGTCCTTCCTCACATAGGGCAACCTGCTTGGGGGAACCGATTCCAAGATGATAAACGCTTTAAAGGCTCTCATAACAAAACAGTTTTTGTAGTATCTAAAGATCATCTTCTCACTTTTATTGACCAGATCAAGAACATATCGTAAGAGTCATTTTAAAAAAGACACCAAATCGCCGATTGTGCACTCTAGCGCTTTGGCCAACTTGCCGATGTTCTCAAGCGAAAGGTTCCTTTTACCCCGTTCAACAGAGCTGACCTCACTGTTTTTGCACCCTAAAAAAGAGACGCCGTTAGGCTGGATCGGCGATTTTTTCGATTTCAGCCCTAAGCTGCTGATCGGATATCTGAGCATCTGTAAACTCAATAATTTTCCTGGCTGCCTTAAAAGTTACCTCGACTGGATCGACAGAGATTTCTTCGCGGGTCACCTCAATTTCAAATGAAATTTTTGGGGCAGAGATCTGCGTAGCCTTAAAAAAAGCCATTGGATGATCTAGCGGCAGATAGACATGAGTGCAAGGCAGCCGTTGATAAGTGTCCGAGAGTAAGAGTTGAATTTTAAGTTGACTGGTTTTTGGCATAAAGTCGAATAACCCGGCCAGAAAGCCTGTTGCTCTATAAATGGTCAAAAAAACCCATAACACTAAGAGAGGCTTACCAGCCCTATTTGCGTCATAAGCGGATGACATCTCTTCTCGGTAGACCATTAGGCCTGAGGTATTCAGACCAAAAACAGAATGTAATTCTCCGTCGCGAAAATTTTTGCTGGAGGCATGAATGAGAAGCCCTTCGCTGAAATCATACGCTTCTTTGGTGATTTCGAAGTCAGGGCAAGGAAATGACCAGCCGCGATGAAAAGAAGCCGACCTGCTTAGTTTACTTTGTAGGGTTTTGGTATCGAACAGATTTTTTTCATAATCACCAGGATGAACAATGATTTGTAGGATCGGATCGGAGAGAGTAGGTAATGTCTCCAGTTTTTTGCAAATTAGGTCTTGTTCCTTCTGCCAGCTCCGAACAGCCTCTTTTTTTTCCATAGGGTCAACTATTCCCCCGTGCAAGTATCGGCCGATTAGATCTTCAAAAGCTGTCGTAAGTTTTTTTCCGCTTTTGAGGACAGCTCGGTCAATCAGATCCCGCATATCCTGTTCAGACGAAACTTCGCAAGTTCGCGCATTTCCAGTTTTGCTTCTGATGTATAGAGCGCCTTCGCGAAGGATAGGAGGACCTTTATCTTCTGTGAAGGAAATGGTTTGCGAGCAAATTACGGGTACCTCGGGGAATTCTTTTACGTGGATGATAATAGCGGTAGTTCCAGCGGGAGATGTTCCCGAGTGGATATTGAAAGTGGGTTCTGGCTTTCCATGGAAGCGAACCTTATCATGCACTTTTGTAGTATCGAAGGACTTGACTATATCTTCATCACAGTTAATTGCTTCTCCGGTAACATCTTTTTTCCCGATGATAATGAATCCACCTCCAGCTCGGTTCGACATTCCTAAGATATCCTTTACGAGACCGCAGACCTGTTTTTTAGGGGCCTGGTCTAATCGGAATGGTTCTTTGAAATCGACCCTATCTTCGGGTTGGTTCCAAAGTTCAGCGAGCAATGCGTCGTAGTCAGTCACTGCCACAGCGTTTTGAAGAGTCGTCATAAAGTTTCCCAGCCTGAGAATAGGTGGAGGAGTATATCTCTGCCCGTTTTCTGTGTCGACGGTTTGAGGTTTCGTTTGCCCCACAATCGCTTATTTTTGGTTGAGCAAGGGAAAGGGGTGGCGGGACAACGACAAACTGTCGCGATTTCATGCTTGGTGTTTACTTAGCAGAGAAAAACATTCGAGAACCGCTTGCAGTTCAAGCGGAGTGCAAAAGGTTTTTATCCCTGTGAGGGCTTCCAAGATTGTCCTTTTCGACCAGATGTCTCCTTTATCGGAAGTTAGAAAGATCGAACATTCAGACTTATACGCAGAGTCAAAATGCAAAACATCGCGTCGATTGTCTGGTCCTATAATGGTTTCGATTTGTAGATGAAGAGGGCTTCCTTTGAAATCATCCCAAGTTATCTCGGAAAATTCCATCCAAGCAGCATGACAATCCCTCCATTGCGCTTCCGAAGGTTTGGCAAGCAGAAGCGGCTTTTTAGGTCGATCCGGAGAGTCGTATGGGAATTGATAAAATTCGCACTGAACTTCAACGTTTTTTAACTTCGAAATATCAGCCCCGGAGTCGCAATAGATTCGAACCTTTTCCATTTATCCTCAAAAAGATGAGTATAATCAATTCGAGATTAATCGAGAATATTTTGAGTAGCAGGTCGATGAGGTTTTTTAGCGTCTGCAAACTATTCGGTTGTCCGGTCGTTGGTACAAATACTTTTGGAAGCTAGAGAACACTTTGCCAATCTCCGCCGGTTGCCCTAGTTTGACAACAGCATCGGCAATAGAGTTGTGATACTTGAGCCGCAATAAGAGGTTCAGCTTATCCTGATCAAGCTCCTCTACGCCGATATTGACATAGTGCGATAACACAAAATCGAGAAAGATTTGCTGGTTGCTATTGAAATCCTGACTGATAATGACCTTGGCTCGTGATGCTCGTTCTTCGCGGGTCAACGGGGGAAGAGCATAGGCTACGTAGGCCAAAACGTCGAACAGATCGCTCTTCTCGGCGTTAATGATTTTCTGCATCTCGGCTAGTTGCTCGCAGCCAAAACCTTTCTCAGCGAGTCCCTGCAAAAGTTTCTTCCTCGTATCCGGCATGCTCCACAACGTGCGGAGTTCCTCTTCATCTTTGAAAAAATCAGGCAGTTTACCGAAAAGCTGTTCCATGAACTGTTGCGCGGACATTGGCGTTCCATCATGATGCCAAAAAGAAGTGGCCGTCATATACTGAATGGTACGCTCCTTGCCATGGCTATTCGTTTAATTTCGTCCAGTTGGTAGCTTAAGCCGCTTGCTTTTCCATGCTATTTTTTGCCCGTCTCTTGGGATTCTTTTCTGTTGAACGCTATCTAGGATTCTGCCGAGATTCCCCACAAGCTTGATTTCTCCAGAAACTGACATTTAAATATTTAAATAAAAAGGACTTGCTCAGTAAAATTTTTTTGGACAAAAAAATAAAGAAAGAGCAAGCCTTATGGAAACAGCATGTCAAACGGAAGCAAAAAAGCCCAGAAAATATTGCATCATCGGTCGATCCACGCAGGCTAAGGTTATAGATGAAGCAAGAGGCCTATCTCAGCGCAATCTAGCTAAAAAATATAACATTCCCAGAACTTCCTTGCAACACTGGATCGATCGGAAGAAAGCACTTAATGGAAGGCGAGATCCGGCTGTCGTACATTTTTTCGAATCTCCCTCCGGACAAACCTGGTTGCATAATATGGTTTTAGCCACTTGTATGCATTTCCATCTGAATGGAAATAGCGGTATTCCAGAGCTCCATGATTTTTTTGAAAGAGTTGATATAAACACATTTGTAGGGACCTCTGAGTCTGCATTGCAGAAGGTTTGCAAGACGCTCGGCCAACAGGTGGCAGTATTTGGGAAGGAAGAGTTCGAAAGGCTTGCAAAACAAATGCCACATAAAAACATCCCAGGAGCTCTTGATGAAAACTTTATAATGGATGATATGACTCTCATCTTGATGGAGCCGATCTCTGGCTATATTTTAGCAGAGCAGCTTGAAGAACAAAGAGATGCTGAGACCTGGCATAAGGTCACGCAATCTGCTCTCAAGGGATTGAATGTCACTTTATATCAGTTAGTGGGAGATGAGGCATCAGGACTCAAAAAACTTGCCACCCATTCACTGAACGTCATAAAGGGCTCGGATCTTTTTCATGTCCAACAAGAGATCACCAAGGGACTTACAAGCCACTTGGCAAGAACTGTCCAGCAAGTGAAGAAGCAACAAGAGGATTTGCAAAAAGAAAAACTTGAAGCGTTGAATAAATTTGGAGATCAGTTGAAACGTGCAGGTGGGGTTGAAGAGCTATCTAAGAGAGGGATAAATGTGGGAAATCGGCTTCTTGAAATAGAAAAAGAGGAAAAAGCGAATCGCAAGAAAATAGAGGCAACCGAAAAGCAGTATAGAATGGCTCAGGAAGCAAGACGAGCCATCACTCATGCTTATCATCCCTTCAGTTTAGATACAGGAGATAAGCAGGCTCCAGAGGAGGTTAAAGCGAAGATTGAGACTGCCTACGAGACGCTTGAAACTGTAGCCAAAGAGGCTGATTGCACAGACAAGCAAAAGAAAAAACTGGAAAAATCCAAGGGATCGCTGCTCTCTATGATTGCCGTGCTGTGTTTTTTCTTTTCCTTCCTTGCAGTCCAAATCAAGTCTATGGGACTAGATGAGTGGCATGGGCAGTTATTCGAGAAGCTTGTTGCGATAGAGTACTTAAAGCTCTGTTTGCAAAGAACTAAAAAGAAGGTCCGAAAAGAAGCGATAAAGACAACTTTACGCAAATTGGAAGAAGGCCTCAAACAGAATCTGTTATGGGGCGGAATAAATTGCTCTATGCAGGTAGAATGGTGGCGTAGAGCCTTGGAATGCGCCCAAATTTTTCAACGATCGAGCTCATGTGTGGAGGGTAGAAATGGCCAGTTGTCATTAAAATTCCATGCATTTCGGCGATTGACTGCACATACACTCACGGTCTTAACAGTGTTGCACAATTTTTTTATACGACGAGCGGATGGCACTACTGCGGCAGAAAGGTTTTTCGAACAAAAACCTCGAGATCTGTTCACATGGTTATTAGATAAGGTGGAATTGCCGAGACCCAGAAAAAATCACAAGAGACGGGCAAAAAATGGCATGGAAAAGCAGGCGGCTTAAGCTACCAACTGGACGAAATTAAACGAATAGCCCTTGCCATCAGCGAGCTTCACTTTTGTTTTTATCTTTTTTCTGCACTCACAATCGAGCTTCCCGCAAACAGGACAAGGCTCCTTCGGGCATTCGCAAGGATGTTGGCCGCACTTAGAACATGGTTGCGAAGGTCTCCTTTCGCATTCACAAGGCCGAAAACCACACCTGGAACAGGGGAGTTCTTCTTCCGGGGGGCCGTCCCATTCCGGATCTTGGAAACGTTGATGTGCCCTCACAAAATCATAAATCGTGAAGTAGTCCTTACCATCGTATAGCCGCGTGCCGCGGCCGATGATTTGCTTAAATTCGATCATTGAGTTGACTGGTCGCATGAGAACGATGTTGCGGATATTACGGGCGTCTACGCCAGTCGAGAGCTTTTGTGAAGTGGTAAGGATAGTCGGAATCGTTTTCTCGTTGTCCTGAAAAGCGCGGAGGTATTGATCGCCCAACACTCCATCATTGGCAGTCACTCGTTGGCAGTAGCCGGGATCTTTGCTCGTCTTCATCTGATTGATGAGGTCTCGCACCGCCAAGGCGTGGTCCTGCGTGGCGCAGAATACAAGAGTCTTCTCATTTTGATTGATCAGATTCATGAAAATCTCAACACGCTTCTTTTCACGCGGCGTGATTTCAATAATCTTGTTGAAATCGACCTCTGTATAACGCTTCCCTGGTTCGATTTCTCCTTCGATCAGCTCGTCGTCAGGGGTATAGACATACTCGTCAAGTGTCGTGGAAATCTGGTTTACCTTAAACGGCGTGAGGAACCCGTCGTTGATGCCTTCCTTCAGAGAGTAAATGTAGACCGGTTCGCCAAAATAATCGTAAGTATCCACGTTATCTTTACGCTTCGGCGTGGCCGTTAATCCGAGCTGAACAGCTGGAGAAAAATATTCCAGAATATCGCGCCAATTGCTTTCGTCATTCGCACCGCCACGATGGCACTCGTCAATGATGATGAAATCGAAGAAGTCAGGTGGGTACTCCCCAAAATAGGGAGATGGTTGACCTTCTTTGGGCGGCCCACTCATAAAGGTCTGAAAAATTGTGAAAAATAAATTGCCATTTTTCGGCACCTTGGCATTCTTGCGAATCTCCTTCGGATCAATCCGGATTAATGCGTCTTCGGGAAAAGAGGAGAATGCATTGAATGCCTGGTTGGCGAGGATGTTTCGGTCGGCGAGAAAGAGGATGCGCGGTCGGCGGGACGGATCGCGATTCAGATTCCAGCGGCTTTGGAACAATTTCCATGCAATCTGGAATGCGATGAACGTTTTCCCTGTTCCTGTGGCAAGAGTAAGAAGAATGCGTTGGCGATCTTCTGCAATCGCTTCCATCACTCGTTCAACAGCGATATCTTGATAATACCGACTTGAAAATGAACCGCCTTTGTCCTCAAATGGCACTTCGGCGAAACGGTCACGCCATGCGTTTGCTTTAGCAAATGTCATATCCCAAAGTTCATCCGGCGTGGGATAGCGCGATTCTTCACTCTCTTTTCCAGTCTCCATGTCGATACAGTAAATACCTTGGCCGTTTGAGGAGTAGGTGAAACGGATGGCCAGCTTCGATGCGTAGTCCTTGGCCTGAGCAACGCCTTCAGTCAATGCTTGATCCCACGGTTTGGCCTCAATGACGGCGATCTTTCGGTTGCGATAGACCAACACGTAATCGGCGCTGAGAGGCTTTCCACGTCGTCCACGACCTTCGATCCGGCCAGGAGTAATGGAATATTCGCGCAGAATCCTGCTATTTTCAACAACGCCCCAACCAGCCGCCTTCAGCGCGGGATCAATATGTTCTGCTCTGGTTTCGGCTTCGTTCATGGGCCGGCCTATAGGTTCCCAGCGAAGGCTTGGTAAAATAGAGATTTTTTCAGTTCATCTAGTGCGGCAAGTTTTTGTTGATAAATGAATTCAAGGCGCTTAGTTTCGGCAGAAAGGAAGTCAAGCTTCTCTACGACTATCAATTGTTGCTTGAATGTGACTTTTGGTGGGGTGTGACAAACAATCAGAAGACGTCCAACAATGGCCCAAGAGAGCCGTAGTACTACCCCCCTATTTTTTGTCCAACTTTACTACACAAACCTTTCAATAAAATCTTGACTTCACAACAACAAAACCGTCACAATGTTTAGTCATTTTTCCCGATAGGATAAAAATGAAGAAAGAACGGCCTGGTGAATTGCACCAGAAAATCAAGCGGCTACGAACATCCAGAGATGCGCTGAAGCATCACAATTATGAAAAAACCCAGCAGAACAAAAAACTTCGCGACAGGAATGTAGAGATTGCTGAAAGTCGCGATCATTGGAAAGATCGTAATAAAGAGCTTGACCAGCAAAAGGAAGGCCTGGAGCAACAAATACAAGTTGCGCAGGAGAGATTACTGGAGGCTCAAGAGAAGATACAGACTGCAAAGAAAGAGATAGAGCGCGAGCGAATACGAGCTGATGAGGAACGCAGGCGCGCAGATCAACTCCAAACTGAAATTGAAGCAGCTCGAAAAAAAAAACAGGGGTCTTGAAAATTTGATTCCAAAGATGGGAGAGAAAGCCCCGCGTGGTTGGTATCCCATCTTGATGATCATCATGTGCATTAGGCTAGTGCTCCAAGCTACTATTTCATTTCGCGCAGCTCCTAAGGCGATTCATATTGCATTTTCTCAATTCGATGCTGTCAAAGATCAACCGATTCCAACATACAAAAGCATCAGCAGATGGCTAACGCAGATAGGTCTCTATAAGTTGAATTGCCCGAAAGAACAAGCAAATGACTGGGCACTAGTCATTGACAATTCAGTCCAAATTGGTACTCAAAAATGTCTTGTAATTTTAGGAATGCGTCTGAGTAAGTTTCAGAAGGGAAAAGCACTAACTCTCGAGGACATGGAAGTACTGATTATAGAGCTCCATGATCAGTCCAACGCGAATATTGTCTGCAGGGCATTGGAGAATGCACAGAAAAAAATTGGAAAGGCTGCTATGGTATGCGCTGATGATGGTTCAGATCTCCGAGGCGGAATTGAACTGTTTTGTCAGAAGCATGGTGCTGGCCGCGTTTTTGACACTATTCATAAAATTGGCACTTTTTTAAAAAAGATTTTCGAGGATGATTCGGAATGGCAAGCTTTTTCAACAGCTGCGGCAGCTGCCAAGAATAAGATGCAGCAAACACAGGCAGCTCATCTCATGCCACCCAACCAAAGGACGAAGTCTCGATTCCTCAATATCGAGATTCTTGCGCGATGGGGAATTGACATTATGGTTGCCATAGATACGCCGAACCATCCTGACAAGGATCTGCTCGAACAATACTGTGGCTGGATTCGTCAATATACAGGGCTCATTGAAAGATTGAAACAATTTGACCTCATCAGTCGGAAAACTAGACAGTATATCCGCGAGAATGGAGTGAGTTTTAGCACAGGAGAGCAGATAGATGCATTTTTGGAAGAGGAAATGAAGTCCTTAAATTTTAATGCAGAAGCATGCGAATACGCTGGAGCGCTGATAGATTTCTTCTACGAACAGTCGAAAGTCGTCCCTTTTGGACAAACCTGGCTTGGTTCAAGCGAAATCATAGAATCTCTATTTGGAAAATTGAAAAGTCTCGAGAATGACCAAAGCAAGGGAGGCTTCACGCCGCTTATTCTGGGAGTAGCTGCGTGCGTCGGTAAAGTGGATATTGCTTTGGTGAAGGCAGCCATGACACATATAAAGATAAGTGATGTCGACACGTGGACAAGAGAACAGGTCGGATCGACGCTACTTTCCAGAAGAAGGAAAGCTTTGGCGTTCTGGAGAAAAAAGAATTTTCAAAAAAATATTGTACACGAATCGGCTGGAGCCGTCAGGAGCGAAGCGATTGGTTTTTAGTGGTCAACTATCAATTTGTCACACCCCAGACTTTTGGTACCTCAAAACCGCGCAATAGTTTCAAGGAAACGGTTTTTTGCGCAGTGCCTGTTGCTCCTTCCTTTGCCTGCTTGAACACTTGCGGAGACATGAGTAGGTAATATAACCAAGAACTATTCGTTTCAAGTTTCGGGCGAATCAGTCCGATGTGTCGTTGGAAGCAAAAATCAATAGTATCATCCACGATTACCGGAATGCCAAAAGATCCTGTAACTGTGTAAAGAACGTCACCTTTTTTCGGTTTCTTGTGAGGTTTTAGCGCATCAAAGTACGAGTGCGACACCATGAATGTATCAGCAAAGTTAATCTTGTGAGTTTCCTTTGCGATGTTTCCGATGGTTATGAACGGAACACCCTTTGAAGATTTCGGCGGCGGCAAATGATCCCCGTCTGTGATATTACTTGATAAGTCTGAAAGTTTTACCAATTCGCATGTTTGCCACGACTCCGCGAAGATAGATTGGAGTTGGCTTTCGAAAAGGGTTCGAGTGTTATGGAGGTTCTTTTCGGCGTTAGTTTTGGCAATTGCAATGGCGTCAAATGCTTCATCGAGAATGGCGACGATTCGCTGTTGTTCAGGGAGGGGTGCGAGGGGAAATTCAAGCTGATAGAAGGCTTCCTTATCGAGATGAGGAATTGCAGCGCCGGACTTTGCTCCATTGAAGACTTCAAATGTAGAAGTAAGAAATGCTTGAAGGTAGTTGTCATCAATCTCTGTTTTCTTAGAGATTTTTCCCATAGTTGAAGAAAGTATTCCCCGAAATCCAGTAAAGACTTCGCCAGAGTTTGATCCGTCACAGATGATGATAGTCTCTGATTCGTTAACCAGAATCGAGTTTCTGTCTTTTAATGATGCGTATTCGGCCTCTTTGCTTCCTCGCATCACTTTCGCGACCAAGTAAGGTAAATCGTCATTCAAAGGTTTTTTTTTCAGCGCTGGTTTCCGGCCCTTGATGATTTCGCAAACCTCACCCAGCCTTTTTTTCTGCCATCCATCCCTCATAGCAGCCCCCTGATGTTCGCTAGTACCTCTGCGCTCTCATCATCCAGTGTGGAAATCTCATCCAAAATCTCGGTTGAACTACGGTAAGTCACCGCCTCGCCGCTATTCGGGTTTTTCACAGAGAGGTCAAAAGTCATCTGGTCAATGCTATTAACATCCGCACTCCAGCTCTTGGGCGATTCGACAAAGGTCTTCTGCAATTCAATGAACTCGGCGAGATCGGCATCGTTGAGCGGATTGGTTTTACCGAGGTTGCGGCAGGGGTCTAGCTGGTAGAACCACGTTTTCCGCGTTTTTGTGCCTTTTTCGAAGAAGAGTACTACGGTTTTTACACCAGCCCCTTGAAACGTGCCGCCAGGACAGTCGAGCACGGTGTGCAGATTACAGTTTTCTAGCAAGAGTTTGCGTAGACTCACTGAAGCGTTGTCAGGATTGGAAAGAAAAGTGTTTTTGATGACTATTCCAGCTCGGCCACCAGACTTAAGCATCTTGATGAAGTGCTGAAGGAATAGAAAGGCTGTTTCGCCAGTGCGAATGGAGAAGTTTTGTTGGACTTCCTTACGTTCTTTGCCGCCGAAGGGCGGATTGGCGAGGATCACGTCCACGCGATCCTTTTCCTGAATGTCGGCAAGATTCTCAGATAGCGTATTGGTGCGCAAGATGTTTGGAGCCTCAATGCCATGCAGGATCATGTTCATGATTGCGATGACATAGGCAAGAGGTTTTTTCTCTTTACCATAGAAAGTGCTCGTCTGGAGCGTGGTGAGATCTTTTGTGGTGAGGTTACCCTTTGACCTTAGGTAATCGAATGCCTCGCACAAAAAGCCTGCTGAACCGACTGCACCGTCATAGATTGTTTCACCGATCTTCGGCTGCACTATTTTTACTATGGCGCGGATGAGCGGGCGAGGAGTGTAATACTCACCACCATTGCGCCCGGCGTTGCCCATGTTCTTGATCTTGGCTTCGTAGAGGTGAGACAATTCATGCTTCTCTGTCTGCGAGCGGAATTGCAGTTCATCAATGCGATCAACGATTTCGCGCAGGTTGTAGCCACTCTGGATGCGATTTTTTATTTCCCCGAAAATCTCCCCGATCTTGTATTCGATGGTATTCGGACCCGTCGCTTTGGATTTGAATCCAACTAAGTAGGGGAAAAGCTTCTGATTCACGAAAACCAGCAAGTCGTCTCCGGTTAGGGCCACATTGTGATCAATCTTTCCATCTTTGCCTTTCGGCGCAGCCCAACTTCCCCAGCGATAAGCGGTTTCAAGAATGTGAGGATGTGTTTTTCCGCTTAACTCAGCCTCCATCGCTTTATCGTTTTCTAGCGCGTCTAAATATTTCAAAAATAGGAGCCATGAAGTCTGCTCAGTGTAGTCCAGCTCGCTGGAACAGCCGGCATCTTTGTGAAGAATATCGTCAATGTTTTTGAACGTTTGTTCGAACATAAGCTTTTTCCATCATCGATCAGTTAGCCATTCGTTCCGATTTTCACTCCGATCGGACCCGATCGATCATTGTAACAAAGCAAATCGACTAGATCCATCCAAACTTACCTAAACAATTTGCTTTAGAACACATTATACAAAACAAAATGTGCATACAAAACACAAATCTGATATATTACGATAATAAATCTGGATGAAAATAATGAGTTTATACACTCCGCAAAGATCAAGAAATTTATTTACGAAGGGGCAAAAGAAACCTTTCAAACTCAGTCGTTCAAAAATCCAAGATTTTCTTAGCTGCCCATGCTGCTTTTACCTCGATAGACGGTGTGGTACAGGTCACCCCGGCTCCTTGCCTTTTACTTTGAACACGGCGGTCGACACGCTCTTAAAAAAGGAATTTGATATTTACAGGGTTAGAGGGGAACCGCATCCCCTGATGGTCAAGTATGGGATCAACGCCATTCCTTTCGCCCACGCCGACCTCGATGCATGGCGTCAAAATTTCAAAGGAGTCCAATATTTGCACGAAGCCTCGAATTTTCTGGTCAGCGGGGCCGTGGATGATTTGTGGGTTACCCCTGCTGGAGAATTGATTGTCGTCGATTACAAGGCCACGAGTACCAGTAAAGAAATAACGCTTGATGAGGAATATCGCCAATCTTACAAAAACCAGATGGAAGTTTATCAGTGGCTTTTGAGGCATAAAGACTTCAAGGTGTCGAACACCGGCTATTTCGTCTATTGCAATGGAGATACTTCTAAAGAGGGGTTCGAAGGAAAACTCGAATTTTCGATTTCCATTATTCCTTACACCGGGGATGACTCCTGGGTAGAGTCGACCCTATTCCAGATTCGAAATTGTCTTGAAGAGCCAATATGTCCAGAGCCGAAAGAATCCTGCGATTTTTGCAACTATCGGGCAGCTGTCCGAAAACACCTCCGAGATCAAGAATAGGGGTGTATTTAAATCATTGAAAATAAAACAAAAGCATATTTTTTCTTTGGTTAAAACATACCCTTATGGTACATCTAAATCATGGATAACCTATCTTTTCAAACACGATTAACGCCTTGGATGTACCATGGATGAGTTGGCGGGGCTGGGCAAATTATCTCGTAAGAGACTTTCAGAGGTGCTTCGCAATTCAAAAGGTTGCATATCAGTAAGTTTGGTAGCAGAAACATTAAACGTCTCAAGGGAGCAGGCAAGACTGTATCTGTCCTCATGGGCAAAAAATGGCTGGCTGCGAAGAGTCAGGCGGGGGCTATATTTCCCAGTAGACATAGCTGCAGAAACTCCCGATGGCGGCCCTCTCGATCCATGGATAATAGCCTCTCAAATCTTTTCTCCCTGCTATATCGGAGGATGGTCTGCGGCCCAGTATTGGGGTCTCACCGAACAGATTTTCGAATCGACCATCGTCTTTACCTCTCGACGCCTAAATCAGAAAGGGCAATTTGTTGCAGGATTGGCATTTTTGATAAAAAAATCAGCGCCCGACAAAATGTTTGGACTCAAGACCATCTGGAAAGATCAAATGAAAGTCCAAGTATCCGATCCTCATAAAACAATCATCGATATGTTGGATGATCCTGCCACTGGAGGAGGGATTCGTTCCGTGATTGATTTGTTCCAACAATACCTAGCCTCAAGCAATTGCGATTTAAACATATTAGTTCAATACACAGACAAGATGAAAAACAAAACAATATTCAAAAGATTAGGATTCATTTTGTCGAAAATAAAGCCGCAAGAAGTTAATTGGATTGCATATTGTCTAGGACACCTTAGCGAAGGAAATTCACAATTAGATCCTTCGTCCAAGGGCAAGCGTCTCATCAAAAAATGGAAATTATGGATTCCTGAAGGACTAAAAGAATGATTAATAAATTTGAAATTTCGCGAAAAGCAAAAGAGTTTGGATTACAGTCTTCCACTATTGAGAAAGATTATGTTTTGGGATGGATGCTGATCGGCATCCAAAATCATCCGCAAACGAGAGATTCGTGGGTTTTTAAAGGTGGCACATGCCTTAAAAAATGCTTTTTTAATCACTATCGATTTTCGGAAGATTTGGACTTCACTCTACTGGATTCTCAGCAAATGAAAGAAGAAGCACTGCGGCCTATCTTAAAAGAGATCGCGCAGTGGGTCTATGATCAGTCGGGGATTGAAATTCCTGAAAATCTGATCTCCCTAGACCCTCATCGCAGCCTGTCGGTGCAAGGTAAGCTGTCCTATCGAGGCCCATTGAAACAGCCAGTTCCCTATCCTTCTATTAAACTCGATCTCACAGCTGACGAACAAATTGTGCTCAAGCCTGAAAAGCGAGTGATTTTTCATGACTATTCTGATCGGCCAAGCGTTGTGCCACAAATTTTAAGTTATTCCTATGAAGAGATTTTTGCTGAGAAGCTGCGTGCTCTTGCAGAACGAGCCCGTCCTCGGGATCTGTATGACGTCGTTCATCTTTACCAAGATCGACATCGCCTTACCGATATAGCCAAACTCTTAGAATCACTCAAAGGCAAATGCGCCTTTAAAAAAATGCCAATGCCCAACCTGATAACGATTGAGCAACATCCTCAAAAATCGGAGTTTTTATCCGAATGGAAAAATATGCTGCACCATCAGGTGAAAGATCTCCGACCATTCGAGTACTTTTGGGGACATTTGCCCGATATTTTCTCATGGATTTATCATTCAAAATAATCGATCTGCATCGGAGCAAAACATGAGAAACCGCAAGAGAAAAAATGCAGCGCTGTATTTGGATGAGCCAGAGTGTGATGAAAACTTTCAATTTATTGCTGGACATACGGAAGGTGGCGCTCCCTTTGGTCTTACCTGGGAGGAGGCAAAATTAATGGAAGAGAGGGAAAAGCTGAACAGTCTTATGAAAAACGACGGAGTAAAGAAAGGTGAGAACCCTGTCGACCTCATTCAACTGGTCGACGCGTTTGATATGCAATCAGATTGCATCTCGTTTTATGTGAATCGAACCTCTGGAGAAATTCTCTCACTGACGGAAATTGAAGAAATGGAACAGGATGATGAATCTGAACTCGATGCAAGTGTTTTAGATTCGGATGAGTACGTTCCGCTTCCTTCCCGATGGGAATTAAACAAGTATGAGATCATGGAAGAGTTTGTTTTCTCGTTGGAAGACAGCAAAATGCAAGAAGTCCTTGCTCGCGCTATTAGAGGAAAGGGTGCATTTGGGAGATTCCATACGGCAATTCAAGCCTATAAGATTCAAGATCAGTGGTACGAATACCAAAAGAATCGATTACGCAAAACAGCAGTCGAATGGTGCCATCATAACGGGTTGGCCTATAAATAGTTTATGGGAGAGGGTCATTGGAAATCGTTGCGTTTTGCCTTCCTTCTGGGGCAATAGCTACTCAATTATACGGCGCCTGTAGCACGACTATGCATTTTACTGTGTAGTGCTATGCATAAAAAACCGCACCTTAGTCATACCTACGTAATTATCAAGGAGATAGCGATCAGTAAGTTCTTGGAGTCAAATCTGAATGGGCACTTCTGGGCATGAGCAATTCCTTTTCCGTTCATTATTGGGTTACCCGCGCCGGTAAAGTGCAGTGAGATGGTTACATTTTGTAACCAACTGAAGGATTGACTTGCCAGCGCCGGCAAAATTATCCTTAAACTTCATGCAAAACAACTCCAGTTCAATCAAAAAACACCTTGTGTCCTCCTTCGGGTATTTCCTCGCTGAGATCGCCTCTTCCATTATCAGGCAAAGCCACTACAAAATCAGCATCTACATCAAGTCCAGAAATTTGATCTGATATTTCAGGGCTGTATATGACCAAGGCATAAGAGGGTTTCCCCCTCTCTGGATTACAAGCCTTTTCTAACACCTCCACCCGTTTTCTATTTGCTAGTTTCATGTTTACCCCTATCATTTAGATTTTCTTCTAAGCTCTTTAGTCTGGATTCGAATTCGCAAGCCTCTAGAGCCTTTGAATAGCTTTCTACCGTTTTAGCGAGCAATTCTCCCTCAGAAGGAGTGATCTTGCCCTTCCCTACTGCATTGACGATAAATCCAACGGCATTGAGCACATCTTTGAAGGTGTCTATCGAGGGGAGGGCGATTTCGATGCATCGATCTTTTCTGGGCGGCAAAAATCTCTCCAAGATCATTTTTGCGGCCTGCATGTTTCCGTTTAAAGCCTCTTCTTCGACTTTCTTGCAGATTTTGTCTAAAGAACCTTCTAAAAGGGCTTCTGCTGCCAGGGTGGCTTTATTTCGCGCGCCTTTTGGCTTTCCATTCGGATTGCCTGAGCATCCCTTCTTATATTTTCCCTTCGCCTGTATTTTTCCTGAATTTTCAGGAGATTTGATCTTTGCTTCCAAGCTTTCCTTCCTAATTTTGGCTGTATTGCTCGAAGCAATCGACCAACATTCCCCGAAAATCTTGGAGGCAATTTAAACGAGTAATCTTTGCCGGAAGGCGGGTGAGTGCAGTAGGATTGCGTTATTTTGATATCAGTCCAATTATTTCTTCGCACAAATCCCTCTGTAAAAAGCCGATTCACTTTGATGTTGCTATTCTGACCAGAATAATTTTCTTTCAAGGCCACCTCCATCCATGCCTCAGGTTTTTTAATTCCTTCGACCCCCTTTAGCAACAATGAGAGATGATCCGTTATACGCTCCGATTCATAGAGACGAATCCATCTTCTCAAGGCGCGCTCTGAAATCCGAAGCTCCTTATCTTGGCAATATGCAAGCAATCCTTGAAGATCCCTTTTCTGTTTGTCTGAAAAAGGCGACCTGTCGACCGTTTTCAAGATAACGTTAGGCGTCTCTTTTATAATTTTAAGATCTGGGATCTGCGCTTCTAGATTGTGGCCCGTTCGCTGGCCGGTCTGTTGTTCTAGCTGCTGTTCATTTTGCTGGCCGTTAACACTCTGACGAAGAGCTCCCGTCTCTAGGCAATAAACCGAATAAGTGCTGGCCCCTTTGCCGGCCACCTTTTTGATATATCCAAGGCCGATTAGCTGTTCCAGCCTTGTACGTGCATTTTTGAGGGAGATGCCCGCGGCCAAAGCGCATCTTTCTCTACCAAACATGAATTCAAATGGATCGAGAAGCAGCTGCTTGCTCATTCCCTTCAAAGGAACCAACGAAGAGTTGGGAGAGATACGTTTGAACATCCATACAACAAAGCGCATCATGACAGGATCTTTTAAAAAATCCTCCGTCAAAAACTCATGCGGGAGAGCAAGAAAAACGTATGGAAGTTTAGACATTGCTTACCATCTGGCTAGTGCTCTGTCATAGTTAAAATTTAGAGTTACAAGCATTAAAATTTTTGCTACCATTTCCTTCCTTTACTAACAAAAATGGTAACAATCATGAAAAAAAAATATATTGTTCGCCTTTCACCAGACGAACGAAGTCAGCTCGAAGAGGTAATCAAAAAACTCAAGGGAACATCACAACGGGTGCGTAGAGCGCAAATTTTAATGACAGAGCACTAGTCAAAAAACACTCGACAGGCGCCTTTGGGTATTTCTTCGCTAAGGGATCGTAAAAAAATAACTGCCGATAGGTACGCCACTGGTTTGACCGGTGGACCCCCCAAGTTGTATTCATTCCAAAGTGTCGGAAGAAGGTTCTTTATGGGAAAATACGGAAATATTTTGTTATCAATTGATGATGAGACTTTTCTTTGAAAGGAATTCTTCCTCAAGTCTATACTGACAAGCACTATTTGGAATCCAACTTATGAAAAATGACTTGATCCTTTTTGAGGACTACAAAGTACGTCGCCTGTATGACGAAGAAACGGAAACCTGGTATTTTTCCGTCATAGATATCGTTCAGATATTGACTCAACAATCTGATTTTCAGGCAGCTAGAAACTACTGGAACGTTTTAAAAACCAGACTCAATAAAGAAGGCAGTCAGTCGCTTACAAATTGTAAGCGACTGAAATTGGAAGCCGCTGACGGTAAAAAATATCTCACAGATGTTGCCAATGCTGAAACCGTATTACGACTGATCCAATCAATCCCCAGTCCAAAAGCAGAGCCGATAAAACTTTGGCTGGCAAAAGTAGGGTATGAACGCATACAAGAAATGACTGATCCAGAAAGATCGTTGGATAGAGCTAGAGAAACCTGGCAGAAACATGGACGAAGTGAAAAATGGATTCAACAGCGCATGATGGGTCAAGAGACGCGCAATAAACTCACCGATTATTGGAAAGACCATGACATTAAAGAGACACGAGAATTTGCAATCCTCACTAACATCATTCATCAAGAATGGGCGGGTATATCAGTAAAACAACACAAAGATCTCAAAGGATTGAAAACCCAAAACCTACGCGATCACATGAGCGAAGCCGAGCTAATCTTTACCGCTCTGGCCGAACTCTCTACAAGGCAAATAGCTGAAAGCACTGATGCAGCTGGCATGGTCGAAAACAAAACTGCCGCAAAAACAGGTGGTAATATCGCAAAAAAGGCACGAATAGAGCTGGAAGAAAAAACTCAGAAAAAAGTAGTCTCTAGAGAAAATTATTTACCGCCCGCAATAACACAAACAACGCCTGATAAAGAAATTGGGAATTGAGATGGCAAAAAGACAAACCTCTCTACGTATCCTTTCCTTTTCACAGAGAAGCCCCCCCTTTTATGCGGATCTTTGGGGGCAGGTCAATTTTTATTAATCAAAATACGATACCTTGTGCTGCGACCAAGACCCATGCGTTCGACTTTTTTGAGACGGATTAATTTATCAAGCGCTTGATTGATTGTAGGTCTTGCCACTTTTGTACCTTCTGCAATTTCACCAGGTGTCGCTTCATCAACCGTTTGCATATACTGCCAGACAATCAATTGTTTAACCGATAGAATTTTCTCTACATTTTCTCGAGATAGTAATTCGAGAGCCATTTTTGATTGGCCAAAGAAGATCGTCAAGAAAAAATCCAGCCAGGGCACAATATTTTCATGTTTAGATTTAAAGGTTTTTTGGCTCTTTCGCAAAGCCATGTAATAGTCCGGCTTGTTATCTTCAATCAACTTTTCATGCGAAATATAGGGTATATACAAATAGCCCGATTGAAGCAAAAGCAGATTGGTCAAAATGCGGCTCAGGCGGCCATTCCCATCCTGAAATGGGTGAATTTGCAAAAACTCAACGATAAAATTGCCTATGATAGCCAGTGGATGGTATTTCTTCTTTAACAGAGATTCTTGCGTCCATTCCACCAATTCCTGCATCTCTTTTGGAGTGAGATACGCCGGCGTTGTGTTAAAAAGCACACCAACAGACTTGCCCGCTGCATCAATCCTATGCACTTTGTTTTCTCCTTTCTTATAATCTCCTCGATGGATTGCATCTTTTTTCACATATTTCAAAAGCTCTTTGTGCAAATGTTTAATCGCATTTTCGGAAAATTTAACGGACTTCCATGAGTTAAAAATATTTTCCAATAATTCAAAATATCCCCTTACCTCCTCTTTGTCGCGATCTGTAAACTTTTGCATATCGATCCCACGCATAAGTTTCTCTACGTCCTCATCAGAAAGCCTGGCTCCTTCAATGCGAGTGGAAGCGCCAGAGGAAGTAATTAATACAGAACGTTTGAGCCGTCCTAAAACTTGAGGACTTAAGTTAACTCCCGCAATCCATTGGCCTTTTAATTCATCAATCTGTGCAATTTTAGACCAAATTTCAGGAGAAATAGAAGCAATCCTTTGCTCAAAACGATGGGTTTTTGCCATACCAATACCTGCAATTTCAACTATATGAGATTATATTAGATTATATAACAAAGAAGCAATGGTTTTTTATGCCAAATGCTGCCTCACGTAAACGCTTCAAAAAGTCTAGTGCTCTGCCATTCTTTAATTTTAGGATAAATTGACTTGAGTTTATGCCGACCGTTGCCAAACTTATAATCCTAAATTTTAACTATGACAGAGCACTAGACTGATAAGTTGGCCATCCCAAGCCGCTTGAGGTATATTGAAATCACCGGAAGCATCCTAAAAACACCTTTTTCTTTGGTTAAAATATACCTAATGATTGGCCTCTATTCAGAGGCAGACATCGATGCGTTGCTCCTGCGCAGATTTTTCGCTGCTCGATTTTCTCAGCAGGCAAACATCCCTTCTGGCCCTTAACTCCGCAGGAACAGATGAGGTCTTTGCTGATTACCAAAATCGATGGACGGTTAAACGATCCCGGACGGACTTTTCCCGTCCGGTTCGTGTGCGCCTCATGCCACGCCATACAATTTCCCTATACCAATACCTACATTTTCAACCATATAAGATTATATTAGATTATATAACAAAGAAAGTGCGATTCAAAAACTTTCAGAAAGATTTTTTTTCAAAAAAGCAAGAATTTCCACATGATCGGACCCGGGAAAGAGCAGATACCCTTCTGCTTTTTCGATCGTCCATCCTTGTTGCACAAGTTGTTCTACATCCCTTCGAAAAGAGGGAAAATAACAGCTCAAATAAACAAGCTGTCCGCTCTCTTTTTGACAGATTGCTTGCAAGAGGGCCGAAGATATCCCTTGGCGAGGAGGATCAACAATGATGGTTTTTGCGTCCTTGCAAAGATCGATTTTTTGATCCACATCGCAGCAAAAATAGGAAAATGTTTTTTCTTCCTCTTTTTTCAAAGAGGCAAAAAAAGAGCTTTCGGCAAAAGGATTTTCTTCTACGAGATCAATGTGTGCGGCCCTATTCTTACAGCATTTTCCAATCAGACCCACTCCCGCGTAGAATTCCGCAATTGAGGGCGTCGTTAGAATATTCTTTCGTATCGATTCGATCATTGTCTCAAAAAGCGCCATGTGGGCTTGAAAAAAAGCCGCCGGATGAAAGGCAATCGCTTCCCCTAAAATTGTTTCTCGGAGAAACTCTTCACCTTGTAGATGATGCCACGTGGGTCCAAAGATGGTATTCGTAGCTGCCGGTTGCAGATTGATCCAAATGGAGTGCCAAAGAGAGCTTTTTTCAAAGAGAGTTTTTGCAAATGCCTCCATTTTAGAAGTAAGACAAGGAGAGTTGAACACCAAAACCAGCTGCACTTTTTGCGAGGATCTCTCAACGGTCAATTGAATATAGCGGACATCTCCTCGATTCGTTGTTTCCTCATATCCAAGAATGTGCGCCTGGTGCATTTCTTTTTTTAATTCGAAAACAGATTCGTTGATCCGGGGATGGTGCGCAGGGCAATCTGGCATCTCCACAACCTCATGGCTGTTTCTTCGAAAAAGTCCGATTTTTAGCGCACCTGCTTGCTCTCGCACGGCAAGCTTTGCACGCAAGCGCCAGGCTGTGAGCTCTTGAGAAAAGAACTCGGGCGTGCAGCCGTGATTTAAAAAATAGGCTTTCATCTCTTGCCAAATCGGCGGGGGCAATAGATGCGCATCTTTTGCACATCCGCTGCAGTTTGATCGATGGGGACAGATGGCCATTTTTTTCGTAAACATCTTGTTCATAGATTTGTTGATAAAATTTTTTTTGTTCATATCCGGCAGATCTCAACAATTTGTCCACAACTTATCAACAAGAAAATTTCCCTTCTAAAAAGGCGGTGTTATCAACATCTCCACACCGATAGAAGAAGAAGATATTCATTATAAATTGTTTTTATAGAAGCACTGCGGAAATGTTCACCTTTTTCTTCCTTAAGAAAGGAATTCTCTTGTACACTTAAGGCCTTAAAATTCGAGCTAAATTATGGATCAAGAGCTGGATATTTCTCAGTACTTTTCTCTCGAAGATTGCGGATTTTCTTCTCTTTGGGAAGAGGGCCTTGCCGTCTTTTCTCCCCTTTTATTGCTTGATACTTATTTTTCGAAACTCTCCCTTGGAAAGATTGAGACAAACATTCCTTCTTCCGTTCATTTGGAAAACCCGTCCTTGATTTCGATCGGCAAGGGAACCAAAATCGAAGAGGGCGTCTATATTCAAGGACCTTGCGTCATTGGATCTCATTGCACGATTCGCCACTCTGCCTATCTTCGGGAAAACGTTTTGATTGCCGATCACTGCGTGATTGGCCACGGCACCGAAGTGAAGCACTCCCTTCTACTTCCCTATGCGCATGCTGCCCACTTTGCTTATGTTGGAAATTCGATTTTAGGCCGCAAGGTGAATTTGGGCGCGGGCGTTACATGCGCCAACTACCGTCTTGACGGACAAGAGATCGTCTGTTCTTTGAGAGGAAAAAAGATCGCAACCGGAACCAATAAGCTGGGAGCGATGATCGGCGACGGCGTACAAATCGGATGCAATTGCGTTTTAAGTCCCGGAACTTTTGTCGGAAAGAATAGCTTTTGCCATCCCCTGCTTTCTTTAAAAGGATTTATTCCTCCTGACTCCATCGTAAAAAAGGAAGAGCGTTTGGTGATTGTTTCTAAAGGGAAATCTTTTTGATGGAGCGCCCTTTTCTCGAAAGATTTAGAAAAAAATTCGAAGCAGAAGTGCAAAGATACTTTCGCTCTTTCAAAGAAAAAAATCCCTTGCATGGCGCTTGCCTCTACTCTGTTTCCAGCGGAGGAAAGCGTTTGCGGCCTCTTCTTGTCTTGTGCGTCGCAGAGGCTGTTGGAAAAAATTGGAATGTGATGTCCTCTGCTCTGGCCGTTGAATTTTTTCACACGGCCTCTCTGATCGCCGATGATCTTCCCTGCATGGATAACGAAGAGATGAGAAGAGAAAAGCCCTCTCTTCATCGAGCATTTGGAGAAAACACGGCACTGCTTGCGAGCTATTCTCTCATCTCCATGGGCTACGAGAGAATCGTGAAAAACGCGAAAAAGATCAAAGATCGCTCTTTTGGAAAACGCCTTGTTTTGGCCCTAGAAGAGGCTTCGAGTGCTGCGGGGATCAATGGCGCCACCGGAGGCCAGTTCCTTGATTTGAGCCTATCGAAACCCACCTTTAAAGGGATTTGTCAAATCATCTATCAAAAGACGATCACCCTTTTTGAGATCGCATTTCTTTTGGGCTGGATTTTTGGCGGAGGCGATCTTTCCTCTGTGAAAAAAGTCAAGAAGATCGCGTTTCATTTGGGAATGGCGTTTCAAATCGCCGACGATTTGCAAGATCTTGAAGAGGATTTAAAGAGAGAGAATCGAAAAAACATGGCGTCTTTTCTTGGAAAGGAAAAAGCGCGAGCTCTTGTTCGGAAAGAAATCAAAGCCTTTGTCCGCGCACTCAAAGAAATGGGCCTTTTTACAAAGGCCTTTCAAGAAATCGCTCTTTTGCTCTCTCAAACGCTTTGAGGCTCTTCCGCCTTTGCCTTTGTTTCGGCGAGCGGGCGCTTTTCTTTTGCTTTCGCAAGAATCTCTTTTTCGAGCTCGACCACAATCTCTGGATGCTCTTTGAGTTCCAATCGCACGGCATCTCTTCCCTGCCCCAAGCGGGTTCCTTTGTAGCTAAACCAGGTGCCCTTTTTCTCTAGAATGCCATATTCTGCGCCAATGTCGATCAACGCTCCCGTATGGGAAATTCCTTCGTCAAAGAGAATGTCGAATTCCGCGGTCTGGAAGGGAGGCGCCATTTTATTCTTCACTACTTTGACGCGAACGCGGTTTCCGATCTCTTTATTCTCAGCTACCTTGATCGAAGAAACCCTGCGAATTTCTAAACGCGTGGAGGCATAAAATTTGAGGGCTCTTCCACCTGTTGTGGTTTCGGGGTTTCCAAATATGATGCCGATTTTTTCTCGGATCTGGTTAATAAAAATCGCGCAGGTTTTGCTCTTTGCCAAAGTCGAGGTTAATTTCCGAAGCGCTTGCGACATCATTCGAGCCTGCAGGCCCATGAAGGAATCTCCAATCTCGCCTTCGAGCTCAGACTTGGGAACCAGGGCGGCCACCGAGTCAATCACAACGACGTCGATCGCGTTGGACCGGGCAAGGATTTCTGCGATGTTCAGAGCCTCTTCTCCGCTGTCGGGCTGCGAAATCATCAGCTCATCGATATTCACCCCAATGCGAGCTGCATAGAAAGGATCGAGAGCATGTTCTGCATCAATATACGCAGCAAGGCCGCCGGTTTTTTGTGCGTTGGCTACGATATGAAGAGCCAGCGTGGATTTTCCGGAAGATTCGGGGCCGTAGATTTCAACGACTCTTCCTCTAGGAACACCGCCAATTCCGAGTGCGATATCCAAAGAAACAGCCCCCGTTTTGATGATATCCACCCCTCGATTGTCGGGATGCTGCCCCAAGGTCATGATCGACCCGTCTCCAAACTGTTTTTGGATGTGGGAAATGGCCAATTGCAACGCCTTCTTTTTTTCCAGATTGTCGCTCGACATAGAACTGCTCCTTTCTTTTCCTTATGATAATTTGCATGGATTTGAAAAGATAGTGAAAATTGGCCCGCAATTTGCTTCAATGGGTAAAGAGGTAAAAAATGATTTTAGTTGGAGATATCGGCGGGACCAAGGTTCGTTTGGCTCTCGTTGCCGGAAGAGGAAAGATTGAGCTCAAGGAAGAAGAGTTTTTTTTCAGTGCACAGTTTGCTTCTTTTGATGAGCTTTTACAAGAATATCTGAAGAAGAGGCGCGGAAAAATTTCTCGCATTTGCCTTGGGGTTGCAGGCCCTGTTTTAAACGGACAGGTGAAGGCCACCAACCTGCCTTGGGTTGTGGATGCAAAAAACATTCAAAAAATAGGGAATGTTGAAAAAGTCGACCTGCTCAATGATCTCGAAGCCAATGCATATGGAATTTCCGTTCTTGAGGAAAAGGATTTTTTTGTTCTCCAAAAGGGCGTTGTGAGAGCCGGCGCAAATGCAGCTCTTATTTCCGCCGGAACGGGACTTGGAGAGGCGGGGCTTTTTTGGAATGGAAAAACACTCATTCCTTTTGCAAGCGAGGGCGGCCACTCTGATTTTTCTCCTAGCGATGAGAGAGAGTGGGAGCTTTTTTGCGAGCTCAAAAAACACTATGGGCATGTTTCTTACGAACGAATTCTTTCAGGGCCGGGACTTGTTTTTCTTCTTTCGTTTTTGCAAAAAAAACAGGAAAAAAAAACAACTGCCTCCCAAGGCCATTGGAAGGAGCGCGGCTCTAGCGTTTTTATTCTAGAAAAAGCGCTTAAAAAAGAAGATCTGCTTTGTGAAGAGGCGCTTCTCTGGTTTTCTTCCCTCTATGGAAGAGAGGCGGGTAATCTGGCTTTAAAGTTTTTAGCTCTGCAAGGAGTTTATATAGGAGGCGGCATGGCCCCCCTTCTGCCTGATTTTCTGAAAAAGAGTTCTTTTGTTTCTTCTTTTGCGGACAAGGGGCGGTTTTCCGATCTTTTGCGCCATATTCCCATCAAGGTGATTCTCAATGAGAGAGCGCCTTTGCTAGGGGCGGCTATATATTCTAGGAAAAATATCTAAGTTTTTAGTCAAAAAAAACGGGAAGAAGGAGATTCCCTCTTCCCGCTGCATATTGTGTTTGGAAACTGCGATTAGAAATCGAGTTGTGCGGTTACTGTTAGACCATGCAGGTTAAGAGCGCCTGGTTTTGAATAGACGCCGCCATTGAGTTCATCGCGCAAACTGCGCATGTTATTCTGATCCCAGTAGACTTCGAAATGATAGGAAGCCAAAAGATCAAAATGCCAGTTGTTGTTGTCGAAGTAGGTTCCCCAACCAAAACCAAAATCTCCTTCTAGGTTCGGGCAGAGTTGATGGTCTTCTTCTTTAGCGGTAGTGACGACCATTACTGTGCCGACACTTTCCGTATGACGAGGCTCTAAATTCTGATAGTTCAAGCTGCCGGCGCCATTGGCGAGCAACCTAAATCCGGCGCCAAGAAGCCAATTCATTCCAATACCGGCTCTTGGTCCAATGAGCCAGGTATTTTCCTTGTTCCAGGAATCAACAGTCGAACCTGTCAAAGTCACATAGCGAACATCCAAATGTTGATCGATCCAACCGCCTCTCAGACCAAAAAAGGGCTTGAAAGTCAGGTGGGTACCGACATAGCAAGGGCGGCAAAAGGAAAGATCAATCATATCATATTTGAGCTGCCAATGGCCGTCTGCCGATAATGAAGCAGGAGCGGTGACAGAACCTGTGAAGGGCGCACAAAGAGGCATCAAAATATAGTTTACGCCATCTACCGTGGAAGAAACATGATTGCGTGTATGAAGGCGCGTATATTCTGCGATCGCCATCCAATTATCATGATTCAGGTTTGTGCCAAATGCAACTTTGAATCCGGAAAAGAAATCAAAATCCATTGGAACATCACTTGATGTATTGGCAGGTAATGTAGCATGTTTGATTGCAATCTCCAAGCCGGATTGTCTGGGCTGCCAAAGGATATAAGATCCGTTGATAAAGACGTCCCAAGCTCCGTTGACATCGATTCTTGACGATGCATTGTACCCGCATGTCATCTCTGTTTCTTTTGCAGTTTGTCCCTGCTCAAAAGAAGGGGTGCTCTTTTCCATAACGGGCTCTTTTGCTGAGGCCATCGATAAGAGAAGAGGGATCGCTGCAACAAAATAAAAAAACTTAATTGAGCGTTTCACGTTTTTTCTCCATTTTTGATCATCTATTTTTAAATCTTTTTTCATGGCGCACCGATTAGAAATCAACTCTTGCATTCATAGTGAGACCATGCAACATCAAATCGCCGGCATCGCCATCGATAAAATTGGAGCTTGCATCATTCAAGCTGCGCATTTTGTTTTGATTCCAATAATAGGTAAATTCATAGGCTGCAGTGATGTCAAAATGCCAGTTATTGTTATCAAGATAGGTTCCCCATCCCATGCCAAGCGCTGCTTCAAAATTGGGAGTGATTTGTCCTTTTTCATCTCCTATTCTTTTGATCACGGTATGTGTGCTGCTAGGTCCGAGCGCGGTAACATAGGTATCAATGAATTGATTTGCCTCGCAATGCTGATAGTTCAAGCTGCCTGCAGCATTTCCGAGAAATCTAAATCCGCCGCCGATGGTCCAATTGGTATCTACTCCGGCTTTAATGCCCGTTAACCATGTGTTGGATTTATTCAAGGATCTCAGGGTAGAGAGCGTTTTCTCACCGCCCGTAAGATTGTATCTTTGGTTGATCCAACCGCCTCGCAGACCTGCATGAGGAGTAAAGGAGAGTTTCTTCCCAACAAAGTAAGGACGGGAACATTCCAGATCGACAATGTTAAAGCTGAGTTTCCAACATGTTTTAAGATCAAAGTAGGGATTTGTGAGATAAGGAGAAGAATCCCACGTTGAAAAAAGGTCGGAGGTGGTCACGGGATCTACGACATAGTGACTTTTTCGGAACATCAAACGCGTATATTGTGCATAAACGTTCCAATCATCATAGTCAAAATGGGTTCCGACTCCCGCTTTGAATCCGGGCTTATATTCGAACGGAAAATCGAGCATGTCATAGGTAGAGCCCGTTATCGATAGTCGAGGCGTTTGCATCACTCCAAAGTCCAAGCCCTGTTCTTTGGCAAACCAGTAGATAAAACCGCCATTTACATAAAAGTCCCAGGAAGATTCTACGTCGATGCTTGCTTGGGAGTTATAGATACCCTTCATCTGACTTTCGTCGACCGGATATCCTTGATCATAGGTAACTTTATTGTCAGCGCTTGCTACTGAAGCCACTGATAAAAGAGCAGCCGTTAGCGTAGGAAGAGCCTTTGAAAGAAAAGATCTCATGTTTTTTTTCTCCATATTTATTCGAAGCGTTTTTCTGAAACGAAAAATTATTCACTATTTAGACACTATAGATGTTTTTTGGAAATTTGTTCAAGAACAAATGAGCAAAGCCACTTTCCTGATTTTTGTTCTTCAGGGAGAGAAGCGGGAACTTTTTGTGAAAAAAATGATCGTGCAACAGAGTCGTAAAACATCTCAGAAGAATTCATTTTCATAAAATTGTGAGCAAGGACGGCGGAGAAATTTTGGCTGGCCCGTCAACGGAGCGGAGAAGAGAGAATTCTGATGCAGAAAATTTTTGGCAAACATTCTGATGAAAGGGACGATATTTCTTCGGCTTTTTTTCCTGCACCACGCGAATCGGGAGTTCCTTGCGTAACTCAACCTGCCGTGCAGACAAAAAAAAACGCCAAGAGGAAAGAATCCCTCCTGGCGCTGAATTTTTTTTTCGATCAACGATTAGAAGTCAAGCCTTGCAGTTAGTGTAAGGCCTTGATACATCAAATCGCCAGAACCGGCTGCGCCTACTAATGTTGTTTCTTGCAACAGAGTGCGCATAGCATTTTGATTCCAGAAATAGTGGAACTCATAGAGAGCTGCAAAATCGAAGTGCCATTCGCGATTGGAGAAATAAGCTCCCCAGCCGAGTCCGAGGGCGCCTTCGATGTTTGGAGTGATTTGTCCATGATCATTTTGGTATCTAAAAGCATTTGCGCCAGTTACCGAATACGCCTGGATTTCGGCTTCAAGTTTCTGATAGGCCAAGCTTCCTGCAACATTGCCAATCAAGCGGAAATCTTTTCCAAGAAGCCAGCTTGTTTGGATGCCGGTGCGAGCGCCGATCGCCCAAGAGTCAACATCGCCATGCGAAAATGCAGAAGTGGTGGGCGATACTGTATATGTTACATCAAGATCTTGATCCATCCAGTAAGCACGGGCGCCAATAAATGGCATGAAGGTTAAGTGGGTTCCCACATAATACGATCTGCCCATAATAAAATCGGCGATATTATTGTGGTGTTCCCATTCGCTGCTTACATTGGTGAAAGATGGTGTATTCCAAAATGGAGTTGATGTAGCTGTTAATGGAACTGTGTGAGAAGTATCCGACTCATTGCGAATCCAGGTATACTCCCCATAGAAAGTCCAATTGTCAAAAGTGGAATTCATGCCAAGGCCTACTTTGAATCCGGGTTTGTATTCAAACTCAGTATTCAAAACCTTGCCACTCTTCGGCAAATTCGCATAGGATCCCAGGCTCAGTCCATCCATCCTGGCTTGCCAGTAGATGAGGCTGCCGGTGAGATAAAAATCCCATGCGCCTTCAACATCGATTCGAGCAGGTGAGTTATAGCCACTTGCCATTTGGTTCGCTTGAATCGGATTTCCCTGATCGTAGCCAGAAGGCTGTTCGCCAGGGGCGGTGTTACAATAGCCACTTGCTGCGAGCGAAAAGAGCACTAGCGGCAAGAGTTTAAATAGTTTTGATTTCATTTGGTTGTTCCCCCTTCTTAAATGGAAGTTTGTTAGTGCACGAACGACCGTGCTTTTTTTTCTTACCTTTCGTATCTCATATTAAATTTTTTTTTGCAAGCAATTGTTTTTTTTTGTGAAGCGCAAAAGTCTCTAAATCAATCTTTTTTGAAAAATATTCACACACGCCCTGTGTGTATTTTTTTTGGCTTAATGTTCTAACGATCAATTTGTTGTGGCAAGTGTAAAGCCATTTACTCGATGCAATGGAGAATTTTTGTTGTTCGAAAAACGAAAGGCAGCGAAATTCTTGAAAAATTCCGACCCTCTGGCATTTTTTCAGTATTTCAGAAAAGAGCCTCCAAACTTTTGGAGGCTCTTTTCCTCTTCCAGATGGGACAGGGGGGACTTCAATATGCAGAGTTGCTAAAAAACACGGAAGACCGCTTTCTTTCAAGAGTCTTCCTTCAGAAAGCGGCGTATGACAAAAGAAGGTCTGCTTGTTTTTTCCCCTATCGGCCATGAATTAGAGGGTATTCGCGTGGCAAAAAGTTCTTCCAACCTCTCTCCAATTGGAGTTTTGACTACCCCCTTTCGTTCGCGGCTTTCAATGGTAGAAGAAGAATCAAAAACGATGATCAAATGGCCCACATAAACAATCAGATCAAGCGGGCGCAAAAGGGAGGGTAGGCGGTTTATTTCCAACCCCTCGATGGGAACCGGCTCTCCAAAATGGACGAGAGAGGAGGTGTTTCTCGGTGTTTTTCCTTCAGTAATTTCATAAAGAATGCCCGAACAGTCAGCCCCTTTCAGCATCCAGTGGTTTTTTGTTATGGGGTCGAGTGCTACGGCGGGGGGGTAAAAAGAGAAAATTTCCGGAATGCCGGGACTATAATTTCCTCCCCAAAGATAGGAAACTCCCAAAAGTTTTTCAAGTCGAGCGAGCAATAGATCTGGTTTTGGCAAAGAAGAGAAGGTTTCTTTTTCGGGCCCACAAGGACGGGTGAAGCGCGAGTCGATAAAAAAAATGCCCTGAGAAGAATAGCCGGGAATTGCTACCCGCAGAATAAAGTCTGGAAATTCTTCAAGAACTTGAAAAAGCGTGCCGCTCAGCGCCACGAATTCCAAAGCGCGCATATGCCCCTTTTCATCCAGAAGGAGGCGGTCGCGATTTTTTCCGCCGAAGACGCAAGAGAAATGGGGCGTGTTCAAGACGGGCGTTGGAAGAGATGATAGGACAAAGAGGTGGTGCATTAATTCTTCTCTTTGGGATAAATTTAAGAAGATAGTCTTCAAAAAGGCAAAAGCATGAAAATTTTACGAACTCTTTTTCTTTTTTTACTTCTTGCCAGCTGTTCGCAACAACAAACTTCGATTGTGGCAAAAGGCGGTTTGCGTGTCAATATAGGTTCTGAGCCGATTACCTTGGATCCAAGAAAAGCCAGAGATCTGAATTCAAGTGGCATGTGCCGTGTTTTATTCGAAGGATTAACACGCGTTTCCAGAGAAGGAAGGCCGGAGAGCGCTTTGGCGGAAAAGATCGAGGTTTCTTCGGATGGCAAACAATATATTTTTACGATCAGAGAATCTTTTTGGAGCAACGGCGATCCGATCACTGCACATGATTTTGCTTATAGCTGGAGAAAATCATTGGATCCCCAGTTTCCCTCTCCCCGCGCAGAACAGCTCTATATAATAAAAGGGGCCAGGGCTGCTAAGGAAGGAAAGATTTCCGTAGACGAAATTGCCATTCATACCCCGAACGACAAGACCCTCATCGTTGAATTGGAACATGCGGCTCCCTATTTTTTAGAAATTCTTTCAACGCCGATTAGCTTTGCGGTTCCTAAAAAAGCAGAAGAGGCCAAAAAGTCCTGGTGTTCCGAAGCAGAGGGCTTCATTTGCAACGGTCCTTTTTGTCTGAAACAATGGAAGCATCAAGATCTTTTGAGGGTAGAAAAGAATGCCGCTTATTGGGATGAAAAAAACGTAAAGCTTCCCTCCATTTTTTTCATTATGGTGTCTCCCGAAGTGGAGCTTTCGATGTTTGAATCCGGCGATCTGGACTGGGCAGGATCTCCCTTCTCCACACTCCCTTTGGATGCTTTGAAAAATTTGAAACAGAGTCCTCTTTTCTCCACGGCTCTTTATTCGGGAACCATCTTTTTAAGAGTCAATACTGCGGATGAGAATGCAAAGGGATTGTTGGGATGTAGATCCTTTCGAAAAGCGCTCTCTTCTTCGATCGATCGCTCGTTTATGATTTCCCATCTTTTGCCCGGAGGCCAGCTTCCAACGGCAGATCTTGTCCCATCAGCTCTATTATCTTCACAAGCAGGCCAAAGAGAAACATCTGCTGCGACTTTTTTTCAGGAATTTCTTCAAGAAACCGGAATGAAAAAAGAAGAGATTCTTCCGATCAAACTTTCTTATATTTCCCAAGAGGTCAATCATCTGATTGCGCAGGCCCTTCAAAGAGAGTGGAAAGAATCGCTTGGGCTGACGGTCGAGCTGCAGGCAGTAGAGCCGAAGATTTTTTATGATGCGGTTGCGAGAGGAAATTATCAGCTGGCCATTTCTTCCTGGTTTGCCGATTTCAACGATCCCATCAATTTTTTGGAGCTCTTTAAATACAAAGACGGAAAATGCAATCATACCTTCTGGCAAAACCAGGAGTATATTCATCTTCTGGACCAATCGGAGGATATGACCAATAAAAAAATGAGGGAGCAGCTTTTGCAAGAAGCGCAAGAAGTTCTCATGAAGGAGATGCCCATCATTCCGATCTATCAAGCATCTCTTTGTTATTTAAAGAAAAATGAGATAAAAGGGGTTTACGTATCTCCTTTAGGATATGTGGAGTTCAAATGGGTGGAGGTCTCTCGATGAAAAAACTTTTTTTCTTATTTCTACTTTTTGCCTTTTCGGTAGGGGCAAGCTCTCTTGTCTTATATAATGATACCCCTTACGAATTAACGGCTGTTGTCTATTCTGCCAGCGGCGTCTATTTGGGGCAGACTGTCGTGCAGCCGGGCGAGCAGGCCAATTGGGCAGAAAATGTGTCGACAACTCCCTTAAAGATTCCCACCACTCCCTCCTCTTCGCAAACGCCCTATACGGTGATTTGGAGGTGTTCCCATGGCGAGAACTTTTCCATGTGCAATGACGTTTCGACAGCCGCCAACGTGCGGGCGATGGCCTGTCCGGGGCTTCATTTCTGTCAGCCAAAACAAGAGGGAGAAGAAAAGCCGAAATGCCCTCAATGTCCGCCCTGTCCCGCCTGCCCTCCTTCAAAATAGGGCAAGCTCAGAGAGTTTTTGATCATGCGGCTCTATCGGAAGTAACGAGGGGCTCATCTGTTCCTTAAATCCGATCCCGATGGAATGGGCGTGGCTTTTTTCCAACAAACGATCGTAAAATCCCTTTCCAAATCCTAAGCGGTATCTTTTCGCGTCAAAAGCAATTGCGGGAACAAGAATGCAATCGATCGCGGAAAGAGAGACTTCCTTACAGAGTTTGTCATTGGGCTCTTGAATGGGAAAGCGAGAATGGAAAAGCAGCTCAGTCTTAAGATCTTTGACCTGGAAGACGAGCAGATGGTTTTCATGGATTTTGGGAAGGTAGAGTTTTTTTTCGGAGCAGAGCCATTCGTTGAGAGGGGTCAGGTCGAGTTCTTCTTGCGTGCTTACAAAGGAGAGAATCCTTTGAAACTGAGCCAGCCGCACCTTCAGAAAAAGAAAGGCGTTTTTCCTTGCCTCTTCGCGCCTTTTCGGTTTGATATTTTTTCTGATCTCTCGAAGGGTGTTGCGAATGGTTTCTTTGGTATCCACTTTATTGCTCTTGGGGCTTTCCCTTATAATAGCGAATTTTTCTTAAAAAAATCCCCTCTTTATCAAACAGCGTCGCCTCTCCCTCCCCTCTAGTAACCGAAGAAACGAAAATGGACTGATAGGGCTTGAAATATTTTCCTTCTAGAAGAAGATCGTCTTCATACTCCTCCACGATCATCAAAGAGCCGTTTGGATACCAGCAGGTGCAGGGGCCATTTTTTTTGTTTCTGCGCAATTCTTTTTGGCTCTCCAAAGAGCCGTTTTCATACCAGCTCTTGACCGAGCCATGGATCATTCCCTCTTCCCAAAAGAGAGAGATCTTGGGAATTGGTTTTTGCGAATCGATTTTTGGCCAGAAGAAGATTTCTTCTCCCTGCTTTTGGTCGTTTTGTACATGAAAAAGGTGAAGCAGTTCGTCATTGTTGTTGTAACGCTCTACCTTCCCTTCCGCGAGTCCATTTTGATAATCGACGAGCTCATAAAACCCCTCTTTTTGAAAAACAACGCGCACCCCCTTTCCATTTTCCACACCGCCCATCGATTGGGAAAAAGAAGAAAAATATTCTCCCTTTTTCAAGAGTCCCCTGTCATATTCTTCAAAAAAACAGGGTTTTTGATTCTCCCAAAAACCAATCGAAATGCCCTCTTTTTTTCCCTTCACATAGGAACTTTGCTGCAATAAGATGCCTGTGGGAGAAAATTCGATCCAGTTGCCATGGAGCTCGTTTTGCGCGTAAGGGATCTTTTTTTGCATGACGCCATCGGGAAAGTAATAGATAGCAACTCCTTCGAAAGCGCCCTTTTCATAAGGGATTTCCGAGAGAAGATGCCCCTCTTCATCGAAACTTTTGCAAACGCCGTCGAAAAGCCAATCTTTTTGCGAAAAGGAGGAAAGGTCGGCGGAGCCCCCCACTACTCGCGCCTCGATCTTTAATTGTCCGTTCGAGTGCCACTCTCGATAGGCCCCAAATGCACGGCCGTCGATGATTTCAAGATATTGATGGGGAAGTCCATTGGGATGGTAGGTGGTCACAATGGAGGGGGTTTTCCCCTCTTCCGTTTTCTTATAAATGCGCAAGACCTGCGAATAGGGCTGCGGCGCTTGAAAGTTCATCGATTGGAAGGCGGTCAGCCGCTCCTTTGTGCCGATGGTTTCGCTAAAGCCGTTGCGATTGATGAGCTGAATGCAAGAAAGATTCTCTTTGCTTTCTTTAGGGTGGCACCCGAAAAGGGATGCGAAAAGAAAAAACGTCCAAATTTTTTTCATAAAAATTCCCTTTTGAGAAGTTGCATTTGAATGACAAAGGTTTCTTTTTCTTCCTCTTTCTGCTTTTTTTTCATTTCCAACTTTTGAATGATGAGCTGAGGCCTTCCCAAAGGAAGCGGGTCTTGGATCACGACCCCTTCGATGAGAGAGAGCGTCTTTTCCAGATCATCCAGGTCCATCTCCACCGGATGAAGGAAAGAAACTTGGGCTTCTTTCATCTGGCGGGAGCGTTGGGTATTTTCTTCTTGGAAAACAATCCGGTTGCGCGGGCTTGTTAAAAATTGCAGCCGCTTATGCAGCGATTCTCTCATGCAGAAGGCGGGATGATTCAGAAGAGAGTAGAGCTCTTCGATTTCGCGGGAAAGCAATCCGAGGGTTTCCACATGCTTTTCGAGATAAAGAGGGTCACATGCTCGATAGCGGGAAAAAAAGTTTTTTTTCAAAACTCTTTTTTCGAGAGTACTGTTTCTAGTTTCATAAATGTTTTCCATACGATGGGACAACTCTTCGAGCTCTCTTTTTTTTAAAACAAAAAAAGAAAAAAAACAAAGCGAGCAGACAATGAGCCCGAAAGAAAAAAAGGAAAAAAAATGCCGGCGAAGGGAGAGTTTGCCAATCGTTTCAAAGGTTTTTTGCATCATAAAGGTCCTTCAACGAGAGGGGTTTTAAATAAAAGGAGGCCCTGTATCGATTTTCCGACAGCGCTTCCCATTCCACTTCTTTTTTGTCCAAGAATGGACTTTCTTCAAGGAGCGATTCATGAAATGCTCGCGCCCAAAAAAGATCGGATGCAACAAATTCTATTTCCACATGGGCAATACTTGGTTTTTGAGGATCTTGAAGGGTGGGCATTTCCAAAAGTTCATAATGAAAATTTGTCAGTTCAAAAAGAGGCTTGTTTTCCGCTTCCTTCCCAAAAACGGGGTGCGCCTTCAGCCAATAAAGAACGGAAGAAGCCGGGGGAACTTGTAAGTAGAAGGGAAAGTCTTTGCCCTCTTTTTTGAGGATTTTTTCGAGAGCAGAGAGAGATTTTTTTTCCCCAACTTCAGCTTGGGACAGCTCCTCAATTTTTTTTTCGAAAAGAGCCCTTCTTTTTTTGAAAAAAAACTCTCCGCCGATTCCCAAGAAAACGAAGAGAGAGAGAAGAAAAAGAAGCGAGAAAACGATTTTTTTACCCAAAGAAGAGAGGTGTTTTTTTGGTGTGAGTTCTTGTTGCCGAAAAGAGAGTGGATTGGGGCTCAAAGCATCCAGGCATAGGCCAATGGCAATGGCAAAGCGGCCCTCCTTTTCCGGAATTGGAAGAACGTGTGAAAGAGTAGAGGAAAAAGAGGAGGCCCAAAAATCTTCGCTTGCCGGGACAAGTTCTTTTTCTCCGGTGAGAAGCAGGGGAAGTTTTTCCTTCGCCCCGAATGAGGCAAAGACATGTTCGATTCTTTGCTTGAAGAAGTCGTTCATTTCCAAAGGGTTTTTCCCTTTTCCCTTTTGCAAATTTTCTTCGCTATCGAATGTCATCACTTTCGTGGGAAGATGGTTTTCAATGTTGAGGCAAAGGACGCGGTCCTGCTCGATGTGGAGCAGATAGAAAGAAGAGAGAGAGGGAAAGAGAAACTCCGCAAATCTTGCGAGGGCCAAGGGGGTGGCAGAGACAAGATCGGGATCCAGAGAAAAGGGAGCGTGTTTTTCCAAATGAGCCCTTACTGCTTCTTTCAGGGTGATGAAATAGAGAAGGTGGAATCCTTCTTGATCTTTGCGGACGCAGCGGGGAATAAAAAGAGCTTCTTCGTAGGGAAGGGAGGTGAGCGTTTGTGTTTGAAATGGGAGGGCTTTTTTTAGATCTCTGGGCCTTTGCAGTTTAATGAGCAGGGGTTTGAGGAGGAGGTCCGAGGGGTCGAGTCCCGTGACGATTCTTTTTTTTGAAAGGTCGAGGTCAAGCAGCTTTACATTCGCCTCTTCTTGAAGCGAAGAGATGGCGATAGAGGATCCTCTCTTGGTCAAATGGGCGATGCGAAAAAGATTTTTACCAAGCTCGAGTCCAACTGTTTCCATAAAAAACCGAAAAAAATTTTCACTATAATAGAGGTTGGAGAGAAAGAATGGAATGGTAAAAAAAATTATAGACTTCGGATTTGGGCTTTTTCTAATAGAAAAAAACCATTATAATAACAAGGTTAACACTTAAGGGATTGCCCATGATTGCAGCGATCATACAATTGATTTTCAAAGTCTATACGGTTCTTATCTTCTTGCGCGTGATGGGATCTTGGTTCCCCTCCTTTCGCAATTCTAAGTGGATGCAGTTTATCGCCTTTTATACAGAGCCTTTTTTGCATCTTTTCAGAAGGATGATACCTCCCATCGGCGGAATGGTGGATTTGAGTCCCCTCTTGGCTTTTTTTGCGTTGCAATTTTTAGAAAAGTTTCTTTTGCGGTTTTTTTCATGAGCCGTTATCAAGAAGAGTTTCGCTTGGGGTCCTTGCTTTTGCCCAATAACATTTTCTATGCTCCGATGGCCGGACATACGGACCTGCCCTTTCGCCGCATTGCCTCTCAGTTCCGCCCGGGCCTTTTCTTTTGCGAAATGGTGAAGATCGAAGCGGTTGTGCGAAGGTGCGGAGAAACGCTTCGCATGCTCGAATATGGAAGCCGGATGCACCCATTGGGCGCCCAGATGTGCGGAAGCAATCCTGTGATTGCCGCAGAGGCTGCAAAATTCATAGAAGATCTTGGGTTTGATCTGATCGATCTCAATTGCGGATGTCCCGTAGATAAGGTCACAAAAGACGGAAGCGGCTCTGCGCTCCTTCGCGACCTTCTTCTTTTGCGAAAAATGATCTTTGCGATTGTTTCTTCCGTAAAAATTCCGGTTACAATCAAAGTGCGCAGCGGCTGGGATGCAAATCATATTTGCGTATCCGAACTTGTGCAGATAGCAGAGGAGGAGGGGGCTTCAGCGATTACGATTCACGGAAGGACGAGGTGTCAAAAATATGAAGGGCTTTCGAATCCCTCCCATATTGAAGAGGGAAAAAGGTGCGCCAAGAAAATCTTGGTCTTTGGCAACGGCGATGTGCAAGATGCACGATCTGCCCGCCTACTCTTTGAGAAGAGCCGCTGCGACGGTTTGATGGTTGCTCGGTCGGCTCTAACCGCTCCCTGGATCGTGCAAGAGATTCGCTCATCCTTTTTAGGAATTCCTTTTCACGCTCCCTCTCCTTTGGAAATATTAGCTCTGCATTTTTCCTATTTAGAAGAGTATTATCCGCCGGAAAAGGTCATTTTTCAAATGAAGCGAATCGCCTGCGCCTATTTGAAGGGGCTCAGAGGCGTTAAGAAATTGCGCGTTGCCTGCAATCAATCGAGGACGATCGAAGAGATGAAAGAAGCGATTCTTCTTTTTACAGATCAAAATGAGGTGGAGTGTGTTGAAGAGGTTTGAGCTGCATGCTCGTTTTTTTGGAAGAGTGCAGGGAGTGGGGTTTCGCTCCTCAATTTTAAAAATGGCCACCGATCTTCATCTTGGCGGCTGGGTGAAAAACAACTCCGACGGCTCCGTTGAGCTTTTGGCAATCGGAGAAAAACATCTGCTCGAGGAGCTCTTGCAAAGGATCGATCAAAAAAACAGAGAGAACATTGCACGCATGGAATGCTTTTTTTCTGAAACAGAAAGAAAGTTCCGAGCATTCGAGATTCGCTTTTGATGAAAGATTATCCCTCTGGATGCTCCATGTAGCTCTCGATATGGAATCTGAGAGCTTCTCGATAGGAAAAACTTTCAAAATCATGGTCTAAAAGATGGGCTTTTTTGCCGGGCGCTCGTATGTGTACGTTTGCAAGGCTCTCTTCGCTCTCTTTTGTTCTCAAAAAGGGAATGAAATCGCCGCTGCTCAGATAATGGTCGGCTTTGTAGCAAAGATTTTTAGGGATCAGCTCTTGCGGCGCGATTGCAACCACGATGATTTTATTTCTCTCTTCGTCCGTTAGTCCCATCAACGCTTTTTTGACATGAAGAGCTCCTTGGCTATGGCAGATTTGCAAATATTTGAGATCGGGATGCGCTGAAAAAAAACATCTCCACTGGTTTTGCAGAAGAAAAACGGGAGGTGTGTCGAGTGGAGAAAAACTCTCAAGAAGCTCCAGATGCAAAGGCCTCCTTGCTTTATAGACTCCGTGAATGTTGCGCCCCTTTGCCAGGGAGGAGAGAAAAAAAGCATGTTGTTCAGCTTCGCGATATTCTGTCAGAATGCCGTTGATAAAGCCAATTTCTCCCCTCTCGAGTTCCGGTCGCTCTAAATCATAACACTTGGATGGCGTAATCGAAAACTCATCCAAATTCAAATCACCGAGCGAGGGGTGGGTCTTAGGGTCCGGCGAGCTGTTGGTCCATTTTTTGAAGAGATGAGAGAGAGAAAAAGAATGGCTTATTCCCGTGTTCTTTCCTTTCAATGAAAGATCGACGATCCTCCTTTGAAAAAGCAAGGAGCTATCCGGTAGATCCGTATCAGAGAAAGTAGGATCCGCACATTGCGCTACGAGATCCTCGGGAGAAGAGAGAGATTCGACCGACATGGTTTCTCCTTTCTTGAAAAAATGAATGTAAATTTAGAAAAGAAGTGGTTTTTTTAAAACGGAAATCTGTTGCTGCCCTTGAGGGAGGTCGAAGAAAATGCTTTCCCGCATATTCTTAAGAACAAAAGATCTCTTCCAAGCAGGTGAGCATCTTGTCGAGCGCTTTTCTTCTATGAGAAGTTTTGTTTTTGAGGCTCGATTCTAGCTCAGCGAAGGTTTTATTGTAGCCATGCTTAATAAAGAGCGCGTCATATCCAAAACCGCTGCCGCCTTTTTCTTGAGGAAGAATGGTTCCTTCGCAAGTGGCGCAAGCGGTTTTTTTTAAAGAGCCTTCGGGAGAGACCAGAGCAAAGCAGCATGCAAAATAGGCGTCTCTGTCTGTGTCCATGAGATGCTGCATTTTGAAAAGAAGCTTATTTCGATTGTCCGCATCGGAAGCATCGTTGCCGGCATAGCGTGCAGAAAAGACTCCCGGCTCGCCTCCGAGCGCAGGAACGACAAGTCCCGAATCTTCGCCAAGAGCCCAATGTTTTAAGCTCTTTGCCGCTTGGGTGGCTTTCAAGATTGCATTTCCTTTAAAGGAATCGGCCGTTTCTTCCGGCGATTGATAATGAGGGAAGTCTCTTAGCGAGAGCAGATCGATCGAAAGTGTTTCTTTGAGCATTTCTTTGATTTCTCGAATTTTATGCACATTCGACGAGGCAATCACCAGGGGGGTTAATCCTTTTTTAGGAAGAGGCATTTGAAAGATCCTTTGCATTCGAATATCAGCATACTCAAATCAATCTTTACGCCAAAAGATTTTTAAGTCTAACTGGCTGATAGGTAAGCCACTGGTTTGACCAGTGGACTCTCAAGGCTTGGCCTTTAGATTCAGTGAAAAGACAAAAGACGATGTTGTATCTTTTTTGTTGGCTTGACGGTCAACAAAGGAGATTTTATGACAACATCGTCATACGAAAGTTTAGCCCATTCTAAATGGGATTGCAAATACCAGTGCGACACGAGGCTGCTATGATAAGTTGTCTTCACTAACAAGACCACCCTTACAGTAGGGTGAATCGTAAGTTCTCAAAAACGTCTGGGAAAAACTAAAAACTTGCCGGCGATGCCTGTGATTTTTGTTCAATAAGATCTTTCATCCGGGGAATTTTTTTTGCATTTACAAGCCTGTCTTTCAAATAGTCACAAAAACTGATGCCTAATTTCATGCAGGTTTTCTTGAGACTTGCAAAAGTGTCTCTGGCTTTGCGGCCAGCTTCGCTTCGTGTGCCTCCAGAGATCTTTCTCCGCTTTGCATATTCACGGATATCTCTTTCGCAGTCATTGTTATGAAGAGGAATAAATGGATACTTAAGGACGAGCAAGAGCCCGTCTTTTCTTGACCGGGTATTCGCAAGAAGTGAATTTATGGCTGCACTTTTGTATGCTTTGCCGAAAATCTGATCGAATCGATCTTCAAGAGTTTTCTGCAGGACAAGAGTCGGTTTTTTCTTGTATTCTTTCAGCGCTTCATAAAAATCCCAAATATCTGAACGAACCATTTCAAGCTCTATTTTTTCAACATCTGATAGAGGAATCAGTTTTCGATAATGACGTTCTTCATGGACCCAACAAAGCCCATTTAGAAAAATTGCAAACTGTCTTGCAGCATCACTTATCGTAATCAGAAATGGGTTGACTCCTTTTTCCAAAGCCCCGCCTAAAAGAGCCGCTTCAGTAGCAATTCTACGATCTTTTTCAGATTCGATTTTTTGTTTTTTAAGAAAATTTTCCCAAAAAGCGCTTTCTTGAAATTGTTTACCTTTATGCTTCTCCAGAGCTGCGAGAGATTTTTCTCCAATCCCATGCTCGAAAGCATAATTTATGGCCTCTTCCGTTAGAGCATACAATTCTTCCTTGCCCTGCAAGATTTTTAAAAAATTGATTCGACTTTTAGAACCTGTGCTTTCAAAGTAGGTAAACAAAGGACTGCCGATGGCTGTGCAGTATCCGTTCTTCCCATCGTGTCTTGCACCCGTATCATCTGCATTAAGAAATTTACTGAAAACCAGGCCGGCTTTGAGAATCTCTTCTTTTTCTTGGTGAAAGCTTTCTTTGTTCTGAATCAGAATATTGCTGAGTTGCGCCGGGGAAATGTCGATTCCCATTTCATAAAGCTGTTCTCTCGACTTTGCAACTTTTAGCGGCTTAGCTCAGGCCGCCTGAAGCACTCGCCTTACTATATCATCCATCCAATCCACCATTTCCGGAGTAATATTTTCCACGGAAGGGGTGATTTTAGCCTTCCCGGAAATTAAATTATCCCTCCATATTACCATGCGCACGGCCCTCAACATATCGGAAAATGTGACGTGCTCTTTTTGGTGCCAAGCAGTTGCCTCTACTTTCAGCAACTTTACCTGTCCCAATCGATTTGCCATTAGGCATACACAACTATATAGCCCCATCAGTATGGGAGTCGATCGGGCTATTGCTCGATCCGACCATTGCCGCTGGGTCTCTACGCCAAGATGTTCACGTGTTTCCTCGAATGTGACCTCAAGTCCCCAGCGATCGATAAATAATTCTATCATACGTTCTGCCGTCATGAGTGGATCTGTGCTCATAAGAGGTAGAGGATCAAGTTTTCCTGTAGGATCCACCACCAAAGTCCATCGGATGGGAATAGGAGTCACTCCATCGGCTCCCCACATACATGTGTTAGACAGCACGCGAGCTACCCGTTTCTCTCCGCCGTAACCGACTACTTCCATTTCTTTCCAGGGCAATCCCTTCAGAGATAGCATCTCTTTAAAATTTTTCAATTTGACGCCCTTCTGTGCTGTACGTCCCCTTTGACCGGGACGCTTTTCGGCCGGGAAATCGAACAGGGCTGCATTCATTTTCAGTCGCGAAACAAGAGTCACCCCAGAACAGATACAGTTCAGAGCCAACTGTCCCGCAGCATATCCTCCATCGCCAACAAGAATTAGTGATCGCGCCTTACCTACCCATCGACGCACCTGTAAGACCATCTGACTCGCCCATTTTAATGAGGTTTTGTGCCGACGTTTCTTCGCTTCATCACATTTTTTAGAAGGCTCCAGTGCACTCAAAAAAGGCAATGCAAGTGCTCTCGACATAAACGGCAATTTCACAGAGAGCGCCATAACCTGCCACTTCAAACCCATGGCTTTGACCACTCGAGACTGTGACGATCGAACCGCATCTCGATAATAGCCCTTTGCTTTTATCTTCTTGCCACGCCTGCGCTCCAATGTCTCGTCAATGAGCAGAACCAAAGGATGCTGATCGGAGACAAAGATAAGCAACATAAAGAATAGGATTTTCGCTGCCTTGAGTGACGACCATTCCGCCCGGTTTAAAAGGTGATGGTACTTTGAAAAACCCGCCTGATGCTCAAGACCCATTGCGCGCAGAGCCGCGCACACGGTTCTCTTGCCAGTGCATAAAAGCGTGCCAAGTAATAAGGTCAGAGCTTTTTTCCAAGAAGGATTTGAAAAAAGTACTGAAAAAGGGATGAGTACTGCTAAAATGTTTGACGATAGAGAGTCCATGAGAGCCTACCATTTTGTTTTACTGAACCAAATAGTATGCGCGAAGCGGCACTCTCTATCAACTTTTTATTTTACAGATTGAAGCAAATGACTTTGGGCTATCAGATCGAAAAATGTACAAAGTCGAGATTCTATTTTCCGAGCCTGTTTCGATTCGAGCGATGTTTGATATGCTGATAGATCTGGCAGTTGATGTTGCTTTAATTTACATGGCATTGAAAGTTGCTTCTCCTGCATGGATCTTTTTTGTTTTTCTTGGCTGTCAATCGCTTGTAGCTCCAATCCAGGGAATTATTGTGGATAAAAGAGATCCTAAAAACTATCGGATATTTTCGATGATCATCACGGTTTTGTCTTTAGTGATCTCCCTTCAAGCTACAGGCATTGCATCGCCCACTTATGTGCATATGCTTGGACTGGATCATTTTTCCGCTCCCGAGCAAATGCTGATGATTATTGGCATTAAAAATCTTTTCTCAGCTACTACGGTCATTTCCAAAGCATCCGTAGCTAGATGCATTCAGACAAATATGAAAAAGAGCTATGAATGAACGAGAGTGAAATGCATCTTGGTGAAGAGAGGTTAGATCGACTTGCAGGTTATACTCTTTATCATCAAGGTGGCTGCTTCTTTTGGGGTTTTGCTTATTTTCATCCCCTCTCCGCTTACGAGCAAAACAATCAAATGTAGCTCCCATTAGAGATACCTGAAAATAATTGCAACAGAATCAAAAATGCAAGCGCAATGGTTCCGACAATAAATTGCACAAAGATTTTCTTTCTTTCATGAGGACTCATCGGACTTTTGGGTAATTTTTTGGCCAATTGCCAAATTGAAAGCGCAGTAACGAGAAATAAGGGTGCCCCGATAATCATGTTCAACAAGTGAAATTTTCCAGTTTGAAAAATCAAAAGAGAAAACAGCCAGGATATGGTCCAACATGTAAGAAAAATGAGCCGCAAGCTTTTGAATTGGAATTTTGCAAGGAGTCGCTGTTTCTTATGAATATCTCTTATCGATTCAATAAACATCATACCCATCATGGTTCCTAAGCACCATGTGATGGAGGCAGCTCCACAATAAAAAAAACTCCATGTGCTCATTAAAGCCATCTGAAACACCTATCAAGCCGAATCTATCAAAATTTTCCATTCCTGTCAAAAAAACTAAATCTTTGCCCTTGTCGGCAAAAGGCCTTTTGGGAATGGTGAGAAAGATGCTCTTAAAATACAGATGTTCCCAAGAACCAAGGCAGTGTCTCAACAGAAGAATCCCTACTCAAGAAAAGCTGGTGCAAGAAGTCAAACCTTGGGAGCGTGCCAGGAACGAGGCAACGATTCGCCGTGATTGGCAGTTTACAACGAGTGACGCCAAGATAAAACTCAAAAAACTCTATCCGACCATATGATAAAAAATTATTTTGTTAAGCTGTACTAGAGCGCATAAATACCACGTAATCCTCTATATTTTTCAAAATAATCTAGACCATAACCAATAACGAAACGATTTCCTATTGTAATAAGTGCCTTGTCAGGGAAAAGAGCATCTTTTACTTTTTCAGATTCAGGTTTAATTAATAAGACCATCGTTTTCAATGAGGCTGGTTTTTTTTTCATCAAAACAGGGACGGTTAAAGTTAATGTGTTCCCAGAATCAAAAAGTTCGTCAAGAAGAAGAACGTGCCTACCCTCGAGATTTAATTGTTCTACCAAAGAAAGGGTAAAATGACCTCGGGTATTCGCATAGTAACTTTTGCCACGAACATACTCTAATTCGAAAGGGATGTTGATTTCTTTCATTAAATCCGAGACAAAGCAAATGGAACCTTTCAGAATCATCACGAGTACTAGATCTTTGCCTCTATACTCATTGTCTATCCAAGATGCCGCTTCTTTGATTCTGGCTTGAATTTCACTAGGAGGGACTACCAAACTTACTTTCTTTCCATCTAAAAGCACCAGGGTTTTCGATGCCTCAAACTCAACAAAATTTGCGATAGGCATATCCACACTCCAATAATTTATCTGAAATTTAAAACACGTTCACGCTAAAAACTATTTAACAGCTATAACATGCGATTCCCGCAGTCAAACCAGGACAGTTTTAATAGAGGAAATGTACCTATTCCAAGACATAAAGACGAACATCCATTTTTACTTTTCTGGTCTTATATGCGGGGACAATGGATTTTTCCAGCAAGGTTATTTTGAAACCTTCTTGTTTTACTATTTTTTTAAATAATTTTATATTCGCGATGTTTCCACTGCCTAGAAAAATTTTACCATTTTTTTTAAGATGAGACCTTGCTTTTTTCAGAAATTCTTTTAAAAATTCATATTTATAATCAAAAAGGGCCAAAGCTAGCATGTCCTTTTTGAATTTTTTTTCTTCGGAGTATGTAAATGGGTGATTCCAGAAGATTATATCGAAACGTTCATTATGCTTAATTGGATCGAACACGCTTCCTTTTCTTATCGAAAAATTTAAATGGTGCAATCTCTTGTTCAAAATCGAATTTTTTATTGCCTGAGGATTGATGTCAGTCGCAACGACCTTGGAGGCTCCTCTGAGAGCTGCAAGAGCTGCAATTATTCCTGTGCCAGTTCCGATTTCTAAAAAACTTAATTTTTTAATATGAGGAATAAGCTTTTCTGCAAACCATTCAGTGTCAGAAGAACATGATGGAGAAAATACTCCGGGAAGTGTTACGAAAGAATATCCTAAAAGACAAACCTTGATTTCGGAGTTTATTTTTTTGAGAGTATGGAGATGGTCTAAGGATACTCTTGTCCAGAATTTTTTTGATGGCATGAAACATTCCAGTTTTTTATTAATTCGTCCATTTTCTCATTTTCTTCAATGTATTTCAAGGGAAATTTGGCCAGAAAATTTCAAAAAAGAGTCCTTTTTTTTCTATTTTTCTTGACATAGCTAAATTATTTTTATAACATTCAAAAATTTTCTAGGGAATTTAGATGCTGATAGGTTATCGAAAACTTGTTCGAATCGCAGAAAGCTATAGGGAGCAAATTCCTAAGGTACGGGCTGATAAGAGACACTTAGGCGTTGTCTTAACGCTTGTTGGTTTTATTTTGTATTCTGTTTTTACAACTTTGTTTCAATTGGTTACTAAAAGAGACAATACATCAAACTCTCTTTCTATAGTGTTTTTCGAATTTACTGTTTTTCACTTTTTTATGATGCTCTCTTTTTTCCCCTTTTGCCTTGCGAAAGGACGGCATTTTTTTAAATGTAAACTTCCTTGGTTTATTGTTTTTAGAGCGGTTTTTTCGATTATTTGTGTGTTGTTCTATATTCTTTCAAGATTTTGGGCCCATCGCGTTGACAACTCAATGCTTTATAGCACTGATCCGTTATGGGTTGTGTTAATTTTGCTTTTTCTTGGGATGTATGTGAGTTGGATTGCGATTGCTGGGGTTTTTATTGGCATTGCCGCCGTTGTTTTTGTGTATTTGTATAATTCTTCTGCTCAGGACGTTGTTGGAGCTTCCTTAGGGACTGTGTCTGGAATTCTTTTAGCTTTTGTAATTTTTCTTACTAGATTTATGGTGCAAAAAGATCCGCCCTTAAGGATAGGTTTTTATCAAGCGCTTATAGGGTTTGCTATTTTTGGAACTGGGACAATTTTTTGGGACATATATAATGGTTGGAATGTTCCAAGCTGGAACGCCATTATGATGATGATGTTTTCGGGCTTTTTGTTTGCATTAACCTTATTTTGTTTCATTGAGGCTTTTTATTACACAGAAGTTCAAATCATTGCAGGAGTAAGCTTTTTTCTTCCTGTTTTTAATGAAACCTTTAATTGGATGATTAACCAAACAATTGTTTCAACTACCACAATTATAGGATCTGTTATTATAACAATAGGTGGCTTGATGGCGATATATGCAAGCGACCGTAATAATAAAATAAAAAACAACGCGGACATATAGCTTTGTCTCTTGAATAAAATCCAATTCTCTTGCATAATCATTCTGTCTTTATTAAATAACAAATTTCCAGGTCCGGGTAAGATGAGTTTTTTAAAAAAAATTATTTTTTTTCTAAATGCCTCAAAAACAAGAATTTTTAATAAACAACTACTCGTTAGTAACTTTGAGGAAAGTGAATATGGAGGTGTGGAAGATGTTTTTATCAACAATACCAATCATAAAGACCTATTGGTGCGATTTGTGCGATCGAAAATTTTTCCACAATTAAACTCAAAAAAAACATTTTTAGACATTGGTGCTGGGCCAGGGAAAATTACAAAAATTTTGGCCACATACTTTGATTCAACAACAGTTATTGAACCCAACCCTGTCTATAAATCTGCATATGAAAAATTTGGGTTTTTTGCTAAAATTGGAAACTTCCAAGATGAAGGGCTTGAAAAAGTTTTTGATTTTATTCTTTGTTCGCATGTTTTATATCACATAGCTCGAAAGGATTGGGCTTTTTTTTTAAAAACAATATATCGCTCCCTTTCCCCTGGAGGAAGAGGTCTTGTTGTCCTTGTTGCTCCTAGAGGAGATTGGCATAAATTGCGGACTTCAATTTGCTCTCGTTATTCTAGCAGTTTTGAGGCGGAAAAAGTTTTGAAAAAACTGAAAATTTTTCACAAAACTTTTCCCGTTCGTAGTATTTTTAAATCTTTTCGATACGAAGATTTTCGTCGTGTAGTGACTCTGTTTACAATCGATGATTGTTTTTTGCCAGAAAAATTTCTTGAACTTTCTGACGAGAAAAAACAAATTATTTACAAAAAAATAGAGGATTTTATTTTGTCTTGCAAGAAAGATAGCGGGTTATATGAACTTGTCTGTGAGGATGATTTTATTGTCATTAATCCTTCGGTGAATAGCGAGCCATAGTTATTATCCCGAGGAAAATTCAAAAATCGATGATCTGAGCTGCTCTATGGATCCATTAGTATTTATTTCTGCAGGTGTTGCATGTCATGCTATTTCTCTATTAAATCATTTGGGGCTGATAGACAGAATTTTAAAAGAAGGAAAGATCAAAGAAAACTTAACCTCCTCTCCTTCAAACGCACTGGCGCTTGAAAAAGCCATTTTAACGCTAGAAAAAACTGGAATCTTACTTAAGAAAAACGACGCCTACCACATAACAAATTTTGGGAAAGAAGTTCTTTCTCATATGGGCTCCATTGGCCTTATTTACGAAGGATATCGATCTGTTATTGCCAATCAAGAAAAGTTCTTTTCAAAAAAGATAAATGCTTCAAATCGCTTTATCAATGGAAAGGCTGTTGCTGAAGCATCTAGAGAATTAAAAAAAATTCATTCTCAACATGGAACGGTCTGTGATTTAGGTTGTGGGTCTGGCACAAAATTACTGGACATTTGCAAAAAAACCAGATTAAAAGGGATAGGAATTGAGGTGAATGCCAAAGCAATTGAATTTGGGAATTCCCTGTTGAATGAAGAATCGGCCAAAATCATCCAAATTGAAAAAGATGACATTATAAGCATCAAAAAAAGAAGGCCCAATGTTGGAATTCTTTTACAATGTTTTGTCATGCACGACATCCCGACAAAAACATGTACTCGAGTAATGAACTCCTATTTACAAAAGTTTCCAAACTTGGAGGTCTTTTTCTACGTGGATAATGTATCTCCATCTGCCGCCTGTCCTGGTATGTTACCGGGGTTTGATTATGTGCATGGCTTGTTGGGAATCCGCACGAGAACTTATGAAGAAACCTTGCAAATGTTTGAGCAGTCTCACTATAAGGTAAGAAAAGAAATTCCAGCTCATGGAATTCCTAATACTTTTGTGTGGATTTTAGAGAAAAAGAATAAGAAAAGTCCTTGTAGGGGCACGCCCATAATCCCTCCAACCTCTTCTTAAGAGCATTAGCAGCCGAAAGGGTTGATAATAAACTTCTGGCAATGCTCAACTTCATTACTTTCCCTCGACTTTGTACATTTGTCGATCTGATAGCCCAAAGTCATTTGCTTCAATCTGTAAAATAAAAAGTTGATAGAGAGTGCCGCTTCGCGCATACTATTTGGTTCAGTAAAACAAAATGGTAGGCTCTCATGGACTCTCTATCGGATCTTCCACGTGAAATTTTTTAAGAACTTGATAATTATAGGCTTGAATTTTTATTGTGGTCACTACATTTTTATTCTTGCAAAAAATTTTTTTAAAAGTAAAATTGTAGTCACATTAAAAAACTTTTTCAAAAACACATGTTTGTCGACGATTCAACCTATACCAAAAATGGAAAAACCTATCGGCGCATACTCTTGCGCAACTCTTATCGCGTAAACGGTACGGTAAGACACGATACAGTTGCAAATCTTTCTAAGTGTTCTGACAACGAAATCGCAGAATTGAAACAAGCTTTGAAATATGGCAAAAAAGAGCCTCAGGCAGATTCCGGAACTGCTTTTAAACTGAGACAAGGATCTTCTATCGGCGCTGTCTGGATGTTGCATCAATTAGCAAAACAAATCGGGATTACTCAAGCATTGGGAGATTCACAACATGCCAAATTGGTGCTCTGGCTTATCTATGCCAGACTTTTAAATCAGGGTTCACGCCTTTCTGCTGCACGCATGATCAACTTTCATGCAGGATGCGACGTTCTTGATTTAGATGCTTTCACGGAAGAGGATCTTTACAAAGCAATGGATTTTGCCGAAAAAGAGCAACCACGAATTGAAAACGAACTTTTTCTTCAAAAATATAGAGATAAAGTTCCCTCTTTTTATCTTTATGATGTGACAAGCAGCTATCTGGAAGGAGAGCAAAATGAACTTGGCGATTACGGCTATAATCGCGATGGCAAAAAAAACAAAAAGCAAATCGTGATTGGCCTTATGACAGACGCCGATGGTTGGCCGATTACTACCGAAGTTTTTCGGGGAAATACAAATGACACCAAAACGGTAAAAAATCAAATTGAAAAAGTAGCGAATCGATTTGGTGTAAAAGAGGTTACTTTTGTAGGTGATCGGGGCATGTTAAAACGGGCACAAATTGAATCTTTGCAAGACGAAAATTTTCATTACATTACCGCCATCACGAAGCCGGAAATCAATACGTTGATGAAAGAAGGTGTTATTCAGTTTTCTTTTTTCGAGGAGAAGGTTTTTGAAGTAGAAAGCGATGGCATCCGCTATGTTTTGCGACGCAATCCTGTCCGGGCAGATGAGGTCAAAAATTCCAGGGAGAAAAAATTGGAGAGCTTGCAAGAGTTTGTTGAAAAAGAAAATCTCTACTTGTCGCTGCATAAAAAAGCTTCTCTGGAAAGCTCTCGGAAAAAAATTTTAGGAAAAGCCTCAAAGCTGAGTATCGATCAATGGGTTTTTGTTGCAAACGAAGAAAGAAAATTCTCTATCACAGAAGATGCAGAAAAAAAAGCAAAAGAAGCCTTTTTGGATGGATGTTACGTCATCAAAACCGACAGGACAGATCTTTCCGCTACAGAAATTCATGACAGATATAAAGACCTGGCAGAAGTAGAAATTGCATTCAGAACCATGAAAACGACCTTTCTGGAAATGCGAGGCATTTTTGTTCGAAAGGCTAGTGCTCTGTCACCCTTTAATTTTAGGATAAATTGACTTGAGTTTATGCCGACCGTTGCCAAACTTATAATCCTAAATTTTAACTATGACAGAGCACTAGTCGCACCAGAGCTCATGTTTTTATAGTGATGTTGAGTTATATGCTTGCCTATCAGCTGAGACGTTTATGGAAAGATGTAGAATTGACCGTTGAGGAAGGAATAGAAGAGTTAAAATCTATTTGCACCATGGAAGTGCATGCTCCTCAAATTGCATATCAAAAGATTCCGGAACCACGGCCAATGGGAAAATTTCTTTTAGAAAAGGCTGGAGTTTCTTTACCGGATGCATTGCCCTGTAAGGGGATGGTTATAGTCACTAGAAAAAAGCTTGTTTCCGAGCGTAAAGAATTGGAGGCAAAAGCCTTATTCTAGATTTTTAGCGTCTTTAAAAATGGAAGATCCGTTCTAGAGATATTTAGTGCAACCTTCTTTCTGGCATCGGATTTCTTTCTCTTGAGCACAATCTTAAGTGCTTGGGTCAAGTTCATATTGATAACCATTACGCTTGATTCCGGCAGTCCAAGCGTTTCGTTGACATCATACATTGTTAACAACACGCCCATTTGGACGCCAGATAATGCTGTAGTGGAGTTTGCGAATATCCGGGCCATCGCTTCGTTGATTTTTTTCTCTTGAAGGTATGGATCTCTTGTTAATTGCTCGGAACTGGACTTCGGGCTTCCCGCCGGTTCGTCGACAAAGCTCCTCACTTCTCGCCCAGACGAAAGCCAAATTCTTGGGTTTCTTTCTCTCGCAAAAATGCTCGGAACTGGACTCGAACCAGCACGGCTTATTCAGCCAGAGGACTTTAAGACAGAACGCTTTTGATAGAAAGGATCGTATAGGTTTCTCCCTGAAATTCAAAAGTCTCTTTCTCTTTTAACCCCTGCATAGAGAGTGCGAGCTTAGATTGGAAAGAAAGGATGTTTTTTTCCGGATTGGCATCCCAAGGGCCGAGGATGGTAAAGCTCTTTTTCTTTTTATTGTGATCCATGCATTCTATGACGGTTCCTATGCCCACTCGAGAAACATCGATGTCGTTTTGTGTAATAATGCAGGCGCGGTTCATCTGATTGGAAAGGTTTTGGAGTTCTGATTGAAGGCGCGCTCTTTTTTCGAGAGCGGCCTTATATTCGGCGTTTTCTTTCAAATCTCCATGTGCTCTGGCCTCTTCGATTTCTTTCGCATTCTGGATGGTGTCAACGGTTGCAATTTTCTCGATGCGTTTTGTCATTTTCAGATAGGCTTGCTCTGTCGACCAGAGAATCAAGTTTTCTTCTTTTTCGACAGGGGCATTTGTTTCTTTTAACAAAGGATAAACCACTTCTGCCAAGGATCGAATGATTTTAATGTCGGAATCCGTAAGGAGACGGCATTTGGTGGAGAGAAGGACAAATTCCTTCACTTCATCGTAAGATGCGATCTGCATGATTTGTTGCACGACGAGATAGCGGTGAGAGGTCAAGATATGAATCATTTTTTTTGCCAGCTCTCGAAACTCTATTTTTTGATCGAGGTGGTCGAGAAGGATGAGAAAGTTTTCAAAGAAGCGAATGTGTCCTTTCGTATCGCTGAAAGGGATGTGGCTTTTCTTTTCAAGCAATCGCTGAAAATACCAGACAAAAACGTGGGGATAGGCAATAGAATTGTGGGCAAGCTCGTTGATTTTTTTATTCAAAACATCGGCGGACATGTTGCTTTCCAACTCATGGAAGAGAAAATCGCGCAGGGTGTTTTGCGGAAGTGTAAAGAAAAGGGTAAAGAAGAGATCCTGCCAGTCGCTGCGTGTTTTTTGAACAAGGGAGAGAAATCGTTTTTTGAAGGCTAAAATTTCAATGCTTTTGACCAAGTCCACAAGGTTTTGGGATTGTTCGATCAAGGGAGTGAGAAGGGGAAGGGTTTCGGCATGGCCAATTTCTTCTAAGAGAAGAATCACCTGAATCTTCTGATGGTCCAACAGGGTTTTTTCGGCAAGCAGCTCCTTAAGTTTGATCTCGAGATTGGATTTGAGCTCCTGGTTGTGCTGCGCTTTGGAAAAATCACGAAAGTAGCCATGAATCATCTGGATGGTATTTTCAATAGAGGGTTTTGTTTCCAGAGATTTATAGAGCGCCTCTTCGTGGGTGATTTCACCCTCTCGCAGCCGGAAAGGTTCCTTAAGATTTTCGGGACAGAGAATTCTTGTGTCTCTTTTGAGCTTGGTTCTTACCGTCTGCCACCATTTCGCCCACTCTTTTTCGGGAATGATCAGCTCTTCCATTTCCTCCTTGATCTCTGCAGCGGTTTTCGGCCCCAAATCCTTGAGGAGAAGGTAAATGATATCCGTCGGATTTTCTCTAGCCTCTTTTTCTAAAAGATCGGGATTGCCAAAACGCCTGGAAAGAAAATGGTCGTCGGACAGAGGGATCAGGGTTTTCATGGCATTCTCGTAAGAGAGCTGTTTCGGCCCCATGACAAAATCAAATTCCAGGGTCATTTCTTCTCGGACTTGTGAAAAATCGAGAATTTCTCCTGTGCCCCATCCGGCTTTATGGAAGACAAATTTTCCCTTTCCGATGTGCGAAAGAAGTTCAAAGTTGCTAATGGCTCCCTGGAAGTTGTCTCTCGAACGCAGGCCGACTAATTTTAATTTTTCTTCGAAAAGAGGATCTTCGGGATATTTTTCTTGCAAGTAGACATAAGCAAGCTCTGCCAGCTCTTCCGTATTGGTGGTCTCGATATCGAAGATCAATTTGATAATTTCATGGCGAAGAGAGGGGTCTTGAATTTCTCGCCAAAGAGGAATCGTACGATTGACGTGGTTGCCGAAGGGCTCTCTGAGATCGGAATTTTTCGTTTCTATAAGAACCTGTTTTAATTCGACTCCGTTTGGTTCATCGCTATAGCAATATTCTTCCCAAAGTTTTAAAAATCCCGTGTAGTCATCGGATGCGATTCTTTCACGAAAGGATTGTAAGTAACTCATTGGATTTCCATGCCCTTGGCCTCTTTTTTAAAATTAAAATGAAACTTTTTTTGGTTCATAAAAAACAAGAGAGCCCTTTTTAATGAAAATTATGATAGGCAAAAAACCATTAATTTACAAGAAAAAGAAAGGCAATTCTATCGCCTATTGATGAAAAACGACATTGATAATCAACGACATGTGTTTTCGTTGGCAGGGCGAGAAAGGGGTTGGGTTTTCGGTGGTTTTCCTTGAGGAGCAAATAGAATCTTGCCGGATTGAAGTTGGGAAAAAATGGCTATCCAAGTTCCTTTAAGCCATAGGTGGGGAAGCGACGGCTATTTTGCTCCAATCGGCATCATCGCAAAAAGTGTTGGGCTTTCACGGATTTTTAAGAACGGTTTTTAATAGCAGTTGCAAGACTTTTTTTTGATTACTGCTATGTACAATTCATTCTTCCAAAAAGAGTGGTCTCGGTTGATATTCGGATTGAGTTTTTTTTCATAAAGAATCTGATATCCAAGTTTTTGAAAGGCATTTCTAGAGGCAAGCTCTACTCCGGGAGAATTCCAATCATTGACGATCGCAATGAATAGATCGTCAAAAACGTCATTAAAATAGGTGAAGGCCATTTCTTGGTCGGGCGCTTTGTGGCTTCCGTCATAAAAGTAGATGTTGACGGCCCTTGGAAAAACTTCTGAATTTTTGATCTGAAAGCAGTCGGTATCGTAGATTCTCAAATGAGCGTTTGGAATGAAGGTTTCTATATTGTGCAAGAAATCTGCCCTTGTCTCTTCCTTTTCTGCCCAGAGATCAATGGCAATGGCGTGAGCGACGTTGGATTCATTATGAAAAAGGGCCGCAGCGAGGGTGGCTCCTTTCCGGCATCCGATCTCTAAATAGCAAGTATCCGCAAGAGTGCAGAGGTGGTTAAGAAAGCACCCGATCTTGGGGCTTGATCGGCTATCGATATGCAGAATGGCGGAATTGAGAGAAAATGCAGTTTTCTCTGCTTGATGCAAGGAGTTTTTTACGTGGGCAATGAGAAGCTCTTCTCTGGAGAAGCCTCTTTTTTGTTTGTCTTTTGCAAACAAATCGGAACCAAGCAGTAATCCAAAAATAGAAAATGTCAGGATCATTAATAAAGAGGTCAGTCGTTTTCTTTCCATGCGAGTCTCATCTATTTTTAAAAGAGAAAATCTTAATTGTTTTTTACGTTGCTTGCAAATTATTTTTTTCCGTTTCTATCTCTCCATCTTTCTTGATTTGCAAGATTTTTCGTGATATAGAGTTAAGCGCGCAGCAACTTTTTTTGATCCGAGACGGAAATTTGATGAGATGGGTTTTTTTGTTGGCACTCCCCCTTTTTTCATCTGTTATCTTTGGCGAAGAAGAGATTTGTCCGTTGCAAAAGGAGGAGAAGCTTTTCAGAGATTTAGAGAGCGTTTTGCAAATCGACGAGAAGATTCATGAAAGGCTTCCCGTTCTTTTAAATGATCAAATGCAGGGAGGCATTTTTACCATGCCGTCTGCCCGCATGCTTGCGGAAGGAAGCGCTGCCCTTGGTTTTTCCTATATTCCCCCCTATCGAGTCTATAGCGTTGCTTTTCAGTATTTTCATCACGTGGAGCTTACGGGAAATTATTGGGTTTTTAAGGGAATTCCCGAAACCAACTTTGGCCGTTTTGGATTTGGAGATGATGCCGAACGCTCTCTCAACATTAAGGTCGCTCTTTTGCGAAAAGAGGATGGCATTCCCTATCTGCCCGAATTTGCTTTAGGAATGAATGATTTTTTGGGGTCGAAAAGATTTCATAGCTTTTATGCGGTTGCGACCCAAGAGCTTTTGAAAGAGCGCCTGGAGCTCACGCTCGGTTGGGGATGCGGACGCATCCGAGGTGCTTTCGGAGGAATTGTTTGGAGCCCTTTTGATCGAAGCCTTTTTAAGGGGCTTTCTTTTGCGATCGAATATGATGCCAATGACTACAAACATCACATTGCGGAACATCCCGGGGGAAGGAGGGTGCGCTCTCGCGTGAATGCGGGCATCCAGTATCAAGTAGGTCCCGGTTTCCGGCTTGCAGCAAGTTCCCTTCGGGGAAACGATCTTGCGGCACTCGCTGCTTTTGACTACAACATTGGCAAAGCGAGAGGTCTTTTCCCTAAATTTAAAGACCCTCCGCTTTATACGGCCCCGGTGGATGTGGAGCCCTTAGGAGGCAGGCGCTGTGAAGAAGAGCTGACACAAGAGCTGTGTCATGCTTTTCATGAACAAGGCCTGGATCTCATGACTCTTTATCTCAGAGTGGATGCGGAGAAAAACAAACATCTTTGGATGAAGGTGGTCAATGTTTCCTATCGAGAAGAGGGGAGGGTGCGCGAGAGGATTGAGCGCCTTTGCTCTTCCTTAACGCCAAGAGATATTACAACCGTGACTGTGGTAGTGGAAGCTGATGGACTTGCTGTTCATGAATATCTCTTCCGCATGAAAGATCTGGAGCGTTGGGCAAAAGGAGAAATGGGAGATTACGAGCTGCATCTTCTTACTCCTTTGAGAGAGGCGTCACGTACTCCCACATTTTATGAAGATGCTCTTCTCTATCATCGCAAAAAATCGATCTGGCTTTGGACGTTCAGGCCGGGATTTATTTCCTATTTTGGAAGTACGAGCGGAAAGTTCAAATATGATCTGCATTTAATCACGGGACCGCAAGGGTATCTCATGGATCAGATTTATTATGATCTTTGCGCCTCCTATATTATTTCTTCCAGCACGAGGAGAATGGGGGGGCGGGATTTTCTGAATCCATCCCATCTTCTGCAAGTGCGCTCGGACACGGTCCGCTACAATCAGAAACAGTCGCTTCACCTCCAAACGGCCTATTTGCAAAAACATTGGAATTGCTCTCATGGTTTTTTTGCAAGATCCAGCCTTGGATATTTTGAGATTGCCTATGCGGGGGCGGCTTTTGAGGCTCTTTATTATCCCGTTTCCTCCTCATGGGCGGTCGGATGCGAGATAGCAAGCGTGATGAAACGAAAATATTCGGGGCTCTCTTTTCAAACAAAGGTTCGAAAGCTTTCTCAGAACAATATTCTCCACCATGTGCCTTACGTTGGGCTGCAATATTTTTTGGAATTTTATTATGATTTTCGTCCCCTGGAGACCTATTTTAAGGTCACTTTAGGTCAATTTTTGGCCAGAGATAAGGGAATGCGCTTGGAATGGACGCGGTATTTTTCTTCGGGCTTTCATTTTTCTCTTTGGATAACGGTGACGGACGGCGGCGATCGTGTGAATGGGAAGCGTTATTTTGATAAGGGGTTTTCTTTTTCTATGCCGCTCGATTGGTTCATGAATAAAAGCAGCCGCTCCAAAATCGGCTATGGAATGTCGGCCTGGCTCAGAGATGTGGGCGCGCGAGCAAAAACGGGCAAGTCTTTATTTCCTATTTTACATGAGGAGAGAGAGGATTTAAATTGATTTTAATTTTCACTCTTTCTTTTATAGTGCTAGGATTTCTTTTCTTCTCGAACCTTGAATGGTTTGGTTTTGGTTACAAAAAAAAGGAGCTGTCCAATGACGCAAGGTCTGGAGGAGTTTACCGAGCATCAAAAAAAAGTATTGAGCGGTTTTGTTTCTAACACCTCGGGGAACGTTTTTGTTTTGCGCAATCTTCCCGAAGTGATCAAGGGAGCTCTTTTTTCTCGCTATTCTCGGTCCAACCTGGGATTAAGGTCCCTTCTTTTAAAAGAGTTTATTCTCAACGAAGATTCTGCTTTTTCCTCGATTGTCGGCCCCACTCTTTCTTCTTCCGAAAATGCAGAAGAAGAGCAGATGACGGCGATCAAAAAAGCCCATGATTTTTACGATCGCATCCTGGATGGCTTTGGAGATGATTCCATTGCCGAGCTTGGAGGCGCGCATCTTGCGGTTGAAAATATCTCGATGATTGGCGCCAAGGGCCTTGAGGACAATCGCATTGGCGGCTCGCCGCTCGAGAAGTCTACGAGGTATATTTATTTCGATCAGAAGGTAGATGGAGAGTACCTCTTTTATAAAGAACCCGTGCTCATGACCTCTGCCTATCGCGATCTTTACTTGCAAACGTGCAATCGGCTTTTTGAAACCTATAGCAAACTGATTCCGCCACTCACTCTGCAAATGGAAGAAAAACTTCCGAAAGACAGCCACGTATCGAAGGCTGCCTATACGGCTGCTCTTCGCGCCAAGGTATTGGACTGCTTGCGCGGACTTCTTCCGGCAAGCAGCCTGACTAATCTGGGCCTTTTTGGCAATGGCCGGTTTTTTGAACATGTCATTCGCAAGCTCAGCGTTCACAATCTCTCCGAGCTACGGGAGATTTCGAAAGAGATGCTGGGAGAATTGACCAAGACAATTCCCTCATTTGTCAAGAGGGCCGATCCTGCGAGCAAATACACACAGGCCTATGTCGATTTTTCCGAACAGATGAGAGAGGAGTTGCATCTGCTTGCAAAAACCCATAGGCCCAACATTCCCGAGAGAAGAGATGCGGGCGTTTTTCTCATTGCGCACGATCCTGACGCTCCCGCAAAAGTAGCATCTGCGCTCCTCTTTGAACATTTAGACGCAAGCCTTTCCGATCTTGAATCTTACGTTCGCCATATTCCCGAAGAGGATGTGGCGCGCATTTTAGATGCCGCGTGTTTTTCTAGAGAGAATCGCCGCCATAAATCTCCGCGCGCACTCGAAAGGGCCTCTTTTACTTTTGAGATAGTGGCCGATTTCGGCATCTATCGGGATTTGCAACGCCATCGCATGCTGACTCAGGAAAGGCAGCTTCTCGGCTGCCATTATGGGTATTTCTTGCCTCGTGAAATTGTGGGAAGTGCGATGGAAAAAGAATATGTTCAAGCTATGGAAGAGGCAAAAAAGGCCTACGATCTCATTGCGACAGAGCTTCCGGAAGAGGCGCAATACGTTGTTCCGATGGCCTATCATATGCGCTGGTATTTCCACGTCAATTTACGCTCTCTTCAATGGCTCTCTGAGCTTAGATCCTCTCCCGCGGGCCATCCGAATTATCGCGCCGTTGCCCAAGAAATGGTGCGCCAAGTTTGCATTGTACTCCCGGCGTTTGAAAGATTTTTTCGATTTGTCGATTTTGAAGGATATGAGCTGGGCCGCATGGGGCAGGAAATGAGGCGTGTGAAAAAAAGAGCTTTGCAGTCAACTACCTACTGCACAAGGCAATAGGCTTGTGACTGACCGTTTCCGATCGTCACATATGGCTGGATGACAGCAGCCTGCTCTTCAGACACTTTTTGCGTAGAAGAGAGTATGTAACTATCTCTTATGTTGATCGCAGCATTCCAATCTGCGTGAAGCTGAAAATTGCATTGGTTGCAGTGATATTTTGATTTCTTCCTGTTGTTCTTTTGAATTGTTTTGCAACAGCTGCATTTTCTGCTTGTATAATATGCATCCACATAGACAACCTCTTTGCCAAGCATTTCCGCCTTATAAGTAAGAAAAAAACCAAACTGATGAAAAGGCCAACTGCCCAATCTCTTATTGAGTTTTCTTCCTCGACGCTTGTTACGTATGCCCTTCAAGTCTTCAAGAACATAGGTTTTTACATCGCTTAAACTTACAAGCTGCTTGGTAACTCGGTGGTTGACGTCACGGCTGAACCGCTTCTCTTTTCCACTCATAGCCTTTAATCGACTACGAGCAGAAGGAGTGCCTTTTGCCTGAGCTGTCTTCCTGTTGTACAAATAACGGCGCTGGGATGCGCGAATCGTACTATTTGAAAAAAATTGTCCCTCGGAAGTAACTGCGAGTTGCCGTATCCCCCGATCGATCCCAAAAACCTTACCCTCTGTTTTTAGAGCGGGCGACTCTGTTTCATAGACAAGACGGATCCAAAATTGCTTTGTTTTTACGCTATAAGTTAATGTAGCGCCTTTTAATTTCCAAGAATCGAAAATAGGACGGAAGTAATCGGGTATGTTCAGTATTACCCTTTCTCTTTTACCCATACTCGACAAAGTGAGTTGTTCTCCCCGCAAGTTCATCGTTCGTTTGTCAAAGCGAAGGCCGGAATGTTTTTTCTTCCGGGGTCTTTTTTTAAAAGACGTGCCCTTGACCGATTCCATGGCAGTGTCTCGAGCGGTCTGTATGAATGCTGTCGGGACATCCGGATGTTTTTCTTTCATCTGTTCATAGAGGGCTGCATGAGCCTTTGATTTATTACATGGTTTGTTTTCGAGCGCCCAATCGACATGGTCGTTGAAAATATGAGCACAGCACTCCATAAGAGGCAGAAAGGAAGAGGGATTGAGTGTGATTGGAATTGGCACCGTTCTTTTCATGGGTAATGTATTGTACTTATAGGTTGGCGATGGCAACAAATCACGCAAAATTTTTTCTTGGATATCACATCATTTGGTGCCCAAAATATTGTCATCAGATTCTAAAAGATGCCATTGAAATTGAATGGAAAAAGGTCTTAGCAGAAGCATATGCTCATTATTATGCCAGACCATGTACATATTTTTGTCCGGGCCACTCCCCAAACTGCACCCGTTGCAATTGCCAAAACATTGAAATCTATCTCCGCCGTACATCTTTTCAATAGATTCCCTCAACTGAAAAGTAGAAAATTTTGGGGATCTGGACTTTGGAGCAAGGGCACATATTATGCAACAGTTGGGCATATCACAGAAGATTCCGTGAGAAAATACATTGAAACTCAAAAATCACGAGGTTAGTTAATGGGCGAGCTCTCATCCACCAGCACGAGGCTGGTGGTGTTCTCGCTCGTCTTCATAAAAAAGGTCTCTTCTTTTTCCCTCATACGCGCTATGCTGAAGGGAAAAATTTGATGTCCCATGTTTCGTTTAAACACTTCTTTTATCCCTCGCGGTGATCAGCCTCAAGCGATTCAAAAAATCACACGCGGCATTGTCGATGAAAAGAGGGCGCAGGTTCTCTTAGGGATCACCGGCTCCGGCAAAACTTTTACCATGGCGCACGTGATCCAAAATGTGCAAAAGCCCACCCTCGTCTTAGCTCACAATAAGACGCTTGCCGCGCAGCTCTATCAGGAATTCAAATCTTTTTTCCCCGACAATGCGGTGGAGTATTTTGTTTCCTATTATGATTATTACCAGCCCGAAGCCTACATTCCCAGAACCGATACTTATATTGAAAAGGATCTGGCAATCAACGATCGCATCGATAAGATGCGCTTGAGCGCAACGCGCTCTTTGATTGAAAGAAAAGACGTGATCATCGTCTCTTCCATTTCTTGCATTTATGGCTTGGGACTGCCCGAATATTACGCAAAAATGGTGCTTTCTTTGCACATCAAACAGCAAATTCGCAGGGATGATCTTTTGCTCCATCTTGTGGAGATGCATTATAAGCGAAGCGACATGGACCTTGTGCGCGCCTCCTTTCGTGCGCGGGGAGATGTGGTCGAAATAGTTCCTGCCTACGAAGAGGACCTTGGCTATCGCATCGAATTTTTTGGCGATGAGGTGGAAAAAATCAGCGAGATCGATCCTCTGACCGGAAAGACAAAAAGATTGGTCGATCGCCTTTCCGTCTATCCGGGATCTCACTATGTGACGCCCGAAGATGTGCGCATTTCTGCAATTGAATCGATTCGCAAAGAATTGGGAGAGCGCATCGCCCAATTCGAAGCAGAAGAAAAACTCGTGGAAAAACAGCGCATCAAAGAGAGAACTCTTTACGATCTTGAGATGATTCAGGAGATTGGTTTTTGCAAGGGAATTGAGAATTACTCCCGCCACTTTTCTCATCGCAAGGCAGGAGATCCTCCTCCCTGTCTTCTCGAATATTTTCCGAAAGACTTTTTGCTTTTTGTGGACGAGTCGCACCAGACGATTCCCCAAATGCATGCGATGTATAATGGAGACAGAGCGCGCAAAGAGGCGCTTGTTGCGTTTGGCTTTCGTCTTCCCTCTGCCTTTGACAATCGGCCCTTAAGATTTGAAGAGATTCAAGAGCGAATCCATCAGGTCGTTTACGTGTCAGCCACTCCTTCCCCTTGGGAGGTTGGAGAGGCCGGAGGAGAGGTGGTGCAGCAGATCATTCGTCCCACAGGCCTTCTAGACCCCTCCATTGAAGTCAAAAAAGCCGAGGGGCAGATCGACGATGTTTTGGAAGAAATTCGCAAAGAAACAGAAAAGAAGGGCCGTGTGCTGGTGACAACGCTCACCAAAAAATTGGCCGAAGACATGACGAAATTTTTAACGGAAATCGGAGTGCGCGCCAAATATCTCCATTCCGATGTGGACACCTTGGAGAGAATCCATATCATCAAAGAACTCCGTCTGGGACATTTCGAGGTTTTGGTGGGCATCAATCTTTTGCGCGAAGGACTCGACATTCCCGAAGTGACGCTCGTTGCGATCCTCGACGCAGACAAGCAGGGTTTCCTACGAAGCGAGACGGCATTAATTCAAACCTGCGGAAGGGCCGCGCGCAATGTTTTGGGCCGCGTGATTATGTATGCCGATCGCAAAACCGATGCGATTCGAGAAGCGATCGAAATCACGGAAAAAAGACGATTGATTCAGGAAGCGTATAACAAAGAGCATGGCATTGTCCCCCAAACGATTCAAAAGGCGCGCATTGAAGACCTTGAAGAAACCTTTGGGATGGCCCCGGAAGAAAAAGAAGTCAAGCAGCTTTACAATAAAAAGGATAAGATCGGAGTGATTGAGGAGAAGATCAAAGAGTATCGCAAGGAGATGAAAATAGCTGCAAAAGAGCTTCGGTTCGAAGATGCCGCCCATTTTAGAGACCTATTGAGATCCTATGAAAATATCGAAATTTTGGAGTAGTCGGCAAAAAAAACGCTCTCCTCTTATGGGCAGATATCTGGTCCAACATCCCCTGCTCTATCTTTTCTTAAAGACAACGGATGGTTTTTTTTCTCTCTTCACAATTTCCAAAAGGCCTTTGCCCAAAACTTCTTACCGGAAGATTCTTTTTTGCCACACGGGCCATTTGGGCGATCTGGTGATTGCCACATCGGTTCTTCCCGTTGTAAAAAAAGCATTTCCGCATGCAGCCATTGGCTTTGTCTTAGGCTCCTGGTCCCAAGTTGTTTTAGAAGGTCATCCCGACATTGATCATCTGCACGTTCTAGACCATTGGAAAAATAACCGATCCGAGAAACCTCTTTGGAAAAAAGTTATTCGCTATTACAAAAGTTTTTTTCGCGCCTATCGCGAGCTGAGAAAAATTCGCTATGACGCCGCAATCGATCTTAATTTTCATTTTCCCAATGCAATTTTTCTCATCGCATGTGCGCACATTCCTTGCCGCATCGGCTATGCGAGCGGAGGCTTTGGCTCTCTTCTAACCGATCCTATGAACTGGAGCGATCAGGAGCATTACGTTTCCGGATATTATAAGGATCTTCTCAAAAAACTTGGGATCCAAGAGCTTTTTTTGCAAGATATCCAACCCTCTCTCAGTCCGGTAGGAGAAAAAGAAACGGCATCTCTTTCTAGAAAGCTTTCGCTTCCGGCTCAAGAAAAGGGGTATGTGATTCTTCACATAGGATCGGGCGTTGAAAAAAAAGAGTGGCTTTTAGAGAAGTGGAAAAATCTTGCAAAAAGATTCGCAGATGAGGATGTTTTTGTGGTTTTTACGGGAAGGGGATCTGTCGAGAAAGAAAAGATCGCCTCTGTGATGCAGGGCCTGTCGAAAGCACAAAGCTTATGCGATGCGCTAGATTGGCAAGAGCTCGTTGTTTGCATTCAAAATGCAAAGCTATTGATTTCGATCGATACGGCCTTGGTGCACATTGCTTGTGCTTTTGGAACTCCAACACTCGTTCTTTTTTCCGGGATGAATTCTCCCCTTCATTGGTGTCCGCCGAGTGCAAGAACTCTTCATGCTCCGATGGAATGCTTTCCTTGTTTCAATAATCGATGCTCTTCTCGAAACTGTCTTTTGCTCTTAAAAGAAGAAGACGTTTTTTCGAAAGCAAAGCAGCTTCTTCTTTGATGGGTTTAATGTTTTTTTGTCATGATGCGCCGCCATTCTTCTAGAATTATTTGGAGGCAAGTTTCTTTTAAGCTTTATCAATTGCAAAGAATTTCTCTTTCAGGAGAAGATTTTAATAAATTATGAGAGGATGGCGATGGGCATGTGGGTTGCACAATCGAAGCGAATAGCGAAACGATTGTTGAGGATGTTTTTAAAAAGACCTTTTTTGAACGGTGGAGAGCCGCCTGTTTTTCGTCTCTTAAATGGGATAGATTCAGTGGCTGGTCGAGCAAACATAGAGACAAAAGTTGATGCCCTTTCGATTGTCAAGCGTCTCCTAGAATCTTATCGACGATCTGCAGAAGTGGTGGAAAATCGTGGAAATTCCATGTGGCAGAGCATTTTCAATGAAAAGCACTTGCCGATTCATCAAATTTTTCTGAAGGGCGATGTTGTTGAGGCAGGCGATATTCTTAGAAATCCCGCTTCTTCAGATTTTTTTTGGGGGATTGATAATCTTGCGAAGTCTGTAATGACTAGTTTTTCTTCTTCTGAAAGCAGATATGGTCATGGCGCGGTTTGTCTTGATGGGTTGATGCGGTTTGCCGAAGCGATCGGCGCGATTCGATTATATAATCCCGAAAGTATTTCTTTGCCTACATCTTGGACAGCTGATGACGTTGTGAAGAGTATTGAGGAGTTTTTGGGGCAGGAAATTTCCTTTCCCAATCCCTATCCCGATGAAGAGGGTGTGCAAACAACGAAGGGTGTTGTTTCTTATCGAGTGCCCCAAGCACTTTATCAAGCATGGCGTATCAAACAGCTTCTTCAAGGGGTTCCCCATCCGCGCGTTCTTGAAATCGGCGCTGGGGTAGGACGAACGGCCTATTATGCACGACTCTTTGGAATGAACGATTATACCATTGTGGACCTTCCCTTTACCTCAATGGCTTCCGGTTATTTTTTAGCTGCAACTTTGGGGGAAACCCAGGTGATCCTTTCCGGAGAAGAAGCATCGCATCCGGAAGAGAGAATAAAAATCCTTACTCCCCAAGAGTTTTTTGGCCAAACCACTGCTTATTATGATCTCATTGTAAATGTGGACTCGCTTACGGAAATGGATCCAAAGAGTGCGCGTGAATATTGGAATCGAATAGAAAGTGTTTCCGGTATGTTTTTGTCGATCAATCACGAAATCAATCCTTTTACGGTGAAAGAGCTAATAAGCGAGAGGAAGAAAGATGCGCAAATCGAGCGATATCCCTATTGGATGCGCAAAGGCTATGTAGAGGAAATCGTGCACTTTTTACCCAAAAACGGGGAGAAAAGTTGTTAAAAATTTGTTCATTTTTCTTTTGGGAAGATCTGATCTCGTTAAGATAAAATTCTCGGGGCTGAAAAATCTTTCTGTCTTTTATGATGGAAGGAATTGCGCTTGTTTTAAGCCGTATTCTTGTCCTATAATCTTTTCAAGGCTCGAAAAGAGTCTTAAAATATGTGAACAAATGACCGCCAGAGCGCTGATCTAAAGCATGTGATCAGTCTGTATAAAGGCATTGAAGCAGGAATTTTTGGTATTTCGGCGGAAGAAGTTGAAGATGTGTTTCAAAAAATAGGGAAGTTATGAAGGCTGTCATTCTAGCCGGTGGGCTTGGCACGCGTCTTGCAGAAAAAACCGAAAGTTGTCCAAAACCCATGATCAAGATCGGAGGTATGCCCATTCTCTGGCATATCATGAGTTTGTATTCTTTTTATGGGATCAATGAATTCATCATTGCTCTTGGATATAAGGGAGAAATGGTCAAAGAGTTTTTCTTAAATTATTATCCCCTGAATTGCGACGTGACGATCGATCTGTCGACCGGTAAAGAGAGGCTTTATGAAAAAGAGCCGCCTCCTTGGATCGTCCATCTTGTCGATACGGGCTTGCAAACCCAAACGGGAGGAAGACTCAAACGATTGAAAAAATGGATCGGAAACGAAACCTTTCTCTTCACTTATGGAGATGGGTTGACGGACCTGAATATTGCAAACGAGCTTCTCTTCCATAAAAGCCATGGCGCTTTAGCGACGGTCGCGGCCGTCCGTCCTCCCGCACGTTTTGGAGGGCTCTCCTTTGAGGGGGACCGGGTAGTGGAATTTTTAGAAAAACCGCAAACCGGAGAAGGTTGGATCAATGGAGGTTTTTTTGTTCTCGAGCCCGAAGTAATCGATTATATTAAGGACGATTCTACTGCTTGGGAGCGAGAGCCTTTGGAAAATCTCGCAAAAGATCAAAAATTGATGGCTTACAAACACGAGGGTTTTTGGCAGGCGATGGATACGCTTCGGGAACACAAACTCTTGGAAGATCTTTGGGAAAAGGGCAATGCTCCTTGGAAGATTTGGGAAAAAAAAGAGAAGAACAAAGATCTACTCTTGAAAATGAAAAAAGAGGAAGCTGCGCGATGAGTTTTTGGAAGGATAAGCATGTGTTTGTCACGGGAGCCACCGGCCTTGTAGGCTCTTGGCTGATCAAAAGACTCTTGAAGGAAAAGGCCTATGTCGTTGCATTGATTCGCGATTGGGATCCGCAGAGCGAGCTGATTCGCAGCCAAGAAATTTATGACATTTCTGTTGTTCAAGGAAGACTTGAAGATGGCTCATCGATAAAAAGAGCCTTGGTGCAGCATGAGGTTGATACGGTCATTCATTTGGGAGCGCAGACCATTGTCGGAGCAGCTCTTAGAGACCCTTTGGAGACTTTTGAATCCAATATCCGAGGCACCTATCTTCTCTTGGAGGCGTGCCGCGAATGTAGGGAAAAAGTGCAAAGAATTGTGATTGCTTCTAGCGATAAAGCATATGGGACAAGCGCGCTTCTTCCCTATACCGAAAACATGCCCCTTCGAGGATCGCATCCCTATGACGTTTCCAAGTCTTGCACGGATTTACTCTCTCTTTCCTACTTTCATACCTTTCATCTCCCCCTAGTGGTCGCAAGGTGCGGAAATATCTTTGGTGGAGGAGATTTGAATTGGAGCCGCATCGTTCCCGGAACGATTCAGAGTTTTATTAACGAAGAGTCGCCTGTAATTCGAAGCGACGGCACACTGACCCGCGATTATTTATTTGTTGCAGATGCGGTCGATGCCTATTTAAAAATGGCAGAAAAAAGCGGCGAAAAAGGGGTTAGCGGAGAAGCGTTTAATTTCGGCCCCAACCGTCCCTATTCTGTGTTGGAAATTGTCGCGATGATTCAAAAGCTCATGAATGTTCCCCATCTACAACCGAACGTTTTAGGGATCGCAAAGGCAGAGATAGCACATCAATTCCTCAGTTCTGAAAAAGCAAAAAAAATTCTTGGCTGGGAGTCGCACTTTTCTATCGAAGAGGGATTGCAGCAAACGATCGAATGGTATCAGAGATTTTTTTCTAAGGAGAGAAAACATACGCGATCCTTTTCTTGCTGCTGACGAATTGTTCTTTCACCATCAACCCAAAAACATCATGAAAAAGACTTTGAAAAACAGTGTAATGGAAACAAGATGCCGCTTTTGCGGAGAAAAAAAATTGCAAACTTTTTGCGATTTAGGAAAAACCCCCCTTTCCAACTCCTATCTTTTTGCAAACGACTTGGGGAAAGATGAGCCCGCTTATCCTCTTCATGCACTCCTTTGCCCCTCCTGCCTTCTGGTGCAGCTGCAGGAATTTCAATCCCCGCAAGAAATATTTAAGGACTATGCCTACTTCTCCTCTTACTCAAGCAGCTGGCTTGCGCATTGTCAGGAATATGTGAAAACAATGGTGAAAAGGTTTGGCCTGACCTCTTGCCATTTTGTGATGGAGCTTGCGAGCAACGATGGGTACCTCTTGCAATTTTTTAAGGAGTTCCGCATTCCCATTCTTGGCATTGAGCCTGCTGAAAATGTGGCTGCAATTGCTCGCACCTCCGGCATTCCCACCATTGCAAAATTTTTTGGCACAGAGCTGGCCAAAGAGCTGAAGAAAGAAAAAAAACTGCCCGATCTGATCATTGGCAATAATGTTCTGGCCCATGTGCCCGACCTCAACGACTTTGTCGAAGGGATGAAGATCCTTTTGAACGACAAGGGGATTGTCACGATGGAGTTTCCGCATCTCTTACAGCTGATCCAAAACGTGCAGTTTGACACGATCTATCACGAACACTTTTCCTATTTTAGCTTTCTGACCGTTGAAAAGGTTTTTGCCGCGCACGGCCTGACCCTGTTCGATGTAGAGGAGATTCCCACCCATGGGGGATCGATACGAATCTATGCGAAACATACCAAGGATCTTACAAAAGAGATATTGCCCTCTGTGGGCCTCTTGCGGGAAAAAGAAACCTCTATGGGATTGGCTTGCAAAGAGTCCTATCTTTCCTTCCCTAATAAGGTCGAAGCCGTCAAAGAAGACCTCTTAAAGTTTTTGAAGGATTGCAAGAAAAACAATCGAAAGGTGGCAGGCTATGGGGCTCCGGCTAAGGGAAATACCCTGTTGAACTTTTGTCAGGTGACTCCAGGCCTTCTTCCCTTTACCGTCGATATTAGCCCCCATAAGCAAGGGCGTTTTTTGCCAGGAACGCATATTCCTATCAAGAAGCCGGAGGATTTGAAAATGGAAAAGCCCGACTATCTCTTGATACTGCCTTGGAATATAAAAAATGAGATCATGGACCAAATGTCGCATATCCGCTCATGGGGAGGGAAATTTGTTGTGGCTATCCCAAAGCTTGAGGTTTTTCCATGAAGTTTCTGCCCACCTTATTAAAGGATGCCATTCTTATTGAACATGAGCTTTTAGAAGATGAAAGGGGTTTTTTTGCGAGGTCCTTTTGCCAAGAAGAGTTTGCAACGCATGGCTTGCAGGCAAATTTTGTTCAATGCAATCTCTCGTATAACCGAAAAAAAGGCACATTGCGCGGCATGCATTATCAAATAGAGCCCGCGGAAGAGGTCAAATGCGTGCGCTGCATCAGGGGGGCGATTTTTGATGTGATCATAGATCTTCGGCCCGAATCTCCTACGTTCAAAAAGTGGCAGAGCTTTCTCTTGAACGAAGACAATCGGCACATCCTATATATCCCGGCGGGGTTTGCGCATGGGTTTCAAACGTTAAGCGATCATGCGGAGCTTTTTTATCAGATGTCTGCACCCTACGTTTCCTCTCTTGCGCGAGGAGTTCGCTGGAATGACCCGGCTTTTGCGATTTCCTGGCCCGATCCCTCTCCTATCCTTTCGGCAAAAGACCAAATCTTTCCGGACTTTCCCTTATGAAAAAAGTTCTTGTTACCGGAAGCAGTGGATTTATCGGTCGCCACTGCATTCCTTTTTTATTGGAAAGAGGATTTGAGGTATTTGCGATTACCAGAAATGAAATACCAAGAGCAGATTCCTCTGTTTTTTGGGAAAAAATCGATCTTTCCCATGCCGAGCAGATCGATTCCTTTCTCGAGAGAGTAAAGCCCGAGTTTCTTTTGCATCTGGCCTGGTATGCGAAGCATGGACTCTATTGGAATGCTCCGGAGAATCTCGATTGCGTTGGGCAAAGCCTACATTTGTTAAAAAGCTTTGCTCATCACGGCGGAAAGCGGGCTGTGATGGCCGGAAGCTGTGCGGAATACGACTGGAAAAACCCTTTATGCAGAGAAGATGAAATGCCGCTTCAGTCCCAAGGATTATATGGGACTTGTAAATCTGCTTTACATCGAATGGCTGCGCAATTTTCCCATTTGCAAGGATTGAGTTTTGCCTGGGGGAGAATTTTTTATCTCTTTGGCCCTCACGAGCAAAAAGAGCGATTGATTCCTTCCCTCATCTCTTCCCTTCTACAGGGCAAAGAGTTCCTTTGTGCGCAGGGCGATCTGGAGCGCGATTTTTTATATGTGAAAGATGTTGCCGAAGCCTTTGTTTGCCTGCTCGACAGTTCGGTCCAGGGATCGGTCAATATTGCTTCCGGCACAAATGTTTCTATCAAGCAGATGGTTGCATCAATTGCAGAAAAAATGGATGCGATCGATTTGGTTCGATTCAGAAAAAATGAGGGCAGTTTCTTGCCGATGATTGCCGAAGCTAAGCGGCTTTTTCAGGAAGTTCCATGGCGCCCAAAATATGAGCTCTTTCATGCGTTGGAGCAGACGATCGAATGGTGGAAAGATCAACGATCTATTGGGTGATCTAAACGATCAGATACTTTTCCATCGATGAAGCATTTGTTCCAAGACAATAGAGTGGCTTTTGCGATTTCGTTTGAAGAGAGCGCCGATTGTTCTGTCCTAAATATTTTTTAACGATTGGATGGTTCTGCGAAGGAAAAAAACCTTATGGGAAATTTTTTCTTTTAGAGCCATTTTGCATAATGATCATAGGCGGCGAGATTCTGCGGAGGAAAGAGTTTTTTCTTAAAAAGACGCTTGATGCCGCGAAGGAAGATGAGCAGATACAAAGTAGGGGAAAAAAAGAGGCAAGCTCTGGTTGTGATCAAAAAAAGAAAGGTCTTGATGCTCCATCCATGGTATTTTTTATATCTTAGTGCATAAAGAAGAGCTTTTTTAAAATTTTTATGAAAGAGGTTGACAAGGATCGCTCCTCGATCCATTTGTTTGATTTCTTTCCCAAAGAGGCGGCCCACTTTAATCTTTATGAAGAAAGGTAGCGAGCTGTGGGCAATAAATTTTTCTTTCATTTTTGCGAAGGAAACTCTCCAAAGCTTTATGTTTTGAGAAAAGGAAAAGGAGGAGGGGTGCTGCATGAAAATTCCGCAAGGCTGCTTGATGGTAAAAATGGGAAAGCGGGAAGCGATTTGAATCAAAAAATCACAATCCCAAACGAGGAGATTGGCTGTATCAATGGGTATTAAGTCCAATACTTCTCGCCGAAAGATTATGCATGTAGGTACAGGATATTGAGAGATCATTTCAGCAAGAGCAGAGGGCGGCTGAAAAAAGCCCTCTTTCTTCCAGAGATCCAGGGGAACTCTTAATGTTTTTTTTTCAGAGGACATGATAATCGCGGAAGAAGCAGAAAAAAAAGCTTCTGGAAATTGCGAAAATCCGCGCATGGTAGTTTCGTAAAACCAGGGAAACAAAAGATCGTCGTCGGAAAGAATGGAAAAGAAAGGCGTCGTAATGCGAGAGAGCGCATATTGATAGTTGTTCATCATCCCGATGTTTTGTGGATGGCAATGATATTGGACGCGAGAATCTTTTTTTAAGAATTCCTTCACCACCGCTTCTGTTCCGTCATTGGAGGCGTTATCGTAAACGCATACCTGGAAATGGGGCATTGTTTGGCTGCAAACGCTCGAAAGCGCTCGCTCTAGTAAGCGGGGCCGTTTGAATGTTGGAATGACGGTAGTAATGAGTAGCTTTTCCATGAAGGGTATCTTTTAAGCCTTTATAAGAGAAAGCTGTTTTTGGTTGGTGGGTTTAGATGATTCCAAACCTCCTGAATCGTTGCAAAATTTTGAGGAATCTCTTGATAGAAATGTTTCGGGGAACCCTTTGCAACAGTGACTAATTGTTTGACAAATTTTTTCCCGAATAGTTTTCCAATTGCGCGGAGGAAAAAAGAGATCAGATGAAGAGGTGCTCCATAAAATAGTTTTTCTTTCCTCTCCATTTTTTTCCAAAGAAGAGAGAGCTGTCCCTCGTCATAAGCACCATTTTTTGTCCAATTCTTATAGAATTCTAAAATTTGCAGGGTTCTATATCTTTTATAATTCACCTCTAACGGAAAAAAATCTTTGAAATTTTCCTTTAATGCTTCCATGGCTAGGAGCCAGGAAGTGGTCATGGCAGCGCCCGGAAGAACGATCGACTCCATCTGTTTTTCAAGAGGGGAAGAATCATTTAATAATTCTGCTGCTTGCTTTTCTTTCTGATTCCAGAAAAACGCTCCGGCAGACTTGGGGCAAATGCCGACAATTACTAAACAATCAGGACAGGCAAGAATGCGCTCTGCATGCAACATGAGTGCATTCATCGCATAATAGTCGGGATAGGAGGAGTGGAAAAACTTCCCGTTTTTTTGGATCTTCTTTATCAAGGCATTGCTGATCAAAACATACTGCATGTTATAAAGAAAAAACATCTCGAAATTCAACGAATGGGAGACCAATTGAAACGCCTCTTCCTGCCTGATCCAAAAAGGCTCTTGTCGAGATTGAAAAAATCTTGCATTTCCCGATTTTCTCAGAAATCCTTGAGGAAATTCTTGGACCACTCCGGGATAAGCATAAAGATAGCCGCTTGTATAGATCAAATCGGGGTCGGGATATTGTTTCATGAGATTGCAAATGGTGGTGAAATAGCCTTGCATGAGGCAATCATCATCTCCCAGCATAATCACGTAATCGCCGGTGATTTTTTCAATGGTTCTATTCCAGTTTTCAGTGACCGATAAAAAACTCTCGGTTCTCGAATATTTGATTCTGGGCTCATTGAGCGATTGGATATATCCTTGAATATCTTGATCAGAAAAATTGTCAGAAAGGATCACTTCCCAGTTCTGATAATCCTGGGAGAGAACGGACTGAAGCGAATATTTTAAAAATTCTAAGCGATTTCGAGTGGGTAATAAGACAGAAAATTTCATGCGATTGACTGCGCGAAAAAATCCTCTCCTTTAGGGGCGGGAAAAAGCGCATCTCCTCTTGTATGAGATCATTGGGATCAAAATGTACGCAACGTAAAAAAACTCATAGTACAAGTATGCGAAAAATGGAAAAATTTTGCCAGCCAAAATTGATCGATGAAAGATCTCTTCCAATCTACACTTCCGCCTCAAAGTATGTAAATTTTTCCAGGACGGAAAGACACCCATCTGGAAGAGTGATTTTCTTCTTTCTGTTCTTGAGCAAGCGTAAAAAATGGAGCAAGTAGCAAAAGATTTGATGGACAAAGCAGCTCTTTTGACAAAGCATGAGAAGAAGGCCTAAAGACAAGCTTTTTTGTTTGTCTTGCACGAGTTTTTCGAGCAAAAGTCTTTCGCTCCAAGCTTTTTGGTAGTTTTTCTCCACAATGAATCGCAAGCTTTTAGAGAAAATTTGACCTTTGAGCAAATTTTTTACGACGATTCTAGCAGTTGTCCGCATTGTTTCGGAAATATGAGTATCCTCATTTAAAACATGGATTAGTTTTTGATAATGGTCATGGAGCTCTTGCGAAGAGCATTGCGAAGAAAGTCCCAGAGGATGTCTTCGAAATACCGCGCAAGGGGTTAAAGAGAGCACTTGGGGATAATGAGAGTACATTCGTATCATAAAAGCTGCATCCAGAAAATAGATCTCGGGGTTGAGATCCACTTGCTTGGCTTCTTTTGTACGGAAGAGATGCGAGCTCCAGTTGTTGCTTGGGAAAATGGTGGAACGAGGGTGATACCCCTCTTTTAGGTTTATTCCTTGCAGCTCGAGAACTTTTCCCTTTTCATCTATAAAAAGCGTAGATCCTCCAAAAAAGGCAGCGTTAGGGAATTTTTGCAATTGATCGATCGCCTCTTTGTAAAACGCAGGAAAGAGAAAATCATCATCGGACAGGAAGGAAAAATAGGGAGTCTTTACTTGCGCAAGTCCAAAGTGGAAATTTGCATTGCTGCCGATGTTTTTTTCATGGCAAAAATAGTGAACGCGGGCATCTTTTTTTATCCATTCTTCCACAACTTCTTTCGTCTCATCTCCGGAGGCATTGTCATACACACATACACGTAGGCAAGTAAAGCTTTGCTCTAAAACGCTTTGGATGGCCTGCGTTAAGGATTTCGGACGTCTATATGTGGGAATAATCGTTGTAATTAAGGGATTCGTCATAGACTTTTTTGTAAGGATTTTTCGGGAGATTGCAAGGACCAAAACTGAAAATAGGAGCCCTTTTTTTCAAGCAGAGCTTGATGATTTCCTTTTTCGATTATTTGTCCGTCATGCAAAACCAAAATCTCATCGGCCTTGTAAATGGTGGAGAGCCGATGGGCCACGACGAAAATGGTCTTTTTTCTTTGAATAAAAACCTCTATCGCATCTTGGATCATCCGCTCTGAGTGGCTATCCAGACTACTAGTTGCCTCATCGAGTATTAATATTTGCGGATCTCGTAAGAACACACGGGCCAGCGCCAGCCTTTGCCGCTCGCCGCCCGATAGGCGATATCCTCTCTCGCCAACAGAGGTCTGATACCCTTGCGGCAACTGTTGGATAAATTCATGGGCGTGAGCGAGCTTTGCGGCTTCGATGATTTGTTTACTTGTTGCTTTCGGATGGCCAAAAAGGATGTTTTCTTCGATCGACTCATTAAAAATAATGGTATCTTGGCTAACGACTCCGAGCGCTTTCCTCCAGCTTCCCAATTCATAAGAGCGAAGATCGACGCCGTTGACTAAAATTTGTCCCTCTGTCGGATCATACAGTCGAATGATGAGATCGATAAGGGAAGACTTTCCGGCGCCGGATGCTCCCACAAGAGCAATAATTTTTCCCTTCGGGACCACGAGTGAAAAATTCTGAATGGCAAAGCGCTTGTTTTTCAAATAGCTCAAAGAAACGTTTTTGAATGCAATTTCCTTTTTTAAGAGAGAAAACTTTTCCCCTTTATTGCTGATAAATTCCTTTCCTTTTTCATCGAGTATTTCCTTAAGCCTTAGCAAGTAGCCGGTCTGTGCCGCAATCCCTCCGATCCCGCCGATGACAAATTGTACTTTTGTGGACAATCGATAGGAGACCAGAAGAAAGGTCATCAAAATCGGCAGAAAGTTTTTGGAAGAATCTTTTAAGAAAAAGGCTCCAAAAACCAGAAGGATGCCGACCAGCAAAATCCCTACAATCTCATTGATGGCGGGTATTGCATTGTTCCAGAGATTGATTTTCTGACTGGAAAAAACAATCTCTTGCAGGGTGCCAACAATTTTTTTAAAAAAACTTTCTTGTCGATTGAATGTGTGGATGGCCCGCATGGCATAGAGGCTCTGCACCGCATGTTTGGAAAACTCCGTGATGTGATCGGTCAGGTTTTTGGAAAGCTGGACGATTTTGCGAATGATGATGCGCTGCAAAAAGCCAAATGAAGAAAAAAGAAAAAAGGCCACGCAAGTTAAGGGAATATTCAAATAAAACATCGTTCCCACTGCGACCAGGATCATGCAGGAAGAGACGATGATCTGATTGGCATAATAAAAAAAAATGGGGATGACGGCTGCAGGCGCGTCTGCATATTTGACCAGATCCCCGACTTTATATTGGCTGACGAAGGGAAAGGTAAATCGCAAGATTTGCTCATATACCTTTACCTGCGCCTCCATCTGAATTTTTAACGAGAGTTTTGCCGAAAGGTACTGGGCAACATAGCTAATGCCGCTGCGCAATGTTTGCAGCATCACGGCGGAAATGACAAAAAGAGTGAAAAGATAGTTTTGAGAGATGTGTTGCAAAGGAAGGTTTTTAAGCACAGGAATCGAAGATACGTTCATGGATTCGATTCCACTCAGAGAAGAAAATGCGAGAAGAATCGAGCCGAAAGAGGCCCCTTCGAAAAATGCCGCAAAAAGGTTTAAAAACAGAATGAGAACAGCTAGAAGGACTCCTTTTTTTTCAAAAAACAAAGACCAGATCGGATCTGATTTCCATTGCTGCAGAATTTTTAATTTCATGAGCGTTCCATCCTATATTTTTCAATCCAGCAGTTGCATTCTTTACTCAATCCTCTTTTCCTAAAGGAAATCAGGATCCATCGTCGGACAAAAAGAAGAAGGCAGGCAAGTCGATAAAAAAAAGAACTTTTTTTGCATGCGGTTGCGCCGCATTTCAAGAGTAAGCTGCGGAAGGAATCTTGAAAAGTTTTTTGTAAAATATCAGCGGCTGTCAGAGAGGCAGCAAAGTCTTTTTGCGCAATGGATTTTATTCCCTGCATAAAAAAAGAATGCTGATAGAACCGGCTCAGGTAGCCATCGATTTGCGTTCTCATATGCTTCTTGATGTTCGATTCTTGATGCATCCTTTTTTTTGCATATAAAAAAGAGGCGAAAAATTCTTTGGGCTGCAAATTCACAGAAAAAGATGTGGGATGGCTTCGATAGCCGGCGCAGGGCCTTGAAGATACATAAAAGGGATATTGGCAACAGATGCGGGCAAGAAAATCCAAATCAAATGAAATCAAATTTGTCTGAAAATTCATTTTTTGACTGATCGATGTGCGAAAAAGAGAGGAGATCCAATAGGTGGTGGGCAAAAGAAAATGTTTATCCAGAGGAGGAGAGTATCCCTCCTTGATCTGATTTTTTTCCCAGTTCAAGAATCGATCCTTCTTGTCCAGAATGACCGTTGTTCCGGAAAAGAAAGCAGCCTTTGGAAACTGGGTCAGCTTTTCCATTGCCTCTTTGTAAAACCAGGGGAACAAAAAATCATCATCGGAAACGATCGAGACAAATGGCGTCCGGACACGTTGCAGTGCAAAGCGAAAATTCGATTGCATGCCGATGTTTTTTTTATGGCAAAAATAATGGACGCGAGGGTCTTTTTTTGAAAATGCATTCACTACCTCTTCGGTTTCATCTTCGGATGCATTATCGAATACCCAAATGAGGAAATCCTTACATGTTTGATCGAGTATGCTTTCTATTGCTTGTTTTAGGAATTGAGGCCTTCGGAAAGTCGGAAGGATTGCTGTGATCTGCGGCGCCATTTTATCCACTCTTTTTCAGGAGTTGCTCTTTTGAGGAGATTTTCAGATGAATGGAGTTATTTTGCAAGGAGAGGCTTTTCGGCATAATAGCGTTTTATAACGATCGGCTGCATGCCCAGAAAATAGGAAATCAGATAGGTCGTGAAGTAAAGTGCTAGGAGGAAAAAATGTAAAAAGGATGGCTAAAAAAGCTGCTTGCCTATATCCGTATAGAAAATGGATAAACCCCTTTAATGAAAAAAATTAAAGCAAGCATTTTTAGTTTTCTTACAGTTTTTTTGTGTGCGATTCAAGCCGATGCGAATGTTGCCTATGTTTGCGGTGAAGACGGCAATGTCTACTCGATTGATTTACATAACTCATCTCCAACCCCTGAGCTTCTCACGACAGGTGGCGGAGCTCCTAATCCCCTCCATCATATTTCTTTAATAAATCAAAAAGCCTATTTCTTGGGAGATGATGGAACTGTCTATTCTATGCAACTTAACTCTTCCAACACACTGACTTTGGTTGCACCACATACCGTCGACATTTCGGGAATGGCGGTTGAGGGTCAAACGGCTTATTTGACTGGGTTCGATGGAAATGTTTATTCGATGAATCTCAATTCTTCCTCCCCCGCTCCTGTTATCATCACAGCCGGACCTGCACCCACTATCTTAAATGGAATTGCTTTGGATCGTCAAATTGCTTACATAGGAGCTTTTAATGGACATCTCTATTCGCTCGATCTTAGATCTCCCAGCACTCCAGCTCAAGTAACAACTACACCAGCTCCTGTTCCGCTGCTTTTTGTCGCTCTCAATCAAAATATGGTCTTTGCGACGGGAGCAGATAGACTTCTCTATGTAGTCAATCTTCAGTCGTCAAATATCACGTTTTCTTCGATGCCTGAAGCCGGCAATGGCGTGGCATTTGATCACCAAGTTGCTTATTTTGTGAACAATGGAAACGTCTACTCGATGAATTTCAATGAACCTTTTCCCAATGCTACTTTAGTCACAACCGGCGGACCTGCAGGAACCTATCTTTGGGGAATCGCAATCTTTTTTCAAATACCTCTTCAAAATTTAAAAGGAAATTCACTTCATCTTGCAAATTACCTCAACCGTTATGGGTCGCAGCCGACCATTTACTTATTCGATAGTCAGAGCGATCTAATCGATGCCCTGCAAAAAGCATCGCCAATCCGTAATGCGATCGGAACTTTTTCAGCGCAGATCAATCAATTGCTCATGAGTCAGAAAGTAAACTTTCACATGAGTCAAAATCGATGGTTAAGCTATTCATCTCGGAATGCACCATCTGAAGAAGAAACTCTTGCATCCGATGACAAAAGATGGCGGTATTGCCTATCTCAGAGCAAAGTTCGATACGCTCCTTGGTTTGAGCTGTTTGGCGATTTGGCACGTAATGCGGCGCAGCACCAAACGCCGGCCTTTACCAGCGGAAGTGGAGGCATTGTCCTAGGCTTGGACCTGCACCATAGAGTTCCTTGGGGAGCGGCAATTGCTATAGCACGCTCGCATATTCATGAAAAAGGCGGGTTGGGGCAGATTCATATTGACCAAGGAGCGACCGGATTATATGCCACTTGCAAGGTGCAAAAGTGGTATTTCGATGTAGCCGGTTTTGGAGGATATTATCATAACCGTAATCGGAGGATCATCGATTTTCCCGGATTTTACGGATCGGCTCGTTCTACGGCCCATGGATGGCAAGTAGTGCCACATTGTGAGATTGGTTATGATTATATCACTGCAAAGAGCGCCGATTGGTTTGGCATCGAGCCTTTTGCAACGGTGGACTGGGTCTCTACATGGGAGCATCGATTCAGAGAAAAAGGAACGGGTGTCCTAGATTTTGGACAAACAGGAAAATGGTGCTCTTTTTTGCGATGCGAATCAGGATTGCGCTTCAACGAGATGTTGCGATGGCCTTGGGGAACTCTGACGCTTCGTCAGAAGGGAAGTTATGCATATCAAAAAGGTTTCAATAACGGAATTACCTCCTTTCTCATTGGGATTCCTCAATTTTTGAACTTAACGACATTGACCCATGCGCAAAACATGGGTAGTTGGGAATTGGGCTTTTTATTTTCACCTAAATGTCACCAGTATCCTCGTGGCAGTTTGACATACCAGGGGGGAATTGGATCTCAATACCAATCGCATCAGGTAGTAGCAGAAATTGCTCTATATTTTTGATGCTAAAAATAAGGTTGCTCTAAAACTGCCCAAGAGTAGAATTTTTCTATCTTGTTTACTTTTTGCGATTTAGTGGTTTTTTTTTCATCCAGCCAAAAAATGGCCCGATTTTTCTTTTTATGTTTGGGGATCCGATTCGTATAGCAAGCAGGTAAAAACAGTAGCATTTAAGATATCGGAGAAACTTCTCGAATTTTTTCGCCAAGTTCTTTTAGTAGGAGCAATGATCTATCTCATACAGGGAACTGTGACAATCCAAGCAGCAATAATTTCTTTGGGAGCCATGGATTTAGCAATTGGAATATTGGCAAGAATATTAGTTTCCTGGAAATTGGCAGATTAGAACTAATCCGCTAGGCATCAGATGACAATGGGGCCTTCAGCTTACACATCACCTATTTGACTAGCGGGGCAGTCTATGCTCTGATTACCTTTTGATGATGATGGCCAGGCTATCATAAAAATGAATGGATTCTATTTCTCTCTGATAGGGAGAGAGGCTGTCGAGAAGCGAAGGGGCGAGATCGCGATGGCTTGCGCGTGTGGTGCGATTCCCGACAAAATTCAATTCATCGATCAAGCTCTTGAGAAAAGAAACCGTAGTTCCGCGGTTTTCTCCTCCGCCGAAAGAGGGCCAGTAGGAGGTGTGGAGATCTTCGATGATGTAGAGTCCTCCGCTTTTTAAGTGCGGAAAGAGTGTTTTAAAACTGACGATCTGCATATTCATCGTATGGCCCCCATCGTCAAGAATAATGTCGAAATCTCCTCCGGCTGCACGGATAAATTTCTCTAAATCGCGAGGATTTTCTTGATTGGCCAAATGGTAATGGGAGCGGGGAGAATAATATTGAACCTCACTAAAGGTAATGTCGATGAAATGGAGGTCTGCTTGTTTGAAGTAGGACTCCCATAACTTCACGCTGCTTCCCTGGTAGATTCCTATTTCCAAAAACTTAATCGGACGGTCTTTGAGAGGTGCAAAATATTGTGCATAGACTTCCGTATAGTTGTGATAATTAGATGCTTTATCTGCTCCTGATTGCAGAGCAAGCGCATCGAGATATCGATACTCTTCGGGATTTGCAAGGGCGCCTAAATTCTGAATGAAAAAGAAAAGGGAGAAAGAAAAACAGAGAATGATTTTTTTCATCCTATTTGACAGCGCGGAACCCCATCCCTTTAGGGGTGGGAGGAAACGCTGCTCCTTTTGTTGTTAAAGTTTAAAAACAGGGGGATTGCTCCCCCTATCAATGCCCGTAAGGGCCTTGTTACGGAACAAAGCTGACTTGCAATGTTCTCTCCCCTCGACAATGTTGTATAGCGGCACGTACTCTAATCCGTTTCGTGCTTACCCTGTCGCTTGTCTGCAACCAGAGTTTCTAGAACTTGGAACTGAGGAAGCATCCCAAGGTAGGTCTGTGGCCTCTATACAACTTAGTACCCTTAAACGTTTGTCAAACTACGGTACTTAGTCTGGTCAACCAAGGCGTGTTTCATAACAAGCCTCTCCCTTTAGGGAGGGGTGATTGACAAAGCCTCCAAGAATTTGCGAAATTATAAAGCGCGCTTTGAAATAAATCAAAAAAATCTTTCGAGATCCCTTTGTTTGGCTCAGAGGAATTCCTTTGGCTTTTTATTCTTGAGCCGTTAATTTTTTTGCATGACCGAAAAATTTGAAATGAAAAAAATTTGTATCGACGCTCGCATGATCGAGCATTCTGGGATCGGAACCTATTTAAAGAATCTGATTCCTCTTTTGTCGAAAGGGGATTTGGACCTAACTCTTATTGTTTCACAGAACGCCTTGAAAACCTCTCCTTGGCTGCTTTCCTATCCCCTTATTTTTTGCGAAGATCCGATCTACTCCCTGCGCGAGCAGATCCACCTGCCGCAATTGATTCCTCCCTGCGATCTTTTTTGGTCTCCCCATTTCAATGCGCCTCTCTTTCCCATTCGTGCCAAAAAGAGACTTATTACCATTCATGACCTCTATCATTTGGCTTTTTTTTCACAGTTGCATTGGATGAAAAAAATCTATGCAAGAATTGTGATCTCTCAAGCCATGCGAAAGGCGGATCGCGTTGTGACAGTTTCCCTTTTTACTCTTTCAGAGATAGAGAAATTTTTTCCAAAATTTTTTAAAAAGACCTCCGTTGTTTATTGCGGCGTTTCCCCTACACAATTTTCTAAAGTACCGGAAAAAAACGAAAAGATTCTCTCCCTTCTTCCCCAAAAATATTTCCTTTTTGTCGGAAATGTAAAGCCGCATAAAAACCTGCTCGGTCTTTTGCAAGCCTTTCAACTCCTCGCAAGGGAGAAGAGGGATGTTTTTTTAGTCATTGTAGGGAAAGGGTTTGGGAAGTTGTTTGAAGAGCTCATGGAGCGATTTGGGAACATTCGGGAGAAGGTCCTTTGGCTCAAAAATATCCCTGATGAAGACCTGCCTATGATCTACCATCGATCGTGCGCTCTGGTTTTCCCTTCCGTTTATGAGGGATTTGGACTCCCCCCCTTGGAAGCGATGGCAAGTTCTTGTCCTGTCATTGCTTCCCGTATTGCAAGTATTCCGGAAATTTGTGAAGATGCTGCTCTTTATATCGATCCCTATGATCCCCTGACAATGAAAGATGCGATGGTCAAGATTCTTGGGGATACTCACTTAAGGCAGCATTTGATTGCATCCGGAAAAAAGAGAATCGAGCAATTCTCATGGAAAAAAAGTGCCGCACAACATCTAGCGATCATTGAGGAGCTTTTGCATGAAGACAGCACTTGTTCATGATTGGCTTGTTGGAATTGGCGGCGGAGAAAAAGTTTTACAATCGATCCACGAACTTTTTCCCTCTCCGATTTACTGTCTGCTCCAAGATGAAAAACAATTGCAAAAGACCTATTTCGAGAAAAGAGAGATTCATGCCTCTTTCATTCAAAAACTTCCCTTTGCTAAAGCCAAATATCGTTTTTATCTGCCCTTTTTCCCCATGGCAATTGAACAGTTCGACCTTTCCAACTTCGATTGCGTGATTTCTTCTTCTCATGCCGTTGCAAAGGGAGTATTGACCCATGGGGAGCAGTTGCATATTTGCTATTGCCATACCCCGATGCGCTATGCTTGGGATTTGTACCATCAATATCTTCAAGAAGCGCGACTATCTCTTGGAACAAAAGCAGCGGCACGGCTTTTCTTGCATTATTTGCGCATGTGGGACGCTCATTCTTCTTCTAGAGTAGATGCTTATGTGGCAAATTCAAAATTTGTTGCCGGGCGCATCCGGAAAATTTATGGCAAGCAAGCGGATGTGATCTATCCTCCGGTGGATGTAAAGAGCTTTACATTAGCGACGCAAAAAGAAGATTTCTATCTCACCGCTTCGCGGATGGTTCCTTATAAGAAAATGGACCTCATTGTCGCAGCTTTTTCTCAAATGCCGAGCAGGAAGCTGGTGGTTATCGGCGATGGGCCGGATAGGGCAAAAGTTCGTGCAAAATCGGCAAAAAACATTGAGATTTTGGGCTATCAAAGCGACTCGGTTTTGAAAGAATATCTGCAGAGAGCCAAGGCGTTTGTTTTTGCAGCCGTGGAAGATTTTGGCATCTTGCCCGTAGAGGCGCAAGCTTGCGGCACTCCGGTGATTGCCTTTGGAAGGGGCGCCGTAAAGGAAACGATCATAGAAGGGGAAACGGGCCTTTTCTACTCGCAGCAGGAGATCGGCTCTCTCATGGAATCTGTCGAGTTATTTGAAAAAAAATCGTTCGATCCCATGCGTATACGACGCCATGCAGAAAAATTTTCAACTGAGCGATTCAAAAAAGAGTTCCAAGCGTTTGTCGATCAAAAAGTCCAAGCGTTTCAGGAGGGATTATGAAGGTTGTCATTTTGGCAGGCGGCGGAGGCACGAGGCTCTGGCCTTTTTCAAGACTTGATTATCCCAAACAGTTTTTGGTTTTTAAGGACCAGGAATCTCTTTTGCAAAAGTCGGTCAAGCGCTTTATCGATTGTCCTTTTGTCGAAAAGATCCTTGTGGTGACCCATGCCCATTATGCGCACCTTGTGGAAAAGCAGCTGGCGCAAGTCGATCCCGATAGAAAAATTTGCATACTCGTCGAGCCTTATCGAAAAAATACCGCTCCGGCGATCGCTCTGTCTGTTCGCTATATCGAAGAAAAATTGGGGGCGAGGCCCGACACTCCCATCCTCGTTCTTCCTTCCGATCATTTGATCAGTCCGGAAGAGGTATTTCTTTCTTATCTTGAAAAAGTCAAAGAGAAAAAGATCAAAAATAAAATCGTCGCATTCGGCATATTGCCCAATCGGCCCGATACGGGATATGGGTATATCCGGGTGGGAAAGAAAAAAAACTCTCTCTTCTTTGAAGTAGAGAGTTTTGTGGAAAAGCCGGATCTCGAAAGGGCCAAGCAGTATCTCTTCGAAGGAAATTATTATTGGAATGCGGGCATTTTTTTCTTTACTCCCGAGATTTTTTGGAAGGAGCTCAAGGCCCATGTGCCGCAAATGTATGCGCATGTACAGGGAGATTATCTTAGTCTCTTTCATGCATTTGATCAGATGCCCGAAATATCCATTGACTATGCCGTGATGGAAAAGTCCAAGAATATCCTTCTCTGCCCTCTGCCCGTTTCCTGGTCGGACGTGGGCTCTTGGGATAGCGTTTACGATGTTTTAGACAAGGATCAAAATGCCAATGTCAAGGTGGGAAACATCGTCGATATCGACACAAAAAATAGTCTCATCATTGGAGGAAAAAGGCTCATTTCTACCATTGGCCTTGAAGATGTTCTTATTGTCGAAACTCCCGATGCCCTTTTTATGGCCAAGAAGGGAGAGTCGCAAAAAGTGAAGAAACTCATCGAAGAGCTGCAAAAACGAGGACAAGCAGCCAAGGAGCTTTCCACTTCTGAGTCAAAAGAGGTGTTGAAGGAGAACAAAAATTATCAAATTTTTTCCCATCGACTCCCTGCTTTTGCAAAAACCTGCATTAAAGAAATGAAAGAGGGCATTCGTTATTTTGTCGCCACAAACGGAAGCGCAAGACTGCATATGGCAAATGAAGAGAAAATCTTACGGCCGGGAGAGATGTTTTCTCTGTTTGCTCTGCAATCTGCAACGATTGAGAATGTAGAAAAATCTCTTTTTGAGCTCTTGGAAATCCATCCTTTTTCGAGGGAAGATACTCTTTCTTTAAAAGCAGAGGACTTATCTGAAAGATAACTGCTGCTTTCAAGCATCATCAAGGCCTACTACTTTTTTCGAAAGTTCAGAAATTTCCAATCGCGATGGACATAATTTACACCGATTTCTGCAATTGCAGAAGTAACAAGCATTACCCAAAAAGTCTTTTCTGAAAGAGAGTTTTCATAACATTTCGAGCAATTCACATCGCTACTGCAAGAGATGATTTTATTTTTGGAAAATTGGTGAATTCCTAAAGCCGAAGAAATAAGCATGCTTGCAAGAAAAGAAGAAACGAGAGCAAAAACATGTTTTTCCATCTTTTTTGAATCTCTGTTGATTTCTTTGTCCGTAGGGCTAAAGAAAAGGCTCTTAGCAATTGGATATAAACTATAGATAAAACACCCGCCAAAAAATAAGACCGATGCTATGTTTTGCGAAAAAAGAACGAAAAAAGGTAGAATTATTAAAATAGCAAATAAAGAGATCTTCCGTATTGAATATCCTTTATCCTCGTCTAATTTTTTTAAGTTGAGTTGGATAGCGTGTTCATTTTCACAATATGCGACTAAAAGAGCTGCGCCTGCCAGAAGAGCTGTCACTCCGACAGAAATAGTGAGTGTTGTTGAATGTGTGAGTATTTTATCGAGATTCTCTGGCAAACCATTCCACTTCCAAGGATGAACTGCTTGCGTCATAACGACCTCCATTGAAGAAAGATTTTCTTCTGTTCTAAAAATGTAGAAGCGTGTTGATCCAGATTGAAGACGGTGGCCTCTTTTACAATTTCCACACTCGCTCCCGCTGAATCGTCAGTTTTCTCTGAGCGAGACGAGTTTCCAAATTCTTCGACTGGTGTGGGATTTATGAAAATGGCCAAGAAGGGATCACCCTAAACCTATTTAGTTTTTTCTGATGGATACGCCCAGTCAGCGATTTCTTTTGGGATAAAAACAAAATCCACAACAAAACAGATGGCGAATGTCACGCCGAATAATGACGGTACGAAAGAAGCCAACAGAAGAAATATTGTCCCAACTAAAGCGTGAATCTTAATAGCTAACAAATCTCTGTTCAATATAGTTATTGATTTTTCTCTGGATATTTCTATCTTGCTCATTTGTCTTTCATAATAGATGATAAATCCCGTGCAAAGAGCTACAGAACCAACAAAAGCTACATCACGAATAACAGAAGTTTTTGGATGAGTAAGTATTTTGCCGAAATTTTCCAAAAAGGAATTTAAATTTCTAAAGTTTGAATGAACTGTTTGCATATTACCTCCCTCAATTTAAAAACTTTTCTTCAACAATAAGGACAAAAAAATCTTAGGATTATCTCACATGTTTGTAAGTACAAATTGCAAGAGCAGCCCAATAGTAATAGTATTCCCAAGTGCTTCCTTCTTTTGCGCATGAGATGGTTTTGTTTCTGGAAAAGGAACTAATTTTATCAATTAAAAAAGCAGGTAAAGCTATAATAATCGAAAAGAATATAAATTTGGCAACTTTATGCGCTTTTATGGAAGTTTCTTTGCTTTCTCCGGATTCTGCGAGCATCCTAGCGTAGGCCTATCTTCCTTTGACAGTTCCAAAAAAAGTAGCAGCTGTTGTAATTGCACAAAGGGGACCTCCGACACAAAAACCAGCTCCTAGACCAGTTACAGTGGCAATAGCTGTTTCTGTACGTTCACCGATAAAATACCAGCGCAATTGCGCTTCTGCTGTGGTCATTTGCTACCTCCTGTTTAGATAAAGAGAAAATACTTTAGTAGTACAAGGGATTCCTTTCAATGGCATTTTCCCCGAAGAAGAATGGATATTCACAAGATTGCTTTTTGTGTTTATCAGTTGAATTTTGTCTCTAGGATCTTTAGAATTTTGAAGGGTGCCTGTTTGCATGACCACTTTTTTTGGGTTCTGCAGTTAACCCTTTGGGCATTTTGAGAAAAATTTCAAATTCGCGGCCATTTGCATGCGCAACTTATCTTTGCTTCGTTGGAATGTCTCCTCTCTTCAAAAAGATCTTTTTTTCCCCGCTCTGCTTTTTCTCTATTTTTTTACGCTTTCCGGAGATCTCTTACATATCGAAGTTGGTATTTTTAGACTTAAGGTAAACCATTTCATTGCCCTGTTTTCAGTTTTTTATTTTTCTCTAACAAGGAAATGGTGCTTTGAAAAGGTGGTCTTTTTCTCTTGTTTGACCCTTTTGCTTTCTTTCTTCCTATCGGCTTTTCAGAGCGTCCATTGGCTGCGTTCGTTTACTTATGCGGGCATTTTATTCTTTAACCTTGTTGCCTATTTTTGGTTTTCCTTCAGCCTCATGATGAGCCGATCGAATGAGTCCTATCTACAGATTTACTTTTGGTCTTTTAAGTGTTTGGGCATTTATGGCGTGCTACAGTTTTTGCTCTACCTTTTTGGCATAAAAGATTTTTGCGTTACCCAAACGGTGGCAGATCATTTTGCGCGTGCGCAAGGCTTTTCCTACGAGCCCTCTTATTATGCGCTTTACATGACCCCCTTCGTGTTTTTTTATAATGCAAAAGTTCTCTTGGAAGGAGCTATGTGGAATGCAAAAAATTTGTCCAAGATCATAGGCGTTAACCTATTGCTCTTAGTCTCCACATCCACAGGAGGTTTTTTTTCCTATTTTTGTTTTTGGCTGGTGATGTTTTTTTGTGGATTTTTCCCAAGCATCAAAAAAAACGCTCCACAAATGGTTCGAAGGCTCAATCAATGGGGTTTGTCTTTCTGTTTGCTTTTTGTTTCTGTTTTTCTTCTTGCGCCCAAACTGTTTTTAGACTCTTTTTTCAAGTTTTTTATGGGGGGATTTTTTGCCCACGGCTCTTTTAGAGTTCGGTGGAATGGCCTTGTGGAAGCATGGAATCTTTTTTTAGAACATCCCTGGTTTGGAGTGGGGGTGGGAGGCGTGGGTCCCTATTTCTTTCAACAAACCTACTTGGATGGCGTTGGGGACGTGAGCGGAGAGTCTTTGCAAAACTTAGAAATGTTCGATCCCATGAACGCCTTTACGGAACTGCTGGCGAGCCTTGGTATTTTTGGCCTTCTCTGTTTTGGCCTTTTTAGTTATTTTTACTTGCGAAGATTTTTTCTTGTTTTGAGAGGGGATCGCTACTCATTGGAAGAAAAAAAAATGGTCTTTTCCTTTCTTATTTCCATCATCGTCATGGTGATATCTTCGCAATTCAATCAGGGTCTTTTGCGTACATATATATGGGCGCATTTAGGAATCAGCCTCGGCTATGTAGAACAGATCATTTTTCGAAAAAGGGAAATGCTTTATTTCAAATGATTTTTCAACACTCTTGCCAACTGCATCATGTCGAGGCCCTCTTTCGATCCAAAGACCTTTGCTAACTTTTCATCAGGGACAATCTGTCGTTTGTTCTTTGGATTTTGGAGCTTGTGGGTTTTGATATAGGCCCAAAGTTTTTTTAAGACATCGCCTCTTGAGAGCTCTTTTTCTCCTACGATGGCGGAGAGTTCTTCAGAGAGTTGAAAGACGCGATTGGCAAATCCCTTCCCGCTTCCTTTGCCTCTTTTTTGATAAGCCGTTTTGGGATGGTTTTGATACTTCTTTTCCAGATCGGCAATGTCATTGACGATGACATCGCAATCGGGGAAAAGAGAGCAGGAATAAAAGATTTTTCCAAAGCGCGATCTTCGCGACAATATTCTTCCTTCGCAGTCGATAGCGGGGCATTTGGGAAGCTGTTTCGCCGGGGTGAGCGTTTCCCCTTTTTTAGGGATCGTCACGATTCCCTTACATTCGGGATATTTGGAGCAGCCCAAAAAGGGGCCAAAACGACCATGGCGAAGCGTCATGGGAGATTTACAGATCGGGCATTTTTGCTCCCAATCAAAACTTTCATCATAATCTTCTTTTTTGAAATCAAGCGATTCGATGGGTGCCGTAAAATCGCAAGTAGGATAATCGGAGCAGCCATAAAAATATTTGTTTTTCGACCAGATCTTTTGCAGAGGTTTTTTGCATTTGGGACAGGGGATGTCGGTCATGATTTTGGGGATCGTTGCTTCCTTTGCAGCGCGCTCGACCATCGGAAGGAACTCTTTCCAAAATTCTTTTAACAGCTCTCTCCAATTTCTCTTTCCCTCGGCAACGAGTTCCAAATCATCTTCCATCGCAGCTGTAAACCCGGGATCTACAATGGCGCGGAAATTTTCTTCCAGCATCTGGGCAATGATCTTTCCAAGTTCGGTCGGTTTCAGAGTGTTTTTTTCTTTCGTGGTATATTCGCGGCTCTGAATTTTGCTCATGATCGATGCGTAGGTAGAAGGACGGCCGACACCCGATTTTTCCAGTTCTTTGACGAGCGATGCTTCCGTATAGCGGGGAGGCGGCTTGGTAAAGGACTGGATGGGATCGACTTCTTTTAAAAGAAGGGCCTCGCCTTCATTTAGCGGAGGCAGGATTTGTGCTTTCTCCTTCTCTTCTTCGGAAAGGCGGTCGGTGCGCTCTTCATAAGCACTCAAAAATCCGGAAAATTTGATGGTGGATCCGTTGGCTCTGAGAACGAGATGGTTGTCTGTTGTGATTTCTACGCTGACGGTATCGTAAATTGCAGGATTCATTTGTGAGGCAATGAAGCGTTTCCAGATAAGAGAATAGATCTTGAACTGATCGGGCGTGAGAAAGGATTGAATTTTTTCGGGAGGATGGGCCAGATTCGTGGGGCGAATGGCTTCGTGCGCTTCTTGCGCGGTTTTTTTACTCGCGTAGATAATTTCTTTTTCAGGAAGGAACTTTTCGCCAAATTCCTCCTTGATGTAGCTGCGGGCAGCGACGAGCGCTTCTTTGGCTACTTGGACAGAATCGGTTCGCATATAGGTGATCAATCCCTCCAGCCCCTCGTCGGCCATGTCCACGCCCTCGTAAAGTGTTTGGGCGATGTTCATAGTCCTTGCAACGGGGAAGCCAAAATGGCGGCTTGCTTCTTGTTGTAGAGTCGAGGTGATAAAGGGAGGTACGGGATAGCGTTTTTTTTCTTTCTTCTCAATGCTCGAGACGGAGTAGTGGGCTTTTTTCAAACGCTCCGCGAGCTTCTCTGCGTCTTTTTGGGAGCTGACAAGCAGGATATCTTTTTCTTTAGACAGCTCTTTTTCGATTTTTTTGCCATCGACGGAATAGAGGATGGCTTCGATGGGGCGCGTATTCTGTTTTTTATGAAGAATCGTTTTTAGCGTCCAATATTCGATGGGGACGAAAGAGTCAATTTGACGCTCTCTTTCGACGACAAACTCGAGCGCGACGGATTGCACGCGGCCGGCGGATGTTCCCTGTTTTCCTCTGCGGATTTTTTTGGTGAGTATGGGAGAGATCTTGTAGCCGACGATGCGATCGAGCAGGCGTCTTGCCTGCTGTGCATCGACGAGGTCCATGTCGATTTTACGCGTATGTTCGAGCGCTTCTAAGACCGCATCTTTGGTGATCGAATGGAAGGTCATCCTTTTAATAGGGGTGTCTTTGGGAAGAATTTGCGTGATGTGCCAAGCAATGGCTTCCCCTTCTCTATCAGGATCGGGCGCAAGAAGGACAAGTTCTGCATCTTTTGCGGCTTTTTTGAGTTTCTGGATGACATCCTTTTTTTCGGGAAGATTGACATATTGCGGCGTGAACCCATGCTCCGTATCAATGCCAAACTCTTTTTGGGGAAGATCGCGGATATGGCCGATCGAAGATTCAAAAACGTAATTGCGGCCCAAGAACTTCTTTAAGGTCTTGATTTTTGCAGGAGACTCGACGATAATGAGCTTCTTTCCCATGGGTTCTTTTTGCTCCTTTGCGCTGATTTTGAATGATCAAGGTAAAGTTTGCAATCCTTTTTCTTTATTTGAAGAATTCCATGGTGCTGCAGATAATGGCTTTAGATGTTAGATTATTGAGAGCCAAAAGGAAATAGAGATTTTTTTGCCATGATTTCCGATGAACAACTTCTCGCTTATAACCAGAAAGGATGGATCCCGGGTCCGGAAGAAGATGAGGAGAGTTTTTGCAAAAGAGTTTCCCTTGGGGAAAGTTTTTACCAAGACCCCTATCTTTTTTTTGAAGAGAGAAAGATCTCCCCGCCCTTTCCTTTGGAAAAAAAACTTATAAAACCGCGCTGGAGCTGGCCCTCCTCTTATTTGTTCAATCTCTTTGATTTCGCGCCCCTTCGATTTTGTGCATTTTTTCACAATCAAGACCTTTCTCTATTGCAAGGAGCTACGACCTGGCTGTGTGAAATTGAAAAAACTCCTTTCTGTCTTATCCAGCTGCGAAGCGGGCTCATCAAGGGATCTTTTTTAACAATCTATTCTCTAGAAGAGATTTTGGCCCATGAAGCCGCGCATGCGGCGCGAGCGGCTTTTCAAGAGCCTCTCTTTGAAGAGTTCTTCGCCTATGCTGCATCCTCCTCCATGTTGCGCAGATTTTTAGGGCCCATGGCCGGATCTCCCAAGGGGATGCTTTTTTTGGGGGGCGCTATTTTGTGTTCCATTCTTTTTCAGTGGCTCTCTTTCTTTTTTCATGCTCCCTTTGCCCTTCTTTCTCTTGTTTTCGGCTATGGGGTATTTGCCGCTTTTTCCTTTGTGCTTTTACGTTTGATTTGCAAACATCTCCTCTTTCGCAGGGCCTATCAAAAACTTTTTCGCATTTTGAAAACCAGAAAGAAAACGATGGCGACACTCTTTCGTTTGAAGGATCGGGAGATTAAAGATTTTTCTCGAAGCTCAGAGGAGGAGATTGTGGATTTTGTGAAGAATGCGGAATCTCTTCGGTGGCGGCTTCTTCGCTTGGCCTATTTTGGCAAGTAGAAATCCTCTTGCGCCTCGAGGCCGTTTGCAGGCGAAGTTCTTTTCGGTATTTTACAACTGTTCTTCGCGCGCAAGAAATCCCGGATTTTTTCATCAAAGAGGCAAGCGCTTCATCGGAAAGAGGGTGTTTTTTATCTTCTTCCTGAATGAATGTTTTTAATATGAGCAAAGCTTTTTTTTGTGAAATATTCTTTCCGTCGAGTGTTTTGACAGATGAGGAAAAAAAAGACCGCAGGGGCAAAATCCCCTGCGGACAGGCAAGATATTTATGGGCAATTGCTCGCGCAGCAGTGGATGGATGAAGATGAAGATCTTCGGCCATCCGTTGAATTGTCAGCGCTTTTAGCTCGCCCGATCCCTCGAAAAATGAAAACTGTTTTTTTAGCAGAAAGAGTGCAATTTTTTTTAATGTTTTCTTTCTCTCTTGCAAGCTTCTGGTCAAATTCAAGGCTCTTTTGAGAAAAATTCTCATCTGACGCTTTTCCTCTTTTTGAGACGAAGAGAGGAGGGCGAGATAGTCGGTGCTGAGCTTGATGACGCTTTCGTTTTGGTATGTAAAAACCCAGCGCTTGCCCTCTTTATACAAGGCAAAGTCAGGGGAGATGGAGGGTGTTGTGTCTAATAGAGAGTCTTGGATTGGAGAAAATTTTAAGGGACGCAAGTCTTTTTGCAGAATTTGGCACATCTTTTCATGAGAGATTTTGAGCGCTTTTTCTATTTTCGAAAATTGGCAATGGGTCAAAGCATCGAAATGATCTTGGACCATGCGCGCAGCAAAAGATCCCTCCTTTTTCTCTTCTTTGAGCTGCACGAGCAGATACTCTTGAAGGGAGACAGAACATATTCCGAGAGGTTCGAATGATTGCATTATTTTGCGTATGCTTTCGACTTTCCTCTCTTCTGCATGGCAACTTTTGGCGATTTCTTCGATCGAAGACGCGAGTAGTCCTTTTGCATCAATATTCCCAAGGATGTGGTGGGCAATTCTTTTTTCTTCGCAAGATGTAAAAGCTTCATTAATTTGTTGATCGATCTTTTCAAAAAGGGATTCTTTTTTTGGAATCGACTCCATCTCTTTTCGATGGTTTGCAGAGAAAAAGTTGTTGGGAAACGAGTATTTTTCTTCATATGATAGATCATCCTTCCACTCTAAGAGGGGATTTTGTTCCACTTCTTGATTCAAATATTTTTTAAGTTCCAGAAGAGGCATTTGGAGGATTGTTAATCCCTCTCTCATGGATTGAGAGAGGAAAAGACGCCCTTCCAAGCGTGGGGCTAAATGAATCGATGGCCTCATTTTGTCTCTCCTTAAAGATCCCCATACCAAAAAAGTGAATTTCTTCGGTATAAATAGTGAATCATTTCGAATGAAAGGGAAGTTTTTCGTGAAAAAAAAATGCGCAGTCGTTTGCAGCCGAGGGCTTGGAGATGGTCTCATATTTTTAACACTATCTCAAAATCTCTATCAAAATGGCTATGATGTGGACACCTATCATCCGACCCTTTTTTCTTTGCAGAGCTGGTTTCCCCACCTTCCCCTCAAACCTTTCCCAACAATCGAAGAAATTCCTTCCCTCTTTTCTTCTTATGAAAAGATTTTTATCAATTCGGATCGCACAGAGGAAAATGTTTTCCTCCAGAAGTTTGCAAAAGAAAAAAACCGGAAGAGCACTTGGATTCTTCATGCGACGACTTGCAGGGGAAAAAATCTTCCGGGAGATCTTCGCTTCAATACAAAAAAAACCATCGTGGCCAATCTTCTTGAGTTTTGCCAAAATGAATTGCAACTGCCGACAGTCCTTCGAGACAATGGATGTAGGCCTCCCCCCGATCTTATCTTCGGCAAGGAGAAAAAAAGAGTGGTCATCCACCCGACGAGCAAGAATGAAATGAGAAATTGGCCGGCGAAAAAATTCCTCAAACTTGCCCTTTTGTTGAAAAAAAAGGGATATGAGCCCTGCTTTATGACCGCTCCTTTTGAGAGAAAAAAATGGGAATGGGTGCAGTTTTACGGTCTATCGCTTCCTTCGTTTTCTTCGTTGCACGAGATGGCCTCTTTTCTCTACGAATCGAGGTTTTTCATCGGTATGGATTCCGGCCTGGGCCATTTGGCCTCTTCTTTGCACCTGCCCACACTGACTATTTTTGCCTGTCAGAGAAAGAAAGAATTTTGGAGGCCCGATTGGGCGAAAGGGCGAAGCGTGTCCGCTCTTTCTTTTTTGCCCAACATCAAGGGCATGCGTTTACGAGATAAGTATTGGAAAGCCTTTCTGCCCGTCAAAAGGGTAATAAAGGAATTTCTTCTTTTAGAAAAAGGCGTTTCATGAGTCGAAGAAAATGTGCCGTATTTAGCGCGCGCGGTTTGGGCGATGGGCTTGTCGCTTTAATGTTATCCCATAATCTTCATCAAAATGGCTTTGATCCGATCACCTATCATGGCAATCAGCTCTCCGATCTTCAAAGCTGGTTTCCCCATCTCCCCATTTTGCCGCCTCCCTCCCCGAAAGACGTGTCCTCTCTTCTCTCCGCCTATGAAAAGATTTTTCTTTCTTTTGATGGAAATTCCGAAGTGATGCTGCAAGTGATCCGACAAGGAAAAAAAGAGTGCCCGGAAAAGATCTATGTGATGAACCCCTCTCCATCAAAAAAAGAAAACGACCCGTCCTCTTATGATGACTTAACGTTTATCCCCTCTCTCAACATGGTGGACAATATCGATCGTTTTTGCTCGCAAAAGCTCTCCTTGCCCAAAAGCACAAAAAGCCCCGGGATCGTTCTTCCATTCGATCTTGATCTCAGAAAAGAAAAGAAAAGGATCGTCATCCATCCGACCTGTGGACGGAAGGGGCGAAGCTGGCCGGAAGAGAAATTTGTCAAGCTAGCTTTACATTTTCAAAAGCAAGGGTGGAGCCCCGTCTTTGTGATGAATGAGAAAGAGGGTTTTGCCTGGCCGCAACTACTTCATCGAGAAGTTCCGGTCCATCTTTTTTCTAACTTTCAGGACCTTGCTCGATTTGTAGGCGAATCGGGGTATATGATCGGCAATGATTCGGGCGTTGGCCATTTGGCCTCTGCTCTCGGCCTTCCCACGGTAACGATCTGTCGGCATTATCGCATTGCCCAGCTTTGGAGGCCCGGCTGGGGACTGAACGAAGTGGTTTTTCCTTTTCGATGTATTCCGAATGTTCACGCTCTTCGTCTGCGCGATCTTCATTGGAAGAAATTCGTCTCCGTGAAAAAGGTTGCAAAGGCTTTTGCAACCATCTTAGAAAGAGAAAAAGTCGAAAGGATTTGAGGGATTGCACTTTCGCCTTCTAAAATTTTCTCTTTCGCGAGCCCTGCGAGTCTGCAATTTTTGATCTTATACTTGGGAGCAGTCTAAAATGTCCAATAGCAGTTACCTGCAATCTCCGGTTTCCCGGGTAAAGTTCCCCTCGCCAAAGTTATGGAGCGGTTTACCATGTTAACAGCACTGGTTTAACCCGTACGCTTGGTTTAACTGCTAACCGCAGAGCTTGGAACTGAGGCGGCATTCCAAGGTGCCTATATATTCGCTCCTAACGTAGTCTCAAGTTGCTTTAAGACTTGGGGCCCGGTCAACTTCAGGCTTGATTCAGCCTCTCCCTTTAGGAAGAGGGTGGGTGACTCACGATGTAGCTACTATAAGTTGGGTGCGGACCTAGGTATTTGATAAATGTCGCTTCTGTTTCTTTCGTGTCTTTTTGCGTCCAATCCACATGTAGTTGTCCTCCCGCGTCTTTCAATTCGTCGTCAGATGCAAGTTCGCTTCTGCTTTGACAATAATCATTGTATAATCGATTCCATGTGTGAGGAAAGGAGGCGTTTTCTCTATAAAAGAAGCCCGAAAATATTTGAAAGCCTTCTTCAGATGGGGAGTCTTTTTCAGGTTGGGGGTCGGGGGTGTCGCAATAGCCTCTTCTGATAAAATGATACCAGCTTGTGCAAATGAAAAAATTCCAATAGGCCGCAAAATCTGGACGGGTGAGAATTTGTGCGTAAGTTAAGTCCTCCCCTGTTTGTTCTTTATGTCTTTTTCTAAAATCGGGAAGATCTTTTAAGGTAAGACAGCTAACTGCATAGCTTACTTGAATTAATTCATCTGAAGCGACAAGAAGCGCGCGCTTGTTTTCCCCGCTTTCCCTATCTTGAAATTGCGCCAAAGCTTTCAAAAAGGGAGGAAAAACAGTATCGTCTAACAAATTGCGAAGGTGGGTAATTTTTGGATTTACAGGAGGATGCAATGCAGATTCGTTTGCATGAGGATGGAAAGCTTCGCGATTTTGTTCAAGTTTTTCTAGCGCAAATGCTATCGCTTGTCTGCCCACAGTGTTTGTTTTCCATCTGTAGAAAAGTCCTACAGGAATTGCAATCGTTAATAAGGCAAGGTCAGTCATTATTACGTCTCGAGTGTCTGGAAAGAAAACTTTTCCCAAGAAAGAGGGGTTCGTTACGTTAAAAGAGGATGGTATTGGGCGTTGTGAAAAAGCAGGTGGGGTAAGATTCGGATTGATACGAGGATGGGGAGTTGTCGATAAAAAAGCATTGAGGCCCTTGTGTGCTAGAAAAAGAGTGAGAGCGATCGAGGCAAGGGTAAGAATGGGTTTGTAAGAAGTTGGTTTCCACGAGCTGTGTGTTTTTTCTAAGGTAATACGATTGGATCTTCTGATGGAAGCATTTCTTACAAGTCCGATTGTGCTGTTGTAGAATAGGGCGGTCGGGTTGGCGAACAAACAGGTGAAAAAGTCAACTGCATAAGCACAAACCCTCGCCGTGACTTTGCCATATTTATTGTCGATGGAATCTGCTTTTTCTACAAAGTTTGTCCCGGCATGAAGACCGTAATTCATGTAGCTTTCTGTTCTTAAGGAAGGCGCTGCCCAAGGATTGAACCAGGAATTGTCGAGAAACATAAAAGCTCTCCTTTTTGCTCAAAAGAATAACACATTTGTAATTTTACATCTATAATAATATATCTGAAAAATTCCAATAATATCGAAAAATTAAAAAGTGGCACATTAATTATAGTCTGAGTTTATCACGAAAACTCCGAAAATTCATTTATCCTAAAAACGGCAGTTGAACCGCTCCGCACAATCAAAACTTTCGCGATTCTCCTCTAAAAATCAATGTTATTGCTCAAATTTATCCACTCACCTATTGGGCGTGAACGTTCAAGATAGAATTTATTTCTGAGAGAGAAATTTACAATTTTCAGGTCATGCGGAGCGGTTCAACTGCCGTTTTTAGGTTTATGGTCCTTACCTTTAGTTGGTTGTGATTTTTTTAAAAAAAGCTTTTCAATGTGACTCAAGTTAAATTTTTGACCCAGGATTATCGACGACAAAAGCCATATGAAATTTGCCATCTGAGGTTTTGAGAAAAAGTGAGATAAGGCATTATTTATCGCTTTTTCGGCCATGTTCACATACTGTAGCCAGGCTTTTTTAAGATCGGTCGTTTGACCCTCTTTTCTAAAGATTCTCTCGCTGAACGAAGGAGACAAGCGATGGCTCAGTATTACGCAGGTCTTGATGTGTCCATGGATCTAACAGACATTTCAACCGTGGATGAAAAAGGTAAGATCGTTTTTGAAGCTTCCGTGAAAACGGACCCTCAAAGTATCGATAAGGCTTTAAAAACCGCTCAGAAAGAATTACAGGATGTACTTCCAATTCTCCTGCCAGTTGTGTCGCAGTTTTTTCTCCTTTCAAAATTTCCAAAACAGCTTTGAGCTTAAATTCAGGGGAATATTGTTTTCTTGATCGACTCATTTTTTAATCTCCAGAGTCTCCTTGTGTCAAAGTCACAAGTAGTTGTCCACCTGCCGCTCTCAGTTCTTTGTTAGAAACAAGTCTTTTCCTGCGTTGGCAATAATCATTGTATAATCGATTCCATGAGTGCTGAAGAGTGGCTTCACTATAAAAAAGGTCCGAATATTCTTTTGAAAGTGGAATGTCGGGGTTGGAGAAATCATGCTGCCTGATACTATGATACCTTCTTGCGCATGTAAAAGAATACTTAGATGCCGCAAAAGATTGGCTGGTTAGAATGTGCGCTAAAGTTAAATCCGTCTTTGCTGCTACTTTAGACATTATTTTTATAAGTTGGGGAAGATCGTCTAAGTTAAGACAACTAATTGCATAGCTTACTTTCATACAAACATCTGTGGCGGCAAGAAGTGTGGCATTAGCAGTATACAGTGCGCCTTGTTTTCCTGCATCTAATTTGTATTCCGCCAAAGCGTCCTTATGGGCTTGAACAGCAAGTTTATAGGCAGGAGCAGCAATTTCCTTTAAATAATTTTGAAGGTGGGTAATTTCTTCATTGAAAGGAGGAGCCACTGGGGGGGTGCTTTCATGGGCATGGCACATTTTGGGATGTTTCTTAAGTTCTCCTAGCGCAAATGCTATCGCTTCCCTACCGAAATCGGGGTAGTCCTGGAGAGCGGCAGCAGCTGCAGCGGGGGCGGCGGTAGTAGCGGTCGCAGTTGTGATGGGTTTCGGTGAGGGGGGGTCAGTTTGGATGGGTCTCAGAGGAGGAGGAGCATCATCTGAAGGATCCATTTGAATGGGGGCATCGGTGGGGCTGACATGAGTTGAAGTCGAAGCGGGAGATTTATGTGTTTGCTTTGGGTTTCCAGTGTATCCTTGCGTTTTCATCGTAAGTTCGCGGGGTTTTGTTAAGGTGACGGACGTTAAAAATGTTGATTCAGTTTCTCTCGTATGTTCTAGCGTCTGCTCCACAAGGTCTTCTCTGCCTGCTTTTTTCAAATCTTCGTCAGACACAAGTTCTTTCCTTAGCTGACAATAAAAATTATATAATAAATTCCATGTGCGTTGAAGAGTGCCTTCTGTAAAAAAGAGATCCAAATCGTAAGTTGTGGAATCGGGAGTGTGAGAATGGCCCCTTATAATATTACGGTAGCAATCTGTGCAGGAACGATAATATTTATAGGTCGCAAGCGTCTTGTGTTCTAGAAATTGCGCCGGAGTAGATTTCTTTTTTTCTTTAAGATTTTCCTCATTAACAAAGGAGGAAATATTTCTTAAGTTAAGACAACTAATTGCATAGCTTACTTTCATGTGAACATCTACGGCGTCAAAAAGAGCCTTCTCAAGGGTTGTGTCGTTTTTTTTACCAGAAGTAACAGCTTCCAAAGCTCTATCAAGGGCAGGAATAACACTTTTATCTAAAAAATTTTGAAGGGAGATAATTTGTGCATTTACAGGTGCCTGCACTAGGAGACTGGAAGTTTTAGATATATGTTCAGTAGTCGGCGATGGGGGTCTAATAATTTTGGAATATTCGTCAAGTTTTTTTAACGCAAATGCTATCGCTTGCTTACCGATATCGGATGCTGTGGCGGGGGCAGCTGGCGGAGGTGTTGTTTTCTTTTGTTTTTCCAGCGCATACCTAGCGGTAAAAATATCAGGTGCCTGGACGAGTGGCTGAGGTTTTGTTTTCCATACGTAAAAAATTCCTACGGGGATTGCAATTGTTAATAAGGCGAGGCCTGCTTTCGTTAAATTTCGAAGATCCGGGAAGGAGCCCAAAGAAGATGGATCCATTACTTTTACTAAAGAGGATGAAAATGAGTGTTGTAAAGAAGCAAGCGGGATAGAGCTCGAATTAGCAGGAAAGTTGGGAGCTGTCGATAAAAAGGCATTTAGACCCTTGCGTGCTATAAAGAAAGTAAGAGCGATCGAGGCAAGAGTAAGGATCGGTTTGTAAGAAGATGGTTTCCAAGAGATGTATGCTTTTCCTTCCATGGCCACCCGATTGGATCTTCTGATGAAAGCATTTATAAAAGGTCCGATTGTACTATTGTAGAATAGGGCGGTTGGGTTGACGATCAAACAGGTGAAAAAATCCATAGCATAGGCACAAATCTTGGCCATGCTTTTGCCATATTTATTGCCGATAAAATCTGCTTTTTCTACAAAATTTGTCCCCGCATGAAACCCGTAGCTCATGTAATTTTTCTTTTTTAGGAAAGGATCCGTAGGAGCCCAAGGATTTATCCAGGGGCTATTGAGAAAAAACATGAAAACTCTCCTTCTTGCCCAAAAAAGATAACATATTCGTAATTTTACATCTACCTATAAAAACAGATAACATTGATTTTTAGAGGAGAATCGCGAAAGTTTTGATTGTGCGGAGCGGTTCAACTGCCGTTTTTAGGTTTATGGTCCTTACCTTTAGTCGGTTGTAATTTTTTTGTAAAAAAAGTTAAGTCTAAGACAAATTTATATTGAGAATTTCCTTGATAATAGAGGGATACTGCAACTTGCAGTTACTTCTGAGGGGCAATTTTTTGCAAATCGTAATATTCGTAGTGCAGTCTTCCTTTCGATCTTGCTCTCAGAAAAGGATCGTTATCCATCCGACCTGTGCCCGGAAGGGGCGAAGCTGGCCGGAAAAGAAATTTGTCAAGCTAGCTTTACATTTTCAAAAGCAAGGGTGGAGCCCCGTCTTTGTGATGAATGAGAAAGAGGGTTTTGCCCGGCCGCAACTACTTCATCGAGAAGTTCCGGTCCATCTTTTTTTAACTTTCAGGGCCTTGCTCGATTTGTTGGCGAATCGGGGTATTTGATCGGCAAGGATTCGGTCGTTGGCCATTTGGTCTCTGCTCTCGGCCTTCCCATGGTAACGATCTGTCGACATGATCGCATTGCCCAGCTTTGGAGGCCCGGCTGGGGGCTGAACGAAGTGGTTTTTCCTTTTCGCTGTATTCCGAATGTTCACGCTCTTCACTTGCGCGATCTTCTTTGGAAGAAATTCGTCTTTGTGAAAATGGTTGCAAAGGCTTTTGCAACCATTTTAGAAAGAGAAAAAGTCGAAAGGATTGGAGGGATTGCACTTTCGCCTTCTAAAATTTTCTCATTCGCAAGCCCTGCGAGTCTGCAATTTTTGATCTTATACTTGGGACCAGTCTAAAGAAAATAGCTGCCCGTCTTTGTCTTCATTCATCCGACTAAGAAGTTTTGTGATTTCTTCGGCCGATGCGTGTTCGCGCATACCCTCTTCCCTCAGACGTTCTTCCAAGCGTTGACGGCAATGATCATATAATTGCTTCCAAGTATTTTGGAGCGTTTCAGGTCTAAAGAAGGGGGACGAATCTTCTTTTGAAACGACAGCCTGTTTGTCATCAGAGTAATTTCCTCTAATAAAGTGGTAATTATGTGTGCAAATGTTAAAGATCCAATAGATCGGAGATCCTGTGTTCGTTAGGATTTGTGCATAAGTAAAACCCTTTTCTTTTATAAATTGGGGAAGATCTTCTAGGGTAAGACAGCTAATTGCATAGCTTACCATCATGAAATCATCCGTGGCTTGACGAACCTCTTTGCTATCGCGATCGTATTTTCCCAAAGCCTCATTTAGGGCGGGAGCAACAGTGTTGTCTAACAATTCGCAAAGCCTGGTAATTTGAGTATTTGATGGGTGCTTCATGGAGGTGGTGGAATAAGCACTCGTTTTGGGAGGCGGATTCCTAAGAAGTCCCAGTGCATATTCGATCGCCTGTCTACCGCAATCGGGATAGCTTCTCAAAAGCTCTTCGGGAGGGGTAGAAATTTGCGTTTTTTCTCCATTGTAAGTTGGACGCGGACCCAGGTATTGCATAAATGCTCTTTCTGTTTCCCTTGTGTCTTCTTGCGTCCAATTCACATGTAGTTGTCCGCCTGCAGCTCTCAATGCTTCATCAGATACGAGTGTTTTCCTTTGCTGACAAAAATCATTGTATAATCGATTCCATGTGTGGTGATAGGGGGATTCTGTATAAAAGAGGTTTGAATATGCGCCTAAAAGCTGGGGGTTTAAAAGTTGGGGGTGGGGGCGGTTGTTATAGCCTCGTCTGACAAAGTGATAATTGTTTGTAAGAGTGAAAAAATTCCCATAGGCCGCAAAATCTTGACGGGTGAGAATTTGTGCGTAAGTTAAGTCCTCCCCTGTTTGCTCTTTATGTCTTTTTCTAAAACTGGAGAGATCTTGCAAGGCAAGATAACTAATTGCATAGCTTGTTTTCATTAAAGCATCTGTAGCGGAAAGAAGAGCTTGGCTGTTTTTTTTGCTTTGCTCCGAATCGCGATTTTCATCATTTCTATATTCTGCAAAAGCTTTATTAAAGTCAGGAATCACAATCGTGTCTAAAAAATTGCGAAGGTAGGTAATTTGTTTATTTACTGGAGGCTGCAATAGGGATTCGTCGTCACGAGGATGGGGCAGTTCGGGATGTTCTCGAGGTTTTCCTAGCGCATACTCAATGGCTTGCCGGCCGAAATCGGGACAGGCCCTCATAAGTTCTTCAGGAGCGGTAGAAATATCAGGTGCCTGGACGAGTGGCTGTGGTTTTGTTTTCCACCCGTAAAAAATTCCTCCGGAGATGGCAATTGTTAATAAGGCGAGGCCTGCTTTCGTTAAATTTCGAAGATCCGGGAAGGAGGCCAAAGAAGATGGGTCCATTACTTTTACTAAAGAGGATGAAATTGAGTGTTGTAAAGAAGTAAGCGGGATAGAGCTCGAATTAGCAGGAAAGTTGGGAGCTGTCGATAAAAAGGTATTTAGGCCCTTGCGTGCGAGAAAGAGAGTAAGCGCGATCGAGGCAATGGTAAGAATCGGTTTGTAAGAAGTTGGTTTCCACGAGCTGCGTGTTTTTTCTAAGGTAATACGATTGGATCTTCTGATGAAAGCATTTCTTACAAGTCCGATTGTGCTGTTGTAGAATAAGGCGGTCGGGTTGGCGAACAAACAGGTGAAAAAATCAACAGCATAGGCACAAGTCTTGGCCATGCTTTTGCCATATTTATTGCCGATAAAATCTGCTTTTTCTACAAAATTTGTCCCGGCATGAAGACCGTAATTCATGAGATCTTCCTTTCTCAAGGAAGGAGCCCAAGGATTTATCCAGGGATTGTGAATAGGAAGCATGAAAACTCTCCTTTTTGCCTAAAAATTATCAAATAGTACACGCGTACCAAGCTTACATTCGGTTTGCTCGGTTTGAAGAATCCTTGAGCACGAACCAGGGTCGCGCATAAAACTCTCTTGTGTTTCTTTAGTGTCTTCTTGCGTCCAATTCGCAAGTGGTTTCCAACCTGCTTTTGCCAATTCGTCGTCTGACATAAGTTCTTTCCTGCGTTGGCAAAAATGATTGTATAACCGATTCCACTTCTGCTGATTGGTGGGTATTTCTGTAGGAGAATAAAAGGGGGCCGAATATGCGGCTGGAAGCGGGCGAGTGCTGGTGTGGACATAGCCCCACCTGATAAAATGATAGCAACCTGAACACATAAGAAGATGCGCACGGACCACAGATTTTGTGTTCATTAGAAATTCCAGGAGAGTTAAGGCTTTGGTTTTTTGAACATAATGCATTATACTAGCCTCGCAAAGATCTTCTAAGGTAAGACAACTAATTGCATAACTTACTGCCATGAAATCATACGAGGCGGTAAGAAGTGCACAGTGGTTGTCTTTGCTTCTTTGATCTCTATATTTACTCAAGGCTTCGTTAAAGTTGAGACAAACAATCTTATCAAAAAAGTTTTGAAGGCCCGCAATTTGTTGATCTAGTTGATCTATAGGAGCAAGAGGATTGCTTTTGGAATACTTTTTAAATTTTTCTATCGCAAGAGCTATCGCTTGCCGACCGAAATCGGGATACGTTTTGCAAAGAGCCTGAACTTTCTTATCAATGTCAAATGCCGGGATTGTTGGCTGAGGTTTTGTTTTCCATTCGTAAAAAATCCCTCCGGAAATTGCAATTGTTAATAAGGCAAGGCCTGCTTTCGTTAGGTTTCGAAGGTCCGGGAGGGAACCTAAAGAAGAGAGATTCATTACTTTAGCTAAAGGGGATAGAATGGATCGTTGCAAAGAAGTTGGCAGGGTAGTATGCGGATGGACAGGAAAATTGGGAGCTGGCGATAAAAAGGCATTTAGACCCTTGCGTGCTATAAAGAAAGTAAGAGCGATCGAGGCAAGAGTAAGGATCGGTTTGTAAGAAGATGGTTTCCAAGAGATGTATGCTTTTCCTTCCATGGCCACCCGATTGGATCTTCTGATGAAAGCATTTATAAAAGGTCCGATTGTACTATTGTAGAATAGGGCGGTTGGGTTGACGATCAAACAGGTGAAAAAATCCATAGCATAGGCACAAATCTTGGCCATGCTTTTGCCATATTTATTGCCGATAAAATCTGCTTTTTCTACAAAATTTGTCCCCGCATGAAACCCGTAGCTCATGTAATTTTTCTTTTTTAGGAAAGGATCCGTAGGAGCCCAAGGATTTATCCAGGGGCTATTGAAAAGAAACATGAAAACTCTCCTTCTTGCCCTAAAAAGATAACATATTCGTAATATTACATCTACCTATAAAAGCAGATAAAACAGATTTGAAAAATTCCAAGAATATCAAAAAAATTAAAAAAATTGCGCAAAAACAGAAAATTTTTTATCTGTTCTGTGTTTCAATTTTTTTCTTCCTATCGGTTTGTTTTTGCCTTTGAGAAAATCAATTTTTATGCTATTATTTTGTAGTTTTTCATAAAATAAGGTGTCTTTTTTATGACCGCTTCGGTAGCTACTTTTTACTCTCCGCTTGATTGTCCCGTTGCAAGAACTTTTTGGACTGCCGCAACCGATACTCCCGCAGATACATGGAGCCATACGACTTGGAAAGTGGCCAAATTTATTCTCTTGTTTCTCCCCGCTCTTGCAGCCACTGTGCTGGATTTGACGGTATTCAATTTCTTTCGCTGCACGATGGGAAATTTGTACATCCTTATGAGAGGCAAGAAGGTAGAGCAAACCACTCTTGAATCGATCGTAAGCTTTTTTAAAGAGAATCGAAAAGAGCTGGTCATCGGCTGCGCGACCTTAGCTGCTTTAGGTGTTTCTATTTGGATGATGCCGAAATTTTGGGATCTTGTGGATAGTCGAGTCGTTAGCATTTTGCCCAAAGCGGGAATTCCGGGTATAGAAACCAATGCTACCAATATGACATCACTTGTTGAAGGGTCAATGGCAACGCCTCTTGGAACCGGCGACATTATTAGCGGCTGGTTTGGCGCTCTTGCTGCAAAGATTTATTACTGGGCGGATATCAAAGGGGTTCCCTCTACTGCTTTATCTGGTGTGCAGAGAGGTTGGCAACATGCGATTTCTCCCACTTTGAGTTTTGCCGACAACGCCTGCGGTGGCTGGCTTTCTACATTAATTTTAAGAGCACCGTGGGTCGCAGCTTTTTTTGCTATGCCTTTCTCCTTGCTTTATTACAATGACCCCTCTCTTCAAACGCAATTTCCTAACTTTTCTCGTTATTTACAATTCCTAGGGTATGCTATGAAGATTTCTTTTTGGAACTTTCTGTGGAGCCCTTTTTTATCGGCGCCTAGCCCAACTGTTGGAATTTATGCCGGGGTGCAAAATTGGGTGCGTCAACCCCTCTTTTTGGCCGGGTTTGTTCTTCGTTGGGGATCGGTTGTGCCGCTGACGTTTGGATCTTATTGGATCACTGCAAAACTGCTCGGAGAACAACCTCCCAGTCTAAAAGAATTATTCACCAACACTCAAACGTAAAGCCTGAGCTTTGCATATTTTGCAATAAGCGATCGCGTGGTCTGATCCTTGTCAAAGAAAACGTCATAGCTTTCCCCAAGAGAGGTCATAGAGACTTTTTGGATGGTTCCCACTCCGAAAACCCGGTGAAGAACGCGATCTTTGGGCTGCAGTCTTTTCTTCTCATCGAAGATTTCTTCTTCAGCAGAGGATAGGGTGGGCGCAATTTTCTGTACGAACTCAGGTGCAATCTCCTTTAAAAAACGAGACGGCCTCATCGGACGCAGAGTGCCCCATAAAAATCTATATTCTGCGGATGTCATATAGAGAAGTTTTTTCGCTCTTGTGAGCCCCACGTAGCAAAGACGCCTTTCTTCTTCGATTCCTTCCAAGCTTTCCTGCGCACTGATGTGGGGAAAGAGATCCTCTTCGAGCCCGGCGATAAAAACTAGGGAAAATTCTAGCCCTTTACCGTTGTGAAGGGTCATGAGGCGAACCGACTCTTTCCTCTTCTCCTCAACGGTAGAAAGCAGGGAAAGCTCTTCGAGAAAAAGAGAGAGAGCATTGCCCTTTTTTTCTTCTTGCCATTCGATGGTTTTTGCAATCAAAGCATTGACGTTTTCCAATCGGTCTTCAAAAGTCTCGGGATTCTCTTTCAGATAGTCCAGATAGGAAAATTTTTCGATCACGGCATGAAGCAGATCTTCTAAAGAAACGTTTGCTTGATGCATGTTGCGCAAGATGTCAAGGGTGTCCAGATAGTGCTGCAGATTTTTTCTCTGAGAGGCGTTTAGAGAAACGGGAAATGCATTCTTCTCAAGAAGTTTGCGGCACAGGCAAAGAGGGCTGATTTTTTCTTCTTCCGAAATTTTTACGATGCGCTCGATGGTGGTGGCTCCGAATCCTCTCTTTGGAATGTGGATCGTTCGAAGAAAAGAGATGAGATCGCTGTCGGAGAGAATGAGGCGCAAAAAAGAGAGAAGGTCCTTGATCTCTTTTCGTTGATAAAAAGAAAGTCCGCCATAAATGACGTAAGGGATTTTTTGTTTGATCAGCAGATCCTCAAACATGCGCGATTGGGCGTTGGTGCGGTAAAAAATGACGATCTCTTCGAAGGGAATGCAATCATTTCGATGGTGCGCCAAGAGACGGTCCAAAATAAACAGGGCCTCTTTTTCCTCATCATATGTCTTGGCGAAAAAAACTTTTTCTCCCTTGCCAAGGGCGCCCCAGAGCTTTTTTTTATACCGGCGGTGATTTTGAGAGATCAGACTATTGGCCGCAGAGAGTATGTTCTCGGAGCTTCGATAGTTTTGCTCCAAGTAGATGACGGTGGATCCGGGGAAGTCTTTGTCAAAATGGAGAATGTTTTCATAGCGGGCCCCTCGCCAGGAGTAGATCGATTGATCGGGATCGCCGACGACGCAGAGGTTAGAGTGTTTTTCGGAGAGGATTTTTGCGATGGTGTATTGCGCTACATTGGTGTCTTGGTACTCATCGATGAGAAGAAAGGACCATTGCTTTTGGTATTTGTCTTTTGCAATCGGATCTTTTTGCAAGAGCTCGACTGTCAATGAGAGCAGATCGTCAAAATCGAGCGCGTTACATTCTTTGAGCCTTCTTTGGTAGAGGGGAAAGATCGATGCAAAGACTCTTTCTTCTTCCGTTTTGGGAAAGGTAGGCAGAGAAAAGAGCAGATGGTTTTTTGCATGGGAGATCCTATTCTCAATTGTTTTGACAAGGCCCTTTTCTTCTTTGATTTGCAGGCAGTGAAAACAATTTTTTAAAAGACGCAGAGAATCTTCCGCATCGTAGATCACAAAATCTTTTCGGTAGCTAAGAGAGTCGATCGACTCGCGAAGAATTTTTGCGCATAGGCTATGAAAGGTAAGAGCGAGTATGCGCAGGTGGGTCAATTGGTAGATCCTCTCGCGCATTTCGTCTGCGGCTCTATTCGTAAAGGTAATGGCGACAATTTCAGAGGGCAACACTCCCCTTTCTAAGAGTTTGGCAATGCGGCCGGTGACGACTCTCGTTTTTCCGGATCCGGCGCCTGCCAGTACCAAAAGAGGGCCCTCGAAATGATCGACGGCTTTTTGCTGTTCGGAATTGAGCTGCATAGGATTCTTCTTTTTCCCAATTATTTTAGCGGAAAAATGAGTTCTTCAGCACTAAAAAAAGAGCATGCATTTTTGCCTCTGTTTTCTTTTAAAAGATTTTTTTAAGACAACGGACGTCAATAGGGGACCTTGCGCAGCTCGCTTTCGCGAAGGCCCAAATTGCCATAGCGATGATAGTCATAGCTAATCGAGACTTCTCGGGCGTAGTGCAAAAGCTCGATCCTTCCGTTGGAAAGAGGAGGGGCATCAATGATATAACAGCCGGATTTGGAAGCGGCCGTGATGAAGGAGGGAGGAGCTTTTTCGGCGAAGCGGAGCCGCCGGATCGATCCGCTTTCTAGTTTTTCAATAAGGCTCTCTTTGGTTTCATCGGTGACATGCAAGAGAGGAAAGAGATCCTGCCAGGCAATCTCCTTTTCTCGGGAAAGATCGCAACTGATCTCGAGAGGGCATTCGCAGGTAAGGGCGGCTGCGCAGATGAGAAGGGTGTCGAGGGGAGAGGAGTTTTTTTCCACGCGCAAAAAAACGTTTTTTCTAGCAACGTATCCAAAGAGGTTGTCCTGTCCGACAATTTTGGAGGGATCTCTCTTTTGTTTCATGCGATTCCACCAATATGAATAATTGGCAAGGCTTGCATACCAGCGGCCCAGCTCTTCTGCGGAGAGATCGATTTTTTCAATGAAGGAGGCCAAATTATTGACCGATTCGTTGATGGGTTTTTTTTCTTTGGGAAGAGAAATTTGACTGATCGAGACGCATCCGAAAAGAAAATTGGGCCCGCCGATTTTATAGCCGTTGCCGAAACTGCTGTTCTTGCATCCGCCAAAGGGATCGCGAAAGGTGACGGGCACCGAGATACTGCGATTGATGGTGCAATTGCCCGCTTCGACCTTCGAAAGATAGTTCATCTGTTCTCGTGCGTCTAAACTCTCCAGGCCGATTGTGAGTCCAAAGGTGCTTTGGTTGACGATTCGCATGGCATCGGGAAGGGACTCTGCTTTCATAAGGCTCAAGAGGGGGCCCGGCTCAAGGCATTGGAAGGAGGGAGATTCTACGGTGACCCCGAGCTTGATTCCCGGACTCCACAGATGGCTGTTTGCGGGATCTTCTTTGGGCTGCAAAAGCCACTCCTCTCCTTTTTCTAAACGGGTCAAACAGCGCAATAACTCCTCGCTCGGCCTGTGGATCAGGGGGCCGATCTGCGTGTCCAAATCGAGCGCAGAGCCCACCTTTAAACCGGAGGCAGATTCGCGCAAATTTCTGAGAAAAGTTGCATCTTCATAGACCTCTTTTTCTAAAATGGCCAGAGAGGCAGAGGAGTATTTTTGTCCGGAAAAATTAAAGGCCGAAGCAATGACATGTTCAACTGCCAGACCGCGATCGCAGATGGCGGAAACGATGATGGCGTTTTTGCCGTTTGTGTGGGCAATCAGATCGATTCCCGGGTGCAGTTCGAGAGCTTTTCTTGCCGTGGAGAACTGGCCCGACAAAATAAGAGAAACGATCCTTGGATCGGGAATTAAAGTTTCCGCTGATTCTTCATTCGTGGCGATTAAAAATTGAAGAACTTCTTTGGGCACGCCCGCTTCCCAAAAAAGAGAGGCGGTATGCCATCCGGTCAAAACGGTATCGAAAGCGGGTTTGAAGAGAACCGTGTTGCCCGTCAAAAGAGCTGCCGCGATATGCCCGATGGCAAGGGAATAGGGATCGCGCCAGGAAGTCATGATGAGCATCGTTCCTTTGGGCTGCCAGCTCAAATCCTTCATTCGCAGAAGCCTTCCCATTCTTTTTTTATAATATTCAACGGTATCGATGGCATTGCAGATTTCTCGGTCCGCTTCCCGAATCGTTTTTCCCGAGGAGAGCATCAAGCTGCCGATTAAATCTTTCCTTTTCTCTTTGAGTTTTTTGACGAGCTCTGTCATCAAAGAATTTCTTTTTTCGAGAGGGGTTTCTGCCCAAGAGTTTTCCGTTTCTTTGGCAATGGAAATCGCTTTCAGCAAGGACTCTTTTCCCGCAATTGCAAAACGATAGAGAGGCATGTGGGGATGGGAAGGATCATATCCAATGCCCACGGCCGGCTCATAAACAAGGCGGCTTCCCATGCTATAAGGAATCGGGGGAAGGGTAGGATTTTTCCACTCGGCGGCGATGGTTTTTGCCCATGTGCGATTGGCTTTTAACGAAAAGTCGGTTTTGGGATCGTTATGAAAAACTAAGGGAGCGAATTCTTTTTCTTCATCGGGAAGATGGCGATTTTGCGCTCTTCTTGGGGCCCAGGGGATATTTCCGATTTCCGCACAGCTTTGCAAAAAAAGAGTTTCCTGTTCTTCCCAAAAACGGTTGGAAGGTTTTAATTCATAGACGCTGCGAAGAAAATTTTCCGGTCCCGTGCTCTCATCGATGCGGCGAATCAGATAGTTGAAAGATTCGTGAAACTGGTTTGATAGCGAGACGGCGGTGTAAAGAATGATCTCTTTTTGGATCAATTTTTTGATCGATTCTTGCAAGTGTTCCACGCGTTTGTCGGGCATCTCCCAGTCGACGTAGGAAAAGATTTCATTTTCCGAGCTTAAGAGAAGAGTATAGGCAATATCAAAGATGTTATGCGTGGCGATCCCTAAGTGAACGGCTCTTGCATTTTCCGGGATCATTCCGAAGAGGGCCATCCTTTTGAAATTCGCATCGGTCTCGATTTTGCTTGTGAAGGGAGCTTGGGGCCAGTCGTTTTTTGAGGATTCTACCTGTTCGATTCCCAAATAGGCGCCCTTGACAAGGCAAATCTTAATGGGCTCTCCGCCCTCTTGGATGCGCTCTTTTGCAAAGGCGGTAAGCTCTTGCTGGATCTGATAGGATTCGGGAAGGTAGGATTGGAGGGTAATTCCGGCAGAGAAAGACAAAAACTCCTTCTCGCTTAAGACTTTTTTGAAAAGATCGACGATCATAGGCATGGAAGAGTAGGTTTCCATGTCCAGGTTGATGAACTTATTTTGTTTGGATCCATCCGGCTTTTTTGTGGCATTTGCGATAGCGGCGCGATAAAGCCGGCGCAGTCTTTCGGCCCATTTTTCAGAGCATAGGTCCCAGCTCTCCGGAAAAAGAGGTGCTCCGAGAGCAGATACCTTAACGGAAAGGTATTGTACATGCGGATTTTCCAGATCTTTGAGATAGGTTTGGAGCCAGTTTTTTCCTTCTTGGTCCGATAGAACGTTTTCCGAGAGGTAGTAGATGTTGAGAATAGCTCCTTTCTTTTGTTCGATGCGCTTCCATAAATCCTTAGAATCGGCCGAAAAAAATAATTCCGAGGCCTGTTTTTTTAAATAATGAAAAAAAGCGGGAACGAATATACCCGGAAAAAAAGAGCCGAAAAGACGAAAGGAAAGAAGCAGGGCTTTGGATTTGAAAGACAGACAGGCGGGAATGCCGAGCTGAAGAAGAAAAGAGACCATGTCTGCGATCCTTTTTGGGGATTTACTGCGCAGCGATTGGTCGATCAGATTCAAAACAAGGGAGCGATAGGAGGAATTTTGGAGAAGTTTTGTGAAGGTCTTCCACTTTTTTTGACGGGAAGAGAGCGGATCTTTTTGTGCATCCGAAAGAATAAAAGACGCGAGCTCGACTGCTTTTTTACTCCTCTCTTTGGCAGGCAAAGGTTTTCCTTTGACAGAATCAAGAAGAGCTCTTGCCTCTTCAAAAAAATTGCCCTTGGGCACATTGTCCGACATGCAGCTACTCGCATCAAAAAAGACCGCAATCTATAACATAAAAAACACCTTTTGAAAAACATAAATTTCTTTTGCATTTTTAGCACTTAGGCCTAGATCTTGCCATCTAGAGAAGCATCTATTTGACGAAAAACGTTTTTCATCGTAACATTTTTCTCGAGTGAAAATTTTTTGGGGGAAGTGGTTTATGAAAAATGTAAAACCGGTAGGAAATAGAGTTTTGATCAAACGAGCCGATGCACGCGTATCCAAAGGGGGGATTCTTCTCCCGGAGACCTCGCAGGAAAAACCACAGCTTGGCGAAGTGATTGCGGTTGGAGAGGGCAAGATCGGCGACAAGGGCAAGGTCGAGCCCATGCAGGTGAAAAAAGGAGACCGCATTCTTTTTGCGTCTTATAGCGGAAACCAGATCGAACATCGCGGAGAGGGAGAATATCTCATCCTTTCCCAAGATGATGTGTTAGCAATTGTACAACAATAGTCACAAAGGGAAGCTTACGTTATGGCAAAGATGATCCAATTCGATGACCAAGCACTTAAATCTCTCCTTAAAGGAGTGCAGAAGTTGGCCAAGGCTGTGATTGCCACTCTCGGTCCCAGAGGCCGAAATGTGGTGATTCAGGGAGGACGCGCAGCGCCGCTTTTGACAAAAGATGGCGTAACGGTTGCAAGGGAGGTCCATCTAAAAGACCGTTTTGAGAATCTCGGTGCCCAGCTGGTCAAAGAAGCTGCTATCAAAACTGCCGATGTTGCCGGAGACGGAACCACTACGGCGATCGTTTTGGCCCAAGAGATTTTTAGCGAAGGCGTCAAACAGGTTCTTGCAGGCGCCGATCCTTTTGTTTTGAAACAGGGAATGGACAAAGCTGTCGCATCGCTTGTCAAAGCGCTTAGCTCTCTTGCCATTTTGGTCCGAGAGCAGGAAGATGTGGCCAAGGTTGCGGCGATTTCCGCAAATAATGATGCTTCTATTGGGGCGATCATTTCCGAGGCGATGCAGAAAGTGGGACTGGACGGCATTGTAACGATCAGCGAGGCCAAAGGGTGCGACACCTATTTGGAACTCGTGGAGGGTATGGAGTTTGATAAGGGCTATCTTTCTCCCTATTTCATTACCAATGGAGAAAAGATGATGGTGGAGATGGAAAATGTTTCTATTCTCGCGATCGATCAAAAACTCTCCAATGCCCAGGAGATGGTCCGGCTTCTTGAAAAACTCATGTCGGAACAGAAAACGCCTTTATTAATTGTTGCTGAAGATGTCGATGCGGATGCGCTAGCCACTCTTGTGATCAATAAAATCAAGGGAGGACTTTCTCTCTGCGCCGTCAAAGCTCCCGGTTATGGAGATCAGAAAAAAACGCTTCTTCAAGATCTTGCTATTTTGACCGGAGGCACGTTTATTTCGGAAGAGATCGGTCTTTCTCTGGATGCGATCGAAAAAAAGATGCTCGGACGGGCCAAAAGAGTCAAGATCACAAAAGATAAAACAACGATCATCGACGGCTGTGGATCTGAAAAAGAGGTCAAAAAACGTATCGAAGAGATCAAATCGGAAATTGCCCATGCAACGAGCGATTATGAAAGAGAAAGGCTCGAGTCGCGTCTGGCCAAGTTGATCGGCGGCGTTGCCGTCATTCACGTCGGCGCTGTGACGGAGGCGGAAATGAAAGAGAAAAAGGCACGAGTAGAAGATGCGCTTCATGCAACAAAAGCGGCCGTTGTCGAGGGAATCGTTGCCGGCGGCGGCGTTGCTCTTCTTCGCGCCGTCAAAGCTTTAGACGCGTTGAAAATAAAAAATGAGGAAGAGCGCCTCGGCGTTGCAATCATCCGCAAGGCAGCTTTTGCGCCTGCAATTGCGATTGCGAACAACTGCGGAAAAGAGGGCAAATATGTTGCGGAAAAAATCTTCGAAAAAGAGGGCTCTTTTGGCTACAACGGACTGAGCGACTCTTATTCCGATCTGATGAAGGACGGAGTGATGGACCCTGTTTTTGTGACAAAAAACGCTCTTATTTATGCAGCGTCCGTTGCCGGTATGCTCTTGACCGCGTCCACGATCGTGACGGAAAAGCCAAAAAAGAAGAAGGACTCCCCGGCGAATCCAAACAACCCCATGACGGGCGGAATGGACGATGAGATGATGGGGAATATGGACATGATGGGTGGTTTTTAAGCGCCCTACAAAAGGATCACAATGCCGACATACCTTTATATATGTAGCAAGTGCCAACATCGCCAGGAGGCGTTTCAAAAAATTACCGAAGAACCTTTAGAGCTCTGTCCTCAATGTAAAAAACAGACGTTGAAACGAACGATTGGCGGCAGAGATGCAACGCTGCAGACAAACTCTGCAAAAAAAACCGAAAGCTCTTGTTCTTGCTGCCACTCGGGATGTTCTCACAACCACTCTCATTAAGAAAAAACTCAAGAGAGGATCTCTTCGATCCTCTCTGATGCAAATTCCATTAAAATCACACGAGCGCAAACTTCAAACCATTTTTGGTTTGGGGCTCTCCGGCGGCTTTTTGGATTTTTTGCAATCGCATGCGCCGTTCGAGGGAAAGCGCTCCGGCGGAAGCGATCTATTTGTTTTGATCTCCGTCGATTGGCTTTTGATGGGCGCTCCGCTTGTGTTATCTGCAAAAATAAAAGCGGTTGGTAGGAAAAAAAGCGCAAGTAAAAATAGGGATTGTTTCATAAAAAAGATCTCCTTTTGTGTATACGGTTTATTCGTCAACTCCCTGCTGCTTTGTGCAATAGGGAGTTTCTAATCATTACGCGCGGCTTTAAGTGGCAAGCCACCTATTCTTCAGCTACTTTTGCTGAAGGAATCATCTCTTATATTGATCGATTCATTCCAATTCTTGCCAATAAAAGATTTTTTATGGCAAAGAAAAGTTGGAAGGAGATGGTCCAAATTGCGGGCTTTGTTGACCATGGCGGGGTGTTTCTTCAATCGGAAAAGAGCACATTCGAATGGGGATCTGGCGTGGGGCTAAGAGTGAATGGTCCTTAATTCCTTGACCTTTAGTCTGGATGTCGGTTTTCCCTTGAACCACCGAAATAGCAGCAAGAGTCCCTTTGTTTATATCAAATTAACAGGGCAGCCGTTTTGAGAAAAAAGTTTCTTCTTTTCATCATGTTCGCATCTTCTCTTTGGGCAGAACCTGAACCAAAAGAGGTAAAGGCCGGAAGGGCGGACTTTTCGTCTCCCCATGCGGGCCATTTACGAGTCGAAACATCTGACAAAGCCATCATTAATTACCACAAATTCAACATTTTAGAAAACGAAAGCGTCGCATTTGTCCAGCCCTCTTCCAAAAGCTGTGTATTAAACCGCGTTGTCGGAAATGATCCCTCGAAAATTTTAGGAAAGCTCCAAGCCAACGGCCGCTTTTTCCTCATCAATCCTCAAGGGATTTACTTTGGTAAAAACGCAACTGTCAACACCGGCTCTCTTATTGCCTCGACGCTCAACATTCTCGATGAAGACTTTTTACAGGAAAAGTATTGCTTTTTCCAAGAATCGGGAAGTCAAAACGCTTCTATCACCAACGAAGGATCTATTTTCGCTGAGGGCTCTATTGCTCTTTTTTCACCCCTTATTAATAACAAGGGCTCTTTGATCGCACATGCAGACAAAGTCGTTCTCGCCTCCGCTGAAAAAGTGGTGTTGGATTTTACGGGAGATGGCCTGATCCGGTTTTCCGTCGAGGGCGATCTCAAAAACGCTTTAATTGAAAACTATGGAGAGATTCAAGCTGCGAATGGAAGTGTAGAGCTTTCTCTCAAAGCTGCCGAAAAAGCGATCAAGACCGTGGTCAATACCGACGGCATTACTCCGGCAAGCGCTCTCGAAGAGATCGGCGGCGTGATCCATCTGGTTAGTCGCAGCCAAATCGCAGCAAAGCAAATCTTTATCAATGGTGGCGACGGTTCGAAGGTAAATGTCGAGGGTCTAATCGATGCTTCAAACGCAAATGCAGGTGAAAAAGGCGGGATCGTTCATGTCTTAGGGGATCATGTTTTGTTACAAGGCGCCCAGATTAACGCCTCTGGAGATGCAGGCGGCGGCGAGGTGTTAATTGGAGGGGGCTTTCAGGGCAAGGAGCCGTTTCACAATGCAAAAACGACCTGGGTCGATGAAAATTCGGAGATTTACGCCGATGCTCGGAATAGTGGCAATGGAGGCAAGGTTATCGTCTGGTCCGATAGTACGACGGTTTTTGATGGAAGTATCTCTGTCAGAGGTGGCGTTGAATGGGGTAACGGCGGCTTTGTCGAGACGTCGGGGAAAGTGAACCTCGGTATTGCTAAAGGACGAGTCGTTACGTCTGCGTCAGAGGGCCAACGCGGAGAATGGCTTCTGGATCCGACTAGTGTAACTATTGTAGCTAGCGGTGGAACAGCGACGTTGGCCAATGTCTCGGCTCCAAATTGTTTTGACGCAACTACATGGAGTATCAATGCGTCTGTTTTTACAGTCTTAACGAATACCGCAGTCTCAATTTGTGCGACGAACAGTACTTCTAGCAAAATCTTTATCAATACTCCTATTGCGATGGGAAGCGGATCCTCGCTGACGTTGACAGCATCAGCAAATACTGGTGCTATCACATTATGCGGGGCAGGCGGGGGGGGGATTACGACCCAAGGCCAACCGATCACGCTAAACGGTTCCATCGTACTTGGTTCAGCAGCGGTCGTTTTAGACACGACCAATTCGGGGGCGTCGCCCAATGGGGCGAATATTACTTATAACGGCACCCTCGATGGAAACCACACACATACCATGAATGCCGGAACTACGGGAACGATTGCTTTTCTAGGAAATGTGGGCGGATTGACGATACCGCCGGCTGGTGTGAATCTCATTTTTAATGGTGCCGGACTCATCCAGATTGGCGCCAATATCATAGCAAAGGGCGCCGATCCCTTAACGTTTCCATCTCCCGTCAGCATAACGACGACGAGCAACATCACCTCTTACAATTCAGCCTATACCGGTCAGAATATCACTTTTAGCAGCACGTTGAACGGTGCGCAAGCTTTGACTCTGGACGCTGGTACGGGAACGGTGGCCTTTAATGGCGCTGTCGGCAATACAGCTCCATTAACGAATCTGACTTTTACTAACGCAGCCCTTATTCAGGTTGGCTCCAACATTACGATGTCTGGCGCCAATACTTTAACGTTTCCCGATCCCGTCAGTATAACAGGAACGAGCAACATCACATCGAACAATGCGAATATCAGTTTTGGCAGTACGCTGGACGGCGCACAGGCGCTAACTATCACGGGGGGATCAGGAACGACAACCTTTACTGGGGCAGTTGGCGGAACCACTCCGCTGTCCTCTTTAAGTGCGACAGCAGCCACCATTACGCAAAGCTCGACCGTTAAAACGACGGGTGCGGTGAGCTATACGGGATCGATAGCCATTCACGTGAACGGC